>CANQFC010000001.1 GCA_947598155.1 uncultured Clostridia bacterium
TCCTTTGGTCTCTTCTTTTTCAATTTCTCCTCTTTACTTCCTTTGTTCAGTTTTTAGGGTGTATTTGCACCATTAGCTCAGCTGGTAGAGCACCTGACTCTTAATCAGGGTGTCCAGGGTTCGAGTCCCTGATGGTGTACCATCAGTAGATACGGCCCGTTGGTCAAGTGGCCTAAGACTCCGGCCTCTCACGCCGGCAACAGCGGTTCGAATCCGCTACGGGTCACCAATACACGGACTTTGTCCAAAAAATAATCGGCTTAAACGGTCGATTAGTCGGTGTTTATTACAGTGAGGGTCCACCCGTTCCCATCCCGAACACGGTAGTTAAGCTCACTTGTGCCGAAGATACTTGGCTGGAAGCGGCCCGGGAAAATAGGTAATGCCGACATAAATATTCCTCCTTAGCTCAGTCGGTAGAGCATGCGGCTGTTAACCGCAGGGTCGTTGGTTCGAGCCCGACAGGGGGAGCCACTTTAAACCTTTGAAAACACTACGCTTTTCAAGGGTTTAATTTTTTTGCACGATTTTTCATAATCTACTTTTCCCCCGATTGAAAAACTTTTGCGAAAAAATCCAGGCACTTATTTTACCCGGAGCAATTTAAAATCAAAAAAAATTCTCCCGATTTCAAAAAAATTGGGAGAATTTTTTGTGGTATTTTCGGCTGAAATACAAAAGCATTAGAACTGGTTTAGTAATAAAATGTTTCCAACTTTTTTTGCTAACCTTCTAATGCTTTGGCAGCAGATGAGAATACATGTTGAGTCTTGTGCTGACGCTGGAATGCCTGAGCATTTTTGCGACCATTAGAATATCCATACCGTTTCCAAATATCTCGTTGCAAAGGTGTGCCAGAGCGTATGAAAATTTGTTTCCGTAATTTCGGCCTGTTCCATGACATCCTGATAGTATTTGTAGAAAACTCTTGGCTCAATCAGCGTGTTTTTCACACCGATGAATACAAAATCTTCTTTGGAATGAACGAATTTGTTTTTTTGATTTTCAGTAGATTATTTTCTGCTTGTACTCGGCAAACTTTTTTGCAAAACTCGGGAACATATAGATATCACGCACGGAAGTCTTGGTTTTCGGCTAGGTAATCTTCAAGTCGGCTTTCTTACGTTAGGATTGTCAATGTTGCGCTTGCGATTGAGCTACTTTGAAATATGGATTACACCTTCGTCAAAATCGACATCTTTCTATTGCAATTCCATAACCTCACCCTTAGGAGTGAAAGCAAATGGCTAAAAAGATTTTGGAAATGATAATTCATCTCAAGCTTGGGAAAAGGACGCGGATATTGTGTATTAGAAATCCAGCATTTATTAGAGTTGTTTCAATCAATATTTGAGACAAATGCTTATGGTGGAAAAGAAAAAGGCCATCACGTTTATCCCCGTTTCCGACAAAAAGGGATTTAAATACAAAAACGTTGACACAAAGCTACAGCGTGATTCAAATCTTTTACAACCGATATGGAAAACCGCATAGGAAATGAAATCGTCTATCGAATGGTTTGCGTCATATCATGTTGCCATAAAGAACAATGATATTACCGCATTCGGCGATAACGTCGCCCGATTCCGCGCGGAATACCCGACCGAGTTGAAACGACTATCAATGAAATGCTGAACGCATACCCTGACAATCCGCGAATTCGAAAGGATCAACGGATGTTTTTGAAGGTGTTTAGCAGAAAAAAATGAAAGGAAGAAGATTATGGAATTTGCCCAAACAGCATATGCAAGAAATTTTTTTGAACACCAGTTACCTGAATTGATCAGAGCGCAGAATTGCATTGCCGATAATCTGGAAGCTTAGAGATCGATAAGTAGCGCTCCCGCGGCCAGAACGGCATTTATTTGTTATGAGGAGAATTTGGTATCCATCTATCCAGATGCTTGAAACATCAACAATATGTTGATGATGTCGGATATCAAACTCGCTCGCAAGTGGGCGACCAAGTCCTTTCAACACGCGGCAGCGAACAAATATTTTCCTCTATCAGAGCATGAACGCGATGATCTTATGGGAAATATCGGCGAAATTTTACAAGTGATTGGATTTACCGCGAAGGCAAAAAAGGCGCTGCTGCAGTGTCGCTCGAAACTTATTATTTTATTGAATTTATAAAGGAGGAATGCGGAAAAATAAGGTCAAAGGATAGTGTTTTCATTGAAAGATTTTCTAAAGGTTCTATATGTTGCAACTGTCGGATTGCTTGTAGCCGTTTTTGCTTATCCTGCGATTCACGAGATTGGGCACTTCTTAGCGGCGTTGACCTGTGGATGTACAGTTGCAGAAATTCACGTGTTTCCCATTGCGTTTATCAAATGCGATATCGGCTCGCTTGGTTCTTACGATAAAATTTTCGTAGGACTGTCCGGTATGGCGTCCCCTTTTTTATTGTCCGTACCGAGGGTCAAAAACTTTCGGCTTTGGTTCCCGCTTTTCGTGATGCGGGGCATTTGTTTTCTGTCTTTTTTGATTTCAGGATTCAGTATCATCCTGTCTTGGAGGGGAAAGATCGTTCAAAACGAGGACATCATCCAGCTTCTCGGAATCTGCGCAGATGGCAAACCAATCATATATGCTTTTGTCATTGTCATGACGGTTCTGTCGTTTGTTATTATCGCTGTTGACAAGCCAATCAAGCGATTTCTTGCTTATTTAAAGTAGAAAAAAAGCACTTTCTCCGTAAAGGAAAAGCACCGTATTTTTGCATAAAACTAACAATTCGACGCAAAAAGTCTATTTTTTTCTGTGGCCACGCAGATAAAAGCCTTCTTGCTTACAACAGATGACCCTTTTAATTTTTGAGACAACAGGTTAATTTGTTGAGTTGTGAGCGCTTTAGTTTCACAGGGAATGAACATGTTTTGACCATTATCAAATCTACTTTTTACATTTTAACGGCGTTTTTTGACGAGAAACGACTTTTTTCGGAATTAGATATTAGAATAACCACTGTGTTCAAGTGCGTTTATATTGATAAAAGCTGCCTTTTGTGCTATAATGACACATTAAATTGAGACAATTTAGCTTGTGATGAACCGTTAGGTCTATGCAAGATTCCGGATACAATGACTGCAAATTTTTTTATACGATTGTTTCGTAATTATTCAAAAAAATCGTAGAAGAAATGAAAACAAAGTGTTCACATGGATACCAAAGGGCGCAAGCAGACTTCCAGCAATACCTCGCATATAACCCGACGCCTTATTGCTCATTGTTTGTATGAAAATAAACCGTCAAAAACAGCTCATCCTAACGATTGCGCACATAGATTGGAAGGGTGTAACAAAGTATTTTTCTGAAAGAGTGGAGAAAAAAGATGAATTTTCTTGTATCAGCCAATACAGATATCGGACTCACAAAGAATACGAATCAGGACTGCCTGTCAGTAAAAGTCATCAACACGGATCAAGGTCGCATGGCCTTTGCTTTGCTTTGCGACGGAATGGGTGGACTTGCCAAAGGCGAAGTTGCAAGCGCATCTGTGATTCGTGCATTCAATCATTGGGTAAATGAACAGCTACCGGTTCTTTCCGCTGCGCCGATAGACGAGGAAATGATTAAGAACCAGTGGAATGACATTGCCCAAAGTCAGAACAGAACGATACAGGAATATGGCGGAAAATTGGGAGTAAAATTAGGCACCACAATTGTTTTGCTGCTTATAACAGAGGAAAAATACTTTATTATGAATGTGGGAGATTCTCGTGCATATGAGATAAGCGACAATCTTTATCAGCTTACTAAAGACCAAACGTTTGTGGCAAGAGAAGTGGAATTGGGCAATATGACTTCGGAACAGGCAGAAAACGATCCGCGCAGAAGCGTGCTTCTTCAGTGCGTTGGGGCGTCTGAAACCCTGTGTCCTGATTTTTTTGTCGGCAAATCAAAATCCAACGCAGCATACATGCTATGTTCGGATGGGTTCAGGCACGAAATAACTCCTCAAGAGATTTATGACAAAATGCAGCCGGACGTATTGCTTAACAATGCGACTATGAATCAGAACACCGTCGATTTGATTGAGCTGAACAAACAACGCAATGAGCGAGATAATATCTCGGTTGTGTTGATCAGAACGTTCTGAGAAGGGAGAGCCGGAAAGTGCTTGAAATAGGAACACTCGTTGATGGAAAATATAAAATTCTGAATAAAGTCGGACAAGGCGGTATGAGCGTCGTTTATCTTGCCATGAATGAAAAGGCGAATAAACAATGGGCAGTCAAGGAAGTTCGTAAGGATGGCGTTCTGGACTTTGAATCCGTGAAACAGGGGCTTGTAGCTGAAACCGACATTTTGAAAAAGCTCAGCCATCCGAATTTGCCGAGTATCGTCGATGTTATTGATACAGTTGATTCGTTCATCATTATTATGGATTATATTCAGGGCAACTCGCTCAATAAGGCGCTGGAGGAGTATGGCGCTCAACCTCAGGAAAATGTCATTGAGTGGGCGAAACAGCTCTGCGATGTGCTCGGGTATCTTCATTCGCGTGTTCCTCCCATTATTTACAGGGATATGAAGCCTGCCAACATTATGCTGAAGCCGGACGGCAATGTTACTTTGATCGACTTCGGAACGGCAAGAGAATTCAAAGAGAAGAATCTTGCGGATACGACCTGTCTCGGGACGGTAGGCTATGCGGCTCCCGAACAGTTCGGCGGTATGGGGCAGACAGATGCGCGTACCGATATCTATTGCCTTGGTGCAACGCTTTATCATCTTGTTACCGGTATGAATCCCTGCGAGCCGCCGTATGAGATCAAGCCCATTCGAGAAATTAATCCCGCGTTGTCCAGCGGTCTCGAAAGAATTATATTAAAATGCACACAGAGAGATCCGAACGATCGATACCAGTCGGCAGCCGAGCTGATGTATGCGCTGGAGCATTATGAAGAAATCGATGATATCTATAAGAAAAAGCAGAAGAAAAAGCTGATTGGATTTCTTGTAAGTTGCATGATGACTCTGGTTTTTGCCGCAACGTCTGTGTGGGGCTATGTTTCGGCGGAGGGCAAAAAAAGCGAAAACTATGACAATATCCTAAAAAGTGCCGAAAAAGCAGAGAACTATTATGACGCGATTCTGACCGATCCCACAAGGACGGAAGCATATTTGCAACTAAACGAATTCCTAACCTCAGATTATATTCTTACAAAAGAAGAGGGCAAGGAGCTGCTTCAAATACAGGCAGGCCTTAGCCAGGTGAACGGCGCCGGATTCACGGAAAACATTGACGTCCTTGAAAAATTGAAGTCGGAGAATCATAACGGCTATTATGACGTGTGCTTCATCACCGGATGGAATTTCCTCTCTTATTATGATACTGAAATGGATCGTGACAGGTATTCCAATGCCGCAAAATGGTTCAAGGAAGTAAAGGATGTCGATTCGGAAAATGGTTCTATTGCCGCTATCTTCTACGACATTTTTGAGTGTACGGACAAAATCAATCAGCTCCACGGCGGAAAAGTCATTCAGACGCAGGATCTCAATGCACAAAGAACCAAACTTTGGTCAATGGTTCAGGAGTTGAAAACTAAGTCGAACGATTATGCCGACGACTTTAAGATCCAAACATGGATCGAAATAGACAAGCTGGTCAATAACAATATAAGCGATTTTCTCGAAGTTGCTTCCAAGAACGATCTCGTTTCTCTATTAAACCAGATTCGAAGCGACATTTCCAAGGTGCGCGGATCCAATCCTGAAATTGTGAAATTGATTGAACAACTTAAAATATCAACCGCAGATACAATCACAAGAATTGAAACTGCTAAGTAAAGGGGGTTGCATTTGTGTCATACGAAGTATTAAGGTATATATTCATCGGTGCGGCCGCACTCAGCGGACTGATGTTGATCGTTTCCGTGATGCTTTTCATTTTCCTTAAGATACCGAGTGTAATCGGTGACTTAACCGGCGCTACTGCGAAAAAGGCGATAGAGAAGATTCGAAACCAAAATGAAAGCTCTGGGGATAAGATTTACAAATCCAGCGCCGTTAACCGAGAACGCGGAAGGTTGACAGATAAGATTTTCGCATCCGGAAATATCATTAAATATGAAACGAATCCTTTGGGTGGTGCAATGGCAACTGCAAAAATTGCCACGCAGGAGCTGTTGGAAGATAGTCCATCAAATGAAACCACCGTCTTGGGTGCCGAAAAGGATGACGGAACTACTGTATTAAGTGAGGACACTTCCGTTTTAGACAATGAAACGACTGTGTTAAGTTCACAAGGCGAGCAGGCAGAGATGCTGACCAAATCGCGACGGAGATCGAAAACCTTTGAAATTGAGTACGAGATTACCTTTATTCACACGAATGAAGTGATTGTATAGGTGAAGATATGAACAGAAAAAAAGTTGATGTTATATGGCTTTGCATATCGATTATTTCCTATTTTTTGATGTCGGTTATGTTTCTGCTGATGCCGCTTGACAATATGGTGCCTTCGTTGAGGGACAGTAAAACGACCATTGTTGTTGGTATCGGCTTTTGGGGCTTTATGATTATCGGAATCGCCGCACAAATTATTTTAGCGATGAGATGGAAAGCATGGTGCCGATTGCAGCGCATCAGTGAGAGAAGAAGCACTGCACGAAAGCTTGGAGCGATCTCTTTTGGCGCAAACGTCATAGCCGTGATTGCAGATATCGGTGTGATCATATCGCTTTGCGGGCTGATTGTTTCGGTGATATTCACAGATGCCGCCGGCTATATGTGTTACGTATTTCTTGCGGCTTTCAGTTTTACATTTTGTATGCACTGTATTTTCAACGGTAAAATTTACTACCACATTACCCATAATTACGACGGCAACGTTAAATACGCTCGTACCATTAAAATAAATGAACATCAGAAGATAGAAGGAGAGCAATGACAATGACAAGAATCAAGAATTCACTCGGATATCAAGCGCTGGCTTTATTTTTGAGCTTTATAATGCTGTTTGGATTGATTCCGATCAGCGGGATATCGGCAAATGCTACTGAAAGTCAGTATGGAACTCTGTCTGGTATAACGGCAGACGGCACGTTGATGAATTCAACAGGAGCTAATGCCACCATTACATATTCAAATGGAGCCACTTTGGACTGGGCGGCACAAAATCCGGACATTGGCCGCTCGGTTGACGGTTGGTGGATCGGTGTAAAAATGACTGCTCCTGAGGATATGAAGACTGAGGAGAGCTTTGAAGGAGTAACGTTAAAATCCAAAGGAAGCAGCGGTGTCTGGTCAGAGCCGAAGCAATTTTGGGGTGCCAAAGACTCGGATAACGCTGCTTCGGTTCATTTCATCGAACTGTGGGGAGCGATTGATGAAGAAAAATTGAATGACGCTCTTGCCTCTGGCAGTACGATCCAATATCAGTGGGAATTTGACTGGAATGCCGATGACGCATATGAGCAGACCGCCACGCTCATTATTGATCCGCATAATATAGTATTAAAAAAATCCGATGCTACGGTATATCCGAAGGTTGCGGGACTGGGAACAGTCTCCTACTATAACGACGGTATTACGGTTTCAAACGAAAATGGAAGCTATGTTAATGCTGCATTCACATCGTCTGTTACACTTTCATGGGTGGCCGCAAACATCGAAGCCGGAAGGACACAGGACGGCTGGTGGGCTGGGCTTAAAATAACAGCTCCCGACGCATTAAAAACCGAGGACGATTTTTCCGATGTTACCTTCAAATCCAAAGGGTCATCCAACGAATGGTCGGATCCGAAGAATTTCTGGGATTACAAAGACTCTACCGATCCTGAGGGCCTTCAATTTTTGGGTCTGTGGGGACTTTTGACGGATGCGTACCTTAAAAGCGCAGCCACCGCTGACAGCAACATTGTGTATTCTTGGAAGTTTGACTGGAATAAAGACGGCATATATGAGCAGCAAGTCAATCTGAGCATTGATCCGTCTAAAATTACGTTGAAAGATAGCGGGGGAAATCAGGTTTACCCGACCCTTGGAACGGTCGAACCCTACACGGGTGGTACCGTTTCCGGAGTTACCGGGAACATAAACGTCACGGTAGATCAAACAACGCTGAACTGGTCTCCAAAGCAGCCGGACATCGGAAGAGCCGAGGACGCATGGTGGGTCGGCATTAAGGTCACGGCGCCGGATTATGACAAGTCAGTTTTGCAGGACGCAAAATATCAACGGAAATCCGCTTCAGATTGGTCTGGGGCTCTCTCGTTCTGGGATAAGAAGGATTCTGATGAAGGAGCCGATAGTCAGTTTATCGGCCTTTGGATGCCTTTGACGCCCGCCAAGCTCAGAGAAGCCAAGGCGGCAGAAAATAATATTGTCTTTGAATATCAGTTCGACTGGAATAATGACGGTAACTACGAGCAGCGGATTACAGTCACCATTGTTCCCAGCGATAGAATCGTTTTGAATAAGATCGATCAGACAGGATTCGCCTTTGAAAATGAATCGCCGGTCGATCAATGGGCAGGACAGGAATTTATAAACAAGGCAAGTGGCGGTCAGAGTTCCGGAAAGATTGAATACAGCATAATTTCGGGCAACGATATCGCAACGATCAACAAGGATACGGGAACAGTTAAGTTTTCTCAGGCCGGTAAAATCACCGTTAGAGCGACAAAATACGGTGACGATACCTACAACGACGCGACGGCGGAATACACGGTGACGGCTATCCGTTATCCTCAGACTGAATTTAAATTCGCAACGTCAAACCCCAGTGCAATTCCGTATGCTGAAGGTAAGATATTTGAGAACCCAGCAACCGGTGGGAGTGGAAGCGGTGAAGTAACGTATCGGATCATTTCCGGCGAAGAGTGTGCAAAAATTGATGCCAAAACCGGTACTGTCACTTTGCTAAAAGCCGGACAGATTACTGTCGAGGCGAAAAAAGCGGCCGATGCATTTTACAATGAGACCACGGTGACTTATACGTTGACCATCAATCGCGGTACGCAGGATGCGCTAGTATTTTCGACTCTTCCTAAAAACAAAGAGCTTGTATATCAGACCTCTCCGTATGAGAATGTCATCTCAGTCAGCGGAGGGAATGGAACAGGTGCTCAAGTGTTTTCTATTGTCGATGGGGAAGAGAATGCTACCATAACCCCTGATGGTAAGATCACGACCTTGCAGGCAGGAACATTTACGGTGCGTGTTGAAAAAGAGGGCGACGATTGCTATGCTGCCGCAACTCCTATCGAGGAGACGTTGACCGTTGTCAGGGCGGATCAGACGACCTTTGCTTTCACATATCCTACGCCCAATCCAGTAACTTATAACGAAAACAATAACACGTTTGAGAACCCAGCAATTGGTGGCGAAAGCGCCGGAAAGGTTACATATGATATTCTCACACCCGGCGGAGACAGCATTGTTGATATTGCGGATGATGGAAAGCTAACCATCAAGAGGGCCGGAGAGGTTACGATCAGCGCTACGAAAGCCGAAGATAATAAATACAAGTCGAAAACAATTCAATATACGCTTACCATTCAAAAGACTGATCAGACCTTTACGTTTAAGGACGGAGATAATGTATCCAAGTATTACGGAATCAAGAGTTACATCAATGAAGTCGTTTATACCAAGAACCCTGATGCGGCTGATGGAACAGGATACGGCACCGGTGCGGTGACTTATGAGGTTTCCGGCGATTTAATCGGTGCGTCTGCCGGCGTCGACGGAACGATTACCTTTACCGATTCCGATTTGAAAGTCGGTACGATCACGGTAAAAGCGAAAAAAGAAGCTGATGAGTGCTATAACGAAGTCGAAAAGACATACACCCTGACGGTTGCTTATCTTCCGACTCCTGATAAGCCGTTCACATTGAGCGGAGAGACGAAAAACGACAGCGGCTGGTACACGGGAGATGTGACGATCACGCCGGCTGCCGGGTATAGCGTCAGTTACAACGGTGTGCTTTCGACAAACGATTGGGCTGAGTCTGTTGTTTACTCCACCGAGGGAACCAATTCGCCGAAGATTTTCCTAAGGGACGCAGATGGTTCAATCACAGACGCTATTGTTGTCGAAAATTTGAAAATCGACAAGACAGACCCGACAGATGTCAGTATCAGTTACAGCAATTCCTTACTGGACAAAGTCCTTGAAACGTTCGGCATTTATAATGCTCCAGTTACCGTTAAGCTGACTGCAAAAAATGTGTACTCTGGCATAGACTCCTTTACCTACAACTACAATGATGCGGATGTAACGGTTCAAAAATCAGATATTTCATTTGAAAATGGCGGAGTTGCTACATATGAGTTCAAGATCAATCCCGAATATCGCGGCGTTGTTCAGATGACCGCGACGTCTGCCGCCGGACGTTCGGTAGCCGTGACAGGAGATAAAACCCTTGTTGTGGATTCTGCCAAGCCTGAACGCTCTGTGTCTTATGAATTTGCATCCGAAAATCACAGAGAAGACGACGGAAAAATCTACACCCAGGGCTCTACCACGGTGCATTTTGAGATTGACGAGACAAACTTTGATCTGGCCGACGAGCCTGTTGTCAAGGTCAATGAAATTGCGGCGGCTCTTGATTGGACGCAAGATGGTGTAACGCAAAAGTGGAAGGCGGATGTGACGATTTCCACCTCCGGCGCTCATAAGATCGCTCTTACATACACAGACGTTGCAGGCAATGAAATGGAATCGTATGAAAAAACGATCATCATAGACGCCACCGCGCCGGTTGTTACCAGCTTGACCTATGACAACAACACTGCAAAGAATGGGAACTATTACAGCGCTCCAAGAAAAGCAACGATCAAGATTTTCGAAGAGTATTTTAAGCCAGAGGAATTTATATTTGGCGTGGAGGCAACGGATGTTGCGGGCAATGCCATTTTGAAGGACGGCGTTGCTCTGTCGGAAACATACCTTGCGTACCTCAAAAATCCTTCCAACTGGAAATCGACCGGAAATATCCATACCGCAGAAGTTACATTCGATGACGATGCAAAATATAAAATCACCCTCGATTATACCGACATTGCCGGCAATAAAATGGAGCAGCAATCGGATGAATTCATTGTTGACCAAACCGTATCGACGAGTTTGCAAATCAGCTATAGCCAGTCGATCATTGAAAAAATGATCGAAACGCTTACTTTTGGCTTTTACAATCCTTCTGTTGAAGTAACGCTTAAGGCTGAGGATATTACTGCCGGTGTCGACTACTTTGTATGGACCTATACGCAGGAAGCCGGAACCAGTACG
Organism: uncultured Clostridia bacterium; assembly: GCA_947598155.1. Taxonomy (GTDB): domain Bacteria; phylum Bacillota; class Clostridia; order Oscillospirales; family Acutalibacteraceae; genus Fimenecus. Next base: position 11,251 of record CANQFC010000001.1, read on the forward strand.
ACAAAGAACGTTAGCGCAAGAACCGTAACGATTCCGAACAAAGACGTCAAATATTCCGAAGACGGCAAGACGGCGACCGCAACCTTCACGCTGGAAGGAACGGATGCAGAGCAGTTCAGGGGTTCGATTTCCTTTGACGTCTATGACCGTTCAGGGAATAAGGAATCGACGTCTGACAGCAACCGGATCAACGTTGTGGATACCATTTCTCCGACCAGAAGCGTGAAATACTCTGAAGCCCGTGTGATGGATGAAACGACCCTTATGGACATCAAGTCCTACACTGAGGCAGACCACGATCACGTCAAGCTTTACTATGAGAAAGAGGCAGTAGTTACCTTCATCGTTGATGAAGCAAACTTCTATGCCGAAGATGTCAAGATCAAGGTGAACGGTGAGGATCGGGCGCCTACGGACTGGAAACAGAACGGAGACGTTTGGACCGGCACGATCACGATTTCCGGCGATGGGGATTATGTGGTCACCATGGAATACACAGACCGTTCCAACAATGTCATGGAGAGCTACACCTCACCGAAGATTGCGATTGACAATACCGCTCCTACGATTTCGGTATCGTATGATCCGACCGATGCCGTAGCAAACGAGAAATATTTTAATACCAATCGTTCCATGACGGTAACGGTTACTGAGCACAATTTCCGCGCCGACGACCTGAAAGTAAAGGTTACGGCGAAGGATGCGAGTGGCGTGGCTATCGCCAATGAGGCGGAGGTCGTGAAGGAGATCTCGGATTACCTGACTGACCGTGCCCATTGGAAGAGTATGGACGACACCCATGTTGCGACCGTTTCGTTTATGGAGGACGCGCAGTATGACGTCACCATTGATTACAAAGATATGATTGGAAATGCTGCAGTACAGTATGCTGCGCCGCCGTTCGTTGTCGACCATCTTCAGCCAAGCGAGCCAGTTATCGAATATAGCGACAATATTAACTTCTGGGATGTAATCGCGAATAATGTTACGTTCGGATATTATACCTGTAATCCGTCTGTTACGGTTACGGTAACTTCTTCTGATGAAACCTCGGGCATCGATTACTTTGAATGGATTTATACCAAGCAGGATGGGATAAGCAGTGCACATGTTGATAAAGACAGCGGGAGATTAGATGTTAAAATAGCGGAAGAACAACCGAACAAGAAGGTCGCGACCGCATCATTTACATTAACCGCAGATGAGGCAAAACAGTATAGAGGGCATATTTCCGTCACAGCTTTCGATCGTTCTACCAATCGTAACGATACGTCCGACAGCAATCGGATCAACATCGTTGACACGATTTCTCCGAAGATCAACGTGACGTATTCTTCAGACGGCGCGAATGTTCGATATATCGATGAAGCTCTGAATGACGTAAATGATTTTGCATCTGCAACGAAGGCGTTTTTCAACAAAAATGTCAAAGCGACAATCTCCATTGATGATGCAAACTTCTTTGAGGGCGTTACCGCCAAAGACGGCGTCATTCAAGGTGACACAGTCGAAGATTATGTGATCCATGAGGTCGGTATTCTTCTCACAAAGACAGATAAAGCCGGGAATGTGACAAGAACGGAGTATCTGCCGGAAGGCGCTACGCAGAAGTATGCGGACGCGATCGCCAACCCAGTCACATGGACGCATAACGGTGACAAGCACACCTTTGAAATCGAGTATGCCGACGATGCGGACTATGTACTCACGGTAGAATACACAGATTTGTCCGAAAACGAAGCGAAAATCACAGCGAGCGACAGCAAGACAGCGACTGCCAAAACTTATGTATCGAAGACGGTTACGGTGGATAAGATCGCTCCGGTGATCGACGTGGATTACAAAAATTCCGACGTCAAGAACACGGTTCGCGACAATGAGGGTCACGACAGACAGTATTTTGACAAGGGGCAAACCGCGACCATCACGATTACCGAACACAACTTCCGCCCAGATGATGTGGTCATCAAGATAAAGGCGAAGGACGTTGTGGGCTCGAATGTGTTCTCGAGCTGCGATGCTGACGGCTATGTTAACCAATATGCCTCTGAAGGCCGAAGCAGGGAGGAATGGGCTGAACTGACTCCCTATACGGACACGGCAACCTGGAGAAGAGACGGCGACACCTTTAAGCTCGTGCTAGACTATACAAGCGATGCAAACTACACCTTTGATATTGAGTACAGGGATTTAGCCGGGAATGATGCCGCCGATTATTCAAGTGATTACTTTACGGTTGATAAGACTGCGCCGAAGAATCTTGCGGTGGCGTACAGTACAAACGTGTTTGAAAACGTGCTGGAATCGGTCACCTTCGGGTACTACAATGCACAGATGACTGTCACGCTTACGGCTGAGGACGATACCTCCGGTATCTATCATTTCCTGTACAGCTATGTCAAGAGCGAAGGCGTCAGCGATGTGAATGCCGAGCTGATTGACGATGCCATTAACAGTGCTGCCATCAGCTATGACGGAGCCAAAGCTACCGCAGAATTCAAAATACCGAAGTATGTTTTGGCAAACGACAATCAGTTCAACGGAACGGTGCGCTTTACTGCTTTTGACCGTGCAGAGAACAAGATGGATATGAGCGATACCGAAAGGATCATCGTTGATAACATTAAGCCTACAATAAACGTTACATATAACGATCCCGTCAGGAAGGTCAATAATATTTCGTATTATGCGAATACTGCCAACGTAAGTGTGGATATCAACGAGGCAAATTTCTTTGAGCAAGATGTCCGCATTACTGTTACCAAGAACGGACGCAATTATGCGATCAAGGATCTGGTGTGGAACAATGCCAGCGTAGATAAGCATACCGGCACATTTACGCTTCCTGACGACGGCGATTACATTGTTTCCGTAACCTACACCGATCGGTCCGGCAATGTGATGGACAGCTATCAATCCAATCGAATTACGGTTGATAAAACAAAGCCGACCGTGAGCGTTTCGAACATTAAGAACAACTCGGCCAACAAGGACGATGTTTACACGTTTACCATCACTGCAAATGACACAAACATCGATTTTGAGACCTTTAAGCCGGAGCTGAAGGCGCTTGTCAGAAATGAGAGCGGAAATTATAGCGTGAAATCGATTCCGCTTGGCGATGTCAAAACGGTTGAGGCAGGCAAGACCTATTCGTTCACCGTTCAAAATCTCGATGAGGATGCAGCATACACTCTTACCAGCGTGGTAAGAGATATGTCCGGCAACGAATATGTTAATATAAAACTTGATGACGGAAACGAATACGGAAATATTCGGTTCTCCATCAACAGAAACGGCTCCACATTTGCCGCAAACGAATTTACTTCCGACCTCGTTGAACAGTATTATGTGTACAGCATTGATAACGATATTGTGCTTGAAGAAATCAATGTCGATCCGATTGAAAACTATATTGTCAAACTGAACGGTGAGGCGCTCCAAGAAGGCAAGGATTATACCACAACGATCACCAATCAAGATGGAAAGTGGAGCAAGAGAACATATGTGATCCATAAGAGTCTTTTTGAAGCGGAAGGCGAGTACAGCATTGTTGTTGAATCGACCGATAAGGCGTCGTCAACGGCATACAGCGATGTCAAAAACTTAAAGATCGCATTTGTCGTTGACCGGACCGAGCCTGTTCTTACCGTTTCGGGCGTTGAAGATGGCGGACGGTATCAGATCGACGAACAGCCGGTTACCGTAATTCCTACGGATGACGGAGGAAGGTTGTACAGCTTTAAGGCGATTGTTTTTGATGCGAGCGGTAATCCGCTCAAGAAAGACGGCGAGGATGTCAGCGTCAGATTCGATATGGCTGGCGAGGAGTTACTGAAATATCTGGACGAACATGAGGGCAAGATCGTCTTCACAATTCCCGAAGGACTTGAAAATCAGGTTCAGCTAATTTGCAACGATTGTGCTGTTAAGGCTGACGGAACCACGAATGAATATAATTACACCTATACCAAGGTTACGGTGTCTCAAAGCAGATGGGTTATCTTCTACGCGAATAAACCGCTGTTCTATAGTTCTATTGCCGGAGTCGTTCTTCTGGCAGGTATTGTGACCGGATTGATCATTTTCCTGAAAAAGCGGGAAAAAGCTGGAAAGGCAACTAAGTAATTCCATACACCACGGCAGGGATATACCATCCCTGCCGTGGTGAAATGTGTCTTATGACTTCAAACGCACGTAACAAAAGTCGTTGTGGCGGCAAATAATAAACAGCGTCTAAGTTGAATGGTGCGGAATTACAATATTACAGGGGTATCATTCATGATTGAGATTTTTGTGTGTGATGATGATCAAACAATTACAGACTATTTGAAATTTTTCATAATGAAACGATACGGTGATGATATCCAAGTGCTGGCATTTAATAAGTGTTCGGATCTCGTCAATATGGTTGAGTTTAATGAAAGGATTCCCGATGTTCTCATTATGGATGTAAATCTTCAGGATGGAAACGGGATCAAAACTGTAAAAAAGTTGCAAAATATGCATCAAAGCATTAAGGTAATTTATCTGACCGGTATCATTCAGTATGCAACAGATATTTTTCAGACAGATCCGGTCTATTTCCTTACCAAACCGATTAACGAAAACAAATTAGCCGACGCCATCAAAAAGGCGATCAATCAAACTGAAAATGACAGATCGGATTCTATTGTAATTAAGACGAATGGATCCGAAGTATTGATATACAGAAGGGAAATCATTTATGTGGAAAGCAAAGGCAGAAAGCTGGTTTTCTACATGAACAACGGTCATGAGATCGGCGTATATGAAAAGATGGACGCCATGCAGGAACAGCTCGGCTCGACATTTGTCAGAAGCCATAAGAGCTTCTTAATCAATATGAAATATATTGTTGAGCGAAACAATCAAGAATTCTGTCTCAGCAACGGAAGGGCATTACCGATAAGTAAGCCAAACTTGAAGGAAGCAAAAATGAAGTTCATAACATATCTGGGGGAATGTTCATGAGTCCTCTTTTTTATGAACTGGTCGTTTACATATGTGAAGCTGTTATTATCGAATCACTGTATATCAATCTACTTCATCCCGAAATCAAAGTTATATTTATTTTTTTGCTTTGGCCGGAAACTGTCGTTTTGGGAATTGCCCTAACTCCATCGTTTTCACTTATTCGCATTGCTCTGATTGCAATTTTTGAGTTTGTTGTGATCATCGTTGCATTTGAAGATAAATTTACGCACAAGCTGCGAAGTTTTCTGTTCATTGAAGCAGTAAGTTTGGTAAGTGGATTTATTTCATACTTTTTAATTGGTATGTTCACGAAAAGGTGGCCGCCGTTTCTAAAAATGTGTGCCGGCGGTGATTGCACTTACGTACTGCTGTATTTAGTTGTCCTGTCGATTTTAGCGTCCATGGTTTTCCAGTTGGCAAAAAAGATCAGAAGCATCGAGTTACCGTGGGTTTTGGGCACGCAGTTTGTGATCGGCGTCGGGGAATGCATCGCGATTTTGGCCTTTGCAAATAACAATGCCGGAGTTATTCCAATCACGGATGCTGCATTTATTGTGGCTTCTATTGTGTGCCTTGTGGCCGCTAATCTTTCCGTGGGCATTTTTGCTTCGTTTTTATTTCAGCAATTTACGCAGTCAAGCGGAATCGATTTCGGAAAAGAACTCAGCAATATGGAATACAAGTATTATGAGATGTCTGTTCAAAACGAAAAAAAGATTCAAGCGCTCCGGCATGATATATCAAATCAAATCCAGACAGTATATTCACTATTGGTGAACGGCGAGAGTCAAAAGAGCCTTGAAATGGTGAACGAGCTTCGGAAACAATATGAACATGTTGACCAGCTTATATATTGCGATAACTCGGTTCTCAACATCATATTGGCAAACAAAAAAGCCGAGGCTGAAAATCAGGGAATTGAGGTACAGATACGAGTCAAAGATTATCCGAAAGAACTTCCAATCAGCGACTTTGATCTCTCGACAGTTGTGTGTAATATGATCGACAATGCCATTAGAGGATGCATATGCAGCAACCAGTCGCACCCGAGGATGGTCGTTGAAATTGTCCGTAAAAATCAGTATTTGGTTGTTCGTATATTGAATTCCTGCATTGTCAGTATGAACATAGAGAATACAGACCGTATCGAATCAACGAAATCCAATTCGCAGACCCACGGATTCGGGATGGCGATTATTGCCGGCATTGTAAAAAGGTATAAAGGCGACTTTGTCGTTTCGGCACAGAACGGCTTGTTTACCGCTACTGCCGTTATGTCAATCAAATAGAATTTTTACATTTAAACATTGGCTTTTTACAAAGTTAAGACATCCCATGAAATTTGTGTATGATTGAAGTTATCGGTTGGGATGATAGGAAGGTGTAAAACATGGATATTAATCAGGTGTGGCCCGAATGGCACGAGGATTGCGTGCTTGGTGAGGGCTCATTTGGGAAAGTTTATAGGGCAAAAAGAGTAGAGTACGGACGTACGTTTTATTCTGCGATTAAGGTCATTAGTGTTCCGAAAACGCAACAGGAAGTCAAGAATGCCCGTTCACAGGGGATGAACGATTCTGAAATTTACAATTATTTTCAAAGCTTGGTTGATAACCTTTTGAATGAGATAACCTTGATGGATAATCTGAAAGGCGCAAAAAACATCGTCGGCATTGATGATTATAAGATTATTGAGCATGAAGGCGAGATCGGGTGGGATATCTTCATCCGCATGGAGTTGCTCACGGCGTTTGACAGCTTTGTCTCAAACCCGGAGTTTTCCCAAAAAGATGTCATTCGACTCGGTGTGGATATCTGCTCGGCATTGGAGGTTTGTGAGCAGAACTACATCATTCACAGGGATATTAAGCCGGACAACATTTTTGTGTCGCGCTTCGGAGAATACAAGCTCGGCGATTTCGGCATAGCAAGAAAGCTTGAAGCAACACAAGCAAATCTGTCGCGCAAGGGAACACTGAACTATATGGCGCCGGAGGTGTACAAGAGCGAAGAATACGGTGCAAGCGTTGATATATACTCGCTCGGTCTGGTGCTTTATACGCTGTTGAATAACAACAGGATCGCGTTCCTTCCGCCATATCCGCAGCCCATCACCTACAAGGATAATGAAGAGGCTCTGTCCAGACGGCTTTCCGGCGCGCCTTTGGATCCGCCCTGCAACGCGAACGCTTCACTTGGCGCCACCATTTTGAAGGCATGCGCTTATCATCCGCAAGACAGATTTTCGTCTGCAACAGAATTTAAAAACGCTTTAATCAACGAATGGAATGTGTTGGTTCAGTCCGGAGACAACAAAGGTATTGGATTTGATGCCGCGAGGCTTGGCGGACAGGAGGACGATCGATTAAAGAATACGACAAATGACATGACGGCAAACGGGCGTCTCGTCGTAGATGAATACGCACAGGGAACAACCGTGCTGGAAGGGGATAATCTATACGCATCTGACTACGGATATTCTCAAAGCACGGGAACACAATCCTCGATTGCCGTTCCGACAGGTAATAATGGGACAGGGTATGCGCAATCGAAATCCAACAAGTTCTGCAAAATAGCAGCCTATCCATTGGCGCTCGCAGTAGCTGTTCTATCAATCATTATGTTAATCCATAGTGACTCCATGCTGTCTAAAACGGTGTCGGTGTCTATGCTCGGGTTTGCGGTCGTTGCAACGATTGCAGGGTACAACAAGCTGTCCATAGGCGTCTGCATGGTTGCAGGTTCAATCGGGTATATTTTTGAAGGTCTGTTCGGGTTGATCGGAAACGGACTTCAAGAATTTCTGCCTGTTTTTTCAGCGCTTATTTTAGTATCTGGGGCATTGACGCTCTTAGGAGGAATATCGGTATCATCGCAAAAGGAAACGCGGCTCGGCGGGTCGATGTTTTTGTATGCATTTGTTCTCGAATGGGCGTTCTATATCTATCAGTTTATCAACGGCCCGTTCCATGTGGATACATGGCATATATACTTCGGAGTAACCGAGATAGCGGCGTTTGTTTGGGCTTACGGCTATAACAGTAGCGAGGAAATTGTCGGCGTCAAAAAGATATTACAGATCACCACCTATGTTGCTGTCAGCGCAATCGGTATACTTGCTGTTGTTTCGACTGTGGCAACAATAAGGTCACTCGTATAAAAAAGGAAGGTGAAACCGGTGGCTTTTGAAATCGAAGCGGCTTGTGGATGCGCCTGCGGTTCGTCCAGAAACCAAAATGAGGATAATTTTTATTTTAAGAAAAAACATCTGGCCAGCAGAAATAAGGGATTAAAGACTCCGTTAAAATACAAAGGAAACACTGACGACATTGTTTTTTTTGCCGTGTTTGACGGTATGGGAGGAGAGTCCCGAGGCGAGGAAGCTTCCTGCCTTGCAAGCGAAATTTTTTCAAATGGAATAAAGCAGCTTGACGATGTTGTGATTGATGGGAAGGAATTTTTCATCAATATCTGCACTAAGGCAAGCAATGCGATTTATGAGCTGGCCAGAGAAAAGCAAGTCGGGACAATGGGGACGACAATCGCAGCGCTTTATTTTCCGCAGGATGAAGTATTTGCCTGTAATGTCGGCGACAGTAAAGTGTTTCGGATTCGTCACGGACAAATGGTACAGATATCCGAAGATCATACCGATGAAAAGCTGCTTTCCACGATGGGTGTAACAAAAAAACCGGTATTGCTTCAGTATTTGGGTATACCTGAAAAAACGATGGTAATAGATCCGTATGTTTCTAGGGGTGATCTCCGGTCGGATGACTACTACATTGTTTGCAGCGATGGCGTTACGGATACGGTTTCGCCTTCGGAGCTGTATGAAATTGTGAAAACACAAAAGAAAACCGAAGATATTGTTCGGTGTGTAATGTCCGCAATCGCGCAGAGGGATGGGAAAGATAACGCCACTCTGATTGTCGTAAAAGTGTTGTAAGAGGGTGAGAATATGGCCATAGAAATTGATCATGATCTTGTGCTAAAAATTAAAAAAATCGTAACGGATGAACTCCCTCTAAGTAAATTGTCGGATGAAGAACTCACATCTGAGATTGAGGCAATTGTCGATGAAAGAACAAGCGATAAATACTATCCGATCAATTATAAGGTCGAGCTTGTTCAGCAGGTATACAGTTCGATTAGAGGATTCGGCCTGCTGGATTCCATTATAAGCGATGATACGATAACCGAAGTCATGATAAACGGTCCGGACAATATTTTTATCGAAAAAAAAGGGAAATTGACCAAACTGAATGCCGGATTTGAAAGTCAGCGACATTTGGAAGATATTATTCAGAGAATCGTCGGCCTTGCGGGTAGAGAAGTCAACCAAGCAAATCCGATCTGCGATACAAGACTACCTGATGGATCGCGCGTCAACGTAGTCCTTCCGCCGATTTCTCTGTGCGGACCGATCTTGACCATACGTAAGTTTTCAAAAACGCCTATGACGATTGAGAAATTGATTGAGTACGGTTCGATCACGCAGGAAATCGCCGATAAGCTCGAGATGTTGGTTCGCGCCAAATACAATATTTTTATCAGCGGCGGTACCGGTTCGGGTAAAACAACCTTCTTAAACGCGCTTTCCAATTATATTCCCAAGGATGAACGCGTGATCACCATTGAAGATTCCGCCGAATTGCAGATCACGGGAATTGATAACCTGGTAAGTATGGAAACCCGAAACGCAAATGCGTCAGGAGCGGGCGCAATTACCATACGCGATTTGATCAAATCGTCGTTGAGAATGAGGCCGGAACGTATCGTTGTCGGTGAGGTGCGCGGCGGAGAAGCTTTGGATATGCTACAAGCTATGAATACCGGTCATGACGGATCGCTTTCAACTGGCCATGCCAACTCAACGGATGATATGTTGAGCCGTCTGGAAACGATGGTTTTGCAGGGAGCGTCCGGACTTCCACTCCAGGCGATCCGCCAACAAATCGGCTCCGCCATTGATATTATCATCCATCTTTCAAGACTTCGTGACAAGTCAAGAAAAACAATGGAAATCACCGAAGTCATCGGATATGTTGACGGAGAGATCAAATTGAATCCTCTTTATGTGTTTGAGGAGGATGAAAAGTCCACGATGGATAAAGTCTCCGGCTCCTTGAAAAGGACGGAAAACCCGCTCATAAACGATTTCAAACTGAGGCTCGCAGGTATCAAGACGCAAATTTAAGGTCGTTTTTTACAATATAGTGTCCGTTTTTGACATTCCTGCAATTTATAAGGTAAAGGTTATTAAAATAGTAATGATATACAAGTGATTTTATATGACGATCAACGACTCGAAGTGAACGGAGGAGGGCCGGTCAAATGAAAATCAAGTTAGCTATGCTTGAAAGCGATCCCAACTATCTCAAGCGAGTTGTTCCAATCTTTAATAACAAATATGCCAATGAATTAGAGGTATACTCTTTTACTGACGTTGACGCCGCGATGGGTTGTCTTGCCGAAAAAAATATAAATGTGTTCTTGGCAAGCAGCACGTTTAAAATAAACTTTGGAGATATACCCAAAAAATGCGGTTTTGCCTATTTGGTTGAGAGTCTCGACATTGATCGCATAGACAATCGCAAGGCAATTTGCAAATATCAAAAGGCCGAACTGATTTATAAGCAGGTGCTCAGCATTTATTCGGAGCAGGTGCCCAATATAACCGGTGTCGCAAATGTTGAGAACGGTTCAATGAAAACGATTGTTTTTTCATCGCCTTGCGGAGGCGTTGGAACTTCAACGGTAGCTGCAGCCTGTTCGATTTTTCTTGCAAATGCCGGATACAGAGTTTTGTTTTTAAACGCCGGTGTTTTTGGCTCCGCCGATCTGTTCTTTTCCTGTGACGGACAGTTTGATTTCAGCGATGTGATATATGCGGTGAAAAGCAATAAGACGAATAGAGCATTAAAGCTGCAAAGCACCGTCAAGCAAGACACTTCGGGTGTGTATTACTATTCTTCGGTCAAGGTTCCGCTTGATATGATGGAGATGCAGAAGGATGACTACATAACGCTGCAAAACGAATTAAAGTTGCTCGGAAGCTATGATTACGTGGTTTTGGATATTGATTTTCCGAAAAGCGTGGACGATCTCAAATTTTTTGAATTTTGCAATTCGGTAGTTTTGGTATCAGACGCTTCAGAAACAGCAGACGACAAAATGGAAAGAATGCTGCGGGGCATTCAAATTTTGGATGGAGATGCAGAAATTCCTCTCCAACCGCGTATGTCTCTGATCCTTAACAAGGCAGCAGTCAATGCACTTTTGCAATATGAAATCAGAGTATTAGGGAGCATCCCTACATATCAGCAGGTTTCTCCCGCCCAAATGGCAAAACAGCTTTCGCTGTCCGATGTTTTCGGCCAGTTGATATAGCATGGAGGTAGGAGAATATGGCAAAAAAAAAGAAAAAAGTAGATGAACCGTTATATGAGGTTTCCGGAACCAATCAGCAAATGATTAACTACAAGGTCTATAAAATGTCGGGGAATGAAAAAACGTTATATTTCCTCCTTGCGTTTATTGTCGGCGCTGCCGTTGCCTACTTGTTTTACGGCGGGATCGGCAAGGATGAGTATAATAACCCGACGCTAATTACATATATTCTGGACGCAGCAGTTATGGTAGCAGTCGGTTTGGCCGCCGCTCGCCTGTTTATCCCGATCCGCAAGGGACAGATTATTGAAACGCGAAGGAAGAAACTCAGAAAGCAGTTTATTGATTTGCTTGACTCGCTTTCAACGTCCATTTCCTCCGGTAAGAACGTACCGAACGCATTTCTCGCGGCTCGCGACGATTTACTTGTTCAGTATCAACCGGATGATTACATTGTTCAGGAAGTCAACAACATTATCAGCGGAATCGAAAACAACATTGACGTCGGAAGTATGATTTTAAATTTCGGTGAAAGAAGCGGGATTCAGGACATTAGAACCTTTGGAAGGGTATTTGAAACAGCCTATTCCAAGGGCGCAAATCTGAAAGACGTTGTGCGCAACTGTCATTCGATATTGAGCAGCAAGGTTGAAATTGAATCCGAGATTGAGACAAAAGTTGCTTCCAATAAAAATGAACAAAATATTATGCTGATCATGCCGATCGTGCTGATAGCCATGATCAAGATGGCCGGATCGGATTTCGCTGCAAACTTCACAAGTCCTTCCGGAATTATCTCGACAACCATTGCGATAGCAGCTTTTGTAGGAGCGTATTTTCTCGGACAAAAAATATTGAAGATAGAGGTGTAAGCGGATGGTTTTAAATATTATTTTCTTATCGCTTTCACTGATCGTCGGTTTTTCGTTTGTCCTATTGCTTTTAACATCAGGCGAATTTCAAGAACTGATAACACCACTTGATAAAAAGAAATTTATGATGCCGGAAATATACGGCGTGGGCTTTAAGGTCGCTAAAATCCTAAAGTTGGAGTATAAAGGCAGAGAAGCACGCCAAACGCGGGATAACATCGTTATTCTTTATGGCGAAAGATATGCAGATTATTACTTGAGAGTTTTATATGCTCAAAAAATCAGCATCGTTTACTTCGTTTTCGCTGTTATTTGTGCATTAAGCGCTCTTGCCGAAGGAACGGACAAGCTTCTTCTTTTCGGACTCGGCGTTGTGGTCTGCGGCGTTCTTTATTACTACTTTACTACATTGCCCGCCAGCCAGGTCAAGAAGAGAAGCGAAAGGTTTTTAAACGAGTTTCCAAATGCGGTTTCGACTATAGCGCTTCTCGTTAATTCCGGCATGATTCTTCGTGAGGCCTGGCGAGAGGTATCTCTTTCCGATGACACTGAACTATACATAGAAATGCGAAAGGTAAATGAAGAAATTGATAACGGTACGTCGGAAATTGATGCGTTGTACAATTTTGCAAATCGCTGCGTGACACCGGAAATCAAAAAATTCACATCCTTTATTGTTCAGGGTCTGGAAAAGGGAAGCAAGGACTTGGCGAATGCGCTTTCCAATCAGACGAGGGAAATGTGGGAGCTAAAAAAGCAGAACACGTTGAGGCAAGGTGAACTCGCTTCAAGCAAATTAATGATCCCGCTGATGGTCATGTTCGTAGGAATACTGATTATGATTATGGGTCCGATCATGACAAACTTAGGTCTTTAAGAGAAAGATATCTTTAAGAAAAATAAACAGGAGGAAATCAACCATGTCAAAAATTATGAACAAAATCTACTTTAAGGGTCTCTCTGTGATTGCAAAAGTCAAGGAGGCGCTTAAGGACGAGCGAGGCGAATCGAATATCATTGCTATTATCATCATTCTTGCAATTGTTATTGCGCTGGCCATTATCTTCAGAAGTCAGATCACTGCACTGTTCAATAAGATTTGGAACAGTTTGTTCTCTAATGTAGATAATGTACTTTAATCGGTAAAAATGGATTGAGTTAGACGGCCTGCTGTTATGTTTGAATGGCGGCAGACCGTAATCCTTAATCGGGAGCGTGAATTCATGATTTATTTAATGTTTGTTGCAATCGCAGCGTGTTCGACAATTGCAATACTGTTATTCACCTCTCGCATGGGTGTTGTGGATCCCGGTGAGAAAATAAAGATTTATAAGAAGGCAAATGACGATACTGTTCCTTTTCAGGGAAAAAAATTAATTTTGATAACAATGATTTGCTTTGTCATTGCTACGATTTTGCAAATCTCTTTATATAAAAACACAGGGGTTGTCAACTTTATCAAGCTGTTTGTACTGTATATAATTGTTACAGCGGCGGCAATCACTGACTTTAAACGAAAAATAATACCGAATGCGCTTATTGTTTTCGGTCTTCTCGTCAGATTCGGCATATATGTTTACGAAATATTCAGTAAGGCTGATACCAAGAGTATTCTTACAAATGATTTGATTGGATTGGCAATTGGATTTGGTATTCTCGCTGTCGTATCGTTCATTACAAAAGGCTCAGTTGGGTTTGGCGATGCGAAACTCTTTGGGATAATCGGCATTATGAGTGGTTCGTTTTGCACATACAGTACCCTGCTGGCAAGTTTGATTCTCTCAATGATTATTTCTTTGATTGGTCTTGCCAGAAAGAAAATCGGAAGAAAAGATTCCATTCCGTTTGGACCGTGTATTGCTGCCGGATATGTTATCGTCTTGCTTTTGACAAGCTATTAAGAATTGGAGTGAAGATAGATGAAAAGTAACAAGCCATTAATCATTATAGCCGTTATTCTTTTGAATGTCATTGTGGTTTTTATGGTGGGACAGAGTCTTTTTGGAAAATCCAGTTCTTATGATTTGAAAGTTGACGAGGCCAGAAAATTTGCCGAGCAGGAATTGTGTTCTAAGGCAATTGCATCATACAGTGACGCTATTGCAGTAAAAGATTCGCTTAATCTTCGTTTGGAAATGATCGAGGTTTATAAGAAAGGGATCGAAATAGGCGAATTCGCAAACATCTACGACGTTGTGACTGCCGTAACGCAAGCCGTGGATGCGTACAGAACCGATCCCAAGGTTTATGAAGCGGCGTGTGATCTGTTCATGCAATACGGCAAGTATGAAGACTGTGCCAATGTTTTGATGCAGGCAAGGGATCTTCATGTTTCTTCCGAGGCGATTGACGCCTACCGGGAGAAGGTTCGATATCAGTATACAAAGTATTATGCGATGTATTCGAATGTTTTCCCGGCGTTTGATGACATGTATACGGTTGAGACGGAAGGCAATTACACTTTCCTCAACAGCGAGGCTTCGCCCGACGTCAAGGGGAGCTACACCTACGCAAGCTCTTTTGCATACGGGTACGCCTTTGTTCAGACTGAGAATGCAGATGGAGAGCGTAAGTCGTTTGTCATCAATAAAAACGGAGAACGGCAGATCTATATCAATGAAGCGGAAACCAGCTCCGGCGTAGGAAAAGGCAAGGACAAAAGTGGAAACGATCTTCTCCTTCTCGCTTGCAAGGTGGGAGATACCTATAAGTATTACGGTCTTGATGGGAAAGAACTCTTTGGAGATTATAAGTTTGCCGGACGATTCCGGAATAACGTTGCTGCCGTGCAGGAGAAGGACGGCAAATGGAAATTGATCAATGCGACAGGAGCGACTGTCATTGACAAATCATTTGACGATGTGGTTCTGAACGAATTTGATGAGTGCGATCCGCACGGCTTTATCTTTGTAAAGGAAGGCGAGAAATACCAGCTTTACAATTACAAAATGGAGCGGATCGGTAATTTCGAATGTGACGGTGCAAAGGCTTTTGCCGGCGACTATGCAGCCTTCCGATCTGGCGATCTGTGGGGCTTTGTTGACACCGAAGGAAACGTGATTATCAACGCGCAGTATGAGGACGCCAAGTCGTTTTCAAACGGCATCGGCGCCATATACGGCGGCGGCAACTGGAAATTTATCAATCCCAAGGGTGAAGTGGTTGTTCAAGAAACCTTTGAGGATATTGATTATTTGAGCGATGCCGGTATTTGCTTTGTGAAGACGAAAGGTTACTGGTCTTATCTAAAATTCTTCTATACCGGCAAGTAATGTGAGGTGGCAAAATTGAAGCAAAAAAGGGAAAGCGGCGAAGTTGTTGTTGAAGCTTCGATCGTTGTCACGATAGTGGTTATATTTCTCTCGGTATTTCTTTATATCGGGATGATCCTGTATCAGCAATCGCTGGTATCGGTTATGGCCAATCAGACCGCTTCAAATATTGCACAGGTATACAGCAACAGCATTAAAGACCCCTTTACCGGCTATGTTGATTCCGACAGCGTCTATCAGTCTATTACGTATAGCAGTATGAAAACGGACGCTTATGTGGATGCCATGACGCAGAAGGCGAATAAGCTGGCTTACTACCGCTTGAAGTCTTCCCGTATTTTAACGACCGGAAATCCTGACGTTCAGGTGGAGATTGTCAAAAAACCGAATGAGCTTTTAAAAAGTCAAATCGTTGTGACGATTCGAGATCAGTATGAACTTCCGCTTGTTTCACTTTTCGGGGTTGATAATAAGCTTAAATTCTCGGCGACCGGAAGAGCCGACTGCGTGGATATCCTTGAATACTTGAACGGTGTTGAAGCAATCGGCGATCCCGAACATTCGAGCATTACTTATCTTCCGGATTCCGATACTTGCTTGATCCAGTTCTTTGACAATAAGGTGGACAACAAGCTTCTTGCTACGGTTCCCGTTTTAAAAGGCAAGTCAATCATGTCGTCCAACTATTATACGCATTCCACGATGCCAAGTAGTCCCATAAGCGATAAGTTTGATTTTACCGGATGGGTTTTGAGCGACGGTTCCCCGTTCTTCGCCACTACGGAGATATCGAACAATATTGCCGTCTACGGGACTTGGGAATGCACGGTTACCTTTGATCCGGCAGGGGGAACGGTTTCTCCGACAAGCAAAAAGGTTCAAGTGTGGAGCGTTACCGATTTCCCGACGCCTACGCGGTCGGGAAACTGGACTTTCCTTTCATGGAACACGGAACCGAACGGTGGCGGCGTTCAGTATTATTCCAATTCCACCGTTATTGACGATAATATCACGCTGTATGCGCATTGGAGATGCGATCATAATTACGTGATAGACTCGCAGACGCCCGGTAATTGCATAACACATTCGCACATTACCTACAAGTGTACGCAATGCGGAAATACATATGGAGTTGATGGATCTCTCGGTGGTCATGATTATCAGTATGCCGGTATTGGAGGCTACTGGTGCTACGAAACCTATTATATTCAAAGATGTTCTATTTGCGGCATTGAATTACACTCCTTAGCTCGGGGATATGGACAACATGATTTCTCGTCAAGATGTAACGTGCCTCATTATGTAACACCCGGCACATTCAAATGTTCTGTTTATAATTTTGTTGCTGGTCCGGATAAATGCCAAACAAACAGTCAATATCATGTTACTTGCACATATTGTGGGAAGATCAAAGAAGAAAATAGCATTAGATATGGAAATGTTTATATTAAGTATGCATATTGGTGCGGTATTCACGGCAGTGGAATCCATCAAACAGGTTGTAACCGCAATGGCGATATTTGGTCTTGGAGCTGAAATGAGGTGTTGACTTGAAAAAAATAATTCTTGCTACTGTCTCGGCGATTATTGCCATTATTTTAGTTTTCGGCATTATTACTGGAGTAAATTATTTTCGAATCAGAAATAATGATAATGAAACCTCTGGAATCAAACAGGGAGAATTACTTTGGGCAACTACATATGATGAAATAAAAAAAATTGCTGAAGAAAATTCCTTAAAAATTCTTCAGACGGATGAAAACGCCGAAAACAATGAGTTTTTCTTTGTTGACGGAGCTTCTGTGGGCGATATTCCTATGCAAATTTATTACCGTCAAGATGAGAATGGTACTATTCAAGAGTTTTCATGTTATATTGTGCCTTTTCGTGAAGATTATGTTGATGAGGAAACTGCTGTTGCTAAAGAACATAGCGGTGCGGAGTTGAAAGCAGAAACAGAAAAGATTTTTAAGCTTCTTGAAACTATGTTTGAAGTTGAAATCGGAAACAGATATGATATTTTTTCTGAAACGGAGAAGCTTACAAACGATGAAACAGGGTATAAAGAAGTGCTGGAGAATAAAGCGACTCTTACTTTGGCAATCAGGGACTGGGATAAAGGACTTTGGAATTTATCCAGCATGAGTGCCGATGGAGTGGTATATTATGAACTTCTTCATCTTTATCATTCCGGCAATTTGCCTGCAGATTTTGACGATTATGCGGTGAATGTTGATTTGCTTACGGGAACGGAAGTGGAATGATGAGAGAAATAAGAAAACAAAAGGGTGTTATCACTGTTCTCGTCTCGTTGATGCTTGTTTCTGTCCTTTCCCTTGGAACGCTTGTGATTGAAGCGGGACGCTTTCAGGCGGCAAAAAATCAGTTGTCCGACGCCACTATCAGTTCCGGTACTTCTATGATTGCGGCCTACAATCCGGATCTTTATGATCGTTACGGGTTGCTTTCTATCGACAGTGAAAGATTTACGGAAGCAAGGGCAAAAGAATATTTGGAATACAACGCTGATCTTTCTCCCGCCTTCTTGGGAAACAGGGTTTCAAGGCTGTATTCCATTGACAGCATAGAACTGCAGGGAATGTATAATCTGACATATCCGGCAATTCTCAAGCAGCAGATGCTGTCGAGAGCAAAATATCATGTGATTCCGCAGGACTATGCTCTGAACCTCTACACCATCGACGCGTTCTTTGCGGATCTTCAAAACAAATGTGAATATGTCGTAAGCGTTTTGGAGCCGGTTGCAAACGGAACTGTTGCAGCGGGGAGTAATGAGGACGTCGATCCTGCTATGATGACCGCTCTCAACTCGCTGTATGAAACCTTCAAGGGCATAAAGAAATACGATGAGCAGTGCAATATCACATTGAACTCGGGAACAGTTTCTCTTCTGCCGAGCACAACGGGAACAGTAGAAAGTCCCGTTCCGGCCGAGGATGCAGAAACAATTCAAAATACTTTGGCTCATGCGACATCCCTTCTCGGTGGCTCGGCGGCCAATTTGAGCACCCCGGGGACATTGTTTAGCCAAACCGACGTCAGCTTCAATTCTTCATTTATCGCTGACATGACAGACGGAATCAAGAATGTTGCGAGCTTGTCTAATCCGAATGTAGCTGCTAAAACTTATGCGGCAGACTGCGTGAATATTGCGAAGGCGATTAACAGTGCAATTGATATGCTTAGTCCGGACAAAGAAGGAAATCTTCTGTTGAACTCCTATATTTCCGAGTACTTTTCCAACCGAAATTATCTTGTAGACGGATACTCCGGTCCGGGAAAAGGTTCATCGTTTACCGGAGAAAATGGAAATTTCGCAGCAGCCTGCGTTGAGTATATTTTTGGCGGGGACACAATCGAAAAATACAATCAAGAGAGTGCATATCATTATATTTTTGCGATTCGTTTGGTCAGCAATCTTTATGCCGTCTTGACAAATTCTTCGAGCTTTCAGTCGGATAATGCGTATGTGGCGCTTTCTCATATTGCGTGGGCATATTACGAAACTTGCTGTGATATGGAACTGCTGACAACATATACTGCATCTGTCCCGATGAATAAATATAATATGATTCTGAACGTCAATGCGCCGGAAGCATCTGAGTCAGCTTTTGCATCGAGGGATTTTGTCGGAGCCATGAAACGTCTCGGAATTTTTGATGAGTCTAGAACGGAAGCACAGTTCCGGGTCTCGGGCGTTGACAGTTATTCTTACAGAGACTCGTTGGCTTTGGCTCTGTGGTTTGTTCCCAATTCCGTGAAAATGATGCGAACGGCGGATCTGATACAGCTTGAGATGAGATATCGTGAACAATATGTTGAGTTAAAAGGCGCAACCTTCCTGATGAGCGAGCAAAATACATATTGCCGAATAAAATGCACTGCGAAACTGAATTCCATTCTTCCAATCGTTTCGCTTGGGTCAAACAGTGGTGTCAATGGGATTGCGTTCACAAGCATTAAATATGTAGGTTATTAATTAGAGGTTGATGGATATGAGAAAAAGAGAGCGTGGAATACTGTCAGTCGAGGCGTCAATTGTATTGACGTTTATGACTCTGTTTGTTCTATTTTTATACAGTTTTATCAGGGTATATCGCGCCGAAAACATGGTCAGCCATGCAACATTGCAGGCGGCGGACGCCATGGCTCTCGAGTCATATCTCCGTGAAAACGCGTTGGATGATCAGATGGACGATGTTGTTTATCTCGCCAATCGTCTGACCGGTGCCACTGCTTTAGACGCGGAAAATTTTGAAAGTTTGAGATCGGCAAATGTCTCGACAATTGCGAAAGAAAAGTTTATAGCAGCTGTTTCAAATACAGAGGCAAATACAAATATAATTCTTATGAATTATGGGGTAAAGGACGGACTTTCCGGTATTGATTTTTCAACTTCTACGGTCGACTTGGAGCACGACGATGTGATCGTAAATGTTTCTTATACCCTGAAAATGCAGTTCCCGATTTTTGGCGCAACCGAGCTGTCTGTTACAAAGTCGGCCAAGGCCAAGACGTTTGGGGAAATATTATTTGAAATTACCGCCGAGCCGGAAGATCCGAATATGGGTTCAACCAGCGGAAGCGGAAACTATCAGCATGGGACGACGGTTCAGATCACCGCCCATCCAAATTACGGCTATAAGTTTGTAAAATGGGATGATGGGAATACCGATAATCCGAGAACTGTTCCCGTGACGGACGCACAAAAATACATTGCTATTTTCGAGGCTGACAGCTTTGGCATTACCACGCAGGTTTCTCCGGTCGGGGCCGGCACAGCAACAGGAGCCGGAACCTATACGTATCTGACCACGGCAAATTTGAATGCCACCGCAAATCCCGGGTATCATTTTGTCAACTGGTCTGTCTACAAGCATAAGGACAGCACGACTTTACTTGTATCTGATCCGAGTGTTTCACAGACGGTGGATCAGAGTTATACTTACACAGCGAAATTTAAACCAAATACTTATAATATATCAGTTGAATATGATTGCCAATATGGGACGCCGAATGTGTCTGTTACAGAAGATAATAATTCCACAAATAGAGGGAAATCAATTGCAGTACAATACGGGAATCGCGTAATATTAAGTGCATCACAAGTTGACGGAAATACTTTTAAAGGATGGAAAATTAAAGGCAGCAATTCAATTTTTTCGACGAATTCGTCTGTTAATGTTCCTGTCCCGATAGGTGGTGCTACATATGTTGCTGTCTACGAGGTTAATTTGTCAATATCACTTTCTGCGGGGGAAACAAATAAGCACAGCATGGTATTCACAGCAACAACAACGCCATCTAATGCTATTGTTCAATGGAAATTTAGCGGAAATCAAGATTATTATACACTGACAGTATCGCCGGATACTCACAAAGCGACCATTGTAATAAACGATGCGAAAATTGATTTTTCATCTTTGTCGGTTTCGAGAAGTAGTTGGGATGAAACAGTAGATGGTGGTACTGTGGCACACATAACAGGCACTGTGTTTTCCGAGGTGACAATCACCGCAAATATAAAGAATCAACCATCTGTTAATGCGAAAAAAACGGTAGTGATAGAGCCG
Source organism: uncultured Clostridia bacterium (assembly GCA_947598155.1). GTDB lineage: Bacteria > Bacillota > Clostridia > Oscillospirales > Acutalibacteraceae > Fimenecus. The sequence continues at coordinate 32,377 of CANQFC010000001.1, forward strand.
ACCGCACAAGTTTTCTATTATATGTATCGAAAAAATGGTACGAGTGATTACAGATATTATTACAACGGGGCACTGAGTCACCCATGGAATACTTACACAAAATCTGTCGGTTGTTTTCACAGGATTTGGAGTGTCAAATATTCTGATTTTGTCAAATCAAAGACAACAGCAAGTGGAGCACTCTTCAAAAAAATAAGTGGATCAGACGATCAACATGGTCGTAATAAGGCAAGCATTCCTGCACACCAGATACATTGTCCTAAAGAGTTAGTTGGAGGATACGGTATGACTGTGCTTGCATATCAAAATGGGAGCATAAAGGGAGAAATAAAACCCGGTGGAGGTTATTATGATTATTATTTCTCAAGAGTAAAATAAAATCAAAGAGGAGAAATTGAAATGAATTTCAAATACGAAACTCAAGGGGCCATTACATATCTGGTGTGTGAGCTTGAACCCGCAGATCAGCTTGACAACCTTACGCTTGGAATGCTGACGAACAATCATATAAATGGACTGGCGCCTGTTCTTTATACCGAAATGGACGGTCATCGATTCTTAAAGTACAACATTTCCGCCAAAGTTGCTGTAAACCAGTTTTTCAGCGGAAGTATGAATAAACAGAGAGCGATGCATGCGTTTCAAAGCATTCTAAATGCTTTGTGTTCGGCCGATGAGTACATGATCGATCAGAACTGTTTTTCGGTCAATCCGGAGCATGTATTCCTAAATGTATCCAATTGCGAGGCGGCGTTGGTGTGTATTCCGGTTGCGACTGAAAGAAAAATCAATACAGAAGCTGCTGCATTATTTAAGCAGATCATATTTAATACACAATTTGATCCAAACGAGGATTCCGGATATATCACACAGATAATTTCGTATTTGAACAGTGGTTCCAACTTTACCGTTTACGGTTTCCGCGATTTGGTTCAGCGTGTTGTAAGTGGAGTATCGACTCCTGCACAGTTAGCCTCTCAAATGCAGCAGCCAACGCCTCCTCCGCAGAGTAATCCTGTCGCTCCGCCTGTTTCTTCGTTTGATTCGACAATATCAATCGATGATATGTCGGCATCTATGGGGGAACGCCCTCAACATCCTGTGAATCAGGGGACTTCCGTTGTAAATCGACAGCCGATTCAGCCTCAACCGCAGATCAGACGGCCCGTTCCTGTTCAGCCGGCGCAATCTCAATCTCAGATTCAAAAGCCGGTCATGCCACAATCTCCTCCTGCCGTTCCGAGACCGCAGGCTCCCACACCCAATGCCGGTGTCCAGAGACCGCCGGTTCAGAATGGCCCCGGTTTTGCGATTCCCGGGCAGAGCAATCTCGGTTTTGCTGTCCCGGGGCAGAAAAAGCCGGTTGCCAATGCTGTGCCCGCACAGCAGCCGCCGCAGCCCCAACAGCCCGGTCGGGCTAACGCAGGTGCCCAGGGCGACAAGAAAATGTCGTTTTTTGGGCTTATGATGCACTATAGCAAAGAAAACGCGGCGTTATATAAAGCGCAAAAAGAGGCCGACAAAGGTCAATCAAAGCAAAAACCTGCAAAGCCTCCAAAACAACCGAAACAGTCAAAGCAACCTCAGATGCAGCAGATGCCGGGGCAGCGGCCGGGTTATCCGCCGCAACCTGGAGCTTCTTTAAATGCCATGCCCGGACAGCCTGTCGTGCCTCAGGAGACCAGACCTCCCGTTCAGCCTATACCGGTGCAAAACAGTTTTAACGAAACGACTGTGTTGAGTGCAATAGGCGGGGAAACGACGGTTTTGAACGAGGCATCTATATCGAGCGGCCCTTACCTTACCAGAATTAAGACGGGCGAGCGCGTCTATATCAATAAGCCTGTGTTTAGGATCGGTAAGGAAAAGAGCTATGTCGATTTCTTTATTGCAGATAATACCGCAATCAGCCGCAGCCATTGCAATATTCACTGTGAAAACGGATCGTACTTTATTGAAGATACCAACTCCACGAACCATACATATATCAATGGGAAAATTATCAACAGTAATGTAAAGGTCAAGCTTTCCAACGGTGATAAAATTCGTCTGGCAAACGAGGACTTTACGTTCTCGATTTAAGACGTTGATCAGGCGGCAGGTTGTCAGGTGGGAGAGTAGTATATGAACGAGTATTTACAAAACAAACTGAATGAGGTCGTTGCCACAAACAACATTGCTTTTATGTTGAACAACAATAACGATTTCTCTGTGACCGGCTATAAAGTAATGCAAAATCAAACGGGAGCCGGTCTGCTTCCCTGTGCAAAGCTCATGTATAACGGGAAGGTTAAACTTGTTTATATGGTTGGCAACTACAAGCCGCTTTCCTTCGCTGTGACGCGCTTTGGCGTCAATGAATTGAATGCTATTATCTTCAATCTTGTTCAGAAGGCAATTGAGATTCAGGGCAACGGCTTTTTTAGGGCCGAGAATCTTGAACTTGACTTTGATAAGATTTTTGTTGATATGAGCGATTACTCTGTGCATTTGATTTACTTCCCGATTGTGACAGGGAACACTGGAAAAATCTCAAACTTTGACAGCGAGTTTAGAATTGCTCTGATCAATTTGTTTAATAGCTTTCCTGTGTTTACAGCACCGCAATTTCAAAGATTATGCAGCGATTTATCAAACGGGTCCATGACAATCGGACTTATCTTTAAGAGACTGCAAGATAATATCAATGGTAACTATGGCGCAGGGGTCAATAACGGTTATTCCGCAAATCAAAACGATTATGGCGGGCAGCAATTTTATCCTAATCAACGACAGAACGGCTTTGCACAGCAAGATTATATAAATCAACAGCAATTTGGGCAACAAGCATTCAACGGCGGCGGAGAATATGTCAATCAGGGATTTCAGCAACCTTTGCCGGCTCCGCAACCAACACTGCTTTTTCAGGCAATCGGCTCTCCTGTGCCGGTGAATCTCAGCATTACAGAACCCGAATACTTGATCGGTAAAAATCCTTCGATAGTGAACGGAGCAGTAACACACAATCCGGCAATCAGCAGAGTTCACTGTAAAATTTCATATACGAACGGCAAGTATTATTTGACAGACATGGGGAGCGCGAATGGCACGTTCCTAAACCAAAGCAGATTGAACAAGCAAGAAACACGCGAGCTTCACAACGGCGATTATGTTCGGTTGGCAAACAGCGATTTTATAGTTTCATTTTAACGAGAGGAGGATAGGTTAATGAACAGACCACTTATAGTCTTGGCAGATACAGATGCAACTTATCTTATTCCGTTAGAAGAGAAACTCACCGAAGAACTGTTTGGACAAGCCGATTTGGAGGTCATAACAGATCAGGGATATTTCACGAATTATTTTGCAAGCCCGAAAACAATAGATACACTGATTGTGTCGGAGCACTTGTTCTCTGTGAAATTGAAGAAACATAACATCGCAAATGTTTTTGTCTTATGCGAGGATAATTCGGACGATGCGGGAACCGATAATGTCACGAAGATTTTTAAATACTCTAGCACGAAGGAAATTTACAATCAAATAATTTTTAAAAATAAAGATATCATCAGATCTCAGGCTGTTCAAAAGGAGACTAAAATAATCGTTGTTACTTCCGCTATCGGCGGATCCGGAAAGACAACGGTTGCCATGGCTCTTTCGGCAAGTCTTGCGAGAAATCACAAAAGAGTTTTGTTTATCAGCCTTGATACCATGCAGGGCTTTTCGTACTATTTAGGGAATAAATCTTCAACGCCGAGCGGAATATCGAAAGCTGCTGCCGCGCCGGAAGATAAACTGTTCGGCAGCATCATGCCCTATGTTAGAAACGAGGGGTATTATTATCTTCCTCCGTTTAGTCGCAATATTGTTTCGATAGGTCTTGATTACGGGTTCTATGGTAAGTTGGTCAGTGCCGCAAAAAAGTCAAAGGAATATGATTATATCGTCGTTGATACGTGCCTCGAATTTGATGATACAAGGGCAGATATCATTCAAAAGGCCGATAAGGTGATTATGATCGTATTGCAGGATCTGGTGTCTACTGCCAAGACGGAATTTATGATTCAGAATATTGACTGTCGGAATACAGAAAAATTTGTCTTTGTCTGCAATAAATTCAGAAGAGAAGTCAACAACGATTATATAAACAGCTCTATAGGGCAACAGTTCATCATTTCCGAGTATGTGGATGAACTGTCAGCTCACGCCAACGAGACATTAGATGATTTTGCCGATTTAAAAGGAATCAGAAATATGGGATATGTACTGAGCTGATTTCAAGACCGGTTTTTACAAAAAAGGTTTCGTTTTTGACATAGCTCCCTATTTTTCAAGTTTAAGTGATAGAATTAATCTCGGAAGTTCAGTTAAAAAGCAGGTGACTTTCATGAACGAAAAAGCAATTGTGATTTTCAATATCGTCAATCGAAATTTTCAGATCGATTTAGAGATTCCGTTAAATATATCCGCCAACGAATTGGTAACAGCTCTTAATGCTGCGTATGAGCTTGGCATAGATACGACAGACGTTAAGAACTGTTATTTGAAAGCGGAGAATCCGATCGCATTATTAAAAGGAAACCGAATGCTTTCAGAATTTGGCGTTCGAAACGGTACCGTAATATATTTTACTGATTAAGGAGGTTGTGACATGCAAAGTCGATACAAAGTCGTTATTTCAAATCGCAATCTCTACAAGGAAGTAGACCTTTTGCCGGATGCACCTGAGATCCGGGTAGGCACGGAGACTGACTGTGAAGTACGTCTGCGCAAGGATCTTTTCTTCGAACAAATTGTTCTTGAATTTGTCCAACAGGGTGACCAGTGGTCAATCACTTGTTCTGACAATCTGTATATTGACGCCGGCGACGTCCGTAAACTCATGACCAAGGTGCTCAATCACGGCGATGTTTTTACCGTCAAATATCAGGGCTCTAACAACGACGTCTTTACTGTTGAATTTTTAATTGATTTTGATAGTGACAGGCGTAAGTATGAAAGAGCAATTGATGTTTCCGGGTGTAGTGCTTTTTCTATCGGCACTGGAAATAATTGCAATATTATTCTAAATAGTCGGTATGTTCAAAATGACTATTTAGAATTAACTTGGCAAAGCGGAAACTTTTCAGCGCGGATATTAAATTCGACATATGGAATGTATCACAATGGTAGAAAAACTGACAAAGCAGCTATTATAGAAAATGGTGATTTCTTTTCTATCTCTGATTATTTTTTCTACTATAAAAACGGTCACATATGGACAGAAATAAGACCGGACATTACAATCAACAATTTAAATTATGTTGATGAACCAGAACCAAATAGTTATCCGAAGTTCAATCGTAATACAAGAATAAAGACAATGATTGATGGAGGAAAGATAGAGATATTAGATCCTCCGCCGCCTTTGCAAAAGCCGAAAGGGAATATTATTTCTTCGCTCCTGCCATCATTAGTTATGGTTGTGGCAGGGCTTGCTATGTCTATGCTTTCGCCATATATGCTGATTTCAAGTGGCATAGGTGTTGTTACGGGAATAATTGGACTTATTCAAGGTAGCAAAGATTTTAAAACAATGTCCGCTGAACGCATTGTTAAGTATAATGCTTATATCGAAAATAAAAAGCTCGAAATAGAACAATGTCGCGCCGATGAGCAAAAAACGATGGAAGAGATTTATTTATCGCCGGAGGTGGAACTAAATAATCTTGCTACATTTTCTCCACAACTTTTTGACAGAGAAAAAAACGATATTGATTTTTTAAGTGTTCGTTTAGGAACTGGTCCCGTTGAGGCCACAAGGGAAATCGACTACAAAAAACATGAGCAATTAGAAGTTGCAGATGAGCTTCAACATATTCCTGAGGCGATGTGCGATCAGTATAGATACTTGAGTAATGCTCCTATTGTGTGCAATCTAAAGAACTCAAATGCAGTCTGCATTGTGGGTGAACCGGAATATAGGTTTGAAATTTTCAAAAATATTGTCATTGATATTTCTGTGAGACATTTTTATTCAGATGTCAAAATGTTCTTTATAGCAGAAGAGGAAAACAAAGAAAAATTACATTGGCTTAGATTTCTTCCGCATGCTTTTAATGATGATTTAGGTATAAGAAATTTAGTTTGCGATAGAGAAAGTAAAAACATTATCTTTGAGTATCTGTATAAAGTATTAACGCAAAGAAAGCAAAACAAGGAATATGATACTACAATTGTTGCATTATTCTTCGATGAGTGCGGCTTTAAATCGCATCCTGTTTCTAAATTTATTGAAGATGCAAAAGATTTAGGTATAACTTTCGTTTTCTTTGAAAACAGCATGTCTGATGTTCCACAGGGGTGCGACAGCATTATTGAAATTAAGGATGCTCAAAACGCTTGCCTAATTAATACTTTTGACAGAAGTAAAGCCAGTAATTTTATTTATTCCTGTATTCCGACTACGCTAGCTGAAAGTGTTGTCAATATGTTGGCGCCAGTTTATACAGAAGAAATCTCGCTGGAAGGAACTTTGACAAAAAACATCTCTCTATTTGAGCTACTTAACATTATTGCTGTTGATGATATTGACTTGGGGTCTAATTGGAATTCTTCACAAGTTTTCAAATCCATGGCAGCCCCTCTCGGCGTTTCTAAATCGGGAATAGTGCATTTAGATCTTCATGACAAAGCACATGGACCTCACGGGTTAGTTGCCGGAACCACAGGTTCTGGTAAATCCGAAATATTGCAAACATACATTTTAACGATGTCGACTTTGTTCCACCCGTATGAAGTTTCCTTTGTTATTATTGACTTCAAAGGGGGCGGTATGGTTAATCAGTTTAAGGAATTACCACATCTATTGGGCGCAATAACAAACATTGATGGTAAGGAAATCAACCGTTCCCTAAAATCAATTAAGGCGGAATTACAAAAGCGTCAACGTCTTTTTGCTGACGCTGATGTGAACCATATTGATAAATATATCAGAAAATTTAAAACTGGAGAAGTTAATATCCCGCTTCCGCATTTGATAATAATTGTGGATGAGTTCGCTGAACTTAAAGCAGAGCAGCCTGAATTTATGAAGGAGCTTATTTCAGCAGCACGTATAGGACGTAGTTTAGGTGTCCATCTGATTCTCGCGACTCAAAAACCTTCAGGACAGGTCGATGACCAGATTTGGTCAAATTCTAAATTTAAGCTATGTTTAAAAGTGCAAAGTCAAGAAGATAGCAATGAGGTAATTAAATCTCCGTTGGCTGCTGAAATAAAGGAACCTGGCCGTGCATATTTGCAGGTTGGAAATAATGAAATATTTGAATTATTCCAATCGGCTTATAGCGGAGCTCCAGAAAGGGTGGAGAATGAGAATATTAAAGAATTCTCTATATATAGTTTCAACGATTCAGGGAAAAAGGTTCCGGTATTTGTTCAGAAAAAGAAAAAATCATCTGAGCAAAATCTAACACAATTGGAAGCAATAGTTAAATATGTAAATTCATACTGTTGCAAAAATAGCATAGAAAAACTTCCCAATATTTGTCTTCCGCCATTGCCTGATCTGCTGTTACAGCCGGATTCGTATGACGGAAATAAGGCTTATGTTGACATTGGCTTATATGATGATCCCGACAATCATATGCAAGCACCTACATATGTAGATCTGCAGAATAAGAATACATTGATTATCGGTTCATCGCAGTTTGGCAAGACAAATTTACTACAATCTATTATCAAAAGTATTTCTATGCAAACCAGCCCAAGAGAATCAGTATTTTACATTTTGGATTTTGGCTCAATGGTACTGAAGAATTTCGAGAAACTCAACCATGTTGGCGGGGTTGTCACTTCTTCTGAGGATGAGAAACTAAAAAATCTTTTCAAGTTGCTATTTGAAGAAATTAATGTCAGAAAGGAGAAACTGCTTACGGTTGGTGTCAGTTCGTTTTCCTCCTACATTGAGGCGGGATATACGGATTTGCCGCACATTTATTTAATCATTGATAATTTAACAGCTTTGATGGAACTCTACCTTTCTGACGATGATAGCTTGCTTGCCATTGCCAGAGAAGGTGTCTCTGTAGGAATTTCAATTATAATTGCTAATAATCAAACAGCCGGTATAGGATATAGGTATCTTTCAAATTTTGCAAATAAAATTGTCCTATATTGCAATGATAGCGCAGAATATACTACCATCTTTGATCATGTTTCAATTAAGCCTGATGAGAAAGTTGGTCGATGTGTGCTGGAAATAGATAAGAATATGCTTGAATGCCAAACTTATTTAGCTTTTGAAGGCGAAAAGGAAATTGAAAGAGTTCAGAATATGCGCGCTTTTATCGAAAAGGTAAATAGCAAGTATACTGAATTACAAGCGAAACAAATTCCGTTTATTCCAAGCACGCTTGATGCTAAGACCATGGTGAAAGTGTATAATACAGCACCCAGTAAATATTCTTTACCCATCGGTTTAGCATATGATGATGTCAAACCATTTGTATTAAATCTGAATGCCATAGGCATTCTGGGAATTACGGGCAAGGAAGGGTTTGGACACAAGAACTTTGTATCGCTAATTATAAAAAGCCTTATGTCGAAGTGCATGAGCAACGCAGAAATAGTAATTTTTGATGACGTAACAAGAAAGTATGCTGAATATAAAAATGACATCGCATATTACTCATTAGATGTAGCCTCGGTTTGTGGTGTTATCGAACAATGGCATACGGAACTGAAAAGAAGATATGATTATTTGATGTTAAATAATTCGAGTAGCGCAGATGATAAATTGCTCGTTATGATTGTTCAAAATAATGATGTAGCAACTGCAATACAGTCTGACGCCACAGCATTGGACAAGTTTAATGAGATTCTTGAACGCTATAAGGATATGGGAGTGTGTATCATTTTTGCAAATTATCCTAACACTTCTATTTCCTACGATGCGCCAGATGCTATTCGAATAATTAAACAAAAGCAACATATTATGTATTTTGACGATTTGCAAAACCTCAAGTGTATTGATCCGCCATACGATGCAATTAGGCAATATAAAAAACCGATATCGTTAGGCGATGGTTATTACGTCAATGACAATGATGTAATAAAACTGAAATTGATATTATCAGAATAGAAAAGAGGGGGATAATATGGCCAAATCTCTTGATGATTATAAGTCGGAAAAAAGAAGTTTGGAAAATCAAATAGCCAGTCGAAGAAGTCAAAACGCAAGAATTTCAGGAGAAATTTCACGTCTTGAAGCTGCTTATGATAAATTAGGTAAAATCAAGCGCAGTAATCCTGACAATGCGGAAAAAGTAAGAGATAATACGAAACTTTCCAAAGTTGCTGGCAACGTAAAGTGGAGAGGCAAGTATAAAGATCAGTTTGATAATGCCATGAAGGATAGAGCTACGCCAGCAGCGAAAGATTTTTTTAATAGTATTGACGCAATGCAAGACGAAATCGGAAGGGCTTTAGACAGAAAACGTGGCGAGTATAATACGGGCTCGGCAATTCTAAATGGTCTTAATCGAGCGTGGAATAATGTAGCGGGCATCATCCGGAACTGGGTGAATTAATTGGAGGTGTCATCATGGCAGAATTAAAAGCAAAACTAGATGATATAGACGCCTTAATAGGCTATATCAAAACTAATAAAGACGCCTTTGACTTATCCGTTTCCTCTGTAAAAGAACCGTCAAAATGTAAAGGGATAATGGTGTCGGAATATATCAAAAGAATTAAAAAAATATCAGACCTTTTAGGCAAATACAAGCAATTGTTAGATAAGGATGTATTAGACATTAATATTTCAAAAGAAACCATCCGAGAGATGGATGAACAAATGGAAAATCTTTCAAAAATCGAGTAACTTCTAAATGGCTGTAAAGGAGGAGGGTTAATTTGTCATATACAAAAATCTATTATGATGACATTTGGGAGGCCGCATCAAAGAGCAGTGAAAAATGCAGAGAGTGGCTGTCTAACCTTCAGGAATTGTCCAATAGTTTTGAAAAATTTGTAAATACGGAAAGCTTCAAAGGGCAAGCTGCGACTAATATGAAAAATTACCTAAATCAAGTGCACGGTATACTAATAATGATTCTCGGATCTGTTGTGCAGTCATATAGCGCACTTGCCATAGACTATTACGGTGGCTATACACGTATTGTTGATTCGGGTGATAACAAAAAATATGGTTTGAGGTATACTACAATTGTAAGTAGCGAAGTTTGCGAGACTGGTTCAATACAAAAAACATTAAACAATATTTTAAGATCCGCCGAGCAAGTTGTAGCTGATGCAAACAGTGTGAAAAATAGCATTTCTGATTTGGTATCAATCGCATCTTACCCGAAAACGTATAATCTATATGAACAAATTAAGGCAGCTAAATCAAAAGCGCAAACAGTACATAATAACGCTATTGCGTATGAAGCTTCCAGAGCAAACGATTTTAATGAAATAGATAGATTAATTTCGCAAGCTTTATCAATTATTAATGCGCAGTTAGGGGAAACACGCACACCGGTTGTAAAATATGAAAATGGCGCAATCGGGTTAATGTGCGATATAGATCAAATACGAGTAGATTTAGAGGCAACCTCTGAAAAAGTTTCGTCTATTACAGAAAATGAAAATTTTGAAAAAGACGCAGAACTTGTTCTTAATAGAGATGCTCTTATTCAAGAAGAGGAAGAGGCATCTCGAGAATGGGCCCAATGGGTCGCTGTTGGAATTGCCGTAGTAGGTGGGATTGTATTAACGGTTGTAACTGCTGGTGCTGCTGCGCCGGGCACCTGCATGATTGTTGGTGCTGCGGTTGGAGCTACTACGGCCGCAGCAAGCGGAATCGCAGATAACTATGTTAAAAATGGGACATTTTTTGAGGGGTTGGATATAAAAGAATTTGGCAAAGATGTACTTGTTGGTGCAGTCGGTGGTGCTGTAACTGGATATCTCGGGGCTGTTTCAACAGGCTCGGCAATAAAACAACCCATTGAAAAAGGGATGTCTGCGCTCGCAGATACTTTGGTGGAAGAAGGCTCCAAAGGTGTAGCAGGTGCAATTTGGGAAATGGGAGAGACAATTTATGAAGTTGGTGAAGCAATCGTTGCCGGGAAACCAGGCGACAAAATCATTTCTGTACTAGACGCTGGAGTTGATGAAATCGAAGGTGAAGTTGCAGATACATTAAAAAATATGTCAACCAAAGGCGCAAAAAGCTTTGTTGGAGGTACTATTGCAGGTAAATTTGATATTGACACTTCTGATAAGAGCGTAATTAAGAAAATTGGAGAAAAGGCAGCAGAGGGTGCCGGAAAAGGCCTTGCGGGCGGCACAGTAAATACACTATGGGATGTCGGCGAGGCAGTACTGGATGATGACAGTTCAACGACAGTAACATCTGCTCTAAAACAGGGCATTAAAGAAACTGTCCAAGACGTAACCAGTTCTACAGCAGGTGCTGTTGTTTCTGAGGGCGTTTTTTCCGGTGTTGATGGTATTGACAACAAAGCGGGGAAAGTAGTAGCCGAAACTATAAAAGATACTGTTACAGATACGGCAGAAAAAGTTGCCAGTGGCGTTACCGGCAGAACAATGGATTACGTTTATGGTGACGAAAAAGACGCTGGCAAAATCCTTGGAGACATATGGGAAGAAGATTTGGAGAGCGGAAGGACAATTGCAGAAGCTGCTGGAAGTTCTGTAGGTGAGCATATTGTTGAAGAGGTGCATAAGGATGACAAGTTTTATAACGATCTAAAGAAAATTGATAAAGATGGTGATGGCAAGATAGAAGTTGTTCAGTTTGATGATTATGCCGTCACTAAGCAGGACTACGACGCGGCTGTTAAAAACGCAGGTAAGGGGGCATATAAGGATAAGACAGTGCAAGACATTCTTGGATTACCAAAAGATGCAGATATTAGTTCTGGCAAAAGTCGTACAGTTTCAATTGATATGACGGAAAAATATTCTTCAAGCAGAAAAACAACAGACACTGTCACTGTCGGTGGCAAGTACACATTTAGTAAAAGCTATTTTGAGTCCTCGGTAAATGTTGCTGGCACTAAGGGGTATGGAGGAAAAACTGCACAAGAAATCCTCGGGATACCTAATGATGTTGATTTATCGGAAGACAATATAACATATAAGCGCGTCGATAATGATAAAATTGGTCAGGGTAAGGAAGTTGAACTTCACAGGGATTACAGCACAAACGCAACCAAAATTCATATTTCAAGCGTGAAACACAAATCATGACTTGAAAGGGAATATTAACAACAAATTTAAAAGGAGAAGTTATCATGGAAAACAAGAAAATCTTACCGTTAGGAAGCGTTGTCTATCTTAAGGAAGGAAATAAGAAGGTTTTAATTGTTGCAAGAGGTCTTGTTGCAAAAAACGGAGATGGTCATATTTACTTTGATTACGGTGGGGTTCCTTATCCGGAAGGACTTGTAGACGATAAGATGGCTTATTTCCAGCAGGATGCAATCAATAAAGTTGTTTTTGAAGGCTACACTGATTTGGATGATGAAGCAACCATTGAGAAAATCAATTTGTTTGTTAAAAATCATCCTGAAATACCCAGGGGTGATGTTAAACAGCTTTTGAACAAATAATTTATTTGCGGATCAGTTTAAATTAATCATGATCAGGTGAGATGAGTGGAGCTAAAGCAAATAGATGTTTTTTAGTTGTAATAGCTGTAAAAGCTATTGATTTAAAGAGTTTGACTCTGCTTACTGATGAACCTTTAAACCAAGTATGATGAGTTGTTTGTCTTGATTATGCAGACCAACATGAGTTTTGCATAAATCCTTATTGGTAGATAGCGTTCTCTGTTTGGTTTAACATAGGCTATAACGAAAATGAATCAAGCAGAAGTTTCGCTTTCTATATCTCTTGAGTGATTTTCGGCTTCGGCCATAGCCAGAATCACTTGTGTTTTTGGTATACGCATTTTGTTTATGGCTGATTGAATTTGAGAGGAGGTGAAAAAATGGCTGGAAATCAAATCAGAATGACCCCTGAATCTATGCGTGCAAGAGCGGGCGAATATACTAATCAAGCTGAAAACATTCAGCAGATTATCAACAACCTTGATCGCTTGCTTCGGCAGCTTCAGCAGGAATGGGAAGGCGATGCTAGTAGAGCGTATGCAGAAAAATTCACTCAACTTAGACCTGGGTTTGTTAATGCCAAAAATCTTGTTGATGAAATTTCCGTTGCACTCAAAAAAGCCGCTCAGATTGTTGAAGATACTGACAAAAACATTGCAGGTCAGTTCAGAGGTTAAGTGCATGAGTCGGCAACCGGCTATCATGCCGGTTGTCGGGTTTTGCAAATCGTAGCTGTTATAATGACTTGATTAATTTATCAATTCCCTATAGATATAAATATAGAAAGTTTTTTAAAAGGAGATAAATAATGAGTAAACAATGTAAAAATTGCGGCTCTGATGTGCCGGCCGAGGCGAGGTTTTGCCAAGTATGTGGAGGCTCGGATTTCATAACGGATAATCAAGATTCAAGCCAGCCAACTTATGTTCAAAATCAGTATAATCAAGATTCATCTTATAATCAATCTTGGCAGCCGCCTGTCCCGCCAAACAAACCTGCAAAAAAGAAAACAGGTTTGTTTGTCGGTATTGTAGTAGCAATTTTGATTGTTCTGGCTGGTATTGGTATGGTCGCAGAGAAAGTATTTCAGAAACAAGGATATAGCGGGAATTCCGGAAATAACAGTAGCTATAACAATAACGTCAACGATAATTCATCAGATGATAGACCGGATAAACTCTATTACTCCAAGGGAAATTTCGATGGATCTGTTTATATAAACGAGTGGGCAGATATAAAATTCGCATTACCTGATGGATTCTCTAATGCAGACCAAGCAACATATAGTGCCGCAGAAACATCTAATACAGAATGTGGCGTATATTTTATCGCTGATGACACCATGAGCTTAATTTATATCTGCTACGAAAAATTGCCGACATTTCCCATCTATGATGAAGAAGATTATCTCGATTCGGCAATGAAATCACTTGAATCTGTATCGGGCGTAGCATATAAAATTCCTGAAACATATTCTACTGCTACTATTGGCGGTTATACATATAAAAAAGCCGAGTGCGAATTTAATAATGGCAATGGTGATTTTTCCAATATTTTCTATGTTAGAAAGCTTGATAATTACATGATTTATATTTCCGCAATTAGCGTAAATTCCGAATCAAACGCGGCTTTGGTAAGCAACATAACAACCGCTAAATAAGGAGAGAAATTATGGCTCGATATGTTCAGGAATTTCAAGTGAATGTAGCGCCTCAAACAGTACATGCAACCATAAATCAATATTTACAATCCGAAGGTTACGAATATATTAACTACGATGGAGAAAATGTATTCAAAAAAGGTCAAGGAGTTTGGGGAAATCCAACATTCTTCAAATTATCATACGTTGGCAATATGGTAAGACTGGAGACTTGGATGAAGTACGCGTTCTTCCCCGGCGTCTATGTTGGCGAACTGGGTATAACGGGATTTGCCGGTAGTGCTGTAAAAGGCCCTTGGAAAAAAAGAATTGCTAATATAGAAAATATACTTTCTAATATGGCAGTACAAAAAACTTATTATCCCCCTACTTCAGTATCAAACACAGGCAATTGTTTTGATGATAATACTACACAACTTCTCAACAAAAATGACGGTTTCGAGGAAACTAGAAATATAAATGAGAATAGGACAAATCCTGCGATTAAAAATGCACCGGTGTTTTGCAATGAATGCGGAAGCCAAATGCCTGAAGGTACAATTTTTTGTTCTGTTTGCGGTCAAAAACGTTTCGATGCGAATGCGCAGAATGCGACTTTGCCGGGCACTTCGCCTTATCAACAGTTTGAGCCGCAAACGAGTAGTTATAACTTTAACGAAACTAACACGCCCTCGGATAGTTATCCAGTAAGTAGAAAGGAATTTATTAGTAAGTACGCACAACCCTCTTTGAGAAAAAATATTACAAGCATTGCTATACTTTGTTATATTTGTGCTGGATTAACTTTTATTGTTTCTTGTTTATTTAATCCTATAGGAATTATCGACGCCCTAATCTTAGCCGGATTGGCCTTGGGTATGCATTTGGCCAAAAGCAAGGTCTGTGCAATCCTCATTCTTATTCTGAGTATTATTGAGGTTTTGTTGTCTCTTGTTTCTGGATCTTTCCCGTTTTGGTGGCTCATTGCTGGAGTTTCGGCTGTCATAACCTTTAGCAAGATTGAAAAGCAGTACAAGGGCTTTATTGCAAACGGCAACAGGAATTAAACTTATCATTATGAAAAGGATGAATTATTAGTGAAAAAGCATATATCTTTCATTTTAGTGGCTATTCTAATAGTTTCTATGTTTTCGGGTTGCGAAAAAGCTGTAGACAAAAACAATAATGTTGTTAACGGTGAATTTGCCGAATATTTAGTAGCCGAAAAAGTCGGCGCACTAAATAGAGACAACTTCACAACCGCTGAAGGCGGGGTCTATTATAAAGATGAAAATAACCTTTGGGGTGTTATATCTTTTAACGGTGCACACGATACAGGAGCAATTTTTACAGATGTAACTCCCAGAGGGAAATATTTTGAAGTTACAAAGGCTGTTGTAGCTAACAAAAACGATATTGCAAGTTTAAACGCTTCTTATCTTATTGACGGCAAAGGAAATACCATTGTTGCTGGGTTTGCAACATACAGAATTATGGGTGACCGTTATATCACTGCTGCCAGGGTAACAGAGCGCACATATTCAGATGACGAAGCGGTAGTAAGTTATACCGATGAAGGTCTTAGCTGTTATGGCAGCAGTTATGATATATTGTATAAAGGCGATTGGGCAGTTTATGATATGATTACTGAAAAATTTGTTCCCGGTGCTGGTGGTTCATATTATACTTCAATGGATGCAAACGGTAGATATTTTTGGTTTAATGATGCGGAAAAGAATCGCGTTACATTAAACGAAAACGGTGAAACATTGCCTGAAGGAGCAAAACTTTTTGATGATGGTTCCTATTCCATTGAGGGTAAAGTGGGCGAAGTATACAACAGCAACGGCGAAATGATGTTCAGCTATGATTTAACCGGTTTTAAGCCCAGCAACGTAAGCAACGGCTACTATGTGGCCAGCAAATATGCAGACGGCGCATCAACATACGCTGTCATGGATAATAAGGGTAATATCCTTTCTTCTGAGTTCGATGATTATATTACAATATATGGACAGGTTATTCAGTGCGGGGATAAGATTTACAACTTAGAGGGCAAAAATATTCTTGAGGGAACTTACGACAGCGTATATTTTGACAAAATGTTCGAACAAAACTGGATGGTCAGAAGCGGAGATTACTATACATTGATCGATAAAAACGGCAACGTGTTCTTTAATGGTCCACAGGATGATGTTCACTCTGTTTGGACTGATGATTTTATAGCCTCCAAGAAAATAGATGGGGATAGTTACTACTATTCATATAAAGATAATGATTATACTATTAAGGGTTATCACTTTGCTCCTTGGATTGTCAAAACACCAAATACTAACTCTCTCTATGACTTGGTTGATACTATGACCGGCGATAAGTTATTGGAAGGCTATAAGGATTATGGCAGTATATCAAGAAATTCTCTTGCCTATTATGTCTATGCGAAGTACGATGGCGGTGCAGATGTTTATTTGGTTGTTTCCGGTGCTCAGTTAGTAGATGTTATTAACAAAAAGAATAACCTTTTTGACGATCTTGTAACAGCTTTTGCTGAAGAAGGTATTGAAGTAACGGTAAACAAAGAAACGGGTGAAATTGCGCTTGATTCTTCTGTGCTATTCGGCGGTGATTCTTCCGAACTTACCGGTGATGGCAAAGCATTTCTTAATAAATTTATAAAAGCATATACAACAGTTGCTTTCTCTGATAAGTATGAAGGGTTCATTTCCAAAACAATGGTTGAAGGACACACGGCTCCCATAGAAGGCAGTATATATGCGAGCGGCTTGCAGCTTTCCGAAGATAGAGCCTTAAATGTCAAGAATTATTGCTTATCTGCTGATACCGGCGTGGACATTTCAAAAATCAACAGCACACTCGAAAATGTCGGATATTCCAACAGTAAGCCGGTTTACGATACTAATGGAAATGTTGATTTGGCTGCGTCGCGCAGAGTATCCTTTAGGTTTATTGTGAATGTAGATTTCTAAAAAACGCTTCGTGTGTTATAGAAAGAGCGAATGGGCTCAGTAAATACGTAATTTTCTAATTGGAGGAAAAATAAATGTTTTGTCAACAATGTGGAACACAAATTGAAGATGGCTTAGCTTTTTGCACGAACTGTGGAGCCAAACAAGTACCTGCGAATACTGCACCCATAACCAATGGGGTTAATAATAGTGCCCAAACACAACCTGTTATTAATGACCAATATGCACAAAGTAATAATCAATTTAATCAACCAGTACAACCAGTAAATCTTCAATTTTATGCGCAGCCTAATACTTATGCCTATGCCAACATAGATCCAAATGGCTCTCCTAAAAGGGTTTCATTTGGAGAAGCCATTAAATTGTTCTTTGTAAATTATGTGAACTTTACAGGCCGTTCAACTGTAAGTGAGTATTGGTGGGCATTTCTTTTTAACTTCCTTGTGAGTCTCTGCACCTCTTGGATTCCGGTCGTGGGTCAGCTGATTACCTTGGGATTGCTTATCCCCGGTCTCGCTCTTGGCATTAGAAGATTACATGACACAGGTAAACATTGGTATTACATCTTTATGGGCCTGATCCCGCTTGCTGGATTTATCATCCTTATAGTTCAATACTGCAAGTCAAGCGATGCTGATAATGAATGGGGACCGGCTCCAAGAAATTAAAGTTCTTTTGAGTTATGGTATAACATTGGGCGGAAAGATCATATAAACTCCTTCGGAACAGATAATCAGAATGTTTAATCATATTATAATCATTATAGCGATGTGCCTAATTTACTATCACATAGGTGGGATGGCGACAACGAACATTCTTCGTCTCACATCGGGAAACACAAGGTTGATTAACTCCTCAAAGTGTACCTGTGATAGTTGTGGAAAGAAGATACCCGCACTCCTGCAATTGCCTATCATATCGTTCCTTGTTTGCAACGGTCGATGCAGGAGCTGCGGCGCAAAAATACCGATTTATCCTCTGATTATTGAACTGACTGTATGGTTTGGCATGAGCTTGATTACAGCCCTATTCGGGTTCGGCTGGATCGGCGTCTTGTTTAGCTACCTGTTTTATGAAACAGTCCGAATCATCACAGTAGTCATTAGGGGAAAACGGGAAACGAGATTCGCATACTGCTACTTTGTCGCCGTTGCGTCCATGATCCCATATCTTCTGTGTTCCTTATTTGTTTCGGCGTTATACCAAATTGTATAGGATTCGAAATTCTTGCTTCTAAACAATTTGCAAACGCAAAGAGCCAGTGAACAGAAACCTGCGAGGCCTGTGACCGGGGGAGTCCCTGTGGGGACTCCCTTTTTTAATCGGTCGGTTAATTGCTCCGGAAGTATGACGGAGCAGAAAAAGGGAGGGTAGAGCCCATTTGAATGAACCACAGTGTCATTTTCATTCTCGCCCATTTTGTGAATATTAGTTCTTGACCTTTAATTGCTTTTGAAGTATAATGAAATAGCGAAAAGGGTAGAGCACACTTGTAAAAATAGTATGACCGCAGGTTCTCGATCCGAACTGCAAAAAAATCTCTACCCCACTTTATGCCCCTGATTGAAATGGACTGTACGAGATAAATGGACGCTTTGGGGCGATTGCCTGTTAACCGCAGGGTCGTTGGTTCGAGCCCGACAGGGGGAGCCAAAAAAGCCCTCTTTTGTCTTTGGACAAAAGAGGGCTTTTTATCGAGATTTATCCATACTGCCAAGGAGAATATGAAATGGATTGCGATATGTGCAAGGTTATCGAGCAAATCAAAGCGAGTAAAAATCCGTGGTTTGTTAAAGAGCTTGAAACGGGTTATGTCATTTTCGGCTGGAATCAACATTTTTACGGCTATGTGCTATTCATTTGTAAGCAACATGTGTCGGAGCTGTGGGAGTTGGAAGAAAATTTCAGGAAGCTGTATCTCAATGAAATGACGCTTGTTGCAAAAGCTGTGAAAGAGGCTTTTGGCGCTGAAAAGATGAATTACGAATGTCTCGGTAACGGGGATGTGCATTTGCATTTTCATTTGTTTCCGCGAGTAGGCGGCGATTTAGGTGCATACGGCAATAACGGAAAAGGCCCTGTGTGGTGGCTCCCGAAAGAAATTATGTGGGACAATCACAATATCCCGAATATGGAAGAACTGAAAACCATGAAAGAAAAGCTACTCAAAGTTTTATAAGGGATTCCATTTTGTATGATCACACAAAAAGGTGGTTTATGTTATGGCTAACTCCATAAATATGGAAAATTATACGATAGAGGAATTTAACCGCTCCAATATAACGCCAAGTGCCAAATTGCAAATTTACCGTTTACTGCAATTTTCCGAGTATGATTTCAGCGAATACATAGGACAGATTTGAATGAGAACGGTGAATTTGCATACGAGCATTTTGCGGATTATTGCACCGATTCGGACAGAAAAATGTATTTATTGAAAATAAATGGGCATCCTGCGGGCTTTGCGTTTGTCAATCATATTGCCTATGCCGTAAAGAAAGCGATGTTTTGTGTATCGCTGAATTTTTTGTGATGAAAAAGTACCGGAAACAGGGATACGGCAGGATACTCGCACACCATATATTTGATTCGTTAAAGGGAAAATGGGAAGTTTTCCAAATGAAAAGCAACGTTTCCGCCGGTCTGTTTTGGGAAAATGTGATCGCGGGGTACACCCATAATGCCTATACGATTTTGGATACCGAAAATGACGACGGACAAATCGGGCGGGCGTTTGTTTTTAATAGTTAAATAAGAGTATATGACAGCTTGACGCGTTCATTGATTGAAAAAATTTGCAAATTTGTGTCAAAATGACTCAATCAATTAAACAGTCAGAGGCAGAGGAGAATTTGTATGACAGAAATAAGATACGCAACATTGGCAGACAAAGAAATGCTTTTAAGTAAAGACAGTCAAATAAAAGAAAATATTTGGGAGGAAACGATTAAGAGCAATCGCGAAATTATAATGCTTGTTGACGGTTCATTTGCCGGATGGCTGAGATGGAATCTCTTCTGGGATAAAATTCCGTTTATGAATATGCTGTATTTTTTTGAGGAGTTCCGCGGCAAGGGATACGGCACGCAGATAGTAAGGTTTTGGGAAAGTGAAATGGCGGGGCTCGGTTATGACAAGGTGATGACATCGTCGCAGGCTAACGAATCCGCACAGCATTTTTACAGAAAGCTCGGTTTTAATGACGCAGGAGGATTTTTTCCTTTCTGCAAGGAGTACGAAATTATTTTTACAAAAGAATTGCAGTATGATTTGCGCAGTATGAAAACACGGTAACGCTATCTATGGTTATATAGGCTGTAATACACAATATATAGTATATAAATCAGGGGCTTAAAAAATCTGTATATTTTACAAATTTTTTTAAAAAACTTCTTGCAATTTACACAAGAGTATGGTAGAATATTCAAGCATTCTGTGGGTATGGGCATATTCTGCCCTCACGCCGAGTGCGATATGCGATGAAGCGGTAGGTGGCTGCACGAAGATGCAGGGAATTACCGCCGAGTATGTCTGATTTAAAATCGGGCGACAAATAATGTTTCAAAAGCCTTTGCGCGTCAACCAAACGGCGTGTTTTGGCACTTGCAGGAACATTCTGCGCTTTTTTGCGCCGTCCGAAAAGATTAACCGCTTTTCGGTTTTTAAATCGGCGGAGTGGAAACACCCGGCCGGGTTGCAAACAAAAAAGCGCGCCCAAGTATTTAGGAGGAAACAAAATGGCAGCAACAAAAGGTAAGAAAATCCGCATCAGACTCAAAGGCTACGACCATGACATTGTGGATAAGGCGGCGGAAAAGATTGTTGAAACGGCTAAGCGCACAGGCGCTCAGATTTCAGGTCCCGTTCCGCTTCCGACTGAGATTGAAAAGGTCACAATCCTTCGCGCTACTCACAGGTACAAGGACAGCCGCGAACAGTTTGAGCAGAGAACTCACAAAAGGCTTATCGACATTTTAAGACCCTCGAACAAAACAGTTGAGGCTCTTACACGTCTTGAGCTTCCCGCAGGCGTTGAAGTAGAGATTAAATAAGTTATCTCGCAGCGAAACGCTTTACGGTCAAGTCGGGCGACCGACCAATAACCAAAGGAGGAAAATACAATGAAAAAAGGTCTTATCGGTAAAAAAATCGGTATGACGCAGCTTTTCGACGAAAAGGGTAAGGTTATTCCCGTAACAGTAGTTGAGGCTGGTCCCTGCACGGTAGTGCAGAAGAAAACCATTGAGAACGATGGCTATGCCGCAGTTCAGATAGGTTTCGGCGACGTTAAGGTTCAAAGAGTGAATAAACCGCAGGCAGGTCACTTTAAGAAATCGGACGTTGCCCCCAAAAAGGTTCTCAGAGAATTAAGACTTGAGGACACGGATTCAGTAAATGTAGGCGATGTATTAAAGGCTGACGCGTTTGCGGCAGGCGACAAGGTTGACGTTGTCGGCACAAGCAAGGGCAAAGGCACGGCGGGCGCTATCAAGCGCTGGAACTTTTCCAGACTTAAAGAGTCTCACGGTACAGGCCCCGTCGCAAGGCACGCAGGTTCTTTGGGTGCTTGCTCAGACCCGTCGCGCGTGTTCAAGGGAAAGAAACTTGCCGGCCACTTGGGCGCGGAGAGAGTTACGGTTCAGAACCTTGACATCGTAAAAGTAGACGCTGAAAATAATCTTATCGCAATCAAGGGCGCCATTCCCGGCCCCAAGGGCGGTATTGTAGTCATTAAAGACACAGTTAAATAATCAGAAAGGAGTTGAAAGAAATGGCTAAATTATCGGTACTTGATATGAAAGGCAAGAAAGTATCTGACATTGAGCTTAGCGATGAAATTTTTGCTATTGAGCCTAATATGTCCGCTATGCATCTTGTTGTAGTAAATTATTTGGCGAACCAACGTCAAGGCACTCAGTCAACTCTCACTCGTTCTGAGGTGTCCGGCGGCGGTAAGAAGCCTTGGAGGCAGAAAGGAACAGGCCGCGCAAGACAGGGCTCGACAAGAGCTCCCCAGTGGTACCACGGCGGCGTTGCCCTCGGCCCGAAGCCCAGAGATTACGGTTTCTCAATAAACAAAAAGGTAAGAAGACTTGCTATGAAGTCCGCTCTTTCATCTAAGGCGGCGGCCGACGAGATGATAATTCTTGACTCTCTTACATTGGACGCAATCAAGACAAAGGATGTTGTCGCGGTTCTCTCCGCTATCGGAGCCGGCAAGAAAACTCTTATCGTTCTTCCTGAGAAAAACGATATTGTTTACAGAAGCGCGAGGAATATTGCGGGCGTTAAAACTACGCTTGTTAACACGCTTAACGTTTATGACATTTTAAACTGCGATAAAGTCGTAATTCTCAAGGATGCAGCTTCCAAAATAGAGGAGGTATACGCATAATGAAACTTGCACAGGAAATTATTCTTGCACCCGTTATCACAGAAGAAAGTATGATGGGCATTGCGGATAAGAAATACGCGTTTAAGGTTGCGAAGGACGCAACTAAGATTGACATTAAAAAAGCTGTTGAACAGCTTTTCGGCGTAAAGGTAGCAAAGGTTAACACCATGAACGTTAAAGGCCATCTTCGCCGTTACGGCCGTTTTGAAGGCTATACATCGGATTGGAAAAAAGCTTTTGTAACACTTACGGAGGATTCCAAGACGATAGAGTTCTTTGACGGAATTATGTAATTTTTACGGGCGGTAAGGTATGGAGTTTCGGCATACTCCGCAAAGCTTCCCGTAAGGCAGTAAAAACTGCCCTCCCCAAACAAAACAGATAAGGAGTTGAAAGAAATGTCGATTAGAGTCTATAAACCGACGTCAAACGGCAGACGCAATATGTCGGTTACAGATTATTCCGAGCTTTCAAAGGTCGCTCCCGAGAGAAGTCTTCTTGCTCCTCTCAAGAAAAACGCCGGCCGCAACAGCTATGGAAGAATTACAGTTCGCCACAAAGGCGGCGGAAATCGCAGAAAGTACCGTGTTATTGATTTTAAAAGAGATAAGACGGATGTTTCCGCAACAGTATTAACATTAGAGTACGATCCCAACAGGTCAGCTCATATAGCTCTTATTCAGTATGAGGACGGTGAAAAGAGATACATTCTCGCTCCCGTCGGCATCAAGGTAGGCGACAAGGTTGAAGCCGGTGCCGCAGCTGATATTAAGCCGGGCAACGCGCTTCCGCTTGCTAACATTCCTACCGGTACGTTTGTACACAATGTAGAGCTTTACCCCGGAAGGGGCGGTCAGCTTGCAAGAGCGGCCGGCAACGCGGCGCAGCTTATGGCTAAAGAGAACGGAAACGCTCTTTTAAGACTTCCTTCAGGCGAGCTTCGCAATGTATCGGCTCTCTGTATGGCAACAATCGGAACAGTCGGCAATACGGACCACGAAAACGTTAAAATCGGTAAAGCGGGCCGCACGCGCCACCTCGGCATCAGGCCGACAGTACGCGGTTCTGTAATGAACCCCAACGACCACCCGCACGGCGGCGGCGAAGGCAAGTCACCCGTAGGCCGTCCCGGTCCTTGCACACCTTGGGGCAAGCCTGCTCTCGGTTATAAGACCAGAGATAAGAAGAAGGCTTCAAACAAGATGATAGTTAAACGCCGTAACGCTAAATAATCGGAAAGGAGCTGTTTATAAATGAGCAGAAGTACTAAAAAAGGACCTTATGTCGCTGAAAGCCTTATGAAGAAGGTCCTTGAAATGAATAAAAACGGCGAGAAAATCGTCGTAAAAACTTGGAGCCGCAGCTCAACGATATTTCCGGATTTTGTAGGTCATACTTTCGCGGTTCATGACGGCAGAAAGCATGTTCCGGTTTATGTTACCGAGGATATGGTAGGCCATAAGCTCGGTGAGTTCGCTCCGACAAGAACATTTAGGGGCCATGCAGGCTCAAAAACATCAAACAACGGCAAATAAGCGAAAGGAGTGTATTAAATAATGGAAGCAACAGCAAAGGCAACTTATGTGCGCATTGCGCCCCGTAAGGTTCAGATTGTTCTTGACCTTATCAGGAATAAGCCCTGCGATGAAGCTATGGCGATTCTCAAATACACACCTAAGGCTGCGTGTGAACCGCTTGAGAAGCTTTTGAAGTCAGCTATGGCAAATGCAGAAAACAACTACAATATGGATTCTTCAAGGCTCTATATTTCAGCCTGCACGGTAGACCAGGGTCCCACTCTTAAGAGAATAAGACCCAGAGCTCAGGGCAGGGCTTACAGAATCAACAAGAAGACATCACACATCACACTTACCGTTAAGGAAGCGGAATAATCGAGGAGGAGGAAAAGTTAAATGGGCCAGAAAGTTAATCCGACCGGTCTTAGAATCGGTGTTATTAAAGACTGGGAATCACGCTGGTATGCCAACAAGAAGGATTTTGCAGATACTCTTGTTTCGGACTACAAACTTCGTGAATATCTGCTTGAAACACTTGCTCCTGCCGGTGTTCCCAAGGTAGAAATTGAAAGAGACGCTAAGCGTGTGCGTATAAACATTCACTGCGCGAAACCGGGTATGGTTATAGGCCGTCAGGGCGCGGAGATTGAAAAGCTAAAAGAGATTTGCAAGAAAAAAATCGGCGGCGATAAAGAAGTTTTCATCAATATTGTTGAAATCAAGCAGCCAGACCTTGTTGCGCAGCTCGTTGCGGAGAACATTGCTTCACAGCTTGAAAGAAGAATTTCTTTCCGCCGCGCGCTTAAGCAGTCAATCGGCAGAACAATGAGACTCGGCGCAAGAGGCATTAAAGTACAGGTAAGCGGCCGTGTAGGCGGCGCTGAAATCGCCCGTACAGAACGCTATCATGAGGGCACAATTCCGCTTCAGACAATCCGCGCGGACATTGACTACGGCTTTGCCGAGGCCAAGACAACCTACGGCCGTCTTGGCGTTAAGGTTTGGATTTACAACGGCGAAGTCCTTCATGAAAACCGTAAGCACAGCAAGGAAGGAGGCACAAAATAATGCTTTTACCTAAAAGAGTAAAGTACCGCAGAGTCCAGAGAGGACGTCTGACAGGTAAGGCTTCCAGAGGCACACAGGTTACTTACGGTGAGTATGGTCTTGTGGCTCTTGAACCTGCATGGATTAAATCAAACCAGATTGAAGCGGCTCGTATCGCTATGACGAGATACATTAAGCGTGGCGGTCAGGTTTGGATTAAAATATTCCCCGATAAGCCGATTACAGAGAAGCCGGCAGAAACCCGAATGGGTTCAGGTAAAGGTTCTCCGGAATATTGGGTAGCGGTCGTAAAGCCAGGCCGTGTTATGTTTGAAATCGCAGGCGTTCCCGAAGAAACAGCGCGTGAGGCAATGCGTCTTGCGGCAAACAAGCTTCCTATCAAGTGCAAGTTTGTAACTAAAGCAGAACAGGGTGGTGAGCAGTAATGAAAGCAAGTGAGTTAAGAAAACTTTCCGCCAAAGAGTTGGATGCTAAGCTCTTAGAGTTAAAAGATGAGCTTTTCAAGCTTCGTTTTCAGGAAGCCATCAACCAACTCGAAAATCCGATGCGTATCAGTGCCGTAAAAAAGGACATTGCACGAGTAAAGACAATTATTCGTGACATTGAGCTTCACGGCACGGATGCTTAAAGGTAAGGAGGGCGTTCAAAAATGGAGAGAAACCTCAGAAAAACACAGGTTGGTATCGTAACAAGCGATAAGATGGATAAAACGGTCGTTGTATCAATCAAAGACAGAGTTAAGCATCCTCTTTACAGCAAAATCGTTAACAGAACCGTTAAAGTAAAGGCTCATGATGAAAATAACGAGTGCGGTATCGGCGACAGAGTATTATTGATGGAAAC
The DNA here is from genome assembly GCA_947598155.1 of uncultured Clostridia bacterium. GTDB lineage: Bacteria > Bacillota > Clostridia > Oscillospirales > Acutalibacteraceae > Fimenecus. Next base: position 58,431 of record CANQFC010000001.1, read on the forward strand.
ACGTCCTTTGTCGAAAGACAAGAGATGGCGTGTCGTTGAAATTATCGAGAAAGCAAAGTAATTAAAGGAGGCAATCATTGTGATACAGCAGCAGACTTACCTCAAGGTTGCCGATAACACCGGTGCAAAAGAGATTATGTGCATCCGCGTTCTCGGTGGTTCAGGTAGAAGATATGCTAATATCGGCGATGTCATCGTAGCGTCCGTTAAAAAAGCGGCACCCGGCGGTGTTGTTAAAAAAGGCGATGTTGTTAAGGCGGTCGTTGTAAGGTCGGCAAAAGGCGTTCGCAGAGACGACGGTACTTACATTCGCTTCGATGAAAACGCAGCAGTTATTATAAAAGAAGACAAGACCCCCAGAGGTACACGTATCTTTGGGCCGGTTGCAAGAGAGCTTCGTGACAAGGAATTTACAAAGATTCTGTCACTTGCTCCCGAAGTACTTTAAGGAGGTGCCCCGATTATGAATAATAAGGTTCATGTAAAGAGCGGCGATACAGTTGTCGTTATCAACGGTAAAAACCGTGGCAAGCAGGGCAAGGTCCTTGAGGTCAGCCCCAAAGAGGGTAAGGTTATTGTTGAAGGCGTAAATATGGTAACAAAACACGTTAAGCCCCGTCAGATGGGCGAACCCGGAGGCCTTATTAAGGCGGAGAGCGCTCTGTATGCCGATAAGGTTCAGCTTATTTGCCCAAAGTGCGGCAAGGCAACAAGAGTAGGCCACGCCATTGACCCCAAAACGGGCAAAAAGATGCGTGTTTGCAAAAAAGCCGGTTGCGGCGCTATGTTTGAATAAGGAGGAACAAAATAATGGCAGCAAGACTTAAAGAAATGTACAAAGCCGACGTTGTTCCTGCTCTTCAGAAGAAGTTTAACTATAAGAGCGTTATGGAAATTCCCAAGCTTGATAAAGTTATTATTAACGTTGGCTGCGGAGAGGCAAGGGATAACGCGAAGGTTATTGACTCAATTATGGCTGACCTTGCGGCAATTACAGGTCAAAGACCCGTTAAATGCGTTGCAAAGAAGAGCGTCGCTAACTTTAAACTCCGCGAAGGAATGGTTATCGGAGCTAAGGTAACCCTCAGAGGCGAGAGAATGTATGAATTTGTTGACAGATTCTTCAACCTTGCACTTCCGAGAGTCCGTGACTTCAGAGGTATAAATCCCAACTCGTTTGACGGCAGGGGCAACTATGCTATGGGCGTTAAAGAGCAGTTGATTTTCCCTGAAATCGATTATGACAAGATAGACAAGGTTCGCGGTATGGACATCTGCTTTGTAACAACCGCAAACACAGACGAAGAAGCAAAAGAGCTCCTCACCCTTATGGGTGCGCCGTTCGCAAAGTAAGGAGGGTTTCAAGTGGCTAAAAAATCAATGAAAGTTAAGCAGGCAAGGCCGGCTAAATATTCAACAAGAGCATACAACAGATGCAAAATCTGCGGCAGACCACATGCATACCTTCGTAAGTACGGCGTATGTCGTATCTGCTTCAGAGAGTTAGCACACGCAGGTCAGATTCCAGGCGTTAAAAAATCAAGCTGGTAAGGAGGAGAAAAATATGCAAATCACTGATTCCATCGGCGATATGCTCACAAGAATCCGCAATGCGAATTCCGCAAAGCATGACACCGTAAAAATACCGGCGTCAAATATGAAAAAATCTATTGCCCAGATTCTTCTTGATGAAGGTTATATAAAAGGATTCAAGGTAGAGGAAGACGGTAAACAGGGCGTTATTGAGATTGAGCTTAAATACGGCCCCAACAAATCGTCTGTACTCACCGGTTTACGCAGAGTCTCCAAACCCGGTCTGCGTATTTATACAAATTGCGAGGATATGCCCAAGGTTATGAAAGGCCTCGGAATCGCAATCCTCTCAACACCTAAGGGTGTTATGACAGATAAAGAGGCTCGCAAGGCAAATGTCGGCGGCGAGGTTCTCGCATTCGTTTGGTAAGGAGGTACAGTAAATGTCACGTATAGGCAGAAAACCCATTGCGGTTCCCGCAGGGGTTGAAGTTAAAATCGACGGCAGCACTGTTACCGTTAAGGGCCCCAAGGGCACGCTTACCCAAACAGTGCACAGCAATATGAAGGTTGAGATGAACGGCTCCGAAATAACCGTTACCCGTCCCGATGACAGCAATTTAAACAAGTCGCTTCACGGTCTTACCCGCACGCTTATCGCAAATATGGTAGAGGGCGTTGAAAAGGGATTTTCTAAGGAACTTGAGGTTAACGGCGTAGGTTACCGTGCCGCTAAGCAGGGCAAAGACCTTGTTCTTAACGTAGGTTTTTCACACCAGGTAACGGTAAGTGAGATAGACGGTATTACAATCGACGTTCCGACGCCTAATAAAATAGTTATTTCCGGCCCCGATAAGCAGAAGGTAGGCCAGTTCGCGGCGGAAGTCCGTGAAAAGAGACCCCCCGAACCTTATAAGGGCAAGGGTATAAAATATGCCGATGAGCATATCCGTCGTAAAGAAGGTAAAGCCGGTAAGGGCGGTAAATAATAGGAGGAGTTTTAAGTTATGGTTACAAGACCGGATTCTAACAAAGCCAGACTCAAAAGACACAAGAGAGTCCGCGCTAAAATTTCAGGCACAGCGCAGTGCCCTCGCCTTAATGTGTTCCGTTCTCTCCAGCATATTTACGCTCAGCTTATTGACGACGAGGCAGGCGTAACGCTTGTTTCTGCTTCAACAACGGAGAAGGATTTTACACAGTACGGCGGAAACAAAGAGGCTGCCAAAAAGGTTGGCGAGCTTCTTGCGGAACGCGCAAAGGAAAAAAATATTACAGATGTTGTATTTGACCGCGGCGGCTATGTATATCAAGGCAGAGTCGCATCGCTCGCAGAGGGTGCCCGCGAGGGCGGTCTCAACTTCTAAGAAAGGAGAAAATCACAATGGCTAAAATTGACGCTTCAGGCATTGAACTTCAGGAAAGAGTAGTTGCTATCAACCGTGTTTCCAAAACCGTAAAAGGCGGCCGTATTATGAAATTCTCCGCTTTAGTAGTTGTTGGCGACGGAAACGGCATCATAGGTTTCGGACTCGGCAAATCAAGCGAAGTACCGGACGCTATCCGCAAGGGTATTGAGGACGCGAAGAAAAATCTTATTAAAGTTGCTCTCAAAGGAACGACTATCCCGCATGAGATAACGGGTAAATACGGCGCAGGCGTAGTTTTACTTAAACCCGCCGCTCCCGGTACAGGCGTTATCGCCGGCGGCCCGGTTCGTGCCGTTATCGAAATGGTTGGCATTAAGGATATTCGTTCAAAGGCACTTCGTTCAAATAATCCCTGCAATGTAGTCCGCGCTACCGTTGACGGCCTTTCAAAGCTGCGCAACGCAGATGAAGTTGCGGCCATCAGGGGTAAGTCAGTTAAAGAAATTTTAGATTAAGGAGCGTGTTCATATGGCAAACGTAGAAGTAAAACTCGTAAAGAGTCTTATCGGTTCAAAGAAAGACCAGATTGCCACTGCCCATGCACTTGGTCTCAGAAAAATCGGAGATAAGGCAATTCAGCCGGACAATGCTCCGACTCAGGGTAAAATTAAAAAGATTTCACATCTTATAGAGGTTACTAAGGCTTAAGGAGGTGCTAATATGAAATTGCACGAACTCGCTCCGGCAGCAGGTTCTAAGAAGGATGTTAAACGCATTGGCCGCGGTCCCGCTTCAGGACAGGGCAAAACAGCCGGTAAAGGTCATAAGGGTCAGAAAGCCCGCGCGGGCAGAGGTATGCGTCCCGGCTTTGAGGGCGGCCAGATGCCTTTGCAAAGACGCCTTCCCAAGCGTGGATTTAACAACATCTTCGCAAAGGAAATCGCGGCGGTTAACGTTTCGTCGCTTAACGTATTTGATGACGGCGCCGTTGTTGACGCTGAGGCACTCATTAACGCAGGCCTCATTAAGAAAACTCTTGACGGAGTAAAAGTTTTGGGAAACGGCGATATAAGCAAGAAACTTACTGTAAAAGCAAACGCTTTCTCGGAAGCCGCAAAGCAGAAGATTGAAGCAGTAGGCGGAAAGGCTGAGGTGATTTAACCGTGTTCCGTACTTTTGCAAATGCCTGGAAAATAGCGGATATACGCAAAAAGATTATTTTCACAGGTATCATCATTTTGATTTACAGGATCGGTTCAGCACTTCCTGTTCCATTCACAAATATTGCGGAAAATGGACTTTTCGGCAATGAAACCGCCGGTACGTTTGTTACCTACCTCTCAATGATGACAGGTAACGCTTTTAACTACGGCACTCTCTTTGCGCTTTCCATTACTCCGTACATCAACGCATCAATTATTATTCAGCTCCTGACCGTAGCTATCCGTTATCTTCAGGACCTTTCAAAAGAGGGCGAAGAGGGCAGAAAGAAACTGGAAAGAATCACAAGATACACTTCTTTGGCTCTTGCCGTTCTTCAGAGCGTTGCGTATTTCTTCTTCATCAGAGCGAACAATTATCTTGTTCCGATGACGGGAAGCGGCAAGCTGCACATCTTTTATGAGGTTTTTGAAGCTCTTGTAGTAATTCTTTGCTACACGGCGGGCACAGTTATTGTTATGTGGCTCGGCGAGCGCATAAACGACAAGGGCATAGGAAACGGTATTTCAATTATCCTATTTGCCGGTATTGTGGCGCGTATGCCCACAACAGTTACAAACCTGTATCGGTACCTTAATATGGGCGGCGCAAAGGGACGTTATTTCATCCTTGTACCGATTGCGTCTATTGCTCTTATCGCAATGATTTTCTACATTGTTTGGATGGACAATGCGGAGAGAAGAATTCCTGTTCAGTACGCGAAGCGTGTTGTCGGCCGTAAAATGTACGGCGGTCAGAACACACATATGCCCATAAAGGTAAATATGTGCGGCGTTCTCCCGATCATCTTCGCCTCATCTGTTCTCTCAATTCTTCCGACAATCGCTATGTTTGCGCCCGGAACAGAGGGTAGCTTTTGGAATAAGCTCACTCAGGTTTGGCTTGGCCAGACTCACCCGTTCTACGGAACAATTTATTTCCTTTTCATAATATTCTTCGCATACTTCTATGCGGCAATTCAATATAATCCCATTGATATGGCCGACAACCTTCGTAAGAACAGCGGTTCAATCCCCGGCATTCGCCCCGGTAAACCCACTATCACTTACATCACAAAGGTTCTCAACAGAATAACGCTCTTGGGCGCTCTTCTTCTTTCAGTTGTTGCGCTCTTCCCGATTCTTTTCTCACAGTTTGCTTGGCTTGTGACTGTAAATCATACGGGAATGAACCTTGCTGTCGGCGGTACGTCAATTATCATTTTGGTAGGCGTTGCTCTTGAAACGCAGAAACAGCTTGAAAGCCAGATGATGATGCGTCACTACAAAGGATTCCTTGATTGATTTTCCGGAGGATACTGAATATGAATTTAATTCTTCTCGGCGCCCCCGGCGCAGGAAAAGGAACTCAGGCGGAGAAAATCTGTGAAAAATACGGTATTCCCGCCGTTTCAACAGGCAATATCATCAGAGAAGCGCTTAAAAACGGAACTGATATGGGGCTTAAAGCTAAGTCGTATATCGACGCCGGCGCATTAGTACCTGATGAGGTAGTTATAGGTATTATCAAAGAAAGACTTGCTGAGGATGACTGCAAAAACGGTTTCATTCTTGACGGTTTTCCGAGAACAATACCGCAGGCAGAGGCTCTTGACTCTATGGGCATAAATATTGACAGGGTTGTTGATATTGAAGTACCAGATGAGAAGATAACCGCCCGCCTTTCAGGCAGACGTGTTTGTTTAAAGTGCGGCGCTACTTATCATCTTGAGTACAAAAAGCCCCAAAAAGAGGGCGTCTGCGACGTTTGCGGCGAAGAGCTCGTTCAGCGTAAGGACGATAAACCCGAAACGGTCATTGACAGACTGAGGGTTTACCATGAACAGACAGAACCGCTTAAAGATTATTATGCTGCAACGGGCAAGCTCGTTACAGTGGAAGGTCAGGAGGACGTAGCCGATACTACTGCTCTTGTCTTCAAAGCCTTGGAGGATTAACATGATAGTGCTTAGAACCGCAAGCGAAATTGAGAAAATGCGAAAAGCTTGCATTATCTCTGCGGGAGCATTACAGGTAGCAGGTGAAGCGGTCAAACCGGGTATCACTACCTATGAAATTGACCAAATTGCATATCGGTATATTAAAAAGCAAGGCGCTGAGCCAAACTTTTTAAATCTATACGGATTTCCTGCTACCGCATGTATTTCCATAAATGATGAGGTCATTCACGGTATTCCTTCCAAAAAGAGAGTACTGCAAGAAGGCGACATCGTAAGCATCGATTTAGGCGCAAAGATTGACGGCTACAACGGCGATAATGCTGCCACTTTCGCAGTCGGGAAAATTTCCGAAGAAGCGAAGCGGCTGTGCGACACAACAAGGGAGAGCCTTTACAAGGGCATCGAGCAGGCTGTCGCTGGCAACAGAATCGGCGATATAGCGCACGCCGTTCAGTCCTATTGCGAAGAAAGAGGCTTTTCGGTGGTTCGTGAATATACCGGTCACGGTGTTGGAACGAAACTTCACGAAGACCCATCGGTTCCGAATTACGGAACACCCGGCAGGGGCCAGCGCCTCTTACCCGGAATGACCATTGCTATTGAGCCTATGATCAATATGGGAAAGAAAGAAGTCAGGCAGCTTTCCGACGGTTGGACGGTTAAAACGCTTGACGGAAAATTGTCCGCGCATTTTGAACATACTATTGCCGTCACAAGCAATGGACCGCTTATTTTGACTCAAGTTTAATGAGGTGGCACACTTTTATGAAGTACAGTCACGGGCAGCTTGTGATTTGCCTTAAAGGCAAGGAAAAAGGCAGGCTGATGTGTGTTGTCGGAACGGACGAGAAATTTGTCTATCTTGCAGACGGCAGGGAGAGGACTTTTACGAACCCGAAAAAGAAGAATCCCAAGCACGTTGAAAAGACGGGGAAAGATATTTCGCGTTTACTTCCGCTGACGGACAAAGAACTCAGAAAAATATTGTTAAGTGAGGTTTGAGGTTATGGCAAAACAAGATATGATTGAAGTTGAGGGTACTGTTGTCGAGGTGCTTCCAAACACAATGTTTATTGTAGAGCTTGAGAACGGACACCGGATACACGCCCGGATTTCGGGTAAGCTTCGAATGAACTACATCAGGATTCTTGCCGGCGACAAGGTAACGGTTGAGCTTTCGCCGTATGACCTTAACAACGGAAGAATTACATGGCGTTCAAAGTAATTTTTGACAGCATTATTTAAGGAGGTAATAAAAATGAAAGTTAGACCTTCTGTCAAGAAAATTTGCGAAAAGTGCAAAGTAATTAAGCGCAAGGGTAAAATCATGGTAATCTGTGAGAACCCTAAGCATAAGCAGCGTCAGGGCTGAGGTACGCCTTTAAATGCCGTCACTGCAGGGCGGTATGCGGCTTAATCTCACACTAACGCTCAATCGTTCTTAAAGTACTAAAGAACGATACCTAAAATTCGGCTTTATGCCGACAGAATTAAAATGGAGGTACAACAGTAAATGGCTCGTATTTCAGGTGTTGACTTACCGAGAGAAAAGAGAGTTGAAATAGCTCTCACGTATATTTTCGGTATAGGCAGAAAAACAGCCAGCGACATCGTTGCTGCAACAGGTATCAATCCTGACACCCGTGTTAAGGATCTTACCGAAGAAGATGTTTCAAAGCTTCGTGAGTATATCGATCACAACGTAAAGGTTGAAGGCGACCTCAGAAGAGAAACAGCATTTGATATTAAAAGACTTATTGAAATTGGTTGTTACAGAGGAATTCGCCACCGTAAAGGCCTTCCCGTAAGAGGACAGCGTTCAAAGACAAACGCGCGCACTCGTAAGGGTCCGAAGAAAACAATCGCTAACAAGAAGAAATAAGCGGGGAGGGAATTGTAAATGGCTACAACAGCTAAGAAAGGCGCTGCAAGAAAGCGCCGTGAAAAGAAGAACATTGAAAAAGGTGCTGTCCATATTCAATCAACCTTCAATAACACAATCGTAACAATTACCGACGTTCAGGGCAACGCGGTTTCTTGGGCAAGCGCTGGCGAAATGGGATTCAGAGGTTCTCGTAAATCCACTCCCTTCGCAGCACAGACAGCGGCGGAAACAGCGGCGAAAATCGCTATTGACCACGGTATGAAGACAGTTGAAGTATACGTTAAGGGTCCCGGTGCAGGCCGTGAAGCCGCTATAAGAGCGCTTCAGACAGTAGGTCTTGAGGTAACAATGATTAAAGACGTTACTCCCATTCCGCATAACGGCTGCCGCCCGCCCAAAAGAAGACGTGTATAACAGAATTTGGAGGTACAATAATTATGGCAAGATATACCGGTTCGGTTTGTAAGCTTTGCCGCCGCGAGGGCAAAAAGCTCTTTCTTAAGGGCGACCGCTGCTACACAGCCAAATGCGCTGTTGAGCGTCGTTCATATGCTCCCGGTCAGCATGGCCAGAACCGTAAAAAGACTTCCGAATACGGCTTACAGCTTCGCGCTAAGCAGACTGCAAAGCGTTATTACGGTATTCAGGAAGGTCAGTTTCATAAGTATTTCCTGATGGCAGAGCGCCGTCAGGGTGTTTCAGGTGAAAACCTTTTAAGAATCTGCGAAAGCCGTCTTGATAACGTTGTTTATCTTCTCGGATGGGCTTCATCCCGCGCGGAAGCAAGACAGCTTACAATCCACGCGCATTACCTTGTAAACGGTAAGAAGGTTGACATTCCTTCATACCTTCTTAAAGAAGGCGACGTTGTTTCAATCAAGGCAAAGAGCCTCGAAAGCGATAAAATAAAAGCAGTGCTTGAGGCTAACGCGTCCCGTCCCGTTCCCACTTGGCTTGACAAGGACGCAGAAAACAACTCTGCGAAAATCACAAGAATGCCCGAACGCGAGGAAATCGGTGTTCCCGTTGAAGAGCATCTTATCATCGAGTTCTATTCAAAATAATAGACTGAGAGTATATTTAATTATTATCGCAGAGTATTTCTGCAATTTAGTTAGGAGGGTTTTGAATGATAGGAATTGAGAAGCCCGGCATTGAAGCACTTGATCTTACTGCCGACGGAACTTATGGCAAATTCGTAGTTGAGCCCCTTGAAAGAGGCTACGGCACCACTTTGGGTAACTCCCTTCGCCGCGTACTTTTGTCATCGCTCCCCGGATACGCAATTACATCGGTAAAGATTGATGGTGTTCTTCACGAATTCTCAACCATTGACGGGGTGAAAGAGGATGTAACTGAAATAGTTTTGAATCTTAAAGGCGTAATTCTTAAGATTCACGGCGACGCAGTTAAAACACTTTACGTTGATGCAAGCGGAAAAGGCACAGTTACAGCCGGCGACATAAAGGCTGATTCTGATGTTGAAATTCTTAATCCGGAACACGTTATCGCTACCTTGGAGGAAGGCGCCTCTCTCAAGATGGAGCTTACCGCCGACAAGGGAAGAGGATATGTTTCCGCAGAGAGAAACAAACAGATTATGCAGCCCGTTATCGGCGTAATTGCTATTGATTCAATTTATACACCCGTATTAAAGGTAAATTATACGGTTGAAAATACCCGCGTCGGTCAAATCACGGACTATGACAAGCTGTCAATAGAGATTTGGACAGACGGCACTATTTCAGCGCAGGAGGCAGTATCTCTCGGCGCAAAAATCCTTACAGACCATCTTAACCTGTTTGTCGACCTTTCGGAAGAGGCACGGGAAACAGAAACAATGATCGTTAAAAATGACGATTCAAAGGGTAAGATCCTCGAAATGGCTATCGAGGAGTTAGATCTTTCAGTTCGTTCCTTTAACTGCTTAAAGCGTGCGGGAATATTTACAGTGGAAGAGCTTATCAGTAAATCAGAAGAAGATATGATGAGAGTCCGCAACCTCGGCCGTAAATCACTTGACGAGGTAATTGCGAAGCTCGATTCTCTCAATCTTTCTTTGCGTAAGGAAGACGAATAATAAAGGAGTGATTTTGAATGCCCGGAACAAGGAAACTCGGCAGAACAAGCGATCACCGTAAGTCGATGCTCAGAGGTATGGTAACTTACCTTATTGAGAACGGTCAAATTGAAACAACGGTAACAAGAGCAAAAGAAGTCAGAGCAATGGCGGAAAAAATGATTACCGTTGGTAAAGATAACAGCCTTCATGCAAAAAGACAGGTTTATTCCTACATTACGAAGGAAGCTGTCGCAAAGAAGCTTATTGAAGAGGTTTCCCCCAAGTATGCTGACAGAAAAGGCGGATACACTCGCATAGTCAAGACCGGTCCCAGACGCGGCGATGCAGCTGAAATGTGCATCATTGAGCTTATCAACGACTGACACGGTTAAAAGAAATATTAAAACAACCCTGTTTCATAAAGAGGCAGGGTTTATTTTATATTTCTGAATTAAATAAATTAAAAGCAGCAGTTTATGCGGCTTTTTTTAGTTTAATAATATCAGCTTTCTTTTGTGTGCAAACGAGCCTTGAATTTGCTTACAGCAGAAGATGCGGCGCAGATAAATTCCCGGAAAACGGTGATTGAAACGGACATTGCAACGCCGAGTGTTTTTATCTCATAAAGCTTTTGCTCCCATTTTTTGACATAAAAATCACAAGTAATATGGTATTGTATTTTTAAAGACCTGAAAAGTTATTCTTTATGCGTTGTTTCAAAAAACAGGCGAAATTCCTTATAAAAATATCTTGAACCGAGTATAAACGAAATAAAAGTCATAACTAAGGCGATAATAAACGCCGGTCGGTAGCACCACGCGAAATCGCTGTACAGTTTCATAAATGCAAATGTTTCGGCGGAAACTATCAGGGAAATCAGAGGAATGGCGTACGAAAGGCAAAAAACGACCTTGCCGTAAGTGGTTTTTCCGAATTTCCGAAATTCCTTTTTTAATTCTTTGTTGCTGAGCTCATAAACCGTCATAATTTTTACTCCTTATTTAATGAATTTGCCGTTTACCATAACTTTTTTTATATTTATATCCCTGTCAAAAATAACAAGGTCGGCGTCATAGTTTTCTTTAATAAAACCCTTGGTTGAGTCAACTCCGATTACCTTAGCGGGGGTCGACGACGTCATTTTTACGGCGTCGGTCAGCGGAATTCCGACATATTTAACGGCGTTTTTGAGAATTACGTCCATAGTTGAGGCACTGCCGGCAAGCCTTGAAAGGTCGGTTGTCATCATAACGCCGCCTTTGAACACGGCAGGTATGCCGTTTGCCTGGAGAACAGTTTTTCCCTCGGCCAAATCGGACGCGGAAAATTCAAGCCCGTCGGTTATGAAATACGCCTTGTCGGCTCCCTTGCACCTGTAAATCAGGCGGACAAGTCCCAAAGGAAGGTGGCGTAAATCGCCTATAACCTGAACGGTGTATTTGTCGTTAGTAAGCGCCGATTCAACCGCGCCGGCAACACGGAACGCGCCCTCTTTGCGGGTAGAGGTGCTCGCGTTGTAGATATGCGTAAAATCGGAAAATCCGTTTTCGGCCGCGTCTTCCGTTTCGTCGAATGATGCGTTTGTGTGGCCGACAGCGACAGTGACGCCGTTTTCCGCAAATTTTTTGGCAAGAGTATGCGCGTTTTCAAGTTCCGGCGCCATAGTTATCATTTTAAGATTTTTCACAGATAAAAGGGGCGAATTTAAGTTCACGGGGCAAATCGAACCGCGGCTCTGCGCCCCGCTCATTTTGGGCGAAAGGTAAGGCCCCTCAAAATGAACTCCTAAAATATTTGAGTCCGCAAAACTGCTTGAAATATCCGCAATTCTGTCTGCGCAGTTTATGAGCGTCTCCTCGGGAGCGGAAAGCATAGTCGGCAAAACGGACGTTGTACCGCGAAGAGCGTGGGCGAGCGCCGCTTTTTTAATGTTTTCGGGGTCTTTATCCATAAACGAATATCCGCCGCCGCCGTGAACGTGCAAATCAATAAAGCCTGCCGACAGATAAAGATTTTCACAGTCGACAGTTTCGCTGTCAAAGATATTATCCGAACCGATTTCAGCGATTTTTCCGCCGACAACTTTGATACTGCATTTTTTTATTTCATTTTCAAATATTACGTTTGCGTTTTTTAAAATCATTTAATCCCACCTGCATTTCATATTTATACATAGAATTCCACCGTCCGTAATATCGACCGCCCCGTATTCCTCATTTGCGAGCGAGCCGGGGCAGTAAAGATGCACGCCGTCAATGTATTCGTATTTTTGAATGTGAGTGTGTCCGTAAAGCGCAAGGACGCAGTTATATTGCTTTGCTTTTTCCAAGAGCCTTTCCGTGCCGTATTTAACCGTTTCTTTGTATCCGTGAGTTATATAAACACGGGCGTTTCCGACTTCAATAATCTGTGATTCGGGAAGATTTGAGTAAAAATCTCCGTTGCCTTTAACGGCATAAACAAAAGGCGTTTTAATAAGGCCTTTGCAGGAGTCAAAATCGTATTCACCGTCGCCCAGAAAAACAACGGCGTCTGTGTTGGGCTGGTTTTTTATTGCCTGCGCGCAGGCAAATTTATTTCTGTGCGAGTCGGAAAGAACAAGAATTCTCATCATATTACTCCCGTATAATCATATAATATAACGTGGGCAAGATGTTCCCCGCCTCTGTAAGCGGCGGGTTCCATTTAGGAATCAGGGGGGCTCCCATCTGATTCCTCCGTGCGGCTGTTGCCGCACCTTGCCACATTGAATGACGGGTGCAAGCCCCTTATTAAGCGTGGGCAAGATGTTCCCCGCCTCTGTAAGCGGCGGGTTCCATTTCGGAATCAGGGGGTGGCTCCCCTCTGATTCCTCCGTGCGGCTGTTGCCGCACCTTGCCACATTGAATGACGGGTGCAAGCCCCTTATTAAGCGTGGGCAAGATGTTCCCTAACGTGGGCAAGCCCCTTATTTAATAATTATACAATAAATTGGCGGTGGAAATCAATGACCTATGGAAAATTCAGCAAAGAACAAGAGGAAATGATAAAGCAGATGAAAAAAGCGCGGTCGCAGGGCGAAATTCTTAACAGCATACCCGACGATATGAGAAAACGGCTCAATCAAATTATGAACAATGAGGCGGAGCTTAAAAAAATGCTCAATTCTGAGCGCGCGAAAGAGCTTTATAAAGCTATAAGCGAAGACGGGGACAGGTGAAGAGTATGACGGATATAGAAAGTTTGCTGTCATCTGTCAGCCCGGAGGATATGGAACGTCTGAAAAGCGTTGCCTCATCGCTTATCGGCGACGCGCAAAAAGGCAAAGAAGAGCAAAACGAAGATTCCTCGTTTTCAATGGAATCCTTAAAACCGATTATGGCGGCTATCAGCAAAATGAATGATAACGATGACAGAATAAAGCTTATTGCGCATCTAAAGCCGCTTTTAGGAGCGGAGCGGCAAAAGCGCGCCGATGAGGCTATCAAATTTCTTCATATTATGCAAATTTGGCCTGAAATACGGGGGTTGTTGTAATGTCCGATATGGATTTTTTGGAGCGGCAGGCGTTAGAGCGTGCTACATATATCAACAGGAATACATTAAGCGCAAGGGAAAATTCGGTTAATATGAGCAAGAGGGGCAAAAAAGAGGAGATAAGGCAAAAGGTTACAAGTATGCCCGTTGAAATTTCAGAAAGATACTCATACCCAAATTTTCAAACGGAATTCAGCAGAGAAAAAGAGCGCCGTATAAGTAAGAACGACGGAAAAGAAAATTTTCCCGCTAAAAACCGCCTTGGAGAGCTTTTGCGAGACCCTGAGGCGGCGATGCTGACCGGGCTTATAATGCTTTTGAAAAGCGAGGGCGCGGACGAAACGCTTTTGGCGGCGCTGGGATATATTTTACTGTAAGGACAAATTAAAATTTAATTTCAATAAGGGGCTTGCCCCGTCGGTATATTAAAAAAACTGCGAAATACTTTTTGATATGTTCGCAGTTTTTTTCTATGTGTATGCTGACAGAGTATTGATTTTTGCTGTGATGCGAGTAAAATAAAAGTAGTTAAAAGTAATTTTTCACGTAAATTTAGGCAATTTGGCTAAATATTAGGCGAAATACCGAAAAAGTGGGATATAATATATAAAAAATATCAAATTTTCTAAAATTTTTTATTGACAATGATAAAATTTTAAAATATAATAATTCTGGGTATATTTCAGAAGTTGAAATTTAATTGTTAAATACATAAATTTCTTACTGAAATATTCGGCAAAAGGCAATAAAAAATAGAAGGTGTTTTTTTGGCTGATTTTAGAATAAAAACCGATAACCAATATTCTGCCATATACCGCAACGGTAAAACGGGTTTTTCCGTCGGCTATTACACTGCAAAAGAAATGAAAGATTTTTTCCCCGGCGGCACAATCAGAGTGGTGGGGCAGTTAGGGTACGGTAAAGACAAAGACATTGTCGGCGCCCTTGAGGTCGGCGGAGTAACTGAAAACGTATATAGGGTGCGCTCCGCGGCAAACAAAAAAGCGGCCGGCTACATTGAGCTTGAGAACGGCGCCTTTATCGCGGTTAAAAAAGACATTACGGCTTTGATTATTCTCTTTGTATTGCTTGGAGTGCTTGTACTGGCGCTGCTTATTGCCGGTATTACTTATGCGGTAAAGGCAAGCTCTCATTCCGGTGAAACGCAAACAGAGTCCGAGCCGTACGGCGAGCTTGCGGGCGACCAAGAGGAGGGCTTTGGTCAGCTTGATTTGCCTGAAAAGGCGGACGTTTCCGAAAAAGAAGTCACAATAATCGGTATTCCTGAAATGCACCTTAAAGCGGGTCAAAAACAGCAAAACTTTATTTTGTCCAATTCTTTACAAAACGAGGGTATCTGTTTTATGGAATTTACCGTTTATATTGATAAAAACGGAGACAAAAAAATAGATGCGGGCGACGAACAGTTATATAAATCCGGGTTGGTCAGACCGGGTTACTCAATATCAAAATTCAATCTTAATCGAGAGCTTGACGCAGGTGAATATGACGGGCTTGTTATGGAACAGCCGTATTCTTACGATAAAGCTCGGACGCCATTGAATAATATGGTAATTTCGACTAAGATTATAGCCGAATAAAAATATTATAGAAGGAAGATGGTAAAATGAAAAGCAAAAAAATCCCCAAGAAGATGCTTTCAGTGATTCTTGCTTTTATGTTGTTAGTTACTTCAATGCCGCTTATTATAACGCAGGCGGCCATAGTTAATCCCGGCAAGTTTGACCCTGTGCCGTACTGGTCTTTGGACCCTGACGGTGCTACCAAGAAGGACGCAAAGGAGATAATGTTCTCGGCGGTACTTAATGCCGACAACAGCATAGATGTCTATTTCCCGAGGGCGTTCTCCGTAGACTTTCAAGACGGCGACCCGTCCACTCCTCCCACGCCCGTTAAAATGATGGGTTACATAGTTACCCTTACCGAGATTGAGGACGGCCAAACCAATAAAAACCCCATTCTTGAGCAGTATTATCCTCTTGCAAATGTCGTACAGAATGATACGGGCACCTATGCCCGCCAGATTACAATCAAGGCGGAAGATGTTGAAAAAGCTGTCCATTTGGGCGAAGAGGACGGCGGCTTTAAGACCAATGTTATATATGATGTAGGCGTAACCGCTGTGGATAATGAGTACTGGACAAGTGAGACTATCCACACGGTTCTTAACGACACGCCCTACTATAACCTTACCGGCGACTATTCACCCAATGAAGACTGGATTGCCCGTGAAATGTTAAGGTTTGAGGAAAGATATACCGAGGATACAAAAATGAACGGCGGCGAGCTTTCCACAACCGGCACGGGGCTTACATACGGCGTTGACTACGCCGGAACACAAAGCGGTACGGCAGGCATCAATGTTGACGGTAAATTCCCCGAAATGGGCTGCGACAATTCCAGCTCCATGCACTTCTGGATAAGCGGTAATTATACAACTCCGTTCAGCTTTACCACCACATGGAGCCGTGGCCACTATGACTTTAGCGGCGCAGAGGAAGTTTGGTTCTATGTAGACTTCCGTGATGTTCGCTTTGACAAAATTTCATTTAACTTGACCGCCAACGAAAAGATAAGTGATAACCAAGCTGAAGGCGGCAGCAGTATTGAGCTTCTTTCCCGTTACGGCGCTTTGTATTCCACCAAGGCTGTCGGCGATGCAAACAAGGGTACTTTGGGCGGCATTTATTTCCAGGACGAGGCAGGTCTTTGGGAAGAAACCACCATGACCGACGGTTGCCTTACCGATTTTGGCGGCTACTGTGGATTTATCCGTATTCCTCTTAAGTACTTCGTAGCGCAGGAAACAGAGTATGTTCTTTCCGATAACGAGGGACTTACCGAGGACTGGCGTCCCAGAAACGGTATCGGTATTCCACAAGCCCCCAACGAAGGCCAAACGAGAGAGCGTATCGCAAACCACACTTTCCCGACCAGTACATATAATACCGTTAATCTTCAGATAACGAAGGACGGCGTTACAACAACCCGTGCGGCTGTTCGTGATGACAGTGTTGCTCTTATTCATAATCATGTGGGCAAGACCGAAACTATTTTCTCGTCTACTTCGACCGAAACCAAGAGCTTGTTTAAGCTCCCCGTAAACCCTGCCGGCACTCCCATTACGGAGGCGGCGCTGCTTCAGGAAAGATTTTCATATTATGAAGGTAATATATTATCTGGTTATGCCCATCACAACTACAGCTACGGCTATATGCTTGCGGACGGCACCACCGAATCCGTTACAAGAGACGGCTCAACGGCTACCGTTGCAATCAATATGGACGACGGCTCTGTAAGAATGGCTATCGAGGATTTGTGCTCGGCAGGCTTTGAGGTTGAGGGCTGGACCGATGATTCCGTCAACAACTCGTTTGATATTGACCGCATAATCTTTATGCGTAAAGCGGATGAAAACTCGGACGGCGATTACAACGCCGATACAGGCGCTGTTCTTGAAAGCGCACCCGTTCAGTTCCCGACAGAGTCCGGTAAATTCGCTACCGACCGTGGCTACAAAGTCGGTATCTACTACAACAGAACCTCTCAGATACCCACTGCCATAGCGAATTTCATTGACGAATATCTCGGCGATGTTCCATCTTTGCTCGACTACGACACAATCAGATTTATCGAAAATGCCGTTGAGATATATAAAGACTGCTTCCCGAATGAAACGGTAGCTGAAAATTTGGCATGGCTCGGTACGCAGTACCCCGACGAGTACAACAAGTACTTGGCCGCCAAGGCATTTGTAAATAAGTATATCGGCACAGGAGACGGCGAAAACTATTATCAGGCGGCGTTGCTGTTTGAACAGCGTGTTGAGCTGCTCCCCGACCCCAATTTCCTTGATATGTCATCCGATACCATTAAGTCCGAAATTATTGAGCTTATGGGGCTTTACCAGAGCTTTGACATAGGTAAGCTTGACCTTATCGGAGACGGTACGGAGTCAAAATTCCTGCAAATTTACCGTATGATGGTCGGTAACGATATAAAGGCGGGGCACTCCATAGGCGCATACCCCTATATCCCGTTCAATAACTTTGAAAGCAGATACTATTTGAATGAAACTGCGTTCAGATATTATAACGACGGCGGCAAGATATGGGATGCAGGCACGAAGAATACCGACAGAAACAATGTAGGCAGCTTTACGGTTTACGGCGATAACGAGATTGTAGGCACAAAGGGCGATGCAAACGGCTGGTTCCCAAGAGCCTATAACCCGGCATCGGATGCGGGCGACGGTAGCTACGGTAACTTCCAAAACGGCACTTACTTCTCAAGAGTCAGCGCGCAGATTACCGCCAACGGCTTTAACGGCACTAAGGGCGCAAGCGTAAACTTTGACGGCGACGTTACAAACCATTACAATGTTATTTCCGTATCCTATCAGGGCAGAACGGCTCCTAACTTTTCCGAATTGCCGGGGCTTAATCTCTCCGCACTTCAGCTTTCAAACAAGTCAGCGGACGGCACCAGCGCCAACGATGAAAGCCGTTACGGCGGAAAATGGGCGAACTCGTTTGTAATGTACATTGACTATTCGCATGTTAAAGATGTTGCTATGAACCTCCAGTTTATTGTAGGCAGGGGCGGCACGGACGACGTATTCTACTTCGCTACGGGTAACACCGGCGAGGACAGAATTTGGATGCTCAATGAAAACGGCGACTGGGTTGAAATACCTATCAATACCAACGCCGTGGGCAGCGACTGCAGTACGATTATGCCGAACGACAGCAACCTTGACAACTCATTGCAGGGCTATAAGGGCTTTATACGTATTCCGCTTTCAAAATTCCGCAACAGCGCAGGCGACAGGCTTGACAATGTTCTTGACGACAATTTGACAATCAAGCGCGTGCATGTTGCTTTCTGGTCTGACGATAATACCAATGTCGGCGAGAGCGTAACTGTTGACGGTATGGGCTTTACCTATGACCCGTCCGTTACGGGCAGAGTTTCCGCCGACCCGAGCGCAGAACTCATAAGCGACAACGCTTATGTTTCTGAAATTCAGGATCTTGATAAATACTTTGCCGTTCAGACGGACGACGCCACAGCCTTTGCGCAGGCGGTATATTCGCTTGACGCCCATTCGGGCAAAGATAAGTTTATGGCGGATTACGAAAAAGCCAAGGCTATGTATGAGGCGCTTTCCGATTATCAGAAGTCTTTGCCCGATGTTAAGAGCGCATTGGCTTATGCTAACGGATACGACGATCCGGACGAAACCATTAAAAACGATACGCACGATTATTTAGCGCTTCACGCGGACTATGACAACTTAATTACAACAGACGCCTGGGCGTCCATTTTCGGCGATACCTCAGAGCTTAGCGCGGCTGTTGCGGCACTTCCCGGGCAGTTTAAAGACCCCGACAAATGCACGGAAGACAACCGAGTAAGCGATGATGTTTACGATTACGACAAAGCGGAAATCAAATTCGATTTCTACGGCGTATCCGGCGCGGACGATGAAAATATTCAAAAGGCGATAGACGCTTACGAAAAGGGCTATATGAGGCTCAGCTACACAGAGCGCAAAGCCTATCAAGCAGATACAAGTAATTACAACGACCTTATCAATTCCTATAAGACCGCGCTTAGAATAAGGGAGTTAATACAAGACCGTGAGAATATTCAAGTATTCTACGACAAGGTTATTGCCCTGTACCCCATGCAGACGCAAACGCTGGACGGTTACGATATTCCTAAAGAACTTCAGATGAAGACCTTAAAGACCTATAAAGCAGATGGCGGTCAATATACAGACGAGCTTGACCCAGATATAGCAGATGCGATTTTGGACTATTACTATATGTCGATATTCGCAAAGACCATGCTTGTTCAGTCAAATACCCCGACCGCTAAAGACCAAAATACCGCTTTAATGGCGGACGCATTGATAAATGTTTACATCAATGCTCGCACAAGAAACGTCACCGACGTCTCCACAGGCGAAGAATACAAGGCGACGCACAAAGTCGGGACCAAAACAATCACTTATAAAGGCTTGCCCGGCGGTGTCAGGTATTATGTTGATATGACGCACGCGGAACACGAAGAAATATCGAGGAAAGTCAAAGACGGCGAGTACTTGAGCGCCGCAGATTTGAATAAGATTGAGTATCTTATCCGTCAGTATGAGGCGTTCAGACAGCGTTTCCAGGCGATTGACCCTATGTATAACGAATACCTGCACTTGTTAATGCCGTTCCCGTCGGCGGATATTCAATTAAAAAGAACAAATTCCACCGCTTCAACGGATATAACTTCACGGGGATACATTTTCAATAAGGTAGACGACCCAATGACGCACTATATTTACCTTGCACACGTTTGGGCGCGTTTGAACCACAGCGTAACACTGCGCGTGTATTCAGACCTTAAAATGAACCAGGTCGGCGGCGCCCCCTTTAGTGGAGAAGTTAAATTCACCGTTGATTTGCTCGACGGCAAAACGTTACAGGACGGTAAATATTACAGCGATTACATCACGCATGCAGACGGCAAAACGGAAGAATTTACAAACAGGTTTAGCGCAGGAAATCCGGCAGGCGAAAACTACTTAAAGTCAATGGCGGTTACGATTAAATGTGATACCGCAATACCGCTTGAAACCACTTTTGAGGGTAAAATCTACATTGAGGCGTTTGACTCAGACGATATTGAGGCATATAACAGCGGCACGCTTACGGATTACAACGGAAACAATATTGAACCCGAACCAATCGCAACAACGCAGGTTCCCGTTTTCTACAATTCGTCAGAAACATTCTATTCAGTAACATTCCCCGCAACCGTAGAGGTTCCTTTCAAAACATTGACCACCGCCGCAAACATCAGCGTATTAAGCTTGCTTAAAAACGGCGATCAGCTCAGCGTAAACTTGCTCGACCCGCCCGACGGCGGAGAACGCCAGATGAAACTTGATGAAAATAGGGTACCCAAAGGCGTTGCCATACCTGATCCGATTCCCACCATTCCGTACAAAGTAGGCGACGGAACCGACACCTTTAATCAGTTTACTACATTTACAGTAAACGGAGACGGTTCAGGCGTAGTCAGCCGTCTTGACTGCCCATTCAACATTTGGGTAGACGAGGCCGATTGGAACAAGTCTTATGTTAACAGTTACGTTGACGATAAGCTGACCTTTACGGTGGCATATAACACCGCAAGCGGCGGATAAACGGTATAAACGGGTAAAACCTAACCCGTATATATAAAATTTAAAGTAAAGGAGAATGTTTATGAAGAAATTTATTTCGGTACTTGTTGCGGCAACGTTTGTAATGCTCTCCTGCTTACTCACTGTTTCCGCCGGTACCCTTTCTCCGACCGAACAACAGACAGGCTCAATGGTCATAAGCACCGAACGCACTGAAGATATTGCGGTGACTTATCCTGCGGACGTCAATATTCCTTATGGCTCCGAGGGTGATTATGCAATCGGCGAAATCAGCGCGGCAACAATGGTCATCGCTCCGAACAAAAAGGTGACGATTACAGTTGCGTCTGAAAATGACTATGCCTTTGTCAGCGGCGGAGGAAAAATTCCCTATACGCTTGGCGGCGCAAACGCGATTGAGTTTACGGAGGTCAACGACTCTTCCGTATTCCCGCTCACAGTTTCCGTCAGCAAGGCGGATTGGAATGCAGCCACGGCAGGTGAATACAGAGATGTACTCACTTTCACTTTAGCTTATGAAAATATATAATGAAAGGAGTTGTGTGTATTATGAAAAAAGTTCTTTCGCTTGTTTTAGCTATGGTAATGGTTCTTTCATTGGCTGTACTTGCGTTCGCGGAGGATAAAACCTTACCCGACGCCGAAGGCTATACTACAGGTCAATCTCAGATTCTTACCTCTGAAACAACATCAGAAGGCAAATCCGCTGTCAGCTTTGAGGTTAAGTACCCCGCGCAGACCACTTTTGATTGGAATGCCCTCGTTGCAGACGCTCAGGTTAAGTATTCCGCAAAGACACATTTGGCATATGGCAATAAGCTTACTGTAAGCGTTTCTTCGGCAAAGTCAAAAATGACTATTGACGGTAACGACAAGTACGGCCTTGCATACACCTTAAAGGACGACGCGGCAGGTTCAGCGCCTCTTAAAGACCTTGTTCTTAATGAAATAGACAGCGCGGAAAAGACCGTTTATGTTGATATTCCTCAGGCCCAGTGGGACGCCGCTCCTGTTGGCCAGTATTCCGATACTCTTACTTTTACAGCGAATGTAGCATAATTTAAGGGAGGAAATTATTTTGAAAAAAGCTTTATCTATAATTTTATCATTGATTATGGTTCTTTCTTTGAGCGTTATAGCTTTTGCAGAAGAAATCACAGGCGACGGCAGCTCTCCAGAACAGACAGCCGATTCAATTGTAAAGACACAGACCGTAAATGAAAGAGGCGAAGATGTTACTAGCTTTACGGTAACTTATCCCGCAGAAACTACTATCCCGTGGGGAAAGACTGACGCTGTTGATGTTGCTTACACAATAAACTCGCAACTCCTTTTCAACAAGAGACTTAAAGTTTCGGTTGCTAAGAAAGACGGCGAGGATGCTATGAAAGGCTCCGCAGGCAACGATGCAACCCTTGCTTACACTCTTGACGGTGATGTAAATGTTACCACAGAAGAGGCGGCTGTTTCAGGCCTCAGCAAAGCCGCTACGGTTGCTGTTGCTCAAGATGCATGGGATGCAGCTCCCGTTGATACTTATCAGAGCAATCTTACATTTACTGTTGAAGTAGTGAGCGCTTAATTAAAAAAATCAATTAAAAAATCATTAAATAAGGAGTAATTTACTATGAAAAAACTTATTTCAGTTGTTCTCGCAGTATTAATGATTTCCGCAATTTGTGTTCCTGCTTTCGCAGCACCAGCTGAACAAACAATTACAACACCGACATCAGGCACAGCAGTAGTTAAGGTTAAAGAAGACTCACTTGACGCCGCAGAATGGTATGTAGTTAAAATCCCGGCTGACAAAGAAATCGCCTGGGACACAACATCCGTTGATATGAGCTATTCGGTTGCCTGCCAGCTTGAAGAAGGCAAATCTATTGATGTTACTGTTACCGACAGTGATGGAAATGAAATGAAAGATACTAATCTTAGCGGTAAAGATACAATCGAGTTCACACCCACAGGCTTTACTGATGGACACTTTGATGCAGTTACAGGCACAGGCACAAGCGTTGGTGATGCATCACCTGTATCTCATACTGTTACACTTTCAATCCTTCCCACAGCTTGGGACGGCATCGCAATTTCAGTTTATCAGACCACGCTTACGTACACAGTAGCTGTAAATAATCCTGCTATTTGATTTCTGATTGCACAGAGGTAAATAAAATGAAAAAACTTATTTCTGTTATTCTTGCGTCCTCAATGATAGCGGCGCTTGGACTTACCGCATTTGCGGATAATCCCATAACGCAGGCCTCCGGCTCTAAAAATTCGGAAGTAGTTGTTAAGACTGTTATTGAAGACAGCGATGAAACTTACAGTGTCACAATTCCTGCCAACCTTGATATTGACTGGGGCGACACTACGGTTCACGATATGAACCCGAAGGTTACTTCACAGTTAAAGCTCGGCGCGAAGATTACTGTTACGGTTACTGATGAGGACTCAGACAAAAAGCTTAAAAATGAAGGCTGGCCAGCAGGGCTTGCATACACGCCCACAGGTCTCGATGAAGCATTTGAATTTGGCGCGTTAAACACCGATGCAATTCCGAAAAGCGCCGCAAACACAGTTTCGGTAAAGGTTCCGAGCTTTGTAGGCGTTCCCATTGCGGTTTATCAGACCAAATTAACCTACACAGTTGAGTACACTGCGCCCACACCGTAATGTACTTCCCCCTTAGCATAAAAAATACTTAGTAAAGAGGGGTGATTCGTTGAAAAGGTTTTTATGCTTTGCTTTAACAGCTTTTCTTTTGCTGGCAATGAGTGTTTCGGGATTCTGCGCTGAGCCTACGGCCGATGAAACAAGCGGCGGAACAATGGTAATTACCACAAGTGTTCCCTCCAAGCATAAAATCACCGTGCATTACAATGATGACGGCGGTGCTGTTATGTTTAACGGTAAGCTTTGTCAGGATGGCACTGAAATAATTGTTGACAGATTTGATGGAATCAACCTTGACGTCATCTGCAAAAAGAATCATCATGTTAAGCAAATCGTTATAAACGGCGAGGATGTTACCGAGCAATTTGTAAACGGTACTATCCAGCTTACTGATGTTGTTACGGACGTTTATATAACTTTCGATTTTGAGGACTGCTCGTCAGATCCGAATGATGACTGCTTTAAGTTAAACTCGGAAGGCACGGTTTACCTTGGAGATAAAAAGGTTTCGGGCGCCGATTTGGATTTTGATTTTGGAAGTTTTTCCGCAAAAACCGATAAAAACGGCAGATATTTTGTAGAAGATTTGTCGGAAGGGCGCCATACCGTTACTGTAACAAAGGACGGAAAAAAACTTGGCACCTGTGAGTTTGTCGTTTCAGTTTCCGAAGATGCCGATAAGGTTAGCGTTCAAACTCTTCCCGACGGTACCCAGCTTGTAGTTGTACCGAAAGGAACGGATAAGGTCTATTTGGATTTTGTTATTGACGATGAAAATGGCGACGGAATTCCCGACATAGACCCTAATTTGACCGACCCGACAGTTCCACCGGAAGGCGGATTCAACGGTTCGGACGGCGGTAAAGGCAATACAGGTATGCACATAAGTTTAGGCTCCTCAAAGCCGGAGAAAACACCGCCTAAAATTCCTATAACCGACACGCTTACATCTGCATACTTCTTAATTCCGGTTGGCATAATGCTTGTAAGCCTGTGCTTTATTCTACTTCTTGCCCTCAAACGCAAAAAGGATGAGGAAAAAGAGCAGATGAAAGGCTGATTTATCAATACTTTAATAGTATTTTCGGGGCATCCTCCGTAAGGGGGACGCCCCAAAATTTTTATCTCAAATTACGTCTTGTAAATTCAAGTTTAATGATGTAAATTTATTTGTAAGCAAAATTTAAAAAAGTTTGAATTTTATTGAAACATTTTCAGGTTTTTATTACTCTAATTAAGTGAAAGCGCAAAAGAGGTGGAAAATATGACGGATGACATTTTAAAGCTTGTAGTCTATTCAAAGAGCGGTGACAGAGAGGCTTACGGCAAGCTGTATGAATATTACTCAAACGATATGTATAGATTTGCTTTAAGCATTTGCAGAAATCAGTCGGACGCCGAAGACGCCGTTCAGGAGGCGGCGCTGTCGGTTTTTAAAAGCATAAGATGCTTGTATGACCCGACAAAATTTAAATCGTATCTCTTTACGGCGCTTTCAAATGCCTGTAAAAAAACTTTCCGTGAAAAAACAGAGCAACCTCCTGAAACTATTGCCTACGAAACGGAAAATTATATTTCAGCGGACGTAAAAAAAGCTCTTGACCTGCTTGACTCGGTCTCTCGGGAGATAGTCCTTTTGTCGGCAGTCGGAGGATTTAAGTCGGGTGAGATAGGAAAAATTCTTGATATGTCGTCTGTTACGGTACGCACAAAGAAAAGAAGAGCGCTTTCAAAAATGCAAAAGGAGTTAGAGTGATGAAAAAAGATATAGAAAAATATATAAACGACAATATTAAAGCTCAAACGCCGCCCTCTCTTTCAAAAGAAAATATCGACAGAATGATTGACTCTTCTTCGGAAGAAATTGAGCCTGTAAAATTCGGGGAAAAGCGAACAGCGTATAGATTGGCCGCGGCTGCCGCGGTGCTTGCCGTTGTGCTCGGCGCGGTTTCGGTTTACACGGCGTTAAATAAGCCGAAAAGTATTCCGCTTGACAATAGCGGTATGCTGAGCGTTTCGCCAGATAAAAATTACGGTGAAATTTACTCAAGGCTGAAGAAAATGCGAGATAATTTCAACGCTGACGAATACGACATATACGGCGCCGACGGCAGTATAGAAGAATCGGCCTCTGAAATATTTAACGGAGAAATAAACGATTACACACAGGGCGGAAACTCAGACGCGAACCGTTTCGGCACAACAAATACGCAGGAGGAAAATGTTGACGAAGGCGATATTATCAAGACAGACGGGGAAAATATTTACCTTGCGGACAGGAATAATAACTGCGTATATATCGTAAACGCCGACGGCGGTAAAATAAGCAAGCTCTCTGAAATTAAGCTGAGCGGCGATGTGTTTGTTCAGGAAATATATCTTAAGGACGGCAGGCTGGCGGTTATATATTCCGAATACGACTATTCAAAACAGCCTGCGGGCGGCGACGCGCGTTATAACGGTCAGGATATAATCAGCTTTAACGGCTTTTGCGCCGCTTGGGTCTATTCGGAAACAAAAGTTAATTTCTATGATGTTACCGACCCTAAAAACGCAGTTTTAATATCTGATTTTTCACAGTCGGGTGAATTTGTTTCAAGCAGATTGAGCGACGGCAGGTTATACATCGTTTCTGATTTTTGCGTTGATCTTTCATCAAAGGACTACCTGAAAAACGGAATCCCGGAAACAACTGAAAACGGCGGCAAAAAACGTATTCCGGCGGATAAAATCTTTCTTGTTAACGATACTGACGCGCCGACCTACGCGGTAATATGCGCATTTGACTTTGCGGGAGCCAAAAAAACCGATTCCTCGGCAATCTTCGGAGACCCGACTAATGTTTATGCAACGGAAAACAGCTTTTACCTTGTTGAAACAAAATACGACAGCGAAAAATATGACGAGTATTTGAACATTCTTAAATTTGAATTTACCGAAACGGGACTTAAGTATATTGGCTCTGCCAAAGCTCAGGGAAGTCTCAACAGCAACCTTTCAATGAGCGAATACGGCGGATATTTCAGAATCGCGACGACCTGCGCGGTAACAAAGCAAAACGGTAAAACAGTTTCATATATCGGCGAGACAAATAAGCTGTATATTTTTGACTCCGAAATGAGGCAAACGGGAATTATCGACGGATTTGCGAAAGACGAGCAAATTCGCTCGGCAAGGTATATTGGCAATTACGCTTATATTGTGACTTTCCGTCAGACAGACCCGTTATTTGTTATAAACTGTTCAGATCCCAAAAATCCTAAAATTGAGAGCGAGTTAAAACTTCCCGGATTTTCAAGATACCTGCACCCGGTAGGCGGCGGTCTGCTTGTAGGAGTAGGCAATGACGGAGATGAAAACAACTCCGACAACAATATGAAGGTTTCGCTGTTTTCAGTGGTTGACCCCAAAAATCCGAAAGAGCTTTCATCAGTAAGAGTGGGAAATAAGGACGATTACGTTCAAAGTAATGTTTTCTATTCTTATAAAGCGTTTGTATCTCTTCCGAACGGCGAATTTGCGGTTCCGCTCAGCTTGAATTACAGCAGAAACCAAATGTTTATACGTTACAGCGTATCTGACGGCGCTGTCTTAGAAACAGCCCGCTATGAATTGGGCGGCGCGGCAACCGAAATTATAGGGGGAACGTATATAGGAAATTATTTTTACATTTTTTCATCGGAATTTATCGACGGAGGAACAAGCGGCACAGTCGATTGGCGGCCAAGGATTACTTCATTTGATATGACGAAAAATGTAAAGAATGAAGAGATTGAGCTTTGACGGAAATTTCTCAAAAAATCCGTTATCTAAAAAATAAAGGGGCTGCCTTAGCGCTACAGCCCCTTAAATTTTACAAATTTTTATTCGGAAATCATAAGCGATTTTACAAGCTCCGTCATCTCGGGCTCATCCCAAATTACGGGAACAGGGTAAAGCGGATTGCCCTCTTTGAGCGCGCGCTCAACAATAATCGGAATATCCTCTTCTTTAATCTGTGTAAAGCCCTTTGGAATATTCATTCTTTCGTTCATTGCGTATATTTCGGCAATAAACATCTTCGCTTTTTCTTCCTGAGTCTGACCGGTTATTCCTACAATATCTGCCAAAGACGCAAGCTGCGGGTAAATGGCGCTGCCGAACTTTTCAAGCACAACCGGAAGGATTACTGCGTTCGCAAGACCGTGAGGTATTCCATACTGACCGCCAAGGTTGTGAGCGACAGCGTGAACATAGCCTACATAAGCCCTTGTAAAGGCCATACCGGCGTAGAAAGACGCCATAAGCATATTATTTCTCGCCTCAATGTTTTTGCCGTCGTTATAAGCGGTTTCAAGGTTTGAGAATATAAGCGCGGTAGCCTTTTCAGCATAGTTTCTTGTAGAAGCAACATTGCTCTTGCCTATGTAAGCCTCAACCGCGTGCGTAAGCGCGTCCATACCCGTTGTAGACGTAATATGGGGCGGCAGGCCGACAGTAAGCTCCGGGTCAAGAACAGCGTATTTCGGCCTCAAAACCGGGTCGTTGCAAGCGTTCTTTTCGTGAGTTTTAGGATTTGAAACAACCGCCGCAAGCGTTGTTTCCGAGCCTGTGCCTGCCGTTGTGGGAACGGCAAAGAACGGCGGGAGCTTTTTCATAATCTTCATAACTCCGCGCATTTTAACTACCGGCTGATTAGGCTTAACAACTCTTGCTCCCGCGAGCTTTGCACAGTCCATGGGAGAACCGCCGCCGAACGCTATGATGCCCTCGCATCCGTTATCAAGATACATCTGTTTCGCTTCCTCAATATTGTCTATCGAGGGATTCGGCTGAACGCCGTCATAAACGGCATAGCCTATACCGGCGTTTTTAAGTTCCTCAAAAAGCCCGTTCGGAAGGCCAAGCCCCGTAAGCCCTTTATCAGTAACTACAAGCACCTTTGTAAGCCCCTTTTCTTTAATAAGAGCGGGGAGCTTTTTTACCGCGCCGGGGCCCGTAAGCAACTGAGGCTCTGACCAGTCAAGGAAGCATTGAAATATAAAAAAGACTTTTTGGTAAACTCTGCAAAACGCTTTTTCCAATGCCAACATTCAAATCAATCCTTTCATTGTAAATAATATTTTATATTGAGACGCCGAAAATTTCAGCGGCTTTTTTACTGTCCTGTTTTACCTGCGCCGAAAGAGCGTCAACGCTCGCAAACTTTTTCTCACAGCGCAGGAATTTTATAAATTCCACTGAAAGCTCTTTTCCGTATAAATTCCCGTCAAAATTCAAAATAAATGTCTCGCTGACGGCCTCACCGCTGTCAGAAACGGTCGGCCGCACGCCGATATTTGTAACCGAGGGGTAAATTTTGCCGTCTATCGAAACTGCTGTGGCGTAAACGCCGAATTTCGGGAGGACAAATTCATCGGGTATTTTTTGATTGGCCGTCGGAAAGCCCCAAACGGCGCCGTTTCCTTTGCCGTGATTTACGGTGAAATTATAGAAAAACCGCCTTCCGAGCATTTCGTTTGCCTTTTCAATTTCGCCATTCCCGATATACGCTCGGATTCTGGACGAGCTTATCGGACGTCCTTCGTAGCATTCACTCGTTGCCGTGTGGAATATTATACCATATTTTTGGCATAACTCAAACAAAATTTCAACACTTCCCGAAGAATTTTTTCCGAAGTGAAAATTTTCACCGCAAATTAAAGCCTTTGCTCCGAGTTCTTTTGTAAGCAAAACAAATTCTTCCGGTGAAAAATCTTTAATTTTTTCAAATTGCACATTTACGGGAAAAATGCCGTTTTCCCTAAAAATTCTGTCTTTGTCGGACGGCGATAAAAGCAAAAAATGCTTTTTGCCGGATAAAACCTCTTGCGGATGCCGGTCAAACACCAAAGCTGAGGGCAAAAGCGATTTATTTTCAAGTTTTTTTGCCTCGTTAAGCACACTGAAATGCCCTTTGTGAAGTCCGTCAAAAGTTCCCAAAGCCAACGCTAAATTATTCACCTGAGACAAACACCCTCTTTGGTTTTAAAATCCCGCTTTCCGTGTCGGCCTCGCAAAGACCTAAAAATACATTTTCAGGCGAAAAGACGCGGTAAAGCTTATTTTCAAATTCTTTATGTATTCTGTTAAGGCTTAAAGCTCCGCCGTTGCAAAAACGCGCGCTCTGCGCTGAAGATACCGTAACGGATTCATAGCAGGAAAGGGCGTCTTCAACGGGCAAAATAAACCGTTCAATACTGCCGTCTTTAATGTAACGCTCAATTTCATCTAATGTGAGCGAGCGTTCCAGCCCAAACCCGTTTGCCGCAGTTCGGCAAAGCGATGTAAGGCACGCGCCGGAGCCTAATTTTTCGCCTATATCAGACGCGAGCGAGCGGATGTAAGTGCCTGCCGAGCAGGTTATGTCCATATAAAACGATATTCCGTCAAAGCCGTATATATTTAACTGTTTAATATTGATTTTTCTGGGTTTACGCTCGACCTCAATTCCTTTTCTCGCAAGGTCGTAAAGGCGCACGCCGTCTTTCTGTACGGCGGAATACATAGGCGGAACCTGCATGGTTTCGCCGAGAAAACCTCGG
This sequence comes from uncultured Clostridia bacterium, assembly GCA_947598155.1. GTDB lineage: Bacteria > Bacillota > Clostridia > Oscillospirales > Acutalibacteraceae > Fimenecus. Next base: position 88,421 of record CANQFC010000001.1, read on the forward strand.
CAGACCTTTTCTATGTCGTTTTGGGTCGCGTTTACGTTTCTTTTTTCCAAAACAGCGCCCGTAATATCCAGCGTATCTGTTTGCGTTCCGAGGAGTACCCGCGCCGTGTAGCTTTTGTCGCTTTCCGGCAGAAAATCAATAAATCGTGTACAAGAACCGAGCATTATCACAAGAACGCCTGTCGCTAACGGGTCAAGAGTGCCCGTGTGACCTGCTTTTTTTACGCCTAAAAGGCGCGAAACCTTTTTTACGGCGAGGAACGATGTGATATTTTCCGGTTTATTAAGGCAAATGATGCCTGAATTTATGCTTTTCACACTATTTTTTCTCCGATAAATCCCAAAAGAGCTTTTTTGGTTTCTTCAAGCGAGCATTCAAATTCACAGCCTGCCGCGCGGTTGTGGCCGCCTCCTCCGAAATGGGCGCATATCTCAGCCGCGTCATAAGGCTCAACAGTCCTTATTGAAACTTTATAATTCCCGTTTTCCTTTTCGCGGATTGTAATTCCTATAAGCACACCCTCAATTTTACGGGGGAGGGAGGCAATTCCGTCACATTCGCCGTCATTGGAGCGGCTTTCACGGAACATATCCTGAGTTATTTTCATCACGGCGCATTTTCCGCCGAAATGAAGCTCGATTGTTGAGAGCGCCATTTGCTCAAGCTTTAAGTACGAAACGGTTTTAGTTTCAAACATTTTTCTGTTGACAAGGGCAAAATCGGCGCCTTTGTCAATAAGTACAGCGGCGGTTTTATGCGTTTCGGCTGTCGTATTGGTAAAAAGGAAACAGCCCGTGTCGGTCGCAGCGCCGCAGTAAATGCAGGTGGCGATACCTTTGTCAATATCAATGCCCATTTCGTTTATAAGGATAAAAATATTTTCTGCATTTGACGCATTGCCGAGCAAAAATGTGTTTTCCGCGTAATCTCTGTGTGAAAGGTGATGGTCAATAGCCAGAACTATTTTATCGCCGAATTCTGCGTTGATTTTGTCGCCCAAAAGCTTGCGGTCTGCGACGTCTACGGCAATAACCGCCTCAAAATTTACCGGGTCGTTTGTTATACCGTCCCATAAAAACGAGTATTTCCGCGGAATTTCATCGTTGCAAACGACCTGCGACGGTTTTCCGATTTTCTGAAGCGCGCGCTTTAACGCAAACGCACTGCCAAGCGTGTCGCCGTCGGGACTTGCGTGCGTCAATATAAGAAAACTGCGGTATCTGCCTAAAATATCGGCGCAATCTTTAAGAGTTATTCTCATTTCTTTTATCCTCAATGCTTTCTATTTTGCGGAAGATTTCCATACCGTGTTCAACGGAATCATCGGCAATAAAGGCAATTTCGGGAGTTTTGCGGAGCTTTAGCTTTGAGCCGACTTCGCGCCTTATAAGCCCCGAAGCGCTTTTAAGACCTTTAACGGCCTCTTTTGCGTCGTCAATTCCGTTAACCGAGCTGACGTAGACCTTTGCGTAAGACAAATCCGAGCTTACGTCAACGCGGACGACCGTTAAAATCTTATCTTTTACTCTGGGGTCTTTAAGACTGCGGATAACGACGGCAATCTCACGCTTAATGTCCTCCGCAACGCGGTTTGTTCGATAACCTGCCATAAAAGATACCTCTTATCAATCCTTATATTCTTCGGTAATAAAGGCCTCAAAAATATCGCCCTCTTTAATATCGTTGAATTTTTCAAGCCCTATTCCGCATTCATAGCCGGCCGCTACCTCTTTAACATCGTCTTTAAATCGCTTGAGCGACGCGATTGCGTCATCTATAATTACTACGCCGTCACGCACAACGCGTATTCTGGAGTTCCTTGTGACTTTACCCGAAAGCACATAACTGCCCGCAACGGTGCCTGCCGAAGAGAGTTTGAATACGTTTCTTACTTCTACTCTGCCAAGCTCAACGTCGCGGAACTTGGGAGCGAGCATACCGTTGATAGCGTCTTGGATTTCTTCAATGCAGTCATAAATAATTCGGTACATTCTCATATCGACTCCGTCGCGCTCGGCAATTTCGGCGGCAACAGGGTCCGGGCGGACGTTAAATCCGACAATAATCGCGTTTGATGCGTTTGCGAGCATAACGTCCGACTCGTTCACTGCGCCTACGCCGCCGTGGATAACCTTAACGGCAACTTCGTCGTTTGTAAGCTTTTCAAGGCTTTGCCTTACTGCCTCAACGGAACCCTGTACGTCTGCTTTGACAATTATGTTGAGAGTTTTTATTTCGCCTGCTTTAATTGTTGAGAAGAGGTTGTCGAGGGTGACTTTCTGATATTGGCTGAATTTTTCTTCTTTAGCGTCGTTCCTTCTTTGTTCAACGAGCGCCCTTGCGAGCTTTTCGTCCGAAACCGCGTTGAAAATATCGCCTGCCTGAGGCACTTCGTCAAGGCCCATAATCTCAACCGGGACGGACGGCCCCGCTTTGTTTATTTTTCTTCTGTTGTCGTCAACCATAACGCGGACTCTGCCCACAGCCGAGCCTGCGACTATTGTATCGCCCGAATTGAGCGTGCCGTTCTGAACGAGGAGCGTTGCGACCGGCCCTCTGCCTTTGTCAAGACGGGCTTCTATTACTATACCTTTTGCGGCTCTGTTCGGATTTGCTTTAAGTTCGCGCATTTCCGCGACAAGGAGTATATTTTCAAGCAGCTTGTCGATATTCATATGCGTTTTTGCCGAAACCGGTACGCAGATAACATCGCCGCCCCACTCTTCGGGAACAAGCTCATATTCGGTGAGCTGCTGCATAATTCTGTCAACAGAGGCGTCCGGCTTATCCATTTTATTGATAGCGACGATTATTGAAACCTCAGCGGCTTTTGCGTGGTTGATTGCCTCAATCGTCTGCGGCATAATTCCGTCGTCGGCGGCTACAACTAAAACCGCGATGTCGGTCGCCATAGCGCCTCTGGCGCGCATAGAGGTAAACGCTTCGTGACCGGGTGTGTCAAGAAACGTGATTTTTTGCCCGTTAAGGTCCACTCTGTAAGCGCCGATGTGCTGTGTAATACCACCGGCCTCCGTCTCGGTAACGGAAGAATTTCTGATAGCGTCAAGAATTGAAGTCTTACCGTGGTCAACGTGACCCATAACACACACAACCGGGTCGCGGGGAACAAGGTCCTCGGCGCTGTCCTCCGAATCGTCTATAATTCTCTCCTCAATGGTGACAACGACCTCACGGTTTACCTTTGCGCCCAGCTCGGTTGCCAAAATTTCGGCTGTGTCATAGTCGATAACGTCGTTGATTGCCGCCATTTGACCGAGGGAGAATAGCTTTTTAATAACTTCTGCCGCAGTCATTTTAAGGCGGGATGCAAGTTCGCCTACGGTGATTTCATCGCCCACCGTGATTACCGGCGGTTTCTTTGCGCGCTCAGCCGCAATTCTCTTTAAGCGCTCAGCCTCAGTTTCTTTTTTACCGCTGTGAGTACCTTGGCGGCGGTATTGCTGGGATTTTTGCTTGAGCTTTTGCTTTTTAACAAGGTTATCGGAGTTGTTTGAGCTTGCAGGAGCGATATTTTCATATTTTTCGTTGTATTTTTCCGCGTCAAAAGAGTTTGCACGGGTGTTGATATGCCTTATTTCGCCCTTTGTCCTTGACTGCATTGGGCGGTTTTCCTTATCTTTTTCCTTCTTATTATTTTTATTTTTATTTTCTGCCTGATTTTGGGCGGCAGGCTTGCCGTTTGTATTGCTTTGGGGTTTGCCGCCTTGCGCCTTTGCGGCGTGCTCTTCCTGCTGCTTATTTGATTTTTCCTGCGGTTTATTAACCTGTTTTTTCGGTTTTTCCTCCGCGGAAGAAAAATATGCGTCAAAATTGTCTACGCTGTGGTCCTTGGTAATAAGGTCGAAAAGAATTTCAAGGTCTTTTTCCTCAACTGATGTTGAGGGTTTCTTTTCTCCGTCCGTAAATTTTGAAAGTATTTCAATTATTTCCTTGCTCTGTAATTCAAAATTTTTCGCAATGTCGCTGACCTTGAATTTTTTTGCTGCAATAGCCATTATTCATTACCTCCCGTTAAATCGCTTTCAAGCATATCGGCAAATCCTTTGTCATTGATTGTAAAGACCTTTGGCTTAGCGCCGATATAGTAATAAATTTCGTCCGATGTAATATCTGCCGTAATAAAGCGAACATTTCTGCCCGCGAAACCGCATTCATCACGTATCTCTGCAATAAGCCTTTCGGAGGCGTCTTTACAGCAGACCGCTAAAAACGCTGTTCTTTTTTTTATCTGAGTTACCGCCGCGTCGTGCCCTAAAGACATTTTGCCGGCCCTGCGGCACAGCCCCAGATGTCCTCTGATTTTGCTGTCAGCCATTATTTTTAAGCTGTTCCTCCAATTGTTCATAAACCTCTGAGGGTACGGCGCATTCAAATACCTTGTCAATACGCTTTGTTTTACGCGCTTTTCTCAGGCACTCGGCGTTGGGGCAGATGTAAGCGCCTCTGCCTGCCGCTTTGCCCGTAACGTCAAGGCTGATTTCGCCGTTCGCGTTTTTTACTATGCGCACAAGCTCTCTTTTGTCTTTCTGTTCGCCGCATCCGTTGCATTTCCTTAAAGGAATTTTTTTCTGTTTCAATTTATTCACTCCGATTCGGGTTTAACCTTCGTAAAAACCGCTTTCAGGTTTAATATCTATATTCCAGCCGGTAAGCTGAGCGGCCAGACGCGCGTTTTGCCCCTTGTTGCCTATCGCAAGCGAAAGCTGATTGTCCGGAACGGTGACCGTGCAGGATTTTTTCGCCCGTTTGTCTTCGGGGTCGGCATCGTCAATCTCAACCTTTAAAACGTCTGCTGGGGCGAGCGACGCGGATATAAATTCCGAAGGATCGTCACTGTATTTAACGATGTCGATTTTTTCGCCGCCGAGAATTTCAACTATCTTGTTGACGCGTGCGCCCCGCTGGCCTATGCATGCGCCTATCGGGTCAACATCGGCGTCGTTTGAGCTTACGGCCATTTTTGTGCGGCTGCCTGCGTCGCGTGAGATTGCGTTAACGGTTACTATACCGTCGAATATTTCGGGAACTTCCTGCTCGAAAAGCCTTTTTACAAAGCCGGCTTTCGAGCGTGAAATCATAACCCTGGGGCCTCTGTCCGTATCCTTAACTTCAACAACGTAAACCTTAATTGATTCGCCCTCCGTAAAGGTTTCGCCGGGGATTTGCTCAGATTTCGGAAGAACTGCCGAACCGTTGCCGATTTCAAGCGTTACGTTGCCGTTGACGGGGTCGATTCTGCCGACCTTCGCGCTGACAAGGTCTTGGCTCTTTGACTGAAATTCACGGATAACTTGGCTGCGTTCGGCTTCTTTAATGCCTTGACGGATAACGTGCTTTGCGGTCTGAGCCGCGATTCTGCCGAATTTCATTGTATCAAGGTCATATTCTAAGTACTCGCCGGGCTGCGGATTCTCTATATACTGCTTTGCCTCATCAACGGAAGCCTGTGAAAACGGGTCAACGTAATCTTCCTGAGCGACAATGGGCTTTTTGACATATACTCTGAAAAGCTGTTTTTCAGAGTCAATATCGCAAAATACAACGTCGGCTCCGTTGTAGTCCTTTCTTGCCGCTTTGACTATTGCGTCGGCAATTTTTTCGCAAAGGTACTCGGCAGGAATACCTTTTTCTTTTTCCATTAAAGCAACAGCTTCAAAAAATTCCTTATTCATTTTCTTCAAAACCTCCAAAATCGTCAGCCTTAATAAACGAGGCCTCTTTCTTTTTTATATTTATCTCCGTTTCACCGTCCGGAGAAATGGTTACCGATTCGCCGTCATAATCCAAAAGAACGCCTTTAAAATCGCGAACTCCGTCATATGGCTTAATGAGCCTTACCCAGACCTTTTCACCGATATATGCCTCGAAATGGAAATCACGTGTAAGCTCTCTTTCAATACCGGGGGACTGCACCTGCAAATTGTAGCTTTGCTCAATAGGGTCGGCGTCGTCAAGGGGAGCGTCAATGGCGTGATGCATTTCAACGCAGTCGTCAATAGTTACTCCGCCCTCTTTGTCAATCGTTATGCGCAGATACCACTTTGCGCCTTCCTTTAAAAATTTAACGTCCCACAGCACAAGACCGAGGGAGTCGGCAATGGGCTTTGCAATATCCCACACAACCGACGCGGTGTTTTTTTTCATAATTTTCAAAACTCCTTGACAGTTTCGCTTATAAATTTAAGAGAGCGGGTCGCCCCACTCTCAACAAAACGGATATTCGTGCTTAACATATATTACCATACTATAATAAATAAATCAAGACTTTTTACAAAATATTATGCAATTATTTAATAAGGGTTTGCCCGTCATTATATAATATTGTATATAAAATTTTTTCAACAAGGAGCTTGCCCGTCATTAAACTTCCGAAAACGGAACCAGCCTCAGGAGGCGGGGACATCTCTTGCCTAAGTTATAAATCGTCCGCGTCCTGCTGAGGTTCTCCGCCGTCCTTGGGCGTTCCCGTGTAGCTTCCGTTGACGTCGGACGGAATATCCGGGTCATCCTCATTCCACATTTTTCCGAGTTCTTTGTTTAATCTTTCCATTTTTCTTCTTGCGAGAAACATTTTTTCTTTTTTTGATTTGCCAAACATTTTTGCACCTCCTAAAAAATTGCCTGCAATAATATTTTGTCCTCAATAACGGCGTTTATAACACGGCAAATATTTTAAATAAAAAACGGCTTTATTTTAATAAAATTGTGTTGACATTGTAAAATTTATATTGTATAATGATGAAGAATAAAGGTGGAATACCTTAAATTGCAAATTTCAAAAACGAAAGGAAAATGTGATTATGAAAAAAATAATTGCGATACTCGTTGCTTTGGCAATGGTGTTATCAATGTCGGTTTTGGCTTTTGCCGAATTTAATGGCGTAAAAGCCCCTGATGAGATGCAGAATGTTTACAGTCAGGAAGATTATGACAAAGCGGCAACACTTGAAAACTGGCAGCTTGAAGATTATGGAAACTGGTGGAGACAAATTCAAGCTCGCGATGATATTAAAGCACAGGGCATTTATACTAAAGAAGACGGCAGCTTAATGAATTGGGAAGAGTCTTGGAAAGCGTATTATGTTTACGTACTTCAGAACGCCAGCAGCGATATGGGTACAGCCGCTACTGAAATCGTAAGTATAGTTCAGGAAGGCTACATTCCGGCAGGCGACGCTATCTCTATTGCAGGTGAAACTGTAATGGGCGGCATCGGCGGCGACGGCGGCAGCGGCGATTTGTCAGGCGTTATAGATGAACTTCTCGGCACAATTACCGGCGGTAACCAAGATCCCGAAATTTCAACTCCCGATTATGTTGATGAACTTGCGGAGCTTATCAACAACGGCGCGTCTTTTGATGAAATTGCACAGAAGATTTCCGATGATATTGCAAGCGGTAAAATCGTTGTTTCTCAGCTTCCGGACATTGCCAACGAATTAACTGAACGTGTTACGTCAGGCGAAATAGCCGGCAATGAAACAGTTCAGCAGATTCTTGGATTCTTGAAGGGTCTCGGCTCAGGCAGCGAAGGCGGCGGTTCAAAATTCCCGTCATTCGGCGATATTACCCTTCCTTGGGACAACGACAACTCATCATCCGGCAGCTTCCTTGATACGCTTCTCGGAATTATCGGCTCAATAGGCGATCTCTTTAATCCTTCTGACGATCCCGAAGAGAATCCCGGAACTTCCGATCCTTCGGACGAATTTAGCGGCGACGACAATATGGGTGAAGGTGAAAATCCTGACACAGGCGATATTTCATTCGTAGCAGTTGCGGCGGTTGCGGCAGTTGCGGGCGCGGCATTGATTCTTACAAGAAAAAAGAATGACGACGCCGAATAATTAAAATTAAATTATTCAGTTACATAACGGAAGTCTTAAACGGCTTCCGTTATTTTTTTTTTGCAATTTTTTAAGAAAACAGATTTATTTTTATTTCCCTATTGACAATATTAAATTTTACTGCTAAAATAGAAAATGTAAACCGAACATTCGTTCGGTAAAACAACTTAGGCAAGCTCTTATTGAATAAAAACGCCAGTTACGGCGTTTTTTGTTTTATCTGAATTTGAAGGAGGAACAGCAGTGTACGTTTCATCAAATGAAAACAAAATTAAATATTTGGGAATAGACGAGTATTTTTTTTTGACGGAAAATCTTGAATTTGCCGATAAATCGGAAGTTCAAAGCGCAATGGGCTTTATCATTATCAACAAAAAAAGATGCTTGAAAAAAACCGTGAGAAGTATAATTGAAAATGAGCTTGACGAAACAGAAAGAGCTGTGATTAAGCTTTTTTATTACAAAGGATTTGATACGCTTTCAATATCAAAAATGTGCAGTCTGTCCCGTTCAAGTGTTTACAGAAACCTTAAAAGCGGAATGAAAAAAATTGAAAATTCAATAAAATATGTTTTGGAATATGAGGGATTTTCCTCAAAAATGTCATCGGAAGAGCTGATTGAGTATGTAAAGGGGGTTGTCAGTTGAATAAAGACAAAACGTTAAAAGCTCTTGGCGAAGAATACATTGAATATATAAAGCTCAACCGGCAAAACATAGAAATTTGCAAGGAAAAAATTAAAAAAGCGGGTTCGGACGAATTGAAAAAATCAGAGCTGCGCAGAACCCTCAGCGTGCTGTATGAAATATCCAGAGAGCTTAAAGCAAATTCAGAACATTTAATTAAATATTATACAGATAATTCCCGGCAAACATATTATGTTAATAATAAAACAGAAAAGGAGTGATACTATGGAAGTCTACAAGGGAATCGATGTTTCAAAATGGCAGGGCGAGATAAACTGGTCCAAGGTTAAGAACGACGGAATAAATTTTGTTATGATAAGAAGCTCCTTTGGGGGCACTAACGGTCAGAAAGACCTTAAATTTGAATACAATTATCAAAAAGCGAAAGAGGTTGGAATTAACGTCGGCGCTTATCATTTCGCATATGCCACAACGGTAGGCGAAGCTGTAAAAGAGGCGGAATACTGCCTGTCGGTTATTAAAGGCAAAAAATTTGAATATCCTATCGCGTACGATTTGGAGGACAGCCGAATTCAAAAGCTTGGCAAGGAGAAAATTTCCGAAATTGCGAACGCTTTTTGCGAAACGTTGGAGAAAAACGGATATTACGCAATGATTTATTCAAACCTTTATTGGTTTAATAACTATTTTACAAATGAGATTTTTAAGAAATATGATATATGGCTTGCCCAATGGAACGATAAACCGACATTTCAAAGGCCGTACGGAATATGGCAGAAATCGTCAAAGGGAAAGATTGACGGTATATCAACGTTTGTCGACCTTGACGAATCTTATAAAAATTACCCTGCCATAATGAAATATAACGGGCTTAACGGATACGGCAGAGAAGAGGAAACACCGAAGCCTTCGAAAGGCTATAAGGCGGGGCAAAAGGTCGTTCTTAAAAACGCAAAGCTTTACTCAAGCGCCTATACAAAGCGTGTTTCCAATACAATTTCGGGGACTTATTATATTTATGACGGCATTTACCTTGACGGCAGGTACAGAGTGACCAATTCGCTTAAAAATGTTGAGCGCGTGCCGATTGCCAAATATGTAACCGGTTTTGTGGAAAGAAAGGATTTAGGTGATTGATTGAACGATTTTGAGTCTTTAGAGCTACGTGTTTCAAAGTTAGAGGCGCAGGCCAAGGAAATTACGGGAAATTTAAACGCAATTACCCTTGAACAGGTGCGGAGCGTAACAAAGCTTGATATTGTTCTGACATCTCTCGCTGAACTGAAAGAGGGGCTTGAGTCTCTTAAAAAACGTCCGGGTCAATTTTGGGATAGGCTCATAGTGGCGGTTATATCCGCTGTTTGCGGTGCGCTTATGAGCCTGATTTTTTAATGGAGGAGAAAAAGTGACGCAATATATCACGGAACACGCGCTGATACTCATTCCCGTGCTGAATATTATAGGTATGATAGTTAAGGGATTTCAGAAAATTCCCGATAAATATATTCCGCTAATCCTGCTGTTTTTCGGAATAACGGGAGCCGTCGCGATAATGGGATTTAACGCGCAGGCGGTAATTCAGGGCGTTCTGATAACAGGAACGGCAGTTTACGGGAACCAGGTATTGAAGCAGTTAAAAAAAGAAGAATAGCGCAATTTTGCGCATAAATAATTTGCCCTTAGAGATTGAATGAAATCCCTAAGGGCGTTTTTATGTAAATTACCGTGTTAATGTCCGATTTTTTCTGCGCTGTATTTTTCGTTAAATTCTTTGGCAAAATCCGAAATTACTTCATATACTTTTTCATTGAGCTGTTGCATATCCGCGCGGGTCAGCGTACCCGTTTCAATGGGGTCTAAGAAATTGACGGTAACGTCGGCTGGGGTTACCATACAACCGTTCCCCTCATAAGAATAATGCACGTTGTGCAGATAAATCGGGACAATCGTAACGCCTGTTTTCATAGCTATTTTGAATGCGCCGTTTTTAAATTCGGCGGGGAAGTTGTTAAAGCTCCTTTTACCTTCGGGAAAAATGACAAGGGAACGGCCGTTTTGAATTTCCTCCGCCGCAAGATTGACCGATTTTGCCGCAGAACGCATATTTGATTGGTCAACGGGTATGCAGTGCATATATTTAAGGTAATCGCCTATAAAAGGTATGCCCAGCATTGTGGATTTAAGAATAAAACCTACGTTATGATCTTTAAGCGCATGGATAATTACGGGAATATCGCCGTAGCTCTCGTGATTTGACACAAATAGCAGGGGACCCTTTTCCGGAACCTTTTCAAGGCCCGTTACCGTAAACGTCAGCTTGCCGGTTTTAACGCATCTTTCGGCCCATTTTCGCACTGTTTTAAAGGCCTCCTGCTCGGCTTTTTCGGCGCCGTATTTTTTTTCTGTATGCCGAAGAACTAAAATTTTGGGTACCATATAGAAAAGGCAATGTAAAATAAATGTACCCCACCACTTATACCAAAATAAAACTCTTTTCATATTTCACCGTCCAGATATGCAATGTACTCCTCAAGGCACATATTTTTGCTGTTTATTATTTTTGCGTTTTCAACGCCTACATAGCGGAAATGCCACGGTTCATACATTATTCCCGTAATATCGATTTTATCTTTCCCGTATCTTAAAATAAAACCGTATTTCTCCGCGTTTTCCATAAGCCATTTAAACTGAGCCGTTTTTCAATGCTTTCGGAAAGAGTCCAGTTACCCTTTTCCAATATGTCAAATCCCAAGCCTACGTTGCGCTTTCGGAAACTGTAAGCGTTTGCGACGACTGACTCGGCTTTGAGCTTATGCTTTCGGATGCTTTTTCGCTCTCTTTAACGCTTTCGACGCTTTGCGGGGAGCTGTATTCGGGAATTGTCGGCGCTTCGCCGTCTTTGTGTATCTGCGCGGCGACAACGGTTAATATTATCAACGCCGCCAAACAAACCGCAAGCAATATTAGCAGTAATTTTGATTTTTTATTCTTCATAATCAATTACCTTTGTCTTAAATTCAAAAACGAATTTAATATCAATTTTATTTTAAATATGGGGCTTGCCCCGCCAAGCGGCGCGGCAACAGCCGATTGCGAAAATCGTAAGGGGAGCTAACACCCTCATGATTTTAAAATGTAATCCGCTTATAGAGGCGTGGACACCTTGCTTAAACTATATTATAACAGAAACCGAGTTGAAATTTCAATAATATTATAGACAATTATATGTAATATATTTTGTGCATTTGGGAAATAATGATATTGTCAAAAAAATTTGAAAGGTATCGGTGATAAAATGATAGAACAGGATACAATAAAGCTTCTGCGTGAATGTGACGCGGGCGTAAAAATGGGAATTTCGTCAATAGACGATGTTTTGAGCAAGGCAAAAAGCCGTAAGCTTTTGGATTTTCTAAATTCCTGCCGTAAGGAACACGAAGACCTGCGCGAGCTTATAGAAAAAATGCTCTCGGAATACGGCGATGAAGGTAAAGAGGCCAATCCTGTAGCTTCGGGAATGTCAAAAATAAAGACCGAATTTAAATTAGCTATGGATATGAGCGATGAAACTATTGCCGACTTAATGACGGACGGCTGTAATATGGGGGTAAAATCGCTCAACAGATATTTAAACGAATATGCCGCCGCAGAGGAGCGCGCAAAAGACATTTGCAAAAAGCTAATAAAGCTTGAGCAAAAGCTTGCCGACCAAATGAGGGCGTATCTTTAATCCGAAAAACAAATTTACCTTTTTTAACAAATTTTGCCTAAATCCTGTCTTACGGCAGGATTTTCTTTTGGCCTTTTTAAATATACCTATTGACTTTTTTCGATTTTTGTTGTAAATTTATAAGGTAAAGAATTAGAAAGGGGATATTTATACTTATGGCTAAAAAACTTATTACACCTGAAGAGTATAAATCTAAAATGGATAAAAAAGTTGAAAAGAGAAAACGTTTCGGCAAAGCTTTCTTAACAACTTTTGCTTATGCTCTTGCCTGCGTGATCGTATTTGCTTCAATGGCGATTGCGTTCACACCCAAAAGTACTGTAAGTGTAGCTGCGGGCGGCACCGGCAACGGCAACGCAGTACAGTCCAATTCAAACGATGTTGATTCAAACGGCGACGGTGCGGGCGAGGACGCCACATCCGGCGGAGATGAAGCTGAAGCCCCCGGCGATGACGCCAACAATGGCAAAGAAGAAAATAAAGGCGGCGCAAGCGAGCAAAAGAACGACGCTACGCAACAGGCTATCGACCTTTATAAGAAAGCTATCGTTAAGGCAAGGTCATCTGCTAAAACAGTTACGCACACTAAGACAGGCGCGACTAACTATAAGAATATAGTTGAGGCGGGCGCTCTTTCAAGCGCTGCGTCCACACTCATGGGCTTATTTATGAAAGAAAGCGAGCCCAATGAAGCTATTGATAAGTCAGAGCTTCCTCCCAAGGGCGGCGCGAATAAGCTGACAAAAGCAAACGTTAAGTCGGCCACCGTTAAAGAAGAAGGCGGCAGCAATGTTGTTACCATTAACTTTAAGGACGCTGTAAATCCCGTTAACGGTTCTGACGGCATCGGTTCCGCTGTCAATGTTATTGAAGAGTCGCAGATTACCGGCTCAATATCATCAGTTCCCGGCCTTAAACTAAGCAATATCAAGGTTGCTTATGAGAATGTTTATATAACCTGCAAGATTGATAAAGCGTCCGGCAATATGACTTATTTGTTTGTTGACGCTCCCTGCATTCTCTCACTTGACGCAAAACTCGGTTTCATATCAGTTGACGGCGCTAAGGTCGGCATTGAGTGCAAAGACGAGTACACAATAGCATACTGATAAAACCGTCAAATTTGACAGTTTGGTTAAATGTACTTATTACCGCTCCGGTTTCGGGGCGGTTTTTATTTTTAGCGTATGAATATAACTTTAATTTATTGACAATTTATTCGCCTTTGTTTATAATAATTACATAATGTTTTGATGTGACTTGTTCTCTGAGAATCATTAAAAAATAAAATGTTGAGGTGGAAATTTATGGCAGACAAAAAAACCGTAATGCTTACAGGTGCATCCGGCAATATGGGCTTTCATGCATTCAAAGAGCTTTACGCAAAGAAAGACAAGTTTAACATTGTCCCGCTTTTAAGAAAGAGCGCTAAGAACGAAGAGATGTTTAAGGATTATATGAATGATCCTGCTGTTAAAATTGTTTGGGGCGACCTTACCGATTATGACAGCATTATGCAGGCTGTTACGGGCGCCGACTATGTTCTTCATATCGGCGGTATGGTTTCTCCCGCTGCCGACTGGAAACCGTACAGAACTCAGAAAACAAATATCGGCGCCGCCGAATATATTTGCAAGGCGGTTTTGGCACAGCCGAACGCTGATGACATCAAGGTCTGCTACATAGGTACGGTTGCCGAAACAGGCGACAGAAATTATCCCATTCACTGGGGCAGATGCGGCGACCCGCTTAAAGTTTCCGTCTATGACCATTACGCGGTTTCAAAATGCCGCGCCGAGGCGGTTTTCGTTGAGAGCGGGCTTAAAAACTGGGTTGTTATGCGCCAGTCGGGTATTCTTTATCCCAACATTCTTAAAAATATGGACCCGATTATGTTCCATGTTCCGATTAACGGCGTGCTTGAATGGTGCACGGTTGAGGATTCGGGCCGCTTAATGGCTAATCTTTGCGATGAAGACGCAAAAGGCAATCTCGGCGCGGATTTTTGGAATCATTTTTATAACATCGGTTCAGGTAAAGAATACAGAATTTCCAACTATGAATTTGAAGTTCTTCTTCTCGGAACGCTTGGGCTTGCCGGCCCCGAAAAGCTGTTTGACCCCAACTGGTTCACGACGAAGAATTTCCACGGTCAGTTCTACGCGGATTCCGACAAGCTTGAGGAATACCTGCATTTCCGTGAAAATCTTCCTGTTAAGGATTACTTTAACCGTCTTGCCGACCAAGTCGAATTTTACTTTAAAATTCCGCGCTATCTTCCGAAAGGCATTGTTGCCGCGTGCGCAAAGCCGTTTATGAAAAAGATAGCGTCAACCCCCGATTTCGGCACTCTTGACTGGGCAAAGAAAGACAATAAGGTTCGTATGAGCGCTTATTACGGCTCAAAAGCCGAATGGGAAAAAATTCCTACAAAGTGGGAAGATTTTGAGTTAATTCAATTCGATAAAGATACCGAGGCCGCCGAACAGTTTAAGCTTGACCACGGTTATGACGAATCAAAGCCCGAATCCGAGCTTGATATTGACGATATGAAACAGGCGGCTGAGTTCCGCGGCGGCGAGTGCCTGTCGGATAGTATGACAAAAGGCGATATGGCCTCAAAGCTGAAATGGAAATGCGGTCATTGCGGAGCAGAATTTGAGGCAAGTCCGGCGCTTATCCTTTTAGGCGGTCACTGGTGCCCCGAATGCTACATTCCGCACAAGTCTTGGGACTATGACTCCATAGCAAAGACAAATCCTTTCTTCGCGCAGGTTTGGTACACCAACCACAGCAAGGATGAGCACAATAAATACGACTTTGACGCGCTGTTCCACATTGACGGCATCCCGTGGGACGATATTAAGAGATAACTTAATTTTAGTATAGAAAAAAGGACTGCAAACCGCAGTCCTTTTTTTGCGCGCTGTAATTTGTGTATGTAATAAATTCCCCTATTTTCCCGTATTTTGCAATTTGTATTAAAGGGAGTTTATGATATGCGAGCAGGAGGAGGGGCAAGGGGATTTGCGCTATTTAAAAATTTCGGTGTAGCTGTTAAATACGGCTCTGCCGTGTTTAAAGCCTTTTTGCGTTAAACGAGATTTTTCCCCGCCGCTCGGCTTAAAACTGCTCTGACGGCTCACAGCGCTTGTTTACAGCCGATATACGAGCGGGTGTCAGCTTGCAGAAAAGTGCGCGCTACTAAGCATATGCACAAAATGGATAAGATTATGGGGAACCCCCGGCGAGGGTTCCCCACCGAAAAACAGTCCACCGGACTGTTTTTCGCCCCTCCTGCGCTTTTTAAAGTATAAGCATTTCGCAGTCTGCGGACTGCGATGAGGGCGTTGCCCCTCAACCCCACCGCCTTTTGAAAAAGGCGGGCGAAAACTTTTAGTTATTTTGCTATCGCAAAACAGTTTATCGACAAACAAACACCCGCAAAGCCGAGGCTTTACGGGTGCCTGTTTAGAATAAATCAGGAAAAAAGTTAAGATTTTCTCGGATTAGTCATTGTTCTCTTTTTTCTTTGCACGAACGGACATTGTAACAAATGCCGCGGCCGCCGCAACAGAAATGGCAGAGATGCTTGTTATAGCGATTCCTGTATTAGGAATGTTAGGTCCGCCTGCGTTCGGTTTATCAGCAGCGCCTTTAGTCTCTTTTACGCCGCATACTGTGCAGGTTCTTACCTGTTTGCCGTCTTCATCTTTCCAGTCGCCGAACTTGTGGCCTGTGGCCTTAACGGTCGGGTCGAAAGACTTATTGTCGGCAGCGTCTGCCTCTGTCTTAAATGCAAGACCGCAGTCGTCACAGCGATAATACTCAACGTTGCCGGCCTCTGTGCAGGTTGCATCCTTAGCGTCAACCTTTGTTACGTGGTGACCCTTAGCAGGAGCAGCAATAGATGTCAAAGCTGTTTCATCGGGTGCATACATATCATCCGTAGCGAAATCAAGTCCGCAATCGGGGCAATGATAATAAGCGATTGTGCCGGCCTCTGTGCAGGTTGCGGGTTTAGCCGCAACAGCCTGAAGGTCGCGGTGATGATGAACTTCGTCCATTTCAGCAACCAAAGTAATAAGGTGATCGGCAAGAGGCTCTCTGTCGGTCTTAAGAGCATTCAGGATTTCATCCTCTATATCCTTCGGAATATCCGTCTTGAGTACACGCTCAATAAGGCTCTGATTTCCAATAGGAGTGAATGCCGTTTTGAGTAAGTCGTTGGTTTCTCTGTAACAAATGAGGTTATCGTAGAGATAATCATAAACTATCTTAACAACGTCCGCGTGAGATTCTGCCTCGGCAACGCGGTCAAGAATCATATGTCTGAATTTAAGGCTTATCATCGCATCGCTGGCAAGAGGCATAACATCAGACTGTGCGGAGATGTTCAAAAGCCCCTTCGGCGCTTTGCCGTCGCCTTCCTTGCGCTCAACAAATTCAAGCGCAAGTGTGCTGGGATCAACAAATTGACCAATCAGGAAGTTAACCAAGCCTTCAATGTCAAGTCTTTCTTTGTCTGTATCAGGATCAAGAGTCGGGATAGACTGGAAGATGGTGTAGATATTGTGAAGCGTTGCGGCAATGCTGCCCTCTTTATAGGTACCGTCTTTATTTGTACCAAGCTGTGCGCCGAACGGGCAATTGACAGCGTCCTCTAAGGCATTTACAATTTTATTTACGCCTTTGTAAATCTGAGCGCCGCTCTCCGTAACTACAAGGCTCTGAATAGCGCCTACAACATTGGTAGCAAGAGCACCGTCTTTGAACAAAGCGCTTACAATATTTTGAACATATGTGGTAGCCGCCTTTAAGTCGGGGAGCCAAGACACAGATGTGTGCGCAGAGTTCCACTCAACAAAACATGCGGTTGCTTTGGTAGGCTGCTCAATTCCGAGACCTGCGCAGATGTCATCAAGCCCTTCAAATAGAGAATAGAGCGCATCCGGTGCGCCGCCCGAAGCAGGGATAACAAAACTGCCATAATCTTCTGCCGGAGTATATTTAGCACCTAAAGCACTAATCAGGCCAAGACCGTCCATAAGAACCGTGGCAACTATATTGTTGATTTCGTTTTTGAAATCATCCAAAGAATTAACTACAATGGGATGATCCTTGAAGAATCTGGTGAAAGTACCTTCTGTGGTAATATTGCCGTTTTCGTCTTTCACATCTTCAACGATATTACCTTGGTTATATCTACCCACGCCGGTATATTCTTTTTCGCCATTATATTCTTTGGCACCGGTGTTCGGCATATTATCCTTAAAATTCTGATCGCCGTAATCCTTCAAATTGGCAAAGCGCTCTGCGTTCAACTCGGTTGTCGGCGTGGAAATATAAGGATTTACCTCGTACTCGTATACCGTCATTTGTGTTCCCGGCTTCTTCGGGTTATCTTCCTTGTGACTTCCTGTCATCTTTGGGTCTCTGTTCCAGATGCCTTCAGAGTAAAACTCAACGTCCTTGGCTTTGCCTATTAACATTGTAAGGCCGGGCAAAGCCTTATAGATGGACTCGATTACCGAGCCTGTCAAGACTTTTGCGCTTAAAACGGTGTCAACGTCTTTCAGCAAAAGCTCAACGTCTTTTTCTGTTACATCATCATTGTATGTGGGTTTGTACGGTGCCGCCGCCTGTGCCATAGTCGCGGCAAAAACGGAAATAACCATAACAAACGCCAACAGTACGCTGAGAAGTTTTACAGGTTTTTTCATGTTTTTTCTCTCCTTTTTAATTTTATGATTCTTAAGGCAGAATCTTAAGATCTGTTTAATTATAATTCATTTTTTGTTAAAAGTCAACATATATATATATATATATATATATATATGTTTGTTAAAACTGCACAAAACGCGTTTGAATTTAACGTCAATTTGATGTTTGCTAAAAGCAGACAGCCTTTGTTTAAGGGCGGTCGGGCGCATCCGCGACAGCAAAAAAAGGGCACGGCCATTCGGCCGCGCCCTTAAATTTAATTTTACCCTATTTTAAAAATTATTCGCCCTTCATTTCAAGCAGCTTAACCTTGCCTTCAAACGCCGCCTGAGAAACCTTGATAGAATCTGTTATGGCCTCTTTAATGTCGTCTTCCTCAACGCCGAGCTCAAGGCAATATTTCCTGTCAATGAAAAGGTTGTAGTCCATAATGTCGGGCAGCTGCATCGGGTCCATACCCGAATCAATGCCGCGCTTTTTATAGTCCTTAACAATTTTTCCCATACCCATTCTCATCATCCACGGGGCAACGGTAAGAACCTTTCTGCCGTGCATTCCGCGTGCGTCAAACACAATGGCAAGAAATTCTTTCCAATTCATATTGTACATACCTATCGGTATAGCCTCAAAACCTGTTTTGCCGGCCTTGTTTTCAGCCGCACCCGCTATAACCTGCCCTACCTGACGGCAAGTGAGCATAGCCGTGCCGCCTTTCGGGTACATGGTGCATGGCCATTTGTCCATAAACTCGATTTGCTCAATAAGAACTGTCCAAACAGGCTTTCTGCCGGGCTGTGTGCCGAATATGTACGGAAGTTCCAAAACGCATGTTGAGAAATTCTCATCGCAA
Organism: uncultured Clostridia bacterium; assembly: GCA_947598155.1. Taxonomy (GTDB): domain Bacteria; phylum Bacillota; class Clostridia; order Oscillospirales; family Acutalibacteraceae; genus Fimenecus. The sequence goes on from CANQFC010000001.1 coordinate 107,241, forward strand.
GCGTCCTCACAAACCTTTTCCTGCTCCATACGGGATTTCATATACGGGTTTCTCTCCGTAAGTTTCATCTCGGGCTTAATCTTATTAAGATACGCAAAATATGAGCCCAAAACAACCGCCCTCTTAACACCCGCCTTTTTGCAAAGCGGGAAAATCCTCTCAAGAGGGGCAATGTTGAATTTGTAATAGTAATCCATTACAGGCGCGGGGAACTCAACCCTCTCATCAACGCCGGCGGCAAATATGAAAACATCACAGCCCTTAAGCATAGATTCAATTTCTTCATCTGTTTTCTTGTTGATGTCTCCAAAGATAATTTCCATTTCCTCAGGGATAGGAGCGCCTTCCGGAAGGGGAGGAAGAGCAACGCTTGTTACCTGATGTCCTCTTTTAATAAGAGTTGTCGCCGCCTCACAGCCGAGAAGCCCCGTGCCGCCTATCATAAATACTTTCATAACATAACCTCCGATTTTTATATAATTTTTATTTTGCTCAGTCTTTAAATACCGCGTCAAACAGCGGCAGTTTAGACATCTTCATAACGTTTGAAAACAGCCTGCCGCCTAAGACGGGCATAACCCTGCCGAAATAGTTCATAAACGCGGCGTCAAACCCGTGAACGCCCAAAGCCTTTTTCGTCTTTATGTCGTTCATAATCATTTTTACCATTTTATCGCACGGGGTGCTCACCATATTAAGCATCTTTTGACCCTTGGCGTCAGTCGAATCCTGATTTCTGAAAATATCGGTCTTTGTAAATCCGGGGCAGATTATGCCGACATAGCACTTACCGCGGAGCTCCTCGCGAAGAGCCTCGGAAAGCGATTTAAGAGCCGCCTTTGAGGCGGAATATACCGACGTGCCCGCAAGAGTCATAAGCGCGGCGGATGAATCCACATTTATGATTGCCGGAGAGTCGGATTCAAGAAGCAGGGGGAGAAGCGCGTGAATTGAATAAACCGCCGAGTAAAAGTTAATATCCATAGCGCTCTTTATGTATTCAACGGTGTAATTTTGAAATTTGCTGAATTTCGGCAAAATGCCTGCATTGTTAATGAGAACTTCGGGTTTAATGTTGTTTTCGTTGAGATAGTTTACAAAATCAGCCCAATTCTGCTCAACGGCAACGTCAAAAAGACGGTATGAGAATTTGCCCGCGTAATCGCCCAATTCCTCAACAACCTTTTTCATCTTTTCTTCACTTCTGGCTATACCTATTACGGTACAGCCGTGCTCTTTAATGAGCTTTTCGGCAACGCCCTTGCCCATACCGCCTGAAGCGCCCGTGATTATTACGGTTTTGTTGTCTATCCAATTTTTGCCCATATGTACGCCCACCTTTATCATTTTGTGCGGCAAATCTGCCGTATTATTTTTCAATAAGGGGCTTACCCCGTCATTAAACGCGGTAAGGCGCGGCAACGGCCGCGCAAAGAAATAAGAAAAGAACCCGACCCCTCCCGATTCCGCAACGGAACCCGCCGCCTGCAAAGGCGGGGAGGGAGGACGCCTTACTTAAACTATATTATAACGCAATAATTGTTTTATTTCAATAGTTTTAACGCTTTTTTAGACGGATAATGTAAAAAGGCCCCGTAATAAATTACGAGGCAGGCAATATAGAAACGCGGCAGGGATTTTCGTCTTTTTAATTTTGCAAAGAGCAATATCAGAAAACCTATTATTTAAGGTTTCCTGATACTGCTTTTAACGGCTTTGCGCCGTAAAAACGGAGGTTAAAATTATCAGCTTTCAGTCTGCTTGCCTATAAACCTTGACGCAACCTCAATAAGCTTAATATCCGAAACGGACGGTGTGTAATCGTCGCGGTTCTGAAGCAGAATAACCGCTCCCGAAACGTCGCCGTTGCAAAGTATTGTGTACGAGGCCGCGGCGCATTTGTCAAAATCGGCTACCGGGCAAAGAGGCTTTTTATCTGCCGATTTAACGTAATTTTCACGGCTCTCCATCAAATTTTCAAGCTCGGGAGAAATGCGTTTCTCTATTATCTCACGCTTTCCCAAGCCTGCCGCCGCAACAATGCGGTCGCGGTCGCTTATTAGCACAGGCTCGCCGATTGCTCTGTAAAGAACATCTGCGTAATCAGCGGCAAATTCACTCATTTCCCCCATAGGTGAATATTTCTTAAAAATAACCTCGCCGTCAACAGCCGTGTATATTTCAAGAGGGTCGCCCTCGCGAATACGCATCGTTCTGCGAATTTCTTTGGGAATGACAACTCTTCCAAGGTCGTCAATCCGTCTGACTATTCCCGTTGCTTTCATAATCAATCTCTTCCTTAATTTCAAAATTGTCACTAATATTTTGCACTTGTAATCAGTTTATATTCAAAAACATTTTGGAAGATTTTTGTAAAAATTTGCAGATAAAAATACTGTTTAAAATGCAAAAATAGGGCGGCTTTACGCCGCCCTGTCAAAGTAAACCGTTGATTTTAAATAAAGCAAAATAAATTAAAATCAAGATAACGGAAACGAGGTTAAATTTGTTTGAGCCTGCCGAGCTTTTTGATTCCGCCCTTAAAGAGGAACCCGCCTATCATCTTGCCCAGAGGTCTCCAGAATTTGCCCTCGTTGAGCATCATAAGAAGACCGTCTGCCATTTCGGGGCTGAAAATGCCAAAGCTCATTGAAATGAAATTCTTAATCGGCGTCTGAAGTGCAACCGCGCCCATCATTGTCTCAGCTCCGAGAAATTTTGTGAGGAGTCTGCAAAGTCTGCCGCCCCATTTTGTGTCATAAGCGTCTTCAAGAGTGTTAAGAATGGTGAGAGGCTGGCTCTTATCACGCTGATTTGCAGGTATCTCATGGCCGAGAACCGCTCTAAATTCGCTGTCGCTTACGTTCATAATATCGGCGCTGTAATAAGACGGAGCGGATTCCTTGTAATCGGGAACGGCAAAATTATCGGTCGACTCAACGTTAACGCTCGCCGTGAGCCTTATGTCTTGGCTGGACGCGCCTACCAAAATCTTAAATTCGCCGCTCTCAACCTGCCAAGACTGCGCCTCAACATTGTAGAACGCGAACGCGCGCTTTGAAAGGCAAATCGACACTTCTTTTTCCTCGCCCGCTTTAAGGAATACTTTTTTAAAGCCTTTAAGCTCTTTTACGGGTCTGAAAATTGTGCTTTCAACATCTGAAACGTAAAGCTGCGCAACTTCGGCGCCGTCCGCACTGCCGGTGTTTTTGATTTTAAATGTAACCGTCAATGAGTCGGTATCTTTAATGCTGTTTGCCGAAACGCTAATATCGCTGTACTCAAAGGTCGTGTAGGAAAGGCCGTATCCGAACGGGAAACGGACGGGTACATTGGCGGAATCGTAATATCTGTAACCTACATAAATACCCTCTCTGTATTCGACCGAAACGGACGTGCCGGGGAAATAGTTAGCGCTTGAATTGTCTTCAAGGGCAAAGGGATAAGTTTCGGCAAGTTTGCCCGACGGGTTAACATCGCCGAAGAGTATATCGCAAACGGCACTGCCGCCCGCCTGACCGGTAAGAAAACCGTTGAGTATTGCCGGCACTTTGTCCGCCCAAGGCATTTCAATCGATGAACCGCCCGAAAGAACTACAACAATGTTTTTATTGACGCGGAGAACCTCCTCAACAAGCCTGTTGTGAAGGGGCGGTATGCGCAGGTGCTTTCTGTCGTTGCCCTCTGTTTCAAACTCATCGGTAAGACCGATAAAGAGGAGCGCTACCTCGGCGTCTTTTGCCTTCGCGACCGCTTCAGCCACAAATGCGTCATCGGAAATCTTATTTTTCTTTGCGGTGCTGTAACCTGCCGCATAATCGTAATTTATGCCCATTTCGGTGAGGGTGTCGCAAGCGTTATCCAGCTTTATGGGGTTTATGAGCGATGAGCCTGCGCCCTGATAGCGCGGTTTCTTTGCCATTTCGCCGATAACCGCGATTTTTTGGCTCTTTTTAAGTGGAAGAATACCCCCGTCATTTTTCAAAAGAACCATACACTGACCGGCAATTTCTCTTGCAAGCTTGTGATGCTCGTCGGAGTCGTATGTATAATCGCCCAGAGTCGCGGTCGCTTTATCTGCCAAGCTGAGCAAAAGGTCAACGGCGTGGTCCAGAACAGCCTCGTCAAGAGTGCCGTCTTTTACGGCCTCAACGATAAGCCTTGTGCCTTCGCCGGACGATGTCGGCATCTCAAGCTCCTGACCGGCTTTAAGGCCGGGGACTCTCTGATTTTCCGCGCCCCAGTCCGTAACAACGAGGTTTTCGTATCCGAAATCGTTGCGCAGAACGTCTGTCAAAAGCCATTTGTTTTCCGCGCAGTAGTAACCGTTAAGCCTTTCATAAGCGCACATAACAGTCCAAGGCTGTGCCTTTTTAACCGCAATTTCAAAGGGGCGCAGGTAAATCTCACGGAGAGTTCTCTCGTCGACAACGGTATTAACTGTCATTCTGCGGGTTTCCTGATTGTTGGCGGCGAAATGCTTTAACGATGTGCCGATGCCTTTTGACTGAACTCCGTTGATAAATGAAGCGGCCATTTCGCCCGCAAGCTCGGGATCTTCCGAGAAATACTCGAAATTTCTTCCGCAAAGCGGCGAGCGCTTGATGTTTGTGCCGGGCCCCAGCAGTACGGAAACCTTTTCCTTTCTGCATTCGTCGCCCAAAGCCTCGCCCATTTTTCTGATAAGCTCAGTATCCCAAGAGCAAGCGGTAGCGGACGCTGTCGGGAAGCAAATCGCGGGGACGCCCATAAGAAAGTCGTCGCCCTTTTGCTTTGCGGCGTCAGGGTCGCCTTTTTTACGGATTCCGTGAGGGCCGTCGTTAAGACTTATTGATTTAATCCCCAAGCGCTCAACGGGCTGGCTGTGCCAGTAGTCAAGACCGTCGCACATACTTGCCTTTTCTTCAAGCGTCATCTGCGCGATAAGGTCAGCGTGTTTTAATGCCATTGTCTTTCCTCCTAATTTTTCATATATATAATATGATAAAACAAACTACTTAAAAATGCAACATTTTTCCTTAATTTTCATCATTGGACGGCGTAAAAGTAAGGTCGTCCGACAGCAATTTTTCCGCAGACGCGGAATCAAGCGCCTCAACAGTGCGAAGTTTTTTCTGAATGAGAGCGTTTCTTGACTGTGCGTCGTCAATGTTTTTGCCCGCCTCGTCAATTTTTTTGCGCGCCTTTGAAAGCAAAACGTCAAATTTGTCGTATTGTGATTTAACTGCCGAAAGAAGCTCCCTTACCTCGTTTGCCTTTTCGTTTATTGCAACAGTTTTGAAACCCATGGAAAGCGAATTAAGAAGCGCGGTTATTGTGCTGGGGCCTGCAATCATAACGCTGTAATCTTTTTGAATTTTTTCGGGAAGTCCGCTTCGCGACGACGCGATTTCAGCGTAGAGCCCCTCCGTGGCAAGGTACATAATGGCGAACGGCGTTGTGTTCGGAATGTGAATGTACTTTGAAACGTCCTTTGCCTCTTTAAGCACGCGTGATTCAAGCGCTTTGCGGGCCTCTTTAAGGGCCTCGGTATCCGCGTTGTCGGCGGCGTCGCTCAGGCGTATGTAATCTTCCATGGGGAATTTTGAGTCGAGCGGAAGCAAAATGTCATTGGCTCCTTTTTCGGATGAGGGAATTTTAATCGCAAACTCAACTCTTTCCAAGGAATTCGGCACAGTTGCAACATTTGTTTCGTACATACCGGGAATCGTCTGGTCAAGAATACCCTGAAGCTGAACCTCCGCCCAAGTTCCCCTTGCCTTGACGTTTGTAAGCACGCGGTTGAGGGCGGATACGTTTTCCGTAACCCCCGATGAAAGCGTTTGCATTTCGCCGAGAGATTTGTAGAGCTTTTCAAGCTGTTCCGAGACGGTTTTAAATGAAGAATCAAGGCGTGTTGTGAGAGTGGATGAGAGTTTTTCGTCCACAGTCGCTCTCATTTCTTCGAGCTTTTTCTCATTGGACTCCTGCATTTTGGCTATTGAGCTTTCCAAGGTTTTGTTTTGCCTGTCCGCGTTTTCCGTGTTTTTGTCACGTATATTTATGAGCATTTCAACGGTGCTTTTGCTTTGCGCGTCTATCTTCTGCGACATAACGTCAAGACTTTGGCGCACTTCCTCGCGGACAGCTTTGCCGGAATTTGCGTTTTCACTGCGCATACGGCTGAATTCATCTCCGAATATTTTTTGCATTGAATCAATTTTACTGTCAACGGAAGAATTGTCCGCAGATTTTTTAACCTTGCCGTACAGCGTGATAATCATTATCGCGGAGAAAAACGCGGCAATAAAAATCAGACCTAAAATAACATAAATAACAGCGTTCATATAAGTTCCTCCCTATTTTACCGCTCTATTATACCAAACCCGAAAAGTAAAATCACTATTTTTATAAAAATTTTTAAAAATATATGGCGAAAAAACTCTTTTTTTGATATACTCTAAAAAGGTGGTTTTTAATGAAAAGATTTTTATGCGTTTTTTTGGCGCTCGTTTTATGTATGGGGCTTTTTAGCTCCTGCGGAAAAAAGGAGACGTCGGGCAAAAATTTTGCCGCGGCGGTTTCCTCTCTGCCTAAAACGTTTGACCCGCAGATAGCTTGCGCCGATGTTGAAAAAACGGTGGCGCTTAATTGCTTTGACACGCTTTTGCGCCCCGACGAAAACGGAAAACTTATGTGCCTTGCGGCGGAAAGCTATACGGTTTCGGACGACGGTCTTGTTTATACATTTAAAATACGCCGAGGATTAAAATATTTTACCCCCGCGGCAACTAAAAAATTTATCGAGGAAAAGGGCGGCGCGGTGCCGCAGGATATAACGGCGGACGATTTCGCGTTCGGCATAAAGAGGGGGATACTTCCCGAAACGCAGGCCGCGGACTACTCTCTTCTGTCGAGCATCAAAAATGCCGACGCGGTTCACAGCGGCACGGCGGACTCCGATTCGCTGGGAATTAGCTCCGACGGAGGGCAAACGCTCACAATAACGCTTGAAAAGCCCGACAAAAATTTCCTCTTTGCGCTTTCTCAACCTATTTCGGCTCCATGCAACGAACAGTTTTTCAATTTAACGGCGGGAAGGTACGGGCTTGAGCAAAAATACACAGCATTCAGCGGAGCGTTTTATGTATCGGGAATGTCGGATGAAAAATCCGTTACTATTTCCAAAAACAGCGAGTACGGCGGTGTAAGCGCGGCTGTTCCGAATTCCGTCACGTTTTATCTTAATGAGGATTATTCGCAGACGGCCTCAAAGCTGAAAAAAGGCAATTACGACTGCGGGTTCGTTGACGACGCCTCCAAAAACGGCGTCGGCGGAAAGACGACAGAAAAAAATCTGAGCGATATAACCCTTTGCCTTGTATTTAATTTCGCGCGGGAAAAGTTTTCGTCGCTCAATTTGAGGAAAGGGCTTGTCAGCGCCATAGATTTTGATTCGCTGACGGACAGCAGAGCGAGCGGCATTGTAGCTCCTGATTACTTTTTGTCAGGCGAAAAAATTTCCAATTCGGGAGTAAGCTCGGCTCGGCTCGACGTTAACGGCTCAAGAAAGTATTTAACCGACGCTCTTTCCGAACTTAAAGAATCAACTCTCACCGTAGATATAATCTGCACTGAATATACCGAGCAAATTGCAAAGAATATAATAAATTCGTGGCAAAAAAACGTCGGCGTTGAGCTTAACGGAACAGTGTCCGTATTGAAGGAAAAGGAATTTGACTCCGCAATAGCCAAAAAAGATTTTGACATTGCCGCTTACCCGCTTTCCTCATCTTCGTCTGACGCGAAATCGCTTTTGGCCGCGTTTACAAGCGAAAGCCGCGCGAATTTCACAGGCTACTCTTCCGAGGAATACGACAGGATATTCGCCGATTTAACCGCGAATCCCACTCAAAAAAATCTTGCTTACGCGCAAAGTTTTCTGATTGAAAACGCGGTCGTAATTCCGCTGCGGTTTGATTCGCATTGGTTTATCTGCGCCGAGGGCGTCAGCGGAATTTATTTTGTTTACGACACGGCGAATATATATTTTTGCGGCGGAGAAAAACAATGACGGTAAATAGAAAAGTCTATATTATAATTTCATACGCGCTTGTGTTGGCCGCCGCCGTTTTTATATTCCTTATGTCGGCGGCGAACGGAAATTCCTCATCTCAAATGAGCAATTCTCTGATTTTGAAAATTATGGAGATTACAGGGCTTGAGTTTTCGCATTATTTTATACGAAAAGCGGCGCATTTTTGCGAATTTGCACTGCTCTCGTTTTTGCTTACCAATGCGGTTTTTGCGTCATTCAAAAATAAAAAAGCGTGTGTATTTGCATTCACGGCATCCTGTGTTTATGCGGTAACGGACGAGTTGCATCAGCTTTTTTCCGATGGGCGCGCGTGCAGTGTAAAGGATATGCTAATTGACTCTTTCGGGGCGCTTTTGGGCGCGGTGTTATGCTCGTTAATAATTTTAATATACATAAAAATTACTGAAAGGAACAAAGAGAATGGCGATACTAAGACCGTTTAAGGCTATAAGACCCGTGCCGCAGAAGGCGGATAAAGTCGGCGCGCTCCCATACGACGTAATGAGTTCAGACGAGGCAAGAGAAATGGTTAAGGGGAATCCTTATTCATTTCTGCACGTTGACAAGGCTGAAATAGATTTGCCTGAGGGCACTTACATATATGATGAAAAGGTGTATAAAAAGGCGAGCGAAAACCTTAAAAAGCTAATATCCGACGGCATATTGACTCAGGACAGCAAACCTACACTTTATATTTACCGGCAAATTATGAACGGCAGGGCGCAGACGGGGCTTGTCGGGTGTACCGCCGTCGACGATTACATTGACAATATCATCAAAAAGCACGAATTTACCCGCGCCGACAAAGAGGCGGACAGAATACGCCACGTCGATATTTGCAACGCGAATACGGGGCCTATTTTCCTGACTCACCGTGAAAATAAGACAGTGTCCGAAATAACGGAAAACTGGAAGAAAAATAACGCGCCCGTTTACGACTTCGTGAGCAGTGACGGCGTTTCCCAGACCGTTTGGGTTATAGATGACGACAGCACTGTGGACGCTCTTATAAGAGAATACGCAAATATTCCTTACCTCTACATTGCCGACGGCCACCATCGCTGTGCCTCGGCTGTCAAGGTGGGGGAGAGCCGCCGGGCAGGCGGCGAATATGATTGTAACGCAGAATTTAATTTTTTCCTCTCCGTAATTTTTCCCTGCAACGAGCTTAAAATTATGGATTATAACCGTGTGATTGCCGATTTAAACAATCTTACAAGCGAAGAGTTTATATCAAAGATAGGCGAAAAGTTTGATGTGCTTAAAATCGGCAAAGAACCTTTTTCTCCAAAGGAGCGCCATACTTTCGGAATGTATCTTGACGGCGAATGGTACCGCCTTACGGCAAAAGGCAGGTTTATTAGCAAAGACGACCCCGTTGAGAGCCTTGACGTTTCAATTCTTCAGAACAACCTTATTTCGCCCGTACTCGGCATCAGCGACCCGAGAACCGACAAACGCATTGACTTTGTCGGCGGAATCAGAGGGCTTTCGGAGCTTGAAAAAAGAGTAAACGACGGAATGAGAGTTGCCTTTTCAATGTACCCGACCTCAATTTCGGAGCTTATGAACGTCGCTGACGCGGGCAAAGTTATGCCGCCGAAATCCACTTGGTTTGAGCCTAAGCTTTTGTCGGGTCTGTTTATTCACAGCCTGTCGGACTGAAATTTAACATAAAAACACGAAAAAAGCAGGGCAAACCCTGCTTTTTATTTTTAGTAAGTGCTTTACCCTTATTGAATTGCAATGTGAGAATTAACCTATTGCAAAAACGGATAAGCGTTTATTACCGCGCAGACGGCGTCTTAACGGTAATTACGTTTTCCATAAGGTCTATGCAGTCGATTTCGGCGTCTATTTCGGTTTTAACGCCCAAAATATTTATCAGAATCAATTTGCCGTTTTCCATTCTGACGCCGGCAACGTTTTCCTGAATAAGTTTTTTATCGTTTCCGTTTAACGAATAAACTGCTGAAAGGCACATTTTTATTCTCCTTTCATTATTTTAAGCGCTTCGCAGAGCTTATCGTTTCCGGCGGCCATAAGCTCGACCGCTTCGTCGATAAGCGCGGCCGCCCGGGGTTCTGACAATAAAGCGATTTTTTTAAGTTCCTCGGCGTGGTGGCGGTTATGCTCTGCCATATATTCAAGCAATGCGAGCGTTTCTTCGGGAGAAGACGCATTGCCGTGCGAATGTTCGTGCGAATGATTGTGATTTTCCATTTTTAAAACTCCTCTCAGTCAATATCGTATTTTTTCATAGTTTCGTCGGTTCTGAATTCGTGCTTTTCGTAATATCCGATAAGTTCTCCTTCGTCATCACGCAGTGCAACCATATATATGTCTTTATTAAGCTTAACATTTTTAAAGGTGTAAACAAGATTGTTGTTTTTATCTTTTTTGAACCACTCGACTGTTTTCAGAATCATATTTCGGGATTTCTCGCTGTGGCAGTCAAGAAGACTTTGCCCCAAAAGCTTTTCCCCTCCGTATTTTTCGTAATTTTTGACTGCGGCAGGGTTCATATAGACTATTTTGTGCGAAAGGTCGCATAATACAATAGGAGCTCTGTCCTGCTGTAAAACGCTTTTAAACAATAAATAATTATCCATCATAATCACCTTTTTCCTTTATTATAAGCGCCCTTAAGTCGCCGTTTGCGAGCGCAAATTTCGGCTCAAAGGGAGTATCGCCTGTGTTTTCATAATAAACAGTTACCGTATTTTCACCGCATTCAACCTTAATATTCAGATTTACACACTTGTTTTTCAGATAGTCGAAGGTCTTGCCGTCGTCAAAGAAAAACGAGTCGGTAAAAGAGCCCTTTTTTAAGGGATAAACTGTTAAAATTATGTTTTCGCTCTTGTTAAATCCCGTCGCTTTGTTGTACGGAATAACACTTCCGCACCTTACAAAATATTTCATTTTGCCAAAAGCCGATATTTCTGCTTTAACTGTGGTTCCGCCCTTAAAAACGGAGCCGTCAAAATACCAGCTGTCGCCTTTCGGAAGTCTGACTGTAACCGTATCCGCGCCCTCGTCCAAAACGGGGGCGACAAGTATATTCCTCCCGACAAGAAATGAGTCGGATTCTCTGCTCTCGCCGCCGTAATAGAGAAATACGGGCGAGTTTATCGGTTCGTCAAATTCTACCGCTCTGTAAGCGCAGTTGTAAAGGTACGGCACCAATTCCTTTCGCTGAGCGAATATTTCCTTTACATACGGAATAATATCGGGGTAGCTCCACGGCATTGTTGCAGACCCGTCCGAATTCCACGAATGAATGGTAAACCTCGGCTCAAAAAGCCCAAGCTGAAGCCAGCGAAGAAGCAGTTCCCGCGACGGCATTCCGCCTGAAAATCCGCCCAAGTCGTGCCCGTAAAAATAAAATCCGGATAAAGACATCGTAAGTCCGATATAATGGCAGAATTTAAGCGAACGCCAATCTGTGCTGTTATCTCCGGACCAAGTCTGCGCAAATCTGCGCACGCCGATATTTCCGCTCCGTGTAGAGATAAACGGCCTTAAATTCGGGTACTTTCGGGTCTGCGCGAGATAAGACGAATAAACCATTAAGTAGGTAAAAATCGGTCGGATTCGCGAAGCGCTTACGGCTGAACCGAATCCGTAAGCGAGCGCGTTTTCATCTTTTATGTCAAATTCGTTGTTGTCGTTCCAAGTGTATTTAATTCCTTTGGAAAGAAGCTTATCGCCGACATTTTTTATCCAAAATTCGCGGGCGTCTTTGTTCGTGAAATCAAGGTAACTGCCTTGTCCGTCCCAAAAACGCGTAATAAACGGAGTACCGTCCGCGTTTTTTACAAAAAGACCTTTTTCGGCAATTTCAGGGTACATGGGGTGGTCTGTAAGAAAAGCCGGCTTAATATTCGGAATTAAATCGACGCCTGCGCCCTGAAAACGCTCGATAAATTTTTCGGGATTAGGAAATTTTTCGTTATTCCAGTTAAAAACGTACCGTTTTTCTCCTATTGACGTGTAACCCGATGAAAGGTAAAACCCCGCGCAGTTTAAGTCGTGTTTTCGGAGCTGTTCAAGGAACATATTCATCTGCTTTTCCGAATCGGGAGCGTCGGTGTAAGCCATTGTGCTGGCGCAGTAATCAAAGCTGCTCCGCGGGGGAAACATCTGTTTTCCGCAAATGTGCGAAAATTGCTTTACTATCTCAAGCGGGCTGCCGAAAATGACATAGTAGACGAGCGTGTTATCCCGAGTCCTGAAATATTTGTACGGCTCGTAATAGTTGTTTATCTCTTTGCCGAAGTCAAAATAAGACGTGTCGGAGGTATCGTAAAAAATACCGTAACATCCGGCGCTGTTTTCGCAGATAAAAAACGGCGTATGTTTATAAAGAGGGTCCGTCGTTTCGGCGTTGTACCCCATGGAATCGGAGGTTTCTATTCTGTAAGAATTACCGGATTTATCAAGCTTTCCGCACTTGTCGCCCAGCCCGAAAATCCGTTCGCCGCACTCCCTTGAAATATAGTGGTACGTACTGTTCCCAAATTCGCCGCCAAAGTTGTAGGCAAGGGGAGAGCGGTCCGAAAACAGCGTTTTGCCGTCTTTTTCATATTTCAAAAGAAAATTATGCCGATTGACGGCTACATTTACTCCGCATTTGAGCGAAAAACAGTCGTATCCGCCTCTCGTTTCGGCGCTGACATTAACAGCCGAAAATCCTCTGCGGGAAAGCTTTTCTCTGCCGGCGACGCCCAAGTCCGCCGAATCGGGATTGATGCAAAAAGTCGGGAGCATTTCATCGCCGTCGCAAAAAAGGGCAACTCTTAAAAGCGATTCTCCCAAAACGTCGATACGGGCATTTTGACTGCCGCATTTATACAGTAAAAAATTTTCATTATTCTGTTTTTCAAAATCATAGCTGAATTTCAATGACAAGGCGCCCTCTTAATTTTACCGATTTATCTTATTGTAACATTACTGCCGGATTTTTTCAAGGTTGCAATCTGTTACAATATAGTTTATAATATTGATATACTGATATATTGTGGAATATAGCGCTTTTTCGGAGGGAATATGGACACTTATATAAAACTTAAAATTATCAGGCTTGACAACGGGTTGACTCAGGAAAATGTCGCAAAGGCGCTTGGAATAACCCGTTCGTCTTATTGCAGTTATGAAATAGGCAGGCGGAAAATGAGCATAAATATGCTTGAAACTCTTGCGAAATATTACCGTATGCCGATAAGCGTTTTTTTCAACGATGACGTTAAAACGGTCAGCGACAGCGAGCATTACGATGAAAAAGCGGTATATTTATCCTCTCTTTCCGATGAGGAAAAGAAAATTGTTTTTGCGTACAGACTGGCGGATGAAAAGAAAAAAAGTAAAATTATGCGGGCGGTTGAGGAAAATGAAAATGACGGAAAAGAATAATTCGGAACCGAAATTAAATATGACGGCCTCGCTTGAGGATTATCTTGAGGCTGTTTTTGTGCTGTCCGGGAACAGCGGCGAGGTGCGCCTTACGGATATTGCCGCAAATCTCGGCGTTTCCAAGCCGAGCGCGAACAGAGCTGTCAATACCCTTACACAGAATGGATTTTTAAAACACGAAACCTACGGCGCTATAACGCTGACGCCGGAAGGGGAAACTTATGCCGCGAGCGTTTTGCACAGGCATAAGCTTTTAAAGCATTTTCTTAACGGCACATTGGGCGTAAACGAGGCAACCGCAGAAGAAGACGCCTGTAAAATGGAGCACGTTATGAGCGCGGAAACTATTGAAAAGCTTTACGATTACCTTGAAAGGCAGTGAAAAAAGTGACAAATGTCGCCGTTATCGGCGGCGGCGCTTCGGGACTGTGTGCCGCTGTTGAACTTGTTAGCAATGCGACCGACAAAAACGGGATTCAGGTCACCGTTCTCGAAAAAATGACGAGAGTCGGGAAAAAACTTCTCGTTACGGGCAACGGCAGATGCAACCTTACAAATATGAACGCGGCCGTTTCGGGGTACAGGGGCGATACCGAATTTGCAGAAACGGCTTTAAAGCGTTATACCCCCGAAAAGAATATCGAATTTTTCAACTCTTTGGGTCTTTACACAAGAACCGAGGAGGACGGCAGGGTATATCCTCTTTCAAATCAAGCTTCATCTGTGCTTGACGCATTGCGTTTTGAATGCGAACGGCTCGGAGTAAAGCTCGTCTGTGATTACAGGGCGGTGCATCTTAAAGAGGTAAGCACCGCTTTTACAAGAAAAATAGTTGTAAACAACCGCGACAGGTTTGATTATGTAATTGTAGCCGCCGGGGGAAAAGCCGCAAAAATACACGGTACGGACGGCGACAGTTACGACCTTCTGAAGATGCTCGGCCATACCGTAACATCCATAGCCCCTGCGCTTGTATCGCTTAACTGTGAAAACTTCACAAAATCGCTCAAAGGAATACGCTCTGTATGCGGCGTTGAGCTTGTAATCGACGGAAAATCCGAATATAAAAATTCGGGAGAGGTGCAGTTTACCGATTACGGTCTGTCGGGAATTCCCATAATGCAGCTTTCGCGCTTTGTTTCGATGTCCCCGTCAAACGATATACAGATAATTCTTGACTTAACGCCCGATTTCTCGGAAGAAAAACTGTTGTCATATCTGATTTCAAGGCGTGAAAAAGATACGGGGCTTTGTGAAAATATGCTGAGCGGCATAATCAACAAGCAAATCTGCATAACAATAATGAAAGAATGCGGCATTGCCGTAAACGGAAGGGTAAACGGTTTGAGCGACGAACAGATTAAATCGCTCTGCACGATATTGAAAAGATGGAAAATAAACGTCAAAAACTCACGGAGTTTTGATTTTGCGCAGGTTACGGCAGGCGGGTTAAATTGCTCTGAATTTAACCCCGAAACAATGGAATCAAGGCTTTGCAGCGGAGTTTACTGTTGCGGCGAGGCTTTGGACGTTGACGGCGACTGCGGCGGATATAATCTTCAGTGGGCGTGGAGCTCGGGCAGAACGGCAGGCAAAAGCTTGGCGGAAAGGATAAACAATGCTCAGAATAAGTGATATTAAAATGAGCCTTGAAAGCGGGTTTGAGGACATATGCGAGGCGGCTGTCGGGGAACTCAAAATCAAAAGAGATAATATTATCAGCGCCGAAATTTACAGGCGAAGCATTGACTGCCGCCGTGATAAAGTCCGTTTCGTTTACACTGTTGACGTTACCGTAGACGGCGATGAGGACTGCCTTCTGAAAAAGCTTAACGACCCTAAAATAGTAAAATGCGAAAAATATGCTTACGTCATCCCGGAAAACAGGCGGAGCAATAAATACAGACCTGTTGTTGCGGGATTCGGCCCCGCCGGAATGTTCGCGTCGCTGATACTTGCGAGGAGCGGGTGCGACCCGATAGTTGTTGAACGTGGTACCGATATAGACGCAAGAACTGCCGACGTACTGAATTTCTGGAATAACCGTATCCTTAACGAACGCTCAAATATTCAGTACGGCGAGGGCGGTGCGGGCACGTTTTCAGACGGCAAGCTGACTACGGGCATAAAAGACAGCAGATGCAGATTTATATTTGAGGAATTTGTTAAGCACGGCGCTCCCGACGACATTTTGGTAAATGCAAAACCGCATATCGGCACGGACAATCTTAAAAGCGTGGTTAAAAATATCAGAGAAGAAATACTGTCTTTGGGCGGAAAAATTTGCTTTGAAACACGGCTTTCCGACATCATTGTCGCTAACGGCTTTGTACAGGGCGTAACTCTTACCGATAAAAACGGAAAAACAACCGATATTGAGACCGACGCTTTAATTGTTTCGATAGGGCACAGCGCAAGGGATACCGTTGAAATGCTGTTATCCCACGGGATAAATATGATGCAAAAACCGTTTTCGGTAGGAGCAAGGATAGAGCATCCTCAGGAATTTATAAACGAAAGGCAGTACGGCAAATTTAACGGGCATCCGCTTTTAAAGGCCGCCGATTATAAAATGGCCTGCCACCCGCCGCACGGCAGAGGCGCTTATACGTTTTGTATGTGTCCGGGCGGAACGGTTGTGTGCGCGTCCTCCGCAAAGGGCGAAATAGTTACAAACGGTATGAGTGAATATGCCCGTGACAGGGAAAACGCAAATTCTGCGATACTTGTGGGAATTGAGCCTGAGGATTTCCCTGACAAAAGCGTTTTATCCGGCTTTGACCTGCAAAGTCAGATTGAGAGAAAGGCGTTTTTGCTCGGCGGTGAGGATTACAGCGCGCCCGCACAGCTTGTAGGCGATTTTCTTGACGGCAGAGCCTCGGTTAAAGTCGGCTCTGTCAAACCGTCGTTCACAACGGGGGTCAAAATGGGCGACATATGCGAGTGTCTGCCGAAAAAAGTGACGGATACAATGCGTGACGCCCTTAGGCAAATGGACAGAAAAATAGAGGGCTTTGCTATGAAAGACGCCGTTTTGACCGCTCCCGAAACGAGAAGTTCTTCGCCTGTGCGCATTCTGCGCGATGAGTTCCGCCAAACAAATATCCGCGGAATTTACCCTTCGGGCGAGGGAGCGGGCTATGCCGGCGGTATTGTGTCGGCGGCGGTCGACGGCGTAAAATGCGCCGAAGCGGTGCTGAATAACGAATCGTAACAATTTTGTAATTTGACTTTACAGTAACTCTGATATATTATTCTAAATAGATAATAACAGTAAGGTGAGAGCGTATGAATATTGACAATCTTTGTATGGGCTGTATGAATGAGCTTTTCGGAGAAGAAAAATGCCCTAATTGCGGTTTCTATGTAAATACGCCGCAAATTTTACCGTATCTTCAGCTTAAAAGCCAAATAGGCGACAGATATATTATCGGAAAAATGCTGAATGCCAATTCCGAGGGCGCAACGTATATGGGTTACGACTCGGTACGGCAATCGCCTGTTACCGTGCGTGAATTTTTGCCCGAGCGTTTTGCGGAGAGAACGGTCGACAGCCCAATGCTTTTTGTAAAAGCGGGCTGTGAGTCTTTGTTTGAAAAATATCTGGGAAAGTTTCTTGATATGTGGCGGAAACTCGCAAGGCTCAGAGGGCTTTCGGCTCTTATTCCCGTTGTCGATATTATTGAGGAAAACAATACGGCTTATGTTATTACCGAATATGTTGACAGCATAACTCTGCGCGAATTTTTGCTCAAGAGCCAGACGGGGTACCTTAACTGGAGCAAAGCAAAGGTACTGTTTATGCCTGTTCTTTCAACGCTTTCAAGCATTCACGACGCTGGCATAATCCACGGCGGGATAAATCCCGACAATTTACTTATCGGGCGTGACGGAAAACTTCGTTTAACGGGATTTTCAATTAACGAGGCGCATTTGGAGGGGAGCGATTTAACTCCTGAACTGTTTGACGGATATACGCCCATTGAACAGTACAGATATGAATATAATTTCGGTATATGGTCGGATATTTATTCTTTCTCGGCGGTTATTTACCGTTCGCTTGTCGGCACCGTTCCGCAGGACGCCGTTTCACGCGCCGTCAACGACCAGCTTATAATTCCCGCGCGCTATGCGGAGATAATCCCGATTTACGTTATAAACGCGCTTATGAACGGATTGCAGATTGAGCCTAACGACCGCACACTTGACGCCGAAACCCTCAGAGAAGAACTTTCGGCAACTCCTTCTAACGTTATTTCGTCTTTTTCAGGGTCAAGTGTGCCGCCGAAAAATGTTTCCGCACCCTCTTCACAGCCGAAAACTCAGGATAATCAGGAATCTTCGGCGGCTAAAATCGTTCTTATTACATTTTTGGTTATTCTCATAACGGGTCTGTTGGCATTCGCAGGCTATTTGGCATATGAGCATTTCTTTACGGATAAACCTGTGCAGACGCCCGAAAACAGCGTTGAAGAGGTTAAAACCTTTGTAGTTGAGGATTTTCGCTACGGTACAGCAAGCCAAAACCTTACCTATAATCAAATTCTTAACAGCCAGCAAAAACGGTTCAACATAACCATTAAAGAAGTATACAGCAAAGATGTTCCGAAAGACTACGTCATTGAGCAGAGCATAGCGCCGAATGAGGTTGTTCCCTATGGCACGGAGCTTGTTTTGACCGTCAGCAAGGGCAAGGAATATGTCAGCATTCCAAACGTTATGGATTATAATGTTGACAATGCCGTAAGCGCTCTTGAAAGCGCGGGATTCAAGGTGTCCGTTATTGAAGATGAAAATGACGGAACCCATACAGCGGACAGCGTGTATCAGATAACTCCCGAGGCGGGCGAGAAAGCCGAAAAGGGCTCAACCGTCTGCATCCATATTTACGGCAAACCCCCGGAAACGAGCACGGAAAAGCAGGAGAGCGGACTTGTCGGGCGTCTTCCCAGTATTTCGGATTTACTTTCAAGAAATTAACAGTAACGGCGTTAAGTGAAAACTTAACGCCGCTGTTCTTTCAATAAGAGGCGGTAAAGGCGCATAAAAAATCTCCGCACGACAGCAGATAATTCTTTTACACTAAAAACGGCAAATGCGTGTTAAATGTCTGCGGTGCGAAAAAGCTTTTGGCAAAGCCTTAATAAAATGATTTTTGAACGCGCACTTTTAATATTTACGCTTAATGTAATCCCGCATTCTTTTATTGACTTTTTTGTGATATTATTGTATAATTTGTCTTGCTTGTTGTGCGTTTGCCGCTTTCAGTTCAAGCGCTTAGTCCGGATTATGCGAATATCGGTTAGCTAAATTAAATATAAATACATAACGGGGTGTAGCGCAGTTGGTAGCGCGCTTGCTTTGGGAGCAAGATGCCGGGTGTTCGAGTCACCTCACTCCGACCAACGCCTCCGGGACGGCTGTCCTCGAGGCGTTTTCTCATATATATTTGTTTCCTGCGGTGAAGTGATGGAGCGATTCGACTGATACGCCCCGCGTAGCTTGGTTGCAATAGACCAGATTAAGTTTACCTTTGCGATAACGTCGACCGGGGAATAATCTCACACCGCGTCAATAATTTTTTGTCTGCCATCATAACTGCCTAAAATCTAATACTATAATTTTAAATAAGTGTGGATTATATTGCAAAATGCTGTACTATATAGTATTATATTTGCAAAGAGTAAAGAGAATATGCAACGCATCAAAACGGCTGAAAGATTATTGTCGGTTATGGCAGATATGATTTTGCCGCAGAAAAAACAGGTGGCTATGAAATGAAAAAATTTGACATAACGGCTCTTGGGGAGCTGTTGATAGACTTCACGGCGGACGGGACGCTGAGCGAACAGGGCAACAGGCTGTTTGAGGCTAACCCGGGCGGCGCGCCGTGCAATGTGCTTGCGATGCTACAAAAATTGGGCAGGCATACGGCGTTTATCGGAAAGGTCGGGAACGATTTTTTCGGAGAAATGCTGAAAGATACTGTGCGTGAGGCAGGCATTAACACGGACAATCTGCTTACTGACAGCGATGCGCCGACTACCCTCGCCTTTGTGCATACCGCTCCGGACGGCGACAGGAGCTTTTCCTTTTACAGAAATCCCGGCGCGGATATGATGCTTTGTTCAGATGAAATCAACTTGGAATTGATTAAAAATTCGAGGATATTTCATTTCGGCACGCTTTCAATGACAGACCCGAATGTTGAGGCCGCAACGAAAGCGGCAGTAGAGGCCGCCAAGCGGTACGGTGCACTTGTTTCCTTTGACCCGAATCTCCGTCCTCCGCTTTGGAAGAATCTTGATACGGCAAGAGAAAAGATACTGTACGGCTTGAGTCAATGCGATATTCTTAAAATATCCGACGATGAGATAGCCTTTTTGACGGGCGCAGACGACGCTGACGCAGGCATCAACATTATTCGCAAAAAATTTGACATACCTCTTATCTGCGCCACTATGGGCAAAAAGGGCAGTAAAGCATATTACAAGGATTTTTCCGTATATCGTGAAACATTCCTTGATATAAACACGGTGGAAACCACAGGCGCAGGCGACACATTTATGGCGTGCGTGCTTGACGCTGTTTTGGAAAACGGAATTGACGGCTTTGACGAAAAAAAGCTGTACGATATGCTGACCTTTGCAAATGCCGCATCGTCTATTATTACAACTCGCCGAGGCGCGCTGAAAGTTATGCCGGAAAAGGCGGAGGTTTTGAGCTTTTTAGCCGAACGCATATGATAATTTGGTACACTTTAATTGATAACGGGTTAAATTATGAAACGATTTAAATATCATTTTGAGCCGAAATACGGATGGATGAACGACCCTAACGGCTTGATTTATTTTAAGGGCAAATATCACGCCTTTTTTCAGCACAATCCAAAGGAACCCAAATGGGGGCCTATGCACTGGGGGCACGCTGTCAGCGATGATTTAATTCATTGGGAAGAATTGCCGATAGCTCTAAGGCCCGATATGTATTATGAAAATGACGGCGGCTGTTTTTCGGGGAGCGCCGTAGAAAAAGACGGAATTATGTATCTGTTCTATACCTCGGTATCGGACAGGTACGGTCAAGCTCAGTCCGTTGCGACAAGCGAGGACGGAATTAACTTTAAAAAATACGAGGGAAACCCGATAATTAAACAACCTCCCTGCGACGGCGGCAAAGATTTCAGAGACCCAAAGGTGGCTTTTATTGACGGAAAGTACTATATGGTTGTCGGTTCGGGAAAGGACGGCGCAGGTAAAGTACTGCTTTATAAATCGAAAAATTTGCTTGATTGGGAATACATCGGCGTTCTTTATGAAAACAGGGACTTCGGAAAGGTTTTTGAGTGTCCCGACTTCTTTAAAATAGGCGAAAATTATGTGCTGATGTTCAGCAAAATGATACCCGATATGAATAAAACGCAGTTTATCATAGGAGATTTTTACGGGGAAAGGTTTTATCCTAAATCTTTTCAATCGCCCGAAAACGGGCCGCAGTTTTACGCCCCTCAAACCTTTCAGGACAGCGACGGGCGCAGAATTTTAATTGCATGGTTTTACAACTGGGAGAAAAAGATCGACCCGAAATGTACCTTTGCCGGAGCATTGACTGTTCCGAGAGAGGTGAAAATATATGACGGTAAAATTCACCTGTTTCCCGTTGAGCAGGCTTATAATCTGCTGAGCCGTGAGGACAAATCGGTAAAGGTATGCAGGGACAAGGTAATAATGCGCGGCTCAAAACTGTCACATAAATTGCGCTATAAGGGCGATGTAAAAAGCGTTCACATACTTCGGGACGAAAAAGCGCTTGAGGTATTTATAAACGGGGGCGAGGTTTCATATTCGTATTGGATTTAAACAGATATACTTTATATCTTGCCGCGTTTATGGCGGGGCAAGCCCCTTATTGAATTAAATTTAGAGGTGAATCCATTGAAGTTATTATATGCAGAAGATGAAAAAAGTATGGCGGAGGCCGTGACCGATATTTTGCAGTATCATAAATTCATTGTGGATACGGTGTATAACGGAAACGACGCCTTTGATTATGCGATTTCGGAGCAGTATGACGGAATCATCCTCGATATTATGATGCCGGGGCTTACCGGCATTGAAGTGCTGACAAAATTGAGACAGGCCGGTAATAAAACGCCTGTTTTGCTTTTGACGGCAAAAGCCGAGGTAGAAGATCGGGTGGCGGGGCTGGACGCCGGCGCAGACGACTATCTGCCAAAGCCCTTCAGTATGAAAGAACTGTTGGCGCGGGTGCGCGCTATGCTCCGCCGCAGGGAAACCTTTACGCCGGACGTGCTGTCTTTTGGCAATATCTCGCTGAATATGCACAGCTTTGAATTATCCGGCCCGGAGCAGAGCGCAGTGCTGTCTAAATTAGAGTATCAGGTTATGGAGCTTTTGATGCTCAACCGCGGGATATATCTTTCCACAGAGGATATTCTGACAAAGGTTTGGGGGTATGACACCGAGGCGGATATAGGAATCGTATGGGTCTACCTGTCCTATCTGCGCCGTCGCCTCAGCGCCCTGCATGCAAACATTGAAATTCGTGCAAAGCGGGGCATCGGATATACCTTGGAGGTCGTATCATGATAAAAACATTGCAAAAAAGATTTATTTTCTCGGCCATGCTTGCCATCAGCATATTGCTTATAGTTCTCCTCGGCGCAATCAACGTCGGGAATATTCTTTTATCTGACAGGCAAAGCCGGCAAATGGCCAATATGCTTTTGAATGAAGAACTCAGGGTGCAGCCGCCCAGAGAAGAACGTCCGCGGGATTTTTTTAAACTGCCTATGGATGCCAATACAAAAATGTCCGCCATTTATTTTACCGTTCAGGTAGGAGCGGATAACACGATTTTCGGCGTAAACACCGAAAGAATTGCGGATATTTCCGACGAAGACGCCGAAAGCCTTTGCATGCAGGCAATGGAGCAGAATAAATCCGAGGGGAAAATTCAGAATTTTCTGTTTCGCTCAGCCGAAAATCAGAGAGACGGCAGTCTGATTTTTCTGTTTCTTGATACGACCGTGCAACAGCGCACCATTCTTCGGGTTGCATTCTTTTCGCTCACAGCCGGGATTTTGTGCTTTGCCGCCATGCTCCTTCTTGTCATTCTGATTTCAAAAAAGGCGATTCGTCCCATTGCGGAAAACATAGAGCGCCAAAAACAATTTGTTACCGACGCCGGGCACGAAATAAAAACGCCTCTTGCCATTATTCTTGCCAATGCGGAGGCTATGGAGCTGTACGAAGGCGAAAATAAATGGCTGAAAAACATTCGGGAACAGACCGTCCGGCTCAACGGGCTGATGCAAAATCTTTTAGCTCTTGCCAAGGCGGACGAAAATCAAAATGTTATGCGTATGGAGGACTTATCATTTTCATCGGAAATTTCGGAGGCGCTGGAAATCTTTTCCGAACCGATGCGCCTGAAAGAGCTCAAGCTGTCAACGCAAATAGAGCAGGACCTCTTTTTGCGGGCGGATCGGGAACAAATCCGCCGACTGCTCTCCGTTCTTTTAGACAATGCGGTAAAATATTCT
Source organism: uncultured Clostridia bacterium (assembly GCA_947598155.1). Lineage (GTDB taxonomy): Bacteria > Bacillota > Clostridia > Oscillospirales > Acutalibacteraceae > Fimenecus. The sequence goes on from CANQFC010000001.1 coordinate 130,298, forward strand.
CCGCCCAAAGGTGAGATTCTGATTACCTGTAAGTGTGACGGGAAGAAAATTGATTTTACCGTTAAAAATCAATGTGAAAATCTGCCCGATTGTCCCGCCGAAAAGCTCTTTGACCGTTTCTACCGCAGTGACTTAGCACGAGCAAGGGAAACCGGCGGCTACGGAATAGGGCTTTCGATTGCCAAAACCATTGTGGAATCACTTGGGGGAACCATTCACGCCGCCTATTTTCCGCCGAATCAAATCGCTTTTACCGCAACGTTTCCGCAAAGCGCAAAAAAGTCTGCAAATTAGCAGACTTTTTTTGTTTTCGCTAAGGTTCCGTTAAGGTTCGTGTCGTATTCTTTTCTTGAAAGGAGGCGGCATAATGGACTTTCGGCATGAATGGAAAATAGAGATCAATACAGCCGACCTTTTGGCGTTGCGCAGTCGGCTGTGTTTTCTTATGGAACCGGATGAACACGCCGCGGGCGGCAGGTATCTCGTTCGCAGTCTGTACTTTGACAACCCCGCAGATCGGGCGCTGAGGGAGAAAATCGACGGGGTAAATCGCCGTGAAAAGTTCCGAATCCGCTATTACAACGGTGACACAGGTTTTTTGAGTTTGGAGAAAAAGAGCAAGCTAAACGGTCTTTGCAGTAAACAGTCTGTGCAGATAACAACCGAGCAGGCACAGGCGGTTGCAAACACAGGGCTCTCGGAAACATTACAGAACGCTCCGCCGCTTTTGCAGGAACTGATTTATAAGATGAAAACGGAAGGATTAAAGCCAAAGGTTGTCGTGGACTATATCCGTGAGCCATTCGTCTATCGGCCGGGAAACGTCCGGGTTACCTTTGATTACGGGATACGCACAGGCCTTACGTGTACCGATTTTCTAAACCCGGAGCTTGTGACGGTCCCAGCGGGGGACGCAACGGTCTTAATGGAAGTTAAGTGGGACGCCTTTCTTCCGGATGTGATTCGGGACGCCATTCAGATGACCGGCCGCAGGGCGTCCGCTTTTTCAAAATATGCTCAGTGCCGTATTTACGGCTAATCTACCAGAAAGGAATCAAAACTATGACATTCAGTGATATTTTCAAATCCAGCTTTTTAGAGAACATCTCCAGTGTGACCATACTTGATATGGTTTTGGCACTGGTATTGGCCTTTGGCCTCGGCATCTTCATTTTTCTGATTTATAAAAAGACCTACAACGGCGTGATGTATTCGTCTTCTTTCGGGGTCACGCTGATTGCGCTTACCATGATCACCACGGTTGTGATTCTCGCCGTTACCTCAAATGTAGTGCTTTCCCTCGGTATGGTCGGCGCGCTGTCCATCGTCCGATTTCGGACGGCGATTAAAGAACCGTTGGATATTGCTTTTCTGTTCTGGTCGATTGCCGTAGGCATCGTCCTTGCGGCGGGTATGATTCCGCTGGCGGTGATTGGCAGTGTAATTATAGGTCTAATCCTGCTTGTGTTTGTCAACCGAAAATCCCACAGCAATCCGTACATTGTGGTGTTGCAGTGCAACGGACATGAAAGCGAACAAGCGGCAAAGGAATATCTTGAAAAACGAACAAATCGCTGTGTTGTAAAAAGCAAAACGGCGCAAAAAGGCAACATCGAGCTGAATCTGGAAATCCGCCTTAAAGACGACGATACGGATTTTATCAACGAACTGGCCGAAATGAACGGCGTGTCAAGCGCAGTACTCGTGAGCTTTAATGGGGAGTATATGGGATAAGGAGGAGCCTTATGGCAACACATAAGCATATTGACGCAATTTGCATTGTGATTATCGTGTTCACCCTGCTCCTGACAATCCTGTTTATGAACGGAAAAGCGCTTGGTATCACGACTGTCCTCGGTGAAGAAAACAGCGACGCAATGTTTACAGAAAACGATTTGGATGCTGAGTGGGACACCGAAGGCGCAACGGAAATCACCCTTTCTGACGAGGGCAGTACGGTTAGCGGAAACGGCGCCTATGTTAATAATGGGGACATTTATATCGTCTATGCGGGGAAATATGTGCTTTCAGGCGAGCTTTCCGATGGGTCGCTCATCATTGAAGCGGACGGCGATGACAAGATTCGGCTTATGCTTTCGGGAGTGTCAATCCATTGCGAGGATAACGCGGCAATCCGCGTGGAGCAGGCAGAAAAGGTATTTCTGACCTTGCAGGACGGCACCGAAAACACCCTTTCCTCCGGCTCGGCGTATAGCGAGGAAGCAGTTTCCGCCAATGTGGACGGAACGATTTACTCCAAAGACGATTTGACAATAGGCGGAGCGGGTTCTCTTAAGGTTACGGCGGAATATCAGCACGGTATAGTGTGCAACGATGATTTCGTCATGACCGGCGGCACGCTTAACGTAACCGCCGTACAGGATGCAATCCATGCGAATGACAGCGCGCGAATTAAAGAGGCGAATCTCACGCTTTCCGCGGGCGACGACGGGATTACGGTTTCCAATGACGATGAAACATCGTTTATTTATGTGGAATCGGGAAATATCACAATTCCGTCCTGCTGTGAAGGGCTGGAGGCTGTGCAGATCACCGTTGCCGGCGGAACACTGGATATTGCCGCAACTGACGATGGACTCAACGCAAACGGGTACAGCGGAAACTCTGTTATCAACATTACCGGCGGCGAAATCACCGTCACGGTGGAGAACGGCAGAGATGCAGACGGAATCGACTCCAACAAGGATATTTATATCAGCGGAGGAAAAATATTTATCAGCGTCAGCGACAGCGGCGGAAGCTGTGCTATCGACTGCGGAAGTGAAAACGGCGGAAAATGCGAAATAAGCGGCGGAACGGTTCTCGCCTGTGGTAGCAGCGGAATGGCGGAAGGATTTGATTCGTCTTCCACGCAGGGCTTTTTGATGCAGACTGTTTCGGCCTCGGCAGGTACAACCGTAACGGTCAGAGACGCCGACGGAAACGAACTCATTTCAGAGAAAGTTCCGTGCAGTTTCTCTTCCGTTCTCGTCAGTACGCCGGAAATGAAGGTCGGAGATACCTGTACGCTGATCGTCGGAGATACAGAAACAGAGATTACCATTGATAATACTTCAAGCGGCGGCGGATTCGGCGGCGGAAGAATACCCGGCGGAAACGGTTTTGGCGGCGGACAGATGCCAAATCGGGGCGGTTTCGGCAGGAACAGCGGCGCGGCAAATGAAACACAGAACAGCGAAAACACACAGAACAGCATTAAACTGTCCGCGTCCGCCGGCACGCCGATGGTTAGTCCGCTTAGTACTGCGAAAACAGAAAGTCAGGCCGGAGATGTGACGGGTGAAACCGCTTTGCCCGACGCGCAAAACGGAAATACGCCTCCAAGTTTCCCCGAAAACGGCACAGCAGGCAATATGCAACCGCCTGAGACGCCGAATGAGGCTGATGGAGGCACAACGCCTCCCGATCTGCCGCAAGGGAATAGCTCGGATTCTTCGCAAAACAGTGACGCCGTTGCCGGAGCGCGCCCGGGTATCCAACAGGGCGGCGGTAACTTTGGCGAACGGCAAAACGGCGGAAATAAGCAAAACCCAAACGGGACTATGGGAGAACAGGAAAACGTCTCTCAATCGGCGGGTACAGGGACTCCTGTTTCAGCAGAACAACTCCTTCTGCTGGGTATTTCATCGGCTGTTCTGCTGTGCGGATGTATGATAGCGTTTTTCTATAAACGAAGAAGATGAAAGGCTGAGTTTATCAACCGAAACGCCGTCAGACTGTACTGCCAAAGACAGAATATATGCTAAAAATAATGGGTATAATAAAATACAAAGTATTTGGAGGTATTTTATTATGTTTGAACTCAGACCTTATCGCAGGCACAACAATGAAATCGCCTATAACCCTTTCCGTGAGATGGAGGAACTTGAGAGAAAATTCTTTGACGAACCTTTCGGCTCTTTTTTCCGCAGCGGAGATATTGCGGAATTTAAGACGGATATTACCGACGAGGGAGACCATTACACTCTGGAAGCGGATTTACCCGGCTTTGACAAGAAAGATATTCATCTCGACATCTCGGACAATATGCTGACGATAAATGCAGAACGCCATTCGGAGCATGAGGAAAAGGATAAAAAGCAAAAGTATGTCCGAATTGAGCGCTCATACGGCAAATACAGCCGGCAGTTTGACGTATCGTCTATTGATACGGAAGGTATCAAGGCAAAATATGAAAACGGAGTTCTGCGCTTGGCTTTGCCGAAAAAGCAGGAGGCACTTCCTGAGGCAAAGCACTTAGAAATTGAATAAGCGTAAACCGTAGGGGATATGTGCCGCATCAGTTGCTGTTGTACAAGAGAATTTTTAAATCCGCTACAAACTTACAGCGCCGGAATCATTCAATTCCGGCGCTTTTCTATATTGACGGGGCAGAGCCCTTTTTGAATTGTGTGATGTAATTTTTTATATCCGAGCTGTATCTCCGTTTACCTTATACAGTCTGATTTTGGGGTATGTGATTTTATCCGTTTAATTGCTGTCTGAATTTAAAATACAATCAAGCTGTATGGCGTCGAATGCGTCAATTGAGCCGTCTCCGTTAATGTCTGCCGCCGCGAACTGTGCCGAATCCTTATACGCCTCTTTCTTGCAGAGCGTAATATCTTTGATTTCACTGCGGTCGATATTGTTGACGGAATTGTCCTTGTTGACATCGCCGATACGCACAATAGTGTAAACTTTTTCAACGGGACTTGTAATGTTGACCTTTCCGCCTGTCGTTACGCCCAAAACTGTGGCGGCGTTTGTATTAGGGGCGTTGCCTTTCCAAGAATTATATGTGCAAAGTATCTGCTGATTCGCGACAACGTCTTTGGGAATAAACATAAAGCCTCTTTCATTGTCAAACGTCGCCGCCGAATTCCACATCTGAATTACGCCCAAATAGCTTTGCGGTGAAACAGACGGATATGTCAGTGAAAAATCAATATTGTTAAAATGGGTGCCTGTTATGATATGATCCCCTGCGGAGTCGGTTCCGTTTCCGAATTTTGTTTTGCCGAATACAGCGTTTATGGTTTCGCTGCCCGTAAGGAAATAGTCATAATATATGTCGCCTTGGTCGTCCCAAGTTACGTCCATACCGTACCATTTTCCGTCTTCCATTTGAACATAGTTCCATTCGTGCGCTCCGCCCTTACCCAAACCTACAACAATAATACAGGGTATGTTTTCTCTGTCGCAAAGAAGCTTCATAGCTTCGGCATACCCCTCGCAGACTGCCTGCCCTTTAAGAAATACGCCTGTCGGTTGGTGAGCCATAGGCACATTTAATGTGTAAGTCGTGATTTTACAAATGCCGTCGTGCATGGATTTAAGCTTGCCGTAGCGGGTATTGCCATCAATTTTAAAGTTGTTAACCGAATCAATCAGCCGGTTATAACAGTCTTTTATAACGTCCCAGTCCGCATAACTGTCAGTGTCAATAATGATTGATAAATCAATTTCGCGTATATAATTGTGATTTGTATCATAAATACCGTATCCGAACGTACTGCTGAAACTGCCCAGCCAGAAATATTCCGGATAATCGTCCATTGCCGCTGAAATTGCCGCTATAATTACTTTCCGCGCCTCATCCTGCATAGTGGTTTTTCCGACAATAAAAGATTTTTCGGGAAAAGTAATAACAATTTTAGAGGCCGGCTTGTCCGTGCCTTGAAGAATGCCGATTTCGCCTAAAAGTCCGCCTTCGTTTTCAACTATGGCGTCGTAGACTGTTTTTTGATTTTTTTCGAGAAAATCTCCGAAAGCGTAGCAGCCGTCAGGGTTTGAATAAAATACGTTAGGCTGAATTAGTCCGGAATTTATTTCCGGAAAATAATACTCGTCCTCTAACACTTCCACTAAACACGGTTCGCTTCTGTACTCAATTCCTAAGGCGGAGGGTGAAAGCGATAATGACATAGAAAAAATCAACATTGAAAGAATAATGCAAACAATTTTTTTCATTTATATCACCATATACAATTATTATTTCTTTTCAAGAAATGAGGAAAGCTCGTCCATAAACGCGTTAACGTCCTTAAAGTGTTTGTAAACCGACGCAAAGCGGACGTATGCGACCTCGTCAATTTCCTTGAGCTTTTCCATTACAAGCTCACCGATTTTTACGCTTGAAACCTCACGGTCAAGCGAATTTTGTAGCGAAGTTTCGATTTCAGTTACTGCGTTCTCGATTGTTTCCATTGAGACGCGGCGCTTTTCACATGCGCGCAGCATACCCCTTAAGAGCTTGTCACGGTCAAACGCCTCGCGGGATTTATCCTTTTTAACGACCAAAATAGGCACGCTTTCTATTATTTCATAGGTCGTAAACCTTTTTGAACAGTTAATGCACTCTCTGCGCCTGCGAATCCTTTCGCCTTCGTCTGTGGAGCGCGAATCAATAACCTTGCTTTCTTCACATCCGCAAAACGGACATTTCATAAAATCACATCCAATCCACTATAAATGTATTTATATACATATTAACATATTTCGGATATAATTGTAAAGATTTTTAGCTAAGAATTTTATGTAAAGTAAGGCATATGTTAACAGTTTGTTAAATTTAAAACTAATATTGACTATCGGTCATTTTGTGGTATAATTGTAGTATGAATCAAAGCGGTTAGCCGGAGGTGATACGGTGGATAAAATCGCGAAGAAAAAGAACGAAAAATACAGTAAAATAATTGAGTCCGCGTTTGAACTGTTTGAGAAAAAAGGTCCGCTTGTCGTGTCGATAGACGATATAGTTAAATCGGCGGGCATTGCCAAAGGAACATTTTACCTCTATTTTCACGATAAACACGATTTGATTTCCAAACTTATTCTTGAAAAGGCCGAAAAGTACATAAACGGTATAAGCTTTGAGAGCAAAGAAATTGTCAATGACGAGGAATTCGGCAAAACGCTGTATTGTTACCTTGAATATCTTTGTAAATTTCTTGAAAGAAATAAAACGTTAACAATGCTTATCGACAAAAACATAAATGTTTGCGTTAACGCGATTGTTGAGTCAACCGACAGCCCGTTATACAGAATTTACAAAGAAATAAAGAATTATATGGTAAAATGCGGAATAACCGAAACGGATTTCGCCGTCAGATTTTATCTATATGTTGAACTTACGGTTTCCTCATGCTGTAATGCGATTTTGAGGGAGCATCCGTACAGTCTGAGCGAAGTAAAATATAACCTGTATAACATTATATTAAATGGAATTGCAGGAGAAAAAACGGCAGAGAGGTTAAGCGTATGATTAAAAAATTTGCATTATGGGAGTCTAAGCACCCCAAAACAATAATTGTGGTAGCGCTTTTATTGCTTATTCCGTCCCTGTTGGGATTCATATTTACGAGAGTAAATTATGACATTATGTCCTATCTTCCCGATACGCTTGAATCCGTTCAGGGCGAACAGGTGCTTGACAAAACATTTAAAAACGCCGGTATGTCGATTGTTATCGTTGATAATATGCCGTCAAAATATACCGCGGAGCTAAAATCCGAAATAGAAAAAATAGACGGCGTTTCAACGGTTCTTTGGGTTGACACCTTGGCGGACATCACAATCCCCACTGAAATCCTTCCGGACGTAATGAAAGAGATTTTTTACAGTAAAGACGGCTCAAAAACTATGATGCTTGTCCAGTATGAAGAAGAAGGCTCATCGGACAAAACGCTCGACGCTATAAGCAAAATCAAAACGCTGATGAACGATAAGGTTCTTGTCAGCGGATTTACCGCAATTACCGAGGATATAAGGGACATCTGTATTAAGCAGGCCCCTGTTTACGTTGCCTTTGCGGTATTATTGGCGTTCATAGCCATGCTTTTAATGACGGATTCATGGTTCCTGCCGCCCGTTGTCTTGACCGCGCTCGGTATGGGAATTATTTATAATATGGGCTCAAACATATTTATGGGAGAGATTTCTTTTGTTACGCAGACTCTGGCGGCAATATTACAGCTGGGCGTTACAATGGACTACTCAATTTTCCTTGTTGATAGGTATTATGAGGAAAAGAAGATATACGACGACAGACAGGAAGCTATGGCAAGAGCGATAGTTAACTCTATGACAGCGTTGACGGGAAGCTCGCTTACAACTGTTTTCGGGTTTGTAGCTCTGATGTTTATGCAGTTCTCTATGGGCTTTGACATAGGGTTTGTTATGGCGAAGGGCGTTGCTTTCGGTCTTGTAACCGTTTTGACCGTATTGCCCGCGCTTGTCCTTCTCACAGAAAAATATATAGACAAATTTAAACACCGTTCGCTTATGCCCAATTTCAGCAAAATTAACGGATGGGTATTTAAACACAAAAAGGTGCTTGCAATAATTTTTGTCGTTCTGCTTATTCCCTCTTATTTTATTCAAAGCAAGGCAAACCTTTATTACAGTATGGACAAAGCGCTCCCGCAGGACCTTGTATCGGTACGCGGGCTTAATCAGCTAAAAAACGATTTTGGTATGGCGTCGTCGCAGTTCGTAATATTTGACGATTCGCTCCCCGCAGGCAAAATTATGCAGATGGAAGACGAAATCCGCGATTTGCAGGGAATTGAATCAATAATTTCTTACAGCTCGTTCTTAGGGCCTGCCGTACAGAGCAGCATAATCCCCGATGAAATTCTTAAAATCTGCAAGGCAGACGGCCTTCAGCTTATGATGGTAAATTCCGAGTATTCCTCGGCAACCGACGAGCTGAACGATCAGGTTGTAAAAATGGAAAAGATAGTTAAATCATATGACCCGAACGCCTTTATAACGGGCGAGGGGGCAATTTCAAAGGATATGGTTGTAACTACGAGCCGCGATTTTACAATTACAGGCATAGTTTCCATAGCGGCAATCTTCATACTTATTGCAGTCTGCTTGAAATCAATAAGCATTCCCATAATTCTGGTTCTTTCAATAGAGCTTGCAATTTGGCTGAATCTTAGTTTATCGGTAATTTTCAAAAGTCAAATATCGTTTATTGACCCAACGGTTGTCAACTGCGTACAGCTGGGCGCTACGGTTGACTACGCGATTTTGCTTACAACAAGGTTCAGGGAAGAGCTTAAAAACGGGCTGCCTAAAAAAGACGCTATTCTCAAAGCGGTTTCCGCCGCCGAAAAATCCATTCTGCAATCTGCGTCGGTATTCTTTATGGCAACCTTCGGCGTATTCCTTGTATGCGATATAACTCTTATCAAGGGAATTTGCGCACTTCTTTCAAGGGGTTCGTTAATAAGCGCGGTTGTTATTGTGGTATTCACAACTCCGATTCTTTACCTTTGCGAATCCGTTATAGACAAAACCACGCTTGATTGGAGAGAGCATAGACCGAAAAAAAAGAAAAATAAAAAAGCGATAGAAAGTTCTACTGAGGAGGCAGAAAACAATGCGTAAAAATATATTTTTTAAATCGCTGTGCGTAATTCTTGCCGCGTCTATTTTGCTTGCAGCGGCAGGCTGCGGAAAGAAAACAACGGGCAACGAGATTCTTGACGTCTATTCCGGTAAAAAGGAATTTAAGCAAACCGAGTATTCGGATATAGCGGAATCTTATAAAAAGCAGGAAACCGTTTATGTGAATATGGCTCCTGACGGAGCGACCTCCGTCGTTACGGTTATGGATTGGATTCATACGGATATGCCTCAGGTAAGAGTTGCAGATGTAAGCAACCTTAAAAATATCCGCAACGTAAAAACTCTTATTTCTCCCGTAACTGACGGCAAAAACATATTTTGGGATATGGACACGACCGACATTTATTACAGCGGCGAAACCGATTCAGAACCTCCCGTTACGTTTAAAATACGCTATTTCCTTGAGGGAACCGAAATGACTCCCGAGCAAATCGCCGGCAAAAAGGGCAATGTTAAAATTCAGGTTGAAGCAAATAACAACCTTACGTTACCCAAAAAGATAAACGGGAAAGATTACACGTTAAGCTGTCCTATGTTAATGATTGGCGGCACCATTCTTTCCGAAAGCGTTTTCTCCAATATTTCAATAGATAACGGCTCAATGATAAGCGACGGCGATAAGCAGATTTTGTTTTTCTTCGGCGTTCCCGGTATAGACGAGAGCTTGGGAATTTCCGAATTAGGGCTTGATTTTATTGATTACAGCCTTTACAGCAGTACTTACTGCATCTCTGCTTATACCGAAAAATTTGAGCTTGGAAATATGATGTTTGCAGTAATTCCCCTTGCCTCTATCGGCAATTTGGGCAACGGCGGTCTTCCTACGAGCGTCGAGAGCATAAAAAAGGTTATTTCGGATATTGAGAATATTCAAAAAGCGCTTTCAGGGCTTGACGTTGACAAAATAGTTAACCTTCTTTACGGTGACGCGAATAAACTTCAGGATTTATTAGACGCCGTCGGAAATGCGGTACGCCTTTATGAGGAAAACGAAAAGCTGATTAAGGTCATAGGCAAATATATGACCGATGAAAACCTTAATAAGCTCGACAAGCTTGCAAAAGACCTTGAAAAGACGGATATGAACGCCGTTTCTGCAACGCTTAACGACCCTGCGGTTATGGCTCTTATAAGGATTCTGCCGCAGTTATCCTCAAGTCTTTCAAGCTTTTCCGTTCTTGCGCAGGATTTGAATGATGTTATGCCCATTTTGCAGGCTATGATGAAGGAGATGGACGCAGATCCGGATGTAAAAAAATCTCTTGATAATCTTCCTCAGACGTTAACGGAACTTAAACGCATTTTAGCGGTAATTGATAAAAACAAGGAGCTTTTAAACACTATCGGCGATCTTGCAAGCGCCGATAGTACAGATAAGCTCGCCGCTATTATGGAAACCGCTGAAAAATACACCGACATAGGTTCTTTGAACAATACGAACACGGATTTGCTCGCGGCGCGTGTAAAAGAGTGGGTAACTATGGGTATGCAGTACAGAATATTTACCGAATGTCCAAGTGACGCCGAGGCGTCCGTAATGTTTGTCTATAAAACCGACGCGATTAAAGCGGAACAAACCGCTTAGCGTCTGTATATCCGACTTTTAACGGTTTTTAACCGTTTTCCGGCGGAATTTAACCTGATTGGAGCCGAAGACTTAACTGTTCTGCGGCTCTTAAATTTTTAAAATTTACTGACAGCCTTCAAAATGTTGCTGTTTCATAAATACAAGTACAATATTTTTACATAAATATATCTTGCCGTTATTCATTTGTTGATTTATAATAAATGCTGTCGGTTCGCGGCGGCCCGATTGAATTTTTACAGGTGGGGGATTTGGGTCTTCACTGATTCCTCCGCGCGGTTACACCGCGCCTTGCCGCGCCGCTTGACGGGGCAATCCCCTTATTGAATTTTTTAATAATTTTTGTTTTGCTTGGTGACGGTAATGAAACAGAAAAACAGTATGCTGAACGGTAACGCGCTTAAAAGTATAATTATTTTTGCTTTTCCGATAATGCTTTCATCGCTTCTTCAATACAATTACACGCTCGTTGACAATATTATAGTCGGGCGTTACGTAAGTACGGACGCATTGGCGGCGGTCGGCAACGTCGGTTCAATAAATTCATTTATTATAGGCGCGGCGCTCGGCCTTACAAGCGGGTTTACCATACCGGTCGCACACGCTTTCGGCGCCGGCGACAAAAAGAAAATAACGCTTTACGCATCCGGCAGTATAGTGACGGCGTTTCTGGTGGGCTTGTTTCTTGTGCTTTTTGCGCACACGGTTTCATCGCCGCTTTTGAGGCTTATCGGCACTCCGAAAGAAATAATAAATCTTTCAAAATCTTATGTTAACATTCTTTATTTCGGCATACCGTTTCAGATGCTTTCAAATAATTTTACCGCAATTTCAAGAGCAGTAGGGGAGAGCAAAAAACCGCTTTACCTGTTTGCGGTAAGCTGTATTGTAAATTTCGCGCTTGATTTGCTTTTGGTAAAGCAATTTCACCTCGGCGTTGAGGGCGCGGCGGCGGCAACGCTCGTTTCGCATATTGCGGCGGCGTTTTTAACGGGATTTTATGTAATCAAAATCAACAAAAATGTTGAGATAAAGCGCTCGGACTTGCGCCTGCGGCCGAAAATTGCCTTAGAGCAATTAAATCTCGGTATTCCGGTTTCGCTTCAGTTTACAGTAACGTCAATAGGCTCTATGTGCTTGCAGAGCGCGGTAAATTCATTCGGCGCGAACGTAATGGCAGGTTTTACTGCGGCGGGCAGAGCGGAAAATCTCACAAATATCCCTATGAGCGGGCTGGGAGTCGCCACGCAGACCTTTGTCGGCCAAAATTACGGCGCGGAAAATTATGAGCGTATTGTGAAATCGGTAAAACGCATTTTACTTCTCGATATTTTGGTTTCGGTTGTTATGAGCGTTACGCTTTATAAAATAGGAATGCCTTTGGTATCGCTGTTTTCTTCGGAATCCAATCCCGAAATGATGTTCGCCGCAAAGCATTATATAACCGCGATTTCGCTGTGTTACAGCCTTGTCGCCGTACTTTTTGTGCTCAGGAACGCTTTGCAGGGGCTCGGTTTTACTTACTCCAACACCATAGCGGGCGCCGGTGAGCTTGTAGGCAGAATTTTAATCGCGTTTGTTTTGACGCCCGTTTTGGGCTTTGACGCCGTTTGCTTTGCCGGACCGGCGGCGTGGCTGCTTGCCGACATACCGCTTGCGGTTATCTATCTTCATCAGCGAAAAAAATTCAAAAAAGCGGCGGATAAAAAAATAGCTCTTGAAAAAGGGTGACAACAGCGAGTATAATATATGTATAATTTTATTAGGAGGTTTTATTATGGCAAACAAATATGAAGGCACGCAAACCGAAAAAAATTTGCAGGCGGCATTCGCAGGCGAATCACAGGCAAGAAACAAATACACATATTTTGCGTCGGCCGCAAAAAAAGAGGGATATGAGCAAATTGCAGCGCTGTTTTTAAAGACGGCAGACAATGAAAAAGAGCATGCTAAAATCTGGTTTAAAGAGCTTAACGGAATCGGCAGTACAAGCGAAAACCTTTCTGCGGCGGCTGACGGCGAAAACTATGAGTGGACAGATATGTATGAAGAATTTGCTAAAACTGCCGAGGCGGAGGGCTTTGCCGAGCTTGCCAAGAAATTCAGAGCGGTAGCGGCTATTGAAAAGGCTCACGAGGAAAGATACCGCGCGCTCCTTAAAAATGTTGACGCCGCTCAAGTATTTGAAAAAAGCGAGGTTAAGGTTTGGGAATGCCGTAACTGCGGTCACATTGTAGTCGGCACAAAGGCTCCCGAGGTTTGCCCCGTATGCGCGCATCCTCAAAGCTATTTTGAGATTAAAGAAGAAAATTATTGATTTTCAGCAAAGCTAAAAATCATAAAAAGTATATACATAAATCCAATTTGAATTTTATTTTCAACCCGGTACGGCACTGCCTGCGCCGGGTTGTCTTTTGCTGTTATCTGCTTTAACGGCCGCCGGATTTTAACAGCGCCGTTCTTTCGGCGAAAATATTTTTGCGGGAAAATAAGGGAAAACACTATACAAATTTATATTTTTAAGGTAAAATAACTGTTAAGGTTTGGTTGAATTTATGTTGTTTGGAGGATTTATGGAACAAAAAAGAAGTTCATTCGGCGGTACAATAGGCTTTGTTCTCGCGGCGGCAGGCAGCGCCGTGGGACTTGGAAATATTTGGAGATTTCCGTATTTAGCGGCAAAGGACGGCGGCGGACTGTTTATTATAGTATATTTGATTTTGGCGCTAACATTCGGCTTTTCGCTTTTGACGACAGAGGTGGCAATAGGAAGAAAGTCAAAGCAGGGTCCTCTTACGGCTTACGGCAAAATTAAAAAGGGCTGGGGATTTCTCGGCGTGTTAGGGTGCTTAGTCCCCGCTATTATTTTGCCGTATTACTGTGTAATAGGCGGTTGGGTTGTAAAATACTTATCTGTGTTTTTAACGGGCGGCTGTTCCGCCGCCGCAGAAGACGGATATTTTACGTCCTTTATATCGGGTACATACGAACCGATAATTATGATGGCGCTGTTTTTCTGCATAGTTGCATTTGTAATTTTCCGCGGCGTTAACAAGGGCATTGAAAGTATGTCAAAAGTCATTATGCCGATTCTTTTGATTCTTGTTGTCGGTATTGCCGTATTTTCGCTTACAATAAAATACGAGTCTCCCGACGGCACGGTCAGGACTGGTCTGCAGGGGCTTAAAATACTGCTTGTCCCGAATTTAAAAGGCGTAACGGCGGGAAAATTTTTAAATGTGCTTGTTGACGCGATGGGACAGTTGTTCTTCAGCCTCTCAGTTGCTATGGGTATTATGATTGCTTACGGCTCTTATGTAAACGACAAAGCAAATCTTTCAAAATCTATAAACCAGATAGAGATATTTGACACCGCCGTGGCAATTTTGGCGGGTGTAATGATAGTGCCCGCTGTGTTTGCGTTTATGGGTCAGGACGGCCTTGATTCAAGCGGACCGGGTCTTATGTTCATTTCCCTGCCAAAAGTGTTTGCGGCAATGGGCAGGGCAGGAGATATTATAGGATTTCTTTTCTTTGCTATGGTGCTTTTTGCCGCGCTGACAAGCGCGATTTCAATTATGGAAGCGGTTGTGGCCTCGTTTATGGACGCGTTTAAAATGTCGCGCGTTAAAGCGGCCATCTTAGAGGGCCTGATTGCGTTTGCGGGCGCGGTTATAGTTTGCTTAGGCTACAATAAGCTCTACTTTGAGGCAAAACTTCCGGTTGCTGACGGCGTTCAGATACTCGATATTCTCGACTATATAAGCAATAATGTACTTATGCCTGCAGTTGCTATTGCAACTTGTATTCTGATAGGTTGGGTGGTAAAGCCGAAAACCGTTATTGACGAGGTTGAAAAGAGCGGCTGTATAATGGGCAGAAAAAAGCTTTATGTAGTAATGATAAAGTATATAGCGCCCGTGCTGTTGTTTGTGCTTTTCTTAAAATCAATAGGCATAATAAATCTGTGATAGTCAAATCCGAAAATAACAAATATTATTATTCAAAGCGGTTTGGGTTTTGCCGAACCGCTTTCCCTTTGCCCAAAAGTGAAAAAATAGAGCAATTTACTTGTAAATTTTCCCTTAATGTGATAAACTGAAAATGACATTTAATTAAATGGTTGCCCGTCATTAAACGCGGCAATAAACGCAGGAGCGCCGCCTCAGGAGGCGGGTGACATCTCTTGATTAAGTTATATTAGGAGAATTGTGAATGAGAATCGTTGTAAAGGTAGGAACATCAACACTTGCGCACTCAACCGGCAGAATTAACATTCGGCGTGTGAGCACACTGTGCAGAGTGCTAAGCGACCTGCTTAACGCCGGCAATGAAATAATCCTTGTTTCATCGGGAGCTATCGGAATGGGTATGGGTAAGCTTTCTTTGGGCGACAGGCCGCAGGATATGGCGTCAAAGCAGGCGGCGGCGGCAGTCGGCCAGTGCGAGCTTATGTATGTTTACGATAAGGAATTTTCCGAGTACAATCACACGATAGCGCAGATTCTTATCACAAATTCCATAGTAAACAATAAAACCGACCATGAGAATTTCAGAAACACCGTATCGCGTCTTTTGCAGTTCGGAGTTCTGCCCGTTATAAACGAGAACGATACCGTTTCAACGGAAGAGATTGAAATTGGCGATAACGATACGCTCGGCGCCGTAGTCGCGGTGAGCCTTAACGCCGATTTACTCGTTATCCTGTCTGATATTGACGGCCTTTACGATAAAGACCCCAGAACGAATGACGGCGCGGTTCTTATTAAAAAAGTTTACGAAATAAACGATAATATTATGGTTATGGGTAACGGCCACGGCTCGGCTCTCGGCACGGGCGGAATGCACACTAAGCTTAAAGCCGCCAAAATTGTCACCGAAAAAGGCATAGATATGGTTATTGCGAACGGCAGCGACCCGAAAATTTTATACGATATAGTTGAAAAAGAAGACGTAGGCACTCGATTTTACGGAAAGAAATGATGAAAATGACAACTGCTCAAATACTTTCAGCGGCTACAAGCGCGAAGGCCGACATAAAACGCCTTACAAGCGAAGAAAAAAACAGCGCCATAAGCGCAATGGCAGATATGCTCCTTTTAAACGCGGATTATATCCTCAGTGAAAACGAAAAAGACGTACAAAACGCAAGAGGTAAAATTTCCGATGTTATGATTGACCGTCTGTCTTTGTCGAAAGACAGAATAACGGCAATGGCAAACGGTATGCGTGATGTAATGCGCCTTCCCGACCCTAACGGAAAAGTTCTTAATACCGTAAAAAGACCCAACGGTCTTATTATTGAAAAAACGGCCGTGCCTATGGGCGTTATCGGAATAATTTACGAAAGCCGTCCCAATGTCACAAGCGACGCCGCCGTTCTTTGCTTTAAAAGCTCAAATGTCTGCGTTCTTAGGAGCGGTAAAGAGGCTTACAGAACGTCAAAGGCTGTTGTGAACGCTTTGCGCGGCGGGCTTAAATCCCGCAAAATCAACGAAAACGCCATTCAGCTTATAGACGACACAACAAGAGAAAGCGCCAAAGAAATGATGACAGCCAAAGGTCAAATTGACCTGCTGATTCCAAGAGGCGGCAAGGGGCTTATTGACGCGTGTGTAAAAAACGCGACCGTGCCGTGCATTGAAACAGGCACGGGAATTTGCCATATTTACGTTGAAAAAACGGCCGATATACAAATGGCGTTGAATATTATCGACAACGCTAAGACGTCGCGCCCGTCAGTGTGCAACGCCTGCGAGGTCGCGGTAGTAGACAGGGAGATAGCGTCCGAATTTCTGCCGCGTCTTTACAAACGGCTGACCGAAAATCGGGAGCATCCCGTAAAATTTGTCGTCGATGAAACGGCGGCGAAGATAATCGACGGCATTCTCGCAGGGGACGAAGGCTTTGATACGGAATTTCTCGATTATATTTTGGCAGTCAAGGTCGTTGAGAACACAGCCGAGGCTGTAAAGCATATTTTGGCTCATTCAACGGGTCACAGCGAGGCTATTGTGACAAACGATAAGGAAAAAGCGGAATATTTTGTCAATAACACCGATTCGGCGGCGGTTTATGTCAATGCGTCTACCCGTTTTACCGACGGCGGCGAATTCGGGCTCGGCTGTGAAATGGGGATTTCCACGCAGAAAATCCATGCAAGAGGGCCTATGGGGCTTTCGGAACTGATGACGTATCATTATGTAATTAAAGGAAACGGACAGGTGAGATAAATTGTTTGAATACGGTTTTATCGGAACGGGGAATATGGCCTGCGCGCTTTGCGAGGCGCTGGTAAAAAACATTTCTCCGAAAACCGTTTTGCTCTCGAACAGAACGGCTCAAAAGGCCGAAAATTTGGCAAAAAAACTTGGGTGTGAATTTGCGGACAGCAAAAGCGTAGCGGAAAAATGCAGGTATATATTTTTGGGCGTGAAACCGCAAACTCTCGGCGAATTGGCAAGTGAAATAAGGCCTTGTTTGGAAAAAAGAGAGAGCAGATTTATACTCGTTTCCATGGCGGCTGGCAGAAGTACAGGGGACATCGCGGAGCTTTTCGGCGAATATCCCGTAATCAGAATAATGCCGAATGTTGCCTGCGCTGTCGGCGAGGGTATGATTCTCTGCGCTAAAAACAGCCTTGTGACGTGCGAGGAGTACAAAGCCTTTTTCAAGGCGATGGATAAATCCGGCCGGCTTGACGATATTCCCGAAAGGCTTATTGACGCCGCGTCCGCGGTTTCCGGGTGCGGACCCGCATTTGTATATGAGGTTATTGAGTCTCTTGCGGACGGCGCAGTCGCCTGCGGAGTACCGAGAGATAAGGCGTATCTTTACGCGTCCCAAACTCTTTTAGGCTCAGCAAAGCTTATGCTTGAAACCGGCAAAACCCCGGCGGCGCTCAAGGACTCCGTTTGCAGTCCCGGCGGAACTACAATTCAGGGCGTCAGAAAGCTCCATGAGGGCGGGCTTAGTTCGGCGCTTATGGAAGCGGTAATTGCTTCATATGAAAAGACGCTGAATATCTGATAATATGACTTAGGCAAGACCATTATTATAAACACGGAAAATAAAAAAGGGGAAATGTATTTATGAAGAGAACTTACAAAAGTTGGCTTCAAGGCGAGGTAAAGAGCGAGCAAAGGGAATATACAGAGCCTACGAAACTGCTTGACAGCGACGGTACGCTTTTAGCGGCGGGCTGGGCAAGGCACAACGTCTTTGAATACGACAGAAACCTTGTTAAGAAAAGCCATTCAAGAAAAGAGTGGGATTTTTATCAGATTTCAAACGGCAAATATATGGTGCAGATAAGCTTTGCCAATATTTCAATCGGCGGCTATGTTTGCGCTGCGCTTGTCGATTTACGCAATCCCGACCCGAATAAAAAGTTAGCGGCAGGCACAATAACCGCTCCTCAGCCAATATTCCTCGGCCAAACGGATAAGTATATTCTGCCGTCGAAGGGCGATGTTCCTAACCTTGTCGATTTCAGCGTTAACGGAATAGGAAACGGCAAATGCGTCTTTGACACAAAGGAAAACACAAGGTCTCTTCACTTTGAGTCGAGCGATAAGGGCAAGGCCGTTGTCTGCGATTTTTCAATGGATATTCCCGAAAATCTTGAAAATATTACGACGGTTCTTCCGTTTGAGAATTATCCCAAATGCTATTTTATGACGACAAAGCAGAACTGTATGCCGTGCGAGGGCGTATTCAGATTCGGCGATGAAATTTATGAATTTTCAAAGGAAGACACTTTCTGTGTTCTTGACTGGGGCAGAGTCAACACGCCCTATTCAATGGTTTGGTATTGGGGCAACGGAGCCGCCTATATTACCGATGAAAACGGCGAAAAGCACACTTTCGGATTTGAAATTACGTGGGGTATTGGCGATGAGAGCAAGGCAACGGAAACCTGCATTTTCTATGACGGAAAGGCGCATAAATTCGGCGCGGTTGACGTTGATATGTTCCCGAAACCGGATAAATATATGCACCCGTGGCATTTTGTATCCGAGGACGGCAGGTTTAATTTTACAATGACCCCGTTTTACGACCATCACAGCGATTTGAATGTCATAGCTATGCGTATGCACAGCCATCAGGTTCACGGAATGTGGAGCGGCAAGGCTGTTCTGGACGACGGCACGGAAATAAACGTAAAGGATATGTACGCTTTCTGCGAGTATGTGGAAAACAGATGGTAATTGAACAGGGCTGTAAGAACAAACTGCGAGAAATGGCAAAGCGGACATAAGTGTTCCCCGCGCGGCTTTAATACGGAACACGGCAAAAGCCGCAAATTCGGTTTATATTTTCGCTTTAATTTAATCTGTTAAAAAACGCCTGCCAAGCTGATGCTTGACGGGCGTTTAAAATAAGCTAAAACAGAGTATTTAATTTTATCGGTTAAATAATTTTTTCAAGTCCCTCGGCGGAATATTTTTCTCCGCCGCGTTTCTTTGCAAGCTCACGGCCCAAAAGGTTGAATTTTTCTTTTGTAATCGGGTACATAACCGCGCCTATAACTGAGAGAATAAGGAATGCCGCCGGAATAAGCGTTACGTTGTTTTCAATGCCGTTAATTGTCTTAGCGTTCTGCGCGGCAAGATCTGCATTGTATCCGGTTAACTGAAGGATAAGCGAAACCGTCCAAACGCCCACCGCCGCGCCAAATTTTTGGAAAAACTGCGGGAGCGCCGTTATAACGCTTTCGCGGCGTGTTCCGTAAGCAAATTCGTCAACTTCAACAAGGTCGTATGCCATGGAGTAAAATACCGTCCAGAAATTGGCCATACCCATAGCCATACAAAACGTTACCGCCAAAACGACGGCTATGGAGCGCACGCCTATTATTCTGCAAACGATAAGTCCCGCGCACATAAGGCTCATAAACAGAATACTTGAAAATCGCCTGTCTTTGGTTTCGGCAATTTTTGTTACAAGCGGAATAAACGCCGCCATAACAACAACAAGCTCAATAATTACAACGGTCATCCACGTTTCGGGGTCTTTGTTTACAAGATATTTAATCATATATTCAAAGGACGATTGAATCATTGACGACGCCATAAGGAAAAATACTATAAACATTGCGAACCATTTGAACGGCTTGATTTTAAGAACCTCAAAAAATTCGCTGAAGATTGTTTTAATGCTTTTTCTGCCGTTGTCCGCCGCCGTTTCAGCTTTTTGTAGGACAATACCTCTGAGCGATTTAACCGTAATGACGGCGAAAATTATTGACATCGCCGACATTATAACCGCCGTTGCCGACCAGCCGAACGAGTCGCCCATTTTTTTGCCTGAAAATATCAATCCGGCAAAAAGCGAGGGCAAAACGGCGGGCAGGGCGTTGCCGAGGAATATCGCCGCGGTGTTTATAAGGGAACTTGTACTGCGGATTGACGTGCGCTCGTCATAGTCCTGAGTAATTTCCGCGACTACGGCGTAATAAGGGATAGTGTAAACGGTGTAAGCAAGCCAGAAAAGCATTGCGGCGGCCGTGTAATAGATAAACTGAATTACGGAAGACTGCGCGCCGATATTTACAAAAGCGGCAATGAACGTAATTCCTAACGGGAAAGTGGCTTTTGCCATAAATTTACGCT
This sequence comes from uncultured Clostridia bacterium, assembly GCA_947598155.1. Taxonomy (GTDB): domain Bacteria; phylum Bacillota; class Clostridia; order Oscillospirales; family Acutalibacteraceae; genus Fimenecus. The sequence continues at coordinate 150,920 of CANQFC010000001.1, forward strand.
TGTCGGCGCCGTTTACATCGGCAAACGAGCCGATTATCGGGTCTGTTACCGCGTCCCAAAAAATCGAAATAAAACTTACGGTACCGGCAAGTATAGGGTTCATTTTAATGACGTCCGTCAGAAAGACAAGATAATATGTGTAAAACATATTGTAAAGCAGCGACTCCGTAACAATACCGGAGCAGTAGCCGAGTTTTTTGCGCTTTGTAAATTCCTTTTGCAAAACAACCATCTCCTTATATTCATATATAAAGTATATCACAGTTTGATTTGTTAGTAAACAGTATGTTAAAAAAAGCGTTTTGCAAATTACACAAAATTTTAACTCTGATTTATACATAATCCCATATTGATATATACCACAATATATGGTATATTTATTAACGGTTACGCATTTGATTTGGAATATCTTGTTTTTTGAAAGGAGAAAGAAAAGTGCGGATTCACGGCTTTCAGAAGATGACGCTGCTTGACTTTCCGGGGCGTGTGGCCTGTACGGTGTTTACGGGCGGGTGCAATTTACGCTGTCCGTTTTGCCATAACGCGCTATTAGTAACCGAGCTTTCAAATGACGATATTATTCCCGAGGAAAGTGTTTTTTCGTACCTTAAAAAGCGCAAAGGAATTTTGGACGGCGTTGCCATTACGGGCGGCGAACCGCTTTTGCAGCCGGATATAGCCTCTTTTATCCGCAAAATCAAAGCCATGGGATACAGCGTAAAGCTGGACACCAACGGCGCTTACCCCGCTAAGCTTCGCGATTTGGTTGAAGAAGGTATTGTGGATTATGTCGCTATGGACGTAAAAAACTGCAGGGAAAAGTACGGCGAAACGGTGGGAATTCCAAATTTTGACGTGTCAAAGATTGAGGAAAGCATAAGCTTTTTGCTTTCGGGCAATGTGGATTTTGAGTTCAGAACTACGGTTGTCCGTGAATTTCACACGGTTGAGGACATTGAAAAGCTGAGCCGGTGGATAGCCGGAACGCCGAAGTACTTTATTCAAAATTTCACCGATTCCGGCAATCTGATAGGCGAAAATATGCACGAGTGCTCCAAAGAAACGCTTTTACTTATGCGCTCGGCCGCGCTTAAATATGTTCGTTCCTGTGAGATACGCGGAATATAGTATTTTTTGCAAAAACACAATATATTGTGGTGATTTCTATTGACATCACTATAAAATGTGTGCTATACTTTTATGCGACAACAAATTAAGAGAAGAAAACAGTGAGGAGAGTAAAAATGTATACAGTTGTTAAACGTGACGGCAAGATTGTTGAATTTAACCTTGAAAAAATCAAGGACGCCATTGTTCTGGCGTTTGAGGCGTGCGAAACGCAGTACCACCCCGACACCATCGACTTTTTGGTGCTCAAGGTAACCGCCGATTTTGAGTCAAAAATCAAGGACGGAAGAATTACCGTAGAAAATATTCAGGACAGCGTTGAAACCGTGCTTATCAAAGCTGGGTATGACGATGTTGCCAAGGCTTATATTCTTTACCGCAAGCAGAGAGAGAAACTGCGCAACATCAGCAAGACGACTCTTGACTATAAAACCATAGTGGACAATTACCTTAAAATAAACGACTGGCGTGTAAAGGAAAATTCAACCGTTACCTATTCCGTAGGCGGACTTATTCTCTCGAACTCGGGCGCGATTACGGCTAACTATTGGCTCTCCGAGGTCTATGATGAGGAGATAGGAAACGCCCACCGCAACGCGGACATTCACATTCACGACCTTTCAATGCTTACCGGGTACTGTGCCGGCTGGTCGCTCAAACAGCTGATTCAGGAGGGGCTCGGCGGCGTTCCGGGCAAAATCACGTCTTCGCCTGCGTCTCATCTTTCAACGCTGTGCAATCAAATGGTAAACTTCCTCGGCATTATGCAGAACGAATGGGCGGGCGCGCAGGCTTTCTCATCGTTTGACACGTATTTAGCTCCTTTCGTTAAAGTTGATAACCTTTCATATAAAGAGGTTAAGCAGTGCATACAGTCATTTATTTACGGCGTAAATACGCCCTCCCGCTGGGGTACGCAGTCGCCGTTTACAAACATTACCCTTGACTGGACGGTTCCGAACGACCTTGCGGAGCTCAACGCTATTGTCGGCGGCAAGGAATTGGATTTCAAATATAAAGACTGCAAAAAAGAAATGGATATGGTCAACAAGGCCTTTATTGAAATTATGATTGAGGGCGACGCCAACGGCAGAGGTTTCCAATATCCTATTCCCACATATTCAATCACGCGTGATTTTGACTGGTCTGAAACCGAGAATAACAAGCTGCTTTTCGAGATGACGGCAAAATACGGCACACCGTATTTCTCAAACTACATCAATTCCGATATGGAGCCGTCGGACGTGCGTTCAATGTGCTGCCGTCTGCGCCTTGATCTTCGTGAACTCCGTAAAAAATCGGGCGGTTTCTTCGGCTCGGGCGAGTCAACGGGTTCTGTCGGCGTTGTTACAATAAATATGCCCAGAATCGCTTACCTTGCCGCCGATAAGGAGGACTTCTTTAAGAGGCTCGATAAGCTTATGGATATTTCTGCGCGTTCACTTAAAGTTAAGCGTACCGTAATAACAAAACTTCTTGAAAACGGACTTTACCCATACACAAAGCGTTATCTCGGAACATTCAATAACCATTTCTCAACAATAGGTCTTGTAGGTATGAATGAGGCTGGTCTTAACGCGAAATGGCTTAGGAAAGATATGACGCACAAGGAAACCCAAGACTTCACGGTTGAGGTGCTCAACCATATGCGCGAGCGTCTTTCGGACTATCAGGAAGAGTACGGCGACCTTTACAACCTTGAGGCGACGCCTGCGGAATCGACTTCATACCGTCTTGCTAAGCACGACAAGAAATATTATCCCGATATTATTACCGCCAATGAGAACGGCACGCCTTACTATACAAACTCATCGCATCTTCCCGTCGGCTTTACCGAAGATATTTTCTCGGCTCTCGACATTCAGGACGAGCTTCAGACGCTTTATACGTCGGGCACTGTGTTCCACGCCTTCCTCGGTGAAAAGCTCCCCGACTGGCAGGCCGCGGCAAACCTTGTACGCAAGATAGCGGAGAATTACAGGCTCCCGTACTACACAATGTCGCCGACATATTCGGTATGTAAAAACCACGGTTACCTTGCGGGCGAGCAGTTTATATGCCCCGAATGCGGTGAAAAAACTGAGGTTTACAGCCGTATTACAGGCTATTACCGCCCCATTCAGAACTGGAACGACGGTAAAGCTCAGGAGTATAAGGACCGTAAGGTTTACGACATTGCAAATTCGCATCTCTCGCACACGGGAGTTATTGAAAGAAACGATGAAAGCGCCGAATGTGTTTGCGAAACGCCGTCTCAGGACGCGACTTATATTTTCGCAACGACTACTTGCCCCAACTGCAAAATAGTTTGCTCAATTCTTGATAAAGCAAACATAGAGTACGACAAAATTTATGCAGACGAACAGCCTGAGCTTGCCGCGGAGTTCGGCATAAAGAAAGCGCCGACTCTTGTCGTAGTTAAGAACGGCGAGGCAGAGAAAGTTTACGGCGTATCCGATATAAAGAAATATTATAATATTTAAAAGGCACAGCAATTTATGTACGATATTATAATTGTCGGCGGTGGCCCCGCAGGGCTTACCGCCGCTCTGTACGCACGCAGGGCAGACAAAAATGTGCTTATAATCGAAAAAGAAACCTTTGGCGGTCAGATAACATTTTCCCCGAAGGTTGAAAATATACCCGGATTTTCAAATATTTCGGGCAATGAGTTTGCCGAAAAGCTCGTTGAACAGGTGTTAAATCAGGGCGCGGATTTTGAATCCTGCGAAGTCCTGAAAATCATTGACGGAGATGTTAAAACCGTTGTCACCGATTCGGGCGATTTTCAGGGAAAATCCGTTATTATAGCAACGGGCGCCAAGCACAGAACATTGGGGCTTGACGGCGAAGAAGAGCTTATCGGCGGCGGGATTTCATTCTGTGCAGTTTGCGACGGCGCGTTTTACAGAAATAGGACGGTCGCGGTGGTAGGCGGCGGAAACTCCGCTTTGCAGGAGGCAATTTTGCTCTCGGAATTGGCAAAAAAAGTTTATGTTATTCAGAACCTTGATTTCCTTACGGGTGAAAAGAAACTTCAGGAACAACTCCGCTCTAAGGAAAATGTTGAGATAATATGCGGAACGGTACTTACAGCGTATAAATCAGACGGCGGAGATGTTGTCGGAATCGACGTTAAAAATCAAAACAGCGGCGAGGAGAGCGAAATTCCCGTTAACGGCGTCTTTCTTGCGGTCGGCCTTGTTCCGCAGAATGAGCGTTTTGCGGATGTTTTGGAGCTTGACGGGCGCGGATATGCGTTGGCAGACGAAACCTGCGCTACAAAATCAAACGGCATTTTCACTGCCGGGGACTGCCGCGCAAAGCGTATCCGTCAGGTGACAACGGCGGCGGCGGACGGCGCAGTTGCGGCGCTCGCGGCTTGCGATTATATTGACGCCCTTTAATATGGCAAAATGCAGTAAAATAACGGCAAATTATTGTCGTTATTTTTTTGTCATTCTTTATGTTTACGGTTGAAAAAGAGGGCGCGGTTTGATATAATAATATAAATATAGATTTTTGAAAGGTATTTTTTATGGAGCGCAAAGCAAAAATAATAGCCGTTGCCGGCAAGGGCGGAGTCGGCAAAACCTCAATTTCCGGGGCTATTGTAAAGCTGTTGACCGAGGCTTATCCGGATAAGCGCATTTTAGCGATAGACGCGGACCCTGCCGTCGGGCTTTCAACCGCATTGGGAATTGAAGTTAATATGACTATTGACGACATTCGCAGGGAATTTGTAAACGAGGTTGAGAACGGCCAAGTGCGGGCCGCCATTGAAACGCTCGGCGACGCGCGCTATAAAATGTTTGACGCCCTCGTCGAAACAGACAAATTTGCGTTTATTGCCGTCGGCAGACCTGAAAGCGCGGGCTGTTACTGTAAAGTAAACGCTTATCTTAAAGAAGTAATTTCCGTTATGTCGTCTGATTTTGACTACGTTGTAATAGACGGAGAGGCCGGAATTGAGCAGATAAACCGCAGGGTGATGGAAAAGGTAACGCATTTGATTTTGGTGACGGACGCGAGCAAAAAAGGCTGTGGAGTAATAAAAACGGTTAAAGAGGTGGCGGATTCGCTTGTTATGTATGAGAAAACGGGCGCGATAGTCAACCGCATTCCCGATGAAAGCGTTATACCGCTTATAGATACAGGGGATATACCTGTTCTCTCATATATTATGTCTGATAAAAACTTAGCGTCCTTTGATATTGAGGGAAAGAATGTGTTGGAGATTCCGAGTTCTTCTCCCATTGTCACAGGGGTCAGAACGGCGCTCGAAAAATTAAGTATTTTAAATAAAGGCGGAAAGATATGAAGGATTTAAAGCATCTAATCTATTTTGAAAAATTATTGCAGGAGGCTAAGAACGAGCTTGTAGACAAGGCGATAAGCGACGGTAAATTAGCCGTTGCGTACACCTGCTATCACATTCCCGAGGTTCTTCTGAATGTAGGAAACTGCTTTTCCGTGCGACTGCGCGCGCCCAGAACCGGCTCAATGGATATTGCCACTTACTATATGAGCTCGTATCTGTGCGGTTATTCCAAGGCTTTGCTTGAGAGGGGAATAGAGGGCGGATACAATTTCCTTTCGGCGTTTATCGGCTCCGAATCCTGCTCCGAAATGAACAGAACATATGAGCATTTTGAGGTGTTAAATCTCGTCGCAAACGACAAATTTTTTGTTTCGATTGCCGATATTCCGTTTAAAATAGAGCCGCACACGATAAAGCACTATGCAAATCAGATGCAGACAAAGGTGCTTGACAGGCTAAATGAGGTCTACGGCGTGGATATAAGCGAGCAGTCATTGAGGAAGGCCGTTGAGGAGCATAACGAGGTTTGCAGGCTTATTACCGAAATCGGGGAGTACAGAAAAGAGGAAAATCCGAGAATAACGGGCTATGAATTTCACGTTTTAAACCTCGTTACATATTGCTGTCCTAAATATTTGATTATCGACAAGCTCCGCGAAACGGCCGAGGAACTTAAAACAAGAGTCCCCGATGAAAAGAAAAATTACAGAGCTAAAGTCGTTGTTGTAGGCTCTGAAATGGATGACCCCGACTTTACAAAGCTCATTGAGGAGTCAGGCGCGTTGGTTGTCGCCGACCGCTACTGTTTCGGCTCTCTGCCGGGGCGTGAGGAGATTGAGCTTACCGATGACCGCAACGTGCTTGAGCAGATAATTCTTCATTATATGAAGACATGCCAATGCCCAAGGTATATGGCGCAGGATAAGGTACGTGGCAGAAAAGAGTATGTAAGACAGCTTGTAAACGATTACCATGCCGACGGCGTAATTTATGAGCAGATAAAATTCTGCGAATATTGGGGCTATGAAAGGGCGCTTGCCTCTCACATTATGACAAACGAGTATGGAATCCCGTCCGTTACGGTTGACAGGCAGTACACCGCCAGCGCGTCGGGTCAGCTCCGAACACGGGTTCAGGCATTTGTAGAAAGCCTTGAAATTAAAAAAATTCAGAAAGAGAAGGGGGCTATATAATGGGATTTTGGGTTAATCAGCCGAAAAATCTCGGCAATCTTCACAAGGATAAAACGTGGATACTAAAGCACCGTGAATGGCGCGGGCTCCGCGACACGATGTACGATTATTATCGTTGGCTTATAACTTGGAAAAATATTATCGTAATGGCGCTCAAAGCGCCCGTTTCAACGGTAAAGGGCATCTGGAACTACCGCTGGATGGCGTCTTATCTTTCTGCTCCCGCTTGGGTAGACAGGCACACTGAGGGCCTGCGGGGAACGCATCTGCGCATAGCTCACCTGCATTTTAACGGCCTTGTAAAGCCGACTACGGATATTATCCGTTTTCTGCTTACAAACGACAAGCATTTTCACAAAAAATCAAAGATGGACGACAAGACCGTTCTTGTTGACGAGATTTTTTCTTCTGAGTTGACCGCCGGGTTCCCGGGACTTCGTGACGTTCACGTTTCGACTATCCCGATTTTCCTCACCTCAATGGTTGACCAGCAGATAACGCCGCATTACCTTGATATTACCGAAAGCTACGGAGTTCCCGCCGATGTTTGCCCTCTTCCGTCTGCGGAGGCGGGCGTTGCAATAAACGACGATTATCCTATTTTCGGAAAATGCGCGCTTACCTGCAATATGCCGTGTGACGGCTCGGTTATAAATTCAAGCTTTATTGACAGAAGATTTAATATTCCGACCCACCCTATAAACGTTCCCCTCCGCTACAACGGCGAGGACGTTCAGGAATATGCTGTTGACGAGGTTAAATCCGCGATTAAATTTATTGAGGAGCAGACCGGAGTTAAATTTAATTGGGACGCCTTTTCAAGCGCTATGGAAAGGTACAACTTACAGCTTGATTATGAAATGCAGAAGTGGGATATAAATAAAACCGATTATCCGCAAATGACGGGCGCGACGTTTTGGCTTTACAGACTTTTCTATTTCCATATTTCGGGCGGTATGAACAAGCTTTACCCCAAGACAGACAAAAAGGTTAATAAGCTGATGATGAAGGGCTTTGAAAGAAAGGAGCCCGTTTCAAAAGAAATGCGTCACAGAGCCATAGTTTGGTCCTGCCCCGCAAACTATTACACAAGCCTTGCGAATTGGCTTGAAAATTGCTGGGGTATAAACGTGGTTATGGATATGGAAACTATGATTTCCTACATAAAATACGACACGACCGATGAAGAAAAAGCGCTTGCTACATACGCGAAAACGCTTCAGAGAACTACAATGAGAAAGCATACAAAGGGCGGCTATCAAAACGTTGTAGACGAGCTTTGGAGAATAGTCGATGAGTTTAACGCCGATATGGTTATTATGTACGACCAGATTTCCTGCAAGGGTATGGACGGACTTGTCGGCATATTCGACGACCAGGCGAGGGAAAGAGACATAAGTTTCATTTGGATTCCGCAGGACCTTATGGACCCGAGAACGATTTCGCGGAGAGATATGCGTGAAAACGTTAACAAATATATGACAACGGTTCTCGGTGAAAAGCCCGTTGACCCGACGCTCGTAGATTTTGACGATACAATGGCTTGGTAAAGTGAAAAGGAGATTTTGATATGAAATATTTTGGCGGATGCGACGTAGGTTCAACCTACGCGAAATGTGTAATTCTCGATGAAAACGGCAAAATGGTCGCCGATGCCACGGTAAGGAGCAAAATAAACCCTGTTCAAAGCGCCGAATTGGCGCTCGGCGAGGCGATAGACAAAGTCGCTGACATTAACTCCGCTCAGGAGCTTACCTATCTCATAGGCACTGGGTACGGCAGAAACAAAGTCCCGTTTGCCGATGAAAACATTTCGGAAATAAGCTGTCACGCAATGGGCGTACATGTTACAAATCCGGAGGTTAAGGCGATTATAGATATAGGCGGTCAGGACGTTAAGGGCATTGCCATTGACAAAGACGGCACAGTTAAAAACTTCGCTATGAACGACAAGTGCGCGGCAGGTACGGGCAGATTTTTTGAGGCTATGGCAAACGCTTTTGAAATGAGCCTTCCCGAGTTTTGCAAGCTTTCGCTCAGCGCTAAAAACACTATACCCATTACCGCCCAGTGTACGGTTTTTGCGGAATCCGAGGTTATCTCTCTTGTGGGCGAGGGCAAGCCGATGGATGAAATAGCGGCGGGAATACAGCTTGCCGTTGCGAAAAGATGTTTTGTAATGGCTAAAAAAGCGGGCGCCACAGACAGCATTACGCTTACGGGGGGCTGCGCAAAGAACGAGGGCCTTAAAAGAGCTATCGAAAAGGTGCTGAAAATAAATGTCGTTGATTTAAGCATCGACCCACAGCTTATGGGCGCGCTCGGCGCTGCCGAATATGCAAGGCAGAAAGGACTTTCAAAATGATTAAAGCGTTGATTATAATCGGCATAGTGCTTTTGTGCCTTTTTGTGATTACATTTATTATTTATTTCTTTAATCTTGATATGAAGCTTGTCCGCAAAATTTATGACGCGCTCGGAAAGCATTATGACAAGCTTGAAAAGGACAGAAAGCTTTAATGAAGTTTTTTGATAAGCAAATAAGAGAATTTAAGGACGAAATTGAAGAAAAAGAAAAATCCTTTTATCCTTTTTCGGGGAATGCTTGGGAAGACGCCGGCAGAAATGAAATTGTTATGCAAAAAGAAACGGCGTTTGAGCTTAAAGGCACCGGATTTGAGCTTTTTACATCTGAAAATATCGGCGGCGACGGTGTAATCGTTGTCGGCGGGGAGCTTGATACATTCAAAGAAAATACGCCGTTTGCACGCGTAAGTCTTATTGAGATTGACGGAATTGAGGATGAACAGACGGCGCACGACGCGGTCAGAAAAATCGAGCGCGTAAAATACCGATATTTTCCCAAAGGATATATGATTCGCACAAATTCGATGAGCAACGCGGAAAATGTACGCGTTTCAAAACAAGCTGTAAAAGATGGGATTTCATTTGAAAAAGTCGGCAGTCTGCTTATTTCAAAATATAAAGAAAACCCATCGGTAAAGGCGGCCAAGGTGTTCTTTATTACCGATAAAACGGTTAATTTTTCCGCTCTTGATTCTTTGTCGGAAAAATGCAGAGATGTAGCGGCGGCGCTTGACCATATAATAAGGGATTTGAATTTGGACTGCAATACCTGCAAGCTTAAAGCGATATGCGATGAGGTTGAGGGTATGAAAGAGCTGCATTTTAAAAATGCAAAAAAATAAGCTCGTTTCAGGAGTGGTTTTTTGGAATTTTTAACTAAGGAATACTCGTTTCCGTCTGCGTCGGGGCTTTGCGATATTTACGCTCAGAGCGCCGCTCCGATGGATTACGGCAGCATTCGGGGCGTCGTTCAGATTTCTCACGGAATGGCTGAGTATTCAAACCGATATGCGCAGTTTGCTTTGGAGCTTTGCAAAAACGGTTACGCTGTTTTTGTAAGCGACCATATAGGGCACGGCTCGTCGGCGGCAAATAAAGAAATGCTCGGATATTTCGGCGACAGCGGCGAAGAAACGTTTGTTGAGGATTTAAAGTCGCTTTCGGATATTATTAAAAGCGAATATAATGATTTACCGCTGTATTTGCTCGGCCACGGAATGGGCTCTCTTATTGCCCGTAAATATACGGCTAAATACGGCTATTTGCTTGACGGCGTAATTTATACCGGTACAAGCGGCGAAAATCCTGCTCTCGGGGTCGGAATCCAGCTTGCAAATACGCTTATTAAGCAAAACGGTCCCTATTACCGTTCCGAACTTCTTGACACGATAGCTTTCGGAGCTTATAACCGAAAAACAGAGAAAAGAACTGAGTTTGACTGGGTCTCAAGAGATGCAAAAGAGGTAGACAAATTTATTGCCGACGATCTTTGCGGATTTAAGTACACCGTCAGCGGAATGAAGGCGCTTTTTCTGACTCTAAAGTCTGTTTCAACAAGACGCTGGTATAATTCCGTGCCGTTAAGTATGCCTATTTTACTGATGTCAGGTTCAATGGATCCGATAGGCGATTATACAAAAGGCGTTAACGAGGTCTGCAAAACGCTTAAAAAAACGGGGCATAAGTATGTAACACTTAAGTTTTATGAGGGCGCCCGCCATGAAATTTTAAACGAGATAAACCGTAAAGAGGTTTATGACGACATAATTTCGTGGCTTAACGCTTTAAAATAAGAATATATGCGGGCATAAAAATTTTGGCAAAAACAAAATATGTGAAAAGCAAATTTAAAAATATATAAGGGAGTGTTTTCGTTGGCAACTTCAATGGATTATATTAAAAAGTACGGCGACAGCTCTTTTGAAGAACTGCCTTTTAACGATATTGACAATATACTGCTTTGCGAAATTTTGTATATGCCGTTTGAAAAGGTTATTTCAGACAGCTTTAACGACGAACCTGTTCCGTTTTCCGAGGCTTGTCAAAAACTCTTTGAGTATAACGGAAATCGTCATGTTGCGCCGGGACTTGTTCTTAAAAAGAAAATCAGCGTTAAAATGATGGCGATGGCAAAGACAAAACGATACGCTTCGCTGAAGGTCGCATATTGCAAGTGCGCGTTTGATGTTGAGCCGCCGCTCCAATTCGGCGCAATGACATTCTTTGTGCCCGACGGCACCGCCGTTATCGTTTTCAGAGGTACTGACGACTCGTTAATCGGCTGGAAAGAGGATATGTCCCTTTACACAAGAAAAGGAATACCGTCGCACGCGCTGTCGGTGGAATACCTTGAAAAGGTAGCGAAAACCTTTGACGGCAATATAATTATATGCGGTCACTCAAAGGGAGGCAATTTAGCTATTTACTGCGCACTTAAATGCTCTGAAAGCACAAGGCAGAGAATAGCAAGAGTTTATAATAACGACGGACCTGGGTTTGTAAACGGTGATTTAATGAAATGCGCGGAATACAAAGAAATTTTGCCTAATTACTTCCATTTTGTTCCGTCAAATTCATTTATAGGTATGCTTTTGGTACACGACAATGACTTTAAAGCCGTTAAATGCAAGCATTTTTTGGGCTTTGTTCAGCACGACCTGTCTTTTTGGAAAACAAAAGGGACGGAAATTTTGTTAAGAAACGATATTTCAAAGCTTGCAAAAATAACGGATGAATTTTTAAAAGAGATGATATACCGCGTTACCGACGACCAGAGCAAGCTGATTGACAAATGGTTCGGCGATTTAATAACGGGAATGGGAGAGGACAGACTTATAAGCATCTCCAAGAATTTGATAGGCTCGGTTAAAGGCGCTGTAAAGGTTTGTTCAGGCGTTGACAGCGATACGAGAGCCGCTATTGACAATTTCCTCGGAGGGCTCGGAAAAATAGCCGTTAATTCAACAAAATTTGTGCTCAGAACCGTTGAAGACGCAACCGAAAACGGCTTAGAAAAAATCGCGGATGCCGTTTTGGCGTGAGTTTCTTTATTACATATTTAAGGCGAGAGGAGCCGAACCCGCATCGGTTTTCAACGGCTGATTTGTGCCCATGCTGTGTCACCGTCCTTGACAATACGGCAGTATTTTCTTCGGACGTTTCCTTGCCTGAACGCAAATCCGCTCGGTGAAAACTGCTTTGCACTTACCGCAGAGCTATTTTTTGTGTGATTTTGCGTGCGGACGAGGCAGCCTTGCTGACGCAAGGCAACGAGGACAAGCGTAAAAGCGCCGAAAAGAGCCTGCGTCAAGCGGCGTGTGTTCGGCTCCCCTCGCCTTAAGCAAAAGAGGCGCCCCGTCTTGGAGCGCCTCTTTTTTGCTTTTTCGTTTATGCGTTGATTTCCGCTTTAACGGTGTCAAATGTTTCTTCGATTTCCTTTTCGGGAGCTTTCGTGAGAAGGCTTACCACGATAATAGCAATAAGACCGACAATAAACGCGGGGAGCAGTTCATATATGTTGAGGATTGTGTCCGCAAACTGAACGCGGACAACGAATTTCCAAACAAAAACTGTTACGCCGCCTGCAATCATACCCGCAATGGCGCCCCATTTGTTGGCGCGTTTCCAGAAGAGCGCCGCAAGCACAACGGGACCGAATGCGGCTCCGAATCCTGCCCAGGCAAATGAAACAATGCGGAAAACAGAGCTTTCGGGGTTGCGCGCGAGAAATACGGCGATAATTGAAATAACAACTACCGAAATTCTTGCAAGGAGCATAGATTTTTTCTGTGAGAGCTTAACGCCAAATGTTTCCTGAACCAAATTCTGCGAAACTGCGGACGCGGCGGCCAAAAGCTGTGAGTCGGCAGTCGACATTGTCGAAGCAAGAATACCCGCAAGGATAATACCGCCGACAAATGCGGGCACATAACCGTAGCCTGCAATAACCTTTGCTATATCTACAATAATGGTTTCCGCCGCAGAGCTGTTTGCATATGTGGGGATAATGCCGGATTTCATAAGCGAATATCCTATAACGCCTATGAGTACCGCGATAAACATCGAAAAAGTAACCCAAACCGAGGCAACACGGCGTGAGAGTTTTAACTTGTTTTTGTCCTCAATAGCCATAAATCTGAGAAGTATGTGGGGCATACCGAAATAACCAAGTCCCCACGCAAGCGTAGACGCGACTGGCAGAGCTCCGTAACTGCCGGTTGTACCGCTTGCCACGTCAAATCCCTTGAATACGTTAAGGTAGCCCGAAAGACTTTGAACATTCGCAAAGACATTTTCAAATCCCTTTGCCGCGCCTTCGCTAAAGCCGATGACAACAAAAAGAGCTATTGTCATAATAATGCTCTGAATAAAGTCTGTTGTCGAGGCGGCAAGGAAACCGCCGAGCGTGCAGTAAACAATGATAACTACTGCGCTTATAATCATTGCGGCAATGTAGTCCATTCCGAAAAGTGCCGAGAAGAGCTTTCCGCAGGCTGAGAACCCCGATGCGGTGTAAGGGATAAAGAATACTATAATAAATATTGCCGCAACGGTAGTGAGAATTTTAGAATTGTCGCCGAAACGCCTCGCAAAGAAATCGGGCAGGGTAAATGCGTCAATTTTATGGCTGTAAACGCGAAGTCTTTTTGCGACTATAAGCCAGTTAATGTATGTACCTACGGCAAGGCCAATCGCCGTCCAAGAGGCTTCCGCAAGGCCGCCCATTAAAGCTACCGCGGGAAGTCCCATTAAAAGCCAGCCGCTCATATCCGACGCCTCTGCGCTCATAGCGGTAACTAACGGGCCCAGTCTTCTTCCGCCGAGGAAAAAGTCTCCCGAGGTCTTGTTTTTATCGGCAACCGCAAAGCCGATACACACCATCATTGCCATATAAGCTATAATGGCGATGAGAATTACGATATTTGATGTAACCATAATCATTCTCCTTCAAAAATAATTGCAAAATATAATATCATACTTTTTATTAGAATGGAATACAGAATAAAGTATAAACTATTTTTAATAAAAATTAAGTTTATTATTTAATAAAGCACTGAAAAACAAGGAATTTATTAAAGAATAAAGTATAGACTAAAAAACAGTATAAAAATATTTTTTTGCTTTGAGCTAAACGCGGTAAGCCGCTTGCTGAAAAAAAATTCTGTTTTTATTGCTTTAACAGTTTAAGATATTCTTTTTGGTCTTTTGGTATTCTCAGGCTTTCGCAGGATTTTTGTATCGCCTTTCTGTGAGTCCATACGTCCAGCTTTCGCTCTTCAATAATTTTTACGGCGCTGTCCCACTGCTTGTCAAGCGCAGTCGCGAAAAACCACGCCTGCGCCATTTTTACGTAATATTCATCGCTTCTTATGTTTGCAATTCTCCATAAAAAATTTTCGTCAAAATCACTGTCAAGAAAGTGGCGCATAGCCGTTACAACGGCGAAACGCTTTGTGTAGATATGCTCTGACTCAAGCCAAATATCAATATCTTTTTTGAGTCTGTCACGGTTTTTTGTAAAAGCTTTCGGGTTTAAAAGGTCGCAGGTCGCCCAGTTATCTATGTGCGGCAGGAACGCGTTTATATGTTTGAGCGCATAGCCGTAATCATTGTATTTTGCGATAATAAATCCGTGAAGATTGTTTTCATCGTAGTATTTGTGCGGTAAATCAGACAAAAATTCGCTGATTTCCGCGCTGTAAAAATATTCGCTTGCGAGTTTGCGCAAAGCAGGCGTGCGCACGCCGATTATTTTTTCGGGCGCAATAGTCGGAATAAGCTTTGAATGAAACCTCTTATATTCCTCATCGGCATTTTGGAAAAGTCTTTCTCTAATTTCTTTCGTTATCATATATCTTCCCTAAAATAAAACTGCCCTCGGATTTGTAGGGCAGTTTTTTATTTATTGCTTGTGAACAGTGTTTTCAGAGCGGATTTTCTCTTTAAAATAAATCTGCCGTCAGCTTATGAATTTTTCTTTTTCTTCAGCGCGTTCACAACCGTTACTATCGCGGGGCAGAGGATAATGTTTGTCGCCAGTTCAAAAATAAAATTGAAACCTACAAGACCGACTATCATATAAGTAAGCGTATTAGTAAAGCCTGCGCCTGCGCCCCAATCTTTTATTGTTTCATAGAAAAACAGCCTGCACCCTAAAAGGAAAATTCCCGTATTTGTTATGGGGCAGATAAAAGCGGACAAAATAGCGGCCAAATAAGTTTTGAGCTTTTTGCACGCGGCGAACACAAGACCTGCCGCAAGACCGCATAGCGCGCCTTTGAGCAGAACCGTGATAATTGTGCCGGGTATGCTGATAGCCAAAAACGGAGCTGCGTCGCCAGATAAAAGAACCACAATACCGAATACAAGTCCGAGCCAGGTGCTGATAAGCGGCCCGCAAAGTGCCGCGCCGACAATTATCGGAGCCAGCACAAGTGAAACGGAAAACGTGCCGAATCTGATGACCGTTGCAGGGAACTGCAGTACAACTACTAACGCGGTAAGAATACCGCCGATTGCGAGCTTGACAATTTTGTCTTTGCTCAATGTTTTTTTGTTTGCCATAATGACTCCTTTCGCTGCTGTCCCTATGGCATGGGAAACCTCCCAAGGTACAGCGCTCTTAAAAAAATATTTAAAACAAATCCGCGTTTTACGTGATGCTGCGTCAAAGACTTCAGCTCACTTCGCAAAACTTGCTTTATGCAAAATCAATAAGGGCTTTGCCCCGTCATTATAATATTAGCTGTTTTTCTTGTATATCTCTTTAAGTCCTTTTAAAACAAGGTGCTTGTCGTAAATCATTTCGTGCTTGCACACTTGCGGAAGAAAATAGGACAGTCCGCCTGTCGCGATAACCGATTTGGGTTTCCCTATTTCATCGGAGAGTCTGTCGATAAGCCCGTCAATCATAGCGGCGGTGCCGAGTATTACTCCGCTCTGCATACTGTCCGCAGTATTTGTTCCGCAGACTTTTTTTGGAGCCTCAAGGCTTATTGTCTGTAAAAGCGAGCTTGTATCCGTAAGCGCTTTTAACGAAATTGCAACTCCGGGGGCAATAAGGCAACCCCGAAAATTCTTTTTTTCGTCAACAACGCAAACTTTTGTCGCCGTTCCTAAATCGACAATGAAAGCGGGCAGAGGGTAATAAGTAACGGCGCCCACCGCTCCGGCGGCCAAATCCCCGCCGAGCTGAGCCGGATTGTCAATTAAAATGTTAAGACCCGTTTTTATTCCGGGCGCAAGAGTGATTACCTGACCGTCAATGAGCTTGCATAAAGCGTGTTTAACGGCGATGGTGATTTCGGGTACAACAGAGCTTATTATTCCGCCTGTAATTTTTTTCGGGTTGATTTTATAAAGCGTAAAAATATCGGTAAACTCGATTGCGTACTGGTCCTCGGTTTTCTGCCTTTCGGTGGCAAACCTGCAATTCAAGACAAGCTCGTCGCCGGAAAAAACGCCGAGTGAAATATTTGTGTTTCCTATATCTATTGAAAGGAGCATAAAATCACCTCATTGAAAGAATATTATACACTTCGGAACTTTTTTTTGCAAGAGTAAACGCACTTGTTTTTACTTTATGTAAATGTTATACTGTATTTTGCGAGGTGATATGCTTGATTTGTAATATTTGCCCAAGAAACTGCGGCGCAGAACGAAATGAAAACGATGGTTCGGGTTTTTGCGAGATGCCGAACTCCCCGGTGCTTTCCCGCGCGTCAAAGCATATTTGGGAAGAGCCGTGCATCGCCGGCGAAAACGGAGCAGGCGCGGTTTTCTTTTCGGGCTGTACGCTGAAATGCTGTTTCTGCCAAAATTACGAGATAAGCCATTTGAATAACGGTAAGCGGATAACGGTTTCCCGTCTTGCGGAAATTTTCCGCGAGCTTGAAAAGAACGGCTGTTCGTGCATAGACCTTGTAAATCCTACCCATTTTTCCGATTGTATTTTATCCGCCCTGCAAATTTACCGGCCGTCAGTCCCGTTGGTATATAACAGCTCCGGCTATGACAGCGTCGATACTTTAAAACGCTTTGACGGAATTGTCGACGTCTATTTGCCTGACATTAAATATTATGCGAGCTCGGTATCGTTAAAATATGCCGCGTGTCCCGATTATTTTGAAAAGGCTTCGGCGGCTCTTCTTGAAATGAAACGCCAGACAGGCGAATGTGAATTTAAAAACGGCATAATGATTAAGGGGCTTTTGGTACGCCACCTTGTTTTGCCGTCAAATATTTCCGACAGTAAAAAAATTCTGCTGTGGATTAAAAATAATTTGGGCGAAAACACATATGTGAGCCTTATGAGTCAATACACGCCGTTTGCCGGCGCAAAAAATCACAAGGAAATAAACAGGCGGCTTTTTACGGCTGAATATGACAAAATTTTGAATTATTTTTTTGAAATCGGCTTAAAAAACGGATTTATGCAGTCAAAAACCTCCGCAAATACATATTTTATTCCTAAATTTGATAATTTCGGCGTATAAAATATTGCATTATTTAAAAAATATGATACAATATTTTAGTAAAAATAAAAAAGAAGGCAGGTATAAAAATGAGTAAAGCAAAAGGCTTTTTTAAAGAATTTAAAGAATTTGCAATAAAAGGCAACGTAATTGACCTTGCTGTCGGCGTTATTATCGGCGGCGCATTTCAGAAAATCGTTTCATCTCTTGTAAGCGACATCGTAATGCCGCTTATAGGTCTTATTACGGGCGACATAAGCTTTGCTGACAAATTTCTTGTATTCGGGCTTAAGGAGGGCGAAGTGTACGCTACCGTTGACGCCGCCGTTGCCGCCGGCAAAAACGTGCTTACATACGGCAACTTTATCGACGCCGTAATTAACTTCCTTATTATGGCGTTTGTTATTTTCCTTTTCATTAAGGGCATTAACACGCTTAAAAATTCCGCCAAGAAAGAGGAAGAGGCAGCGCCTGCGGCGCCGGAAACAAAAATCTGCCCTTACTGCAAGAGCGAAATTTCTGTTGACGCGACCCGTTGTCCGCACTGCACATCAGAAATTGAATAATAATGACGGGGCAAGCCCCATCTTGAACATAAAAAACAAATTTTTCACCCCGAAAATCGGGGTGTTTTTTTCGACATAACGCGCTTGAAAAAGCGGGACAAGTTTCCTATAATTTAGTCAAATAATGATTCAATAAGGAGCAAATTATGAAATTTAACGAAATGCGGTATGTTCATCTTGACATTGAAAGCTTGAAAGAAGAAATATGCAAATCGGTTAATAAATTTAAGTCGGCGGATACTTTTGAATGCGCTGACACAGCTTTCGCCGAATACGGCAGACTTGCGGACACGGTTGAAACACAGACGGCGCTCGCTTACATTCGCCATACGGTAAACACGCTTGATGAATTTTACGATAAGGAACAGGAATTTTTAGATGAAAATTTACCTGTATTAACGGAATATTTTCAAATGATGTCAAAAGCTTTGCTTGAAAGTCCGTTTAGAGATGAGTTCACCAAAAAATACGGCGAATTGATGTTTATTAACGAAGAAATGGATTTGAAAACATTTTCTCCCGAGATAGTAGGCGACCTTCAGGAGGAAAACAAGCTGACTACCGAATATGAAAAGCTCTTAGCGTCGGCTCAGATTGAATTTAATGGGAAAATCTGCACCGTTTCACAGCTTGCGCCGTATAAGCAGGATACTGATGATAAAATACGGCTTGAGGCTTGGACTGCGGAGGGGCGTTTTTATAAAGAAAATAAGGAACAGCTTGACAGTATTTTTGACAAGCTTGTGCGTCTTCGGAATAAAATAGCGAAAAATCTCGGACTTGAGGATTTTACACAGCTCGGCTATTACAGAATGAGAAGAAACAGCTATACTAAAGAGGATGTTGCCAAATTCAGAGAGGCGGTGCAAAAATATTTAGTGCCGCTTGCGGATAAAATCTACCGTGAAACCGCAGAACGAATCGGCAGGCCGTATCCGCTCAATTACGCCGATTCCGCTCTGATGTTTAAAAGCGGCAATCCTAAACCGTCGGGAAACGCCGATGATATTTTGGCGGCGGCCAAGAATTTTTACCGCACGCTTTCACCGGAAACGGCGGAATTTATCGACTTTATGTTTGAAAACGAGCTTTTAGACGTTCTCAGCAAAAAAGGTAAGGCGCAGGGCGGCTACTGCATTGAAATTCCCGATTATAAAGCGGAGTTTATTTTTGCCAATTTCAACGGCACGTCAGACGATGTAGAAACTGTTACTCATGAGGCCGGCCACGCTTTTGCCGGATATACCGCCAGAAATATTTTTCCTGCGGCGCTTCGCTCGCCCACAATGGAATCCTGCGAAATACATTCAATGTCAATGGAGTTTTTCGCTTGGAAAGCCGCCGGCGAATTTTACGGAAAAGAGGCGGACAAATTTAAGTACAGCCACCTTGCGAGCGCTGTAAAATTTATTCCGTACGGCACAATGGTAGACCATTTCCAGCACATCGTTTACGAGCGCCCCGAACTTACGCCTGAACAGCGGGATTCGGTTTGGGCGGAGCTTACGGGGGTTTATATGCCGTGGATAAAACTTGGCGAAATCCCATTTTATGGTGACGGATGCGCTTGGCAAAGACAGCACCACATTTATTCAAGTCCGTTTTACTATATTGATTACTGTTTTGCGCAGACGGTGGCTCTTGAGTTCTGGGCAATGATGCAAACGGATTGGGAAAAGGCGTGGGAAAGTTACAAAAAGCTTGTAGGCTTTGCGGGAACAAAGAAATTTACGGAGCTTGTAAGCTCTTCGGGTCTTGACAATCCGTTTGATGAAAACACTCTGAGGTCGGTTTGCGAAACGGCGTCAAAATGGCTCAGTGAATTTGATAAAACCAAGCTCGATTAGTTTGGAAAAGCAAGAAAAACGCCGCGGACTGTGCAAAGTCTGCGGCGGCTTTCTTTTGGGGTACAAAAAATATTTATGTAATTTTCGGCAAACAGAGTTGTATCTATAATATGCTTATAGCATATTGCCTTGCAGAGTATTGAAAGGGAATAAAAATTATAGTACAATGTGGCAAACCCCTTATTGAATCTTGTAAAAACAATGGACGCAATATTGTTGCAAAAAGTCAACATTTTTGTGAACAATTTGTTAAAACATTTGATAAAAGCTAAAATGGGTACTATAATGTTGTATTGTTTCAATCAAGGGCTTTCCCCGTCCTGTATGTATTAAAAAAACGATTATAACGATTATTATATATGAACTTGGAACTCTGTGGAGGTAACTGAAAACCATGAGGCTGTTTCGTCGCATAGAAAAAATAATATTGCAAATTAACAGCGAAAGAACGGAAAAACACGGGCGCCGTTTTCTTTCGCTGATGCTTTGCCTTTGTATAGTTATTTCAATAGCAGGCGTCACAATACTTGCGAATGCCGTCGCGTCTGCCGCGCCTGCGGCAACAGCGGAAACGCAGACGAGAGAAGTCGACGTCAACGCTTATCCCGACGGTATGACGGTTTCTTTTGATGTAGATACTTCCACCGCCGCGGACGGATGGCTCTATTATTGGGGAAATGAATCAACAAAACACTACACCGGCGTAGAGCTTAAGGACGGTCAAATAACCGCCATATATAAAAAGGCGAATAACAATCCCATTCCGGCAGGAGCGCTTGAACCGGGCGTCAATCATCATATCACCGTGACATACACCGCAATTCCTACCGACGGAACAAGCCAGCTGATTATGGCGCTGTATGTAGACGGGCGCAAGATAGGTGAATTTCCGAGACTGGGAAGTTTTTTTGATGAGACGCTTACTTTCACATATACTGTTCCCGAAATCACTATTGACAATGGGATAAAGAATGAGCATCAAATCGCTGTGGACGCCGGAATCGCCCCGAAAGACATCTTCATTTGGTTTGACGCCACCCTGGGTAACGGCGTCGGCGACCCATACAACGCCGCAGTCAACCGAATTGCGACTTACGATTTTATTAAAAACGGTGACGGCAGTTGGTCCGTTAAGCTCCCCGGGCCCGATGATGTGTGGAAAAACACAAGCGTTACGCACGATTATACGCTTGCCGGGTGGTACGACATCTACTCAAAAGAATATTATAAGCCGGGCGAGACCGTCTCTGTAAACGCATTGGGCAATGATGAGAGCCACAACACCGTCTTTTACGCCGACTGGTGGGCGGCGGATTACAATTTCAATGACGATACTAAGGAAACCTTGCCAAACGGCAGATTTGACCGAGGCAACAGCTTTATTTCTACAACCGTTTTTGACTACAACGAGTTGTATAACACAACCTCCGCCAATGTCAGCTCAACTCAGTTAGATGAGAGCGGACACAAAGAAACTTGGACCGCTACGAATGAACGCATTGCATTCTCAAATTATCGTAAGAGCTCTGTCTTAAATCCGTCCGGCTTGACAGGAATGAACAAAAGTCAGGGCAGTAGCGGAGACAACAGCGTCGTTTTTCCGGGCAAAATCACCTCCGATTTGTGGGAAAAAGGTGTAAAAGAGCTTTTTGAGAATAAGGAGCCTCTCCCCATGGGCGTTAAATGTGTGGGTGAAGGCAATTCCCTTTACCAATACAACCGCACAACCGGGTTTTACTACTACGATTCCAGACTGAACGCCGCATCCTACGACCAAAGCCAAAATAAGTTTCACGTCTATAACACAACGGAGAGCGTCACTGAAACCGGAACCAAATCGGCTTTTGTGCCATTTAACAAAGGAAAGGAAAGCTACGACAGCGGTTCAGAAGTGAACTACTGGTTCGGATTTTCCTCAGAGATTAACTTTAGCCTTCAGTATGCTCTCACTGATGATAATATTAACAGCGGTAAGGTGAATATGGCCGAGCGCAGTAACGGCTCAAGCTTGGCCGATATGGTTTTCACCTTTGCGGGCGACGACGACGTATATGTGTTCATTGACGATGAGCTTTGGCTGGATATGGGCGGTATTCACGATGTGGTGTTCGGCGAAATCAACTTTACCAAAGGAACCGTTACTTACGGTCAAAGCGGCGCCGCAATCGCAAACACGGGTGAATACGGCACCGGTGTTCCTCCGACCGTAACGGCAGGGTCGGGCGTAACAACCCAAAAATACATTTCCGAGCTTGAAGCAGGTGATCACACCCTGCGGATATGCTATATGGAGCGCGGCGCAGGCGGCTCCAACTGCGCGATTTACTTTAACATTCAGCCTGAAATGCGGCAGCAGATTTACAAGGTAGACGAGGACGGCAACGGTATTGCCGGCACGGAGTTCACCTTATATGCGGCAAAGGAAGGTTCGGCATATATCAGTGATAAACAGCACCATGAGGCAAAAGAATTTGAAATTGCCGATTCTAAGCCTATTACAGTTGTCACAACAAGAGAAGGGGAGTTTGACCCAACAAAACCCTCTGAAATGCAGGACAAAGGCTATGCAGACTTAGTGGGCGAAAACGGAAAAAACATCAACTTCCGAGGCCTTGCGAATGACGGAAATATATACTACATTCTCCGTGAGACAGGGACTAATCCGGAGTACCGCGGGCTTTTAAAGGACGTTGTGTTAAAATTCGACCCCGACCTAAGCACATTTGAGGTAGTAAACCAGTTTGAGGTGGGCGCTTATGCCAGCTTCAATACCATAATGACGGATAGTCAGGATGCGCTTTACTTCGCTTCGCTGAATGAGAACGGCACCACCTCCCCGGATACGGCTCACCCGATAACAACTACGGATCAGGAAGACTCCTTGCTGTTTGCCGTACCCCTGATTAAAATAACGCAAAACGGGCAAGTCGGGTGGTACCCGGTATATGGCAGTAATACGCAGGGCTTTACCATCGTAAACATATATTCAAGCGAAGATTACCCCGGCGCAGACAAAAACTCAGCCGCCGCCAAAAGCTGGGCGCTGCGACACAACATTATGGCGACGGTGCTTCGGCAGGCCGCCAGTAAGGTTGCGCCGGACTGGGTTTACCAGTTTGACGAGAACATCAGCAAATTTACCGCTACGTTCCAAAATCTGCCGGGCAATCCCATGCGTTATGTGGCGAACAACAAAGACGATCCTTCAAAAGCGGATATAGTGTTGGCAGGATTTATGGTGGACGGAGGCTCGCTTATATCGCTCGTTCAGGGTATCGACAATAAAGTTGTTCTTGAGGGTATGGACGACGCGGAAAAATACGCGGCGCTCCAGAATACGCTGAACAGCTGGAGCGAAGGCAACTGGGCGACTGTATTTGACGAGCGCATTGCCGAAGACCCAAACGGCCGTGGCGATAGCTGGAAAGCGCTGAAGAATGTTATCGACACAGCGTATCGTGAGGGGAGCCCCGAGACCGATGACTATAATTATGGCTACAATCTTGTGGACATCAGCGGATTTGAACGCTATTACTCCAGCACAATATATATACCCAATGAAATTCGTGATTTGCGGATTCAAAAGCGCGATCAGTACGGAAACGGGCTGAACGGCGCGCAGTTTTCTCTGTTTGGCAGTTTTGAGGACGCAGTAAACGGGGATAACGCCTTGGCAACGGGTAAAACGGGCGTTGTAAACGGCACGAACGGCGTTCTGCTTTTGGGTCCGAAGGACGTGGACGACGATTCTAAAGACGGCGGATTTGTTTATGTTAACTGGGAAACGCAGGTCGGCCACGGCGAAGGCGATGGCGGCCGCACATTTTGGATAAAGGAAACCCAAGCTCCGGAAGGATATGAAGTCAATCCCTCAATTATTCAAGTGTATGTCGGCGAGCAGACGATTTACGCCAATGCAAGCGGCTATAAGGCCGGAGCAGACGGTAAGCCGGTTCTCATAGACGATTATTCGGATTATTACACAAACGGCGAGAACGATAAAGGAAAGTTGGAAAATCTTCAGTCCGGAACCAAATACAACACCGACGGCGTGTCGGTGCGCAGTTCTGTGGGCAAACTGTTCCAGTCTATGGCAAAATACGCCGATATGATTGTTGACTCCACGCTGGTAGACATCACAGCGCGGGACTATATCTTCGTGAACACCGAGGACAGCCGCACTCAACTTCCGGAGGGTGTCAACAAGCCGTATTGGAGCTTTGCCGGAGAGAACGGAAAAGAAAATAAACACAATTTCAACCTCCACTATTGGGGCGACGCTATGGCTTATGTGTCTTCCGATTACAGCTCGGATCACAACACCGCGGGCAGTAAAACAGGGATTTACGCCAGTACCAACAACGGATTTATGTATCTGCGCCCCACGCAAACACCGAGTAAAAATGATGTTGGATTTGATGAATCTACCAATCCGTTCAGTTACGAAGAAAATCACCCGGATTATAAATTCTCCACCCGCCGAACTTCTTTGAGAGAATCGGACGGTTCGGCAACGGACATCTCCGACTTGTTCTCACCGTCCACGGTTGTTGTTGTAGAGGACGTAAAGACGGGTACGCTGACTGTGGAAAAGCAGATTGAAAACGCCGACGATGACCGCGATCCGAAAACCGATTTCGATTTTACGGTTGAGCTAAAGACGCCTGTCGGAAAGGCGGCTCTGCAAAAGGATTTACTGTCAGCAGAAAAGATTTCAAACGGCGAATCGGCCGAAACACCTCTCACATGGACAGAAGTCAAAGACGGCGAAGGCAATGTAACGGGGTTCAAAACCGAATTTAAGCTGAAACACGGCGAAAGCATAAAAATTTCCGGCTTAATATACGGTACGGACTATACGGTTTGTGAAAAGTCGGCAAGCGGATATAAATTATTGGACGTGAAAAACGGCGAAAAAGAGTCCGTCACATTTGACGCGAAAGCTCTAAGTACTGTCGGCAAAATCGGTGAAACAGAAGAAGGTTCTGGGGCCGAGGCGAATGCTCACCGTATTTTTGTCAATGAGCCGACAGGAACGCTCACTGTGGAAAAATATATACATAACGACGACCGCTGGACTGTGAGTACAGCATTTGAATTTAAAGTTACGCTTACCGCAGAGAAAGGAAAATATCTTGATACCTCCGCCCTTACAGTTATGAAGTTTAAGAAAACAGAGGGCGGCTCGGAAACAAGTGAATCTGTCGCAGACTGGAAGTGGGAAGAAACCAAAACCGACGGCGAAAATGTAACAGAGGTAACCGCCGCCTTTAGTTTACAGCACGGCGAAAGAATAGTCATAGGCGAAATTCCTTACGGAACAGAATATAAGGCCGCAGAGACCAAAAGTAACGGATATTACCTTGAACACGTCGCAGACAATCCTAAAGATGAAGTCGGTTCGGACGGCAAATATCTCAAGCTCAACCTCTTCACCCACAGCGTAAGCGGAACCGTCGCGAAGGACAATAAAGATGCGTATCTGTTCTTCAACAATTCGAAACCGTTTTTGCCGTTCACAGGCGGGTTCGGCGTGGAGATATTCTATTGTATCGGCGCTGTCTTACTGTTAGGTTCCATAGTGATTTTGGCGGTTCGCCGCAGAAAACGCAGGTTGCATATTTAACGGTAAACAATAAAATCCCAAACTGTGTACACGGGCGGAAAATTCAACAAATAATGCGCCGCCGATAGTTGTAATGTGCAAAAGAATGAGGCAAAGCTCTGTGTGAGAACAGCCGATTTCTGTAAATATAAATCAGCTAAAAAAATATTTACATAAAGGAGAATGAAAGTTATGAAAATTTCAAAAAACTCTTTTTCAAAACTGCTAAGTCTGGCATTGGTGTTCCTGCTTGCCTTTACGGCAGTTGTTCCCGCAATGGCATTACCTGTGGAAAAGCAGAAGCCTTTGACGATCACCATCAAAAATAATGAGGGTTTGCCTGAGATGAAGACTGAACAGTTCACCGCTTATCAGCTTTTTACAGGCACGCCTCAAAAGTCTGAGGGAGCGCCTGAGCCTAACCCAAATCAGACTGAAAACGAATGGAATGCGGAAAATTGGAACAATTACACCTTGGCCGATATTGAGTGGGGTGTAAATATTAAAGGTTCCGAACTTCTGAACGGGCTTAAATCAGGCGGTATCACTAAAGCTGAGTGGCCTGGATTCTTCAGCCCCGAAGGCGAAAATATTATTCAGAAGTACTTGGAAACAAATAATTTAGGCACCGCCGCCGATTTGGCCGCTTTCTTAGTTGGTCAAAGCAACGCCTTTTTACAGCAATTCTCACGATTTGTAATGGAGGGCAGTGAAACAGGCGCAAAGGGCTCAGGATTTAAAGACGGCGAAGGCACAAAATCCCAATTAACCAATGACGCGAGCGACCCGTCGGAAGATGAATCAACTATCGAAGTCACCGACGCCGGATATTACTTGATTGTTGAAAACGGCACGCATACATCTGCCGACGCCGTATCGGAATACATTTTGGCAGTATTGGGCGATCAGGTTATCAATTTGAAAGTTTCCGTACCTACATTGGAAAAGAATATTGTAAGCGGCGGCAAGCTTTTGAAAGGCGACTCCGTCGGTGTAAGCGACACGGTAACATATCAGATAACAGGCACTCTTCCCAAGAATTTCGCCGATTTTGCAAGCTATAAATATTCGTTCCACGATACGCTCGGCAAGGGCTTGACCTTTACCGAAGATAAGGGCAATATGGAAGTTACCGTTACCGTCAACAAAGAAGACGGCACGGCGCTTACTTATCAGATTGATAAAAACGATGATACAGGTTATCAGGTTACATCAAGTACCGACGCCGACAAAACGCTTGTAGAAATCGCATTCGGCGATCTTATAAAGCTGAACGGTAAGCAGATTAAACCGACAACTAAACCCGATTCCGAGCCTATTCCGTTTAGTGAGGCAAAATCTTACGACAAGGGCGGCGTCACCGTCACCGTTAAATATGACGTAACAGTAAACAGCAATGCCGTTATAGGCAAAGACGGCAATTCCAACAGCGTTTACCTTGAATATTCCAATGATTTGAACCACAGTGATTCTATGGCTCAAACGAAAGCAAGAGAAGTAAAGGTATATTCCTTTGCGCTTGACCTTACAAAAACGGCGGCGGATAAAGCCATCTCCGCGAACGGCTTGCCCGGCGCAGGATTTGTACTGAGCAAAAAGATTGGCGAAGATACCTATTACGCTCAGTTTACGGACATAAAAGACGGTGGCAGCGTCACCGAACGCCGCTTAACCGGCTGGGTTAAGCAGGGCACCTCAGGCGGGGAAGTCAATGTAAACGGGTTAATAGATACCTATAAGTCGAGCAAAAAGAAATGGAACAATGCGTCTGATACAGATAAGGCTGATCCCGCCTCTGAAGTAAGCAGAAATTTGACCGCGGCAGAGACGGCTCTTTCCGCCTATTTGCTGAAATCCGGCAATGAAGGTAAAATTCCGTTAATCAGCGGCATAGACGCAGACAAATACATACTTTCCGAGGTTATTATTCCTGACGGTTACAACAAAATGGACGATATAGAGTTCACCGTTGAGGCTAAAACACAGACAGACGCTCTTGACGGCGCAGAGGCGGCTCCTCAGCTTGTAAGTCTTTCGGCGTCAACCTCTGCTGAAAGGCCTGATGTTAAGTTTGAAACGGGAAATGTCGAGAACGGACAAATCAAAGGTGTACTTCAAAACCAAAAAGCGCCTTTCCTGCCCTTCACAGGCGGCATAGGCACAATGATTTTCTATATTCTCGGCGTGTCGTTGATTGCAGGCGCAGTCATTTACCTTGCAATCTCTTTCAAAAAGCGCAAAAAAGCCAAAGATAATGCTTAACTAAAGCTTACAGTCCGTCTACACTCCGGGAGATAAATTTCTCCCGGATACGGCGGCAGGGAGTGCCTTATGAACAACACAAGCAAAGCGAAAAATAAAATTCACAGCCTCATTTCCGCATTTGTTGTGACGCTTGTTCTGCTCATAGGGCTTTCCCTACTGCTGTATCCGACTGTTGCGGATTACATCAACTCGCTGAACTATAAAAGAGACATCGAAAACTATCAAAGGGATATTTTGCAGTTAGACGACGACGAACGGGCATCTATGATTAAAGCGGCGCACGCTTACAATGCCGAACTGCTCGGCAGGTCAAGCCGTATAGGAGCTTTGGACGCGGAACAGCGAGAGGAATACGAAACACTGCTCAACCCCTCCGGCACGGGTATGATGGGGTATATCGAGATAGAAAAGCTCGGAATTTATCTGCCTGTCTATCACGGCACGGAAGAGAGCGTATTACAGGTCGGGATAGGGCACATCGCAGGGTCTTCACTGCCTGTCGGCGGCAAAGGTACACATACTATTTTGTCCGGCCATACCGGACTGCCGTCGTCCAAATTGTTCAGCAATATTGATCAGCTGGAAAAGGGCGATACCTTTGAACTGCACATAGCGGGAGAAGTATTGACCTACAAGATAGAATCAACCGTTGTTCTTTTGCCTGAGAAAGCGGAAAAACAGACGATTGACCCCCAAACGGATATATGTACGCTTATGACATGCACGCCTTACGGAGTAAACTCTCACCGCCTTTTAGTGCGGGGCGTTCGGATTGATACGCCGGCGGAAAATCAGCCCGGCGCGGCTGAAACGATTGAGAAAATTCCGGCTCCTATGCCTATTCTCCTTTTGGCGGTTATAATAGGGTTACCCATTTTGCTTATTATCGTCATCGTCGTCGCTGTCCGGCGAAAGCGGCGGAAAAGTGAAACGCTATGAAAAAACAGAAAGACAACAGTAAAAAGAGAGCATCGAAAATTCTTTCCAACGCCTTAATTATTCTGATGATGCTTGTCGGATTTGCGCTTGTACTTTACCCGACGGTAGCTGATAAAATAAACGACTCTGTAAATAAAAAAATCATTACCGATTATCGGGAAAAAGCAAATATGCTTGACAGCGGCGAATACAGAAAGATTTTGGATGAGGCAAAAGCATATAACGAAGAGCTTGCCTTGACAATGCCGTATATAACCGAGCTTAAAGATGAACAGCGAAAGGAATATGAAAGTCTGCTCAATCCCTCCGGCACAGGTATTATGGGGTATGTCGAAATAAAAAAGGCAAATATCTATCTTGCAATATATCACGGCACTGATGAAAACGCGCTGCAAACAGGCGCAGGGCATTTGGAGGCCTCCAGCCTGCCCGTACCGGGCGAGAGCGTGCATACGGTTCTTGCAGGTCACAGCGGTCTGCCGTCGGCAAGGCTGTTTACCGATCTTGACCGGTTAAAAATCGGCGACACCTTTACACTGCATATTTTAGGCGAAACACTAACCTACCGTGTAGAGGAAATAAAAAGGGTAAACCCTGATGAACTTAAAACCCTGCGTATTGAAGACGGGCGGGAGCTTTGCACGCTGATGACCTGTACGCCGTATGGAATCAATACGCACCGACTGGTGGTTACCGGCAGCAGAATTGAAACGCCGACGGAAGAAAAATCTTCAGAAACTTCGGCTTTAAATGTTGCCGCGTCCAAATGGAATTTGCTGTTTGTATTTATTCCCGTTATTCTGTTTACGGTAATTTTAATCACAGTTTTGATTATTCACAATAAGAAGAAAAGAAAGAGACTACTGCGCGCAAGCCGCAGTGAGGAGGATCCCCGGTTATGAGGAAACGCATTTTCCCACTCATACTTTGCATATTGCTGTTATTTTCGGCCGCGTTGCCGGCTTTTGCCGCAGATAAAGGTTCGGTTACCGTATTGTTTCGGTATGAGAACCAGCCGATAACAGGTGTAATGTTTCAAATATATAAAGCGGCGGAATGGAACGGAAACGGCTACACTCTGACGGAGCCTTTTGACGCATATTCCGTAAATGTGCCTGACGATGTAACCGACGGGGAATGGAAGGCTATGGCGTCTACGCTGTCCGCCTATGCCGCGCGGGACGGTATCACGCCCCTTTTCTCAGGTCAAACGGATAAAGACGGAAAACTGCGTTTCGACGGATTGTCCGACGGGCTGTATTTGGTAGTCGGTTCCTCTGCGCCATACGGCGATTTACAGCTGTTTCCTCAGCCGATGCTGGCGGCAGTTCCCTATACGTCGGCGGACGGGGAAAAGATTTATGAGGTGGAGACCGAGCCGAAATATGAAGTCCGCAAACAGGAAGAAGAGACAATTACCCGTCGGGCTTTGAAAATATGGAAAGACAACGGCAGTGAATCGAATCGCCCTCAGAATATAACGGTACAGCTCCTTTGCGACGGTAAGCTTTATGACGAACAGACGCTAAGCTCAGCTAACAACTGGTTATATACCTGGGAGGGCTTAGATGCCGGACACAACTGGCAGTTGATTGAAAAACAGGTGCCGGAGAACTATACTGTAAATGTAACACAGCAGGATATAACCTTTATCGTTACGAATACAAGCAATAATACTATAACACCGCCGCCGAGTAATCCAAATAATCCGAGCAGTCAAAGCAAACCCAATACACCCGGCGCGTCAGATAAGCCCACTCTGCCAAATACCGGTATGTTATGGTGGCCTGTGGCGGCGTTTGGCGCAATAGGAGCAGTTACACTGTTTTTCGGTATATATCTGCTTATGCGGAGGAAGGACTCCTCAGATGCGTAACCGCAAGGGGGCTGTGGCGCTCATTTGTATCGGTTGCCTGTTTCTGGCGGCGGCGCTTGCTTTAGGCGGCTATAACCTTTGGGACGATCACCGCGCAGGGCGGCTTATAGACGGAATTTTTGAGCGACTGCCAATTGATGAACCTTCCGAAAGCTCTGTGCCGGACTATATTTTGAACCCGAATATGGATATGCCGACCGAGGAAATAGACGGATATTCATATATCGGGAAAGTGTCTGTTCCGACGTTGGATTTGGAACTGCCTGTTATGGACAAGTGGGATTACAAACGTATGAAAATTGCGCCTTGTCGGTATGTGGGAACGTCATATCTGCCGGGCTTTGTCATTTGCGCTCATAATTATACTTCCCATTTCGGCCGTCTTAAAAATCTCTCGCCGGGCGACAGTGTGATTTTTACCGATATGGCCGGAAACACGTTTTTATATGAGGTTGCGGAATTGGAAACTCTTGTCCCCACGGCTGTTGAAGATATGGTAAGCGGCGATTGGGATTTGACGCTGTTTACCTGCACAATCGGCGGTCGGGCAAGGGTAACGGTGCGGTGCCGCAAGACGGTTGAGCGAAACGGTGATATTGCGGCCGACAGGAAAGATTGAACAAATCAAATGCGGCTGTTATTTACTTTTCGTATTTGATGTTCCCTGTCTCGGACTCCGCCCATTTTTTGACTGTTTCGCTTTTTTAATCAACAAAAAGAGGCTTGACGAAAAACCGTCAGGCCTCTTAAATTATATTAAAAAACTATATTTAATAAAGAACTTGCCTCATTATTATATTTAATTATTTCAGTATATCTTATATACAAATAAAATTAAATTTAGCGGCAAAAAGAAACCGAGCGCCCACTCAACTCTCAAGCCACTTATGAACACTCGGTATGGTGCAGATGACGGGACTTGAACCCGTACGAATTGCTTCACAGGCTTCTGAGACCTGAGCGTCTGCCAATTCCGCCACATCTGCAAATTAAATTTTCTCAGCTGTTAAATAATATCATTTAGAAAGCGGATTGTCAAGTTTTATCACGGCGATTTCAAAATTTACCCGTTAAAAAGTTTTAGAGAGCATCCCTGTGTAATGCTCCGTTCCTTTAATTTACGGTTAATCGCGTTGAGCACTGATTTTTTATCAGCGCTCCATTTTGGCTCGGCAAGCAGATTTTTCGGCGCGTCGCCCGTAATCCTGTGAATTACAATGTTTTCGGGGATAATTTCAATACATTTGCATACTAAATCGCAATATTCCGATTTGGTAAGGGGAGTTACCTTGCCGCGAAGATAGTCTTCGTAAAGGTCTGTGCCTTTAAGAATGTGCAATAGCTGGAGCTTTATGCCGTCGGTTCCGCTTTTTACGGCAAAACGCACCGTGTTTAAAACATCTGTCTCGGTTTCGTTTGGCAGGCCGATTATTATGTGCGTTATCACATTTATGCCGCGGCTATTTAAATCTTTAACGGCGTTTTCATATATGCAGTTCTTGTAGTGCCGGCGGATATATTCGGCGCTTTTTTCATTTGACGACTGAAGTCCCAGTTCCACAAAAACCGGTTTAATTTCATTTATTTCCGACAGCAGATTAAGAATTTCGCCCGGCAGGCAGTCCGGCCTTGTGGCTACGGATAAAGCGGCAATTTCAGGTGCGTTGACTGATTCAAAAAACGCTTTTCTTAAAGTCTCAACAGGTAAATAGGTAGTAGTATAGCTTTGAAAATAGGCTATAAATTTTTTGGCGTCTGTCTTGTTTTGTATTCGCCGTTTGGCGTTTTCAATTTGAGCTTTTACATTGTTTCCGCTTTCCGCAAAGTGCGATGACCCTTCGCTGCAAAAAACGCACCCTTTAGAGTCCAGCGTGCCGTCTCGGTTTGGGCAGGTAACGCCCAAACGCAAAGAAAGGCGGTAAACTTTTTCTCCGAACACTTTCTTGTAATATTCACTTGCCGAATAAAATCTGCCGTCCATTTTAAAGCCTTTTTGCCGCCTCAGAGTCAATGAAAACGTGTACGTTCGGGTGTAGCTGAAGAACGCTTGCGGGGCATAAGGGTGAAATATCGCCGTTAATCATTTCGTAAATAGCGTCTTTTTTGCTTTCGCCGGTCGCTATCATAAATATTTCTTTTGAGCGCATAATTGTGGCCGTGCCCATAGTGAGCGCATAGTGGGGCATCGGGTTTTCGTCAAAATAAATTGAGTTCGCGGCTATTGTGCTCTCCGAAAGCTTGACCTTAAAGCAGTCCTTTGTAAATTTAGTTGACGGCTCGTTGAATCCGATGTGGCCGTTTCTGCCAAGACCCAAGAGCTGAACGTCAATGCCTCTGTCTCTTATAAGGCAGTCAAAGCGTCTGCACTCTTTGTCAAAATCCTCCGCGTTTCCGTTTAAAAAGTTGATATTTTCCTCTTTAACATCAATATGGTTAAAAAGATTTTCGTGCATAAATGTGTAATAACTGTTTTTGTCGCCGCGGGGGAGCAGGCAGTATTCGTCTAAGTTAAATGTTGTAATATCTTTAAAAGAAACCTCTCCGCGTTTGTAAAATTCAATCATATTTTTATAAACGGGCAGAGGGGAGGCGCCCGTAGCAAATCCAAAAGAGAGACGGGGGTTTGCTTTAACCCTGCTGACAAGCACTTCAGCCAAAATTTCACCTAAATTTTCCTTATTGTTAAATATTCTGACTTCCACTTAATCTTCCTCAATCCTTGATTTTATTTCTTTGTCGCAAAGTACGTGCATTACGAATGTGACGATGTATTCAGCAAAAATAAAGTAAAGCCCCGCTCCCGTACCGATTCCGTTAAAAATGCAAAGAGCAGTCATAACAGATAAAACGGCGGCGTTTACCGCGCTGAATACGGTATTTCTGACAAGCGATTTTTTTCCACAGGAGAAAAGAGACGAAATAATAACCGCAAGCGAAAAAACAATGACGAAAATCATTGTAAGTATAGGCAAGAGATACAGCTTGTTGTTTAAAAGTTCGTCAAAATTCAGCTCGCCCTTAATAAATCCGATTATTATACCCTGCAAAGTAAATGTAAAAGTCGAGCCTCCCGAGCGCCGCAGAACAAATACAGGCAGAACCATCCACAAAAGCGGAGTAAAGAAAAGGATAAGTCTGATTATCTGCCGCGCGCCGCCGACGCTTGACAGCTTTAATCTGTATAAAAAGTTCTTTACTGCGGCGTCCTCTTTTTCGGCTTGTATTCTGTCCTGCGTGAGCCTTTCTTCAAGACCGTAATAGAGCAAATTAGTCTTGCATTTCGGACATTCCTGTTTAAGGTAAAAAACGCTCAGCTTTTTACCGCATTTCGGACATTTGTTTTCAATCATTTGCGCCACCTCCCGAAAGCTGCTTTGACAATTCGCCGTGCCGCTCTTTAAGGTCGTTTCTCACAGTCATCAGTTTTTTGCCCGTAAGGTCATACCAAATGTACGGAATAAGAGCGATAAGTCCCAAAATCTGCGGAACCAAGGTGAAAAGCGCCCAAATGTAAAGGTCGGTGTGTTCGCCTTTAACGGTAACTGTCTGCGTTGAACCCTCAACCGCCTTGAATGACAGCCCGATTATCGGCAAAAGAGCCGCCCCCAAAGAGGTTGAAACCGAGCCCGTAAGCTTTCCGACAAATGTCAGAACGGCAAATGATATGCCCTCGTTCCTCTCGCCCGTTTTCCATTCCATATAGTCCACCGTGTCGCCTATCATCTCTGTCGGGATAACCATATTTACGGTATCAAAAAAGCAGAATACAAGGTTTTGGAACATTAACAGGGGAATGACGACCTTGAAATTCGTGAAATTGCTGTACCCTGCAAAAAATACGAATGCGCCGACTATAACCCTTGAAAAGCCGTTGAGGAAAATAATCTGTCTGTTGTCGAACCGCGCTTTTAATTTCGGAATTAAAAGGTATGTAACAAAGCCTAAAACAGAGCCCGGAAGTGTTATTAAAATTGTGAGGGAATTTAAATGGACAACCTCGGAATAATAGTAGGTCGAAAAAACGCTTGAAATACCTCCCAGCGACCCTAAAACGCTCGAAACGATAATTATAAACAGGGGTTTGTTTTTGAGCATTGTCCGAAAGCCGTCAAGCACGCTCGGCCCCTTTACAGACTGCACGACTCTTTCCTTGCAGCATATGCCCGCCAAAGAGAAAAGTCCCATTCCGAATGTTCCGGCTATCACGGCCATAAGCAGGAATACCTGAGCGAGCGACAGATTTATAACGCCGTTATTGCTCAAATCCATTAAAACTACGAGAATTGTCGGGGAAAGATTGCCGATAAGACCCGAAATAAACCTTGCGCTTGAAATTGCCCTTGTTCTGTCCGCCGGCGACGGCGAAATTGCCGCGCTCATACTCCAAAACGGAATATCGCTTATTGTGTAGAATAATTCCCAAAGGAAATACGAGATATACATATAAACGATTTTTATTGCCGTCGTCTTTACGTCCTGTAAAATAACGGGCCCCGCAAAGAGCAAAATAGTAAAAATCGAAAGCGGAAGGGGAACAAAAAGCAAGTATGGACGCAATTTTCCGAATCTTGTTCTTGTTTTGTCAACCACGGCGCCCATAAGAGGGTCGTTGACCGTGTCCCAAATGCCGAGAACTAATATCATAACCGAAACGGCGTTCTCAGGCAGACCGAAAACCTTGGTGAAGAATAAAAGCATATAGCCTCTTGCCACAAGGTTGTACCCAAAGACCTGGCCTGCGTTCGCAAAGCCGTAAGCCAGATTTTCCTTTACTCCGACATAATGTATGTCATTGTTGCTGTTTGCCATTTTTTCACCCCTTAATTATTTATTTATTATTCGCCGTCCAAAAATCGCGTTTGTCGTTAATGCGGATGAAAGATTTTTCGTAATTGTAAATCAAACGGTCCTTGGCGCTCATTTTGTAGTCAAAATATCTTTTTTGAATTTTGTCAAAAAGCGGCGTCGCAAGTGAGCAGGACTCACGTTCGCTGTCAGCGGAGGCGGCAAGAATAATTATATCTCTGTCTGACGGGAGCGTAACGGAACCGTTTTCGCCGACGTCTGCGGTGACAATCCAAAAGAAAAGCTGTGCCGCCGCTACATCGCCCTTGTCTGAATGCGAATGCGTAAATTCAAATCCGAGCCTGCCGTTTTTAATGTGAGCCGTTTCTCCGTAATCGTAAAGGTCCCAGCTCGCAAAGCGCTCTTTTATATCGTTTATTTCACAGCTTTTACCGCCGAACATTACGTTCTTGTCGCCGTCAAGAGACGCGGCGAGAAAATGTATTTTTTCTGTGCCGCTCGGCGCAGTAACGGTCTGACCCCCGCAAAGAACCGCATTTCTTTGCGAAAGGTCAAATTCTATGCCGTTCACATATATTTTTTTCGGAGTAATTTCCAAAGGAATGGTTCTGTTTATTTTTGGAAGTGTGCCTTTGGCGTCCGAATTTGAGGAAAACGCGCTCACATTTGACGGGATTGAAAGCGCGGTTGTTGTTTGGCCGTTGATATTTTCACGCTTAACTTTAAGGGCAAATGACTTTATTTCATAAGGAGCCAAGTCAAAAACAAGCTTTCCGTCAGTCACGGGTACGTCCGCAATGTGCTCTTCGGAAGCGTAAACGGCTCTTGCCGATTCAATAGGTACGCTAAGCGATAACTCAACGTTTTTCTGCGGTTTCTTTTCGCTTTCGCCTATGCGGACAATGATTTCATCGCTGTCCTCGGCTTTTTTCATCGCTCTGAGGATAGCGCCGTTTGTGGATAAAGAGCCGAATGAAAATTCCGAGCCGAGGTCTCCGCCGTGTTTCGAGCAGACAAATGATACAAGCGGCATAATGAAATTTCGCGCGGCAGTCTGCGTTTCCCCGCCGACTGCGCCGAAATGAGAGTAAATAGCGTAGCTGTATTTATTACGGCCCAAATCCATCATCGACTGCATACTGTCTATCTTGTAATTCTTTCGAGGCGTGTGAACCGCCGTAAGACGAAGAGTGTTGTCGTTAAACTTATCCCAGCCGTATTTACATTCGCTGATAACCGATACGCCGAATTCACCGCTCTTATCGGTTATGTCGGCCCACTTTTGGGCGGGGACTTCAAAAAGCTTTTCGTTCATATTTCCCCGTTTAATCGCGCCGAGCCCCAAGTCGTAAACTGCGGTTTTGTTTTCAGCGGTAAATGGAAAAATCTCTTTACAGCAGGAGCGCAGGCTCCTCCATTCGATTTCGTTATACACTTCAACGCATCTGCCGCCCGATGAGAGCGCAATAATGCTTGTAAATACGGAGTCGCCGTATGTCTTGACGATTTTAACTGCGGCTCTGCAAGGCCCTTGTTCAACTACTGATGCGGATTTAATTCGGAGAGTATGTTCCGGTTCTCTGTTAAGCTCCTCAAAATTCATTTCCCACGCGGGCCAGCTGTTGCTGCCGTTATAATCGAAAATGCCGGTTGTTATGGGGGCTGAGAGTATTTCTCTTTTTAATTCCTTGTCAAATACGGAAGATATATTTCCCTGCGAATTAAGGGTCACAGTGTATTTTTCATTTTCAAGTACGTCCTGTGAAACTTTTACGTCAGTCTTCACCCTGCACTTTTTTTGCCTAAGGTCAAATACCTTATATCCCATTGCGGGAACGGTTACTTTGGCGAGAATAACGGTTGAGTTTAATTTGCGCTCAGTAATTTGAACGGGGTATTCGTTCCCGTCCGCGTCAAAAAGGGAACAAGCGCCGCCGTAAATACTTTTGTCAAGGTGTATGCTGACAATATCCGAACGCTCGTATTCCATAGGGTTAGAGACAAGCACGGCTATGCCCTTTGCAAAAGACGTGTCAAGCCTTTTGGCGATTTTGCCCACCGCCGTTTCATATTCGCCTGCGAAAGCGTTTGCCGACAGCCCGTAGTCATTCCAGCTTCGTTTATACGCGCGTTGAACGGACGTTCCGGGAATATCGTCGTGAAATTGATGTGCAATAACTCTTTTCCATGCCGTCCTCAAGGTTTTATCCGGGTATTTGTGATTTGCCACCGTTTCAGCCGCCACACACGCGCGCTCTGTCATATCGGCAAGTTCTTCGCACCGTCTGTTCCAACGTTTCCCGACAGCGCGGGAGGTGTATCCTCCGACAGCGTGATTGGTCATAACAAGCTCATTGTTCCAAACGGGGAGCTTTTGCCTTTCTTCGGACGGCATATTTTCAATATCGCGGTAAATATCGTCGGCGGCGGCCGAAACAATTTCAATATCGCTTTTTCCGTTTTGGTTCATTTCCTTTTGAAGTGTTTTAACCGAGCTTTCGTCAGGCGCTCCGCCTCTGTCGCCGTGACTTCCGTGGAAAACGGCGGTATAATTTATTCCGCTCTCTTCATTTTCAAGCAATTTCTTCGCCGTAAACTCATAATCCCTGATTTTTTTGAAACAAAGATCGTATTTACCCGGATTTGTAACCGCGTAGACATAATTTCCGTCAACACCGTACCATTTGCCTATATCAAAAGGAATGCCATATGCCGACCCCCATGAGAGCTTTTGCGTTGTAAAGCCCTTAAGGTTTGCATGGCGCATAATTGAGGGGAGGGCGTACCCGAACCCAAAGCAGTCGGGCAGAAAAATATCAACAGAGCGTTTGCCGAAATTCTTTTCAAAAAACTTGTTGCCTATAAGAATGTTTCTAAACAGCGCCTCGGGTGAGGGTATGTTGACGTCGCCGTTTTCAAATGCACTTCCGCAAACGTTCCAGCGCTCCAAAGCTATGTATTTTTTGAGCTTTTCCCATTTTTCGGGGTAGTATTCTTTAATCAGCTCATATCGGTAAGCGCCTTCAAAGCTGAAACGGTAGTCGGGGTACTTTTCAAACAACGCGAAATTCTCATCAAGAGTGGCGGGAAGATATTTTGTTACCGTAGTTTCAAAATCCCAGCACCAAACGGTATCAAGGTGGGAATTGGCGATTGTGTAGATTTTTTTCTTGCTCATAAATTTTCCTCCGATAAGGATTTTATTGAGTAAATACCTGTTCAATAAGGGGCTTGCCCCGTCAAGCGGCGCGGCGGGAAACAGGGTTTACACCGCGCTTAAGGATAAGCGGGAGACCAAATCCCGCACTGATTCCGCAAACAGAACCCGACTAAGGAGGCGGGAGACATCTCTTTCCTAAGTTATAAAATTATTATATAAAAATTATTTATAAAAAGCAATTAAAAACGTAAAATATATTGAAATACTCTCGACATTATGTTAAAAAGCTGATAAAATATTAAATATAAAGTATTTTCGGGAGTGATTATATGAAAAAGGCAGTATCGCTGTTGCTTGTAATCGCGATTCTTATTTCCGTAACGGTAATTGCGTTCGCATACAGCAAAACAGGCGAAGAATTGTTAATTTCAAACGACAATATTTCATATAATATCAGCGAAAATCTTTACGGAGTTTCGCTTGAGGACGTAAGCTTTGCCGTTGACGGCGGTCTTAACTCAAATCTTGTGAACAATAACTCGTTTGAATATGGCGGCGGCGACCTTTTCGCGTGGAATATCGACGCCGCGGACTATTCCGTTCAAAGCGATGACGGTCTTAATAAAAACAACCGAAACTATCTGTCCGTAACGGTTGACGGCCAGGGAACGATTATAAACAACGGTTACACCGAAATTTACGATTACAAAACATATAATATTAACGAGAAAAAGCAAAACACTCCCGATATGGGGTTTGAAAAGAGTGAAAAATACGAATTTTCCGCCTATTTTAAAAACGCAGGGTTTAAGGGAGATATTATCGTGTCGCTTAAAGCGAAGGGTAATTCGGAGGAATACAAATTCAGCCTTGACGGTTATGACGATTGGACAAAGGTAATTTCTCAAATCCAGTCTGATGTGACGGCGGACGGCGGGCTTTCAATACGCGCCGAGGGCATCGGCACATTTTTAATGGATTTTGTGAGCCTTGTTCCGATTGAA
Organism: uncultured Clostridia bacterium; assembly: GCA_947598155.1. GTDB lineage: Bacteria > Bacillota > Clostridia > Oscillospirales > Acutalibacteraceae > Fimenecus. The sequence continues at coordinate 190,471 of CANQFC010000001.1, forward strand.
AGCCACGGATTTTACAGCGAGGAATGGAAATATTCAAGCGTTCGCGAGGATTTTTACGGAGAATTGCAGGAGCTTTCTCCGAAATTTATCCGTTTTCCCGGCAGTCTTGTGTCAAAGGGCGACGGCGCGGAGCATCTCTATAATTGGAAAAATACCATTGGCCCTCTTGAAGAAAGACCGCAAACGGATAACCCCTGGTACGACGGTGAAAACGGCAGACGCGGCGTAAACTCCAACACGGTAGGATTTTACGAATACTTTATGCTATGCGAAGACTTGGGCGCGGCGCCCATTCCCGCAGTAAGCGCGGGGATAAATGTCAGGAGCCGTGAAGATTATGAAAAAATGCGCGTTTCTTATGAAAACGGGGATTTAACCGAAAAGGAGTGGCAGGCTTATCTTGACAAATCCGCGCTGAAACCCGGCACAGACGCTTGGAAAAGCTATGTTGAGGATATTTTGGATTTAATTGAATTTGCAAATTCGGGTATTGATTCTAAATGGGGAGCGGTCCGCGCCGAAAACGGGCATATTGAGCCCTTTTATATGAATTATATAGAGATAGACAGTGAAATCGGCGGGGACATATATTGGCGTAATTTTGACGGTATTTATAAGGCGATTAAAAAGGCTTTTCCTCAAATAACGGTTATCGCCTCGCCGAAGGCAGACATTGACGGCGACGAATTTAAGGAGATTAAATCAATTTTGAACTCGGAATATCCCGATGTAATTCTCGGAGAGAGCTATTTTTCAGAGGGCGGAGCTCTGTTCGGAAAGACTCACAGATATGACGGTTACGAACGGAACGGGGCAAAGGCGTTTATAGGCGAGTGGTCGGTTAAATCCGACGGGTACGGAACTGTTCAAACTAAAAACAATATTTGGTCGGCAATAGAGGAGGCGGCCTATCTTACGGGCGTTGAAAGAAATGCCGATGTCGTTCAAATGATTTCATCAGCGCCGTTGTTTGCGAAGGTGAACGCCCAGTGCGCTGATGTTAACCTAATTTGGTTTGACTCTCAGGGGTTGGTGCTTACTCCCGATTATTATGTACAAATGCTCTTTGCCAATAACATTGGCAGCAAGCTGATTTCATCAAATCTCAATATGGAGGACCAGGGCGTTTACGAATCAGTAACGGTTGATACGAACAAACAAATAATTTATGTAAAACTTGTAAACACGCAGAGTAAAAACGTTGCATTAACTCTTAACGTTCAGGGTTTCGGCGAAGTTGACTCCGCTTTCAATCAGTATATGTCCGAGAATTTCAAGGCGGCCTGCAATGAAATAAACGGAAGACTTCATGTAGCTCCCAGCGAAAGGGAATATATGCTGAAAAATAACAAGCTGAATTTTATGCTGGAGGGGCTTTCCGTAAACGTAATAAGAATACCTTACGGTGAAAAAAGCGAGTCCGCTTTGTACGCTCTGCCAAAAATCGGAATTATTACGCCGTATATTCACCCCGCGTTCAAGGTGGTAATACCCTGCGTGATTATGCTTTTACTGATTATTACGGTTATTGCGGTGCTTTTGAACAGACATTCTTTAAAAAAGAGAGAAAAAAAGAGACCGTCGGATAACGGTAAAAAGAAAAAATAAATTTAACTCCAAAAAAATACGGTAAAGCTGACCTGATTTCCGACAGACAGTTTTACCGTTTTTTTGTAAGTTTATTTTTCAAAAGGATAAACAAGTCCCATTTGCCGCCTGCATTCGTCCATAATTTTCATACAGTCAAGCGTAGCGGAAAGCGGAACGTAAGAGGACTCTTTTAGCCCGTTTTTCATTTCCTCGGCGGCCCTTGTAAATTCGGTGAGATAATCGGTAGTGCCTTTGAAAACACTTTTCCCTTTTTCATTTTGGAGCGTCGCCTTGTTTGACATATGAAAGAAAGCCGGAAGTTTTATTGTACCCTTTGTACCGATTATTGTGCAGTCCTCACGCACGCCTTTCATTGCGGAGTGCAGGTCGCACTTAAGATTCCCGTAAGTCAGAACAATATCCTCCGAAACGTCTATTCCGTCCGCTATTTCGCCCGCGCACTCGATTTTATCGGGATAGCCGAACAGATTGTAGCAATATGTAATCGGATATATTCCGACGTCAAGAAGTGCGCCGCCCGCCGTTTCGGGTAAACGCACGCGGGAATTTTTCGGTTTCATAAGGCCGGGGAACTGAAAATAGATTGACGCTGATAAAACTTCGCCTATTTCGCCTGATTTGATCCAATTCTTGACGGTAATCGCAACATCGGAGAACCAAGTCCACATAGCCTCCGCCAAGTAAGTGTCGTTTTCCCTCGCGCATTCAATAAGCTCCTCGACATCGCGCTGTGTAACTCCGACGGGCTTTTCACACAGAACAGGCATTTTTAAATTCAGCGCTTCCAAAGCATATTGCTTGTGCGATGTGTGCGGGGTGGCTATGTAAACCGCGTCCGCTCCGGAGTGCATAATCGCCTCTTTACTTGTTTTGTAAGCTGTCGCGCCGTGCGCCTTTGCGAATTTTTCGGCTTTTTCAAAATTCCGGCTGTAAACGGCAACAATTTCGTGCTCGCCTTTTTCGATATTTCCGGCTGTTTTTGAGGCAATACTGCCGCAGCCGATATAAACCCATTTGGTTTTGCTCATATTTCTCACCTTAAAGAAAAATTTTTTAAAGAAAAAATCCGATTTTATTTTATTTCGGATATATCGTACGGCGTGCGCTGATAAACAAAATAGTTAAGCCAATTTTGCATAAGCAGGCTGCCCTCGGTGCGCCAAGTTATGGGGGGAGTGAGTTTAATATCGTCGTTGGGGAAATAGTTATATGGAATTTTTATCGGCAGACCCTTGTCAAGGTCTCTGAAATATTCTTTCGCCAGCGTGTTGCCGTCATATTCCGAGTGACCTGTGCAAAAGAAATTTCTGCATTCCATATCGGATACAATGTGAACGCCCGCTTTATCGGAATAGGAGAGAATCTGCAAATCCTTTACAAGCGCTATATCCTCTTTTTTAATTTCGGTATGGCGGGAGTGCGGAACGTTGAATACGTCCGAAAAGCCTCTGAGGAGAGGGTGGTACATATCAAGCGGACGGCACTTAAAAATTCCGAACACCTTTTCGGGGAGAACGTATTTCGGGATTCCGTAGTGGTAGTAAAGCGCCGCCTGAGCGCCCCAGCAGATGTTATATGTCGAATAAACGTGGGTTTTTGCCCATTCAAAAATCATACAAAGCTCGTCCCAGTAGTCAACTTCTTCAAAGGGCATCATTTCAACGGGAGCGCCCGTGACAATCATTCCGTCAAAGCGCTGGTCCTTGACGTCGTCAAAGGTTTTGTAAAATTTGAGCATATGCTCTTTTGAGGTGTTTTTGCTCACATGGGTCGCAACCTGTAAAAGCTCAATGTCAATTTGCAGGGGCGAATTGCTGAGCATACGCAGAATTTGTGTTTCTGTTTCTATTTTTGTGGGCATCAGATTCAAAAAAAGGATTTTAAGCGGACGAATATCCTGTGTCATAGCCCGTGATTCGCTCATAACAAATATATTTTCAAGCTCTAAATTATGGCGGGCGGGCAGTTGGTTGTCAATTTTAATAGGCACAGTTTTCACTTCCTTTAATTATTTTAATAGAACTTAGGTAAGATGCACCGCCTATTTAGGCGGCGGGTTCCGTTTTGAAATGTTTTCAAAAAAATATTTTAACACATTTTTTGCGGATTTGCAAATTAAAGATAAACTGAGGTCGGTGTTAATTTATTTTTATGCGGCGGCTAAGTTTTTAAGCCTTCGCTTTCGGCGGTGTATTCCGTAAAATCATAACAACCGCTCTGTTGTGCAGGGCGGTTTAGCTTTGCTTTGATTAAAGTATTTCAGCAAGTATGCTGTTTGAGAGCAGAAAGCCTTTTCTTGTAAGGCGGATTCCGTTCCCGTCAAGCTCCATAAAGCCCTTATCCGCGAAAAAAGCGGATTTTTTTATCATTTCATCGGGAATTTTGTGCCCGAACCGCTTTTCGGTTTCACTGTGCAAAAGCCCCTCGGCAAGCCTTAAACGGAGCATCGCATACTCGGTAAAATCGCCGCCGCTGCCGTCGGGAACGGGCTTTGCGCCGCCGTAAAAGGCGTTTAAATCGCGCTCAAAATAAAACCGTTTACCGTTTATAAACGAGTGGGCGGCGGGACCTATTCCTAAATACTCGTCGCAGTTCCAATATTTAATGTTGTGTCGGCTTTCAAAGCCGTGTTTCCCGAAATTTGATATTTCATATTGCGTTATGCCGTTTCTTTCGAGTGTTTCGCACGTTTGCAAATACAAGTCGGCGGCCGCGTCGTCGTCCGGCAGTGCGAGCGAATTTTGCTTTCTATAAAATACCGTTCCCTCTTCCAGCTTTAAAATGTAGGCGCTTATGTGCGGCACACCGAGTGATACGCAAAAATCAAGCGTGTTCGCAAGCGTTTTTTCCGTTTGCCGCGGAATGCCGAGCATAACGTCGAGCGAAATATTGGTTATTCCTGCGTTTTGCGCGTCTAAAACCGCATTTTTTACAGTTTCCGAATCAGAAAGCCTTCCAAGGGAGCGCCGCTCGGCGTCATTTGCCGACTGAAGTCCCATTGAAATTCTGTTAACCCCCGAAAACGCGAGTGTTTTAAAGAAATCAGCCGACAGCGCATAAGGGTTGCATTCAACGGTGATTTCAGCGTCAGACGCCAGATACGGCGTAGCGGAATTTACAATTTCACTTAATTTTTCGGCGCCGAGAACAGACGGAGTGCCTCCACCTATGTAAAGGGTATCAGCTTTACAGTCTAAATCGTCCATTTCGGCTTTAATTCGTTTTTTCAATGCTGTTGCATATTGCTCCCTCACGCTTGCGTCAGCCTTAACCGAGTAAAAATCACAGTACGGGCATTTGGAGCGGCAAAAGGGTATATGCAAATAAAGTCCTATATTTTTCATACGGCAAGATATTTTTTGCTTTAAAAGATTTTAAAACTTAGGCAAGCCCCTTATATAAAACTTTTTCGATTATTCATCGTCCAGTTTAAGCACGGCCATAAACGCCTCCTGCGGTACCTCAACCGTACCGAATTGGCGCATACGTTTTTTGCCTTCCTTCTGCTTTTCAAGCAGTTTCTTTTTTCTTGTAATATCTCCGCCGTAGCACTTAGCGAGAACGTCTTTGCGCATAGCCTTAACCGTTTCGCGGGCAATTACCTTACTTCCGATTGCAACCTGAACAGGAATTTCAAACATCTGACGGGGAATATTGTCTTTGAGCTTTTCGGCAATTTTTCTCGCCCTTGCGTATGCCTTTTCGGAGTGAATGATGAATGAAAGCGCGTCTATTGTGTCGCCGTTGAGCAGTACGTCGAGCTTTACAAGGCTTGAACGCTGATAATCCGAAAGCTCATAGTCAAACGAGGCGTAACCCCTTGTACGGGATTTTAAAGCGTCAAAAAAGTCGTAAATTATTTCGTTGAGCGGCAGTTTATAATGCAGATCCACACGGTCGGAATCAAGATATGTCATACCTATATAAACGCCTCGTCTGTCTTGACACAAGTCCATTATCGCGCCGACATATTCGGGCGGAGCGTAGATGTGCGCCTCGACTGTCGGCTCCTCAGCGTAATCAATGGCGGCGGGGTCGGGGTATCGGCTCGGATTGTCAATTTCCGCCATTTCGCCGTTTGTCAGGTGTATTTTGTAGATAACGCTTGGAACGGTGGTGACTAAATCAAGGTTATATTCGCGTTCAAGGCGTTCCTGTATAATTTCAAGATGCAAAAGTCCGAGAAAGCCGCACCTGAATCCAAAGCCGAGCGCCCCGGAGGTTTCAGGTTCAAATGAAAGGGCGGCGTCGTTGAGCTGCAGCTTTTCAAGCGCGTCACGCAGAGCCTCGTAATCCGCTCCGTCGGCAGGGTAAACGCCGCAGAATACCATAGGATTTACTTTGCGGTAACCTGGGAGAGCTTCAGACGCCGGGTTTTCGGCAGTTGTCACAGTGTCGCCCACTCTTGCGTCGCCGACTGTTTTTATTGACGCGGTAATGTAACCGACCTCTCCCGATGACAGCACGTCTGTTTTTTCCATAAAGGTGGGGCGCATATAGCCCACTTCGACAACGGTAAATTCTGCGCCTGTCGCCATCATACGCATAGTGTCGCCTGCGCGAATTTGCCCGTCAACAACGCGGACGTAAACAATAACGCCCTTATAGCTGTCGTAAACCGAGTCAAAAACAAGCGCGCGAAGTGGTTTTTGGTCATTATTTTCCGGAGCGGGCACATTTTTTACGATGCTTTCAAGCACTTTTTCGACATTTTCTCCCGTTTTTGCGGAAACTCTCGGCGCTTCGCTGCAATCAAGCCCGATAATGTCCTCAACCTCCTTAGCTGCTCTTTCAGGGTCGGCGGCGGGAAGGTCGATTTTGTTGATAACGGGTACAAGCTCTAAATCGTGGTCAAGAGCAAGATATGTATTGGCAAGGGTCTGCGCCTCAACTCCCTGTGAGGCGTCGACTATCAGAACCGCGCCTTCGCAGGCGGCAAGGGAACGGGATACCTCATAATTAAAGTCAACGTGTCCGGGCGTGTCAATAAGGTTAAGCTCGTAAGTGTTTCCGTCTGCGGCCTTGTAGTCGAGCTTTACGGCGTGCGCTTTAATGGTAATTCCGCGCTCGCGCTCCAAATCCATATTGTCAAGGAGCTGTTCCTGCATATCGCGCTTTGCCACTGTTTCTGTAAGCTCCAAAAGGCGGTCCGCCAATGTGGATTTGCCGTGGTCAATATGCGCGATGATTGAAAAATTTCTGATAAATTCTTTCTTTTGCATTTTTTACCTCTTTTTATACATAAATCGAATTTAATAAGGGGGCTTGCCACGTCGTTAAATAACGGGCTTGCCCGTTGCTGTATGCTTTAAATTTTAAATCCCTCTCCCAGTATTTCCTTTGCGCTTGTGATTATCATAAACGCTTTTTCATCAAAGGATTTTATTTTTTTTATAAATTTGCCGGTCTGATTGTCATAGCAGGCGCATATAAGAACTTGTTTTTCGCTGTTTGTGTATCCGCCGCTGCCCTTCAGCACCGTAACGCCTCGGCGGATGTCGTTGATTATCAGCCTGCGCATTTCGTCGCCCTTTTCCGTAACTATAAAAATAAGGCTTGAACGGTTAACGCCGAAAATAATATAGTCAATGGTTTGAGAGCTTACGAATATTACAACCGACGCGTACAAAGACGATTCTATATTTTGATAAACAAGGCCGCCCAGCGCGATAATTACAAGGTCGATAAGCAAAATAGTTTTGCCTAAGGTGATGTGCGGATATTTAAGGCCGATAAGCTTAGCGATTATATCCGTTCCGCCGGTAGTAGCTCCGTTTATGAAAATAATTCCGAGCCCCGCGCCGGAAAGCGCTCCGCCGAAAAGCGAGGCTAAAAGCAAATCGCCTCGGTACACCGGAAGAAAATCTCCAAGGTCTATAAGAGCGGACATAATAAACGTTGCCCAAAACGAGGAAACAACAAAGCGTATGCCGAGCTTTTTATAAGAAATGATAAACAGGGGAATGTTAAGAAATAAAATAACCGTGCCTATCGGCAAACCGAACAGGTAATTTATCACTGTCGCAAAGCCTGTGAAACCGCCGTTCAGTATTTGGTTTTTGGACAGAAAGCAGTTAACGGAAAGGCTGTAAAGCACTCCGCCCAAAATGAAAAACGCAGTGTCTGTAATAAATAATTTTAGTTTACTCTTTACTTTCAAAGATTTCAGCACCTAAATTATTGATGACTGTATTAAGCAATAAGTCAAGGCGCTCCGAAGAACCGCTTAAATAAAGGTAACCTATAAGAGCCTCAAAACCCGTTGCGTAATGATAGTCACATCCGCTTTGGTTCTTCGGCATATGAGAGGTATGCGCGTTTCTGCCCCTCTTAAAAATCTCTGTTTCTTTTTCCGAAAGGCTCGGTAAAAGCATTTTAATACACTTTGCCTGAGCCTGAGCGTTGACCGCTCTAACCGAAAGCTTATGTAAATCGCGCACTGGTCTGTTGGCGCGGCTTACCAGCGTTTCACGGATAAACAGTGAAAAACAGGCGTCGCCGACAAAAGCCAAGGTAAGGGGACTTAACGCGTCCGGATTAGTGTTTTTGTCAAATGTTATCATATTTTTTCCTTACGGAACATATTCAAATTCCAAATCGTATATGCTTACAAGGTCGCCCTCATGAATGCCGGCATTTTTTAGCTCGTCAATAATTCCGCTTGACTGAAGTACTCTTTGGAAATACTGAAGAGATTCATAATCGTCAAGGTCGGTTTGGCAAAGAATCCTGTAAAGCCATTCCGCCTCTATAATGTAAACTCCGTCCTGTACCGTAACCTTAAAGCTTTCTTTTTTGCTTTTTGCCTCAAGAACGCTTACAGGGATTTCCTCCGCCTCATATTTTTTAACGGGGGGCAGCGTGTCCAAAAGCCTTGCGGCGGCGTTTATAAGTTCTTTTGTGCCGTGCTGTATAGGGGCGCATATTTCAAAATACGGCAGTCCTTTATCTTCAATGTATTTTTTGAATAACGCAAGCTGTTCGTCCGTGGCAAGGTCGATTTTATTGCCCGCGACGATTTGCGGACACTTTGCAAGCTCGGGGTTAAATTTTAAAAGCTCTGCGTTTATCGCCTCAAAATCTTCAACAGGATTTCTGCCCTCACTGCCGGCAACGTCTACAATATGAATAAGCATTCGGCATCTTTCAACGTGGCGCAAAAATTCGTGGCCGAGACCGACGCCGTCGCTCGCTCCCTCGATAAGTCCGGGAATATCCGCCATAACAAAGCTTTTTTCGGGCCCCATTTTAACGACTCCCAAAACGGGTACGATAGTTGTGAAATGGTAATCTCCCACAATGGGTTTTGCCTCGCTGACAACGGAAATAAGAGATGATTTGCCCACATTCGGAAAGCCCACCAAACCGACGTCGGCGATAAGTTTTAATTCAAGGCTTACGTCCCATTCCTCACCGGGAGCGCCCATTTTCGCAAAACGAGGGGTTTGGCGGGTGGAGGTTGCAAAATGCGAGTTGCCCCAACCGCCTTTTCCGCCCTTTGCGCCTACAAATTCTTCGTCGGTTGAAAGGTCGGCTATAACGGCGCCGCTCTCCTCTTCTCTGATAACGGTACCTCTGGGCACTCGGATAATAAGGTCCTGACCTTTTTTTCCGTTTCTGCGGCCACCTGAACCGTCGGAACCGTTCTGGGCCGCGTACTTCCTTTTGTAGCGAAAATCGGCGAGCGTTGACAGGTTGTCGTCAACTTTAAAAATTACGTTTCCGCCGTTGCCGCCGTCGCCGCCGTCAGGTCCGCCGGAGGCAATATATTTTTCTCTGTGAAAGGCAACCGCGCCGTTACCCCCGTTGCCGCCCTTAATTTTAATTTTGGCAATGTCAACAAACATAAAAGCTACCTCAAAATTAAAAACAATTATATACACCGTTATTTTACACTAAAATCTTAAAATAATAAATAGTATTTGTAAAGATTTTTATTTTATTTCAAACCGTCCAAATAAATAAGTATATTTTTTTGCGGACGCTTTTGCTTTTCATCCGTCTTGTATAAAGCTATTTTGTTATATCTTTATTTTTTTGCATACGCTCCAAAATGAATTTGGAAAAACGCAATTCAGAATCCTTATAATATTAACAAGTCGCTCTGGGCGCATACGCCTCATCTTGGCTGATTTACGGTTTCAGTGAGCTTACGGAAACAGTAAAAAGTATATAAGTCCGAATTTTAGGACTAAATAACGCAAATTTTGCGAACATTTGTATTGACAAAATGAAAAAAATTGATATAATAATACTTGTAAAGAACATTTGTTCAAGTCGGTCTGTCAAATAAACGGAATGTGAGGTAATGGTTATGACAACAGCAAGTATTATTTCAATTTTAGCGGATTTTTTGGCGATAGCGCTTTTGCTTTACGGTTTTATAAACGAAGAAAAGGTTATCGACTTTGAAATGAATTTGAGAAGAATTATTTTGGGCAATATCAGGAGATATATCCGCCTGAGAAATCAAAAAAAGGCGGCGACAAAGGGCGTTCTTCTGCGTGAAGTCAACAAAGAGTCGCATAACCGACAGGGCAACGGCTTTGCCGCCTGAACACTTTAATTTTTCATATGTTTTGAAGTGTTTTTTCACACCTAAATACGGGGCAGTACAAAAACGTACCGCCCCGTTTTTTTATTTAATTTTTTCAATCACTTTATCGTAATTTTCTCCTCGGTGGGGGAAAGTACAGTTACTGCAATCCTTTTTGCCGTTAGGCAGAACTGTAAAATTCCCTTTGCAGTCCTCTTTATAAAGCGGGCAAAAGCAAAAAAGGCAGTTTATTTTGTCTATACCCTTATGGCAGGGGTAATATTCGCAGTCTTTATTTTCAAAAAATTTATAGCTCATATCAGTCCGCCGTGTACTCCCGTACTCTTAAAGGTATTCCCATACTGTCCGCAAGCCTTTGGCATTCCGCAATGTCCTCTGCCGAAATAACGTCTACAAGGGAGAATTTGACCGAAACGCCATACTTCTTGCATTCTTCGGCAAATTTAAGTATTGCAGGAAAAGCTTTTTCTTTGAATGACGGGTGGCACAGCGCCTCGTATTTTTCGCTTGTAGGCGCGTTGAGCGAAATTGAAATAATATCCAGATTATCGCATATTTCCTTTGCGGTCGGCTTTTTGTTCAATAAGTCAGAAAGGCCGTTTGTGTTGAGCCTGAGGCGGCAGTTCGGCAGTTTTTCCTTGAGATATTTCGCTGTGCGGATTAAATTGTCGTAAGCGCAGGTGGGCTCGCCGTATCCGCAGAAAATTATTTCATCAGCATATTTGCCGAAATCAAAAGCGTTGATTTCGGCTTTTATCTCTTCAAACGAGGGATTGTGCCCGGAAAACCAAAGCGTCTGAGCGTCGCCTACGCCGCTGCCGTTTTTGCGTATGCAGAACTCACATCTGCAAGGGCAGGAATTTGTAATGTTAAGGTAAACGTGATTTTCAAAAGTGTAAACTATATCAGCCATATCTTTCTCCTTATGTAATTTTATTTAAAAAGTCTGTTTTTAAATTTTATTTTATCAAGCGAAAAGCTTAAAGCGTAAAATACCGCCGCACTTCCGACTGCCTGCACCACGCTGAACGGCACTGATGTCAGCGCAGAGGCAAAGTTATACATAATGCTTTCCGCCAAAAGATACCCGAAAATCGTTATCATACCTGATAAAATCGGAATCGGCACGGTAGCTTTGCTCAATATTTTGTTCGGAGCTTTGGCAAATTTCGGCGAATGCACAATGGCAAACGGCAAAGCGTTCAGCGCTTTAATTACAGCCGTTATAGGCGCCCAAACTGCGGCGCCTGCCAATAAATCCGCCAAGCCGCCGCCCACGGCCGCCGAAACGCACGCGTATGGCATGGGAAGAATGCAGGCGGTAAGGTAAATTACGCTGTCACCGAAATGAATGTAACCTTCGTTAATGCCCGTGTTTATCTTGACAAAAGCGGTCATAACCGCTGTAACCGCGGCAAAAAGAGCCGTAAGTACAGTGAGGCGTAATTTTTGTTTGTTTGAGTTAATCATCTTTCAGCACCTCTAAGAATTCTTGAAAATTTATTCCGCCGTTGCGATCCGCGTTCTCTTTATATGCGCTTTCAACAGATTTTTCCAAAAATTTTGACGCGGTATTCACTGCCGTTTTTAATGGAACGCCCTGCACTGTTTTTGCGCATATTACGCTTGCAAACAGGTCGCCCGTGCCAGAATAGCTTGAGCCGAAAATTTTTGATTTTATTTGCGAGCGCGAATTTTTTTCACGGACTATATTGTAAATTTCTCCCTTAAACCGAACGCCCGTAACTATAACCGCTTTTAAAGGATTCGTTATCAACCTTTCGGCTATTGAATCTATAAATTCAATATAATCGCCGTCTTCGCTTTTGGCAATTACATCGGAGTATTTTACGCCGGCAAGTATGCAAAGCTCCGACAGGTTCGGAGTAATTATGTCGGCCGATTTTGCGATTTCCGATACTTTTTCGCAAAGCTTTTGGTTATAGGTTTTATAAATTTCGCCGTCATCCGCCATTACGGGGTCAACAAGCAAAACGGTGTTTTCAGATTTGAATTTTTTTATAAAAGAGGCAATTAAATCCGCCTGAGCGGAGGACGCGATATATCCCGTAAGGATTCCGTCAAATGTATATCCAAGCTTTTGCCATTCGCGTTCATAGGCCGAAAATTCGCTTGTAAGGTCAATTAAATGGTATGAGCCGTACCCCGTTTGCGCCGACAGAACAGCGGTCGGAAAAGGACAGCACTCCATTCCGAGCGATGATATAACAGGTATCGCCGCTGTAAGCGAACACCTTCCGAAACCCGAAATATCGCCTATTACGGCTATTCGTTTCATAAAAATTCTCCTTACAGAAATTAACATTGCAATATGACTTTCTTTGATATATAATATACTTAAATTGTCATTATTAAAATATACAAAATCAAGAAATTTTTAGAGGACAGTTTATGAAAAAACATGACAGTTTATATATGCGGGTTTACGATTATTACTGCGGTTTAATTGAAACCGGAAAACTTCATAACGGAGACAAAATTCCGTCAATAAGGCGGAGCGCGGCAGAGCTCGGAGTAAGTAAAACAACTATTGAGCAGGCGTATATGTGCCTTTGCGACGACGGCTATTTAGTACCGAAAAATCATAGCGGATACTATGTTTCAAGGCGCGCCGAACAGCGGAAAAGCGAATTTTCGGACAGGCAGGAAACGCTTGAAAATAAAGCGGTTTACGATTTTGCCTCATCGGGGGTTGACAGCGAAAGCTTTGATTTGAGTCTGTGGAGAAGGTACGTTAAAAGCGCTCTTCGCCAAACGGAAAGACTGCTAAGCTACGGCGAGCCGCGCGGCGAAAGAGAACTGCGCGGTGAAATCGCAAAATTTGTCCGTGAAAACAGGAACTGCGTCTGCGACGCGTCAAATATTGTTATCGGAGCGGGCGTACAGTCGCTTTTGCACATTCTGTGTCCGCTGATTAAAGAGAAAAAAAGCGTTAATTTTGCCGACCCCGAGTACATTCAGGGCTTGTCAGTATTTAAAGGATACGGATTTAAAATTACGGATAACATTGAAAGCGCCGGAGTTCTTTACACCTCTCCCTCAAGAAAAACGCGGTGGGGCGATACGATGTCCGTTTCCGAAAGATTTAAACTGACGGAATATGTAAGGAAATCGGGAAAGCTTGTTATTGAGGACGATTACGGAAGTGAATTCAGATATGTAAACCGGCCGACTCCGTCTTTGCAGGGGCTCAGCGGCGGCGAAAATATAGTTTACCTCGGCACATTTTCAAAACTGCTTTTGCCGTCTATCAGAATAAGCTATATGATTTTACCGCCGAATCTGAATGAGAAATATAAAGAGGGCGCAGGCGTTTACAATCAAACAGTATCTAAATCTGACCAAATAGCTCTTTGCAGTTTTATCCGCGACGGGCATCTTTCGGCGCAAATAAGAAAATCTCGGAAACTGTATTTACAGAAATCTAAATATCTTTGCGATTTACTTATACGGGAGTTTGAGAAAGACGTGCAAATCGGCAAAACGGATTCTCCGCTTTATGTAAGAGCCGATATAAAAACAAAGCTTTCTTTGCGCGAACTTTTAAGCCGATGCGAAAAAGAGGGACTGCATATTATTCCGATAAGCGAAAAAAACGGAAAAGCGGAAATAGCCTTTTCCGTATCCGCGATAAGTGCGGAAAAAATGGAAAAAGGCGTTGGTTTGTTAAAAAGATTGACAAGCGATAGTGAATAATAACAAAAAAAGCGGAAGGAAACGCGTGAAATGACAATTCTTTAACAAAATATTGTTTTTTTTACAAAAAGCATAGATTTTTACGCTTTGTTCTGCTATAATTGTTACACATATGTTTGATTATATATTTGTATATATAAATACGTATATTCAAGCTTGTTAAACGCTATTTAATAAGGGAGGAAACCTAAAATGCTTAAAAAGATAAGTAAAATTCCTTTTAAGGGAACAGCTGAACAGGAACAGCAGTTAAAGGCTGTCATTGATGCTAACAAAAATGACAAAAGTATGCTTATGCACGTAATGCAGGAGGCGCAGGGAATCTACGGCTATCTTCCGTATGAGGTTCAGGTTATGATTGCCGAGGGAATGGATATTCCGATTGAAAAGATTTACGGCGTTTCAACATTTTACGCTCAGTTTGCGCTTTCGCCGAAAGGCAAATACAATATTTCGGTTTGTCTTGGCACAGCCTGCTATGTTAAAGGCGCGCAGTCAATACTTGACAAGGTCGAGGAAGAGCTTGGAATCAGCGCGGGCGAATGCACAAGCGACGCGTCCTTCTCCATAGAAGAGTGCCGCTGCATAGGCGCCTGCGGACTTGCTCCCGTTATGACTGTAAACGACGATGTTTACGGCAGACTTGTTCCCGACGACATTTCGGGCATAATTGCCAAATATCAATAATTTTCACCTATAAAACGAAAGGGTTTAGCTGTTATGAAAATCGGCGATATAAGAGATTTGCTTGACGCTCAGATTGTCTGCGGTGAGGATATGCTGGAAAACGATGTATTTTCCGCCTGCGGGAGCGATATGATGAGCGATGTGTTAGCTTACGTTAAGGACCAGGCGGTTCTGCTCACGGGGCTTGTAAACTCGCAGGTTATCAGAACTGCCGAGATGATGGATATGGTGTGCATCGTCTTTGTAAGGTCAAAGCAGCCCACACAGGAAATGATTGAACTTGCCAGAGAAAACGGTATGGCGGTTCTTACAACGGATATGCGCCTTTACGAAGCTTGCGGAAAGCTTTATGTAAACGGGCTTGTCGGGAACGGCACGGTGCGTCATGAGTGAATCATTGACTTTCCATTACGATGTTGACGGCGAGGACTTTACCTCAGCGGGTCAGGCGTCGGTTCAGGTAAAAAAGAATTTAAGACGTTTAGGGATTCCTCCGGAAATTATCAGGCAGGTTTCAATAGCCATGTATGAGGGCGAAATCAATATGGTAATTCACGCCGGCGGAGGGAAGGCGGACGTAATAGTCAGCGAGGATAAAATTGAAATAATTCTTGAGGACCACGGCCCCGGAATAGCGGATGTTGAGCTCGCCATGCAGGAGGGGTATTCAACAGCTCCCGACAGCGTGCGTTCGCTCGGATTCGGCGCGGGAATGGGGTTGCCTAATATGAAACGCTATATGGACGAAATGACTATTGATTCGGTTGTCGGTAAAGGAACAACCATTAAAATGGCAGTCTACCTTTCCTGAATATTTTGCCAAAGGGGGTAATATAGATGTTCAAGCATTCTGTAGAACTTGATGTGAGCAAATGCACAGGCTGTACGACATGCATACGCCATTGCCCTACCGAAGCTATCAGAATAAGAGAAGGCAGAGCCGTTATAAACGATGACCGCTGTATTGACTGCGGAGAATGTATAAGAGTCTGCCCCAATAAAGCAAAAAAAGCGATGTGCAGTAAATTTGAGCATTACACCCATTACAAATGGAAAATTGCTCTTCCGGCGCCGGCTCTTTACGGCCAGTTTGACGGGCTTGACGATGTTGACGCCGTACTTCAGGGGCTTATTGACATCGGCTTTGACGATGTTTTTGAGGTCGCGAGCGCGGCGGAGCTTGTCACCGAATATACAAGGCTTTATCTTAAAACCGAGGGCATAAAAAAGCCCGTTATAAGCTCGGCGTGCCCTGCGGTGGTAAGGCTTATTTCGCTGAGGTACCCATATTTGAGGGATAACATAATGCCGATTTTGCCGCCCATTGAAATTGCGGCGATGCTCGCAAGGAAAAAGGCGAAGGAGGAACACCCCGAATTTGACGACGGCGATATAGGAATTTTCTTTATTTCGCCGTGCGCCGCAAAGGTAAGTTACATCAGAAACGGCTTTGGCGATTACAAAAGCAAAATCGACGTGGTGGTTTCGCTTAAAGATATATACTTTATGCTTATGGGCGTAATGAAAAATGAAACTTCGCCAAAGGTTTCTTCAAAAGCGGGTATGATAGGCATAGCCTGGGCTTCGAGCGGCGGAGAGGCGTCCGCAATACTTAACGACAAATACCTTGCCGCCGACGGAATTGAAAACATAAACAAGGTTCTTGACGCTATTGAGAACGGCAATATTCCTCAGCTTGAATTTGTTGAGCTCAACGCCTGTCCGGGCGGCTGCGTAGGCGGCGTTATGACAATAGAAAATCCATATATAGCAAGAACGCGGCTGCAGTCCGTAAGAAGGTATTTACCCGTATCGCTTAACAGACTGCCGAGTGATATGCATTACATACCGGAAAGCGTTGTCTGCTCTTCTCTTCCGACTTACACGCCTATCTCCAGACTTAGCGAAAGCTTTAGCGAGTCAATGCGAATGATGGCTGAAATTCAGCGGATAAGAGAAACACTCCCCGGAATTGACTGCGGCGCCTGCGGTTCGCCGAGCTGCCGCGCTTTTGCGGAAGACATTGTAAGGGGGACGGCGAGTTTGGATAAATGCTGTGTTCTTGTAAATTCGCCCAAAACCGAAACGGAGGAAACACAGTGACGGTAAAAGAGCTTGCGGAAAAATGTAATTTTAAGACAGCCGCTCTTCCTGACGGGAGCCGTGAAATTGACGGGTGCTATATAGGCGACCTTTTAAGCTGGGTAATGGGCAGAGCTGAGGCGGACTGCGTTTGGATAACCATAATGTCCAACCTTAATATTATTGCGGTCGCGTCTCTTGCGGATGTTGCGTGCATAGTTCTTTCGGAGAGCGTAACGGTTGAAGACAGCATTGTAAAATTAGCCGAAGAAAAGGGCGTAAATGTTTTGCTGTCGGATAAAAAAACATATGAAACGGCAGTTGACGTTTATAAAACAATATGAATAAGTATTATTACGATTTGCATATTCATTCCTGCCTGTCACCGTGCGGAGACGATGAAATGACGCCGAACAACATAGCGGGAATGGGCGTGCTTAACGGTCTTAATATAATGGCGCTGACTGACCATAACACTTCAAAAAACTGTCCCGCTTTTTTTAAGGCGGCTAAGAGGCAAGGTATAATTCCCATTGCCGGAATGGAGCTTACAACGGCTGAGGATATACATGTTGTCTGTATTTTTAAAGACCTTGGCTCTGCAATGGATTTTGACGGTATGGTAGACAGCCACAGAATTAAATATCCAAACAGGACGGACATTTTCGGCAATCAGCTTATTCTTGATGAAAACGATGAAATAATCGCCTCGGACGATTATTTTCTCCCGAATGCGACCGATATTTCAGTAGAGCAAGTTCCGGGGCTTATTAAGCAGTACGGCGGATTTTGCTACCCCGCGCACATTGACAGGGAGGCAAACGGAATAATTTCAATTCTCGGCGATTTTCCCGTGAACAGCGGTTTTACCGCGGTGGAATTTCACAACGGTGAAAATATTGCTGAATACAATGAGAAATACGCCGAAACCCGCGGCAAACAGGTAATTGTGTCGTCGGACGCGCATTATTTGTGGGATATAAAAGAAAAGAAAGAATATTTTCTTATTGACGATGAACCGTACAGCAGCGAATTGGTGCTGAAAAGACTTTTTGAACTTTTGGAGGCAATGCAGTGAAAGAGCTGTCGCTTAACATTCTTGATATTGCGATGAATTCGGTTAAAGCGAATGCCGGAACAATAACGGTATCGCTTGCAGAAACGCCCGAAAGCTTTGAAATCAGAATTGCGGATGACGGCTGCGGTATGAAAAGGGACTTTCTTGAAACCGTAACAGACCCTTTCAGCACAACAAGAACTACAAGAAAAGTCGGAATGGGAATCCCTTTTTTAAAGCTTGCGGCGGAGCAGACAGGCGGCAGTTTTTCAATAGAGTCAAAGCACGAAAGCGAGTACCCCGACTCTCACGGAACTGTTACGAGGGCGGTTTTCAATAAAAACAGTATAGATTTTACCCCGTTAGGGGACATTGTTTCAACTGTGACAACGCTTATTCAGGGCAGTCCCGGTATTCGGTGGATTTTTAAGCATTCTATGCCGAAAGGCGAGGTTTCGCTTGATACCGCTGAGCTTAAAGAAATTCTCGGCGATGTACCTCTTGACAATACGGAGGTAATTCTTTGGATAAAAGGCTATCTTGAGGAGGCTTATTCAGAAATACTGTAAGCCGACTTTACAGATATATGAAAAAGTATATATTATATGAAAGGATAAGATAAATATGAAATCATTGGCTGAACTTGCGGCGATTAAAGAAAAAATGCAGAACAAGGTAGTTATGCGTGAAGGCAGCGGAGACATCAGAGTAGTTGTCGGTATGGCAACGTGCGGTATTGCTGCCGGAGCAAGACCCGTTCTCAACGCTTTTGTTGAAGAGGTCAGCAATAAAGGCATTGCGGGCAATGTGACCGTTACGCAGACAGGGTGCATCGGAATTTGCCAGTATGAGCCCGTTGTTGAAGTCTTTGAGGCAGGCAAGGAAAAAGTGACTTATGTTAAAATGACAGCCGAAAAGGCAAAGGAAGTTGTTGAAAAGCATCTTATCGGCGGTAATGTTGTTGAAGAATATACAATGCCGAATGTTTGAGCGTAATCGGTAATTTTTCTATGTATAAAAATTGGAGGTATAAAATATGATTCGTTCACAGGTTCTGATATGCGGCGGTACGGGCTGCACATCGTCAGGCAGTTCGGTTCTTATCGACGAATTTGAAAACCGTATTCAGGAAAACGGTCTTTCAGATGAAGTTAAAATCGTTAGAACCGGTTGTTTCGGCCTTTGCGCATTGGGCCCTGTTGTTATCGTTTATCCGGACGGTACGTTTTACAGCAGAGTTCAAAAAGAGGACGTGGCGGAAATCGTTTCCGAACATCTTCTTAAAGGCCGTATTGTTGAAAGGCTCGTTTATTCCGACGTTGACGAGTCAGTTAAAGAGGAGGCGTCTCACGTTTCCCTCAGCGACACAACATTCTATAAATCTCAAAATCGTGTAGCTCTGCGCAACTGCGGCGTTATCAATCCGGAGAGCATTGATGAGTACATAGCTATGGACGGCTACGCCGCTCTTGGTAAGGCTCTTACCGAAATGACGCCCGAAGAGGTAATTAAAACCGTTACGGACTCAGGGCTTAGAGGCCGCGGCGGCGGCGGATTCCCCACAGGCAAGAAGTGGAGCTTTACTGCCGCAAATAAGGCGGATCAGAAATATGTTGTATGTAACGCCGATGAGGGCGACCCGGGCGCGTTTATGGATCGTTCCGTTCTTGAAGGCGATCCCCACTGTATAGTTGAGGCAATGGCAATTTGCGGATATGCGACAGGCGCGACAGAAGGTTACATTTATGTTCGTGCCGAGTACCCGATAGCCGTTGCACGTTTAAAAATCGCTATTGAGCAGGCGAGAGAATACGGACTTTTAGGCAAAAACATATTTGATTCGGGCTTTGACTTTGACCTTCATGTAAGGCTTGGAGCGGGCGCGTTCGTCTGCGGCGAGGAAACCGCTCTTATGACCTCAATCGAGGGCAACCGAGGCGAGCCGAGACCCCGTCCGCCTTATCCGGCGGTTAAAGGCCTTTTCGGCAAGCCCACAACGGAAAACAACGTTGAAACCTTTGCTAATATTCCTCAGATTATTTTAAAGGGCGCTGATTGGTTTGCGTCAATGGGTACGGAGAAGTCAAAGGGTACAAAGGTATTTGCACTTGGCGGTAAAATCAATAACACAGGTCTTGTTGAAGTTCCTATGGGAACAACGCTTCGTGAGGTTATTGAGGATATAGGCGGCGGTATTCCAAACGGTAAAAAGTTTAAAGCGGCGCAGACAGGCGGCCCTTCCGGCGGTTGTATCCCCGCGTCTCTTATGGATACCCCCATTGACTATGATAACCTTACGGCTATCGGCTGTATGATGGGCTCAGGCGGACTTATTGTTATGGACGAAGACAACTGTATGGTTGACATCGCGAAGTTCTTCCTTAACTTTACGGTTGACGAATCCTGCGGTAAATGTACGCCGTGCCGCGTAGGTACAAAAAGACTTCTTGAAATTCTTGACAAGATAACTTCCGGCAAAGGAACGATGGAAGATGTAGACAAGCTTGAAGATCTTTGCCACTACATTAAGGAAAACTCGCTTTGCGGTCTTGGTCAGACAGCTCCCAATCCTGTTCTTGCAACGCTTAAATTCTTCAGAGAAGAGTATATAGCGCACGTTGTTGACAAGAAATGTCCGGCCGGAGTATGTAAAGACCTTCTCACATATAAAATTGTTAAAGATTCTTGCTTCGGCTGCGGAATGTGCGCAAAGCAGTGTCCGGCAGAGGCGATTAAGGTTACTGACTATGTAGCGCCCGGCAAGAAAAAGCCTGCTTATGAAATTGACCCGGGCAAATGCATTAAATGCGGCGCTTGTATGTCAACATGTAAGTTTAAGGCAATTGTAAAAGAGTAAGGAGTGCGCCATTATGGGTAATGTAAATATTAAAATTAACGGTATGTCCTTAAGCGTGCCGGCAGGTATTTCAATTCTTGAAGCCGCAAGGTATGCGGGTATTGAAATCCCAACGCTGTGCTTTTTAAAGGGTATAAACGAAATAGGCGCCTGCCGTATCTGTATGGTAGAGGTCGTAGGCGCAAGAAGCCTTGTTTCCGCCTGTGTGTTCCCCGTAAATGAGGGAATGGAAATTTTCACAAACTCCGAAAGAGTGCGCCATTCGCGCAAGACAACTCTTGAGCTTATCCTTTCAACTCACGATAAGAGCTGTCTTTCGTGCGTAAGAAGCGGTAACTGTGAACTTCAGAAGCTGTGCAAGGAATTTGGAGTAGACAATCCTAATTATTATCAGGGC
Organism: uncultured Clostridia bacterium; assembly: GCA_947598155.1. Classification (GTDB taxonomy): domain Bacteria; phylum Bacillota; class Clostridia; order Oscillospirales; family Acutalibacteraceae; genus Fimenecus. Next base: position 211,436 of record CANQFC010000001.1, read on the forward strand.
GAGGTTGTTAAGTATAACTTTGACGATTCTGCCGCTCATATGATAAGAGATAACAACAAGTGCATTCTCTGCCGCCGCTGTATTGCCGCCTGTGACCAGCAGGGCATCGGCGTAATCGGCGCGAACGCCCGCGGCTTTGACACTCACGTTTCATCCGCGTTTGATAAGGACCTTGCGGACGTTTCGTGTATTTCCTGCGGCCAGTGCATAGTTAACTGTCCTACGGGCGCTATCGTTGAAAAGGACGACACAGACAAGGTTCTTGCTGCTATAAATGACCCTGAAAAGTTTGTCATTGTAAATACTGCGCCTTCGATTCGCGCAACGCTCGGCGAGGCTTTCGGTATGCACATCGGCACAAATGTTGAGGGCAAAATGGTAGCGGCCCTTCGCAGGCTCGGCTTTGACAAGGTATTTGATACAGACTTTGCGGCTGACCTTACAATTATGGAGGAGGCCAATGAGCTTGTTGAAAGAGTTAAAAACGGCGGCGTTCTGCCGATGATTACGTCTTGCTCGCCCGGTTGGATTAAGTACTGCGAGCACTATTATCCCGAGCTTATTCCGCACCTTTCAACCTGCAAATCTCCTCAGCAGATGTTCGGCGCTACAATGAAGACATATTATGCGGAGAAGATGGGCATTGACCCCAAGAATATGGTAGTCGTAGGAATTATGCCCTGTACTGCTAAGAAATTTGAGACAAAGAGACCCAATCAGGCGGCGTCGGGCTACCCCGATGTTGATATTGCGCTTACAACGCGTGAGCTCGCAAGAATGATTGAGAGCGCGGGCATTTACTTTAATCATCTTCCCGATGAAGAGTTTGACAATCCTTTCGGCGAGTCAACGGGCGCGGCTACAATCTTTGGCGCAACGGGCGGCGTTATGGAAGCGGCGCTTCGTACAGCCGTTAAGATGATTACCGGTGAGGAGGCTCCCAGTCCGGACTTTGAAGAGGTAAGAGGTATGGATAATATTAAGGAAGCCGATTATAAGGTAGGCGACCTTGATGTTAAAGTCGCGGTTGCAAGCGGCACCAAGAACGCAAAGGTTATTATGGATAAAATAAAGAGCGGCAAAAGCAATTACCTCTTTGTAGAGATAATGGGTTGTCCGGGAGGCTGCATCAACGGCGGCGGACAGCCGATTCAGCACGCGGTAGTTCACAACTTTATTGACTTGAAGGCCAGAAGAGCTCAGGTTCTTTATGATGCGGATAAGAAAAACGCAAAGAGAATGTCCCACGAAAATTCAGCGATTAAAGAACTTTATGACTCTTATCTTGAAAAGCCCGGCAGTCACAAGGCTCACGAGATTTTGCATACATCTTACACTCCCAGAAAGAAATATTGATATTTTGAAACGAGCCGAGGGAAAATTTCTCTTGCTCGTTATTGTCATAAGAATAAAAAAAGGAGCGTTATCGGCGCAGTAAAGTAAATTTGTTTATCGCAAATAATCATATTGCGCTGTCGGTCAAAATGAAAAAGACAGTTTCAATTTTTTTGTGTGTTATATTATTATTTGGGCTTGTATCCTGCGGTAAAGCGGAAGATGAAACAACTGACGTTTCAACTCAAAGTTCAGCGCCGGTTTCGTCTGATTATTCTGAAGTTGAAGAAACAAAGAGCCAAACGAGTTCAACTGAAACGTCCACTACGCAAAAGCCCGTGCAAATGGTTAGGGTAACAATTCCCGAAGGATATACTCTTTTGAGAATATCGTGGCTTTTAGAGGAAAAAGGGCTTTGTAAATCAGATGATTTTGTAAATGCGGCGCAAACGGCAAACAAATGGCTTGACATCAGCGAATTTCCGTTTTTAAAAGACACTTTTAACGCCAAAAATGTTTGTTTTTATCTTGAAGGCTACATTTTTCCCTTAACTTATGATATTCCCCAGGGAACAGACGTTAAAGCGATTATAAAAATGTTTTTAAACGGTGCAAAGCAACGCTTTAACGAGGATTTTATGGCAAAGGTCAAAAACAGCGGATATTCGATTCACGAAATACTGACGATTGCCTCAATTATTGAAAAAGAGGTTCGCACAGACGAGCAAAGACCGATGGTTTCCTCTGTTCTTCACAACAGATTAAAATCGAAAATGCCGCTCCAGTGCGATGTTGCGATAAATTACTGCGAAGGCGTAATTAAAATCGCTTATCCCGATAAATTTCCGACAATCAAAGAGTATTACAATGCGAAAAATGTCGGTTTGCTCGCAGGGCCTATCTGCAACCCCGGTATGAAATCAATTAACGCCGCGTTAAATCCTGCTAAAACGGAGTATCTTTACTTTTTAATTGGCAGAGTACCGCCGTATGAGGCTCATTACTTCAAAACTTATGAAGAGCACAACGCTTATTGGAAGGCAAATAAGGATAGGCTGACGGGTGAATAAAGCCGTAAATTCTTCAGGATTTAAAAACTGTTTATGAAAAAATTTGTTGCCTAAAATGACGAACAGGATAACAGTTGAAACAAGTTAAATAAATAATAAAAAAATACGCCCGACGTATCGAGCGTATTTTTTTATTATTCTAAAACTTAGTCTTCTTTAGGCGCGTAAAGGTCTTTAAGGCGAAGAAGGTGATCGTACCTTGCCTTGGCAGTAGCCTCAGCCCGTGTAAAGAGTTCTTCAGCTCTTTCCGGGAAGGAGCGTGTAAGTGATGAGTAGCGAGCCTCGTTCATAATGAAGTCACGGTAGCTCTCAGCGCCTTCCTTAGAGTCAATCGTGAACGGATTTTTGCCCTCTGCCTTAAGCTGCGGATTGTAACGGAACAGATTCCAATAACCGCAGTCAACGGCTTTTTTCATTTCGGACTGGCAATTTGTCATACCGCCTTTGATTGAGTGCATTTCGCAGGGTGCGTAGGCAATAACGATTGACGGACCGTGATATGCCTCTGCCTCTGTAAGAGCCTTTATTGTCTGGTTCTGGTCTGCGCCCATAGCTATCTGAGCAACATATACATAACCGTAGCTCATTGCGATTTCGGCAAGGCTCTTCTTGGCGATTGCCTTACCTGCCGCCGCAAACTGAGCAACCTGGCCGATATTCGACGCCTTGGAAGCCTGACCGCCTGTGTTGGAGTAAACCTCGGTATCAAATACCATAATGTTTACATCCTCGCCCGAAGCTAAAACGTGGTCAACACCGCCGAAGCCGATGTCGTATGCCCAGCCGTCGCCGCCGAATATCCATACGGATTTCTTTGAAAGGTACTCGGCATTTTCGATAATATCTTTCTTGGCTTCACAGCTGCAATCAAAGCCTTTAAGCGCTTCAACGAGCTTTTCGGAAGCCGCCTTGTTGGCCTCGCCGTCGTTTACCGTGTCAAGGTAAGATTTTGCCGCCTCCAAAACATTTTCGGGAGCTTTGCCCTCGTTTACAATATTCTTTACCTTGTCAATAAGTCTGTTCCTTACAGCGTTCTGACCGAGGTACATACCGAAACCGTGCTCTGCGTTATCCTCAAACAATGAGTTTGCCCAAGCGGGGCCGTGGCCGTTTTTATCAACCGTGTAAGGCGAAGTTGCGGCAGGGCCGCCCCAAATTGACGAACAGCCTGTTGCGTTTGAAATGTACATTCTGTCGCCGAAGAGCTGTGTGATAAGTCTTGCGTAAGAGGTTTCGGCACAGCCTGCGCATGAGCCTGAGAACTCAAGAAGCGGAGTCTTAAATTGACTGCCGATAACCGTGTTGTTTGCAAGGTCTTCCTTAACGGTAACGTTTGCTACCATATAGTCGAAGGCCTCCTGCTTTGCATCCTGTGATTCACGGGATACCATTTTAAGTGAATTTGTCGGGCAAACGCCTACGCAGACTCCGCATCCCATACAGTCAAGCGGGGAAACTGCCATTGTATATTTGTAAACGTCTTTGCCCTTGCCCTTCTTGTCAACGATTGTAGCGGACGCGGGAGCCGCCGCCGCTTCCTCGGCAGTTAAAGCATAGGGGCGGATTGTGGCGTGGGGGCATACATAAGCGCACTTGTTGCACTGCGCGCAGGTTGAGGCATCCCATTCGGGAACCATAACCGCAACGCCTCTCTTTTCATAAGCAGAAGCGCCCTGCTCAAATGTACCGTCAACATGAGCGGTAAATGCCGAAACGGGAAGTGAATCGCCGTCCATCTTGCCTACGGGTTTCATAATGCTGTCAACCATCTCAACAAGCTTAGCGGGACCTTGGCTCTTTTCGGGAGCGGAAGAGTCAACCGCGTCTGCCCAGTCGGCAGGAACATCAATCTTAACGTATGCCGTTGCGCCTGCGTCGATTGCCTTTTCGTTCATTTCAACGATTTCTTTGCCCTTCTTCATAAACTTCTGGGCTTTTTCTTTCATATAGCCGATAGCGTCCTCGGGAGGAAGAACCTTTGCAAGCGAGAAGAACGCCGACTGAAGAACCGTATTAGTCCTCTTGCCAAGTCCGATTTTTGCGGCGAGGTCGATAGCATTTACTGTGTAAAGCTGAATGTTGTTCTTTGCGATGTACCGCTTTGTTTCAGCGTTAAGCTTTTCGCAAAGCTCTTTTTCGTCCCACTGGCAGTTGATAAGGAATACTCCGCCGGGCTTAACGTCCTGAACCATCTTGTAACCCTTTTCAATGTAAGACGGGTTGTGGCAGGCTACAAAGTCGGCCTTATTTATGTAGTATGAGCTCTTAATGGGCTTGTCGCCGAAACGAAGGTGAGATATTGTAATACCGCCTGTTTTCTTTGAGTCATACTGGAAATATGCCTGAACGAACTTGTCGGTATGGTCGCCGATTATCTTAATGGAGTCCTTATTTGCGCCAACGGTACCGTCGCCGCCGAGGCCCCAGAATTTGCACTCGATAGTGCCCTCTGCCGCTGTGATGGGGGCAGGCTTTTCTTCAAGAGAAAGGTGGGTAACGTCGTCGTTAATGCCTATTGTAAACGCACGGGCGGGAGTCTCTGCGTTAAGATGCTCGTAAACGGCAAAAATGCTCGAAGGAGGAGTATCCTTTGAACCGAGACCGTATCTGCCGCCGCAAACCTTGACGCCGTCTCTGCCCTGTTCGTTGAGGGCGGCGATTACATCGAGGAAAAGGGGCTCGCCTATTGAGCCGGGCTCCTTTGTTCTGTCAAGAACAGCGATTTTCTTAACGGTTGACGGGATAGCGTCAACAAAGTGCTTTGTTGAGAACGGTCTGTAAAGGCGAACCTTAATAAGACCTACTTTTTCGCCCTTTGCAAGAAGATAGTCGATTACTTCCTCTGCAACGTCGCAAACAGAGCCCATTGCAACTATTACTCTCTCAGCGTCCGGAGCGCCGTAATAGTTAAAGAGCTTATAGTCTGTGCCGAGCTTTTCGTTTACTTTATTCATATACTCCTCAACAATAGAGGGAACAGCGTTGTAATACTCGTTGCAGGCCTCTCTGTGCTGGAAGAAAATATCGCCGTTTTCGTGAGAACCGCGCATAACGGGCCTTTCGGGATTGAGCGCGCGCTTACGGAACTCGTTTACAGCGTCCATATCGCACATTTCCTTGAGGTCCTCGTAATCCCAAACCTTGATTTTCTGAATTTCATGTGATGTTCTGAAACCGTCGAAGAAGTTGATAAAAGGAACTCTTGACTTAATCGTTGCAAGGTGCGCAACAGCGCCGAGGTCCATAACTTCCTGAGGATTTGTTTCGGCAAGCATTGCGAAACCTGTCTGACGGCAGGCATAAACATCTGAGTGATCGCCGAAAATATTAAGAGCGTGTGAGGCTACACAGCGAGCTGAAACGTGGAATACGCACGGGAGCAATTCACCCGCGATCTTATACATATTCGGGATCATAAGAAGAAGACCCTGAGAAGCCGTATAAGTAGTTGTGAGAGCACCTGCCGCAAGAGAGCCGTGAACAGTACCCGAAGCGCCCGCTTCCGACTGCATCTCGGCAACCTTTACGGTTGTGCCGAAAATGTTTTTAAGTCCCTGAGCCGACCATTGGTCAACAAAGTCAGCCATAGGGCTTGATGGTGTAATGGGATAAATACCTGCCACTTCGGTAAACGCATAAGATACGTGAGCGGCGGCATTATTACCATCCATAGTCTTTGATTTTCTGACTACCATGATTTATTTCCTCCTTGAATTTGTTAAGTAAAAGATATATAATTATTCTCATACATTGAATATTCTATCACTTTTATTTTGAGTTGTAAATATTTTTTAAGGGGAAATTTGTGGGATTATGCAATATTTTTCAATAAGCGGCCTGCACTGTCAAGCGGCGCGGCAAGAAACACGGTGTAAACCGCGCTGTGAAATCAGCGGGAGACCAAATCCGCGCTGATTCCGAAAACTGAACCCGCCGACAATAACGGCGGGGGATTGTCGGCTGTATAGCGCCGTATTGCTCCCCTTGCGGATCATAAGTTGAAACTTACGGAGGCGTTAAAGGAGGAAAAAATGAAAATAATATTGTCATTGCAGGAATTTGAACATCTAAAAAAAGCAGAGATTGAAATTTCACCTGATATTGAATACTCAGAGGATGAGGCGCTTGAAATTTTGGAGAAAGTACAGGATATAGAGGCTATGTATTCTAATTATCCTGATAACGATAAAAATGCTTACGCGCTATCAGATATTTATGCTGCAATTGCGGATAAAATATATAAGATGATACCGGAAGATTAAGGGCATCAAATATGAATAGCATTCGCAAAGGTCGGCAAACGCCGAAACAGTCATTTATTCTTCCGTACTCAAAAACTCAGGGTTGTGTCGTATCCAAGATACGCCAAAGCGTCAAGGAAAATGTTGTCGGTAAAATTAGAACTTGTTTGCATGACCCACGGACTTTCGACGCTCGCCGTCTATGAAAAAGCGCTCAATGGTGAAACCCGATAAAAGTAACACCGACCCCCAATTAACGCTCCCTTGACTAATTTGGGATTTTGTTATACAATAATAAAGTATATATATTATACGAATTTTTTATCTTAAAGGAGTAGTTTCATTTTATGGACGCAGACCCTGTGAGTATTATTTTAAAATTATCTGTACTCTTCATTTTAATTCTTGTCAACGCTTTTTTTGCGATGAGCGAAATTGCAATCATTTCGCTCAATGACAACAAGATTGAGAAAATGGCAGAGGAAGGCGACAAAAAAGCCAAGCAGATTTTAAAACTTACCAAGGACTCAAGCGGATTTTTATCGACAATTCAAATCGGCGTAACTCTTGCGGGCTTTTTAACGAGCGCAACCGCTTCGCAAAGCTTTGCCGTTATGCTTACAGAAAAAATTTCAGGCACGGGCATTGTAAAATTTATTCCCGTGGGCGTAATAAGCGCCGTTTCAACTGTGCTTATTACCGTTATTATGTCTTACTTTTCACTTGTGCTCGGCGAACTTACGCCAAAAAAAATCGCTATGCACTCTCCCGAAAAGGTGTCTTTTACGGTCGTTCCTGTTTTGCTGTTCGTAAATAAAATCGCAAAGCCGTTTGTAAAACTGCTTGCGGCGTCTACAAACGGAATTATACGTCTTTTCGGCATTGACCCGAATGAGGACGAGGATGTTGTAACCGAAGAAGAAATCCGAATGATGGTTGATGTCGGTCAGGAAAAGGGCGTTATTGAGGACGTCCAAAAAGAAATGATCAACAATATTTTTGAGTTTGACGATATGGATGTCGCAAACGTTATGACTCACAGAACGGATATGGACTGCGTAAATGTTGACGAGCCGCTTTCCGATATAATAGATATGACGGTTGAGTGCGGCCACTCCCGAATTCCCGTTTATAAAGAGGATCAGGACAATATTGTAGGCGTAATTTACGTTAAGGATTTTCTTAAATATATAGGCACGTCAATTCCTAAATCAAAGTCGATAAAGGATTTTTTGCGTGAAACTTATTATGTTCCCGAAACAAAAAAATGCTCCGAGCTTTTAACCGAAATGCTTGAAAAGCATATACAGCTTGCGGTTGTTGTCGATGAATACGGCGGAACGGCAGGTATCGTCACTCTTGAGGATATTCTGGAGTCAATCGTCGGGAATATTCAGGACGAATACGATAATGAGGACGAAGAAATTTCAAAAATTGACGACAGCACGTTTACGGTTGACGGCGTTACTTTTATTGACGAGGTTGAGGAACTGCTTGATATTAAAATTCCGGACGGGGATTACGATACCCTCGGCGGATTTATAATAAGCCTTTTGGGGTATCTTCCAAACGGCGAACAACAGGACGTTGCGCAGTACGAAAACATAAAATTTACCGTACTAAATGTTGACGAGAGAAGAATAGGCAAGGTCAAAGTTGAAATTTTGCCTGCTGAAACGGAAAATACAGATGAATAAAAGAAACTATCAGTCGGAGCTTGATAAAATAATACAGGGGCTGGGCAGTAATGTCCCGTCCCTGCTTTTGCATACCTGCTGCGCGCCGTGCAGCAGCTACTGTATTGAATATCTCTCAAACTATTTTAAAATAACCGTGCTTTATTATAACCCCAACATTTATCCGGAAAGCGAATATACGCACAGAAAATCGGAGCAAATTCGGCTGATAGGTGAGATGAAAACAAAATATCCCGTAAATTTTATTGACTGCGATTTTGACAGCGAAAAATTTTATTGCGCCGTAAAAGGGCTTGAAAATGAGCGGGAAGGCGGCGAAAGGTGCTTTAAATGCTATCGGTTAAGGCTTGAAAAGGCGGCTCAGACTGCAAACGAAAACGGATTTGACTGTTTCACAACATCACTCACGATAAGCCCGCTCAAAAACGCGGAAAAAATAAACGAAATCGGTGAAGAACTTGCGGTTAAATACAATGTGCGTTTTCTGCCGTCGGATTTTAAAAAGAGAGAGGGCTTTAAGCGCTCAATCGAGCTTTCAAAAGAGTATAACCTTTACCGTCAAAACTATTGCGGATGCGTATTTTCAAGAGAAAAACCTGCGGTTTCTCCGTAACCGCGCATAGAGCCTTATGATATTTTAATCGCTCAAATTAAATCGGGAATATTATAATGACAGGGCAAACCCCTTATTGAATGCGGGGCTTGCCCTTTATTGATTACGAATTTGTATATTTTAAGTCTACTTAGGCCTTGCCTCAAGCCTGAATATCGGAAGTCCTTGGTCGGAAAATTTTTGCTCGTATTCGGTTATGATATTATCCTCATAACCGCTATTGTGCAAATCAAGCGAAATATTGTAAAGCTTAAATCCGTTCTGTGAAAAGCTTTCAAGGGAAAATTCAAATAAGCCTCGGTTATCAGTCTTTTGTGCAATAAATCCGTCGTCGCACAAAAGATTTTTATATATTTCCAAGAAATTTTTGTGAGTCAATCGGTGCTTTTCATACGTCTTTTTCGGGAAAGGAGTGCTGAAATTGAGATATATTTCGCAAATGCTGTGGGGCTTTATAAACATAGGAAGGTATTCGGCTTTCATCTCTAAAAATCTGATGTTTGAAAGCCCAAAATCAAGCGCTTTTTCGCAGGCTTTCACAAGCACTCCGGCCTCACACTCAACCGCCAGTACGTTTTTGCCCGGGTTTTTTTCCGAATAGGCGCAGGCAAACTGCCCCTTTCCGCACCCGATTTCAAGTACAACCGGATTGGAATTGCCAAAAATCTCTTCAAAATCGAAATATCGGTGAAAGTCGCTTATTTTGCTGAGATTATATGTAGGCAATGTATATGGCAGGCGTAGCTCACTGCAATTTTCACGCCGCTTTTCAAGATTTTTTGTTTTACGCAGTCTCATTAAATCACCGAAAAAATAATACCATAATATTAGGTAAAGTGCAACGGTATATTCATTTTAAAATGTTTATTGTTCCGTACCCGTTTCCTGTTTTACCGCCGCTGAGGATATACTTTTTTGTGCGTTTTTGTAAATTCGTATTTTCGGAAAAGTTCTCTATATCGCTTGCATAATGTATCTTTTTTCCCCACAAACGCCTTACAATCTCAAAATTGTTATGCCTCGTTCTGACAACGGTATCAAACAGCTCCGAAAATTTTACTATGTTTTTGGTTTTATCTATAAACAGGGCGTTGTTAGGGTCAAGGAGCCAAGAGTCGCATACAAAACCGTCAAATTTATATTCGGGAAAGTATTTTGCAAAAAAATTTTTTGCTGAATTTAAGCTCTTAATACATTCCTCAAAATCCAAAGGCTCTCCCTCGGGAATGTGTATATTAAGCGCATTACGGTGATTTTTAACCGTCAACTGCCGAATTTTCAGAAGGGGAACACCTGAAACTGCGTAATTCGTTTTAAAAAACTGATACTGCATTCTGCCGATTTTAAATAATTCAAAATTAAAGTGATTATTAAGCCAGCCTATATTTTTAATCCCGTCAATATTTTCTTCGCGTTTCAGTGTATTCGCCCATACAGTAATATCTGACATAGTATCATAAAAAATACTGTCGGGTATGTTCCTTTCACGGTATTTTTTATAAACCTTTTCCGCAAGCAAAAGCGAGGCGGCAAGAAGAAGAGGCGCAAACTCTTTCGGAGATTTTTTATATTCCGCAGAACAAAAAAGACAGCCGTTTGACTGTATTTTATCAGCTAAAATCTTTGCTCTGCCTGATTCTATGTGCGGCAAAGCAAGCCGATAAACACTGCCGCTAAGCTGTATTTCTTTTACTAAATTATTTAAAAATACTTCCATACACTAATTCGCTTTCGTGTTTAAGATGTTTTAAATTGTAATATCTGTAATACTAAAACCGTACCTCTCATTTTAATATGAACGAGCCAAGAGCGAGCTACCCGACTGACTGATAGCCGTTTCGCTCTAAAACGTTTTGTGAAATTATCCTGTTAAAATCCGTTACCGCTCAGATTATGTAAATCTTAAACTTTATAACTTAGACAAGAGATTCCCCCGCCTCTATGAGCGGCGGGCTCTATGTTTTTTGCGGTTTTGGTACAAAAAATGACTCTCATAAACTTTTTTCCATATACCCGCAGGTAAAAGGAAAGAAATCAAACTTCTTCGTGCCAATATGAAGAAAGCCATGATTTTCATACCATTTTCGCAAGACCTGATTCTCTTCTACGATTCCGATGTTGATTTTATTACATTTTTCTTTTTTGGCTCGGTCAAAAGCATCGCAAAGCAAAGCAACGCCAACACCCTCATGGCGATGCTCCGGAAGAACACATAAATTATTGAGTTCACATTGATGATTATCCTGCCAAAGCAAAGAATAGTATCCTATTATTTTCCCACTGTCAAGGCAATAAGCGACCATAAGCCTGTGTTCAATTTCTAATTGATACCTCAGCCTGTCGGCATTTATAGCAAAAGCCGTAAACCGCGGCGCATTATCCGCAGTAAATCCAAATTCATTTGCAACCGTTATAAAACTGTTTCTGATAACCTGTGCACATTCAAAAATATCCTTTTCCTCAATTTCTTTTATCATGGTTTTCCTTCTCAGAAACTATATTTATCGGAAAATGATTTATATCAAACCCTGCAAGTCCCTTATTTAATCGGGCATTTGACCGTTATGAGCTTTCCATTGACATTCTGTGATTTTAAGGTCTGTAAAGGTCGCTTTAAACGATGAGTTTTCGGGACTGCACGCATATATTCCGAATTTTACCGTACCGCCGCCCTTGTAAATATGGCAGATACGCATTTGCTTAAACACCGAGCCGTCGTCTGAACATTCAATGCAAAAATCATCGCCTCTTCGGCTGAGCCTGTACCACATTGATTTAATTGAAGAGTCAATTTCGGTTGTAGCCCAATCCGAATAGCCGTTATTTGTGACAACACTGCCCAAATGCTGAAAGGTACTGTTTTCATATTCAACTGAGGCTTTCAGCCAATTTTCGCTGTCAAGATACATTGCAATACCGCACTGGTCAAAACGGCATTTGCTCTCAAATTCCGTTTTGACGGTAAATGAAAAATATTTTTCATCAGTTTCGGTTTGCAGAACAGGGGCATTGTCGTTTATGAAATGATAATATGTTTTCTGCCATAAATCTGTGTGCGGTTCGGTAATAATTTCAATTTTACCGTCTGAAATGCTGTAATTTTTCGGCTCCCTTGTCCAAATAAGTTTATCAAAATTTAAATTCATATTTTTCTCCGCTGTTTATCATTTTTCTTTTCTTAGAAGAGTGCCCGCAGGAAAATTAAGGCCGCTTTTGATTTTAAACTGCATCATTATTTTACCGTACCGTCACAAAAGGTATTTTTCATCTACATCAAAATCAAGTCCTATTTCAGATAAATCATACCCTGCGCAGGCATCTTGAATGATGCATAAAGTCTCAGCGTAAGCAATGAGTTCGCCATATTCACCTTCGGTTAAATCCTTTTTTGCTTTTAATTCGTCAGCAGACTTTATAATATCTTCAACGATTTGCATAATATTATTTTTATTCATTTCCAAATCTCTCCATCAAAACAGCAATTTCTGCTTGCACTGCATTTCTTATCATATCCTTTTCCCATTTGCGAATAAGTCCGTTTTTTGCTGTTTTCGGGATTGTAGAGTACTTGACAGCATTTTTCTCCGCTGTTTATCATTTTTCTTTTCTGAGAAGAGCGCCCGCAGGAAAATTAAGGCCGCTTTTGATTTTAAACTGCATCATCGGGTGGGGGAGTGAGTCAAGCTCGTTCCCGTCGAGGTCAAAAATTTCATCAGCTTTAAAAAATACGGGCTTTTTTTGCGGTTCTAAGGCGTCAAGTACATCGCCTTTACAGAATTTGTTCCTTTGCTCCGCAAAAATATAGCCGTTTTCGCACTTTGTAACTACCGCCGCAACGTCACAGCGGCGAATGTAACCGCCCTCAAAGGAAATTTGCGCGTTTTCATTCGGAGCGCCAAAATAGAATCCCGTGCAGTAGTCACGGTAGCTGACTTTATAGCATTCGTCAATTATCCATTGCGGCGTCTTAAAATTGGGAGACGGATTTTGCATATATTCGTCGACGGCGGCTCTGTAAGCGTTAGTGATAACCGCCGCATAGTAAGCTGATTTTGCTCTGCCCTCAATTTTAAAGCTGTTAATTCCTGCCGAAACAAGCTCCGGGATATGCTCTATCATACACATATCCTTTGAATTTAATATGTATGTGCCGTTTTCAGAGTCGTCAATCGGAAAGTACATACCCTCACGGTTCTTTTCCATAATAGCGTATTCCCACCGGCAGGGCTGAGCGCACTCGCCGCGGTTTGCATCACGGTTTAAAAGATAGTTAGACAAAAGACATCTGCAGGAAAACGAAACGCACATTGCCCCGTGGACAAAGCACTCTATTTCAAGTTCTTTCGGTACTTTTGCCCGAATTTCCGCGATTTCTGAGAGCGAAAGCTCCCTTGCGGTTACAATTCTTGAAGCGCCCATATTGTAAAAATCGTTTGCAGAGGCGTAATTCACAATGCCCGCCTGCGTTGAAATATGCACAGGAACACGGGGCGCGTATTTTTTACACAGGGAAAGCACGCCTATATCCGCAACAATAAATCCGTCAACTCCGGCAAAATCCCACTGTTCAAGGTAAGCGGGAAGAAGTTCAATTTCTCTGTTTCTCGGAAGAGTATTAACGGTAAGATAGACCTTAACGCTTTTGCCGTGGCATTTTTTCACCGCCTCCGAAAGCGATTGCGCTCCGAAATTTTCAGGCGCCGCGCGCATTGAGAAGGCGTCCCCGCCAAGGTACACCGCGTCCGCACCGAACATTAAGGCGGCGTCCAGCCGTTCTTTATCGCCTGCGGGCGACAGTATTTCAGGTTTTAACATATATTCTCCTTAGGTCTGCGCGTTTACCTGCGCAATTTTTCTGAGATTAGCCTCATGCTGTTCCATTGTTTCTGCAAGATAAATATTCTTCTTATTATCGTGAGCAAAGAAATAATACTGACTGTTTTCAGGGTAAAGCGCCGCTTCAATAGCCATTGTGCCGGGGTTGCAGATGGCTCCTACGGGGAGCCCCTCGCGCTCATACGTATTGTAATTTGAAATATATTCATTAAGCTCTGATTTTGACGTTACACGCGCCGCGATTGTATTTGAAACATAATCCCTTGTTGAGTTGCAACCAAGAAGCGGGTAAAGCCCGGAGCGGTTTAGACGGTTGTGAAGAACAGATGAAATCTGTGCAAATTGACTTGCGTTAGCGCCTTCTTTTTCGATTATTGAGGCAAGATTTATTACGTCATCCACTGACATACCGAGTTCTTCCGCCTGCTTTGCGTAATCTTCAGTCCAATGCTGTTTGAATGCGTTGAGAAACGCTCTGACAACCGTTGCGGGATCGGCGCCCTGTTCAAATTCATAAGTCGCCGGGAAAAAATACCCTTCAAGAATATGGTAACAGCCTTTTTTTGAATCGGCGCTCGGAATAAAATCGTATTCGGCGCTGAAGTCCACCTCGTTTACCGTTTTATAAAGCGCGGAGGCGGTGCAGATATTGTTCTTTTCAAGCCTTTCAAAAATTTTGTCCATAGTGTAGCCTTCGGGTATTGTAATGCTTATAAGCGCCCCTCTTGTACTGCTTGTCTTAAAGCGCTTTATCATTTTTTCAACGCCCATATTTTCGGTAAAATAGTAAACGCCGGGCAGATAATTTTTATCTGAATAGCCCATCGCCTTAATGAATACCGTGCAGAAAAGCTTATTCTTGATAAGGCCGCTGTCTTTTAAAACGTTAATTGCTGTGTTTGTGTCCGCATTATTCGGTAAAACAACCTCAACAGAGGTTTCTCCGTCCCTGCCAATGGCAAGAACATCGTTTACACAGCTTATGAGGAAACACGAAATAATAATCGACACAGCCAAACAAGCCGCAAGACCGATAAATATATTTTTATTTACTTTTAACGCGTTAATAACAGAGGCCTTTTTGTTAGGGGAATTCAAAAAAGAAGAGCCCTTTTTCTTTATGTTTAAAGCCTTTTTCTTTATATTGGCAGAGGTTTCATTTGAAAAAACCTTTTCAATAACGGGCTTTTTAGCTGTTTTCGGCGCGCTGTTTTTCTTAAATTCCATTGTGTCGTTGATCTTCGGCTGCCCGTTTGCTTTTTGGTACGAATTTCTTTTCGCATTTATTTCTTCGTCAAAGCTTTTGATTTCTCTGAGATTAAGGCCGGAGCCCGTTTCAGAACGAGCGGGAGGGGCAAAATCCTTTGCGCTTTGCCTATGAGAATTTCCGTAAGCCGACGGTGCGGATGTTGACCGACGGGGAGTTTCTATAACGGGTTTGCCCGCCGCACGGGAAGATGATTTAGGAGATTTTGAGTAAATGTCATTACCGGTTTCTTTCTTACGAACCGTTTCTTTTGGGGATTCCGATTTATTAGCGTCACTCCGATTGCCCGTTTTGCTTGTAAGACTTTCGCCTGAGTATTCGTTTAAAAGATCTTCGTAACTTTTGTTGGAAAAACCGTCTGAAAATTTATCCATATAAGTTACCTCCTTATGCTTTCCGTAGGTGTAAGAATAATTTTTTGAGGAATGTCAAATTTTTCGGCAGGCACGCTTTCGCAGATAAGCTGAGGGTAAACGGGGCATACCGAAATTCCTTTAAAATCCGCTAAAAATCTGTCGTAATAGCCTTTGCCGTATCCGAGTCTTGAAAAATCTCTGCCGATTGCGAGCGCGGGGACAACCGCCAAATCTTCTTCACAGCTTGCCGAGTATTTTTCAAATTCCGCAGGCTCGGGGATTCCGAATTTGCCTTTAGAAAAATCAGATTCCGAAAAGGCTCTGAAAAACTCCATTTTTTCTCCGTCAATACATTTCGGGAAATAGACTTTTTTGTTTTGTTCAACGGATTTACGAAACACTTCCCAAGTGTTTACCTCACTTCCCACGCTCGCGAAGAGTAAAACGCGGTCAGCGGATTTAAATTCCGAAAGCGATATAATCTTTTCCGTCAATATTTTATCGTAGCTTTTCTTTTGAGCAGAGGAAATTTGATTTCTGACAGATAAATATTTTTTTCTGAATACCTGTTTAGTCATGGTAAATTTGCAGGGAAGAATGAACAGCGTTCGCCTTTTCGGTGCCTGCCAGCCGCGCCGCTATTCTTGCGCCGAATTCAACGGCACTTCCCATACCTTTAGCTGTCATAATGTTGCCGTCCTCGCAAATGTATTTGTCTGACAGCACGGCTCCCTTGAGCTCCTTTTCAAAACCGGGAAAGCATACCGCGCTTTTACCGACAAGCAGACCTTTGCGGCCGAGAACTGACGGAGCGGCGCAAATAGCCGCTATAAGCAGACCGTTTTGCGCGCAGTAGTCGATAGCTTTGTTTACCGTTTCGCTTTTTTCAAGGTTTAAAGTGCCGGGCATACCCCCGGGAAGAAAAATTCCTTCAAGGTCAGAGCTCAGCGAAACATCGCCGTCCTCTAAGTCGCAGACAACGGAAATCCCGTGAGACCCGGATATTACATTTCCGCCTATTCCGACAAGCCGCACGTCCACTCCCGCGCGCCTTAAAACGTCGGCAGGGGCGAGCGCCTCAACCTCTTCAAATCCGTCCGCCAAAAAAAAGTATATCATATTATCACTCCAATGTTATTCCGATATAGCAGGATATATTTTTAAGCTTTTTAATATCGGTCTTTATCATCGCCGTATTGTTTATTTTTGCGCCAATTTTTGAGTCGAGCATTTTTTCGCTCAAAAGGCATATATCTTCTTCTGTTTTAATGATTTTACCGCCGTAATGCTTAACGGAATCCGCCCAAAAATCTACAACGCTGTCGGCAAATTTTAATTCCGTTCCGCAAAATTTTCTCACGGACGAATACTCGGAGCTGATTTCGGTATAAGCTTTTGGAATATCGGTGTTAAAAGAGTATCCGTACGGAGTATATCCGAATTTTGCGTAAAAATCAAATAAGCTTTTTTCCGCCGGGACAAGCAAAAGAAAATCTCCGCGCCCGTCTTTAAGCGTTTCATCGGCCAAAGAGAGGACTTTTGACATTAAGCCTTGACCTCTGCGTTCACAGCGCGTTAACGCGCAATAGACGTAAAAGCCTTTGTATTCCTCAATTTCACACGGAATTAAAAATGCCGATGATAAAATTTGGCCGTTTTCTTCGATAAGCGGATTTTTACAAAAACCGTAAATTTTTTCAAAAAACAGATTTGTAACAAATCTGTCCTCGTCAAAAATGCTTTGCCACAGTTCAGAAAGCTGATTTTTCTTATTTTCGGAAGTCATAAATCACCCTTTAAACACAGCGTTATATTTTGTAAGTAGCTTTACGGGGTGGTAAGACAGCTTTGCCGAACGCAAACCTTCGCTACCCGCGTCGTCCTCACGGTTGATAAACTCATATTTGCCCAAAAGCGCTTTGGCAAGCTCGCGATTTATCATTTGGTATGCTCCTCTGATATTTGCATACGCCTTTTCAACGTGCGTGCAAAACGTATTGCCGTTAAGCTGTTCGCCGAAAGCGAATGCCACGGCCTCGTCCTCAATAAAAAGTATTCCGCCGAACAGCCCCAGCTCAAAAAAACTGCCGAATACCTTGTCTATCGCTCTGTGTTCTCTCTCAATATCATCAGGTTCTTTTTTCTCGTTAAGACGTTCCCACTGGTTGTTCAAAATAATACAGCGGTCAATGTTCTCAGGGGTGATTTCCTCAAAATGCCAATCAAATGTCTTTTCAAAAAAGCTGATATGGTTTTTCTTGCTGTGATATTTCTTGCCGCGTAAATTTGCCAAATCCTCGGTTTTATAGATGTATTCAAACGAATCTCGGTCTTGAAAAAACTCAAATTTATCGGGAAAGTATCCGCAAAGCTCGTCTTTATCTTTTCCCGTAAGCCCGTAAAACGTAATATTTTTACCGTCGGATATTATTTTTTCGATAACGCTTTTTTTGTCGCCCGGGCCTTTTGGATATAAATAGAATGAGTCAGTAAGGGTTTTGGAAACAAAAACGCCGTTATCGGTAATTATTTCGTTCTTGTAAATATCCGACCACATAAAAATATTGCCAAAGCAGTATTCGCAGCATTCCGCGTTTTCGCTGTCAAATATCTTCATAACCGCCGATTTATCGGAAAGCTCCGGAGAATGAAAGTCCATTATAAGATCTCCCTGACCTTGTCAAAAATTTTGTGGCTTATGCTCTCAATGGGCAGTGGATTTTCACCGTCAAAGCATTTAATAACCGTCCAGTCAAAACGCTCGGCCGTGTAAAGAGCGGCTTGGCGGCATTGTTTAAGGTATTCTACGTTCGACTCGTGAACGTCTTTTTTTGATTCTTCGCCGCCGTAGCGCCGTGACATAAGTCTTTGGGAAATATCAACGTCCATATCAAGAAAAATTACCTTGTCGGGCTTAGGTACGCCCACCTTTTCGTATTCGGTTTCAAAAAGCCAGTCAAGGTAAGAGTCCCATTTTTCTTTCGGGAGTTTCACGGTTTGATGAACGGCGTTGGACGTGGTGTAACGGTCCGCCAAAATTAAAGCGCCGTTTAAATACTCGTCTTTCCAAACCGTTTTATAATTTGCGTATCTGTCCACCGTGTAAAAAAGCGACGCGGCGTATGTGTTGACGTCTGAAGGGTCCGCGCCGAATGTACCGCCGAGATACATCTTGACAAGCTCGCTTGATTTACTGTTATAATCAGGGAGTTTAATTTGTTTTACGGTTTTTCCTAAGCCTAAAAGTTTGGCCTTCAGCCTTTCAATTTGAGTTGATTTACCGCTGCCGTCAAGGCCTTCAATTACAATGAGTTTTCCGTTCATAAGTTTGCCTGCCTGAAATTACAATTATATACGGTACATTATATCAAATAATGTTGAATTTTACAATGTTTATTTGCAAAAAAATAGCGTACTTGATATTGAATACAGTTATATGTTAAAATTATTATGTGTTATTAAGGACGTGAATTTGCATATATTTAATTGAATCTTTTTCGGAGATGCATTAAATAATGAAGATAAAATATAAGCAGTTTAATTTTATTATTCCGTTGGCGGCAATTTTCATTTTAACGTTTTCCGCTGTTATTGCGCTTTTATCGGTTGGCGGAGAGGAAACGGTTTATTACTTTAATCAATTGAGCTTTACGCCCGATCCGAAAACAGTCTGCATTGACGCCGGCCACGGCGGGAGCAGTTCGGGCGCCACGGGAGAGGGCGGAAAGAGACTTGAGAAAGACGATACGCTGCGGCTTTCGCTGCTTGTCCGTGACGAGCTTGTGAAAAGGGGATACACCGTTGTTATGACAAGGGATACCGACAAGGATATATCGCTTGAGGACAGGTGCAAGGTTGCAAACAAGTCAAAAGCCTCTCTGTTTGTTTCAATTCACCGTAATTCAACTTCCGGAACGGGTCAGGGATGCGAAATGTGGATTCACAGTATGAACCCGTCTGATGACAGACTTTTAGCGGAAAATATTTTGCAAAGCTTAGACCTTATGGGGGCGGACACGTCCAGAGGAATACATACGGGCTACCGCGAGGGAGCCAATAAAAATTATTATGTAAACCGATGTTCCAAAATGCCTTCTGTGCTGGCGGAAATCGGCTTTATATCAAGTAAAAGCGACAACGCGCAGTTTGACCAAAAGATAGGGGAATTGGCGGCGGCTATTGCAGACGGAATTGAAATGACGCTGCTTGAAATGAACGGAGAGTAAAAATGAGAGAGTTTAACGTATGGGATTACGGAATTTTGCCGGGCAGGGAATGCGGAGAACAGTTAGAAAAGCTGATTGAAAGTATTCCGCGCGATTTGTCCGAAAAGGTTATTAAATTTCAAAAGGGCGATTACTACATAAAAGCGCAGAGCCTAAAAAAGCGTATGCTCTATATTACGAATACGGCGGGGGACGAAGAGTACCCAAAAGGCGAAACGCCTCACAGAGCATCTGCCGCGCTCTATTTTGACGGTATTAAAAATTTGACTGTGGAAGGCGGCGGTGCAAGGCTTATAGTCAGCGGAAAGGCGACAAACTGCGTAATTTCAAATTGCGAAAACTTTGTACTGAAAGATATTTCTATCGACGTGTCAAAGCCTGATTTGCATTCTCTGAAAGTATTAGGCAAGGGCAGGCACTGGGTGGATTTTGAACTC
Source organism: uncultured Clostridia bacterium (assembly GCA_947598155.1). Classification (GTDB taxonomy): domain Bacteria; phylum Bacillota; class Clostridia; order Oscillospirales; family Acutalibacteraceae; genus Fimenecus. The sequence continues at coordinate 231,514 of CANQFC010000001.1, forward strand.
GGTGAAAACGAGGATTTTGAATTTAAAAACGGCACGGTTATTTTTAAGGGCGACGGCTTTGAAACCGATGTTAAATCAAAGGCGAGAACGTGCAGTTGGACAAATAAAATTTCAGCCGAAAACAGGGAAATAAACGTCCGTACAAGTCATCCGCTCGCGTCTGCCGTAAAGCTCAAAATGATTGGCGGCAAAATTCTTAGAGCTTATTATCTTTCAACCGGCAAATTCAGCGAGGGCGAAATTTATTACCTTTTTGATAACCTTAGACAGTATGCGGGAATTTTTGTGGATAACAGCAAAAATGTCGTTCTTCAAAATATTGCACAGCATTTTAACTATTCTTTGGCGGTAGTTTGCCAATGCTCAGAGAATGTTTTTCTTAAAAACCTTGATTTAACGCCGCAAAAAGGCCGATTTATCACTTCTCTTGCGGATTTTGTCCAAGTCTGCCTTTGCAGAGGTAAATTCAGCGTGACAGACTGCGTTTTTGACGGCGCCGGCGATGACTGCCTTAACTGCCACGGATTCCATTTTAAGGTTGAAAAAGTAAACGGCAATAAGGCGTATGTTAAATTTATGCATCCGCAGTCGCACGGGTATAATCCGTTTAGAAACGGAGACAGGGCGGCGTTTATTGACAAAAAAACTCTTTTGCAGACAGGCGAATGCACTGTCGTTTCCTCAAAGCTTTGCGATGAAACAACGGTTGAATTGACGGTTTCGGGTGATATGCCGGAAGTAGGCTATATGATTGAAAACGTCTCCGCATGTCCTGAGCTTTACTTTGCGCGAAACGAGATTCACAGAATAGTAACCCGCGGACTTCTCATTACAACGAGGGGCAGAACAGTCGTTGAGGACAATCATTTTTACGCCGTTTCAATGAGCGGAATCCTTTTTTCGGACGACGCCTCTAACTGGTATGAGAGCGGAATGTGCGCGGACGTCACAGTGAAAAACAACATTTTTGACTATTGCGGCGAGCATGGCATAATGATTAAACCCGAAAATTCGGTTTACGGCGGAGCGGTTCACAAGAATATTAAAGTTTTGGATAATACTTTTAAAAAATGCGAAAAGGTCTGCTTTTACGCCAAGTCATCTTCCGATTTACAGTTTTTAAACAACAGCGTCCTGTCGGCCCCAAAGCTTTTAAAAACCGAAAACTGCGAGAATGTTACAATCGAATAACGAAATTAAAAAAGACTGTCTGCGCCGATGTTCAGACAGTCTTTTTTTGAAATTTATTAAATGTAAATTTTTATTTAATAAGGGGCTTAACCCGCCATCAACGCGGCAATGTGATGCAACAGCCGCACAAAGTAATCATAAGGAAATTTAGAACCTCCTTATTCCAAAACGGAACCCGCCGCCTTTTGAGGCGGTTAAGTTATATTTTTAGAAAATATTTGCCCTTTTTTTACATTTTACTCTTGAAAACGCCGTCTTACAGTGTATAATATTTTATTGAATCACAGATGTTTCGACGGTTAATTCAAAGGAGTGCAATTTTGATGGGTAATAAAAAGAAAGCCGTTATAACCGCAGTTTCGGTTCTTTTATGTTTGTGCCTGACAGCCTTAACTGTTATAGTGTTAAAAAAATATAGGGAAAAACCTACTTTAAAGACGCAGGGTCAGAGTAAAGAGTATGTGAGCGACAGCGTAACTCCTGAATTAACCGGGCAGTCAACCGAATCCGCGACTGAATCAGCTACTGAATCCGCGACCGAGTCGGTAACCGAATCTGTAAGGGAATCGACGAGCAAATCAACGAGCGAATCCGCAACAAAAAAGCCTGAGACAACAAAGTCGGAATCTTCAACAAAAAAGCCCGTCCAAACGACCAAAAAGGCCGAGACAACGACTAAAAAGCCGTATAAGCCCTCCGAAAAATACAATACTTCACACGCAATCGCGGGCTCTCTGCCGAAAAAAAAGGCCGTTTCGGGGAGTTGGTTTGACGACGCCGTTTTTGTGGGCGATTCCGTGAGCTTAAAGCTTAATATGTACGAATCCTCGGTTGACAGGCTCGGCAAGGCGCGCTTTCTTACCGCGGGCAGTCTTAGCGCGACAAATGCTCTTTGGGACGTAAGCGACAAATCGGTTCATCCCAAATACAAGGGTAAAAAGCAGAAAGTTGAAAAATCAATAGCGCAAATGTCGGGAGTTAAGAAGGTTTACATAATGCTCGGTATGAACGACATTAACGCGGTCGGAATGAACGGCGGAATAAAAAACTTTGAAAAGCTTTGCAACAATATTCTGAAAGAATCTCCCAATGTTCAGATTTACGTTCAGTCCGTGACCCCTTTAATAAAAGGCAGTAAGACCGCTTCTTCAAAAGAAGGCCGTCTTAATAACAAAACTATTTTCGAGTACAATAAAAAGCTTGCGGCGCTTGCTCAAAAAAGAGGCTGGTATTTTGTAAATGTTGCCGAGGTAATGTACGATAAAGAGGGTTATCTAAAAAAAGAGTACTGCAGCGACCCTGACAGTATGGGGCTTCATTTTACAAACGCGGGCTGCAAGGCGTGGATTGACTATCTTTTGACGCACACTCCGTAATTAAACCTTTTGCCGCTTTTATTCTTTGTTGTGAAACATTTAAAGCGTGTGCCGCAACGGCGCGCGCTTTTGTTTTATATTTTTATGCAATTTGTGCGGTTTGGCTATTGACAGAACAGGTCGAAAAAGGTAAAATATATTAGTATATCATCGGTTTTTACAGGAGTAAAAAATGAAAAAATATTTATCCGTAATTCTTGTTTTAGTATTGGTTTTCGCGTTGTCTGCCTGCGCCGAAAAGCCGGCGGAGGAAACTCCTTCGGATACGCCTTCACAAGAAATCACAATAGACTTAAACGCGCTTAAAAATTCAATTATTGAAAAAGCGGAGCTTGTGGAACCGCTTGAAATAGATTTGGAAAATTTTTGCGAGCGCTATGACGTTGATGCGTCGGATGTTTCCGATTTAGTTTACATAACTACTTTAAACGGTACTTTTCCCGATGAAATCATAATCGTTAAGTCGGCAAACGGGGACGCAAAAATGCGTATTACGGAAAAGTTCAGTTCGCGTCTTGACGAAGTAAAGGTGCAGTCAAGGGATTACGACGCTGAGAATTACGCTCTTGCTCAGGAGTGCAAAATAATCGAAAAAGACAGCTATTTGGCACTCTTTATTTCCGCAAAACACGCGCAGATGGAAAAGATTTTTGAAGAATCGTTTAATAGCTGAAACGGTATAGAGTTGATATTTGCGTGTGCCGAGAACGGCGCACGCTTTTATTTTGGAGGTGAAACGGGTGGTATTTTCAAGTATTCCTTTTTTGTTCGGATTTTTTGTGCTGACGTTAACGGTATATTACGCCGTACCGAGGAAATTTCGCAATTTTGTTCTTTTGATTTTCAGTCTGTTATTTTACGGATACGGCGAACCCGTTTTTATATTGCTGATGCTTTTTTCGATTCTTGTGAATTATTTGAGCGGTTTGGCTTTGGGCAGACTTACCGTCGGGAGCAAGGGCGCGAAAGCCATACTTATTTTATGCGTAATAATAAATATTGCGCTTTTAGGGTACTTCAAATATGCCTCTCTTTTTGTAGGCACACTCAAAATACTGCCGGTGTTTTCGTTTTTGCCCAATCCTGAAATTTCACTTCCGATAGGCATTTCGTTTTATACTTTCCAAACGATGTCTTATGTTATAGATGTTTACAAAGGCAACTGCAAGCCTCAGAAAAACATCATATCGTTCGGCACGTTCGTTTCGCTTTTCCCTCAGCTTATCGCAGGGCCTATTGTACGCTATGTTGACATTGAAAATCAGCTCACCGAAAGGAAAGAGTCAATGCTCCTTTTCGGAAACGGCGTGCGTCTTTTTACCTTGGGGCTTGCCAAAAAGGTACTTATCGCAAACGAAATGGGCGTTATTTGGAACGAACTTAAATTTGCCGGAGATGGCGCGGGCGTTTTAGGCCATTGGTTCGGTATAATCGCGTTTACCCTGCAAATTTATTTTGATTTCAGCGGATACAGCGATATGGCAAGGGGGCTGGGCAATATGTTTGGTTTCAGCTTTGTCAAAAATTTTGACTATCCGTACATTTCAAAGAGCATAACCGAGTTCTGGAGGCGCTGGCACATTTCTCTGGGCGTTTGGTTTAGGGAATACGTTTACATTCCGCTGGGCGGCAACCGCAGGGGCAAGGGCAGGCAGTGCGTTAACATTTTAATTGTTTGGGCGCTTACGGGCTTTTGGCACGGCGCATCCTGGAATTTTCTTTTATGGGGCGTTTATTTCGGAGTTCTTTTGATTATTGAAAAGTTCTTTTTATCAAATTTGCTCAAAAAATTACCGACCGTATTTTCACATATTTACACTATGTTTTTTGTAATTATCGGTTGGGTTATTTTCGATTTTTCATCGGTCGCGGATATATTAAAATATATTAAGGGTATGTTTGGACTTGCGCCGGTTCGCACTGACGGGGACACACTCAGCTTTATTATTTCATATTTGCCGATACTGTGCGTTGCCGCGTTTGCGTCGCTGCCGGTGATAAGGAAAATCTATTTTAAAGTGAGAAAATCAAGGCTTTTTCCCATTGCCGAAGCGTTTGCGACAGCCGCGGTTTTAACGCTTTGCACGGCGTCGCTTGTTCGTTCGGGGTACAATCCGTTTCTTTATTTTAGATTTTAAGAGGTGAGAATTATGAGTGAAAAAGTTAAAAACGGAATATTGCCGTTCGTGTTTATTTTATTCATATTCTCCTTTGCGATTATGTTAGCGGCTTTGCCTAAAAAGAACTTTTCCGAAACCGAAAAGCGCGTGCTCGCGAAATTCCCAAAGGCCGACTTTGAAAGCGTTGAAAACGGAGAATTTACGGACGGACTTGAAAAGTATTTGTCGGACCATTTCCCGTTGAGAGATACTTTTATCGGAATTAACGCTTATGCGGGCGTTGTTCTCGGTAAAACGGGCGAAAACGGAATTTACAAAGCAAAAGACGGCTATCTTATTACCGCGCCGTCAGAATACGATGAAAGAAGAACGGTGAAAAACGCCGGCTATATCGAAAAGTTTATTGATAAGACTAAGCTAAACTCTGAATTGATAATTATTCCAACGGCAGGGTATTCGCTTTCGGAAAAACTGCCTTGGAACCACAAGGAATACAACGACGGCAAAATTTTTGACTGCGTAAAAAGCGCGGTTAAAAGCGCGGATTTTATTGATGTGAGAAATACGTTTGAAAAGCACAAGGCGGATACGCAGATTTATTACAAAACCGACCACCATTTAACGGGTAAGGGTTCATTGCTTGTTTACGGTGAATTTTGCAAAGCCGCCGGCATAGAGGAAAAAAGCTTTTCTCTAATCAAAAGCGTAGACGGATTTTACGGCACAACATATTCAAAGAGCGGTTTTTGGCTGACAAAGAGCGACTCCGTTGAGATTTACGGATGCGTCCCTGCGAGCAAATTCACCGTTACGATTGACGACGGCAAGGGCGAAAACAGATATGACAGCCTTTATTTTGACAGCCATCTCGGGGAAAAGGACAAATATCCGGTTTTCCTCGACGGCAACCACGCTTTTGTGCGGATACATAACGAGGATTTAAAAAACGGCAAGAAACTGCTTTTGATAAAGGATTCATACGCCCACTGTTTCGCAACGCTTGCGGCGGAAAATTACGAAGAAATAGTGATGATTGATTTACGCTATTATAAAAAACCGCTAAGCAAGCTTACGAAGGAGGAACGGTTTACCGAGGCGCTCTTTATGTTCGGCTCCGAAAATATATCAACCAGCACGGACTTGTCTTGGCTTTTAATGTAAAGAAATTTTGTTAAAAATGAGAATAAAAACGCCCTGCGTTTTAGCGCAGGGCGTTTTTAGGTTGATTTCAATAAGTGGCTTTGCCTATTCAATATAATATCAAATTATTTAAAAGCTAAATTCAAATGTTTTTGTTTCGCCTTTTTTAAATTCCGCTTTTTGTGCGTCGCCACCCGCGCAGGAAACGGATATTGTTTGGTCAATGTTTGACGTGATTTGCGCCGTTGCCTTGCCGTCTGCCCATTTAATGCTTACCGTCGCGCGGGAACGCGCCGAAAGACCCGTAATTTCGCCTTTTGTCCATTTCTGCGGAAGAGCGGGAAGAATTTCAATTTCACCATTATTTGAACACAGGAGAGTTTCGTTGATTATGCCTATAAGCCCAAGCTCCGTATCGGTGCAGTATGTGTCGGAACCTCTGTTCGTGTTGTGATCCGTCATAAGGGATGTGTAACAAATATTGCTCTTTAAAAGGCTGTGAACAAGCTTGTAAACGTCTTCACCCTGTTTAAGCCTTGCCAGTACAAGTGCCTGGTGAACAAACCCATGCGATGCGCTGTTTTCTTTCTCGCGGTTATTTATAGCCTGAAGGCAAGCTTTGGCGAGCTCTTCATTGTGCTGAGTTTCCATAAGCGGCCAAGCGCAGTAAAGGTGGCTTATGTGACGGTGGCGGTTATTGTCTTCATACTGATTTGCGCACCACTCCTTGACGGCTCCCGTATTGTCAAACTGATAATCGGGCATTTTGGCGAGGAGCTCCGCCCATTTTGCAGTTCTTTCCTCATACCCCTCAAGCTTTGCGTCGTTTTCGCAGTCTATGGTCATTTGAAGTCCGCTTTTAGCGGCGGCAATGTCAATAGCGGCATTGGCGGCAAGCGTGGAATTATAGACATCGCCTCCCGTCGTATTTTCGGGCGAGTAGGAGGGGATAATCAAATATTTTTCGCCGTCGTTAAGCTCTTTTTTGCCTTTTTCATACTTTGCGTTGCCGTCTTTATCTGTATAATATTCGGGGGAAACAAGCTGTTCCCAGAAATTTGACTGCTTTGTAAGCAGAGGAACCAAAACATCTTCAAGAAGCTTTAAATCTTTGCCGTCGTCGCCCTTAAATGTAACGTTGCCGTAGCATTGGTACATCTCAAAGATGGGCTGAAGCATCCAAGATGTTCCGGCGTTCCAGTATTGGAACGGATATTCCTGACAGTATTCTGCGCCGAGGGCGCCGTCGCCGTCGCAATTAACGGGGGCCATTAAAGCGTCATGCATACCGTAGCATTTTTCCGCGTTTGTTTCCCAATCGTCTGTTTGACGGAGAATAAATTTGACGTATCCTTCGCTGAATTCAATGAGATTTGCCGTATTCATTCCCGATGACTGAAGGTTTACGTTAGCGTCCATTGTGTATTCGCTGCGCCAGCCCGGGTTCCATTCGCCGGTCCACATTCCCGAAAGGCGGGTCATTGAGTATCCGCTTGCGCAAATGGCGGCAAAGCGTGCCTGCATATAGATTCTTTCCATAAGGGAATCGTTAATGTTTCTCGAAAATTTCTGTTTGCCGAGCAATTCTTCATTTGAAAGATACCTTGTCTTATTTTCGTCTTCTCCTAACTTGAATGAAACACGGTTAAACATTTCCGAGTGAATTTCTGCGCTGGGCTTTAACGCGGCGCCGTAATCAAATTTGCCGTTGACCGTGTATTTTTCAGCGACGGCCTTGCAGTCGTTTAAAAGTGAATCCGTAAGCGCATAAGACTCTGCCGAGGCAAATGCGCTGAGCGCGCCCATAGAGAATGTGCGGTCGTTTTTCGTTATGAGGTAAACCTCGTCGGCATCTGTGATTTTAACCGCCGGATTTTTTTCGCCTACGTTTACTGTTTCGTCTTTTTTGGAATCAAGAGAAATTTTTTCTTTGTTTCCGCCTACCGTTACAACATAGGTTACGCCGGCATATCCGCCGTCCTTGAGCGATGAAAGCTCATAAGCGGGGTAATGCGCGGCGAGCGCTATTACGGAGGCGTCGTCGGAAACTATCTTTTTATACTGCATATCTTTTTCATAACCGTTTCCGAATTTATACATTCCGCTTAAATCATCAAGCGAAAGAACAAGATTTACTTTTGCTCCTTCTGATGATTTTGTAATTTTCGTAATCGTCACGTCGTCGGTTCTTGACGTAAAGGTAGTTCTTTCCCAAACGCCGTTTTTATCACGGTATGAAACCCCGATTTCGCCTGTTTCATAGTCGGTCCAGCGGATATAATCCTTAAAGAAAGTGTGCTTATCCTGCGTAAGTCTTAATTGCTGACCGGGGTGGAATGTGTAACCGTAATTCCAATCTCCGCACCCGGACACGCAAAGGCTGTCGTCAAGATTGATTATTTTCTGCTTTGTGCTTTCAAGCTCAAAGGTGAGGTCGGGCATATTATAACGGTCGCGGTCGGAATTCATTATGTAGTCAACGTCTTGATATGTAATGGTATCGCTGTACGGCGAACCTGACGTTACAAAGCCGAGCCTGCCGTTTCCGCCTATCATACCGTCGCGCCAATATCTTCCTACGGTTTTTGTTTTTGAATACTCTTTTACCTCACTGTATTCGGTCGCAAAAGCCTTTTTGCCGTTGCCTTTTAAAAGCTCATAATCACCTTTTACGGAATTTTTATAAAGAGTAAATGTGCCGTAAACTACCGACATTATAATGCACAAAGAAAGGACGACAGATAACAGAATTTTAACTGTTTTAATAAGCCCTTTTTTAATTTTATTAAAAGTTTTGTTATTTTTCATTTTATTTCCCCCTTATTTTTATATAATATCATTTATTCTAACAAAATGGAATAGATTAGCGGCATTTATTTAAAAAATTTTTACTATACGCTTAAATTTACAATCAACAAGGCAAACGGCTTTTTGCTCGCTAAAAAACAGCAAGCCGGACTTCCGAAATCACGGCAGTCCGGCTTGGCGCATATTGCCTGTTTGTTCAAAAATCTTTTTTAGAATCCCGTCCGATTTGTAAGCCTATCTAAAATTTCGTTTATTTTATAATGACTGGGAAAGTCCCCTATTAAATCGGGGTTAAAGTTTACGCCGAATTAAAAATATTATCCTAAAGCAACGTCTAACGCCATCATAAGTGAAAAACCGAACGTAAACATCATAATGCCGCTGTCAGAGTGTTTCCCTTCGCTGATTTCGGGAACGAGCTCTTTGACTACGACATATATCATAGCCCCCGCCGCAAAAGAGAGCAGATACGGCAGAACAGGAATTATCAGCGTTGAGAGCAGAATTGTAAGAATCCCTGCGACGGGCTCTACTACGCCGGACATAATTCCGTTAAAAAAAGCCTTGCCCTTAGACATACCCCGCGCCGCTAACGGCATAGAGATTATCGCTCCTTCGGGCAGATTTTGTATCGCTATTCCCATTGCCAAAACAAATGCGGCGGAAAAAGCGGAGCTTTCTTTAACGGCAAGCGCGTTTGCATATACTGCGCCTACCGCCATCCCTTCGGGAATGTTGTGCAGTACAACGGCAATAACAAGCATTGTAGTTTTTTTGAAATAAGAATTTTCTCCGTTTTGAGTAATCGCCTGTAATTTATCGGTCAGTTTATCCGTAAGCATAAGAAAAATTATTCCTATAAGGAACCCTGCCGCCGCAGGAAAAAAAGCAAATTCATTCAAATGCTGAGACTGTTCGATTGAGGGGATAAGTAAACTCCAAACAGACGCGGCGACCATTACTCCGGACGCAAATCCCATTAAGCCTTTTTGAACGGCAACACTGAAATATTTTTTCATAAACAAAACGCACGCGGCGCCAAGCGCCGTACCGAAAAACGGAACCAAAAGCCCCTGTGCGGTTAAAAGTGTCATAATTATTCCTCCGATAATTTAATCCACTTTTATGTTATGTTTAACGCCGCCTGTTCGTTACTTAATAAAATTGACCGCAAGTATTACCGCTTTTTATGCTTATCAGATGTGAAACACGGTTTCTGAAAGGTCTTTTCTACTGCCGTGATTTGGCAGAGGACCCGAACCTTCGGCCGCAAAGCCTAAGTCCATAAGCATAACTATTTCCTGCGATTCGGGCAGTTCCAACGCTTGTTTCAGTTCATTGGGATTAAAATTATTTATCCAACAGCTGTCAACGCCTATATCCGCCGCCGCAAGAATCATATGCGTTGCGACAATAGCCGCGTCCTCAGCGCCTGAATCGCGCGGGGAACGCGGATAACCGTAAACGCCGTCCCTGTCAAATGCCACGACCAAAACCGTTCCCGCATTGTAACGGCAGGGGGTGACCGAGTCAATTTTCGCAAGCGATTCGGCGCTTTTTGCCACGTATATGCGCTGTTCCTGTGAATTTTTGGCGGTCGGAGCGAGCCTTCCGGCCTCAAGAATATAATTTAGCTGTTCTTCGCTTATTTTTCGGCCGTCATATTTTTTGCATGAATAGCGTTTTTTAATAGTTTCTGAAAATTCCATAAAATCATCTCCAAAAATCAATCTAAATAATTTTACCGTATTTTTTTGCTGTTGAAAATAAAAAATCAGCCGCAATTATTACAGCCGATTTTTTATTGCTGATTTTACTGTCAGATTGACATACTGTCAAGAACCGAAATACCCTTGCTTTTAAGGACTCTTTCAGCGGCGTCATTGTCGTCTACGCGGAAAACGACATAGGCGCCGAGCTCCGTGGAAGCCGTAAAAGCGTACATATATTCGATGTTTATATTTTCATAACCGAAGTCTTCCAAAATGCTTGAAAGCGAACCGGCTTTGTCGCTCATTTCCGCGGCAATAACAGGCGTAACGGTAACAACGCAGTCGTCGGAGAGTATCTCCTTCGCCTTTTGCGTGTCGGAAACTATCAAACGGAGTATGCCAAAGTCCTTAGTGTCCGCAATGCTCATTGCACGGATATTGATTTCTGATTCTGCAAGGTTTTTTACTATTTCCAAAAGTTTACCGGGTTTGTTTTCAACAAAAACTGATAACTGCTTAATAGACATACCAAATCCTCCTTAATCATGAAGCTTGCGCTTATCAATAACTCTGACGGCCTTGCCCTCACTGCGGACAACGGATTTCGGCGGAACCAAATGAACCTTGGGGCCTATTCCGAGCATTGTACGCATTGCGCTCTCCAAAGCCTTTTCCTTAGCCTGCGTTTCGCTTACCTTGTCAGAGAACTGTTCGGGGGTAAGCTCAACATTTATATCAATGGTATCGCTGTTATTTACCCTGTCTACGAGTATCTGATAGTTAGGCGTATATCCCTCGTTGAGAAGTACCGTTTCAATCTGGCTCGGGAATACATTAACGCCTCTTATAATGAGCATATCGTCACTTCTGCCCATGGGCTTGCTCATTTTAACATGCGTTCTGCCGCAGGAGCATTTTTTACGGGTAAGAACGCATATATCTCTTGTCCTGTAACGGAGAAGAGGAAACGCCTCCTTGTCAAGAGAGGTGAACACAAGCTCGCCCTTTGAACCCTCGGGGAGAACCTCTCCCGTGTCGGGGTCGATGATTTCCGCATAGAAATGGTCCTCGTTTATGTGCATACCCGTTTGCTCACTGCATTCAAAGGATACGCCGGGGCCGCTTGTTTCAGTAAGGCCGTAAATATCGTATGCCTTTATGCCAAGGCTCTTTTCGATGCTCCTTCTCATTTCCTCTGTCCAGGGCTCTGCACCGAAAATACCTGCCTTTAATTTGTTGTCCTCCGGTTTGTAGCCGGCGTCGGCAAGCGACTCGCCTATGTATGCCGCATAAGAGGGGGTACAGCAGAGTATGGTAGAGCCGAGGTCCATCATAAACTGAATTTGACGCTCGGTATTTCCCGATGACATCGGGAGCGTAAGACAGCCTACCTTGTGAGAACCTCCGTTAAGACCGGGGCCGCCCGTGAAAAGGCCGTAGCCGTAGCAGACCTGACAAACATCTTCGTTTGTTCCGCCTGCGGCAACAATGGCTCTCGCACAGCATTCTTCCCAAATATCTATATCTTCTTGGGTATAGAACGCAACAACTCTTTTGCCCGTAGTACCTGAGGTTGACTGTATCCTTACGCACTTTTTAAGGTCGGTACCCAGCAGGCCGTAGGGGTAAGCGTCGCGAAGATCCGCCTTTGTCAAAAAGGGAAGTTTCTTAATATCGTCAACGCTTTTAATGTCGTCGGGCGTAACGCCCTTTTCCTCCATAAGCTTTCGGTAGTAAGGCACATTGTCATAAACATGGCGAACCTGCTTTACTATTTTTTCGTTTTGGATTTCAAGTATTTTTTCTCTTGACGCGGTTTCAATTTCGGGTTGATAATAGTGCTGTGCCATAGTCATTCTCCTTTATACATTATAGCCTAAATTAAAGGCTTTTTTGTTTACTTCAACAAATTGCGGCTTAACAATTTTCTCAATAGCGGCAATCCATTTTTCATAGGGAATATCAAAGTACTTCGCAACTCTGCCCATAAGGACTATATTAACGCTTTTGGCGTTTCCCGCCTGCTTTGCAAGCTCAAGGGCGTCAATATCGTCAACAAAAACTCCTTTTGACTTGATTTCGTCAATTATATCTGACGGATACTCCGCCGCACCCGTTATAACGGGCATGGGGTCGATTTCCTGAGTGTTTACTATTATTTTACCGTCTTTTTTCAGACAGGCAAGATGCCTTGCCGCCTCAATCTTTTCAAATGAGACTATAACATCGGCCTCGCCCTCGCTTATTACAGGGGAATAAACCTTGTCGCCAAAGCGGACATAGGTTACAACCGAACCGCCCCTCTGGCTCATACCGTGAACCTCGCTTACTTTTACATCGTATCCCTCGTCGGTGAGCAGTGAGCCTAAGAGCTTACTTGCCAAAAGGCTACCCTGACCGCCTACGCCGACAATCATAATGTTCTTGGTATCCATTTATCTTTCCCCCTTTTCTATGGCGTTTACTCTGCACATCTGCGTGCAGACATCACAGCCTACGCACTGGGTAAAGTCAATGTGAGCTTTCTTGTTTTTAATGCTGATAGCAGGACAGCCTATTTTCATACACATTTTACAGCCCACGCATTTGTCCTCGTTTACCGTGACGGGGGGCTTAGCCTTGACATATTTAAGCAACATACAAGGTCTTCTTGAAATGATTACGGAGGGCGCCTCAACCGCAAGCTCCTCAATAATTGCGTCCTCACATTCTTTGAGATTGTACGGGTCAACAACCCTCACCCTCTCAATTCCGATGGAGCGGCAGAGCTTTTCAAGGTTGACCGCCGCGGCGGGCTCGCCCTTGATGTTGTAGCCGGTAGTCGGGTTCTGCTGATGCCCCGTCATACCCGTTATGGAGTTATCAAGAATTATAACCGTTGAGTTTGACGCGTTGTAAGCAATGTTTACAAGCCCCGTAATGCCCGAGTGCATAAAGGTTGAGTCGCCTATAACGCAGACGGTTTTCTTTTCGCTTTCCTTGCCTCCTGCCTTGTTAAAGCCGTGAAGTCCCGAAACGGAGGCGCCCATACAAAGCGTTGAGTCAAGAGCGAAAAGGGGAGCGGCACTGCCAAGAGTGTAACAGCCTATATCGCCTAAAGCGGTTATTTTGTGCTTTGCCAAAGTGTAGAACAGACCCCTGTGCGGACAGCCTGCACACATAACCGGCGGACGCACGGGAACCGCATTGTCCGTAGCAGTGTTTTCGGGGATTGAAAGGCCGAAAGCCCGGCGAATTGTGTTTTGATTAAATTCGCCGAGTATTGAAAACATTTCCTTGCCTATACATTTAACGCCTATGTTGTTTAGATGGGTTTCAATGATGGGGTCAAGCTCTTCTATTACATACAGCTTTTTAACGCCGGCGGCAAAGTCCTTAATTAAATCGACGGGTAAAGGATTGATAATTCCGAGCTTTAGCACCGAAACGCTGTCGCCGAAAACTTCCTTAACATAATTGTAGCAGGTGCCCGAGCAAATAATGCCTGTTTCGCCGCTTGATTTTTCAACACGGTTTAGGGGGCTTGTTTCCCCGAGTGCGGTGAGCTTTTTCGTCCTTTCCTCAACAAAGGGGTGGCGTTTAATTGCGTTTGCGGGCGCCATTATGTATTTCTGCGGATTTTTCTCATACGGCGCAAGCGGAATTTCCTCCCTCTCGCACAGCTCAACCGAGCTCTGCGAATGGGCTATTCTTGTGCACATACGGATAATAACGGGAGTGTCGTATTCTTCCGAGATACGGTAAGCCTCCTTTACAAAATCCTTTGCCTCCGCCGAGTCGGCAGGCTCAAGCATGGGAACCTTTGCGGCAATGGCGTAGTGACGGGAATCCTGCTCGTTTTGCGAAGAGTGCATAGCCGGGTCGTCCGCAACAAACAGCACCATACCGCCGGTTACGCCCGTGTATGAAAGCGTAAACAACGGGTCGGCGGCAACATTTAAGCCGACATGTTTCATAGCGCAGGCGCTGCGTATTCCCCTTAATGATGCGCCGAAAGCCACTTCTGTGGCAACCTTTTCGTTCGGCGCCCACTCGCAGTAGATTTCATCGTATTTTGCGGCAAATTCCGTAATTTCCGTTGACGGCGTGCCGGGATAGCTTGATACAAGCTTAACTCCGGCCTCGTAAAGACCGCGGGCAATGGCCTCATTGCCGAGCATAAGTTTCTTCAAATCTTTCACCCTGTTTCAATCAAATTACTTACAAATTACTTACCGAGGCTGTCAGTAATTTCAACTGTCTTTGTATCGTTGTAGCATTCAAACATCTTGTCAACATTTTTGGGCAGGGTTTTCTGCGTAATAAGGCTTACAACGGGAACAATTATCAAACCGCCCACCATTGCAAATACGCCCGAATACAAGGAGTTTGTAAATACAAATGAAAGTACCGAGCCGTCGGCGAATTTGAACAGTCCCAGCGAAATGCAAAGCTGAATAACCTCAAGACCTACGCCGTAAATGAACGATACAATAACAGCAGCCTTCGTTGTCTTTTTATAGTACAGACCGTATAAGAAAGGAGCCAAAAACGCGCCTGCAAGCGCTCCCCAGGAGACGCCCATCATCTGCGCGATAAACAAGCTCTTACTTTTTGCCTGCTTAATTGCTATTATAGCAGAAATTACGATAAATACAACAATCAAAGTTCTCATTACTAACATTTTCTTTTTCTCGGTAAACTCTTTTTTGGTCAGAGGAGCGATTAAATCCAAAGTTACGGTTGAGCCGCTTGTGAGAACAAGAGATGAAAGCGTGGACATCGATGCCGAGAGAACAAGCACTATAACTATGCCTATGATTATGGGCGAAAGGGTTGAGAGCATAGTCGGGATAACTGCGTCAAAGCCCTCCGCGGCAACATCAATATTGTAAAGCCTGCCGAATCCGCCGAGGAAATAACAGCCGCCGGCGACAACTATGGCAAAAATTGTGGAGATTACGGTGCCTTTTTTTATAGAATCCTCGTTTTTAATGGCATAGAACTTGCCTACCATTTGAGGAAGTCCCCATGTGCCCAAAGAGGTCAGCATTACTACGAAAAACAGGAATACTGGGTTCGGCCCGAGGAATGAGGAGTAAGCTCCGAGCCAGCCTGCGTCGCCCTCTACTGCGGCAAGCGATTTTGTGGCCTCCAAAAGGCCGCCGTTGTCGTGGAGCACGGCAAGTATTACCGCAACTATACCGCCGAGCATTATAAGACCCTGAATAAAGTCGTTTATAGCCGTGGCCATATAGCCGCCTATAAGAACGTAAAGCCCCGTAAGCAATGACATTATGATAACGCATACCGAGTAGTCGATGCCGTTAAACGCCATGGAAAAGAGCCTTGAAAGGCCGTTAAACAGCGACGCGGTATAGGGGATTAAGAAAACAAAGGTGATAATCGATGCCGCAATTTTAAGTCCCTTTGACTCAAACCTTGAGCCGAAGAAATCGGGCATGGTTTTTGAGGACAAATGCTGAGTCATAATCCTTGTCCTTCTGCCGAGTATGGTCCAGGCAAGCAGAGAGCCTATAAAGGCGTTCCCGAGGCCTATCCAGGTTGACGCGAGGCCGAAATTCCAGCCGAACTGCCCGGCGTAGCCTACAAAAATAACCGCCGAAAAGTAAGATGTTCCGAAAGCAAACGCGCTGAGCCACGGGCCTACCGAGCGTGAGCCCAAAACAAAGCCGTTTACATCCGTTGCGTGTTTTCTTGATTTGACACCTATGCCTATCATCAATGCGAAAAAGCAGATGATAAGTATCAAGGTAACAATCATTGTAAAATTCATTTTTAATTCTCCCTTTTATTATATTTATTTTTATTAGGATTACCGTGTGTTCTGGTCTGAAATCAGGTGGTCGGCGCCGTAAATTTTGCGGAGCAGAGGTTTTTCGATTTTACCCGTTGGGTTTCTGGGAACGTCCGCAAAAATAATTTTTCTCGGACGCTTGTAACGGGGAAGTCCAAGGCAAAATTCGTTAATTTCGTCCTCCGTGGCGCTCATACCGTCCTTGATTTTAATTATTGCCGCCGCAATTTCGCCAAGACGCTCGTCAGGCAGGCCGATTACGGCTACGTCGCTTACCTTGTCGCAGGTGCGGATATAATCTTCAATCTGAACGGGGTAAAGGTTTTCGCCGCCTGTAATAATAACGTCTTTTTTCCTGTCAACGAGGAAGATAAAGCCGTCCTCGTCGCGCATGGCCATATCGCCTGTGTAAAGCCAGCCGTCCTTGAGCGCTTTTGCGGTAGCCTCGGGGTCGTTGTAGTAACACTCCATAACGCCGTCGCCTTTAACGCAGAGCTCGCCTACTTCCTGACCCGAAATTTCGTTGCCGTTTTCGTCTACTATTTTCACTTGCCAGCCGTAACCCGGAACGCCTATCGCGCCTACCTTATGTACGTTTTCAACGCCAAGATGAACTGCGCCGGGCCCTATTGACTCAGAGAGGCCGTAGTTAGTGTCATATTGATGATTCGGAAAATACTCAAGCCAGTGTTTAATAAGACTTCTGGGAACAGGCTGCGCGCCTATGTGCATAAGCCGCCAATGCGACAGGTCATAGTCCTCAAGCTTTAATTTGCCCGAGTCAAGCGCATTTAAAATATCCTGCGCCCACGGAACCAAAAGCCAAACTATGGTGCATTTTTCCTTTGAAACCGCGTCTAATATAAATTCGGGCTTTGTGCCTTTAAGTAAAACGGCCTTTGAACAGCTTATAAGCGAGCCGAACCAGTGCATCTTAGCGCCCGTATGGTAAAGCGGGGGGATACAGAGAAAAACGTCGTTTTTGCTTTGCGAATGGTGCTTTTGCTCTACAATGCAGGAATGAATTAAAGACCTGTGCTTGTGAAGTATAGCCTTCGGGAATCCCGTAGTGCCCGAGGAAAAGTAAATAGCCGCGTAGTCGTCTTCGGTAAGCGGAATATTCGGGTTAAGGCTGCTGGAATCGGCGGAAATATTATAATAATTCTCCGCAAACGAGGGGCATCCGTCGCCCACATAAATGAGAAGTCTGTTTTTGCTTATTTCATCGGCGATTTTTTCAACTCTGCCAATAAATTCAGGGCCGAATACGAGCATATCGGCTTCCGAAAGGTCAATACAGTATTTAATTTCGTCCGACGCGTATCGGAAATTCAGCGGAACGGCCATAGCTCCGGTTTTTAGAATGCCGAAATAAATCGGCAGCCACTCAAGGCAGTTCATTAAAAGAACGGCAACTTTATCGCCTTTGCCTATGCCGAGGTTTATAAGGGCGTTTGCAAACCTGTTCGCCTTTTCGTTGAAAACCGCCCATGTAATTTCATTTCGGTAATATGAGCGTCCCGTCGGCTCGACAAGCTCATAATCACGCCAAGTAAGACGGCGGTTATCCGAAATTTCGGGGTTGATTTCCACTAAAGCGACGTCGCCTCCGTGTTCACGGCTGTTTTTTTCCAATAAATCTACAATTGTCATATTTTCACCTTTTCTTGGTAGGATTTTTATGTTATAATAGTTTCATAAGTAATATATAAGCAATTCGGTGTTTAAAGAATTGAATACAGTAAAAAATAAACGAAAGGAGCTGTCTTTGCGTAATATTGAATTTTTGCGCAAACGGCGTATCGAAAGTAATTATGGTAATTGATTTTCACACGCACACATTTCCTGATAAAATAGCCGCGCAGACTATCAAATTTCTGTCGGAAAAGGGAAATACAAAGCCTTACAGGGAGGGAACTCTTTCTGCGCTTAAAGAATCTATGAAAAAATCAGGCGTTGATTATTCCGCGGTATTGCCCGTTGCCACCGCGCCAAAACAAGTCGGCTCAATAAACAGGCTCAGCGCCGAGGAGAACGGCAAGGACGGGATTTTTTTCGCGGGGGCAATCCACCCGGACTGCGAAAATGTTGAAGAAATACTTGATTTCGTTAAATCAAACGGGCTGTTCGGCATAAAAATCCATCCGG
Organism: uncultured Clostridia bacterium; assembly: GCA_947598155.1. Lineage (GTDB taxonomy): Bacteria > Bacillota > Clostridia > Oscillospirales > Acutalibacteraceae > Fimenecus. Next base: position 249,806 of record CANQFC010000001.1, read on the forward strand.
ATTATCAGGGCGTTTATTTTGACGATGAAAGGTATATACGCATAATGCGTGAGGCCGCAAAGCGGGATTTGATTATTGTAACTCACGCGGGGGTCGACGTCGGCTACCCTGACGACGTTCACTGCACGCCCGATATGGTGCTCAATGTTTTGTCAAAACTCAAGGGAATAATTGAAAACAAGCTCGTACTCGCCCATATGGGCGGCTGTGATTTGCCTGACGAGGTGTTAAAAAAGCTTGCAGGCGGGCCCGTATATTTTGACACGTCGTTTGTGCTTGACAAATACACAGACAAGTGCAGGGAGATTATAGAAAAGCACGGTTTTGACAAAATACTTTTTGCAACCGATTCTCCTTGGAGCGAACAAAAAAAGTTTGTCGAGATAATCAAAGAGTACGGATTTTCAAAAGAACAAACCGATATGATTCTTTACAGAAACGCGAAAAGGCTTTTAAATATATAGAAATATGCTATCATTTTACCTGCCGAAAGTCAAGAATTTCGACTTTTTTTGCGATAGAAATTAAAGGGGTAAAATAGTATATAATATACAAAAAACCGTATGCAAAGATGCCGAAGATGTTTTGCCTTAATACTTAAAATTGAAACGGGCCGCTTTCTTTAGTAAGGCGGTTCGCTTTTTACTGTCGGAAAATAACTTATTTCTCAGCTCGGTTTGCATTGCTCTTTTTGTCACGCCGATTGACGGGGCAAGCCCATTATTGAATTGCGCAAACTGCGTAATTTTGTTAAAATAAAAAGCGAATAAAAAATTTTTTTGAAAATTTTTGTCAGTTTTTCGATTTTTGACGACTACTATACGAAAGAGAGTGAGTCAGTTGAATAGCGCTGTTAAAAAACTGGCAGACGAAAAGCTCAAAGAAGCTTACGGACTTTGCTATTTGCCTTTAATTAAATACTGCAACGTGCGTATGGGCGACGCGCGCGCTTCGGCGGATGACTGCGTTCAGGAAGCGTTTTTGGTCTATTACAACCGCTTGCTTTCGGGCGAGCAGATTGAAAATCCGAGAGCGTATCTTTACCGTACCGCAGATAATTTCGTAAAACGCGCCGTTGAATCTTACAGCAAAACGGTTAAACATACAGTTCCGTTGGAGCAGGCAAGCGAGCTTCAGTCCGACGTTCTGTCTTTCATAGCGGAAAACACAGATTATGACAGCTTGGCGGAAAAACTGCTGGATTCGCTCAGCGATAGGGAAAAACAGTTTTACAGGCTTAAATACACGGAAAAGCTTTCACTGTCCGAGATAGCAAAGCTTTTAGATATTTCGCCGTCAGCCGCCGCCAAGCGAAGTTCAAGACTCAGACTGCAAATAAAAGAAAAAATTACTGATTTTATTGAATCTCAAAGTGAAGGAGATGTGTAAAGTGGAAAGACTGAAAATCAATTCGTCAATTCTACGGTATATTTTAGACGACCGTGAAGCAACCGATGAATTGCGCGAATTTTTAAACTCAGTAATAGATGACGAGCTTAGCAAAAATGAAAACGCCGACTGCGATTTAATAGACGAATGTATAAACGCTTTGGAAGAGCTTGATTCTGAAAATCCGCTTGAAAGTCCGCGCTTAACTGTTTTGACGTCAGAAGAAAAGTTCCTGAAGAGCATACAAAAAAAGTCGCGTCTTCAAAAGAACAAATACCAAAAACTCGCTGTTATTTGCGCTTCGGCAGTATTGCTTTTTGCGTTAGGGTCGGTTAAAACAGAATCCGGCCAAACCGTCGCCAAAAGCGTTGCAAAAAAGATTGCGGCTGTTTTTAATATTAAAAATCTCGGTGATTCAGAAGGTGAGACCTCCGCGCCGGAAACCGAACCGCAAATTACTGAACCCGCTTCGATTTCCGATACATCGCAGGAGGCGCTGACCGAGGTTTCATCCGAACAGCAGATTGATATGACGACGCCAAAAACGGCGGCGCCCGTGTTGTTTGAAAAAATTCGGGGCGTACTTTCCGAAAAAGCGAAGACGGAGTATAAGATAGGCGATAAGCTTGATACTGACGGCGTGCAGATTTTTGCGGTATACAGTGACGGCAGTGAGAAACAAATACCGATTGACAAGTGCAGCGTATCGGTTCCGCAGAATTTCGCAAAGGACGCCGGGCGATATAAAATAACTGTAACATATCGGGAAAAGTCTTTTTCTTATGACGTAAAGGTATATGCCGAAAAAGAAAGCGTAATTATCAACTCAATTTACGGAACTTTCCCGAATGATTATGATTTTACCGTCGAATCATTTGACGACATTGACCTAACGGGAATGACGGTTACGGCGGTTTATTCGGACGGCAGTGAAAAAAACATTCCGCTTGAGGAATGTGAAATAAATGTAGAGAAAAATTTTATGGAAATTGAAAACAAAGCTCTTATTACCGTTACTTACGAAGAGCGTCAATTTTCGTTTGTGCTGACAAAGGAGGAAAAATAAATGAAAAAAACTAATGGTATCAAAAAAATGTTGGCAATTCTTTTCTGTGTATTGCTTGTACTGTCCGCTGTGCCGCTGTATTCATTTGCCGAAGAGCCGCACTCATTTGAATTTAAAACGGTTGGCGATGAAGTAACGCTTGTGCGCTGTAAACCGGGTACGGCGACAGACATTGAGGTTCCCGAAATATACAACGACAAGCCCGTAACGGTTATTGAAGACGGCGCTTTTACAGCTTTGGGATATACGGGAGCTGACGGGGAAGATGTCTCATATAATGTAACGCTGCCCAAGACGATAAAGAAAATAGGATTTATGTCTTTCGGTATGAGCAATGTTGCCGTAACCAATTTGAACGAACTTTCAAATCTTGAATATATAGGCGCATACGCATTTGCGCTTTCAAATTTGTCCGGCGATATTGTACTTTCGGACAAGGTAACATATGTAGGCGCATCTGCTTTTACATATACTGATATTACTTCTCTTCATCTCGGCAAAAATGTAAATATTCCTCAGCCGGAATCATCTAAAAAAGTTGTTCAGTATATGGTAAGCTCTTCACTGTCCTTTTTTGCAAAACAAGCAAACTTATCGACTACGGTTTCTGAAAAGAGCATAGCGCTTTGCTGTCAGAAACTTAAAAAAATAACTGTTGATTTAAGCAACCCGAATTACCGTTCGGTAAACGGTGTGCTTTACAGTAAGGATATGACAAAGCTTTACGCATATCCTTCAGGTAAACAGAACACTGTTTTCATTATGCCGTCAACAGTTGACGCTTTCTACAATGCGTTTGGCGGATTTTACATTACTCCGGTTAATATTCTCGGAATGACATTTGATATTTTTGAACAAAATAATTTTATACCCTCCGGTTCTTCATCAGATGAGCAAGGCGGCAGTATGCTGAATAAGAGCAGCAAATTTGCAAGCAATCTTAAAAACATTGTAATTTCCGACAGAGTTTCAGAGATTGTGGACATTGCCTTTTACAATACCGGGATTGAAAGCGTCTTCATTTCAAAAAGCGTTACAAATATAGGCAAGAAGGCATTTTGGCACTGCACAGACCTTACTACGGTAGGTTTTGACCGCAATTCTTCATTTAAATCTCTTCCCGAAGAATGCTTTAAAGACTGCACAAACTTAAAAAATATAACATTCGGCCGTATCAATTACCTTGAATCACTTGTATTCGGCAACTGCTCGGCTCTTGAAAGAGTCGATCTTACAAATGTTATGGCGATTGAGAGCACCGCGTTTGACGGATGCGACAGTCTTACCGATATTGTTTATCAGAATACGGAATCGGAAGAGAGAGCGACCGTTTCGGCTCAGGCTTTTGACAATACTGCTTCGCTTGAGAACGTTATGCTTGGCAACTCGGTTGAAAAAATTGAGGATAAAGCCTTTGCAAACTGCCAGAACCTTAAATCCGCATACATTTCAGAGGAGATTGAAAGCATAAGCGACACCGCGTTTGACGGTTGCGACAATCTCACGATTTTCTGCCCGTCGGAGGAATGCTACGCCTACTCTTACGCAAAGGCGAACAATATACCTGTAACGACTTTACAGGTAATGCCTATTCCGAATCAAACCTATACGGGCGAGGCTATTGAGCCTGAGATTACCGTTAAATCAAGCGGTCAGGTATTAAAGCAGGGCAACGATTACAGCACTTATTTCAAGGACAATATTGAGGCGGGTCTGGCAACAGTAAACGTTTTGGGCGAGGGCAAATACAGTATGTTCGCTTCAGTCTGCAAATTTGCGATTGTCCAAAGAAACATTAACGACGGCGTTTCAGTGGGCGAAATTGCGCCTCAGGTATTAAACGGCGAAAAGGCCGAGCCTGAAGTTACGCTCTCCTACAACGGAAGAACTCTTCAAAAGGATACGGACTACGCCGTTGAATATATGGACAACACTGAAGCGGGAACTGCGGCGGCAGTAATTATGGGTAAAAACAATTTCGTCGGAGTTTGCACCGTGGAATTTGAAATTATTGCACCCGATAATAAGAATACTGGCGACGCAAACAATGACGGCACAATTGACATAAACGACTACGCAATGGTTAAAAACTATGTAACCTGTCAGAGCAAGCTGACAGATGCTCAAAAGGAATTTGCCGACATCAATAAAGACGGTACGGTAGACATTTTTGACGCCATAGCGATAGACTGTATTATTCATAACACGTGATTTCATAACAATGATTTCATAAATTTTCTTCCTGTAATTTCACTCCTCGGAGCAATTCGAGGAGTGAAATACTTTTGAATTTAAGATTATCAAAATAAATTATATATTATAACGTAAACATAATAAAAAAGCGAAACTCAAAAATTGAGCCTCGCTTTTTTTGTCTGTTGAAATTCAGGGCAGATTATGCGTTAAGAGCTTAGTCAGCTTTCCTTTCAGACGTTTTGTAAAGAATTTTACCGTAAATCCCGTGAGCAGGGCGGAAATGAACGTTCCCTCGCGTGCGCCGACAATTTTCATATCAAAAAACACAAGCGACATAATCACCGCCGCGGTAACACAGCCGATGTCAAACGCTATCTTAACATTGCCGAATTGAAAGCCCGTTTTGTCCGCAATAGCTTTAACTATTGCCTCGCCGGAATTTAAAATAACGTCTGCGATGACTGAAAGCGAAATTCCGAACCCGAGAATAACAATACCGCCGAAAAGCATTAAAAGCCTTGAAAAATAATTGCTTACGGGGATAAATGACGCAATTCGCATTCCGAGGTCGGTAAAATAACCGAATAAAAACGAAATCGGCACTTGCATAAGCTGATAGAGCTTAAAATCTTTTTTTAAAATTACAATTTGACCGAGTATGAGCACACAATTCCAAATAATAAGCCAAGTGCCCATAGTTATGGAGCTGAATTTAATGCTCATAACGTTCGCAACCGATGATATGGGCGAAACGCCGAGTTCACCCCGCTTTGTAAACGCGATTCCGACCCCGGCAAAGAATAAGCCGACTATAAAAAGTGCGTATCTTTTAGCAAGTTCCTTTTTACTCATTTGATTCTCCGCTTTCGACTAAGTTTAAGGAATATCTGACGGTTTCCATGGCGTCTTTAGCGTAAAAATGCGCGCCGATGCTGTCCGCGTACTCCTGCGTCAGCACTGCCCCGCCGACAATAACTTTTACGTCCGGCGCTTTTTCCCGAAGTAAACGAATGGTGTCTGCCATAGCGGGCACCGTTGTTGTCATTAAAGCGCTTAACCCCACAAGCTTTGTCTTTGTGCGAAGGACTTCGTCGACAATTTTTTCAGGCGGAACGTCCTTGCCTAAATCGTAGACTTCAAAACCGTAATTTTCCATAATCAGCTTAACTATATTTTTGCCTATGTCGTGAATATCCCCTTTAACTGTTGCAAGGACAAATTTACCTTTACTGACTGTGTTTGAGGGATTCTCTTTGATTTTAAGTTTAATTTTTTCAAAAGCCGATGACGCGGCCTCGGCGCTCATAAGCAACTGAGGCAGATATGTAGTTTTGTTCTCAAAGCTTTTGCCGACAATGTCAAGAGCGGGTATTATCTGAGAATTTACAATGTCAAGAGGCTCGGCTTTTTCCAGAAGTAGCTCCGTAATCGCCGACGCTTTTTCCTTTAAGCCTTTGACTATTGCTCTTTGCAGTTCGCTTTCCGCGCAGGGCGCGGCGTCTTCGGCGGGAGCGCTTTTCACTGCGTCAAACTGCGGCCGCGCATATTTTTCAATGTTTTCAATAAAATCGGCGCAGTTGCGGTCAAGCCCTTTAAGCGCTTTGAATGAGTAATAGCTTTTCATCATCTCGTTTGAATCGGGGTTCATAATAGCGGCGGAAAGTCCGTTTTCAAGAGCGAGCGTGAAAAAAGCGCCGTTTAAAATATCCCTGTGCGGAAGTCCGAAAGAAACGTTTGAAACTCCAAGCAGAGTATGGCATTTTAACTCGTTCTTTATTATATTTAATGTTTCAAGGGCTGTGCAGGCTGATTTATTGTCTGCGCTGACCGTCATTGCAAGCGAGTCAAAAATCAGGTCTTTTTTGCTTATTCCGTATGCCTTTGCGGTATTTATAATTTTTTTCGCAATTTCAACTCTTTTTTCAGCCGTTTCGGGAATCCCATTTTCATCAAGAGTTAAGCAGACAACCAAACCGCCGTATTTTTTTACAAGCGGAAAAATTGCTCTCATACTTTCTTCTTTGCCGTTGACGGAATTTATCATTGGCTTTCCGTTGTAGCGGCGCAGGGTCGCCTCCATAGCCTGTACGTCTGAGGTGTCGATTTGCAGGGGCAGGTCAATAATAGCCTGAAGTTCAAAACAAACTCTTTGAAGTGTTTCCTTCTCGTCAATTTCGGGAAGTCCCACATTTACGTCAAGAATATGAACGCCCTTTTCCTGTTGCTTTAAACCCTCGTTCAAAACGTAGTCAATATCGTTGTTTCTAAGCGCCTCTTTAAACATTTTTTTGCCCGTAGGGTTAATTCGTTCTCCTATAAGCACGGGCGAATCTTTAAATTCAACGGCATGGGTGTAAGAGCTTACCATAGTTATATTTTTATCAGAGATTTGTTTAGGCGAAATGTTCTTTACCTTTTGAACCGTTGCCGAAATGTATTCCGGGTCGGTGCCGCAGCAACCGCCGAAAATTCGTATTCCGTCGTTCACATATTTCATCATTATATTTGAAAATTCATTTGGTTTTACATCGTAAACCGTTTGTCCGTCAACCGATTTGGGCAGTCCGGCGTTGGGCTTTAAAATAACGGGAAGGGAAGAGTATTTAAGATATTCTTTCACAACGCCCGCAAGCTGAGCAGGGCCGAGCGAGCAGTTCGCGCCGACGGCGTCAACGCCCAAACCTTCCAGCATTGCGACCATAGCGGCAGGGGTTGCGCCCGTCATAAGCTTGCCGTCCTCGCCGTAAGCGTTTGAAACGAATATCGGTAAATCGGCGTATGTCTTTGATGCCAAAACTGCCGCTTTTGTGTCAAGAGAATCGTTCATCGTTTCAATGAAAATAAGGTCTGCGCCGTATTTTGCGCCGATTTTGACCGTTTTTGCGTAACATTCAACGGCCTCTTCAAAATCAAAATCGCCGTAAGGCTTTAACAGCCTGCCGAGAGGGCCTATGTCAAGCGCAATGAATTTCGGCTGCGCCCCTGCGGAAAGCTCCCGCGCTTTTTTGGCGTTTTCAACGGCGCTTTTTATAATATCCTCAAGTTCAGAGCCGTTAAATTTCAGGCAGTTTGCGCCGAATGTGTTCGTGTTAATTACGTTGGAACCTGCGTCAAAGTACCGCCTGTGAATGTCAATGATTTGCTCGGGATGCGTAATATTTCGTCTTTCGGGGAGTTCGCCGGGCATAAGCCCGTTTTTTTGGAGAATTGTGCCCATACCTCCGTCAAGACAGACTAAATTGTTCTTCATATAATCCAAAACGGTCATAATATTTCCTGCTTTCTGAAACCGCAATTTTTATTTGCGCATTCGCTGCATTTGTTCTCAAACTCTTTATCGCATATTTCGCTTTTAATTCCCATAATCGCCGTAACCGATTTTGACGGCGACATTAAAAGACTGCCGTTTAGTGAAACGCCTATTTTCCTGTTACAGTCAAGCAAACCGAATATTTCTCTTTGAGTTTCAAGCGGAAAATCGCCGTATCCGGGTGAAAATCTTCTTGTAACGGAAAGTCCTTCGCCGTCAAGGAGGCTTTTTGCGTCTTCGCAAAACTTATCGCAAAGGCTTTCTATACGCTCTGCGCCGTATGCGTTTGCCAAAAGGGCTTTTAAAGGCGAAATTTTTTGCTGTTTCGCAATGTAACGGTCAGTTTCCAATCCGACGGTCGCGGAAAAAACGATTATCTCAGAGCAGTTTTTCAGCAAGCGGGAAAGAGACTGCGAATGAGAGCCAAACGGCAGAGAAGGTGCGCCGTTTTCCCAAGCAACCGTCATTCGCCTGTAACAAACCGCATATAAAAAAATTCCCTTTGTTTCTTTTTTGACCTCTTCAAAGGCGTTTTTTAATTCTCGGCTGATTTCATTCTGTTTGCCGAGAAAGCCCGAATACCGCCAAATCTCGCTTTCGTTTACAGGCGGTATTTCGCTTTCGCGGTATTTTTTTATAAAAACCGTATTTTCGTCCATTAAAATCACTCCGAAAAGCTGTTCCCCAAAATAGCGGAAAGATTTTGCATAATTCCCTTTGCTATATCGGGCTTGTTCATAGAGTAAACGTGTACATTGGTAATTCCGTTTGCGTAAAGGTCGATAATTTGGTCTGTGGCATAGGCGACGCCCGCTTGTTTCATAGCCTCGGGACTTGTCCCGAATTTATCGACAACGGCTTTAAACCGCTGAGGCATAAAGGCGCCTGAAAGCTTTATGGCCCTGTCAACCTGATTTGCATTTGTAATCGGCATAATTCCCGGAATCACGGGAACCGTAATTCCAGCCTCTCTTATTTTATAAAGAAAATTATAGAAAAGGTTGTTGTCAAACACCATTTGAGTAGTGAGAAAATCGGCGCCGGCGTCTACCTTTTCTTTGAGATATTTTATGTCCTCTCTTTGGTTGGGGCTTTCGGGGTGTACCTCGGGATAACATGCGGCGCCTATGCAGAAATCGCCGTTTTCGCAAAGCTCGCGAATCAAATCTACGGCGTAGCGGTAATCCCAGTATTTTTTATCGGAATTTTGAAGCTCCGGCGTAAGGTCGCCGCGAAGAGCCATAACGTTTGTAATACCGGCGTTTTTCATATCGTCTATCCGTTTTTTGACAATGGCTTTGCTTGAGGAAATGCAGGTCAAATGCGCCAGCGTAGGAACGCCGTATTTTTCTTGAATGTTTTGAGCTACTGACAGCGTGTAATCGCTTGTTCCGCCACCCGCGCCGTATGTAACGCTCATAAACGCGGGGCTCATAGCGGCAATTTTTTCGGTTGCGGTTTTGACGCTCTCAAACGATGTTTCTTTTTTGGGAGGAAAAACCTCAAATGAAAGCGACATAGAACTTTTATTTAAAATTTCAGTGATTAGCATATTCTCATTCCCTTATGAAAACTGTCATAAAATTATATCATTCATTAAAATTACTTTCAATATTATTTATTTAATATTCAATAAAAAAGTAGAAAAAATAAAAAATATATGATACAATTATCAAAAATACGACGGGGCAAGCCCCTTATTGAAAGGTAGTGGAAAAATGGATAATAAAGCATTATTTAATTTGTCTTACGGAGTTTTTGTGCTGTCATCGAAAAGCGGTGAAAAAATAAACGCCTGCATAACAAATACATGTATGCAGGTGGCGAATGACCCCGTCAGAATAGCCATATCTGTTATCAATACAAATCTGACTTGCGATTACATTAAGGAAAGCTCGGTATTTTCATTAAGCGTTTTGGATAAAACGTGTATTTATGATACCATTAAGCATTTCGGTATGCAGTCGGGCAGAGACGTAAATAAATTTGAAGGCGTGAAAATGCCTTTGGATATAAACGGAGTGCCGTATATGGCTTGGAGCGCCTGCTCGGTTATAAGCGCAAAGGTTACCGAAAGCATAGATCTCGGCACGCATACTCTGTTTATCGCTCAGGTTACCGATATGCGCGTTTTAAGCGATGAAGAGCCGCTGACTTATGCGGATTATCACAAGAATATAAAGCCAAAGCCCACAAAAACGGATGTTAACAAAAAGATAATCGGCTGGAAATGCAAAATCTGCGGATTTGTATATGAAGGCGAAAATCTGCCCGAGGATTATATCTGCCCGCTTTGCGGCCACGGAGCGGATGATTTTGAACCGATTTACGGGTAACAGGGATTTTTACGGTAAAAACGGCTCTTGCAGTTCCAAATCACCGTCCGCCAGCGAATTTTTGACGGCACAGCGTTTTATTTCGGAACCGTGTTTAAAATAAATAGGCGTAGTTTTAAGGTCGACAGGTTTTTCTATCCAAATACCTGTCGATTCTGTTATTTCGTTTGTAAAGAAATCTCTCCAAACGCCTTTCGGAAGGTAAACATTTCTGACCGTACTTTTTGAAAGGGGCTTTAAAACAGGCGCTACGAGTATATTGTCTCCGAACATATACTCGTTGTCAATATTATAAACGTTTCGGTCATCGGGATATTCAAGATACAGCGCCCTCATCATCGGGAGCCCTGTCTTTGTGCATTTTTCCGCTTGCTCGTATATGTAAGGTATTAAAGAATATCTGAGCTTGTCGTAATATCTGAATATTTCGCACGCCTCTTTAGAAAACGCCCACGGTTCACGGTGGGTGGTATCGCCTGCGCCGTGGCACCTTGCGTGGGAGGAAAACATACCCATTTGCGCCCAGCGCACATAAAGCTCGTCGTCGGGCATACCCAAAAATCCGCCTATATCGTGTGAAAAGAACGGTATTCCGCTTATGCCCATTGACAACGCGCCCCTGAGCGTTGCGGCAAGCGCTTCAAAGCTGCACTGGCTGTCGCCGCCCCAATGAATCGGATAACGCTGACTGCCCGCAGTGCCGCTCCTTGCCCAAACAAGGTTTTCGCCGCTCGCCTCCTTTGAGGCGTTAAAGACCGTGTGATTATAAACGAGCGAATATAAATTGTGAAAATGACGGCCGTCAATAGAATGGTAGAACGCCTCTTCCGGGATTCCCTCGCCAAAATCGGTTTTAATCGCCGCGGCGCCCATTTTTATCAAACCGTAAATTTTATCGCCATACCATTTTCTTGCGTCGGGATTTGAAAAGTCGATGATAACGTCGTTTGTCCAACTTCCCTTGCATTCTTTGGGCATCTGATACGGATTTCCGTCTTTATCCTTCGCAAGATAGCCGTTTTGCACGGCCTCCGAATAATGGGTGTTGCCCTCGTTCGGAGGTATAAAATTGTACTGCCAAAGGGAAGTACGAAATCCCTGTTCTCTTAGTTTCTTAATATTTTGCTCGGGATTCGGAAAACGCTCCTGCGAAAATTTTAAATCGCAGTCCCAATCTTTTTTGAACCACGCCGTATCAAGGTGGATAACGTCGCAGGGAATGTCATATTTCCGCAGTTTCTCCGCGACGTCAAAAACGGTATCCCAAGAAGTGTAGCTGTTTCTGCTCATCCAGAGGCCAAAGCTCCAAAGGGGAGGCAGGGGAGCGAATCCCGTAAGACAGCAATAGGATTTGATAATCTCCTTTGGCGTATCGCCTTGAATTACGAAATATTCCATTTGATTGTCAGCGACAGAAAATTGAATAGAGGAGCAATCCTCGGTGGCAATGTCCCAGCTTGTTCGGGCGCCGCTGTTTAAAAACAGGCCGTAACCCTTAGTTGAGATGTAAAACGGAATATTGACATAGGTTCTTCTGCTAACTGTGCCGACTGCGTCTTTATTGTGAAAATCTACCGTTCGCCCGTTTCTTATAAGGCTGTCAAAGCGCTCGCCGAGCCCATAAATTATTTCGTCGCTTTCAAGCTCCAAAGCCTCAAAGGCACAGTATTCGCCGCCGCGAGTGCCTATTGCCATATCGCAGGAGTCGGGCGTTCGGAAATTGTTTTTTCGCTGTGAATAATATTCCCCGCCGTTTTTGACGAAAGATGAAATCTTGGCGGTGCGCTTTTCAATATGTATCTCGATTTTCTTCGTCTTAATTATGATAAAATCGCCGCTTAAATCGACCTTAAAATCAACCTTCTGAGGCTCGGCAATTAACATTCTCGCCTCTTTCGGAATACCTTTAAAGGGGTTTTCGGGGTATTTTTTATCGGAAAATAAGACTTTAAAAACGGTATCGCTCCAGAGCTGTATATGAAGGTATAATCGCTTTATTTCCGCATCGCACGGTTTTAGCAAATAAATCTGTGTTTCGTGCGTGTAGGAAAGAACGGCCTTTTGCGCGGCCGCCGAAAATGTCAGAATGACGCCTGAATCGGTTTCCTCTGCAAAAATTATTTCACTCGGTCTGTTTAGAACCGCGTTGTATTTGTTTATATCGCCTTCATTCCCAAAGGCGCTTTCTTCAGCTTTAAACTGCGGAAATTCCGCGTCGTTCGGTATGTTCATATTGTTCACCTCGAGTATTATTTTAATATATTTACTTGAATAAACAAGAAATATATTATAGAATATTAGCTGAAAGTTAAGGTTAGTATATCTGTAAATGACAATGCTTGAGGTGCGGTATGTATTTTGAGGCTAAAAACAGCAAATTTAACCATTATGCGGACATAACGATAGATAACATAGTTTGTGTTCCTCACTGCCATACAAGTTATGAAATCCTTTTTGCCGTTAAAGGTAAAATTCGCGCGAACATCGGCGGAACCGACTATACAGTTTCTGAAAACAATGCCGTTATGATTTTTCCGATGCAAATTCATTCATATTTGTCTTTAGAGGACAGCCGCGCTGAAATTTCAATTTTCTCAAAAGATTATATAGCTGATTTTTACGCCGAAACAAATGATAAAGCCCCAATCAACCCGGTTTTTCCGTTTAATATAGCGGACGAGCGGGTTTTACTGCGGTCAAACAGCAGGTATGAAATAAAGTCTATACTGTATAAATACTGCGCGGTTATAACAAATAACGGGCTGGAGTTATCGCCTAAAAAGAACGAGGATTTACTGACAAAGATAGTTTTGTTTACTCAGAAAAATTTTAAAAACAACATCACTCTTAAAAAAATGGCAAACGAGCTTGGGTACAGTTATAATTATTTATCGTCATATTTTAAAGCGCACTTTGCCTGCGGATTTTCTGCATACGTAAATAAACTGCGGCTTGAAGAAAGCGTATATATGCTGAAAAGGACTGACAGAACAATAACCGATATTGCGTATTCCTCGGGCTTTACAAGCGTAAGGCGTTTTAACGACGTTTTTAAAAACGAGTATAATTTGTCTCCGACAGAGTACAGAAACGGCAAATAATTTTTTTGTTACAGGCATATGCGGTTAATGAATCAAAAACGCCTCTCACAGTCTTTGAGAGGCGTTTTATTTTGTTCCCGTTACTTTATTTCGCGTCAATAGCGGAGATTCCGAGCGTTACCTCCTCAAGCACATCAAGAAGCATTCTAACTGTGTCAAGAGAGGTGAGCATTGTAATGTTATTTTGCGCGGCGCACTGCCGAATGGCAATACCGTCTCCGTAATGCTTGCCTGAAAGAATGGCGCGGGTGTTGATTACATAGCTGACGTAACCCGCGCGGATAGATTCGAGAACCTCGTCGCTTCCCTCGCTGGGCTTGCGGCGGATACGCGTCCTGATTCCGTGGGATTTCAAAAATTCTCCTGTCAGAGTTGTGGCCTCAATGTTGAACCCCATATTGTAGAAACGGCGGATAAGCGGAAGAGTTTCCTCCTTGTCCTCATCGGCAACGCTGACGACAACTGTGCCGTAATTGCGCAGGGTAAGCCCCGACGCCATCATAGCCTTATAAGCCGCTCTGTGCAGTTTCTTATCGTATCCGATAGCCTCTCCGGTGGATTTCATTTCGGGCGAGAGATAAGCGTCCATACCACGAAGTTTAGAGAAAGAAAACGCAGGAGCTTTTACATAAAAGCGTTCCCTTTCTTTCGGGTAAATATCAAATATTCCCTGCTCCGAGAGAGATACTCCGAGGTTGCAAAGTGTTGCAATATCCGCAAGGCTGTAACCCGTTGCCTTTGAAAGGAACGGAACCGTTCTTGATGAACGCGGGTTTACCTCGATAATATAGACGTTTTCGTTTTCGTCAACAATAAACTGAATGTTAAAAAGGCCGATTATGCCAATGCCAAGCCCCAATTTTTCGGTATAGTCAAGAATTGTTTCTTTAACATTGTCCGAAAGGCTGTAAGACGGATAGACGCTGATAGAGTCGCCCGAGTGAACGCCCGTTCTCTCAACAAGCTCCATAATTCCGGGAACGAATACGCGCTTGCCGTCGCAAATCGCGTCTACCTCAACTTCTTTTCCTCGGATATATTTATCAACCAAGACGGGTCTGTCCTCATCTATTTCCACGGCGGTTTTAAGGTATTCGCGAAGAGAGTTCTCGGTAGCTACAATCTGCATCGCCCTGCCGCCAAGCACAAAGCTGGGGCGGACAAGCACGGGAAAACCAATCTCGTTTGCGGCTTTAATGCCCTCCTCAATGCTTGTTACAGCCTGACCTTTCGGCTGAGGAATGCCAAGGGAAATCAACAGCTTTTCAAATGAGTCGCGGTTTTCGGCCCGCTCTATGGCGTCACAGTCTGTGCCGATTATTTTAACGCCGCGTTCGAAAAGAGGCTCTGCAAGGTTAATGGCCGTTTGGCCGCCCAGAGTCGCAATAACGCCTTCGGGCTTTTCAAGCTCAATGATGTTCATAACGTCCTCTGTGCAAAGCGGCTCAAAGTACAGCTTGTCGGAGCAGGTATAGTCTGTTGATACCGTTTCAGGGTTGTTGTTTATTATAATAGCCTCATATCCCGAAGATTTAATAGTTTTTACCGCGTGAACGGTGGAATAGTCAAATTCTACGCCCTGACCTATGCGGATAGGCCCTGAGCCCAACACAATGACTTTCTTTTTGTCCGATACCTTTGATTCGTTTTCCTCTTCGTAGGTGGAATAAAAATACGGAATATAGCTTTCAAATTCGGAGGCGCAGGTGTCAATCATTTTGTAGACGGGAAGAATGCCGTTTTCTTTGCGGAGCTCAAATACCCGCGTTTCCGGCATATTCCAGAACAGAGATATTGCTTTATCCGAAAAGCCCATTTTTTTTGCGGAACGAAGAATCTCAATATCGCCGATGTTTTCTTTGATTTCTTTTTCTTTTTCCACAATGTTTCTAAGCTTTCGGATAAAGAAACGGTCAATGGCGCAAGCCTCTGTGATGCTGTCAACGTCAGTACCGAGGCGTAAAAGCTCGGCGATGGCATAAATGCGGTCGTCCGTGCCTATTTTAATGTATTTTAATAAATCTTCCTTTTTCATACCGTCAAATTTTCGGTTGTGCAAATGGCAAAGCCCTATTTCAAGAGACCGCACTGCTTTTAAAAGGCTTTCTTCAACCGTTCTGCCGATGCTCATAACCTCGCCTGTGGCTTTCATCTGCGTGGAAAGAGAGTTGTTGGCGTCCGCGAATTTGTCAAAAGGAAAACGCGGCATTTTTGTTACCACATAGTCAAGAGTCGGTTCAAATGAGGCGGGGGTGTTGGCAATACGGATTTCGTCAAGCGTCATACCCACCCCTATTTTTGCGGATACCCTGGCTATCGGGTATCCGCTCGCCTTGGAGGCAAGCGCTGATGAACGTGAAACTCTCGGGTTTACTTCAATAAGATAGTACTGAAAAGAGTTGGGGTCAAGGGCAAACTGCACGTTACAGCCGCCTTCAATTTTCAGCGCGCGAATGATTTTAAGCGCGCTGTCACGCAACATATGGTATTCTTTGTTCGTAAGCGTCTGCGATGGGCAAACCACTATTGAATCGCCCGTGTGAATGCCGACAGGGTCAACATTTTCCATATTACAAATTGTGATAGCGGTATCATTGCTGTCGCGTATAACTTCGTATTCGATTTCTTTGTAGCCCTTGACGCTCTTTTCAATAAGCACTTGCCTAACCGGCGAAAGCGAGATAGCGTTTTTCATAAGGGGTAAAAATTCCTCTTCGTTGTCGGCAAAGCCGCCGCCGGTTCCGCCAAGCGTAAACGCGGGTCGGAGAACAACGGGGTATCCGATTTTTCTCGCGACTGCCAAGCCCTCCTCAACAGAGCTTGCAATGTCAGAGGGCAGAACGGGCTCGCCGAGCTCTTCGCAGAGCTCCTTAAACAGCTCGCGGTCCTCCGCGCGCTCAATGGAACTGCTTTTCGTTCCGAGGAGCTCAACGCGGCATTCAGCAAGAACACCTTTCTTTTCAAGCTGCATAGCAAGGTTAAGCCCGGTTTGGCCGCCGATGCCGGGTAAAATTGCGTCGGGACGTTCATAGCGGACGATTTTCGCTATGTATTCCAAAGTCAGCGGCTCCATATAGACCTTATCGGCAATGGAGGTATCCGTCATAATGGTTGCGGGGTTACAGTTGCAAAGCACAACCTCGTAGCCCTCTTCCTTTAGGGCAAGGCACGCCTGCGTTCCGGCGTAGTCAAATTCAGCCGCCTGACCTATTACAATAGGGCCGGAACCGATAACGAGTACTTTTTTAATATCAGTTCTCTTAGACATTTTTTCGCTCCTCCATCATTTTAATAAAACGGTCAAATAAATACGCGCTGTCTTGAGGGCCGGGCGCGCTTTCAGGGTGGTACTGAACGCTGAACACGTTATCTTTACCGCATTTCACGCCTTCAACGGTGTTGTCAAGCAGATTTATGTGCGTAACGGTGAGCGGCGTTCCGGCAAGCGATTCCAAATCTACCGCATACGAGTGATTTTGCGAAGTGATTTCTATTTTATTCGTTTCAAGATTTCGCACGGGGTGATTTCCGCCGCGGTGTCCGAATTTTAACTTGTATGTTTTGGCACCGTAAGCCAATGATATAATCTGGTGACCGAGGCATATGCCAAAAATGGGATACCTGCCTATAAGTCTTTTTACGGTTTCTACGGTTTGCGGCACGTCTTCAGGGTTGCCCGGGCCGTTTGAAATAAATATTCCGTCGGGATTTAAAGCCGTAATATCGCCCGCGGTGGTGTTCCAAGGCACTGCTGTCACTTTGCATCCGCGCAAATTCAGCGACCTCACAATATTCATCTTCATACCGCAGTCAATGGCCGCTATATGGTATTTTTGATTTTCGGTATGGAATACTGCGGTTTTATCACAGCTGACCTTAGATACAGCGTCGGTCGGAATATCAGAGGATTTTAATATTTTGAGTCCCTCTTCCAAAGAGACGTCAATATCCGTTATAAGCGCCCTGCGCGACCCTTTGTCACGGATAGAACGTGTGAGCTTTCTTGTGTCGATGCCCCAAATCCCGGGAATACCGAACCGTTTCATAACTTCCGACAGAGTGGCGGCGCTCCTGAAATTTGAGAGCTCATCGTTGTATTCGCGGACAATGAGCGCGCCTATGGTGGGAGTATCGCGTTCAAAGTCGTCGTCCGCCATACCGTAATTTCCAATCAGCGGATATGTCATAACAACCGCCTGATACGTATAAGACGGGTCGGACATAATCTCTTGATAGCCTGCCATAGACGTGTTGAACACAATTTCAAGCACAGCCGTTTTGTCGGCGCCGAATCCGTAGCCGGAATATTCCTGTCCGTCTTCCAAAATAATTTTTCTGTCAAATTCCTTTACCATAATCTCGGTACCTCATTTTTTTATATCTGATAAACGCAGTTCATAGCGGTCTTTGCGTGTGTCAGTCGGAATTTTTGTGGGATAATTTCCGTTAAAGCAGGCGCTGCAAAAATTACAGTTACCCGCGATATGCGCTAACTCTTCTGCGGGAAAGTACCCTAAAGAGTCGGCGCCGATCATATCGCGTATTTCGGAAACGCTGTGTTTGCAGGCAATCAAATGCTCCTCGGAATCAATATCCGTTCCGTAATAGCACGGGTGCAAAAACGGCGGTGAAGAAATGCGCACGTGAACCTCTTTTGCACCTGCGTCACGCAGAAGGTTGACAACGCGTCCCACCGTGTTGCCCCTGACAATAGAGTCGTCTACCAAAACAACACGTTTGCCGCGCACACTTTCCTCCACGGCGGAGAGCTTTATTCTTACGCCGTCTATTCTGGCGCCCTGCCCGGGGGAAATAAATGTTCTTCCTATGTACTTGTTCTTTATGAGCCCTATTCCGTAAGGAATACCTGACTCTTGGCTGAATCCGAGCGCCGCGTCTAAACCGGAATCGGGCGCGCCGATTACAATATCGGCTTGAACGGGATGAGCCTTGGCGAGAATTTTCCCTGCGGTTACTCTGGATTTATGGACGGAAACGCCGTCTATTACCGAATCCGGACGGGCAAAATAAATGTACTCAAAAACGCAGAGCTTTTTATCCTTCTTTCCGCAGTGTTCGCGGCGGCATACAACGCCGTTCTTGCCGAATACCAATATTTCTCCCGGTTCTACGTCGCGTATAAACTCCGCGCCGACTGCTTTGACCGCACAGCTTTCAGAGGCTACTACATACATTCCGTCAGCGGTTTTGCCGTAGCATAAGGGGCGGAACCCGTAAGGGTCTCTTGCGCAGATAAGCTTTTGGGGTGACATTAAAACAAGGGAGTACGCGCCGTCAAGAATGTTCATCGCCCTGCTTACGGCGTCTTCAATCGAGGGAGAATTAAGCCTTTCCTTTGTGATGATATATGCGATAGTTTCGGTATCGCTTGTAGTATGGAAGATTGCGCCCGTAAGCTCCAATTCACTTCTAAGCTCGGCGGCGTTACTGAGATTGCCGTTATGAGCCAAAGCCATTCTGCCCTTTTGATGGTTGACTTCAATAGGCTGACAGTTGTTTCGGTTAGTTCCGCCGGTTGTACCGTATCTTGCGTGGGCAACCGCCATCGTGCTTTTCGGTAAGCGTGACAGAATATCTCCCGAAAAAACTTCGCTGACAAGCCCCGTATCTTTGTGGGATACGAACACACCGTCGTCGTTTACTACGATTCCACAGCTTTCCTGACCTCTGTGCTGGAGCGCGTACAGCCCGTAATATGAGATGCTCGCTACATCACAGGGCTCGGGTGAAATAACGCCGAATACGCCGCATTCTTCGTGGATACTCATAAAAACCTCCGTAAATTTATTCAAAGGCAGCGCCGATTAACCCGTTGAATTTCTCTTCGGTGATTTCGGCGCTACCTGACTTTTTTGTTTTTTATATAACTTATGCAAGAGATGCCCGCTGCCTTATAGTCAGCTTAATCCCAAGCGGTAGTATTCAGGGCATATTCCGTTTTGCTGTTATCTGTTCGGGAAAGAAAGGCTTTCTCGTATATGGGATTCGGAATTTCGGATTTAAGCAAAAATTCAGGAATTTGCTCTGAAAAATCAAATTGGGAAATAAATTTTTCTCCGTTATTATACATAAGTAAATCCCTTTCTGATTATGATTTATTCGACATCCTGAAGGGCGTCATAGCCTTCTTCTCCCGTGCGGATTTTTACGACATTTTCAACGTCGTAAACAAAAACTTTTCCGTCGCCGATATGGCCGGTGTAAAGCACTTTTTTAGCCGTGTCGATTACACTGCGCACAGGCACCTTGCTGACTACAATATCGACTTGAATTTTCGGCAGGAGGTTAGCTTCCACCTGAACGCCCCTGTAATATTCGGGCTTGCCTTTCTGGATGCCGCATCCGAGTACGTGGGAAACGGTCATACCCGTAATACCGATGTCTATCATTGCGGCTTTCAGCGCCTCAAAGCGAGACTCCTTACAGATTATCTCCACTTTTGTAAACTTTGGAGTTCCATCGTCAAATGAGGGCATCTTTTTAACGGTAACGGCTTCAGCCACGGGAACATCGCCTGTTACGGCTGTTGCCTCCTCATAACCGTAATCAAGACTTTCAACTGCGGGTACAAAGTCCGCGTAAGCGCTGGGAAGACCGTGCTCCGAGCTGTCAAGACCTTTTATTTCTTCTTCTTGTGAAACACGAAGACCGACAGTCTTTTTGATTACCAGGAATGAAATAGTCATTGTTATTGCGGTCCACGCAAGAATTGCCAATATTCCGAGTAATTGTACGCCAAACAGTTTGAAACTGCCTGTGTAGAGCAATCCTTTAAGCCCCGCGGGGGCGTCGGGATTTGCGAGCAGTCCTACGGCAAGCGTACCCCAAACGCCGTTTGCAAAGTGAACGCCGACAGCGCCGACAGGGTCGTCAATATGCAGTTTTAAATCAAGCGTTTCTACAACAACTACAACAAGAATGCCCGAAACAATGCCTATAATTGCGGAGCCGAGAGCGTCAACCGCGTCACAGCCTGCCGTTATGCCGACCAAACCTGCCAGAGAGCCGTTCAGGCACATAGATACGTCCGGCTTGCCGTTTTTTATCCAAGTAAATATCATAGTTGTGCAGGTTGCCACAGCAGGGGCTATGGTAGTCGTTACAAAAATTGAGGCAAGCGAATTGTTATCCCATGCGGCGGCTCCGTTAAAGCCGTACCAGCCAAACCAAAGAATAAAACAGCCAAGAGCGCCGAGAGTTATTGAATGGCCGGGAATGGCGTTGACCTTGATAACTTTGTTTTCTTTGTCTCTGACATATTTTCCTAGGCGCGGACCCACCATAATTGCCCCAATCAAAGCGGTAATTCCTCCGACGGAGTGAATCGCCGCAGAACCGGCAAAATCGTGAAATCCGAGTTGCGCGAGCCAACCCTGCGGGTTCCAAACCCAGCCTGCTTCAACGGGATAAACAAACAGTGAGATTATTCCCGAGTAAATGCAGTAAGATATAAATTTTGTCCGTTCTGCCATAGAGCCGGAAACGATAGTTGCCGCCGTTGCGCAGAACACAAGGTTGAAAACGAACGACGGAGCGTTTCCGCTTTGTAAAAATCCGCCGAAATCGGTAAGTATTTTAAGATTCGGTATTCCGAAAATCCCCAAGACGTAATCCTCCGCCATCATAAGGCTGAATCCGAGCAAAACGAATACAACCGTTCCGATACAGAAGTCCATAAGGTTTTTCATAATGATGTTGCCTGCGTTTTTTGCTCTGGTAAATCCCGTTTCAACCATAGCAAATCCCGCCTGCATAAAGAATACAAGCGCGGCGCCTATAAGGTACCAAACGCCGAATACCTCACTTGTAACGGATTCTTCTACAAGTTTTGTGATTTCTTCAATAGCCAACAGTGTCATCTTCTTTCATTTAATAAGGGGCTTGCCTAAGTTATTTTACGCTGAAGAGCAGGTCTGCGTAAGACGGGAAAGGCCAATATTTCTTTGAGGTCAGTGTTTCTGCCTCATCGCAGGCAAGCCTGAGACTGCTCATAACAGCGAGCACGGAATCGCGAATCATAACGGATTCGCTCCCTATATCTTTTGCGCCGTTCAAAGAGTTGAGCGCGTTTTCCAATTTCTCGGATTCGGAGGCGATTTGGTCTGTAAGCACAGAGAGCTTTCTTACGACGCCTGTTTCGTAAGCGCATTCAAGAGAGGAATCAATAGCTTTTTTTGCTGCGGCGGACTTTGCGACGTCTGCGGCGTAAGCCTCTATTGCGGGGGCAATCTGCGTTTTTGCCATATCGACCATGGTGTTTGCCTCAATGATGATAGTCTTGCAATAGTTTTCCAGCATAATCTCGTATCTCGATTTAAGCTCCGCTTCGGTGAAAACGCCGTGGGATGTAAGCATATCAACATTTTTCTTATCCAAAAGATGCGGCATACAATCCGCCGTAGTGCGGTAATTTAGCAGGCCGCGCTCTTCTGTCGCTTCTTTTATCCAGCTTTCGTCATAGCCGTTGCCGTTGAAAATTATGCGCTTATGGTCTTTAATAGTTTTCCTAATCATTTCGTGGAGCGCGGTTTCAAAGTCGTCGGCGTTTTCAAGTCTGTCGGCGTATATCTTGAGAGATTCCGCAACGGCGCTGTTGAGCATAATGTTTGCGCAGGCTATGCTGTTTGAAGAGCCAAGCATACGGAATTCAAACTTGTTACCAGTGAAAGCAAATGGGGAGGTTCTGTTGCGGTCGGTAGTATCACGGTTAAACTTCGGCAAAACGTCAACGCCGAGCTTCATCTGCGTTTTTTCGGCGCCCTTGTATGGCGTGCCGGTTTCAATTGCCTCAAGAACGCCGTTTAATTCATCGCCGAGGAAAATTGAAACAACAGCGGGAGGAGCCTCGTTCGCGCCAAGGCGATGGTCGTTACCGGCTGTTGCAACCGATATTCTCAGAAGGTCCTGATAATCGTCAACCGCTTTTATTACGGCGCACAGGAACAAAAGGAACTGAGCGTTTTCATAAGGAGTAGCGCCGGGTGAGAGAAGATTTTGGCCGGCGTCGGTGGCAATCGACCAGTTGTTGTGCTTACCGCTGCCGTTGACGCCCGCAAAGGGCTTTTCGTGGAGCAGGCATACAAGACCGTGCTTTGCGGCAACTTTCTGCATTATCTCCATAGTAAGCTGGTTATGGTCGGTCGCGATATTTGTCGTCGTATAGATAGGTGCAAGCTCGTGCTGAGCAGGTGCAACCTCGTTATGCTCTGTTTTTGCCAAAATGCCGAGTTTCCAAAGCTCGTCGTTTAATTCTTCCATATAGGCGGCGACTCTCGGCTTGATAACGCCGAAGTAATGGTCGTCCATTTCCTGGCCTTTGGGCGACTTTGCTCCGAACAAGGTGCGGCCAGTAAGGCGAAGATCCGGACGAAGGTCATACATTTCTTTTGTTACAAGAAAATATTCCTGTTCCGGGCCGACAGAGCTTGTAACCCGTTTTACGCTGTCGTTGCCGAACAGACGGAGAATGCGCAGAGCCTGCTTGTTAAGAGCCTCCATAGAGCGGAGCAGGGGAGTTTTCTTGTCAAGCGCGTGGCCGCCGAAAGAGCAGAAAGCAGTGGGAATACACAATGTTTTTCCCTTGATAAACGCGTATGACGTGGGGTCCCAAGCAGTGTAGCCCCTTGCCTCAAAAGTGGCGCGCAGTCCGCCGCTGGGGAAAGAAGACGCGTCAGGCTCGCCTTTTATGAGCTCTTTGCCCGAAAATTCCATAATTACGCCGCCGTCGGGGGAAGGAGAAATAAAGCTGTCGTGTTTTTCGGCTGTAATGCCTGTGAGCGGCTGGAACCAGTGGGTGTAATGCGTTGCGCCCCTTGAAACCGCCCAATCTTTCATTGCTATGGCAACTGCGTTGGCAACGCCGATGTCAATTTCAGCGCCTTCGTCAATCGTCTTTTTGAGCGAGGCGTAAACTTTAGCCGACAGTGTAGCTTTCATTACTCTGTCGTCAAAGACTGAACTTCCAAAATAATCTGTTACAGTTTTCATACATATATCTCCTTTAAATATTTAATAAGCGCGTTAAAAGATAAAAGCGCCTTTAATGCGAAAAACATTAAAGACGCCATTGCCTGTTTATGAAATTTTAATTATTAAGTAAAAAAAGCGTCTTTGAGCATACATTCTCAAAGACGCCTTTGCCTTATGTTGCGTATTATACACCGACAGAAATTTTTTGTCAATCCCTTTTAAAACTTTTTTGAAAATCAGCGGCGAAAAGTATAGCGACTTTCCGCTAACTACTTGACAAAGAATAAGTCCGAGAGTATAATTATGAAAAAATGAGCAACGGCGTTCGTTTCGGTGCGGAGTATTCTGCGCTGAGATGAGCGCTTTTTTTATTTAACTTAAAGAGGGACCGATATGAAATTAGAAGGACAGGTGCGAATCCCGTCAGGATGTGCAATAGCCGCCGTTATCTCTAAAGAAGGGAACAGAATGTCCGGCGAGCTTATTTACAATTCAATGAAACCGATGCACGACCGTTCCAACGGGCTTGGCGGCGGTTTTGCAGGTTACGGCATTTATCCTGAATACAGAGAATTTTACGCGCTGCATATGTTTTTTGATTCCCGTTCAACACGCAAGGAGTGCGAAGTGTTCTTAAAGGAGCGCTTTGAAATTGTAAAAAGTGAAATTATTCCGACAAGAACCATTCCGGCTATTACGGACGAACCGATTATTTGGCGATATTTTGTCGCTCCGCTGAAATCTCTGCTCGTTTCAATGCAGCTTGACGAAAAAGAATTTGTAGCGCGCACCGTTATGAAGATAAATACGGAGATAAACGGCGCTTACGTCTTTTCAAGCGGTAAAAATATGGGCACTTTTAAGGCCGTCGGTTTTCCCGAGGACGTCGGCGTGTTTTATAAATTAGAGGAATACGAGGGATATTCTTGGACGGCGCACGGCCGTTACCCTACCAATACTCCGGGCTGGTGGGGAGGAGCTCATCCGTTCACCCTGCTTGATTGGTCTATTGTGCATAACGGGGAAATTTCTTCTTACGACGCTAACCGGCGCTTTATTGAGATGTTCGGGTATAAATGCACTCTGCAAACCGATACCGAGGTTATCACTTATATAATGGACTACCTGATTCGCAGGCAGGGGCTTGAGCTTGAGGAGGCCGCGAGCGTTATTGCCGCGCCGTTTTGGAGCACTATTGAAGGTATGGCTGATGAGGAAGATAGAAACAGGCATACTTTTTTGCGCACGGTATTTCCGAGCCTGCTTATTACAGGGCCGTTTTCTATCGTCCTCGGTTTTAACGGAGGGCTTATGGCGCTTAATGACCGCCTGAAACTTCGCTCCATGGTAGTCGGCGAAAAAGATGACAGAGTATATATCGCTAGCGAAGAGGCGTCAATCCGCGTAATGGAGCCGAACGCCGAAAATATTTGGGCACCCGCCGGCGGCGAACCGGTAATAGTTAAGGTAAAGGAAGGCGCGTATTAAAATGGGAGTGGAATTTATTTATCCCGAATTTGAAGTAATTAGAAATACGGATCGCTGCATTGCCTGCCGGGTGTGCGAAAGGCAGTGCGCGAATGAAGTGCATACATTTAACAAAATAAAAGGCGTAATGGCAGCCGATGAAACAAAATGCGTAAACTGTCAGCGATGCGTATCGCTTTGCCCTACAAGAGCGCTTAAAATAGTTAAAAGCGACTGCGTTCTCCGTGAAAACGCAAACTGGCAGAACGATACGGTAAAAGAAATCTATAAGCAGGCTAACAGCGGCGGAGTACTGCTTTCTTCCATGGGCAATCCGAAGAGTCTGCCCGTATATTGGGACAAAATACTTATCAACGCTTCACAGGTAACCAATCCTCCTATTGATCCGCTCAGAGAACCGATGGAGACCCGTGTTTTCCTCGGTAAAAAGCCTGAAAAAATAGAGCGCGGCAAAAACGGTAAAATTAAATGCGAGACGCCTGCGCAGCTTGAGCTCTCAATGCCGGTTATGTTTTCGGCTATGAGTTACGGCTCAATAAGCTATAACGCTCACGCGTCGCTTGCGCGCGCGGCGACAGAGCTCGGTATTCTCTACAACACCGGCGAGGGCGGTCTTCACGAGGATTTTTACGTTTACGGCAAAAACACTATTGTTCAGGTCGCCTCGGGCCGTTTCGGCGTTTATGAAGATTATTTAAAAGCGGGAGCCGCGGTTGAAATCAAAATGGGGCAGGGGGCGAAACCCGGTATAGGCGGCCATTTGCCGGGCGCTAAAATTGTAGGGGACGTTTCGCGTACCCGTATGATTCCCGAAGGGTCGGACGCCATTTCTCCGGCTCCGCATCATGATATATATTCGATTGAAGATTTGCGGCAGCTTGTTTTTTCGCTGAAAGAGGCTACCGAATATAAAAAGCCCGTAATCGTAAAGGTTGCCGCGGTGCATAATATTGCCGCCATTGCCAGCGGCATCGCAAGAAGCGGCGCCGATATAATTGCGATTGACGGATTCAGAGGGGGCACAGGCGCGTCGCCTACGCGTATCCGTGACAATGTGGGTATTCCGATTGAACTTGCTTTGGCGGCCGTTGACCAACGTCTTCGCGACGAGGGAATCCGAAACAACGTATCGCTTGTTGTCGGCGGAAGCATTAGAAGCTCATCGGATGTAGTAAAGGCGATTGCCCTTGGCGCTGACGCCTGCTATATAGCAACCGCGGCCCTTTTGGCTCTTGGCTGTCACCTTTGCCGTACCTGCCAAAGCGGCAAATGTAACTGGGGTATCGCAACTCAGCGGCCAGAACTTGTAAAGCGCCTGAATCCGGATATTGGCAGTGAGCGCCTTATAAACCTGATGAACGCTTGGCGCCATGAAATAAAAGAACTAATGGGCGGTATGGGTATAAACTCTATTGAATCCCTGAAAGGCAACCGCCTTATGCTTCGGGGCATAGGGCTTACTGATAAAGAACTTGAGATTCTCGGTATTTCTCACGCAGGGGAGTGATAAGATAAAATGAAACGAGTTTATGTAAATGAAGAATGGTGTCTTGGCTGTCACTTGTGCGAGTATAATTGCGCTTTTGCCAATTCGGGTATTGCGGATATGGCCACGGCGCTTAAAGGAAAACCGATTTACCCCCGTATCCATATTGAGGGCGACGATAAAATTTCCTATGCGGTGTCCTGCCGCCACTGCTCTGACCCTATCTGTGTAAAAAGCTGTATCGCGGGGGCAATCTACAAAGAAGACGGCGTGGTGCGTATTGATAAGAACAAGTGCGTCGGCTGTCTTACGTGCGTGCTTGTGTGTCCTTACGGCTCGCTTGCTCCCGATGAAGACGGTGTGATGCAGAAATGCGAGCTTTGTATGCGAAACTCCTGCGGGGAACCGGCCTGCGTTAAGGGATGCCCCAACAGGGCTATCGTTTATGAAGAGAGGTGAGGACGAATGAAAGAGTATGTTATCATAGGAAACGGTGTTGCGGCGGCGGGCGCGATTGAAGGCATACGCAAGTCAGACAGCACAGGCAAAATAACAGTTGTATCTGAAGAAAATCACCCGGTTTACTGCCGCCCTCTTATCTCATATTATTTGGAGAACAAAACCGATACCGAGCGTATGAACTACCGCGGCGCGGATTTTTATGAAAATATGGGCTGTGAAGTCCTCTACGGCAAAAAAGCCGTAAATATTGACGCCCGCGCAAAAAAAGTAGTACTTGACGACGGCGCCGAGCTGCCATATTCGTCTATTTGCGTCGCGACGGGCTCGTCTCCTTTTATTCCGCCGTTTGAGGGCTTGGAAAAGGTCAGAAATAAATTCTGCTTTATGACCTTAGACGACGCTTTTGCCATTGAAAAAGCCGTAAATGAGGACAGCCGAGTGCTTATTGTCGGCGCCGGGCTTATAGGGCTTAAATGCGCGGAGGGCATTAAAGGGCGTGTGAAAAGCATAACCGTATGCGACATTGCCGACCGAGTGCTTTCAAGCATTCTCGACGCGGACTGCGCCTTTGTTATACAAAAACATATGGAGGAGAACGGCATAAGGTTTTTGCTCGGCGACAGCGTCGCCTGTTTTGAGGACGGCTCCGCGGTTATGAAAAGCGGAAAGCGGGTCAGCTTTGACGCCCTCGTTCTTGCTGTCGGAGTACGTGCGAACACTGCGCTCGTAAAAGACATCGGAGGGGAAGTAAACCGAGGCATTGTTGTAAACGAGCGTATGGAAACGTCTGTGAAAGATATATTTGCCGCGGGCGACTGCACCGAAGGATATGACGTTTCTTCCGGCGAAAAAAGAGTGCTCGCTATTTTGCCTAACGCCTATATGCAAGGGCATACTGCCGGCGTAAATATGTCGGGAGGCGATGAAGTTTTTGATAAGGCAATACCGATGAATTCCATCGGATTTTTCGGTATGCATGCAATGACTGCGGGAACATATGACGGAGAAATGCTTGAAGAAAAAACCGAAAAATCGCTAAAACGTTTTTTCACCAAGGACGGAGTACTGAAAGGCTTTATTATTATAGGTGAAAACGAGCGCGCGGGAATATATACTTCTCTTATCCGTGAGCGTACTTCGCTTGATACAGTTGATTTTGACTTAATGAGAAAAACCGCGACGTCTGCCGCGTTTTCACCTGAAATCCGCAGGAAAAAGTTTGGAGGAGAGGTTTAATATATGTTACTTAACGTCAAAGACCTTGATTACAGGGCTCTGAATGAAAAATTAAGGAACGCAGGCGGAAATATTACTCTTAAAGATTGTTGTGGACAGCGCTTTATAGGCGTAGGTATGTCCAAAAAGAAAATTACTGTTAACGGCATACCGGGAAACGCTTTGGGAGCGTATCTCAACGGAGCTACCATAACGGTTAACGCGAACGCCCAGGACGCTGTCGGCGACACTATGAACGAGGGAAAAATCATCATACACGGCAACATCGGCGACGCCGCCGGCTATGCTATGCGGGGAGGAAAAATTTTTGTCAAAGGTAATGCCGGTTACAGAGCCGGTATCCATATGAAAGAGTATGAGGACAAAGTCCCTGTAATGGTAATAGGCGGGACAGCCGGCAGTTTTTTAGGCGAATATCAGGCTGGGGGAGTTATTGTGGTTCTTGGGCTTGAGGCCGAAAACAAGAAAATCGTAGGATTTTTCCCCTGTACGGGAATGCACGGCGGAAAAATATTTCTCAGAGGCGATTGTAAGGGCATAACTTTCCCGAGTCAGGTTGTGGTTCGCCCAGCTGACGAGTCGGATATGAAAGAGCTTAAAACATACGTTTCCGAATACTGCAAATTATTCGGCCGCGATATAAACGCGGTAATGGATTCACCTTTTACCGTTGTTACGCCCGACAGCAAAAACCCGTATAAGCAAATGTACGTTCCGAACTAAGATTGCGCGCGGAAAGTCGGCTGTCAAGGAGCCGCGCGCGTAACAAACGAAACGGCGGCGCGGGTGAGGTTTATTACGGCGGCAATTTGCAGAATGTGAGCTTTCGGAACATAACAGAATAAAAGGGACGTGCAGGGCTAAAAATGCTCCAAAACCGTCCCTAAAATATAAAAGCCTCCTTCGCGGGAGGCTTTTTTTCTTTTCGGGCAGTTCATTTTGCCCGATTTGGTTTTCTGCTTTACGGTCTTTCGGATTTGTTTCGGGCGGGATTTTTCCGTATTCTGCCCGCGGGTTTTACAGTGTGCTCCAAAAGATAGTCGGTGCTGACCCCGTAAAGGTCGGCAAGACGAATCACAAAATCCACGGGAATTGTGCGCTCTCCTTTCTCATAGCGGCGATATACCTCCCTCTTGCAGCCCAAGAAGTCGGCGATGTTTTGCTGCGTCAGATCGTGATCAATCCGAAGGTCGTATATTCTTTTGAAATACATTTTTGTTTCACCCTTGACAATGCTATCATTTAGTGGTATAATAACGCTTGTAATGCTACCATTTGGTAGCATATTATGCGCGCGTTGCGCGTTATGCTTTTTTCCGACCAATGAGCTTGTCGGGGTCATCCACATATATTGACGCCTCGCCGCACTGCGGGCACACTGCCGCTTTTAGCTTTACGGCGTTGCGTCCTTTTTCGGGGCGTATAACAATCCCGTAGCCCGAGGTGATTTTATAGTTTTCTTCCATTTCCGCGCCGCAACGAATACATTTGCGCATATTTGTTATTCTCCTTATGTAAATCTTATTAAAAATATTTACCACATCGGCGGTT
Organism: uncultured Clostridia bacterium; assembly: GCA_947598155.1. Lineage (GTDB taxonomy): Bacteria > Bacillota > Clostridia > Oscillospirales > Acutalibacteraceae > Fimenecus. Next base: position 279,417 of record CANQFC010000001.1, read on the forward strand.
TTTGACTACCGATTCGTCAATTAGTACTCTCTCGCCTTTCTTTTACGAATCAAAACGCCAAATCCGACAAGCAACAGCGCGGAGACAAACGCCGACATAGCCATAGCCGTATAAAGCTCGGCTCCGTCTACTCCCGTTTCGGGAGATGCGTCCTCACTTACCGCAGGATTTTTTGATTGCCCGTTTTCATCGCTCGGAGTCTTATCGGGCAACTCTTGCTCGGTAGGCTCTATTCCCGCCATAAAATTATCGAGCGAATTAAGAAATTCGGAATACAGCGCGTCGGCCTCCTCCTGAGTTTCAACATTCTCAAGCTTTGAAAGAGTTTCATCGGAAAGGGCTTTGAGCTCCTCAATATATCTTTGCTTATCTTTATCGCTTAAATCGGTACGCTCCAAAATCGCATTTTCCGCCTCTGCAACTTTCTGTGTGACAGCGGAGATAATTTCCTGCGTGGAAACTCCGGGTTCTCTTACGTTATTTTCATCAACAATAAACCCAAGGCGGTAATAGCCCTCTTTAGTAGTTACGGTGCCGGAGCCTGAATAATTGTTGACATATACGGGCTGGCCGTCCGAAGACTGCTTTAAGAAAAGCGTGTGCGCTCCTTTTGACAGCTTAACCGAAATGTTTCCGTCGGAGTCTGTAATATACTCGGAGTAATCTTTGCCGTCTATACTGAGATCAACGCATACATTTGAAAGCGCGCCGCCGTCTTCTTTATCAGAAATAATGGGAACCGAAACGGTGTAATATTCGGGCGACTTGTCGTTTGCAATAAGTATTCTGTTTTTAATATTCGGATAATTAAGCGGTGAACCGTCCTCAGTAAGCGAAAGGATATAGTCCATAACTATCTGATCCTCTCCGCCGAGTTCGCCGAGCTTCTCCGCGCCAAGCGCAGTGAACGATGATGAAACATAGCTGTTTGTAACGAGCATAAGCTCGGTGGTTTCATCAGCGCGATTGAGAGCCGTGCCGTTATCAAGCACAACCTTTGTTACCTTTGCGCCGCTTTTGGCCGCAGGGTCGTAAGTGTAAGTAAGACCGCTTACCTGCATAAAGCTGCCGCTTACCCGCTCGCGCACAATAAGACCTGTTTCGTCCTGCCCTGTTGAGGTCAGTCCGGATTCAAGCGCCATATAGAGCTGTGACGGATTTATTTTCACAACATCGACCATATTCCCGTGATTAAACGCATTTAAAAGATCGCCTTTGGTTACTTTGCCGGCCGGCAATGCAGACGAAATGCCGCCGCCGTTTTCGAGAGCTACAACAGGAATATCATAGCCGTTTTGCTCTGCAAAAATATCGGCGTAATTCAAAAATGCGTCCGTAACAAAATCGCCGTAGGTAGTTTCAACTATTCTTGATTCGGCGTAATCCCAGTAGATATACCCACCCCAAAGCGGCGTAGTGTTAACGCAAAGCTCCTGACCGAGAATATCGGCCTGAGCGGCGTTCGCCTTATCCAAAGCGCCGCGAACATTTTCCGCGGCTTCTTTTCCGGCCTGCGTAAGGGGATAGTTCATAGCGTCTTCGTAATTAAGCAACAAACCTTGAGCCGTTACGTTGTCGCCATCAAAAGTAAGTGTAATTTGGCCGAGAGCCGTAAAATTAGTTCCTGTTTGTATAACGGGAACCGAGTGAGCGCCGCGAGTATAATTTTTTTGCTCAACGGTGTGACTGTGTCCGTCAACAACCGCCGTAACACGCGACAATTCCGAATCGGTAAGCGCATTGAGAAGATCGGCGCTCGTGTTTTCAACCGCCGCCGAATTATCGCCCATATGCGTTATAAGCACGATTGCGTCCGTCGTATCGGATATTTCGGCTATCTGTTCCTTGGCGGCTTTGATTTCATTGAGAAATTCAACGCCGGCAAGCTTTGACGGATTTGTTGACGACGCTGTGCTGACGGTCGTAAGGCCGATAAAAGCAATTGATTTTCCACCCGCCTCAACAACGGTGTGGCCGTCAAGCATCGGCTTGCCGTTAAGCGTAACGTTTGCTCCGAGAATCGGGAAATCCGCCGCTTTTTTGTTTGAAAGCAGTCTGTCGCTTCCGTAATCAAATTCGTGGTTACCTGCCGCCATAGCGTCGTAACCCGCTGCATTCATAACTTTTATAACGTCCTCTCCCTGTGAAACGGTGGCAAACGATGCGCCCTGAGTAGCGTCGCCCGCGTCAACAAGCAGCGCGTTGGGAGTTGAGGCCTTGATTGCGGCCGCCTGAGCAAGACCTATTGAAGTTTCGCTGTTATCAACCGTTCCGTGAATATCGTTTGTGGTAAAAAAGGTAACAGTTACGGGCTTGTCTGCCGCAAGCGCCTGAATCGGCACCGCCGAAAATACAAGAATCAAGGCAAGCAGTAAAGGCATTATTCTTTTCTTTAAATGCATAAAAATCACTCCTATTTTAACAAATATAGTTAATATAACATTTATCAATTAAAAAGTAAAGATTTTTCGTCCATTTGCTTTTCTCGTATAAGAAATTTAAACTGATTTTCACCGAAAACAAGAGGATAAAATCCACATCTGATTTCTCAGAGCGGTTTACACTGTGTCTGTAACGCCGCTTGACGGGGCAGACCCTTATTGAAAACAATAAAAACTTGCAATATTTTTTTAACTATCGTATAATCAAATTGTGATTATACGATTTTTGTCGTTAATGGGGAGATTTTATGCAAATTGCTATATGCGACGATATAACAGAGTGCCGATTGTCTGTGAAGTGTTACGCAGAAGAATATTTCAAATTACACCATTTGGAATGCAATATTGACGAATATAAAACGGGAGCAGATTTAATTAAATCCGATAAAACCTATGACATATTATTTCTTGACATAAAGCTTGGCGACTTAAACGGTATTGCAGTTGCTAAAGAAATACAGAAAAAAAGTAATAACACCGTTATTCTTGTTGTTACTGCGTATAATCAATATTTGGACGATGCTATGGATATTCAGGTAACACGATATATTGATAAACCCGTAAAGCAAAACCGTATTTTCTCTGCGCTTGACAAAGCGCTCTCCGTTATAAACGAAAGCGTTATAACACTGCACGCAAAAGACAGTCAGGTTATAAGGCTCAAAGCTTCCGATATTGTTTATGTCGAAGCAAAACTTAGAGGCGTTTTTATTTTTACAACGGAAAGCTCTTTTGTAATAAAAGAAACTATGAAACAGCTTCGCCCCTTGCTTATGGCATCTTGTTTTGCCGTTCCCCATAACAGTTATATAGTTAATATGAACTATATAATGCACTTTAAAAGAAGCGAAATCGCCTTAGCACAACCATATCAAAATATAAGGATTTCTGTTGCTTCGAGAAAACAGCCGGAATTTAAAAAACAATTTTTTAATTTTTTAGGAGGGGATATAAGCCACGAATAGAATTATAACAGATATTGTGTTTCCGAAGAAAAATTTATATACAATGACTATGAAATCGGGCTGACATTTTTATTTGTCAGCCCGATTTTTCTGCATTTATACTCTCAGTTTATGCATTTATCGTAAATTATTGATATTAACGATATTTTTAAGATAAAAATAGGTGTATTTATTTTGACGTTCATATTATAAGGAGCATATTTTACAGAAAAGAATTTTAAAGTAATTTTATATATGAAATAAATTAGGAGATGTTAGCCGATGAAAAATAAGAAAATTTGGATTTCGCTGTCGGTGACAATCATTTTAATCTTTGTAATTATAGTATCGTTTTCTCATACTTGAACCTCATTTTTATAATTTTTTGCCGAGGTCATACGCCATTTGCGGATATCCCGAATGCTGCGTCATAATAGTAAAAAGGCGTCACAAACACCTTCATGTCGCATCCAGTATTTTCTGCCGTATCCCGTTCACATCATTTTTTTGGACACACGGGCCTTCGTACCCGCAATGAATCCGTCCTCCGCCATGGGGTCAAGACCAAGAAACCCCATTTCCCGGCGGAACACATCGTCTACCGGGTGGGCGTGAAAGTCAACTGTTATATGTGTATTCATGATCGTACTTCACCGCCATGGTGTTCTTTTTTTCTGCCGTCTTTCGCGTATTTGTCATCTTTTTCTTTCCACCAAGCGGCCGTGTGGGGAATCCCTGCGCCGAGATTTCCGGCACAGGGATTTCAAGCAATTTCAAATTTATTTGATTCCAAGCCCATTTGCCCACGCGAGTACATCGTCAGCGGAGGCTCCGGCGGAAAAGCGGCGCCCTTCAAGCCATTTAGCTCCCTTTGCGGCAGAGCGCAGAGCAGAATCACTGTTTCCAAAGCCACTGCTGGCGGAGGTGCAGAACGCGACCAACGTCTTGCCGGAGAAATCATAGCTTTCAACAAATGTACTCATGATTCGCGGCGATTCGCCCCACCAAATGGGATAGCCGATGAATACGACGTCGTACTGCTCCATATTCGCAACAGTTCCGGAGATTGCTGGGCGGGCGGACGGGTCGTTCATTTCCACAGAGGAACGGCTTTTTGAATTATTGTAGTCCAAATCCTCGTCCGTATAAGGCTCTGACGGCGTAATTTCGTAAAGGTCAGCGCCGAGTCCGTTCGCTAATTTCTGCGCCACGCCCTCGGTGTTGCCCGTAGCCGAGAAATAGGCCACAAGGATTTTTCCGGACTTATCACTTTCATTTCCCGCTTTGGAAGATGTCGCGGACTGATCTTCTGTATTCTGCGAAGAGCCGGTATTACCGTCTTTTTCAGTCGATTCGGTGCCGGCTGTGCAAGCGGCAAGGGCAAACACCATAACAAATGCAAGTAAAATCGCTGTAAGCTTTTTTGTTTTCATTTTAAACCTCCGTATTGTCCGTCGTCGACAGGCTCAAGCCATTCGTTGGAGCCGTTTTCGCCGGGGACTTCAATCGCCAAATGGGAGAACCAGCTGTCCGGCGCGGCGCCGTGCCAATGCTTGACTCCTACGGGGATATTTATGCAGTCGCCGGGTTTCATCTCGACAGGCTCCTTGCCCCATTCCTGATAGTACCCGCGCCCGCCGACGCAGATGAGAATTTGTCCGCCGCCTTTATCCGCGTGATGAACGTGCCAGTTGTTGCGGCATTTTGGCTCAAAGGTCACATTGAAAATGCCGACCTGCTCTTTGGATACGGGCGCAAGGTAGCTCTGCCCGATGAAATACTGCTTAAAGCCGTCGTTCGGCGCGCCAATGGGGAAGAGAATAGTGTTTTGATAGCGGTCTTTCTCCGTCAATTCCGGCTCCGTTTCGTTCCAGACGTCCTTCGCCAGACGGAACACTGCCCACGCCTTCGGCCAGCCGACGTAAAAGCCGACGTGCGTCACGATAGTGGCAATCTCCGCCCTCGTCACGCCGTGCGCCTTGGCATTTTCAAGGTGATAGGTCAGCGATGAATCGGTAATGCCCGAACTCATCAGAGCCACAACGGTGATTATACAACGGGTTTTAAGGTCAATGTCCTGATTGTTCCAGTTCTCGCCGAAGAGAACGTCGTCGTTAAAATGGGCGAAGTCAGGCGCAAATTCGCCGAGCTGATTTCTGCCCGCAGTTTGTGTAATTTTTTCCATGGTATTATCCTCCTATAATATAAATTATTGTTTATACTACATTTCCGGCCTTCTGCTTGCCGTTCTGCGCCATAACGCCGACAAGCGCGTGCGGCACGTACAGTTCTTCGAGATAGTCAATCTCACCCTGCGTCAGTTCCAAATCGACCGCCTTTGCCGCGCCGTCCACATGGGAAAATTTCGTCGCCCCGACAACAGGCGAGGTCACTTTTGTCAGCAACCACGCAAGGGAAATTTCTGTCATGGATACGCCGCGCCCCGCGGCCAGTTCCGCGACGCGGGCTATGATTTTTCCGTCCGCCTCAGCGGTGGCGTCGTACTTAAATTTCGCGTAGGCGTCCTCTTGCAACCGCTTGGAGGTTTCACCGGGGCGCTTTGCGAGCCGCCCGCCGGCGAGGGCGCTGTACGGCGTCATGGCGATATTCTGATCTTTGCAGAAGGGAGCCATTTCCCGCTCCTCCTCGCGGGCAATCAAGTTGTAATGCCCCTGAATTGACACAAATTCTGTCAGCCCGTGTTCTCTTGCGTAAAAGTTTGCCTTGGCAAGCTGCCATGCAAAGCAGTTGGATATACCGATATACCGCGCCTTGCCGGATTTTACGGCATTATCCAGCCCCTCCATGATTTCCTCCATAGGCGTGTGGTAGTCCCACATATGATAGATATAGAGGTCAACGTAATCCATTCCGAGATTTTTAAGGCTTTGATTCAGATAATTTTCAATGTGCTTTTGTCCGCTAATGCCCGCGTCAATCTCGTCCTGTGTTCTGGGCGTGAACTTTGTAGCAATCACAAAATCGTCCCGCTTTACAAAATCCCGCAGGGCTTTTCCGACAAACTGCTCGCTGGTGCCGTTCTGATACGCGATTGCAGTATCATAAAAATTGATTCCTAAGTCCAACCCGCGCCTTACGATCTCGCGTGTCTGCGTTTCACTCACCGTCCAGCTGTGCTGACCCGTGGCGGAATTGCCAAAGCCCATACAGCCCATGCAGATGCGGGAAACGGTCAAATCGGATTTTCCTAATTTCGTGTACTTCATCAAGAACCTCCTTATTCGCCTAACAGCATTCTTGCGCAGTTGTAGGTGATTTCATAAATCGACATAAACACATAGTTGACGCCCGCTTTCTCCATAGCCGTCCTCTGCTTTTCCGTAACAAACGTGTACGGATAAATCCCGAACATAAAGGGGAAAAAGGTGTAGAGAAACCTTTGCTTTTCGGCAATCGGCATATCCGGGAAATACTTTTCCAAACAGTGCATGACCGTTTTCAAGGAGTTGCCGTAGGCGACTTTGAATTCGACGAGCCGTTCGGGGCGGCTGCTGCTTTCCAAATCGTAATGATTCATAGACATAATCTTGAGCAGCTGCGCGCGTTTTTCAAGCGAATGCGCCAATTTTTCGGCAAAGCTGTCCTTGGTAAGCGACGTATTTTCCGCTATGATTTGATTTAAGTCGGCAATCCACAGTTCATATTCCCGCTTGAGCAGAGCAAGAAAAATTTCCTCTTTAGTCTGAAAGTAGTTGTAAATCGAGGTGCGTGTGAAACTGGTGGCGCTGCCAATATCTTTTAATGTAATTTCCTTAAAGCTCTTCGTCTGATAGAGCTTTTCGCAGGCGTTAATGATTTCTTCCCTGCGGGCTTCTGTCAGTTCCGGCGTTCCTTTCGGCATAGGCGGATTCCTCACTTTTGTTCCAATTATATTGCTGACACTGTGTCAACAAAGTTAGCATAACACCATTCTGACACGGTGTCAATATGTTTTTCAAATTTTCTTCTGTCTTTCACAAGCTTTTCGCATTGCACTCGTATGAGTTTGCTTAGTAATGCTACGGTATTTGTATTAATGAAGAAACCACATGGTTATTTTTTGAAAAAAATTCCTGTTTTATAACTTAGGCAAGAGAGGCGGTTTGCGCCGCGCCTCTTGCCGCTTTGAATGACGGAGCAAACCCCTTGTTGTACGTTGACTTGTTTAAACAATAATGGTACAATATAACCAATATATTAAGCGCGATGAACAGCCGTGACGGGGAGCCGCTTATTGAAAAGTTATTGCCAAAAAACGGGTATGTGAATCACGCATAGCAGGAGGGGTTTGTATGAAACGTATAAAGTCGATTTTGTCCATTTTCTTAGTGGTTGTTTTGCTGATTGGAAGCGTTCCGACGATTGCTTTTGCTTTTTCCGAAAGCGACGGTCTTGCGCTTATCGAGGTCGAACCTACCATTGATCCGCGCTTGCCGGATTTGTTTGAGCAGGAGGACGGACCGACAGAGCCGGAATACGCTCCGGACGACATCGTTCGCGTGGCTATCGTTTTAGACGATGAGTCCGCCATTGACAAGGGCTATCCCGTTGCGACGATCGGAAACGACAAAGCCGCCGCCAATTATCAGGACAAGCTGTGCCGCGAGCAGGAAAAGGTCGTGGACAGAATTGAGAAAAAGGTTTTGGACGGCGAGGATTTGGACGTTGTCACGAATTTGACGCTCGTTGCGAACCTTGTCTCTGCCGATGTAGAATATTCGCAAATTGAAGAGATTGAAGACGTCAGGGGCGTTAAAGAGGTCGTAATTGAGAATGTGTACGAGCCTTTGGAGGACGAACAGACCGCAGGCGAAAAAGCCGACGCGCTTGAAAAGGCACTGACCGAATATACAGGCGCGGGCGCGCGCATAGCCATTATCGACTCCGGCGTGAATGACGAACACCAGTCCTTTGACGCGGACGCCCTCAACTACTCGTTAAAGCAGTCCGCGCCGGACGCCGACAACAACGGCACGGTTGACGACAAAGAGCTGGAGGCCTATAAAGAAAGTCTTAATTTTATGACGCAGGACGACGTCGCCAAGGCTGTGAACACAGACCGTCTCCACGTTTTGAAGACACATCAAAACGCCGAGGAGCTTTACCTGAACGATAAAATCCCGTTTGCATATAATTACGCCGATTTCAGCCATTTCACGCAAAACGGCGGCGCGGGCATTCACGGCTCGCACGTTTCGGGCATCGCCGCCGCAAATACATATATTCCCGTTCAAAACGAGGAGAATACAGAAAATACGGAAAATACAGAGAAAACCTTTGTCAAGGCCGAGGAATCAAACGCCGTGGTCGGCACTGCTCCCGACGCGCAGATTCTGAACCTTAAGGTTTTCGGCAACGTTATGTGTACCGATTCCGTGATTGCTATGGCGATTGAGGACGCGCTCATACTCGGCGCGGACGTGCTCAACCTTTCTCTCGGTACGGCCGAGGTCGGTTTCTCCTGCTCCGACAGCATTTTCGGTGATGTTTTTGACGAGCTTTCCAAGCAGGGCGTTCTCATCATGGGCGCGGTCGGCAACGACGGCGCTTGGATGAGTGAGAACAAAAACGGCAGACCGAATAAGCTTTACGCGGACGACGTGAATATGTCGCTTTGTACGCCGCCCTCGTCCTATGCCGACTTTATGGGCGTTGCTTGGGCAGACGGCAACGGCGCGGACGGTACGCACCCTACCATAAACAAAAGCAGTGCATACGGCATTCCGAGCAGTCTGATGCTCCAGCCGGAGATCACCGCGAACGGAACGCAGGTAAACTCCGTTGACGGAGGCTCGAAAAACGGCTACACAAAGCTTTCCGGCACGTCTATGGCGTCCCCGGACGTTGCGGGCGCGGCGGCGGTCGTTGCGCAATACCTGCGCGCAAAGCAGGCACAGTTCGGCAACGATTCTTTCCTGAACCGTGCGCTGGCGCAGAACAACACCCTGAACAAAGGTATGATCACCGGCGGGCTTTTGATGTCCACCGCAGAGCCGATGCTTGATCCGGAGGGCAATTATTATTCACTGCTGCGTCAGGGCGCGGGACTTCTGAATACAGGGCGCGCGTCCTCGGCCAAATCGTTTATCGAAATAGCCGGTCAGAGCCGCGGCCGCGTCAAGGCCGAGGTCGGCGACTGCCCCGACGGCAGCAATACGTTTCACTATACCTTCACACTGCACAACGTGAGCGACACCGACAGAAACTACGTATTTCAAACGAACCTGTTTACCGAGGATATAGTAACCGAAAACGGCATTGATTACCTTGCCGACAAGACCCGAACTCTTGCGGGCGCGACGACCTACCAAATCGGCGGCGAGGTGCTTGATTTCAACACTGAGCTGAACGCCGACATAAACCGTGACGGCAAGACCGACGCTGACGACGCGCAAGCTCTGCTTGATTACCTCTCCGGCAAAAACGACGGAAAAGACCTTAATTTGGAGGTCGCCGACGTTGACACGGACGGCAGGAAAACGACATACGACGCGCATTTGATTTTGAAGGGGCTGAAAACCTCCGCCGTTACGGTCAAAGCAAACGAAAGCGTCACCGTTGACGTAAATATCAAGGTTTCGGAGGACGTAAAGGCCAAATATCCGAACGGCACATATTTAGAGGGCTTTACCTCGGTTGTTCCCGTCGCTTTGGGCGAAGAGGAGGCGGACGTCACGCACACCATCCCGATTCTCGGATTTTGCGGCAACTGGTCTGACCCCTCCATGTTCGACCGCAACAATTTTGTGGAGAGCTTCAGCGGCATAAACGACACAATCCCCTATACGCAAAATCCGCAGGGCGTCTACAACATCAACTATCTGACGTATCAGGATGAAAGCGGCAATTTGTTAAAGCAGGCCGTCAACCTGTACGACGACAAGAGCAGCATTCCGCTCGACAAGCTCGCTCTCAGCCCGAACGTCACAATCCGCAGCATTCAGCTTACCCTGATCCGTCCGGCGGGCGCGATGTGTTTCGTCATTATGACAAAGGACGAAATGGGCAACCGCCATGTAGAGCATATCGACGCAGTTTACGTACACCAGACCTGCGCCTTTCCGAGTCCCAACAGCACGAGCGGATGGAGCCGCACGTCTGTGAGCCTGCCTGTGCGCGCCACCTTGAAGAAGATGCTGAAAAATACCGGCGTCAAGGAGGGCGACAAAATTGAACTCGGCGCTGTGGCAGTGCCGGAATATTATGAGGAAACACCGGGAAAAACCATTTCAAAAGAGCGGATAAAAAAGCTGATTGAAGACGGCGCGCTCGGCGACGGCGCATATCTCACGACCACGGTCACGCTCGACGGCAATGCTCCCACGGTCGAGGAGGTGCAGCCGGACGGCGGGACCCTCCGCGTCACCGCTAAGGACGAGCAAAGCGTCGCCTTTATCGGCCTTTACAGCAGCAACGGCACCTATTCATTTGAAAAGCATATTCCGGACGGGGCCGACGCGAATCTGTCTGTCGTTGTGAATTTTGATGTCGCCCGGCTCCAAGAGGGCAGCAGCTACAACATCGTCGTCGGCGACTACGCCGGCAACCGGAGTATGTACCGCTTTACCTTTGGGAAAAAGCAGGATATTTCCGGCAGGGTAATTGCCAACGTCCGCTCAAACTCCGGCGGCAGTGGGCAGCTCGGCCGCGGCGACTGGGTTGCCGTCAAGCCCGACAACTTCTACTATGGCAACGGAATCGTTTTCTCCAACGACGCGTCGGCGCTCCTTGCCGGGGCGGACGCGGCGGACGGGTATCTCTGGCAGGCGTTTGAGGACGGCAGCCTCTGCGTAGCGCCGATTGGCGACGTGAACGCAAAGCAGTTTATCTGCGACCTTTCGGCCGCCGGAATGCAGACGGTGCGCGACCTTTCATTCAACCCGAAGGACAAAATGCTCTATGCCGCGGACGGCTCCGATACGCTTTGGCAGATTGACCCGATGCACGGCGACGTTAAGGCCGTGCAGAAAGTAAAGGTCGGCGAAAGTCCCGCCGCGCTGTACGGTCTCGCCGTCAACAAAGCGGGGGAGGCCGTTGCCACCCACTACGACGAATCGGCGGGGAAGAGCACGCTCGTCCGGTGGCAGATCGTCGGGAACGACGACACGGTGGCCGCCGAAACGTGCCGCATCGGTCACACCGAGCTTTCTAGCATGCGCTATATCAGCCTGACTTGGAAGGATTCCTCCCGCACGGTTCTATACGCCGCCTGCGCCGAAAACCTTGAACGGTCGAACCTCAAAAACTATTTGTATGAAATTTCTTCAATCAATTTTTCAAACGGAAATTGCACATCGTACAAAACCAATTCCGGATTTGATAACAACATGTCGCTGTTTTACGAAGCGGTGCGCGGGCTGGTCAACCTCGCCACGATGCCGGAACTCGGTCTTGTGAAGGACGGCGAATCCGCCGCGCCCGCCGCGCTCCGGATCCTCGGCGCAAAGAAGGAACTGATTGCGGGTGACACGCTGCAGCTCACCGCCGCGATTTCCCCGTGGAACGCGCAGAGCGCCGCGGCGTCGGTTCAGTGGCATGCGGACGGCGCCGCCTCGGTCGACGGAAACGGACTTGTCACCGCGACTGGGGAGGGAAAAGCGACGGTTACCGCGACCCTTCAAACGGACGGCGAGCCTCTCACTGCGGAATGCGAGATCGAGGTGAAGCCTGCGCCGAATATCGACGTTGCCGCCGTGTTCTGTGAGGGTAACGGCGCCTATTATTGGGAGAGCTTTAATACCGCCGAGCCCAACAAACGCAAGCGCCTCGCCTCCTCGAACGCGTACACCGCCGGCACGCTGAACCGCAGCCAGAATTGCCTGTACCTGTTCTCGGGAAGCTGGGCGTACCGGGTGGATCCGCAGACCTTCCGGGCGGAATCACTGGAGGCGGCCATCGACGATTCCCACAAGCACGCCGACGCCGCGCCCGGCAGATCGGACGGCATACGTACCAGCTTTGGCTATTTCACGGTGGAGACCAACGGGCAGACGCTTCTGCTCGGCTCCCGGCTCAACAGCGAGTATGGGAAACAAAAGGACAGCTTTGATGTGGTGACGGTGAGTCTGCACACGGGCCGCGTGGACATCGGCGCGCTGGCGGGCATCGCCTGTAAGGGCGTCGTCGAGACCGAGGATCTCTCCGATTACAGAGAGGAAGATAAAAATCCCGAGCTCAAAGGCCAAAAATATACGGCCGACATGTACTATGTAATCAACGAAAGCGGAGACCTGTTCGCGCTGTACTGCTACGAGGCGCCACGCTGGTACTATGATGCAAAACTGGGCAAGCCGGGCGAATGGGCCGTTACGGAGATCGTCTATGAAGAACGGCTCGGCCACGTGGACGGCGTAAGCTTGCCCGGAGTGAGCCAGATGTCAAACTATGCCACCTCATCCATGGTTTACGACACCGCGTCTGACAAGCTCGTGCTCGTCAGCAAAATCGGCAACGGCCTTGCCAAGGTGCAGGTCATCGACCCGAATACGCATTCTCTGGTGATGACCCGTGAATTCGACGACGACGTGCGGCAGGTAGGCGTTTTGTATCAGTACGATTATTCGGATTATCCCGACCTTACGCCGACTGCGGCAAACGTCTACGACACGGTTCAGACGCACGCGGAAAATCCTGTCAATGTTGAGGTGAACGAGGACGAAAAAACCGTTACCTATAATTTGACAGGGGAGAACACCACAAACGGTTTGACGACCGTTCAGTATGATCCAAGCGTGATGACTTTCAAGAGCCTTGCCTCTTCAATGACGTTTAATTCCTACTGCGTCGACAGCGAAAACGGGACGGTTACCATCGCGTTTGCCGATGCTGACGAGATAATCCCGTCGGCGCAAATCACATTCACCTTTGAGCCGCAAAAAGCGGAGCAGAGGACACAGCTCACTGTTACCGAAAGCGAGAGGGGAAATCCGAAGAATTACACTTCGACTACACGGACGGAAACGGTAACGCTGCCCAAAAAGCCTGTGAAAATGATAGAAATAGAGACAGGCCCAGACAAGACCGAGTATATTGAGGGGCAGGCTCTTGATACGGCGGGACTTGAGGTGCTCGCGGTTTACAGTGACGGCACAAAAGAGCCGCTTGCTAAGGGCGATTACACGGTCATTGTCCCCGATGACTTCTCAAAGCCCGGCACGCACACCGTAACGGTTAATTATCAAGGCCTCACCGCAATGTTTGAGGTGAAGGTAAAAGAAAAAACCGCCGTCGGCATTACGGTCAGCAAAAATCCGAATAAAATGGAATACATTGAGGGAACTGCATTTGACGGTACCGGTATGGAGCTTGAGTTGGAGTACGACAACGGCGCGACCGAAAAGGTCACATCAGGCTGGGAAATCGGCGATTACGATTTCAGCAAACCGGGTAAGTGTGACGTCGTTATATCCTATCAGGGATGTAAAACGACTTTACAGGTGAATGTCGTCGCCAAGTCGTTGGTTTCCATCTCGGTCAGCAAAAATCCGAATAAAATGGAATACATTGAGGGAACTGCATTTGACGGTACCGGTATGGAACTTGAGTTGCAGTACGACAACGATACGACCGAAAAGGTCACGTCAGGCTGGGAAATCGGCGATTACGATTTCAGTACTCCCGGTCAAAAGCAAGTCACGGTGACCTATGGCGGAAAAACCGCGGCCTTGACCGTGACGGTGACCCAAAAATCGCTTACCGGGATTGCGCTCACAACGCCGCCGGACAAACAGGTTTATTTGGAAAATTCGGAAGATTTGGATATTCGCGGCGGAAAGCTCACGCTTTATTATGACAATGGCACGACTGAGGAAATTGAGCTTTCAGACGGAATGATTGCGGACGGGTTTGATAACACAAAGCCGGGCAAGCAGACGGTGACCGTGACCTATGGCGGATTTACCGCGACGTTTGAAGTGACGGTTCGAGCCAAGGATATTGAACATATTGAAATCACCCGCCGCCCCAACAAGATGGACTATGTCGAGGGAACGAAGTTCGACCCGCAGGGGATGGAGATCACCGTTTATTACAACAACGGGCAAACGGAAGTCATAACCGATGGCTGGGAAATCGCATATACATTTGACAAAGCCGGCACAAGCGATGTTAAGGTTTCCTATCAGGGTCATGAGACGGTGTTGACTGTGAATGTCGATGCTAAGACGCTGACTCGAATTGAAATAACGAAGATGCCGGATAACACGGAGTACACGGAAAACTCTGAGTTCGACGGCGCCGGGATGGAAATCACGCTTTATTACGACAACGGCACAACGGAGACAATTACTGAGGGCTGGACGGCTGAGTATGATTTCAGCGTTCTCGGTCAGCGTGAGGTAAAAATAAGCTACGGCGGCGTTGCGACCGATTTCACCGTGACGGTAAAGGCCTCCTCGCAGTCACCGACTATCCTAGACGGCGACAAGTATGACGAGGGCGGCAAGAGTCCGCAGACGGGCAACGATAGCCGCCGGTACATTTGGCTGCTTATGATGTTGGTTTCCGGCAGTATGCTGACACTGCTTGCAGTACGGAAAAAACGTCATCTTTACGATTGACACTATTGGATAAAATTTTCGGTACATTTTTGAATGTTAAATTTTGCGCCGCAGAAAACAAATAAATAGCCGGAGCGGGTCAGTAGGATGACTCGCTCCGGCTATTTGTTATGCGTAAAATAATTAGTATGGTCACAACCTCGAAATCCAATTCGTATTTCTTGCCAAAACATTTGTTTCGTTTAATGATGACACAATTAAAAAGTTTCTTGAATAGCAAATGCCCTACTTATATATCGGGCACGGAACTTTTGGACAGACAGTCCTCCGAAAAACGGCAGAATA
Organism: uncultured Clostridia bacterium; assembly: GCA_947598155.1. Lineage (GTDB taxonomy): Bacteria > Bacillota > Clostridia > Oscillospirales > Acutalibacteraceae > Fimenecus. The sequence goes on from CANQFC010000001.1 coordinate 294,645, forward strand.
CGACAAGCAGAAAAAACATCCATACAAAACGGAGAAAGCGTCATTTTTGATTCTTATCGTCATCGTTCTTAATCCTTGCCAATTCATCCATATATCCGGCTGTTATGATGCCCGCCGGCAGAGCAACTATCGCAATACCGAAAAGGGAGGACACCATGGTTATGATACGCCCAATTTCCGTAACGGGATAAATATCACCATATCCCATAGTAGTCAGCGACACAGTCGCCCAATAAATCGCCTCAAAAAAGGATTGAAAAGAGGCCGGTTCTACATTGAAAACAATTAACGCGGAAATCAGAATATATCCCAATGCTAAAACCAGCACATAGCCTAAAGGTCCCTTTTGTTTTTTGAATATATTTGCGATTATTATGGCATTTTTTGAATAGCGAAAAAGCTTAAAGGCGCGAAACACGCGCAGAGCGCGGAACATACGCAACAGCCTCAGCAATTTCAACCCCTGATTCAACAGGGTTATAGAAGGCAGTATCGACAGTAAATCGACAATCGCCATCGGGGAAAATGGGTAACGAATAAAAGATACAGCGCTTTTTTGCTCAAATTTAAAGTCTGCAGTCGCCCAGCGGAGCAAATAGTCGATGATGAAAATTACAAAGCACACCTTGTCCGCAACCTCAAAGCACATATAAGAACGCTTAAACGCCAATGGCAGTATGCTGATAAGAATAACGGCAATCATAAAGAAATCGTAGACGGAACTGAGCGCGTCGTTGCCGTTTGATGCGGAAACGACTTCATAGATTCTTTTTCTCATATTTCATACCCCTATATATTTGATAAACTTTTATCACAATTATATTTGTCTTTCTGCTTGATGTCAAGATTCAAAAGGGAGCGCGATAAAGCAACCGTGGCGGAACAATACGGGCTTTGACCCCGCCGTCGTTTCACCACCCACCGGGCGCGCCCGCGGTGCCATACGACGCGCTCCGCGCGCCTCGGCGGAAATCTCTATCTTTGCAAAAAAATGTATATGGTATTACCAGTTATATAGAATCACGGAAAGCAAATCTACTTGCTTTCTGTGAGATATATTTGTATAATAATATAGGGGTAATGTTATAATTGAAAAAACAACTGAAAAAGTTTTTCCCGTTTATCACATTTATTTTCATTCTTGCATTGCTATTTTGCTGAATATTGTTGTTTTATTCAATCAATGTACCCGAAGTTGCTGTTGTTCAGCAGGTAGCAGATTCGTTAGCTGATAAAGGGTTAAAGCCAAATAACGTAACGAATACAGCAATGACAAGTTCTCTGCTGGTGTAGCTATCGGTGCTCCAATGGTAGCAACTGGAATGTTGGCATTTGCTCTTTATGGTGTGGGGGGTTGCTCCCTTTTGGGGAATAGAAATGGAATTGATTGAATGGGCAGGTGAATAAAAGTGAAAGGTAATATTGAATTTGACGGAATGATTACGGGCAAAGCTAAGAAACTTTATTACAAAAAAGAGGCGCTTTCGTGGATTTGCTTGATTACGTCTATTTGGCTCGGTTGCGCTGTTATAATGCTGATAGCATTTTCCTTGATGTTCGGGCGGTTTGACATAGATTTGTGTGGCTATATTTTATGTGTAGTTGTATTGCTATTTATTTTCTGCGCTTTAGCGGTAACAGTATTGCACTTTAAAAAGTATAGCCTTAAAACTATATCATTAGATAGAAAAAATCTCTATATATTAAAGGGCAAAAAGAATTATATCGTGCCTGTATCCGGTATAAAGGAAATTGTAGATTACGGAGAGTTTTATCAGATTAAGCTGTATTTTGTCGCATATGTCGGCTTTGAATTCAACATTTTCATTTGTCAGAAGAATTTGATTACAAAAGGCACGCTTGAGGAATTTGAAAAAATATTTGATGACAAAATCGTCAGGAGCGATAAAAATGATTGAATTTAAAGGCTGTTTAACGGGCACAGCACAGGAATATGCCTTAAAGAAAAATGCAAGATTGATTCAAAGATTTTTGTTTTCAGGGGCGGTGTGCCTGATTCCCGTCTCATATATTATTTCCGTTACAGTTCTTCACAACTTTTGGATTTTTATTCTTCCTGCACTGTTCCTTGCCTCGGTAGTAATTACAGGAATAACCTATAAAAAGCGCACTCAGCAGTTACCGAAATGCATTTGCATTGACGGCGGAACTATTGAAGTCAGCTTTAAATTTAATGTAGTGACATTGGATATAAGCAAGGTTAAGGCGGTTTACGACTGCGGCAGTTTTTATGAAATTGTCCCTAAAAATGTATTTATGCTTTGTGTTTTTATATGTCAGAAGGATTTGCAGACAGAGGGTACACCCGAAGAGTTTGAAACGCTGTTTGACGGAAAAATAGCAAGAAAATAAGAAAAAATAATCTGGGAACGGTTCTGCGATTAAAAAATTAAGTCAAAAAGCGTTACAGTCGCTTTTGATAGGCTTGTCCTGCGCTCACCGCCTTTTTGTACAGGACAAGCTGAAAACAGCACAGTAAAATGGTACTGCTATGACGGAGACGGAACAAGAGAAGCCATAGAGTACAATGATTTCAACATGTATCACACAGCAAAACATACATATCAAGGTATAAAAGACGTATATTCTCCGTTTGATTAGCAATACAAATTTTTTAAATCAATCTACAAAGGAGCTATTCTGGTGGATAAATTGAAATTTTCTCAAAAACTAAAAAAGTGCTTTGAAATAAAAACTAAAAAAGATATATTTGTTCTCTGTGTTTTTATAGTATTACTCTTACTTACAATAACCTGTTTAATAGAACAAGATCAAATTGTAAAAGAAATAACTGTACTTAGATATGAAAATAAATATAAGCAAACACAAGATTGTTCAGATTTAGTTGACCTTGTCATGGTAATGCAAGAAAGTATTAGGAAAAATGATAAAATTAAATACTCAAAAATATTAGTAAATAATATTACAGAAGATGGAATACGTAATAGTTTAATGGCAAAAGAAAAACCACAAGTTATAGATAATCTATTAGAACTTGAGACACCTTTTGAGTTTGCAGTAAATGTTTATTTTCGTTGTATATTGAATTCAAAAGAATACGAATTATACATATCGGAATTTGCAGATTTATACCCCAAGCTTTCATACGAAATGAGAATAGTAGTAGATGCAATTGCACCGGATAATTACAGTCAAACAAAAGATATAAAAGTTTTGAAAGCCGGGGTTAAAGCAAATAAAAACTTGTCCGAAAGCACTGATGATGAATTGCTAAGACGTCAATGTGAAGTAAATGCAAAGAGTCTTGAAACTGTTATAGCTGAAATTGAATCTTCTTCATCTTGAAAACACGGGCGAGGAAAAAGTTGGGATATGCTTACAGAAAATGAACAGCAAAGAGTTGTAGAATCAGCTCCGGATTGGGATAAAAGATATTTCTTTTATGCGCTTAATGATGGTAAAGAAACTGCAATTGACATACTTCCTTAGGAGGATTTTCCATGAGAAATAAAATTTTTAATGTATTTACTGTACTTGCTATAATCCTTTCAGTATGTGTAGTTGTATATGGTGCAATTGAAATAAAAAAGTTGAAAGACCCCAACAGCATTGAATCTTTTATTGCTGTTTATGAAAATGAACCAAACAATCGTCATCTTATAGGTTTATGCAATAAATTAAGTATCGAGAAGGACAAAAGACTTTTTAAGTACTTTGATGATTTTATAAATATGGAAAATTTTGATACGGAGGTAAGAAACAGCGAAAAAAAGAGTATGACTGATACCGAAATAGACTTTTATCACGATTTGATGATTACATATGCTTTTGAAACATGTGCTAAGAATAATGACATAGATTTGTTTGCAGAGATAATGCTTAAATATTATCCTCAGATACGTGATAAAGATAAGCTCTTTTATCTTTCTTTAGCAAATGACGGTAGCACTGAGTCAACAGAGTTTTTTAAAGCTAACTCTGAAAAAATATTAAACGTTTTGGAAGAATTATATGCAACGGACGATAATCCAAAATTAAAACTGCGGTATCTTATGGAAATAGAAACATATTATTCCTGTGATGAGATTAAAAACATTAAGCCTTATAAAGAAAAACATAATGATGAACTTGCACAGTTGATTAAGGATTGCGGCTTTGATTCTGATATGGAAAAGGTGTCTGTGCTATCTGCCTATTTTAAGTCGTATTGGGAGCATTTGATTACAGGTAAGGACAACGATGGTTGGAATTCAGCTTTAAATGAAACAATGGTTAAATATGATAACTTTGACACCTACGTGATCAATTGATGTAGAGTATGGGTGTATGTTATGGGATAATGGTGGTGTGTAATGAAAAAAGATTGTTATATTGTAGATCGTGTCAGTATCTATTGATAACAACAACTTTAGAACTTAATGGACATATGAGTAATTGAAAAATTAAATCAAAAAGCGTTACAGTCGCTTTTGATAGGCTTGTCCTGCGCTCACCGCCTTTTGGCACAGGACAAGCTGAAAACAGCACAGTAACGGAATTGCGACAGAATATTTTCTTGACGGCAGTGCAATAATTGCCGAAAAGACCGGAAATGACGTAAAATGGTACTACTATGACGGAGACGGAACAAGAGAAGCCATAGAGTACAAGGGCAATGTTTACTACTATTTCTACAACGCTCAGGGCGATGTAATGGGCTTGTACGACAATAACCTAAATGTTGTTGTCAATTACACTTACGACTCTTGGGGTAATGTTGTAAGTATAACAGGCTCACTTGCAAAAACTCTCGGTCAGGATAACCCGTTCAGATACAGGGGATATTACTTTGATTCTGACACTGGACTTTACTACCTCAACAGCAGATATTATGATGCAAATACGGGCAGATTTATCAATGCTGACGGCTTAGTTCAAACAGGTCAAGGCTTGCTCGATAAGAATATGTTTGCGTATTGCATGAATAATCCTATTTTATATCAATATCGGAGGTTTGGTAATATGAAATTAGGTAAAAGCAATATTGTGTTGTCGATAGTAATCTCACTACTGTTAATAATCATATCAGCAATAGTATATAAAGACTTTTCATACCGCTACGGCGATAAAAATAAAGGCTCTTTAACCATAAACGAAAATACAAGCGATAAGCCGAATAATACTGATGCTAATTCCAAACTACAAAATTATACAGTTGCAGTTGATTTAGACAAAGAGTATAGTCGTAGATTATCAAACGCAAAATCCAATACGGAAATTACCGAAATAAATTCAGAATTTGCAGATAAATGGAAAAACGAAATAGATACAAATTATCAAAAGCTTTTAACGATTGCTGAGAAATCCTTTAGAGAAAAACTGATTATATCACAAGCAGAATGGTATATATATGCAAAAAAATATATTGATGAAAGATATGAATATTTATTGGAAGAGTACCAAACCGGTACAACGGTACCTATCATAATATCGGAATTTGAGTGTAATTTATATCGTGAACGAGCGATTGAGCTTTTTGAAATGTATAATAAATTAAATGAACTGCATAGTTCTGTAATTGACTGAATATCTTGTAAAATTATATAAAGACAGATAAAGGTAAGACAAGGATAAGACCAGTAACGGTTCTGCGATAAAAAATTAAATCAAAATGCGTTACAGTCGCTTTTTGATAGGCTTGTCCTGTGCTAACCGCCTTTTTGCACAGGACAAGCTGAAAACAGCAAAGTAACAGAGTTGCAACGGACTTAATTAACTGTTTATACATTACGCAAGATGTCCCGCCTCTATATATGGCGGGTTACATTTTGCCTAAGTTATAAAGTTCAAATTTTGCGCTGTATAAAACAAAGAAAGAGAAAAATCCGGCAAAAGATATATCCGCCGTTACAATGCAGCTTGACTGTTTGCAGAACATAGCAGATCTTTGGACAAAAGGCGTTTCGAATTCAATGAATGAGCTTGAAAAGTATGTAAAGTCCGAAACTGCGGACAGTAATCCAAATCAAAACTTTGAAACAGACAATGAACGGGTATATAATAGTAAAAAATATGCAAAGTCACTATTTAAAGATGGAGTATTTCCAAGTTACAAAGAATCTAATGGAAGCGATGCTAATACAGAATCTACATTGTGGGCATCAGCGGAAGATGTAAATCAGGTAGACTGGAGACTGCAAAGTTATAAGGGCTCATGGTATATAATTGAAAAATTTGATGATACATCATTTGGGTATCAAGTAACTGGAAAAGTACCTAAAAAGAAATATAGTTACTATGCATCAGAATGGGAGAAGCAGTATGGACAAAGATTTGAAAAATCAATGGAAGACAGCGAGAACTCAATTGATAATATCTATAGGAGAACAAATTGGGATAGAGAAAGAGCAACAAATCTTGATGATGATGTCACTCAATACTCCAGAAAAAATTTATCAGTTCAACGAATGGGCAAAAGCGAGAACAGAGAACAACAAAATCAACTCAACACCGAACAGAGTTCTTTCAGCGGCGACGAGAATAGGCAGAGGAATGAAACCTCTGGATTAGAGGAAAAATCTGAGAGTGAAAAATTCTCAGTAAAAACAGTCCCAAATAACAGGCAATTACTGTCGCAGACTCTTGTATTAAATTGTGAGACTAATGCGCTTAATAAACAGCAATTTATGCGTATCAGCAAGCAATAGAGCGTAAATTTGCCAAAGTACGGAATATAGGAAATTTACATAAAATGTGTATTGACATTTTGTAAATCGGTTGATATAATAAACATACTAAAAGTATGTATGGGTGAATTATGGCAAGAAATAAATATCCCGAAGAAACGGTAAATCTGATACTTGACACGGCACAGAGGCTTTTTATTGAAAAAGGCTATGAGCACACAACCGTTCAAGATATAATTGACAATTTAGGCGGTCTTACAAAAGGCGCAATTTATCATCATTTCAAATCAAAGGAAGATATTTTGAACGCTGTTATCGAAAGGCTTTTCCGTGAAAATACGCTTTCTGCAAAGTGGAATAAAATTGCAAAAGATGAGAATATGAACGGCGCAGAAAAACTCAAGGCATTGCTTTATGAAGCTATTGTTGATGAGCAGGAACAGACCTTCAGGAGTATGGGAATACATTTTCAGAATATGCCTCAGATGTTAAGCGACTTGGTTTTAAGGTCTGTTAATGACATTGCGCCACAAGCAATAAAGCCTGTTTTGGAACAGGGAATACAGGACGGCTCAATTAAAGTCCCATTTGCAAAAGAACTCTCTGAGGTTATATCATTACTTGCAAACGTATGGTTTAATCCGCTTGTATTTCCGATGACAGACGACGACCTTAATAAAAAATGTCAGTTGATTTTGGGTATGATGTCAATGCTTGGCGTTGATGTAACGGATATTTATCCTGCTGTTTACAATATGAACAGGCAAATAAATGAAAGGGAAAGCAGAAAATAAAAATTGTCGCTCGGCGGCAATTTATTTTGAAAATATACATACTAAAAGTATGCGAGCAAGCCGTTTTATGCGGCAATATATTTTGCTTAGATACATACTAAAAGTATGTATTGAAAGGAGCATAATAATGAAAACAAAATTAACAACCGAAAAAACACGCTGGCTTTTAGGCTTGTCGGGGCAGAATATTCTTTATGCGCTTGTGTCGTCACTATTTGCATACTACTTGCAGTTTACTGTTCTCATTCCTGCCTTGCCGCTCGGAATTATATTAAGCACAGCGAGAATATTTGATGCAGTAAAAGAACCGTTCATAGGTGCATACATAAATAAAGGGAAATGGACTTTGCAGAAATATCTTTATTATCTGCCGATACCGACTGCAACAGTTACGGCGCTCTGTTTTACAATGAAGATATATTCAGCCGAAAACAGCAATTTTCAAAATGTTTCAATTATAATATACGCCTTCATTATATTTATTTTGTGGGAAATAATTTTTTCATTCGGCGATATACCTATGATAAGCTACCCTAATGTGATTTGCAGTGATGAGAAAGGCCGTACAAAGCTCTTGTCGTTAAGACCTGTGGGAGGAATGGTTTGCAGTATATGCTGTCTGATTTTTCAGCCCCTTGCCTTTGCAATGTCGGATTTTTTCGGCGGCACACAGAAAGATGAAAGAAACGCATTTTTTATAATTGCGTTGATATTCTCTGCCGTAGGATGTATTCTTTATCAGGCAACAGTACCGAAAAAGAGACTCAAATATTATTGCGAAAACAAATCTGATACGAAAAATCAGTACAAATATATTTTAACAAATCCGCTTTTAAAGAAAATAATCGTTTCGGGACTGCTCTCTTCCATGAGTTCTTTGCAGGGCGTTGTAATGGCCGCTTTGGTAGCTTTCTACTTTTCAAGCAAAAATTCGGGACTTACATTTCTTTATACGTTTCTGCTAGGCACAGGCAGTTTTATAGGACTTATGCTTTCGGCGGTTTTTGTGCCTGTCCTTTCAGAAAGATTCGGAAATATAAAGGCGTATATTTTGTGTAACCTTGCATCCATTTTGCCGAATATCCTTATTTTCATTATTTATCTGAACAACAAAACTACAATGAACAGCTTTGCAAATTTTTCTGCAATGTTTATTTTGATGTTGGCGGAAGGGGGCTTTGTAAGCTTTGCTTCAAGCATTCGCACACTTCTTATTAACGATGCAGTTGAGCTTGAAAGACAGTTTTCGGGTAATACGCCGACGGCCTTGTTTTTCTCTTTTCAAACGGCAATAATAAAAATTCAAACAGGTGTATCTTCACTGATTTCAAGTCTGGGGTATGCGATAATCGGCTTTACAAGTGAAAAAACGGCGTTGCTTAACGACTATATAGCACAGGGCTTTATCGCAAGAGAAAGCAGTGAATATACGCGGCTGTTCACAATGCTATTTTTTATGTTTACCGTTCTTCCTGCGGTCAGCTCATTTCTTGCGGTAATACCGTTTGCTAAAATACATAAATTGTAACTCTCACTGATTACAAAAACGGAACCCGCCGCCTTTATAGGCGGCGGGACATCTCTTGTCTGAGTTATATCAGCTGTACGCAGGCGCAATAGTTACGCTCGCAACATTCGGCGCGTATGCGGTCATATTATTAAACTTACTCTCGCCGTTATTCGTAAAGGTTACCGTGTTCTCGCCCTCGTTAAGCACAATATTGGCGGTAACGGTTTTGAAATTTTCAATGCTTTGTGTGTTGCGGAACCATACGTTGCGGCTTTCACCGTTTACTCCTACGGTCAGGTAACATTCAATTAAATCGACATTGTAATCGTGTAATCCGCCCTCACGGTTGTTGGAATACAGAATAGTCATTCTGTAACTGCCTGATTTTGGAACTGTTATCTTAAATTCCGCTTTGCCTGCGTCGGAGGATATTGAGTTAACATATTCCGTTTCGCCGACACGGCTTATCTTCGCGCCGTCGGAAAGTGTCATATCAGAAGGCTTAACGCTAAAGCTTTCGGCCTCCTTAGCCTCGGTTTTAATAATACACGAGGCGCAGTTCTTATCCAAAACCTCGATATAATTAAGTCCTCTGCGAAGATAAACCGTCGCTGTTCCGTTTTCATCAGCCTTGCACGGCGCTTTATCAAGCAGGAAATCCGCATTTGCGGTAATATTTATTGTATAAAAGCCGTCATAGGGCGCAACAGCTAAAAATGCGGAGGTGTTCTCATTGCTCCTGTCGCTGTCGGGAAGAATAGATATTTCACTTTGCTCCGCTTTAGGATAAACAAGCACACTGTCAAGAACATACGTCCCTTGGGAGTACTTAAATGTGATTTCATGCTCACCCGCTGAAAGTTCGGCGGTAAGCGTCAGACAGCTTGTAAATTCGCTTTTCACCGTATTTTTAAATTTAACCGTCTGTTCCTCGCCGTCGATGCCGAAAAGCGCCTCGGCGCTCACTCTGTCATTCGGCGTACTGCCGTCATTCCACTTACCGTAAATAATATCCAAATTATACGTTCCGTCGCTCGGCGCATTAACTTTTATGCTTACGCCGTCGCCGATTTTTTCAATTCCTCCGACCATACCCTCGGTCTGCCCCGTTGTTGCGTATGCGCTGTCATAGGTATAGGCTTTGCCTAAAAGAGCGCCGTCCTCAAACTCATATCTTACGGGAAGAGACTCGTTTTCATAGCTTTTCTTTTCCACACCGTCTGATTTTTTTACGGTTATTCTGTAAACTGATGAAGTGTCAGCGCAGTCAACCTTTATTTTCATTGAATTGCCGACCTTTTTAGTGTATTCCTTTACTACGGTCGGAGCAGATACAACGCCGCTCAATCCCTTATAGTAAACGCACTCGATTTTAACATTAACATTCCCGTCGGAAAGCTCGGTTGCGTCAAGATTTTTAAGCTTTATATTGCTTTCATAATCACAGCCGCCTACTATTACGGTGATTTCGTCCTTGCTGTCATTAACGCAGGTTACGGCGTCTAACGGGACATAGTGAAAGCGGTCTCTGTTATACTTAACCACATTTGCGACGTCCGAATGGAAAATATCAATTACCTTTGAGTCAAGGCGCTTGCCCTGCATATCGGCATACCACCTGTAAAGCCACCAGTTAGCATTAGGCGAATTATCGTCGGCGGCAGTATCGCAGAGATTATTTGCAAGCCGCCAGAAAGCAACGTTCCCGTATATCCCCGTTTTTTCCATAGCCGTTATGTAGTGAATCATTTTTCCGGGATTTCCGCACTCCTCCATTGTACCGTATTCGGTAACGATTATCGGAAGGCAAACGCCGTATTTCTTTTCTGCCTCTCTGTACTCTTCGGTATGATCCTCTAAAAACGCCGAGGAGCTTGCGCTCAATTCATGATATATCATAACATCAGGCATACAGTCGTTTTCACTGCAGAAATCCATAAACGAGGTAAGCTTTTCTATGTTGTATTCAAAGTAACCCGGACCGCCGATTTTTGCATCGGGGTCAATTTTCCTTACGGCGTCATACGTCTTTTTCCATGCATTGTAAAAATTCTTCCTGCCCTCGTCGTTGAACTGCGGATTTCCGTCTGTATCCTCAGCACCGAACCAGACAGCGTTATCACATTCGTTATAAAGGCAGTAAACAACCCTGTCCCGATAGTCTGTTTCACAGATGCTTTTAACCTGATTTATAACCTGGGGCATAAACCGTTCGTCTAAAAAGCTCTCCCAATCATAATTTCCCGCTCTGCGAAGTTCCTCTATTTCCTCATGGGCGTAGTACCAAGTGTCAAAACAGTCCTGAAGATATACTACTATATAGTCGCACGAGTCGAGGTTTGGCGCAACATCGTTTACATCGCCGATAGGGTGCTGTAAACCGCCGTAGGTCTTTTGAGATTCCGATGAAATATCAAGGCTTTCGACCATTTCGGCAGACGGCACACCCTCGGTGGCAAGTCCGTAAAGAAAGCCCGTAGCCCTCGTTGTCATATCACCTGTTTCAACGGAGCAATCTATTTCAACTGTGGGCTTAAACGCATATTTTACGCCCGGAAGAATAAGTCCTATTACGGTAATAATGCTCATAATAAAAGAACCGATTTTTAACATTTGCCTAACCCCTTTTATACAATGTAAAATACTGTACCGTCATTTTGTATCCGTTAATATTTTAATACACCTTCCGTGTTTAAACAATGGCAAGTTTAGGCGGTATAATGACGGGGCAAGCCCCTTATTGAAAAGACCTCTGAAACGGCCTTCTTCAGATGCTAAAACCCGTTTTTTTTATTTCGTATCATCTTTATGACTGTACTTTTTAATTCCTTCTGTAACCTTTTTATCATTATATACAATAAATAAAATTAAGGAAATCAGGCTGAATACACCTGCATATACTCCTGTGAGCTTAACGCCCTTCATACCGACAGATTCGCCGCTTGCAGCGCCTATTGCCAATACGCTTGATACAACTATCATGGCAATACTGACTGCTATTTTTTCAAGGAATGTTTTAACTGCTGAGAAAATGCCCTCTCTGTTAACTCCGCTTTCTAAACAGTCCAATTGAATAATATCAGAAATAACAGACTGCGGAAGAATGTTGATAGCGGCAAACGGGAATGCAACCAATATTCCGACTCCGATACCGATTATCAATTCATGCCCTGCGAATAATGCGGCAACTTTATCACCAATATAAATGAATGCAAATACTAAGGTGAAGATGGCGCTTGCTATGATTAGCGGGATTTTTTTGTTATATTTTCTTGAAATCATAACAATAAGCGGGAACAGACAAATTGCAGTCACGATTGCTGACAGAAGAACATAAAATACTTGGCTTTCTTCAATATTTAACAGCATAGTGATATAGTACAGCATTGCAGTTTCAAAAAAGCACAACGAAATAAAGCTAAACAAATCTCCAAGACTGAAAATTACAAAGTTACGGTTTTTTAAAACTAAACCAAAGGATTTAAGTAAAGAATCATTCGGCTTTGTGCTGTTATGTACATAGTCCTTCTCATTGAAAGCATAAGCGCTGAGCAAAAGGCAAATTATACCGATTGCAACAAATACAGTGAATACTGCACGCCATGCCCATAACGGCGACAGGCCTGCATTCTTCAGCAGATTTACAAACAATGTCGCGGCATACATAAAGGCGCTTGAGCCCATAAAGAATACTGTGCTGACAGTGTAGTATCCGACACGCACATTGGCGTCGGGAATAATTTCAGGAACAAGCGCATTGCGAGGAATGAAAAAGAATGTATATGCAACATAATAGGTGACAAGGAAAAATCCGACCCAAATTGCGTTGCCCACGGAGCCCTCTTTAAACGGCGCATAAAAAATCAGTAACAGCGAAAGGGCATAAGGAAGGGCAGAAAATCGCAAAAACGGCATACGCCTGCCGTCCTTGTGGTTGCATTTGTCCGAAAGAGTTGCAACCAACGGATCTGTAACGGCATCAACAACTTTACTGATACCTGTAATTAGTGCCATAACTGTAATAAATCCTAATAATTTGTTTTGCGGTAATAAATTAGGCAATCCGCTTTTTACTGTGGGCTGAAAAAAATACAGCAGGTAATTGCCTATCATACCGTTAAAAAGCCCCTTGGCAATATCCGCTAAACAATAGCGGTACATTTTTCTTTTGGGCAATGCTTGTGACATGGTAAATTTCTCCTTCATCATTTTATATAGCTAATATACCATATTTTTTTAAAAAGTACAAATTATTTATAATTTAGGCAAAAAAAGTCCCCGCCGCAAAAGCGGCGAGGACAGATTTGGCAGGGGACAGAAGGACTTGAAGTTGCTTTGCAACCCCTCTTGCGGTGCCCTACGACGCGCGGCTTGGAGTGGATGTTGAAAGGGGAAACCCTTTGATATGATTGGCTTTGTTGAGCCTTTTGCTGCTGTTTTACCATAAGACCGCGTTCCGTTTGATGCTTTTTTGATGCTATGAAATCTTTTCCGCTTACTATATAATAAACGCTGACAATTTGATGCTGTAAAAGTCTCAAAAGCTCAATAATTGTGCCGCAGCAAACAAAGAAAGGAGTGACGTAGATGTTCAACATAAAATGACGGAGTCAGAGTAACTAAATTACTTTTTGAAACGCACTGTTTTAAGCCATATTTTCACTTTTAGGTCTCTCAAAAATCTTAGGTAAAATATTTTAACTTGACTTTTAGAATTTTATTCTCCGAGGTAAATGCGATAAATAATATTAAACACACTTTCTTTTAACATTATTTTAATAATACGCTTATTCGGCAGCAGTTTGTCAATACTATTGCTGAGGTGTATTATGAAAGATATATTGAAATACGCAGGGCTACTGCTGCTCGGTTTATTTGTCGCGGTTATCGGCTATCCGTTATTACACGAAACGGGACATTGGATTACTGCAATTTTATTTGGGGCAGAGGTTACGGATTTTAAACTGTTTCCGTTACCATATGTTATATGTAAAACGCCGATTGATAACAAGGCGAGCTTTGTTTTCATAGGTCTTTCTGGACTGTATCTGCCTGCGGTATTATCGTTAATAATCCGACCTAAATCCTTCTGGCTTTGGTACGGCAATTTAATTGTCAACGGGATTTGCCTGTTATCGTTTATAATATCGCTTGCATCTGTTATTTTGTATAGCTTTGGCATTACCGTTGCCAATGAAGATGTCATTCAGATTTTAATGCTATGCGGTAAGGGCAGTATTGCTCTTGCTATATCTGCAATTTTTGCAATAGCCGTTATGTCTTATTCAATAATAAAGCAAAAACCTATAAACAGAATTATAAATTATTTTGAAATACCTATAAATAAAGCGAGTGCAGAATAATAAACTGCATTCGCTTTATTTTCGCTTATTATATGAAAAAATAAAACTGCTTTCACGTTTGGAAAGCAGTTTTATTTTTCGTAGAACTAACAGTTCTAAAATATAAAAAGTGACAAATTAAGACATTATTTTTTATATATTATAACAGCAAAACGTCTATATGTCAATAAAACAAATATAAATTTTGCGGCGTTTTGCCGAGAAAGCGTGAAATTGTTTTTTAAAAAACTGCAATTTATAATTATTTATGGTCTGATAATTGGTCAGAATAGTTTTTTAAAGGAAAGGAGTTGCATTTATGCCAAGAAGAGGTGATAACATACACAAAAGAAAGGACGGTCGTTGGGAAGGAAGGTACAGGGACGGATATAAAAATGATGGAACAGTAAAATACAGCTCCGTGTATGCTTCCACATATTCAGAATGTAAGGCTAAGCTGGAATTTTTGAAAAGCAGTTTGCCGAATGCGGTCAAATCAAAGGATATGAAATTTTCAGAGATAACAGCGTTATGGACGGAATCTAACAGGGTGAGATTAAAGGGCTCTACTCAGGCAAAATATCAGAATATTATAGATACGCATATTCTTCCTTCGCTTGGCGGATTAAAGATGTCTGAAATCAATTCTGTTACCGTAAACAGCTTTTTGGACAATAAAATTAACAGCGGAGGGATACGGTACGGTGAAAAGCTGTCAGCTTCATATGTAAGAACAATGGCAATCATAACAGAAGCGATTATTAAATTTGCTGTTGCCGAGGGCTGGTGCGCGCCGTTAAAAACGCCTATTCACAAACCCGCCGCTGCCCAAAGCAACCCCACTGTATTAAGCAAAGAGGTTGAACTCAGACTGTTAAATGCTTTACAAAATGAGCAAAGCAGTGCATCAGTAGGCACTTTACTTGCATTAAATACCGGTATGCGAATAGGAGAGGTATGCGCATTGCAATGGGACGATGTGGATTTTAAAAACAATGTCATTCACGTAAGACACACCGTAGCCAGAGTGAGCGGTAACAGCATTAAGCAGAAAACAAAACTGATACTTGATACGCCTAAGACTTTATCGTCTCAAAGAGAAATTCCCATATCTGATGCTTTAAAAAGAGTTATGCTCAAGGCGTATGCAAACAGCAATTCAGGTTTTGTAATCTCAAAAAACAATAATTTTATTGGCACAAGAACCTTTGATTATCAGTACAGGAATATGTTAAAAGCGCACAATCTGCCTGTAATGAATTTTCATATTTTGCGTCACACCTTTGCCACACGGTGTGCAGAATCGGGCATGGATGCCAAAACGCTGAGCCGTTTATTGGGTCATGCTTCCGCAAATATATCTTTGAATGTATATGTGCATCCGTCCATAGATACTATGAAAAAACAGCTTGATTCACTGTACACTTCTGCTTAAAATGGTCAAAATTATGGTCCAAGGAACACAAAAGCCTATACACATAAATACGCCGACTGTCTTTTTAACAGAACTGTTAGTTCTACGAAAATAATATTTTTAGCAAAACTGTCTGTAATTATTCGCGTAAAGATGTGAACGGTAATTTGCCGATTACATATAAAAACAAATTCAATGCAGAGGAGTAAAAAAATGAAAATTAAAGAAACAAAGAGACGCCGATTTATCAGTCGTGTTATCGCAATTGTAATGGCATTTTGTCTTATGTTCAGCGCAGTCATTACCGTAAATGCGGCGGAGGCTAACGAGCGTGTGCATGACGCAAAAAGCGGCGTTGTTCAGATTCAGGTTTGGTTTTATGATGTAGAAGCCGCACATGAAGAGTTTGTGCACTCGGGAACAGGTTTCCTTATCAATGAAAATACGATTGTTACATGTCAGCATGTAGCTAACGGCTATTCAGATGAAGAGTATTTATACTGGACTCAGATGATAAATGAAGCTTTAGGCGGAAACCGCACTGTTGCTGAGGTTAAAGATAAGTTAGAGTTGCGCGTAAGTGTTTACCGCGATGTTTATGTTAAAGCCACAGTTAAAAAGGCAAGTACCGAAATGGACTATGCAGTTCTGACCTTAAACGAGCCCATCAAAGACCGCGTTCCGTTAAAACTCCGCGACAGTTCAACACTCCGTCAGACAGAGGATGTTTTTGCATTAGGTTTTCCTGGAGAAATGGTAAATCTTGAGAACGCCAAGTATTACGATGTTTCATCTGTTGAAATCACCGGCGGCAAGGTAAATAGAATCGCCGATATGAGCTTTGATGTCAAAGACAGTTACGGGGAAATAACCGGCCGTTATAACAGTGTAAACTGTGTTGAACACGGCGCAATTATTTCAGGCGGCAATTCAGGCGGCCCGTTGGTTGATGCTGACGGCAATGTTGTCGGTATTAATGCGGTGGGCAGCAACACGCGAAATATTGCAATCGCCAGTAAACAGCTTATTGATGTATTAGATGCGCTCGGAATCTCTTATACATCGGCAGATGCTCAACCGTCTGAATCACCTTCGGAAAATGTCAGCAGTGAAGCGCCGCAAGTGGATACAGGCAGACTGTCAGGATTGATTACAGATGCAGAAGCTGTGAATGCTAATGATTACAGCGAAGAGTCATACAAAAATCTTAAAAATGCTATCACAGCGGCTAAATCTGCTTTAACCTCCGACTCACAAAGCGAAATTGACAAAGCAGCATCAGAGCTTAAAAATGCAATTGACGCATTAGAAAATAATAAAGCAAAATCTCCTATGGGGAAATACGGTCTGATTATTGTAATTGCTCTGGTTGCAGTTGCAATTATAGCGGTGGTAATCGTTCTTGTTGTTCTCGGAAAGAAAAAGTCAAAGCCTCAGGCGGCGCAGGCAGTTCCTGCTTCTGCACCCGTGGTTCAAGCTCCCGCTTCGAAGCCTGTTGCTTCTGCAAAGCCCGCAGCGCCTGCATCTTCGGAAACTACGGTTCTTTCACAGGGCTCAAGCGAGACAACCGTTCTTTCGCAGGGAGCAGGGGAAACTACTGTTCTTTCTCAGAATGTACATGGCGGTACTCTGGTGCGTTTAAGCAATAATGAGCGTATTCCGATTTGCGCCGCTGAATTTACAGTGGGCAGAGAGCGCAGCAGTGTAGATTACTGCGTAGGCGGAAATACAAATATCAGCCGTGTTCACGCAAGATTTGTTGTCCGTGACGGCGCTACATACATTGTAGACAACAAAGCGGCAAACGGCACCTTTGTAAACGGCGTAAAGGCACGCGCAGGACAGGAAATTCAGCTTAAAAACGGTGACAAGATTGTTCTTGCCGACGAAAAGTTTGAATTTAATAAGTAATTCAAATAAAGGCATTGAATTTATTCATTCAGAGCAAGGGCGGCTGTTGCTGCCGCCTTTGTTCTGTTATTGATTTTTGTATTTAGTATATGGCACAAATATTTGTTTAGGGAGTTGCATTTATGAATTTTCTCGTTTCGGCAAATACAGATATCGGTATTGTTAAAGACACCAATCAGGACGGCTTGTCCGTAAAGGTTATTAACACGTCTCAGGGTAAAATGATATTTGCAATTCTGTGTGACGGAATGGGTGGCCTTTCAAACGGCGAGGTTGCAAGCACCACAGTAATATCAGCATTTAATGAATGGGTTTTTAATGAGCTTCCCGTGCTGTGCAGTTCCTCCATTGAGGATTCGACAATAAGAACACAGTGGGAGAATATTGTGATAAAGCAAAATGAGATTATTAAAGCATACGGTGAAAGGCAGGGCATACGGCTCGGCACCACTGTTGTTGCAATGTTGATTACCCAAAACAGATTTTACATTTTAAATATAGGCGATTCCCGTGCGTATGAAATTTTTGATACAATTCATCAGCTGACAGAAGACCAGACATTTGTTGCCCGTGAAATACAGCTGGGCAGAATGACACCCGAAGAGGCTAAGACCGATTCCCGAAAAAACGTTCTTCTTCAATGCGTCGGCGCGTCGGAGGAGGTCTATCCGGATATGTTTTTCGGAGAAGTCAAAAAAGATGCAGTTTATATGCTGTGCTCAGACGGCTTTAGACATGAGATAACACCTGATGAAATATATGAGAAATTTAAACCGGGCGCTCTGACAGATACTGCTGTTATGGATAATAATACAAAACAGCTTATTGAGTTAAACAAACAGCGCGCAGAACGGGATAATATCTCGGTTGTGCTTGTCAGAACATATTAAGGGGTAAAGGTATGTTAGAGGTAGGTTCACTTGTTGACGGAAAATATAAAATATTAAATAAAGTAGGACAGGGCGGAATGAGCGTTGTTTATCTCGCTATGAACGAAAGAGCGAATAAGCAATGGGCAGTTAAAGAGGTGCGCAAGGACGGCACTTTGAATTTTGAGGCGGTAAAGCAGGGCCTTATCGCGGAGACAGACATTCTCAAAAAGCTTAAGCATCCGCATCTGCCGAGCATCGCAGATATTATTGATACCGAAGATTCGTTCATTATCATAATGGACTATATTCAGGGCAATTCCCTTGATAAAGCAATTCGTGATTTCGGAGCACAGCCCGAAGAGGCGGTAATTGATTGGGCAAAACAGCTTTGCGATGTTCTCGGATATTTACACAGCCTTAATCCGCCGATTATTTACCGTGATATGAAACCGGCTAACGTAATGCTTCAGCCGAACACAAGCGATAAATATCCTTGGGGCGAAATATCGCTTATCGATTTCGGCACGGCAAGAGAGTATAAGAATTTTAAAGCCGAAGACACCAAAAACCTCGGCACACTTGATTATGCCGCTCCGGAGCAGTTCGGCGGCAACGGTCAGACAGACGCCAGAACCGATATTTTTGCTTTGGGCAAAACAATCTATCATCTTGTTACGGGGCTTTCTCCGCGCAGTCCTCAAACCGAGTATGATATGCTGCCCATAAGGCAGTTAAATCCTCAGCTTTCAAGCGGTCTTGAAAAAATTATTATTAAATGTACACAGCAAAACCGTAACGACCGTTATCAATCCTGTGCGGAACTTCTGTATGATTTGGATCATTACAGAGACCTTGAAGATGAGCACATAAAACAGCAAAAAAATAAAATAAAGCTGTTTGCCGCATCTGCAACACTCACGCTGATTTTTGCAATTGTTTCCGTTTTCGGTTTTTTCTCCGCCGAGGGGGCAAAAAAAGCAAATTACGAATATTTGCTGGCTAATGCCGACAGCGTAGAAAAATATTATGAAACCATTTTAACCGACCCTACGCGCACAGAGGCGTATCTCGGTACAGACGATTTTGACGGCTTAATAGATTATTTGATAGCAGACGGCGAGCTGTCTGCGGAAGACAGCGCAGTTCTTGCTAAGCTGAAGGTGGGTATTGAAAAGAGCGACAGTAAAGGTTATAACAGCACGGTTGACGTGCTCAATCAGTTAAAAAAGGATAATCCCGACGGCTTTGAGCAGGTTTGCTATGAAATCGGCGAAACATATCTTTTCTACTACAATATAGGCGTGGCAAAGGATAAATATCAGACAGCAACCTCTTGGCTGAAGGACTCGGTTGAGAGTTATCCCGTGTCTAAAATTTACTGCGATATTTCCAACTGTCTGCAAAATGTATATAAGTATGCTAAGGCAAATCAAACCGCAAAGCTTTATGAAGAATATGGAAACCTTTGGAATGAGGTCGTTATTTTGCATGATGAGACTG
Organism: uncultured Clostridia bacterium; assembly: GCA_947598155.1. Lineage (GTDB taxonomy): Bacteria > Bacillota > Clostridia > Oscillospirales > Acutalibacteraceae > Fimenecus. The sequence goes on from CANQFC010000001.1 coordinate 314,635, forward strand.
TGGATTTGGAAGATGATCTTAAAATTCAGGTATGGAATGAAATTGTCAATATGGTAAATACCAACTGTAAAGAATTTTGCGAGGTTACAGCTCCTTCCGAGATTAACTCCATGATGAACAGAATACTATCCGAATCCTCAGGTGTTACCAATACTTTCCTTAAAGAAAATGTTACCAAATTACAGACGAATATTGAGACAACGCTGTCAAAAATCAGTACGGTTGAAAGCCAAAAATAAGGAGGGGACAAGAAATGTCTTATGATATGTATAGATATATTTTTATCGGCGGTCTTGCTCTTTCCGCAGTAATGTTGATTACAACTATTATACTGTTTTTCCTTTTAAATATAAAAGCGGCTGTCGGCGATATAACAGGCTCAAGTAAACGTAAAGAAATTGAAAATATTCGCAATAAGAATGTTTCGTCAAATCCCGACCAAAAGGCCGAAGGCAAGCTAAATAAAAAGAATAAAACGGTTTACGAAAATCAGGAAGAAGAGTTCGGCGAAACATCTAAAATCAGTCTTCAGGACCGTTATGACAACTTAGCATCCGAAACATCCCTATTGAACGAAGAAGAGGATGAAATAAATTATGAAGAAAAATCACAGCCGGTTTTGGAAAGCGATGATATGAAAAACAGTAATTCAAATTTTTATATTGAGACTGACATAACCTTCGTGCATTCAAATGAGGTTGTAAGATGAATTTAATATCGCGTTATATACTTGGTTTAAGAGCTTCTGTAATATGCTCTGTGCTTTCATCATCAGCAGTTCTTATCAGCTTAGCAGGGGTTTATAGACCTAACAATTTTGCAGTTAAGATTTTGGCTCCTTTACTGTTTTGGGGCGGTCTGATAGCAGAGCAAATACTAATATGGAAATCTAATAAAAGCCGCAAAGTAATAGAAAGCAGTCAGAAAGGGCGGAAAATTCAAGGCCTGCCGGGCATTTTTTCATTCTTTAAAACAAAAGCCGGCTTTGCCGCAGATGTAATTTTCATTTTTTCGGCGCTGATATATCTTGTTTTGGCTGTTTGCAATACGGGAGTAAAATACGCGCAGTATATATTCATTTTTCTTACGGTTTTAACCTTCAGGCTGCACTGCATTCTGAATGGAAAAAACTTCAGATACAAAAATAATTTAGCGAAGAGAAAGGTGTTAAATGATGTTTAGAGATTTAAAGAAATCAACATCAAGAATAACGGCAGTTGTTTTGAGTGTAGTAATGCTTTTAACAGTGATACCGTTTGGTACGCTTATTAACGCTTTTGCTGTAACTGTGGACAGCTATACCGTTACTTTAACTGACGGCTCATCAGCTATTAATCTTGATGGGGTTGAGATTACCCTTACAAATAAAGCTGATGCTTCGAAAAGTTCTGTACAAAACACTTCAAATGGTGTAGCAATCTTTGAAAACTTTGTAGAGGAGGAAGAAACATATACAGTTTCTGTTGCTGAAAAAACAGGCTATGAATCTGTAGCTGATTTTGAAATTACTCCTGCAAGCGGGGAAAACAACTATGATGTTACTTATGTGGCAATCCCCGAAATTGAACTTCAGGGAACAGTTATTGATGAAAACGGCGCTCCTTACAAGGGCGCTACGGTCGAGGTAACTGGTTATATAACCGAAACGGCAGTAACCGGTGATGATGGTAAATATAGTTTTACAGCTTATAAAGGAAAAGACTATACTGTTACAGCAACGGCTAAAGAAGAAAAATATGAAAAGGTTTCAACTGAGATTACTAATTTAAGTGAAACCCAGCCTGCAAGCGAACTAAAGTTTAAAGTAAAGGAATTTAATATTTCCACAGCTGCAACTGATTCTAACGGAACGATTTCAGAATCAGGTAATGTTAAGTATGGTGAAAGCAAGACAATTACCGCAACTGCAAATGATGGATATTGTATTGATAGCTTTAAGGTTGACGATGTTGAACAACCAAATGCAACCTCTAAAAAAGAATTTACATACTCTTTTTCTAACATTACAGATTCACATTCTGTAAGCGTATCTTTCAAAGTACAAAAATATAAAATCTCCTTTACCGTTGATGAAAACGGTAAGGTTGAATATACCGAAGGCTCAAAGCGAGAGGAAGTAGGCGGCTCTGTTAAGATTGATAAAGAATTTAATGAATCGGAAGATCCTTTAAATCCTACAAAAGTAATTGTTGATGCTATTCCTAATGACACATATCGCGTTTCCAAAATCGTGGTTGACGGAGCAGAACAAACATTTACAGAGAATGATAAAAAGGTCGAAGGAACAGAATTTATAATGACAAAAGATCACACTTTTGTTGTTGAGTTTAGTCGTAATCAATACTCTGTAAAAATCAATAATGGTAAAAATGGTACAGCGACAGTCGATAACGAAATTGTTGAATACAATGGCGCGGCTACTGTGACAATTATTCCTGATGATGGTTATGAAATTTCATCATTAAAATTAAATGGAGTTGAAGTTGATCCGGAAGGTGAAGATTTTGCTCAAAGCTATACTTTATATGTAGACAATATAACAGCAAATCAAACTATTGATATAGAATATGCGCTTATTCAATCTTCAACAGTATTTGATAAAATTGATAATGATTATTATACCATTACTTTTAACAAGGACGGAGATACTTTTAATCCGGTTATTATTGGTAATAAGTATATAGTTCCTGACGGCACTATTATTCAAGTACATCCAAAAGCCCCTTATGTTCGTACATCAATTAACTATAATGTAAAATATACTGCTTCGGTATCAACTATTAAACAACCCATAACAATTGATGAAATAGATGTTGATAAAGATAATAAGATTGGTGGATGGAATCGAATCAAAAATATAAATATCGAAATAATTTTTGATACAAAATCTCCATCAATTCCTAAAATAACTAAAGAACCTGACAAAGATTTTAATAATTATGAGTACACTATTTCTGCTGCTGTAACAGATGACATTGCAGGTGTAGATAAGGTATATTATTCTGCAACCAATGATTTTTCAACAGCTGCAGAGGCAGAGTTCAATTCGGAAACCAATACAGCGCAATTCAAAACAGATAGTGCAGAAAATAATTACGAATATTTTATTTGGGCAGTAGATAAAGTAGGAAATTTAACAGCAGGAGATGATGTGAAATCAATTCCTGTTGCAATTGATAAGTCAGAACCGACAATTGATAAATTCGATTTTTCAAGTAGCTCTCTTAATGTTTGTGAATTTGGCACTTTTAGTAACGAGAATATAAAGGTTCTTATCACCGCAAGCGATACAAAGAGTGAAACTACAAATTCAGGAATTGCAAGCATTACCTTTAACGGTCAAACTGTTGAGGCTAAGGATTTTAAAGACGGTAAGGCTGAATTTACTTTAAATGCAAATGATTTTTCTGCGACTAAAGAAGTAAGTGCAACAGCCACAGATAATGCAGGAAATGTAAGCCAAACTACAATTCCTACAAGCGAAAACTCAAATATTAAAAGTAATAAAATTACGATTTCTAATGTTAAGGCCACTATTGTATCCGAAAGAAAATACGATGCGAAATATATCAACGGCGAAGAATACTGGTATGATGGCGACACTGATTTCACAGTAAAAGTAACAGATGAATTCGGAATCCAATCAGTTGTCATAAAAATGAACGGCGTTGAAGTATTAAATAAGAATTATAATAACAGTGCAAATGCCGTTAAGGAAAAAGAATATACTGTTAATACTTCTGAAAACCCGAATGATGGTAAGAATGAAATAAGTGTAGAGGTAGTAAATGTAAATAACAATTCGTCAAGCGATAACAAATCGTTATACATTGATACCACAGCGCCCGATGTAGTTGCCTTTAATATAACAAAAGTCGGCGAAACACCGCTTGATAAGGTGCTTAATATCTTAACCTTCGGTATTTTCTTTAACGAAAAGGTTGAAATTACAGTAACGGCTAATGACAAAAATGCAACCTCAGGTATAGATTCAATTACACTTTACGCAGGCGAAGAATCCCTTGGCACAGAGAATGTCAATAAAGATAATAAGGCAACATTCACCGTACCCACAGAAGATATTACCGATGAAGCAAAATATTTTGACAAAGTTCTTTCAGCCGTTGCCACGGATAATGTAGGCAACATAACCGAAAATAGGGTAGAGCCTACAACAGACAATTCAGACATTCTGAACAGCAATTTAATGATTGAAACAGTTAAACCTACCGTTTCCGTTGAATATATTGCTGCCGCAAATGAAAAGAATACAGACACAGCAGATGAAAACGACTGGTATAATAAAGATATTGATTTCAATATTAAAATCAATGACGCTGATTCAGGAATCAGAAATGTATCTGTGAAGATTAACGGCGCCGATATTGTTCTTGATAAAGACAATAAAAATATTGACGCTAAATTCTATGAGAAAGACGAAAAAACAACTGACCTTACCTTCACAGTGAATACAAATCAGGCAACACGCAATGAAGACGGCTCATATACTATTGAAATTTCGGTTACCGATAATGCGGGGAATGTATCCGAACCTTACAAAAAGACAATTTACAAGGATACCGATAATCCCTACATCACTAAATTTGATTTTGAGCCTGAAAATTTTGCCGAGGGCAGTAACACTGATTTAAAGCTTGAGGTTACCGATTACGGTTTCTACTTTAAGGAAGATACAAAAGTGACAATCTCTTCAAGGGATGACAAACCTTCATCGGGAATTAAGTCAATTACATATTATACAGTTGACAAGGACAGCAAAAACAGTGCAGAGATTACTGCGCCCGTAAATGCTGACGGGCAGGTAAGCTTTATTATCAAGGCTAATTTTAAGGGTCAGATTTATGCAAAGGCTACGGATAATGTAGACAATGTTCAGGAGAATTTTGTAAATCCGAACAGCGCAATTATTGAAGATGAAACAAAGCACAGAGAAGAAGAGCATATTGCATTTGAAAAAGACAGCACGGCAAATAAAACTCAAAGCGGTTCAGAGCTTTATAAAAATGATGTTCCTGTAACAATTACGGTAACAGACACTTATTCAGGCATCCGTGAAATTGAATGGTCGGTTGTTGCTCCTTATGACAAAGATAGCAATCAGAGCGGAAAGGTTACCGTAGATAACAAGAAAACCTTCACTGATGACAGCGATTCAGGCTGGCGGCAGACAAAGACTGAGGCGAATCTTGTAACGGAAATGGAAAAAACCATTACTGTAAATAACAACAGTAACGATATTGTTGTTAAAGTAAAAATGACTGACAGAGCAGGAAATACCTCTGAAAAATCAATCAGCTTCTGCATAGATAAAACCAAACCCACAATTGAAGTTACCTACGATAATAATACGCCTGACGAAAAATATACAAATATTTACAAGGCAAACCGTACCGCAACAATTAAGGTAACAGAGAGAAATTTTGACAGTAAGAATATCGTTTATAACATCACGAATACCGACGGCGTAATTCCGAAACTGTCCGATTGGAAGGAATATAAAAATACCGATAATCCCGATGAAACATACTACATTGCATCAATTGCATATACAGCAGACGGGGATTATACATTTGACATAAGCTATTCCGACCGCGCAGGAAATGCGGCTGATAAATTTGCACAGCACAAATTTACAATTGACAAAACAAAGCCGATTGTAACTGTTTCTTACGATAACAATTCAGCAAGCAACGGTATTTACTATAAGGCGGACAGAACAGCTACCATTACAATTGTTGAGCATAATTTTGATGCTGAGCGTGTAGCAATTCTTGAATCAGCGCCTTCAATCAGCGCTTGGAAGAGTGTCGGCGATACGCATACCGCAACTATTAGTTACAAAACAGACGGTAAATACACGCTTGATATAGAATTTACCGATATGGCAGGAAACAGCATTGACGATTTTGCCGCTCAGAATTTCTATATAGATAAAACAAATCCTGTTTTATCTATTTCAGGCATTGCAGATAAATCTGCAAATAACGACAGCGGAAACATCGGCTTTACTGTTACGGCTACTGATGATAACTTCGACGTATTTGTACCCGTATTGTCTGCGGTTATAATGAAAGACGGTAAATTTGAATCCCAAAATCTTACTATCGGCAATACTGAGGATATAGAAAAAGGCAAGAGATATACTGTCACCAATATAAATACCGACGGTATATACAGCATTACCTGTACCGTAACAGACAAGGCGGGAAATGCATACAGCGAGGTAATATTAGAGAATGCTAACGGGAAAAACTATGTTGAAAAACGCTCAGGCTCAGATAAACTGGTAACATTCTCAGTTAACCGCGGTGGCTCTGTGTTCTCACCCAATGCCTTTACCGAAAATCTTTTGAAGACTTATTACGTAAAGAATATTACAGAAAATGTTACGTTAATCGAAATTAACGCAGACCCGATTTTAGAAAATACAGTAACTCTTAACGGTAAAAAGCTTGTTGAAAATACCGATTACACCGTTACTGCCGACAACAGCGCAGGCTCGTGGTATAAGTATTCTTACAGCATCAATAAGGCTCTGTTTGAGGGCGAAAGCGAATATATCGTTGTTATATCGTCTAAGGATAAAGCCGGTAACGAGGCATTCAGCGATGTTAAGGGAATTTCAGCTAAATTTGTTGTTGATAGAACGGCGCCCATAGTTACAGTAGCAGGTATTAAAACAAACGGCAGATATCAAGTCGAAAAGCAAGTTGTTACTGTTGTACCGACAGATGACGGCGGTTCGCTGAAAAGCCTTATTGTACGCACGGTAGATAAAAACGGCGCGGTGATTAAGGAGTTAATTAACCTTTCAGGCGAAGATTTAGTTAATGCAATTGCAGCCGGAAATATTACGTTTGAACTTAGCGAGGGTCTTTATCAGAATGTTCAGATTATCTGTGAGGATTACGCAGGCAACATAAGCGGTGCCAAGACAGATGAAATTTATTCTAATGTATCTATTTCTTCAAGTGCAATAATGATTTTCTGGGCGAATAAGCCTCTTCGCTGGGGCTCTATTGCAGGGGTAATTCTGTTAACAGCGGCAATTATATTTGCGGTTATCCGTAAAAAACGCAAAGAAGAATAATACAAATTTTATCTGTAAATGCTTAGAGCATTACTTGATGATTTGAATTATTCTTAAAAAACTAAAACACTCCTTCTTGATTTTTAAGCGATGACTTAGAATTAAGAAGGAGTGTTATTTTTACTTAAAAATATCTAATATATTTTTCGTAATGCAATGAAAGAAATAATTGAAATGAAAAAAATGATAGGTTTCAATCACTTATATATCAAAAGTTTTTGATTCCTTTGACCCCCATCTGACCCCCATTTTTATAAAATTCTGTGTGCTTTTATGCCTGTTTACAGGAAAAAGCACATAAAATCAAAAAATAAAAAAGTCTTGAAATCCCTTATATATCAAGGAATTACAAGACTTTTCTTTTGGCAGGGGCAGAAGGACTTGAACCCTCGGCACGCGGTTTTGGAGACCGCTGCTCTACCAACTGAGCTATACCCCTATATTTATTTTTGCATAAAGACTGTTTTTACCCGCCGCAGGCAACCCGAGCATTGTATTTTGCTCTATTTGGCGGGACAAGTGTGTTTACCTCTTAAAAGCACTGTTCTATTATACATATAACTTGCCTTTTTGTCAACTCTTATTTTATATCGTATTTACAATAATTATGGACTATCGGGAGTTTTTTGCAGATGAATATACGCTCTGCCGCATCCGCACCGCCTTATTTTACAATTTTTCGCCTGTCAAAAGGGACTTTGAGAGACAATCGTTAAAAATCAGCTTTAAAAGTACCGTTAATTTGTATGCCGCAGTGCTGATATTGAGGTAAATAGCATAATGACGGGCAAGTCTCTTATTGAATTTATTTAAAACAATAAAAAGCGCTCTCAAAGGATTTTGATTTTTTGAGACCGCTTTTTTCTGATAAATTATGAAATCTTTACGCAGTCGTTCGCGTTTACTGTGATGCCGTTTATTTTTACATCCTCTTCGGTGTAGTTGACATAAACCTTTGCGCTGTTGTTGTATTCCGTGCAGAATACGCCTGTACGCGCCTCATAGTGAGACGTCATTCGCGCGTCTCGCAGGTCAGCAAGAATATCGCTTGCTTTAACGCAATAGGACACGATTTCGTTTATGTTTTTGTTGTAGTCGTATTTATCGTTTTCTTCCGTTCCCAAGCAATACCAATCGGCGGAGGGTAAAGCGCCGTATTCAACAGAGCGCAGAAACGCTTTTTTCGGGTCTTCGCTGAGGTTAATGCCGCCAAAGCTGTAATCGTATGTGCCGTGAAGAATCAGCGAAGTAAAAGGAATTGAACGATACGCCTCATTTTCCTCGCGTGATACGGCTCCTTGCGGAATATATAAAATAACGCTCGCATTTTTCAGCGAATAAAAATTACCGTTGCATATCATAACGGGCTTGTTTGAGGAAAGAACGGGGATAAGAGCGGCAATCTCTTTTTTACTGCTTTCTCTTGGATAAAAGTCTGAAGAATAGTCCGAATAAAGCGCCGTGCCGATGTCGTTCAATGCGAATCCGTCAAAAGAAACGTCTGCGGAATCGTTTAAAAGATTCTCAATTTTGTCTTCAAGCTCGGATATTTTAAGATACCCGCGCTTTGAGGACGGCATATTAAGATGAGCTTGCGTATTAGGATACGTTGTTTTATTGCCGTAAAGGTTTTTTGCCTTGTCACCCGAGGATTTTTTGACCGAGAGGACTGGCGTGTCAATGTAAATAGGAAAATTCTGTGTTTTCATATAAGAATAAAGTGCGTCGTAATCTTCTTTTGAGCCGAGCTGTTTAAGAAAACTGCCGAAATCGCCGCTTTCACCGTTATTTGCGTCGGTAAACAGCCCGCTTGCGTGCAGATAAACGCTGTTAACGCCTTTTGCTTTTAATAGAGACATCAGCGCCTGCGCCTGTTCAAAGGTGGATTTTACCGCAAATTTGCCGTTGGAGTCAAAAAACCCAAATTGAAGATTTACTATCAGCGGAAGTGAAGAATTTTCGGCGGTTACGGATTTTGAAGAAATAACAGAATTTCTTATAAGATTTTCCCGGCAGGCGGCGGCCATACCGGAATATGTAGCCGATTGCCCCGAAAGGAAACGGTAACAAAGGCGTATTTCACCGCCGTATTCGCCGCCTAATGTTTTAACCTGCTTTGATTTTTTTGAGACGGTTGAAGAGTCGGTAACGGCAAATTCCGCGCCTACGCTGTTAAGCGAAGTGTCTGACAGCCTGTACGCGTTAATATCGGCAACGGATTCACCGCTTTCTATAATGCAGAGGAACGCCCCCTTGCCGTGCTTAATTCCGAACGCGCCGAGCGGAGCTGAGGCCTTGCCTTTGGCGACAGAGGGGTCGTCGCCGTAAACCTTGAGCGTTATCGGAGAAAAATCCGGGTTGGAAACGCCCGTTTTTATAATTGCGCCGCTCCCGTCGGGGACAAATATGAAGTCGTCTTTGTCTTGGTCGCTGTAAGCGCCGAAAGAATTTAAAAACTTGATTTTTTCAACATATACGCCGTCCGAAAGCTGTAAGTTATTCATATTTACCGAGGCGTAGAACGACCCGTCCGAAAGAATGTATGAAACGGTGGCGTCGACCCGAACAGATTCTTCGGGGAGGGTGTTTATATCCGCTTTGCCGCTGTCAGCGTCAAGAGAGAGCGAGTATTTAACATTTACGCCGTTGTTTGTATTCTCAAAAACGAAATTTCCGAAAGAAACTGAATTGTCCTGCGTATTTAAAACGTACTGTTTGCCGCTTTCGGTTAAAAGAGTTATTTCAAGCGGAGCATATAGAAGAGATTTTTTCTCTTCGTCGGAGGGGAGGGAGCTCCAGAAAATATTTGAAGAAGAGTCGAGTATTCCGACTGAAGTGGTCGTTTTATCAAAAAACATTTCAATAAGACCCGACTTGCAGACGGATTCGTAAGAACTGCGTTTTACCTTGTGGTAAGCGTCGCCTGCGTTTTCGGGGTAAATATTTTCAAATTCGGCGCTCTTTATTTTTACAAGAGTTACGGGCGCGCAGGAGGAAAAAAGCAGAGATAGGGCAAGGCTGATTGCCGTGACCGTAAGGATAATGCCGAGCCTTCTTTTGTTCATAAAAATCGTCATACGGTACTGCGGTTTCAAAGACTTTTATTAAGCTCTTGAAATTACGGTACCGCTCCTTTCTCATTTTTCGCGGTGAGCGGTTTTCGAATAATATTCGGTTAATACAGAAAACAAGTATAACACATATTTACGAAAAATACAAATTTTGGCGTAATTGTTCAAAAAGTATCGAAAAAATATTTGCGGCTGTATGCTGACAGAATATAGATATTTGAATTTTCATATGATAAAATAGGTATCATTTGAGGCGGTATTTATTTCTGTTACGACGGCAGAAACACAACGGTTCCGAAAAAATGGAACCCGCCTCAGGAGGCGGGGGACATCTCTTGCCTAAGTTATACGGTCATAAGCTATATTGCATAACGCGCTTTTTCAGCGATATTTTACAGTTCGGAAAAATATATGCACTTTCGCCGAAAGAAAGCGATTTGCCTAATCGTCTTCGGGAATGTATTCCGCAATATCCTCTAACCTGCAATTTAAAACACGGCAGAGCTTATCGAGCGTTTTTGTTTCGATATTGTCGTTGCTTTTTAAGCGCCTGACGGTTTTGCTGTCTATGCCGCTTTTTTCTCTGAGATAATATGTGGTAATATTTTTCTTTTTCATCGTTTCCCAAAGTCTGTCAAATTTTATCATAATAAATTCCCCCTTGACATTTAATATTATGGGGGTTATAATCTCTTGATATAAGGGGATATAATCCCCATATATTCTTTTAATAATTTTACTGTTTATCCTAAAAAAGATAAAATAAATAAAAAAGTGAGGATTAGGAGAAGAAAATGACAGAAAACCGATTGATTTCAGCATTAAAACAGTTTCCCGATATTTTAAGCTATGCCCACCCTTGGTAAATAGATTACGTGGAACCCCCGCCGCCATTCCCGAAAGACGGGCAAAAACTTAAATTTTTTCTGTTGCAAATCAGCTTCAATAAACTAACGGGCAGGGTGACCTGTCCGTTTTGTTTTTGGTATTTAAAATTTTATTTTGCGGTTAAGCGTTTCGGCGGGTTTTTACCCAGTCAATTTACTCCTCAGCTGTCTTAAAATGATTTTTTCGCGCCTTGACACCTGCACCTGCGAAATGCCGAGTACCTTGGCCGTTTTGCTTTGGGTAAGCTCGTCAAAATATCTTAAACGGATTAGCTTTTTATCGTTTTCCGGCAGTGCGTCAATCGCCCGCTGAAGTGATATTTTATTGTCGATTGCCGAATAAATATCGTAATCGGGAATGTCGGTCTGGCGTTCGCCGTCGCTGTCGGTGAGCGATATGACAGGGTAGGCGGCGCATAAAAGCTCCGCCGTTTCGGCGTCGTCGATTCCAAGAATCTTTGAAAGCTCCGATACAGTCGGCACAGTTCCGTTTTCCTTTTCAAATTTTTCCGCCGTCAGCCGAAGCATTCTCGCCCGTTCTTTTAGACTTCGGCTTATTTTAACCGACCCTTCGTCACGAAAAATTCGCTTAATTTCGCCCAAAATCGCCGGTACGGCATATGTGGAAAAAGCAAATCCCAATTTTTCGTTAAATCTGTCCGCGGCGTGAATAAGCCCTACGCACCCTGCGGAGTAAAGGTCCTCATATTCAACGCCTTTACCGAGAAACCGTGAGGCGCAGCTTCCGACAAGACCGAGATTTTCGGTTATTAGCTCGTCACGGGTCATTTGGAGCGACCGAAAATCAGTTTATACAGCGTAACGGTTGTACCCCTGCCGACGCTTGAGCGGACGGTGAGCTTGTCCGTAAAGCTTTCCATAACCGAAAATCCAAGTCCCGCTCTGTCGCTGCCGCCCGTTGTGAACAGCGGCTCTCTTGCTTTTTTTATGTCCTCAATGCCGACGCCTCTGTCTTTTATCGTAATAAGTACCGCGGATTCGCTTTTTATCCTTACCGTTATGAAAATTTTGCCGACGCTGTTTTTGTACCCGTGAACTATGCAGTTTGTAACCGCTTCGCTGACCGCTGTTTTAATATCGTTTATCTCTTCAAGCGTGGGGTCAAGCTGAGCGGCGAACGCGGCTACGGCCGTTCGGGCAAACGCCTCGTTTACTGAACGGGAATCGACTGTCATTTTAAATTCATTTACTACTACGCTCATTTTTAACGCCTCCTTTTTTTATGCTTGCGATATTTGAAAGGCCCGCAAGCTTCATAACCTTGTAAGAAGAATCTGAAAGTCCGCAAACGGTAAGAGTTCCCTCATACTGTGAGCAAAGCTTGTACCTGCCCATAACAAGCCCGATGCCCGAGCTGTCCATAAACGTTACGTCGGTAAAATCAAGAATGGTATGTTTCGGCCTTGAATTTTCAATTTTATCGTCAATTTCAAGCCGAATTGCAAAGCTTGAATGGTGGTCGATTTCTCCGCTTAAAAAGCAATATAATGTTTCGTCATTGAATTCTGTTTTAACACTCATTTCAGCAATGCGATACAATGTGCCGTAAAACGCCGTTTAAGCCGACGTTTCGCGCGGTATCGCTCCTTTCTTTTTATTTTTACATCAGCGCTTTTCGCGTTTTTATTATAAATCCCCTGCGCCGCAAAACTTGTCGTATTCTGAAAGCTGATTGCTAAAACAAGTTTTTTCTGATATAATTTAGGCAAGAGATGTCCACTGCCTTATAGGCGGCGGGTTACGTTTTGGGAATCAGCAGGGGATTCGGTCTCCGCTGACTCCTCAACGCGGTTTACACCGCGCCTTGCCGCGCCGCTTGACGGTGCAGGCCTTATTGAATTCAACAGAGGTGTTTTTATGAACTGTGAAATTAAAACTTATACCGATAAAAACGGACTCAAAACGGACTATGCCGTTTTCGGGCGGGGCAAAAGGGTGTTTGTGATAATTCCGGGTCTGAGCGTTAAGCCAGTCACCGAGTCGGCGGATGCGGTTGCAAAAGCTTACAGTATGTTTACGGAAAATTACACGGTTTATCTTTTCGACCGACCGAGAGAAATAAGCGAAGATATGACCGTCTTTGATATTGCGGAAAATCTTTATGAAGTTTTAATCGGTTTGAATATTGAAAAAGCGTATTTTTTCGGAGCGTCGCAGGGCGGTATGATATTGCTGTCGCTTATGATAAATCACCCCGGAATAATAAAAAAAGCCGTTCTCGGTTCAACTTCGCCGAGAGCGGACAAAAATATAAAAGATAAAATAGACGGCTGGGTAAGCCTCGCTGAGAGCGGGGAAAACGAAAAACTCCATATAAGATTTTTTACCGATATTTATTCGGAAGAAATGATAAACTCATTAAAAAGCGGGATTTATTCGCTTATCCCCGAATGTACCGCGCGGGAGCTAAACAGATTTTGTATTCTGGCAAGAATGTGTAAGGGTTTTGACGTATATGATAAATTAAACGAAATTGACTGCCGCGTTCTGGTAATAGGCTCCGAAAACGACAAAATAATGTGTAAGGAAAGGCAAACGGAGCTGGCGGAGAAAACAGGCGCGGAGCTGTTTTTGTATTCCGGGTTTGGCCACGCGGTTTATGACGAGGCGCCGGATTGTAAGCAAAGAATATCGGATTTTTTTGAAAATGACTGAAAATTAAAATCACCTGAAGATACAAAACTTCAGGTGATTTTTTCGTAACAGACTTTAAACAATCGGCGCAACCTTAAAAGTATAGGTGTATTCTCTGTTTGGGTGCATAATGTACGGCTCGCGAACCTTCGCGTCGCCGGGCATATCTCCGCCTACTCCCATTTGGTTAAGGTCAACCGAAACAAAGGTGGCGTCACGGTCGGGTACTTCGTGAATATGCTTTGCCAACTGGAGCTCGTCTTGAGTGTAATGATGCGCGCTGAAACAAATCGGAACTCCGACGCCCTCAATTCTTAAACCCTTGCCGTCGGCGTTTTTAAACTCCACATAGCGCACATCGGTGCGGTTGCCGTTTTCCTGCGGGCGCATATAATGGTGCTCAAGGTCGGCAACGCTCATTTCGTGTATCGCAATTTTACCGCCCGTTTTTCTGTCACAGTATGTTTCCTGCGGACCTCTGCCGTACCATTTCACGCTGTCGTATTCACGCAGTATTCCGAACATTGTGCCGAATCTTAAAAGATTGATGTTTTTCGGCGTGCCTGTATGGGTAAGCGTAAAGCTCCCGTCAGAATTGACAACGATTTTTGTAGACGTGTTTTTGAACAGCTTAACGCTCCACGCGATATTGACTTCAATTTGACCGTCCGAATTTTTCGTTACGCCGGTAATTCTTCCGCTTGCGGTGTTTGTAGCCCTCTGCCAGTTAAAATACGGATGTAACGGAATTAACGGCGGAACAAAGTTTGTGTTTGAGAGGTCGTTGTCTGTAACCGCCCTGAAATAGTTAGGCGTTACGGGAGCGCGCAGGATTTCTTTCCCCGAAACGGTGTAGGAAACAATTTTTCCGTCCTGAATTTTGAGAGAGAAATTATCGCCTTTAATGAAAACGCCGCCGTTGCTTTTAACATATTGCAAATTGCCGTGAGCAATTTTTACGGATTCTTCCGTTTTTGGCTTTAAGATAAATTGGTCAAAGCTTTGCTCATATCCTTTTTTGCACCAAGGCCGTTCCGACTTATTTAAAAATGAGATAATGAGAACGCATTCCGCGCTCGGCAGTGATTCAAAATCATAAGGAACGGTAAATTCGGCGCTGTCCTGCGGGGGGCAGTTAAGCTCTAAATATCCGCAGTGTATTTCTTCGCCGTCAGCCAAAACGCTCCATTTGAACTCAATGTCGGAAAGGTCGGTAAAAAGGCGCTTGTTGTAAAGCACAAACTCGCCCTTTGCGGCGTCTTTTTCTTTTATCTTGATTTCCGAATAGACTTTTTTAACCTCATAATATGACGGGTGGGGCTTTCTGTCGGCGGATACAATGCCGTTTGCGCAAAAGTAAGTGTTACTGCCCGTCATTGCGGTAGTGTTAGGCAGATGTGTATATCTTCCTGGCTCAAATTTTTCAAAATCGGTGCCGTAGAGCCATTCATCGCCGTTTTCAGTCTTTTTCCTTATCGCCTGATCTACAAAATCCCAGATAAAACCGCCGTGCATATTATCGTATTTTTCAAAATCGTCCATATATTCTTGGAAATTGCCGAGCGAATTTTCCATAGCGTGCGCGTATTCGCACAAAAGCACGGGTCGGCAGTAATGTTCTTTGTTTATAGGCTTTGAATCCGCCGCAAGGGCGTTTGCGATATTGTCGTACAGCGAAATGGTAATCGGCTCACGGTTGCCGAGCTTTTCCATAACGTCCGGTAGCGGATACATACGCGAAATGACGTCCGACTTAGTGAAATTAAAATCGCCCTCGTAATGGAACTGCCTTGTTGAATCAAGAGTTAGCGCGGCTTTTTTCATTTCGGCAAAGTTTTCGCCGTCGCCCGCTTCGTTGCCGAGCGACCACATAAATATTGATGCGTGATTGCGGTCGCGCAGAACCATTCTCTCCATTCGGTCGACAACCGCGCCTGTCCACACCGGGTTGTCGCCCGGAACGCCCTTTCTGCGCACTCCGTGCGTTTCCAAATCGCATTCGTCCATAACGTAGAAACCGTATTCGTCCGCTATGTCGTATAAAATCGGGTCGTCTGGATAGTGCGACGTGCGAATAGCGTTAATATTCGCGCGTTTCATGAGCTTTAAATCCTCAAAAAATCTTTCTTTAGGAACCGCCCAGCCGAAGTCTGGGTCAAAGTCATGGCGGTTAACGCCCCTAAGCATCATTTGCTTTCCGTTGAAAAGGAGCTTTTCGCCGACGATTTCCACTTTTTTGAAACCGAAACGGATACATTTGTATGCGCTTTTCCCGTCTACTGTCAAAGTAATGAGCAATTTGTAAAGGTATGGGTCTTCGGCAGACCATTTATGGGGGGAGGGGATAAGCTTGCTGAATTTTACCCTTGTTTCGCTTGAAAGGTCGGTTTTCTCTTCTCCCAAAAGGATTTTATTGCCGTTATCTACAATTTCCGCTTTAACCAAAGCTGAGGGCGCGTCCGCGTAATTTTTAATCAAAATTTCCAAATCCGTTTTGCTGTCGTTATAGTCTTTGTCCAAATCCGTAGTTATGAAAAAATCACGGATACAAGTTTTGGGCTCTCTGTAAATGTAAACATCTCTGTAAAGGCCGCAAAGAAGCCACATATCCTGATTTTCAAGGTACGCTCCGTCGGAAAATCTGTAAACCTTAACCGCAATTTTGTTTTCGCCGATATTTAAGAAACGCGTTACGTCAAATTCGTGCGGAGTCATAGACCCCTGCGAATAGCCGACAAACTCACCGTTAACGTAGACCTCAATAGCAGATTTAGCGGCGCCGAAATGAAGAAAAAGTTCGCCGTCGCCGAAATCTTCGGGCAGAGTAAACGAGCGAATATAAATACCTATTTCCTGCATTGAATGGTCAATAGAGGGAATTTTGCCCTTTGAACGGGAGAGAGCGCGGCAGAAAGTGCTCGCGTAATAGTAAGGGTAACTGCCTGTATCCTCGGTCTGCCAAACTGACGGGACTTTAATATTGCGCCAAAACGACGCGTCAAAATCGGTCTTGTAAAAATCCTCGGGGCAGTTGTCAAGCCCGCGCTGCCAGTGGAATTTCCACTCTCCGTTAAGCGAAAGCCTGCATTTCGGCTCTTTGAGCGCTAAAGCGTCATCTTCGCTTTCATATGCAAACGAGAGAACGTGTCCGTCCTCTTTGTTCCTTTTAAAGACGGTCGGATTTTCCCAGTCGTACTCATAATTTTTTTCAAAACTCATAAAAACCTCCAAAAAAATAAGCTAATCCCCAACAAATCCTATACAATTTAATATTATAAAGGAAAAGAATATTTTTTCAATAGATATACGGAAAATAAAAAATAAATAAATGTAAATTTTTTTCTTGACAAGTTGACTTGACAGTAGTATAATTTTAAACTGCTATTAAAGTGGGAATGTGTACTTTTGCCTAATTTTTATTGATTGCGCGTACACCCCGTTTCCGCTTTAAAATCAAGCGGGAACAGCAAAAATCGTTAATCTCCAAGCGGGGCTTCGGCTCTGCTTTAAGGATAAAATAAGAACGGAGAGTGATAAGCCCTATGGTAAATGTCAAACCTATCCAACTTGGCAGAAACACCCGTATGAGTTTCTCTAAAATAAATGAGGTTATGCAGATGCCCAACCTCATTGAGGTACAGAAAAACTCCTATCGCTGGTTCCTTGAAACGGGACTTAAAGAGGTATTCCGTGATATTGACGCTATTACGGATTATACGGGAAATCTTGAACTGACTTTCGTTGATTATCGTATGGACGATAAGCCGAAATACACGGTTAAAGAATGTAAAGAAAGAGACGTAACTTACGCGGCGCCGCTTCGTGTTACCGCACGCCTTCTCAACAAAGAGACGGGTGAGGTAAAGGAAAACGAGGTATATATGGGCGATTTTCCGCTGATGACAGACAGCGGTACATTCGTAATTAACGGCGCTGAGCGTGTTATTATTTCTCAGCTTGTCCGTTCTCCGAGCGTTTATTACGGTATGACTCACGATAAAACAGGTAAAGAGCTTTATACGACCACGGTAATTCCCAACCGCGGCGCTTGGCTTGAGTACGAAACCGATATGAACGACCTTTTCTATGTCAGAATCGACAAGAACAGGAAGATTTATATTACTACGTTTATACGCGCGTTAGGTCTCAGCTCCAATGCGGATATTCTTGACTTTTTCGGCTATGACGACAGAATTAAGGCCACTTTGGAAAAGGATACGACCGTCAACACGGAGCAGGCTCTTATTGAGGTATATAAAAGACTGCGCCCGGGCGAGCCGCCGGCGCTTGAAACAGCGCAGGCTCACATTGACAGCTTATTCTTTGACGCTCACCGTTATGACCTTTCAAGAGTCGGCAGGTACAAATACAACAAAAAGCTCGGCATAGCGCAGAGAATTGCAGGATTTATAACAAAAGAACCGATTGTCAGCGCTCTTACGGGCGAAATTCTTGCGGACGCGGGCGAGCTTATTTCAAAAGAAAAAGCCTACCGTATGGAGCAGGAGGGCGTTCAGTCGGTAGTGCTCGATATTGACGGCAAAGAGGTCAAAGTATTCTCAAACGGTATGGTTGACTGTTTGGAATATCTCCCCGATTTCACCGAAAAAGAGCTCGAGGAAATCGGCGTAAACGAAAAGGTTCGTTTTTCTGTTCTTACCGAAATTCTTGACAAGTGCGGCAACGATAAAGAGGCTCTCAAAGAAGAGCTTGCGCTGCGCGTAGACGACCTTATTCCCAAACATATTATAATAGACGATATTTTTGCGTCAATAAACTATCTTAACGGCCTTGCGTCAGGCGTAGGCGTAATTGACGATATTGACCATTTGGGCAACCGCCGTATCCGTTCCGTCGGCGAGCTTCTTCAAAATCAGTTCAGAATTGGTTTCGCGAGGATGGAGCGTGTAGTTAAGGAGCGTATGACTCTTCAGGGTCAGGAGCCCGACAAGGTAACGCCCGCGGCGCTTATCAACATCCGCCCCGTTATGGCGGCGATTAAGGAATTTTTCGGTTCATCTCCGCTTTCTCAGTTTATGGATCAGACCAACCCCCTTGCCGAGCTCACCCACAAGAGAAGGCTTTCGGCTCTGGGCCCAGGCGGTCTTTCACGTGACAGAGCGGGTTTTGAGGTTCGTGACGTTCACTACTCGCATTACGGCAGAATGTGCCCGATAGAAACTCCCGAAGGTCCTAACATCGGATTGATTTCATATCTTGCGTCTTTCGCTAAAATCAATAAATACGGCTTTATCGAGGCCCCGTACCGCAAGATTGACAAAAAGACGGGCACCGTGCTTGAAACCGTTGAATATATGACTGCCGACGTTGAGGATAATTATAAGGTAGCGCAGGCCAACTCTCCTATTGATGAAAACGGTAAATTTATAAATAAAAAGGTCACAATACGCGAGCGCGACAACTTCAGAGAGGTTCCGGCTTCGGAGGCCGATTATATGGACGTATCTCCGAGAATGCTCGTATCCGTTGCTACTGCTATGATTCCGTTCCTTGAAAACGACGACGCCAACCGCGCGTTGATGGGCTCGAATATGCAGAGGCAGGCAGTTCCGCTTCTCACTACCGAATCGCCTATTGTCGGCACGGGTATGGAGTATAAAGCGGCCGTTGACTCGGGAACCGTTGTGCTTGCAAAGCGCGCGGGCAAGGTTACAAAGGTTGACGCGCAGAGAATAGTTATCACTGCCGAAAACGGTGAGACGGACGAATATGAGCTTATCAAGTTTATGCGTTCAAACCAGGGCACCTGCATAAATCAGCGCCCCATAGTTACGGTAGGTCAGGATATTCTCGAAAATGAGGTCATTGCAGACGGACCGGCAACCTCAAACGGCGAAATTTCTCTCGGCAAAAACGCGCTTATCGGCTTTATGACGTGGGAAGGCTACAACTATGAGGACGCCGTTCTTATAAATGAAAAGTTAGTCAGAGATGACGTTTACACATCTATTCATATAGAAGAATACGAAATTGAGGCAAGAGATACCAAGCTCGGGCCGGAAGATATTACCCGTGACATTCCCAACGTCGGTGACGACGCTCTGCGCGACCTTGACGAAAACGGTATTATACGCATTGGCGCGGAGGTTCATTCGGGCGATATTCTTGTCGGCAAGGTAACTCCTAAGGGCGAAACCGACGTCGCCACGGCGGAGGAGAGAATTTTGCGCGCTATCTTTGGCGAAAAGGCAAAAGAAGTTCGTGACACATCTTTAAGAGTGCCTCATGGCGAATACGGCATTGTTGTCGACGTTGAAGTTTTCACAAGAGAGAACAGCGATGAATTAAGCCCCGGCGTAAATAAAGTTGTCCGTTGCTATATTGCCCAGAAGAGAAAGCTCTCCGTCGGCGATAAGATGGCGGGCCGCCACGGCAACAAGGGTGTTGTATCGCGTATTTTGCCTCAGGAGGATATGCCTTTCCTTGATGACGGCACTCCGCTTGACATTGTTCTTAACCCGCTCGGCGTTCCGTCCCGTATGAATATCGGACAGGTACTTGAGGTTCATCTCGGCTTTGCTTACAGAAAGCTCGGTCAGAAGATAGCTACTCCTGTATTTGACGGTGCGCATGAGGAGGATATTCGCGAAGCATTGAAAGAGGCGGGCTACCGCGAGGACGGTAAATCAATCCTTACCGACGGCAGAACAGGTCTTAAATTTGACAATCCCGTTACTGTCGGCGTTATGTATTACCTCAAGCTCCACCACCTTGTTGACGATAAGATTCACGCCCGTTCAATAGGCCCGTATTCGCTTGTTACTCAGCAGCCCTTGGGCGGTAAAGCTCAGTTCGGCGGCCAGCGTTTCGGAGAAATGGAAGTTTGGGCGCTTGAAGCTTACGGCGCGGCCTATACTCTTCAGGAAATTCTTACGGTTAAATCAGACGACCTTACGGGCCGCCGCAAGACTTATGAAGCAATAGTTAAGGGGCACAACATACCGACGCCGGGTGTTCCCGAATCCTTTAAGGTTCTTATTAAGGAGCTCCAGTCATTGGCTCTCGATGTACAGGTTCTTGACGAAGACGGCAACCAAATAGACCTTAAACAGAGCTTTGACAATGACGACGCGGACTTTGTTCCCGCAAGCACCGAAACAGAGTTTGAAGAAATTAACGACGCTTCTTATGAAGACGGATTTATTCCCGACCGGGAAGACGAATACGACTCGTATTTGAATGACGGTTTGGATTCCGAAGAGGAACTTTCCGATGAGGAAGCGTACAGCGAAACTTTCGTAACAGAAGACGATTTTGAATAAACTCAAACATTATTAAGTAAGGAAGAAGGGCTACCTTAAATGGAAAATAAGACATTTGACGCAATTAAAATCGGTCTTGCCTCTCCCGACCAGATAAGAGAATGGTCGTACGGCGAGGTAAAAAAGCCTGAAACTATAAACTACCGCACGCTTAAACCCGAAAAAGACGGTCTTTTCTGCGAAAGGATTTTCGGGCCGCAGAAAGACCTTGAGTGCCACTGCGGAAAATATAAGAAACTCCGTTATAAGGGCAAAATCTGCGAGCGCTGTGGTGTTGAGGTTACACGGAAGGAAGTTCGCCGTGAACGTATGGGCCATATAGAGCTTGTAACCCCCGTTTCGCATATATGGTATTTCAAAGGCATTCCTTCAAGAATGGGCTTGATTCTTGATATATCTCCGAGAGACCTTGAAAAAGTTCTCTATTTTGCGAAATACATTGTTATCGACCCCGGCGACACAGAGCTTGAAAAGCTTCAGATACTCAATGAAAAAGAGTATGCCGATATGAAAGAAAAATACGAGGACGATTTCAGAGCAGGTATGGGCGCGGAGGCTATTAAAGAGCTTCTTGAGGAAATCGACGTCGAAGAACTTTCAAAACAGCTTCGTGAAGAGCTTGACACGGCAACAGGCCAAAAAAAGACTAAAATTCTTAAAAGACTTGAGGTTGCCGAGGCATTTAAACAGTCCGGCAACCGTCCGGAATGGATGATTCTTGACGTTATTCCCGTTATTCCGCCGGATATTCGTCCTATGGTTCAGCTTGACGGCGGCAGGTTTGCAACGTCGGATCTTAACGACCTTTACAGACGCGTTATCAACAGAAATAACCGTTTGGCAAGGCTTTTGGAACTGAATGCGCCCGAAATTATTGTCAGAAACGAGAAGAGAATGCTGCAAGAGGCGGTTGACGCTCTTATCGACAACGGCAGACGCGGCAGGCCGGTAACAGGGCCAAATAACCGCGCTCTTAAATCCCTTTCCGATATGCTTAAAGGTAAGCAGGGGCGTTTTCGCCAGAATTTGCTCGGTAAACGTGTTGACTACTCGGGCCGTTCGGTTATCGTTGTAGGGCCGGAACTGAAAATATATCAGTGTGGCTTGCCGAAAGAAATGGCGCTTGAGCTTTTTAAACCGTTTGTTATGAAAAACCTTGTTGAAAACGGCATAGCAAACAATATGAAATCCGCAAAGAAAATGGTTGAGCGCGCAAAGACCGAGGTTTGGGACTCGCTTGAAAAGGTCATTAAAGACCATCCCGTAATGCTTAACCGCGCGCCGACTCTTCACAGGCTTGGTATTCAGGCATTTGAACCCGTACTTGTCGAGGGCAGAGCAATTAAGCTTCACCCGCTTGTTTGTACGGCGTTTAACGCCGACTTTGACGGCGACCAGATGGCGGTTCACGTTCCGCTTTCGGCGGAGGCGCAGGCTGAGGCGAGAATTTTGATGCTTGCCGCGAACAACCTCTTAAAGCCGTCGGACGGCAAACCCGTTGCTGTTCCCACGCAGGATATGATTCTCGGCTCGTATTATCTTACAATGGATAAAGAGGGCGAGCCCGGAGAAGGAAAAGTATTCCGTGACGTCAACGAGGCCTTAATGGCATATGACGAGGGCGATATAGGCCTTCATTCAAAAATACGCGTCCGTATGGAAAAGCAGATAGACGGCGAAACCGCTTCAAAGATTATTGAAACGACACTCGGCAAAATCATATTCAACAATCCTATTCCGCAGGATTTGGGCTTTGTTGACAGAACCGACCCCGAAAATGCGTTTAAGCTTGAGGTTGACTTCCTTGTAACGAAGAAAACGCTCGGTAAAATCATTGACAGGTGCATTAAAGTCCATGGTACGGCGATAGCCGCCGAAATGCTTGACGCTATAAAGGCTCAGGGTTATAAATATTCTACAAAATCGGGTATTACCGTCGCGGTATGCGACGCTACTATTCCGCCGCAGAAAGCCGATTTGCTTAAAGACGCCGAGGCGAAGGTAGATGAAATTAACGATTACTACAATATAGGCCTTTACAGCAACGATGAGCGCTCCCGCGCCGTTATTAAGGTTTGGGAAGAGTGCACCAATAAGGTGGCTTCGGGTCTTAAGGACAATTTGGGCAAATACAATCCTATTTATATGATGGTTGACTCCGGCGCCCGTGGTTCAGAGGCACAGCTCCGCCAGCTTGCGGGTATGCGCGGACTTATCGCCAATACGGCAGGTAAAACAATCGAGGTTCCTATTCGCGCAAATTACCGTGAGGGACTTAACGTACTTGAATACTTCATTTCTTCCAGAGGCGCACGTAAAGGACTTGCCGATACGGCTTTGCGTACTGCCGACTCGGGTTATCTTACAAGACGTCTTGTCGATGTTTCTCAGGAAGTTATTATCCGTGAGTACGACTGCCACTGCCACGACGGTATTGAGGTTTACGATATTAAAGACGGCAATGAGCTTATCGAGCCTCTTTCCGAGCGCCTTACAGGCCGTTATCTTCTTGAAGATTTCACCGATGAGAACGGCAATTTAATCGCGTCTAAAGACGATATGATTACTGACGAAAAGGCAAAAGAAATTGCCGATATTGTCAACGCGCGGGAAAATGAGGAAGACAGAAAGGTTAAAATCCGTTCGCTTCTCACCTGTGAATCCGAACAGGGCGTATGTATTAAGTGCTATGGCGCTAACCTTGCGAGCGGCAAGCCCGTCACGGTAGGCGAGGCGGTCGGTATTATCGCCGCCCAGTCCATAGGCGAACCCGGCACGCAGCTTACAATGCGTACCTTCCACACAGGCGGTATTGCGTCAAGTCAGGATATTACGCAGGGTCTTCCGCGTGTTGAAGAGCTGTTTGAGGCAAGAAAGCCCAAGACGTTTGCTATTCTTTCCGAAATTGACGGCGTTATTTCGTTCAGAGAAATTAAAGGCAATGAAAACATTGTTGTAACTAACCCCGAAACGCTTGAAGAGCGCGCGTATATGATTCCCTACGGTTTCCATAAGAAATATAATTCGGAAACCGATGACGACGGCAACCCAATCTTTATAAAGAAGGGAACCGCACTTACAGAGGGTTCGCCCAATCCCAACGACATTCTCGCTATCAGCGGCGTTCACGCAGTTCACGATTACCTTATAAAAGAGGTTCAGAGAACGTACCGTATGCAGGGCGTTGACATCAACGATAAGCACATTGAGGTCATTGTACGCCAAATGATGAGAAAACTTAAAGTAGTCGATGCCGGCTCTACTTCTCTTCTTCCGGGAGCCACTACCGACAAAGCCGAGTTTAATCAGGCGAATGAGAAAGCAAAGGCTGCCGCCGAAGAGAAAGGCGAGGAGTTTATTCCGGCAACCTGCACGCCTATACTGCTCGGTATCACAAAGGCTTCTTTGGCAACGGATTCATTCCTTTCCGCGGCGTCATTCCAAGAAACTACCAGAGTTCTTACCGATGCCGCCATTAAGGGCAAGGTTGACCCGCTTGTCGGTCTTAAAGAAAACGTTATTATCGGCAAAATTCTTCCCTCGGGTACGGGTATGAAATGTTACAGCGATGTTGAGCTTGAAAAAACCGCTCCCGACGCGGCTTTAGACGCGTAAACATTAAATAAAATAATATTTTTGCTTGGGGCTTAGTCAGCCCCAAGTTTTTTGTGAAAATGTAAAAAAATGCTTGACAATAATTGTGCATTAGTGGTAAACTATTCAAGCATGTGGACTTCTGTCCATTATATTTTAATATTGGAGGTGAAAATTTTGCCAACCTTTAACCAGCTCGTTCGCAACGGAAGACAGACGGTTGAGAAAAAGTCAAAAGCTCCTGCTCTGGGTAAGGGACTTAACTCAAAGAAGAATGTTATGACAAATAACAATTCTCCTCAAAAGAGAGGCGTTTGCACTGTTGTTAAGACAGACACGCCGAAAAAGCCGAACTCGGCTCTTCGTAAACTTGCCAGAGTACGTCTTACAAACGGAATTGAAGTATCAGCTTATATTCCGGGCGTAGGTCACAATCTTCAGGAACACTCGGTTGTTCTTATCCGCGGCGGCCGTGTTAAGGACCTTCCCGGTGTGCGTTACCACATTATCCGCGGCACGCTTGATACTCAGGGCGTTAACGGAAGAATGCAGGCGCGCTCAAAGTACGGAGCAAAGCGTCCTAAGGCTGCTAAAAAATAATAGGTTTAACCAAGATTACAGACAGAATCTTCTTGTATAGGCAATATTTTTTGAATATTTGTCCAACGAGAGTGTATATATAAAATATATGCCTTTTCGTTGGTGCCGCGAGGTTTTGTCACTCGAGTACCTATGATATCATTATTATGAAGGAGGGAAGCGCAGTGCCAAGAAGAGGCCAGATTGCAAAACGTGATGTTTTGCCGGATCCGCTTTACAATTCAAAGCTTGTAACAAGGCTTATCAACAGTGTTATGCTCGACGGTAAAAAGGGCGTTGCCCAAAAAATTGTTTATGACGCGTTCGACATTATCGCTGAAAAAACAGGCAAGGAGCCTTTAGAGGTTTTTGACGCCGCAATGGAAAATGTTATGCCGGTTCTTGAGGTTAAAGCTCGCCGTGTAGGTGGTGCAACTTACCAGGTTCCTATG
The DNA here is from genome assembly GCA_947598155.1 of uncultured Clostridia bacterium. Taxonomy (GTDB): domain Bacteria; phylum Bacillota; class Clostridia; order Oscillospirales; family Acutalibacteraceae; genus Fimenecus. Next base: position 340,267 of record CANQFC010000001.1, read on the forward strand.
GAAGTACGCCCCGAAAGACGCCAAACCTTAGGTCTTCGTTGGATTACTCTTTACGCGCGTCAGCGTTCTGAGAGAACAATGAAGGAAAGACTTGCCAATGAAATTATGGATGCTGTTAACTCAACGGGTTCAGCGTTCAAAAAACGCGAAGATACACACAAAATGGCTGAAGCAAACAAAGCTTTCGCACATTTCAGATGGTAATTCAGCAAAAGTTAAGTGGAGGATATTATGCCAAGAAAAGTATCTCTTGAAAAAACAAGAAATATTGGTATTATGGCTCATATCGACGCCGGTAAAACAACCACTACCGAAAGAATACTGTTTTACACAGGCGTTAACCATAAAATAGGCGAAACACATGACGGTTCAGCCACGATGGACTGGATGGAACAGGAGCAGGAAAGAGGTATTACCATCACTTCTGCCGCTACCACTTGTTTCTGGAAAGAGCATCGTATCAATATTATCGACACTCCCGGCCACGTTGACTTTACTGTTGAAGTTCAGCGTTCGCTCCGCGTTCTTGACGGTTCGGTAACCGTTTTGTGCGCTAAGGGCGGCGTTGAGCCTCAGTCAGAAACAGTTTGGCGCCAGGCCGACGAGTATAAAGTTCCCAGAATGATTTTCGTCAATAAGATGGACATTATGGGCGCGGATTTTTACCGTGTTCTCGACATGGTAAAAGAACGCTTTAACTGCAACGCAGTTCCGATTCAGCTGCCTATCGGCGCCGAGGCGGATTTTAAGGGAATTATTGACCTTCTTGCAATGGACGCTGAGGTTTATTACGATGACCTCGGCAAAGATATAAGACATGAACCTATCCCTGACGATATGAAAGAGCTTGCGGAGAAGTATCATACAAATCTTTTGGAGTCCGTTGCAGAGCTTGACGAAGACCTTATGATGCAGTATCTTGAGGGCGAAGAGCTTGCGATTGACGACATTAAGAGAGTTATCCGTAAGGCAACGCTTGCCAATGAGATGGTTCCGATTTGCTGCGGCACAGCTTACCGCAACAAGGGCATTCAGCCCCTGCTCGACGCTATTGTTGACTTTATGCCCGCACCCACGGATATTGAGGCAATTAAGGGTATAAACCCCGATACCGACGAGGAGGAGGACAGACATTCCTCTGACTCCGAGCCGTTTGCGGCTCTCGCGTTTAAGATTGCTACCGACCCGTATGTAGGTAAGCTTTGCTTCTTCCGCGTTTACTCAGGTACCGTCAACGCCGGCGCAACCGTTTATAACTCTGTTAAAGACACCAGAGAAAGAATGGGGCGTATTCTGCAAATGCACGCTAATCACCGTGAAGACCTTGAGGTCGTTTATTCGGGCGATATAGCCGCCGCCGTAGGTCTTAAAAATACCACAACGGGCGACACGCTTTGCGATGAAAAACACCCGATTATACTTGAATCAATGAATTTCCCCGACCCGGTTATACGTGTAGCTATTGAGCCTAAGACAAAAGCCGGTCAGGAAAAAATGGGTATCGGTCTTCAGAAACTTGCCGAAGAAGATCCGACTTTCAAGTGCTATACAGACGAGGAAACGGGTCAAACCATTATAGCCGGTATGGGCGAGCTGCACCTTGAAATTATTGTTGACAGGCTTCTGCGTGAATTTAAGGTTGAGGCAAATGTAGGTAAACCGCAGGTTGCTTACAAAGAAACAATTCGTACAAAGGTTGACCAGGAAACCAAATATAAACGTCAGTCCGGCGGTTCAGGCCAGTACGGTCACGTTAAAATTATTCTTGAACCCAATGAGCCGGGTAAGGGCTATGAATTTATCAATGCCGTTACAGGCGGTTCTATTCCCAAGGAGTTTATCGCTCCCGTTGACCAGGGTATTCAGGGCGCTCTCAATTCGGGCGTGCTCGCAAATTATCCCGTTGTCGACGTTAAGGTAACTCTTTATGACGGTTCATATCATGAAGTTGACTCTTCCGAAATGGCGTTCAAGATTGCGGGTTCAATGGCGTTTAAAGAGGCCGCGAGAAAAGCGGATCCGATTCTTCTTGAACCTATAATGAAGGTTGTTGTTATTGTTCCCGACGATTATTTCGGCACGGTTCAGGGCAACCTTATCGCCCGCCGCGGCGAAATTCAGGGATTTGAGGACCGTTCGGGCCTTAAGCAGATAAGCGCGCGCGTTCCGCTTGCGGAAATGTTCGGCTATGCAACCGATCTTCGTTCACAGACTCAGGGGCGCGGTCAGTATGTAATGGAACCCGACGGCTATAAGCCGGTTCCGAAAAATGTTGCGGAAAAAATTATCAGCGACAGAGCCAAAAAGGACTGAAAAATCTTATAAAACCCTTGAAATTTTTCAAGATAGTTGATACAATATGTATCGGCGTAAAAATTTAGTAATTTATTTTCTCAAAATAAAGGAGGACTATTACAATGGCAAAGGCAAAATTTGAAAGAACTAAACCCCACGTTAATATTGGTACTATCGGTCACGTTGACCATGGTAAGACAACATTAACGGCTGCTATCACAAAGACTCTTGCAATGAAAGGCTATGCTAAGTTTGAAGCATACGACATGATCGACAAAGCTCCCGAAGAGAGAGAGCGCGGAATTACAATCAACACAGCTCACGTTGAGTATGAAACCGACAAGCGTCACTATGCTCACGTTGACTGCCCCGGCCACGCCGACTATATTAAGAATATGATTACAGGTGCCGCTCAGATGGACGGTGCTATCATCGTTATCGCTGCAACAGACGGCCCCATGGCTCAGACAAAGGAGCACCTTCTTCTTGCACGTCAGGTTGGCGTTCCGGCAATCATCGTTTTCATGAACAAGGTTGACCAGGTAGACGACCCCGAGCTTCTTGAGCTTGTTGAAATGGAAATCCGTGAAACTCTTGCCGAGTATGAGTTTGATGAGGACTGCCCCATCATCAAGGGTTCTGCTCTTAAAGCTCTTGAGTATTCGGGCGATGACATCAACGCTCCCGAGCTTGCTCCCATTTGGGAACTTATGGACGCTGTTGACTCTTATATTCCCACTCCCGACCGTAAGGCGGATCAGCCGTTCCTTATGCCTGTTGAGGACGTATTCACAATCACAGGCCGCGGCACAGTTGCCACCGGCAGAGTTGAGAGAGGTCAGCTTAAGCTTTCAGAGGAAGTTGAAATCGTTGGTCTTAAAGAAGAGAAGCAGAAGACAGTTGTTACAGGTATTGAAATGTTCAGAAAGCTTCTTGACTATGCAGAAGCAGGCGACAACATCGGCGCTCTTCTTCGCGGTATTGACAGAAAGGGCATTGAGCGCGGTCAGGTTCTCGCTAAACCCGGTTCAATTCACCCCCATACAAACTTTAAGGGTCAGGTTTATGTTTTGACAAAGGATGAAGGCGGCCGTCATACACCGTTCTTCAACAATTACCGTCCGCAGTTCTATTTCAGAACAACAGACGTTACAGGTACAATCACTCTTCCTGAAGGAACAGAGATGTGCATGCCCGGCGATAACGTACAGATGGATGTTGAGCTTATCACTCCTATCGCTATCGAAGAAGGGCTTCGCTTCGCTATCCGTGAAGGCGGCAGAACTGTTGGTTCAGGCGTTGTTACTGCTATCAACGAATAATTAAAAACAATTTTTCTCCCTCGCTTTGCGGGGGAGTTTTTTTATATCTGTTTATTAAGAGAAATTTCGGTTAAAGTATTCTTGACAAATCATACTCTTGTGTTATAATAATTCATAGAAATTTAGTAGGAGTTGTTGGACTTGAAAAAAAAGACTAATGTTTTAATCGACGGAATGTCCTGCGCCGCCTGCGCAAGGGGGGTGGAACGTTCCGTTTCCAAGGTTGATGGCGTGCTTGACGTTGCGGTTAATCTCACTACCAATTCCGCCGCAGTAGCATATGAGAGCAAACAGTGCAGTCTGTCCGATATTGAGGCGGCGGTTGTGCGGGCAGGGTTTAAGGTTGTAAAAAATCAGCAAACCGCCAATGAAAACGCGGCTAAAAATGAGAAAATGTCCAAAATAAACCTTGCTTTGGCTCTTGCTTTCGGAATACCTCTGTTCATTGTCTCAATGGGCAGTATGTTAGGCTTAAAACTTCCGAACGCAGTTTCTCCCGAAATTTATCCCGCACGCTTTGCAATATTACAGCTTTGCCTTGTGATACCCGTGCTTTTTGCGGGCAGAAAATTTTTTATAAACGGCGTTCGCGCTGTTTTCCATAAAAATCCGAATATGGATACGCTCGTTGCTATGGGTTCGTCGTCGGCGTTTATATACAGCCTTGTTATGACGGCAAAAATTATCGCGGATAAGGGTGCGCATACTCATCATCTTTATTATGAGTCTGCGGGAATGATAATAACATTTATTCTTATAGGAAAAATGCTTGAGGCTGTTTCAAAAAAAAGGACGACAGACGCAGTCGGCAAGCTTCGTTCACTTGTGCCCGATACTGCGGAAATAATAAGAAACGGAGAAAAAATGACAGTAAAGACCGCTGAAATACAGATAGGCGATATTTTTACAGTCGTTCCCGGCAGCTCTGTCGCGGCAGACGGCAAAGTCATTTCCGGCAGCACCTCTGTGGATGAAAGTATGATAACAGGAGAGAGTATGCCTGTCGGCAAACAGGTGGGCGACGTCGTTTTCGGAGGAACATTGAATAAAAACGGCACCGTTCAGGTCGAGGTAACGGCTGTGTACGGCGAAACTGTTTTGTCACAGATAATCCGTTCGGTTGAGGACGCCGGAGCGTCCAAGGCTCCGATAGCAACTCTGGCCGATAAAATATCGGGAGTTTTTGTTCCGTCGGTTTTCGCAATAGCTCTTTTGAGCGCGGTTATCTGGGCGCTGACGGGTAAGGATTTCGCGTTTGTGCTGAACGTATTTATTTCGGTGCTCGTAATTGCCTGCCCCTGCGCGCTTGGGCTTGCGACTCCGACAGCTATAATGGTTGCCACGGGCAAGGGAGCGCAGAACGGCATACTCTTTAAAGGCGGCGAACCTCTGGAGGCGCTGAGCCGTACCGATACCGTTGTATTCGATAAAACCGGCACTCTTACGAAGGGCGACCCACAGGTGACGGACGTTTTGCCTGTCTCTCTTTCTCAGGAAGAACTTTTGAAATACTGCGCCTCCGCCGAAAAAAACAGCGAGCATCTTTTAGGCGAGGCAATCGTTAAAAAGTATGACGGAGAATACTTTGACGTAACCGATTTTGAGGCTCTTTCGGGTTTGGGACTTAAGGCAAACGTAAACGGCAGGCAGGTTTTAATAGGCAACAGGGAGCTTATGAGTAAAAACGGAATAAACGAAAGCGTAACCGAAAGTATAGGAGAGCCGCTCTCAAATGAGGGAAAAACCGTCGTCTATATTTCAATCGACGGCGATTTCGCCGGGGCGGTAGCAATAGCCGACGTGCTTAAAGACGACGCCGCCGCAACCGTAAAGGCGCTGAACGGATTAGGAATTGAAACGGTTATGTTGACGGGCGACAACAGAAAAACCGCAAAAGCAATAGCGTCAAAGGCAAAAATTAAAACAGTTTTCGCCGAGGTATTGCCTAAAGACAAACAAAATGTTATAATTGATTTGCAAAAGCAGGGGAAAAAGGTTTGTATGGTAGGCGACGGTATAAACGACGCGCCGGCGCTCGTTTCCGCCGATGTAGGCGTTGCGGTAGCTTCGGGTACCGACATCGCGGTGGAATCTGCCGATATAGTCCTTATGAACGGCGAAACAGAATCACTTCACAAGGCGATAAAACTTTCGCAAAAAACACTGCGCAAAATAAAGCAAAACCTTTTTTGGGCGTTTGCATATAACACTGTCGGAATCCCTATTGCCGCGGGTCTTCTTTATGCGTTTGGCGGCAGTCTTTTGGACCCGATGTTCGCCGCTGCGGCAATGAGCCTTTCCTCTGTAACGGTAGTAACAAATTCATTACTTTTAAGGAGATATAAATTATGATTAAAACAGTAAAAATCGAAGGTATGTCATGCGGTCACTGCACCGCTCGTGTTGCCGCGGCTCTTATGGGGCTTGACGGCGTTGAAAACGCCGAAATGAGCCTTGAAAATAAGACGGCCGTTCTCACTCTTTCCAAAGACGTCTCCGATGACGCCATAAGAGAAACAGTCGATGAAACAGGTTTTGACGTAGTCGGAATTGAATAATGGAGCAGAGCAAAATAGACAGAATAAATTTTCTTGCAAAAAAATCACGGACAGAGGAGCTGAGCCCCGAAGAAAAAGAAGAGCAGGACGCCCTTCGCCGTGAGTACATAGACAGCTTTAAAAGAAGTCTTATCGGCCAACTTGAAAATACATATATAGTTGACGAAAAAGGAAGAAAGAAAAAAGTCGAACGCAGGAAAAAGTAATCGAATATTTTGGGCATTGTAATTCGTAAGCCTTGACTAAACCGCTAAATATAGTGTATAATTTAAAGGCGGAGCAGGCTGACGGTTTAAACCGCGTCGGGCAGAACGGCTCTGCTTTGAGCGGTTTAATTTTTTATTGTAAAAAGGATGTAAAATATGGCTAAAAAAGCAGAATATACCGAGGAGAGTATTTCTCAGCTAAAAGGGGCTGACCGTGTTCGCAAAAGACCTGCGGTCATTTTCGGTTCGGACGGCATAGAGGGCTGTGAACACGCGGTCTTTGAGATACTTTCAAATTCAATCGACGAGGCGAGGGAAGGTTTCGGTAAAGAAATTGTCGTTACGCGGTTTCTTGACGGCTCAATAGAAGTCCTTGACCACGGCAGAGGTATGCCGATGGATTACAACAAAAATGAGGATCGGTATAACTGGGAACTGCTTTTCTGCGAGATGTATGCAGGCAGTAAATACAACACAAACAGCGGCGGTAGCTATGAGTATTCGCTCGGCCTTAACGGATTAGGGCTTTGCGCCACACAGTACGCCTCCGAGTATATGGAGGCTGAAGTCCACACGAACGGCTATTGCTATAAAATGAATTTTAAGAGCGGAGAACCTGTCGGCACACTGCAAAAGGAAGAATACAGCAAAAGGGACACAGGTACTCGCATCCGCTGGAAACCCGATTTAAAGGTGTTTACCGATATAAACATTCCGCTTGAATACTACAAGGATACGATTAAGCGGCAGTCCGTTGTAAATGAGGGCGTTAAGTTTATTCTTAAAGACCAAATCGGAGCAAATTCCTTTGAGAAATACGAGTACTTTTATGAAAACGGTATAATTGATTACGTTAAAGAAATCGCAGGGGATAACGCGTTTTCAGGCGTTCAGTTCTGGCAGGCGGAGCGCAAGGGCAGGGACAGAGCTGATATGCCCGATTACAAGGTGAAAATAAACGTCGCTCTTTGCTTTTCCAATAAAATTCAGTTTAAAGAGTATTACCACAATTCAAGCTATCTTGAACACGGAGGCGCGCCCGAAAAAGCGGTTAAGAGCGCCTTTGTAGCGCAAATTGATTCTTATTTAAAAACAAACGGTAAATACCTTAAATCCGACTCTAAAATTACGTTTCAGGATATTGACGACTGCTTGGTACTTGTAATTTCTTCTTTCTCAACGCAGACGTCTTATGAAAATCAGACTAAAAAAGCCATTACCAACAAATTTATACAAGAGGCAATGACGGATTTTTTAAAGCACAGCTTAGAGGTCTATTTTATTGAAAATAAGCTCGAGGCAGACAAAATAGCGGAGCAAGTGCTGATAAATATGCGTTCGCGCGTCAGGGCGGAGAGTACAAGGCTCAATATCAAAAAAACGCTTCAGTCCGGCAACAGTATGACGGACAGAATAGAAAAATTCGTTGACTGCCGTTCAAAGGATGTAAACGAGAGGGAAATATTTATCGTGGAGGGCGATTCTGCTCTCGGCGCGTGCAAGCAGGCAAGGGATTCCGCGTTTCAGGCTATAATGCCCGTCAGAGGCAAAATCCTTAACTGCTTAAAGGCCGAATATTCAAAGGTGTTTAAGTCGGATATAATAACCGATTTAATTAAAGTGCTCGGTTGCGGCGTTGAGGTAAACGCTAAGTCAAATAAAAATCTGTCGCTGTTCAGTATGGAAAATCTGCGCTGGAGCAAGGTAATAATCTGTACCGACGCCGATGTTGACGGCTTTCAGATAAGGGCGCTTATTCTCACTATGATTTACAGGCTTATGCCCACCTTAATAAGAGAGGGCAAGGTGTTTATAGCCGAATCTCCGCTCTATGAAATCAACACTAAGGACGAAACATGGTTTTGCTATACCGAGAGGGAAAAGGCGCAGGCTCTTGAGGAGATAGGCGATAAAAAATACACAATTCAGCGCTCAAAAGGACTCGGCGAAAACGAGCCGGAGATGATGTGGCTTACTACTATGAACCCCAAAACCCGCCGCCTTATAAAGGTTGAGCCTGATTTTGACCCTCAGGCCGTTGCGGACAAGTTTGATTTGCTTTTGGGCGACAATCTTCAGGGCAGAAAAGACTATATAGCTGAAAACGGATATAAATATATTGATATGACGGATTTGTCATAACCAAAACCGGGAGAAAGAATATGGCGAAGAAAAAGAAAAACGAAATAGACCATTCGGAGGAAGAACTAAATTTAAACGCCCATATTTCGGGCGCGGGCGATGTAGTTAATCAGTATATTACCGATACTCTTGAGTTAAACTATATGCCCTACGCCATGAGCAGTATTATGTCCAGAGCCATTCCCGAAATTGACGGTTTTAAGCCCTCGCACAGGAAATTGCTCTATACCATGTATAAAATGGGGCTTTTGACCGGCGGCACAATTAAGAGCGCAAACATAGTGGGCCGTACAATGCAGTTAAACCCTCACGGCGACGCCGCAATTTACGAGACGATGATACGCCTTGCAAGGGGCAATGAGTGCCTGCTTCACCCGTATGTTGAGTCAAAGGGAAACTTCGGTAAGGCGTATTCAAAAAATATGCAGTATGCGGCTTCCCGTTATACCGAGGCAAAACTCGCTCCCATAGCGGCGGAGCTTTTTAAGGAGATCGACAAGGACACAGTCGATTTTGTGCCAAATTACGACAACACAATGCAGGAGCCAACGCTTTTCCCTGTAACCTTTCCCTCGGTACTGGTAAACGCCAACACAGGCATAGCGGTCGGAATGGCGTCAAATATATGTTCGTTTAATTTGGGAGAGGTCTGCAATACCGCAATAGAGCTCATCAAAAACCCCGACGCCGATATTATGGAGACGCTTAAAGCGCCCGATTTTATAGGCGGAGGTCAGATTTTATATAACGAGGCGCAAATGCGGGATATATATTCTACCGGCAGAGGTAGCTTTAAGCTGAGGGCAAAATACAATTACGACAAGCAAAGTAATTGTATCGATGTTTACGAAATTCCTGCAACCACAACAAGCGAGGCCATTATTGACAAAATAATAGAGCTTGCAAAGTCGGGAAAGGTCAGGGAAATATCCGACATCAGAGATGAAACCGACAAAAAAGGTCTTAAAATCACAATAGATTTAAAGCGCGGAACAGACCCGGATAAGCTGATGAAAAAACTTTTTAAAACAACTCCGCTTGAAGATTCCTTCGGCTGTAATTTTAACGTGCTTATTGCCGGTACGCCGAGGGTGCTGGGGGTTCGTGAGCTTTTGCTCGAATGGATAGCGTTCAGAACGGAATGCGTCAACCGCAGAGTGTATTTTGATATGCAAAAGTCTAAGGATAGGCTCCATTTGCTTGAGGGTTTGCAAAAAATATTGCTCGATATTGACAGGGCAATTAAAATAATACGCTCAACGGACGAGGAATCCGAGGTTGTGCCGAATTTGATGATAGGCTTTGGCATCGACAAAATCCAAGCCGAGTACGTTGCGGAAATTAAACTGCGCCACCTTAACCGCGAATACATTTTAAAGCGCACCGCCGATATTGAACAGCTAAGAAAAGATATTGAGGATATGGAGGATATACTCTCCTCAAAATCAAGAGTAAAAAAGATAATCGTAAACGAATTAAAGGAAGTTGCCGAAAAGTATGACAAGCCCAGGCGCACCGAGATTATCTATTCCGAGGAAATTGAGGACGATGCCGATGAAACCGAGACAGTTCCCGATTATCCCGTAAACCTTTTCTTTACCAAAGAGGGCTATTTTAAGAAAATAACGCCGCTGTCACTCCGTATGAGCGGCGAACAAAAGCTAAAAGAGGGCGACAGTATCGCAATTTCTTTGGATTCAACAAATTCTGCGGAAATTTTGTTCTTTACCAATAAATGTCAGGTCTATAAATCGCGCGCCGCCGATTTTGACGATACAAAAGCGAGCGCGCTCGGCGACTTCGTAGGCTCAAAACTTTTAATGGAAGAGGGCGAAACCGCCGTTTCAATGGCTTGCCTTAAAGAGTACAGCGGGTATATGCTGTTTTTCTTCCAAAACGGCAAAGTAGCCAAAATAAATATGAGCGCCTATGAGACAAAACAGAACAGGAAAAAGCTTATCAAGGCGTATTCCGACAAAAGCCCGCTCGTTTCCGCCGTTTATATTGAGGACGACAGGGAATTTCTCATACGCTCGTCGGCCGGCCGTTATCTTCTATTTAATTCAGGCGCGATTTCGGCGAAAACCACTAAGGACAGCCAAGGCGTCAGCGTAATGTCGCTTAAAAGGGGACACCGGGTGGAAGAGGTCGCCGAGTATAAGGAGGGCACATTTGCCAAGGCGGCGCGTTATCGTACCAAAAATTTGCCGGGCGCAGGCGCTGTTCTCAGCGCGGATGACCAGGGCGAACAGCTTAAAATATAATAACGGAACAAGCCTCTTATTGAAAAATCAAACGAAAATGATATGTATGTCCGAAAACAAAAACCGACCTCAAAGAGGTCGGTACAAACAGATTCGGCAAACGCACGCTGAACATTCTGTTTGCAAAATTATTATGCACATATAATAAATAAATATTCATAATAAAAAATATGCGGAAAATAATAATAATTTCAAAAAAAGGCTTGCATTTTGAGAAAACCTGTGATAGAATATCAAGGCGTTAAAAATGTAAGGTTTGGAGGTATGTGAAATGACACCTGTACAAATAGTTTTCGGAGTAATTCTTACGTTATTGGCAATCGTAATAATAATCCTTATTATGAAACAGGAAGGTAACGAACAGGGTCTTGGTGCTATTTCCGGCGGTTCTTCTGAATCTTTTTTCGGCAGAAATAAGGGCAAGACAAATGAGGCAAGAATCGGTTTTGTAACAAAAATTTGCGTTGCAATATTCTGCGTTTTGGCTCTCGTTGCCGTAGTTGTAATGCTTTTCGTATAAAATAATAAATAACCGGCTTGTTGGCCGGTAATATGATTCACTAGCTCAGTTGGCAGAGCACTTGACTTTTAATCAAGGTGTCCGGGGTTCGAATCCCCGGTGGATCACCACATTGCGGTAAGCCTTTTGGTTTGCCGCAATTTTTTTGAAAATTCTGCCTTTATTTTACTTGATATTTATCTGTTTTTACATACTGATTTATTTAATATGAAAATAATATTAAAAAAGTGTGAATTTTTAATAAAGTACTTGATTTTTTGGAAAAATGTGGCTAAAATATATTTAGCACTCAAAAGAGTAGAGTGCTAAATAAACATTCAATTTTTTCAGGAGGTAATATAAAATGACTATTAAACCGCTTGCAGACAGAGTTGTACTCAAACCCTGCGAAACGGAAGAAACGACAAAGAGCGGAATTGTTCTTGCCGCTTCTGCCCAGGAAAAGCCCCAGATTTTTGAGGTTGTGGCAGTAGGCCCCGGCGGAGTTGTCGACGGTAAGGAAGTTACTATGTATGTAAAAGTTGGAGATAAGGTAATCTCCGGCAAATACGCAGGCACAGAGGTTAAGGTGGACAATACCGAATACACGGTAGTTCGTCAGTCTGAAATTCTTGCAATAGTTGAATAAAGGAGAGACTCAATATGGCTAAACAGATTATTTACGGAGAAGAGGCCCGTAAGGCTTTGCAGACGGGTATTGACAAGCTCAGCGATACAGTTAAAATAACACTCGGCCCCAAGGGCAGAAACGTTGTTCTCGACAGAAAATACGGCGCTCCGCTTATTACTAACGACGGCGTTACAATCGCTAAGGAAATTGAGCTTGAGGACGCTTTTGAAAATATGGGCGCTCAGCTTGTAAAAGAGGTCGCCACAAAGACAAATGACGTTGCCGGCGACGGTACAACAACTGCAACTCTGCTCGCTCAGGCGCTTGTACGCGAGGGTATGAAGAACGTTGCCGCAGGCGCGAACCCGATGGTTGTTAAAAAAGGTATGCAGGCGGCAGTTGACGCGGTAGTTGAAGAAGTCCTTAAAAACGCTCAAAAGGTTAAGAGCAGCGAGGACATTGCAAAAGTTGCGACCGTTTCCGCAGCCGATGAATATATCGGCGCTCTTATTGCTGAGGCAATGGAGAAGGTAACGGCAGACGGCGTAATTACGATTGAGGAGTCGAAAACAAGCGAAACTTACAGCGATGTTGTTGAGGGTATGCAGTTTGACAGGGGATATATTTCTCCCTATATGGTAACGGATACCGACAAAATGGAGGCTGTAATTGACGACGCGCTCATACTTATTACAGATAAGAAAATTTCAAATATTCAGGAAATTCTTCCGCTTCTTGAACAGATTGTACAGTCGGGCAAAAAACTCGTTATTATCGCTGAAGACGTTGAGGGCGAGGCTCTTTCAACAATTCTTGTCAACAAGCTCCGCGGAACATTTACCTGCGTTTGCGTAAAGGCCCCCGGATTTGGCGACAGAAGAAAAGAAATGCTTCAGGATATTGCCATTCTTACAGGCGGCGAGGTTATCACATCGGATCTCGGTCTTGAGCTTAAAGACACTCAGATAGATCAGCTCGGCAGGGCAAAACAGGTTAAGATTTCCAAAGAAAACACCATTATAGTCGACGGCGCAGGCGACAGCTCCGCAATTAAGGACAGAGTTAACCAGATTCGCGCTCAGATTGAGGCATCCACATCAGAATTTGATACCGAAAAGCTTAAAGAGCGCCTTGCAAAGCTTGCAGGCGGCGTAGCGGTTATCCGTGTAGGCGCGGCAACCGAAACCGAAATGAAAGAAAAGAAACTCCGCATTGAAGACGCTTTGGCGGCAACTAAGGCTGCGGTTGAAGAGGGCTCTGTTGCAGGCGGCGGCGTTGCGCTCCTCGGCGCCGTTAAATCGGCTTCCGCTCTTTTGGATACAGACGACGCTGATTTCAAAACAGGCGTAAACATTGTAATCAAGGCTATTGAAGAGCCTGTTCGCCAGATTGCCAAAAACGCGGGACTTGAAGGTTCTGTAATCGTTAACGAAATCGTTAATAAGAATAAAAAGGGTTATGGATTCAACTTTGCGACAGGCGAATATGTTGATATGTTTAAGGCAGGTATTCTTGACCCCGCAAAGGTAACGCGTACAGCGCTTCAGAACGCGGCTTCGGTTGCGGCAATGGTTCTTACGACAGAATCTTTGGTTGCCGATATTCCCGACCCGCAGGCTGACGCAGCTGCTGCGGCGGCAATGGCACAGGCAGGCGGCGGAATGTATTAAACCGTAAATGATTTTTAAAACGCTCCTCTTTTGAGGGGCGTTTTTTGTTGGTAATACAATAACGTGGCAAGCCCCTTTAAAAAATACGCGATTACACATTATTGACAACGCAAAGCGAATATAATATAATTGATTAAAAGGTTTAATTAAAAGGCGTTGGGTGGTAAATATGTTAAAATTTGTATCTGCCGGTAACGGCATTGACATTCAAAGGGACGGCAAAAACATTTTTTCACTGCGCCCCGGCGGGCAATATGTGTGCGTCGGATTCGGTGAAAACGAATACAAAATGAAACACGGAAGTTTTAAAATTAAGGAAACCGCCTCCAAGCCCGTTCCCGTAGAAATTCTCTCTGTCGAATTATCGGAAAACGGCAAAGCAGTAGCAAGGTCGGGCGAGGGTATGTTCACGCTCACCTTGACAAATGAAAACCATATTGACGTTCATATTGACGGCTTTGAACGGTACAACAGGCTTTACATAAAGCTCCCGGCGGAAAAAGACGAGCATGTTTATGGCACGGGCGAAATATTTACTGAATTTGACTTGCGCGGTCAAAAGATAAATTGCTGGGTGGCAGAGCATATAAACGCCCTTCAGGTGGGCAAAAAGCTTGTAAAACAGATTTTCGGAATAAAAAATACCACCCGCAGGAAAAATATTTCAAATTATGAAACGTATTACGCTCAGCCCACTTTTTTGAGCTCTAAAAAGTATTATTTTCACTCATTTGCCTTGGCGCGCTCGGAATTTGATTTTAGAAACGAAAGCGCGCATTTAATAAAAATTGATGAAATTGCCGATTTTTGTCTCGGATTCGGCAATACTTTTGAAGAAACGATGTTTGATTTGTCCGAAACATTGGGCAGACAGCCCCTTCTTCCCGATTGGGTCTATAACGGTGAGATTCTCGGAATACAAGGCGGTACGGATATAATGATGCAAAAGACTGAAACCGCGTTAAATCACAACACTGCGGTGAGCGGCGTTTGGATTCAGGATTGGGAGGGCAGGCGCGTAACGGCCGTCGGAAAACAGCTTTACTGGAATTGGGAGGTCGATGGCGAACTGTACTTTGACCTTGCTCAGAAGATTAAGGAGTTAAATGAGAAGAATATAAAAGTGCTCGGCTATTGCAATACGTTTTTGGCTGTTGAAAAGCCGCTTTACAAAGAGGCAAGCGAGAAAGGCTATTGCGTAAAAAATAAAGAGGGAACGGATTATTACGTTACTATTACTACTTTTCCCGCCGCAATAGTGGACCTTACAAATCCCGACGCGGTCAGGTGGCTCAAAAATATTATAAAGAAAAATATGATTGATTTGGGCTTTTCGGGCTGGATGGCGGATTTCGGAGAATATCTTCCGACCGATTCCGTGCTTTTCAGCGGCGAGGACGCTCAGCTCGTTCACAATACTTGGCCCGCGCTTTGGGCAAAGCTTAACCGCGAAGCGGTTGAAGAAGCCGGCAAATTAGGTGAAATAATGTTTTTTACAAGGGCAGGGTACAGCGAAACGCCGAAATACTCCACTATGATGTGGAACGGCGATAATCACGTTGACTATTCGGTAGATTACGGTCTCCCGTCCGTTATACCGGCAATGCTCTCGCTTACTTGCATCGGATTCGGACTTTCACATTCCGATATAGGCGGATATACAACCTTTTTCAATTTAAAACGCAGTGAGGAACTGTTTATGCGTTGGTTTGAGATGAACGCATTTTCACCTCTTTTGCGCGGGCATGAGGGGTTAAATCCCGATTTAAACGTTCAGTTTGACTCAAGCGAAAGGGTTTTAACCCATGGAGCAAAATTCAGCCGAATACACAAAGCCTTAAAGCCGTATCTTAAAGACGCGGTTGCATATAACGCGGAAAAGGGCGTGGGCGCAGTAAGACCGCTGTTCTTTTATTATGATGAAGAAAGAGCGTACACCGAGCGCTATGAGTATTTACTCGGCCGCGATATTTTGGTCGCCCCTGTAATAAGGGCTAAAGCTGTTTCGCGTAAAGTATATCTGCCTAACGATGTATGGGTTCATTTATGGTCAGGCCGCGAATACGGCGGCGGTGAATATGAAATCCCCGCGCCGATAGGCGAAATACCCGTGTTTATAAGAAAAGAAAGCTACTTTAAAGAATCGTTTTTAAATCTTAAAAAGGAGTAAAAATATATGAAATACTTTTTAGACAGCGCGAAGATTGATGAAATCCGCAAGGCTTACGATACCTTCGGAATTGACGGAATCACAACAAATCCTAATCATATTATGAATTCCGGCAAGCCGTTTTATAAAGTGATAAGCGAGCTCGCGGATTTTGTAAAAGAAAAAAATATTGAGGGTTGGGAGAATTTTCCCATATCGGTTGAAATCAATCCGCACATAGAAAATACAAATGAAATGATGGAAATGGCTGAAAAAATTTCATCTGTTTGTAAAAACTTTGTAATAAAAATTCCCTGCACGCAATCGGGTATCGCCGCCGCGAAACGCCTTGAGCAAAAGGGCGTCAGAACAAATCTTACGCTTGTATTTTCGCCGACTCAGGCGCTTATTGCCGCCAAAAACGGTTCGCTTTTCGTCTCTCCGTTTATAGGCTGGAAAGAGAACAGCGGAGAGGACTGCACGCAGTACATTCAGGATATTGTTAATATATATAAAAATTACGGATATTACGGTAAAACTCAGATTATTTGCGCGGCGGTGCGCAACGGCAAGCAAATAACCGACTGCGCGGCGGCAGGGGCGGATATTGTAACGGCGGGACTTCAGGTGTTCTGCGACAGCTTTTATCATCCGTTTACGGATTACGGGCTTAAAAAGTTTCAGGACGCTTGGGATAACACAGTAATTGAATAAAGGAGAAATTTTTATGAAAATCGGATTTATAGGTCTTGGCATAATGGGCGAGTCAATGTGTGAGAACATCGTAAAAAAGCATAACGATAAGGTATATGTTTCAGACCGCAAAAGAGAGCAGGTTGAAAAGCTCGCGGCAGTCGGCGCGGTACCGTGTGAAAATAATACCGAGGTGGCAAAAAACGCCGATATAATCATTACGATGGTGCCAAAATCGGAAAATGTAAAAGAGGTTTACACCGAGATACTGCCTGTAATCGACAGCACTAAAATATGTATTGATATGAGTACAATAGACCCCGCGGTTTCGGTTGAATGCGCAAATATGGTAAAAGCAAAGGGCGCTCAGTTCTCCGATTGCCCCGTTGTTAAAAGCAAGCCTGCCGCCATTGACGGAACGCTGGGCATTTTAATAGGCGCAGACGAAGAGCTTGTTCCCGTGATTCGTCCTGTACTTGAATATATGGGGAGCAACATAAAATATATGGGCGGCAACGGCAGGGGACTTGTTATGAAAATCTGCTCGAACGCAATGGTTGCCGCGGTTCAAAACGGAGTTAACGAAACAATGGCGCTTGCCCAGAAATGGGGAGTTGAAATTGACGATTACGCCGAGGCAATTTCATACGGCGGCGGTAAGAATTTTTATCTTGAACTTCAAAAGGACAATATAAAAAATGAAAATTGGACAACCGCGTTTTCACTTGAAAACGAGCATAAGGATTTGGGCATTTGCGAAAGAATGGCAAAAGAAGTAGGGTTTGAAATGCCTGGTCTGAAGGTTTGCAAAAGCGTTTATGACAAGGGTATGGATAAAGGTATGGGAAAGCTCGATTTCCGTTCTACCTATAAAATAGTAAAGGGTGAGTAATTTGCTCGAACGGTTAAACCGTGTAAACGATGTAAAAATATATTCTGTGCTGAGCGGCGAATTTTTGCATTACGGCAGGATTCTTTCGGGCTGTGATTTCAGCGATTTAATTCAATATTCCGTTGAAAAAACCGAAATTCCCGAAAACGGAAACATTTATGTTCCGTCTGTTCCGGAAATGGAAGAATACCCTGTCTGCGGAACGGTAAAAAATACCGTTTTCGGCGGCGGTGAAATTCAGGTCGGCTACTGCAACGGCAAAAACACAACATACAACGGCTTTGAATATCATAAATCTCCCGAAATAAATATAGCCGTAACGGATTTTATGCTCGTTTTGGGCAAATGTTTTGAAATAGAAAACAACACATATGATATTTCAAGGGCAAAGGTCTTTTTTGTGCCTAAGGGGGCGGCAGTAGAAATGTTCGGCACAACGCTCCATCTGTCGCCGTGCAGAACAAACGACGAGGGCTTTAAAGACATCGTTATTTTGCCAAAAGGCACAAATATGCCTCTTGAAAAAAGGGAAATCACCGACGAAGAGTCAAAATTGCTTTTGTGTAGAAGCAAGTGGGTAATCGCGCACCCGGAGCGCGAACAGCTGATAAGGCAGGGCGCAGTCGCGGGCGTTATCGGTGAAAACAAAGAATTAAAATACTGAGGGAAATTATGAGAAAATTTAATGTAGCTTACGTGCCGATAGGCGTGCCGACTTTTCACATACCGTCGGCTCAACAGGAATTTGACAAATCGGTTATACTTTTAAAATCACTGACCGATTCCGTCAGCGTGCCGGGCGAAATGCTGTTGACTCTTGAAAAATTAAACGGTTTTTTGGACGAAATAAACCCCGATTTAATAGTACTGCAAAATGTAACTTTCGCAAATTCGGCTTATACTGCCGCGGTTTTGAGAAAATTTAAGTGTCCCGTACTCTTGTGGACGCTCCGCGAACCTGTAATAGACGGCGGACGTTTAAGGCTGAATTCGCTTACCGGCGCGTATTCGGCGGCAAATACTATAAAACAACTGCGTGACGAGCCTTTACAGTATGTTTACGGTTCTCCCGAAGAAAACGGAGTAAAAACGCAGATAAAAGCTGTGATAAAGGCGGCTAAATTAAAAAAAGA
This sequence comes from uncultured Clostridia bacterium, assembly GCA_947598155.1. Classification (GTDB taxonomy): domain Bacteria; phylum Bacillota; class Clostridia; order Oscillospirales; family Acutalibacteraceae; genus Fimenecus. The sequence continues at coordinate 358,721 of CANQFC010000001.1, forward strand.
GCTTGAAAATCTAAATATCGCGTCAATAGGGCACACTCCCGAGGGCTTTGGTTTCGGCAGGGCGCTTGACAACGAACTGCTCAAAGTGTTCGGAGCGCGTCTTATTTCGATTGAGGCAAGAGAGCTTATTGAAACGGCAAAATCTTATTCGGACAGCGAAATTGAGGAATACTTAAAAGACGCCGAAAGCCGCACCGTTGGGCTTGAGAACACTCCCGAGCGGAACAGAAAAGATTTTGCCCGGCTTTACAAGGCGTATGATGAATTTGTGCGCCAAAACAATATAGGCGCTCTGTCGTCACGGTGCTGGCCGGATTTCTTTACATCGTTCGGAACGCCCGTTTGCGCCGTACTCGCGATGCTAAACGATTTGGGCGTTGCCGCCGCGTGTGAGGCGGACGCCTTTGGCGCGCTGTCGATGTATATAGGTATGTATTTTACCGGCAGAGCCGTATTTTTCGGAGACCCCGTGTCGCTGAACGAACAAGAGAATACAATAACGTTTTGGCACTGCGGAACGGCCGCGTGCTCTTTGGCAAGAGAGGCGCAAGGCGCCGAAATAGGCGTTCACTGCAACAGAAAAATCGGACCTACACTTGAATTTGGCTGTAAGCCGTGCGAAAATGTAACGGTTTTCAGAATAGGGAAGGCTCCTAAAGGCGGTTTCAGAGCGTTTATTTGCGGCGGCGAGGCTCTTGATAAGCCCAAACAGTTTAACGGCACGTCTGTTGTTGTTAAGACCGATAATTCTGCCGAAAATATAGTGAAATCAAGCGTAAAAGCGGGCTTTGAGCCGCACTTTGCCGTAATTTACGGCGATGTTACGGCAGAAATTTCTGCTCTTTGCGAAATGCTCGGAATTGAAATTTGCGAATACTGATGCAATATGCTTAATAAAATTTTATTTTTAATCGTAGTTTTTTTCTCAAATGTAATTCAGTGTATAACCGGCTTTGCGGGAACAGTGCTCGCAATGCCCTTTTCCGTAATGCTTGTCGGATTTGACGCGGCAAGACCGATTTTAAACGTACTCGGTCTTTTGGCCTCGGTATTTGTTTTAACCGTAGGATTCCGCTATGTTGATAAAAGAGAGTTTGTAAAAATAAGCTCCGTTACGGCTGTCGGCATCGTTTTGGGAGTGTTCCTTAAAGATATGCTCTCCTGGTTTGACCGGGCGCTTTACATAATGCTGGGAATCATTGTTATCGCGTTTGCGGTGATAAACGCCGTTTCTTTCTACTCAAAAAAAGAGCGTAAAAAAACAAATCCGATATTTGAGACACTCATACTTATTGCGGCGGGAACAGTGCATGGTATTTTTGTCTGCGGAGGGCCGCTGTTAGTAGCCTACGCCTCGAAAAAATTGCCTGATAAGGAGCGTTTTCGCTCAACCCTTTCGGCTGTTTGGATTATACTTAACGGAATAATAGCCGTGAGTGACGTGCTGGGCGGCTCGTTTACCGGCGAAACGCTGACTCTTACCTTTTGGAGCGTTGCCGCGCTTGCGGCGGCTATGCTCGTCGGCAATCTCATATACAAAAAAATGAGCAGAAAAGCGTTTTTGAATTTAACATACGTTTTAATGATAATCAGCGGAATCTCTCTTTTGTTAAAGTAGGTGAAATATGAAAACAGGACTTAATATGCGCTCCGTCAAGACCGAAAACAGAAGTTTGATTTTACGATTGTTACAGCAGTACGGCGCTTTGAGCCGAAAAGAGCTTGCCGAAAAATCGTCGCTTACGCCCGCCGCGTTGACAATAATTTGCAGTGAGCTAATAAGCAAAGGAAAAATACGCGAAACGGGAGAAATCGAAAAAAACGGCAAGGGCAGGAAAGAGATACTTTTGTCTCTTTCCTACGGAGATAAATATGTGCTTTGCATTAACGCGGAAACAACCCATATTACTTATTCGGTTTGCTCGTTTTCGGGTGAAAAAATCGCGTTAAAGACAGAAAAATTCACAAATAATAACGGCATAATACTTGAGCATACAGAAAAATTATTATATTATAATAACATATCGTTAAATAAAATTTGCGCCGCCGGCGTTTGCGTTGTCGGTTCGGTTTCGGGTGAAAAGTACGGCCTGTGGGACTGCGCAGAGCTTTGCGCCGGGATAGAGAAAAAATATTCCGTTCCCGTAATTGCCGAAAATAATGTCAGAGCGTTTGCCATAAGCGATATGCTTTACTCGGGCGGGTACGGCTCTGGGCCTGTTTTGTTTTTTAAATGGGGACCGGGCATAGGCTCTGCCGTCGGAGCCGAAGGAGAGATTTTTTCCGGCAATGACAAAGGCGTTGCGGAGATAGGGCATTACATTGTAAATCCTGCGGGAAAGAAATGCCGCTGCGGCCGCCGCGGCTGTCTTGAAACCGAGGCCGGCGAAGAGGCTCTTGTTTCACTTACGGGCCGTCCGTTTTCCGATATTATAAACAGCAGCGATAAAAACATTATAAATATTCTCGATGAAAAAATTGATATTGCCGCGCTGGCTCTTACAAACACTGCAACGATTTTGAACGCGGAAAAAATAGTGCTTTTCGGTTCAGTTTTTCAAAATGAATCCGTTACCGAAAAGCTGAAGAGGCAGTGCGTAAGATATAACGGCAATATGTCGCTTGATATGATAGTCAAATCAAAATTAAATAAAAAAATAGGGTATTCAGGCCCTGCCGCAATATGCGCAAAGAAATATTTCTTTGATTCGTAGGGCAATTTATAAATGAAAAAGGGGATTTAAAATGGAAGAAAAATCTTTAACTCACGGCATCAAACTCAAAGACCGAGTGGGATACGCCCTCGGCGATACGGCAGGTCTTTTGACCTTTTCGCTTATCGGCGCGTTCCAAAACAAATTTTACACCGACGCTTTGGGGCTTGACCCTAAAAAAATCGTAGTGCTTATTCTTATAGCGAGAATTTGGGACGCAATTAACGACCCGCTTTGGGGCGCATTCGTTCAGTCGCGTAAGCCTAACCCGAAAGGTCAGTTCAGACCGTGGATTTTGGGCTTTTCAATTCCTCTTGCGATTTCTGCGGCGCTTATGTTTTTAAAAATCCCGGGTCTTTCCGAGGGCAAATATCTTATCTATGCCTATGTTACATATATTCTTTACGGAATGATGTATACGGCGGTAAATATTCCCTATGGTTCGCTTGCCTCCGTCGTTACCGATGACGAGCTTGAGCGTTCGTCGCTTTCAATGTGGCGGTCTATCGGCGCAGGCATCGGCGGTCTTCCCGGAACGATTATTCTCCCGATGATTGTTTACACAACGACAGGCAAATACGCAAACGGAACGGATATTAAGGCTCTTGACGAAACAAAGCTCTTTTGGTGTGTGCTTATACTGTCCGTAATATCCGTTGCGGTGTATTTTGCGCATTACAAGCTCACAAAAGAGCGTATTGCTCCGCAAAAGAGGGAGAGCGGCGAAAAATATAACGCAATGTCAACGCTTAAAGCACTTCTTAAAAACAGACCGTTTGTAATGCTTTGCTTTGCGTCAATGCTTCTTATAGCGTTCCAGTTCTACTATCAGTCCACCTACACCTATCTGTTTACGGATTATTACGGTAAGCCGGGGCTTTACGCAATGGTAACAATATGCACTTATGTGCCGATGGCAATCTTTATTCCCGTTATGAACAAGCTAATTGTAAAATTCGGCAAAAAAGAGCTTTGCGCAGTCGGTATGGTTTTTGCAGCCGTTATAAATATTGTGCTTTTCGCTTTAAGAGGGACTTCCCTTGCGATGAACCCGACCGTATTTCTTGTGTTCACGTTTTTCTCAGGAATGGGTCAAACCTTCTTGGTGCTTGAGGTTTGGGCTCTTGTTATGGACGTTATTGACTACCACGAGCTCAGAACCGGCAAAAGGGAAGAGAGTATGGCGTATGCCTTTTTCTCATTTACAAGAAAACTCGGGCAAACTCTTGCGGGCGTTGGGCTTAACATTCTTTTGTCCGCAATTAAATATGACGGAGAGCTCTCCAAAAATGGTATTGCCCTGAGTGAAACGGTGCTTTCGCGTCTTTATGACATTTCAACGATTGTACCCGCCGTTATGCTCGCTTTAATGGCTGTAATTCTATTGTTCGGCTATAATCTTTCCAAAAAGAATCTTGAAGAAATGCATAAACAGCTTGATGCAAAGCGAACGGAGAATTAAATTATGAATAAGGTTCATATAGCTTTCGGATTTCATGTCAACTGTTATCACTCTTACCGCGGCGATACGGCGGATAATTTAGGATTTGGCTCTGACATACGCATTATACGTAAAATAATAGGCGCGCTTGACGCCCTCAACAGCGAGGGCGTGCCCGTTAAAGGCACTTGGGACTGTGAAAATTTCTTTTCGCTTGAAAAGATTTTGCCGCAGTTCGCACCCGATATTATTGAGAATATGAAAAGGCGTACAGCGCAAAACGGCGACGAGCAGATTATTATGGGCTATTCAAACGGAGCGCTTGCCCCTATGACTCAGGAAGAGCTGGAGGCGTCGGTAAATCTTGCCGTTACAAATCCCGAAGGCTCCGGGCTTTTAGACATTTTCGGCAAGTGCGAAATGCTTGTCCGTCCGCAGGAGGTAATGTTTACCCCATCGCAGGTGCCCGTATATAACAAACTGGGCGTAAAGGCTCTCTGCCTTTATTATTCCTGCGTTCCGTTTGACGCGTTCCGCACAATAGTTCCCGTATTGCCGGATGAGCTGGCTTTTAATCCGTTGACTTATACTTATAAAGGCGACAGTATAACCGTTCTGCCTACATACAATAACTCTGATATTTGCGACGCAGGCTGTCTGCGCGCGTGGGTCAAGGAGCTTCATAAAAAGCAGGAGTCGGGCGAAATAAAACACGACGTCCTGATATTCGTCAATATGGACGCCGACGCTATCTTTTGGGAAAGTATGAATCTGCCCGTCGTTCGCAATAAAATAGCTAACACAGACGGCATAAACGGACTTGTGAGAGAAATAGCGGACTTGCCGTTTATTGAGTTCGACACGCCCGGGAATTACATTAAAACGCACGAGGCTTTGGGCAATATTGAATTTACGCAGGACACCGCAGACGGCAATTTTACAGGCTACGCCTCTTGGGCGGAAAAGCCGTATAACCGCAAAATCTGGACCGCCGTTGACCGTTCAAGGGCTTTGGCAAAGGCGAACGGTAAGGACGACAGAAAATCCGCCTCATTCCGAGACAGAGTGCTTTTGCTCTCCACAACGCATTTCGGGCTTGCGACGCCCGTGCTTAATATCCGCCGTGAGGAAAAGGCCGACGAGCTCGCGCTTTCCGTTGTCAATTCCGAAAAACTCAAGCTGAAAAAATACAAAAAAATTGCCGTATATAACACCGCAAAGAGTAATTTTCAGTGCGTTCAGATGTCCGTCAATGAAAAAATCGCCTCTGCCTCTCAAATTGAAATAAGCGGCGCGGGGCTTAAGGATTACACGGTTATTCCGACCTCCGGCGACTTATCGTCTGTGTTTGTAATGATGCGTTTTGACGCGATAAAGGACAAATATTTTGTCGAGGCGAAAATCGGCGAATCTAAGAAACCCTCTAACGAAGATGAGCTTGAGCTTCACGGAAAGGGAATAACGCTTAAATTTTCAAAATACGGCAAGCTGTATAAGGTCATTTACAACAAAAAAGAAATCGGCGGAACGGATTTTCTTAAAAGCTTTATCACCTTTGACGGCAGGGAGTATGAATTTGAAAACGTAACCTGTGAGGCACTGTCTTTAGGCGGAAACGGAAAGGGTATTCGCTCAAAGGGTGAAATACATTTGCCGAATGAAAAAGAAAAAGGCGAGTTTACGTTTGATTTTATAGCGGTCGACTACTCAAAAGGTATTTTTGTCCATACGGATATTAAATATCCGTACACGCCGGAGTATGACTCGATTTCAACGGAAAATTCCTCCTTGGGAAGATATTCCGATATGAAATGGGAGGAGGCCGTGCCGTTCCAAATCACACCGTCTTTAGACGGCGATATTTCAGTCGTAAAGCGCAACTTTATGGGCGATATTTCCTCTTACAGAACGAAGAGCTTTTCCGAATGCGACCCCAAAAACGTCAAATTAGACTCGTTTAACAACCATCTTACGGCAGGTCTTATTGCGCTGACAGACGGGCATACGGGCGTTGCGGTTGCGAATGCCCGTAATGTGCTCGGCTCAATGGCTCATTGTCCTATGCGTATGCTTCCCGACGGCAAGGTACAAATGAATCCTTTCGGCACTTATTACGGCAAACAGCGCCACCATTGGAGCAGAGCCAACGGCGAAATACTTGACACCTATGTATATGTTACTCCTCAAGGCAAGTCGATAGCCCCGGCTTACAACGGCGCGCGCGAATGCGCTATGATGGCTCTTTTCGGGTTTGAGGGGGCGGAGCCGACAGGCAAAACGCTTTGCGACATAACGTCTTTTGCCGATGGCGCCGTGGTTTCGTGTCCGGAAAATTCTGTTTTGGGCGAATATTATCTTGACAACGCTGTGCCGCATAAGCCGGAGGCTCAAAGCGTTGACGAGAAAAAGCTGAAAAATCCGATAGCCTCAGGTCTTTCCGGCAACCTCGGAAAGTACATTACTCTCGGCTCAAGGGCTGTTTTTCACATTGTCAAGGCGCAAATCAAATCAAGAAAATAAAACAGCCCGCGCAGACTTCAGTTTAGCGGGGTAACATTCCGCAGTTTCACCGCAAATTCATAAATATACATAAAAATATGAATAAAATTCGCGTAATATTCATTATTATGCGGATTTTTTTATAAAATACGAATAAAACTTAATTTTCTATTGACATTTTATTTCCGATTGGTTATACTTTTATCTGTTAATTATTGGGAGGTAAAGTTATGAATAAAGAAAATATAAAAAAAGTTGTTTTGGCATATTCCGGCGGTCTTGATACGTCAATCATAATTCCGTGGCTTAAAGAAAATTATAATAACTGTGAGGTAATCGCCGTTTCAGGCGACGTCGGTCAGGGAACCGAGCTTGACGGACTTGAAGAAAAGGCAATTAAAACAGGCGCGTCAAAGCTTTATATACTTGACTTGAAACAAGAGTATGTTGAGGAATATATTTGGCCCTGCCTTAAAGCCGGCGCCGATTACGAAACTTATCTTCTCGGCACATCTCACGCGCGCCCCTGCATTGCTAAGGGCCTTGCCGAAATAGCAAAAAAAGAAGGCGCGGACGCTATTTGCCACGGCTGTACGGGCAAGGGCAACGACCAAGTACGTTTTGAGCTTACTCTTAAGGCGTTTGCTCCCGAAATGCAGATAATTGCTCCTTGGCGCGAGTGGGATATTAAATCCCGCGAGGAGGAAATTGAGTACGCCGAGGCACACAATATCCCGCTTAAAATTAACCGTGAAACAAACTATTCAAAAGATAAAAACGTTTGGCACCTCTCACATGAGGGACTTGACCTTGAAGACCCCGCAAACGAACCGATGTATTCAAAAGAGGGCTTTCTTGAAATGGGAGTATCTCCCGAACAGGCGCCGGATTCTCCGACATACGTTAACATTCACTTTGAAAAGGGCGTTCCCACAGCTATTGACGGCGTTGAAATGACAGGACTTCAAATTGTTGAAACTCTCAATAAAATCGGCGGTAAAAACGGTATCGGCCTTTTGGACATCGTTGAAAACCGTCTTGTAGGTATGAAATCCCGCGGAGTTTATGAAACTCCCGGCGGAACGATTCTTTATAAAGCCCACGAAATGCTTGAAACGATAACTCTTGACCGCGACACACAGCATTATAAAAAGCTTGTTTCGCAGAAATTCGGAGAGCTCGTTTATTTCGGCCAGTGGTTCACTCCTTTGCGTGAGGCTCTTTCCGCGTTCGTTGACAAAACGCAGGAAACGGTTACAGGCGATGTAAAGGTAAAGCTTTACAAGGGCAATGTTATAAACGCGGGCATTACATCTCCTTACACTCTTTATGATGAAAACGTAGCGTCGTTCGGCGAGGACGGCGGCGCGTACAATCAGGCGGATTCGGCAGGCTTTATCAACCTTTTCGGTTTGCCGATTAAAGTTAAGGCACTTCTTGACTCAAAAAGAGAAGGCATTGAATAAACCGCAAAAAATTCAGGGCGGGGGCTTGCTCCCGCCGTTTAATCTTTAAGCTCATCTTGAAAGGACAGTATTTATGGCAAAAATGTGGGAGGGCAGAACTTCAGGCGAAACAAGCAAAATCGCCGATGATTTTAATTCGTCGATAAAATTTGACTCAAAGATGTACCGTCAGGACATAACGGGCAGTATGGCGCACGCCGCAATGCTGTCGGCGCAGAATATTATTTCGGCGGAAGAATCCGAGAAAATTATAGACTGTCTCGGCGAAATCCTTGCGGAAATTGAATCGGGCAAGCTCTCTGTCGATATGACGGCTGAGGATATACATATGTTTGTCGAGCAGATTCTTACCGAAAGAATAGGCGACACAGGCAAAAAACTGCACACCGCAAGGAGCCGTAATGACCAAGTCGCTCTGGATATAAGAATGTATCTGCGTGACGAGGCGGAGGAAATTTCCAATCTTACAAAGGAGTTAATAAGCGTTATTGCCGACAAAGCGGATGAGTACAAGGACGCCATTATGCCGGGATATACACACCTTCAAAGGGCTCAGCCCATAACATTCGGGCATCATTTAATGGCGTACACTATGATGCTCCTGCGTGACATTGACCGTATTGCGGACTGTAAAAAGAGAATGAACATTTCTCCGATAGGTTCTTGCGCTCTCGCGGGAACGACTTATAATACAGACCGTGATTTTGAGGCGGGTAAGCTCGGCTTTGACGGTATATGCTTAAATTCCATAGACGGAGTTTCCGACCGTGATTTTTGCGCGGAACTGCTCGGCGCTCTTTCAATTCTTATGATGCATTTGTCCCGTTTTTCTGAGGAAATTGTCCTTTGGTCAAGCTGGGAGTTTAAATTTATTGAGCTTTCCGACGCGTTCACAACAGGCTCTTCCATAATGCCTCAGAAAAAAAATCCCGATATGGCGGAGCTTATAAGGGGCAAAACGGGCAGGGTTTACGGCGATTTAATAGGTCTTTTAACAACGCTTAAAGGGCTTCCTCTCGCTTACAATAAAGATATGCAGGAGGATAAGGAATCCGTTTTTGACGCTTGCGACACAGCAAAAATGTGCCTGCGGGTGATGACCGGAATGGTTTCAACAATGACGGCTGTCCCAGAAAATATGAAAAAGGCCGCTCAGAGCGGCTTCATAAACGCTACGGATATGGCCGATTATCTTGTAAATAAAGGCCTGCCGTTCCGTGACGCGTATAAAATTTCAGGCAGAATAGTGGCCGAATGTATAAAAACTGGCGAGGTGCTTGAAACACTGCCGCTCAGCGTATATAAATCATTCAGCGATAAATTTGACGAAGGGATATACGCCGCGGTTGACCTTGGTTCCTGTGTTAACCGCAGAATTTCAGCGGGAGGAACGTCCGTCGCATCGGTTGAATCTCAGATAGCGTTTGTAAAATCAATGCTTAAAAACGAATAAGAAAAGAAAAAACGGATACCCGAAAAGGTATCCGTTAATTTTCATTGAATTTCTCAGACAGCTCTTGTGACCTTGCCTGAACGAAGGCAGCGAGTGCAGGCATAAACTCTCTTAGGAGAGCCGTTTACGATTGCCTTAACTCTTTTTACATTAGGCTTCCAAGTTCTGTTGGAACGTCTGTGAGAGTGGGAAACTTTAATTCCGAAAGATACGTCTTTACCGCAAAATTCACATTTCGCCATTTAAGGCACCTCCTTGATAACAATAAATTATGAATCCAATCACAACAGATGATATTATAACCGATACAAATAAATTTTGCAAGGGTTTTTTACAAAAAAAATAGTGTAAAAAATCGAAAAAACTATTGCAATTATAAAAAAAATAATATATAATACTATCAAAACGAACAAATGTACGATTGCGAGGTATAAAAATGGCTGATAAGAAAAAAGCATTGGAAACTGCTCTGCTGCAAATTGAAAAGAGCTACGGCAAAGGCGCCGTAATGCGTTTGGGCGAAACGGGTTCGCTTAATGTTGAGGCAATTTCGACTGGCTCTATTTCTCTTGACAGCGCAACGGGCATCGGCGGATTTCCAAGGGGCAGAATAGTTGAGATTTACGGTCCTGAATCGTCAGGTAAAACGACTCTTGCCTTACAGGTCGTTGCGGAGGCGCAGAAAAACGGCGGAGAGGCGGCGTTTATCGACGCCGAGCACGCGCTTGACCCCGAGTACGCTCAGAATTTGGGCGTTGACGTCAATTCACTACTTGTTTCTCAGCCTGACAACGGCGAACAGGCGCTTGAAATTGCGGAGGCTTTGGCTCGCTCCGGCGCTATTGACGTAATCGTTATCGACTCTGTTGCCGCGCTTGTTCCCAAGGCCGAAATTGAGGGCGATATGGGCGACAGCCACGTGGGGCTTCATGCCCGCCTTATGTCGCAGGCTCTGAGAAAACTTGCAGGCGTAATCAACAAGTCAAATACCCTTGTAATTTTTATTAACCAGCTCCGTGAAAAGGTAGGCGTAATGTACGGTAACCCTGAGGTTACAACAGGCGGCAGAGCCCTAAAGTTCTATGCCTCAGTACGCGTTGACGTTCGCCGTATTGAGCAGTTAAAGGGTCAGAATAACGAATTTATCGGTTCTCGCACCCGCGCGAAAATTGTTAAAAATAAAGTTGCTCCGCCGTTTAAAGAGGCAGAATTTGACATTATGTACGGCGAGGGCATTTCAAAAATAGGCGAAATCGTCGATTTGGGCGTAAAATTCGGTATAATTCAAAAAAGCGGAGCGTGGTATTATTTCGGTGAGGAAAGGCTCGGCCAAGGCAGAGAAAACGTTAAAATTCTCTTTAAACAGCAGCCCGATTTCGCCGAGGGTATCGAAAAGCAAATCCGTGAAAAGATGAAAGAGGCCATTGAGGCTAAAAAAACAGGTACGGAATCCTCGGCTCCCGAGCTTGTCAAGGTGCCGACGACAAAAGCCGCCGCCAAAGCTGTGCTTGACATTGCCGTTGACGACGAAGAATGAAAATTTCGGTAAAGGAAGGCAGAGGCGGCAAGGTACATATTTATATCGACGGCGAGTACAAAACTACCGTTGATAAATCTTGGTGGTATTCCGAAAAATACCGCGAAATTGAAAATATAAACGAAGGGGAGCTGACGGAGTTTTTAAACTCGGTCAGTTTTCGCCGTGCTTATAACAAGGGGCTTGACCTTCTTTCACGCAGACCGTATTCTGAAAAGGAGCTGTCAAGAAAACTTTATGAAAAAAATTTTTCTGATGAGGCAATTAAAAGCGCCGTGCAAAGACTGAAAGAGCTTTCCCTGCTTAATGATGAAAGTTACGCGCAAATGCTTTGCGAACACCTTTACACCAACAAGCATTACGGCGCAAAAAGAATTATGCAGGAGCTAAGCTCACGGGGTATTGACCGTGTAACGGCGCAAAATGCAGTTCTCGCACTTGACAAAGACGAAATAAATAGTATAGTATTATTGCTTGAAAATAAGTTTAAAGATAAAATCAAGGATGAAAAGGGTAAACAGCGCACAGTTGCCGCGCTGTTAAGGTACGGTTATTCGTATTCCGATATTAAATCTGCGTTTAACACTGTGACCGAAAATTCAGAGGAGGAATTTTATGAGTAAAAAAATCGGTCTGATTTCTCTTGGGTGTCCCAAAAATCAGGCAGATGCCGAAATAATGCTCTCTAAGCTTCAAAACGGCGGTTACGAAATAGTAGACGACCCGGGCGAAGCGGATTTAATAATAGTCAATACGTGCGCATTTATTGAGAGCGCCAAAAAAGAATCTATTGAAAATATTCTCGATATGGCGTCTTATAAAGAGGACAACCCGTCTGTTAAATTGCTTGTAACGGGTTGCCTTGCCGAGCGCTACCGCTCTGAAATATTTGCCGAAATTCCCGAAGTTGACGGAGTTATAGGCATCGGCGCCGATAATGATATTCTCGATGTTTGCGACAGAATATTATCGCTTGAAAAGGTTGAAGAATACCCTCCGAAAGAAAATCTTTGCTTTGACGGGGACAGAGTGCTCACAACTCCTCCTTATTCCGCATACCTTAAAATAGCGGAAGGCTGTTCAAATAAATGCACCTATTGCGCTATCCCGTCTATAAGGGGTGAATACCGCAGCAGACCTGCCGAAAGCATTTTGGCGGAGGCGGAAAAGCTTGCTCGTAACGGTGTAAAGGAGCTTATAATCGTAGCTCAGGATACCACCCGTTACGGTGAAGATTTGTACGGCAAAAGAGCGCTTTCGCCGCTACTGCGTTCGCTCTGCAAAATCGACGGAGTTGAGTGGATACGCCTTTTGTATCTATATCCCGAAAGAATTGACGATGAGCTTATAAATACAATAGCTGAAGAGGGCAAAATAGTAAAATATATGGATATACCCGTTCAGCACTGCTCTGCGAGGGTGCTTAAAAGAATGAACAGACAGGGCGACAGGCAGTCTTTGACGGCTCTTTTTGGTAAAATCAGAGAAAAAATTCCCGGCGTAACTCTGCGCACCACGTTTATTGCAGGTTTCCCCGGAGAAACGGAAGAGGAATTTGAGGAGCTTTGCGGCTTTATTTCCGAAATGAAGTTTGAGCGTATGGGCTGTTTCGCATATTCCGAGGAGGAGGGTACGCCCGCCGCGAATCTTGACGGAATGCTCCCCGAAGAAGAGAGAGCGCGCCGAGCAGATATAATTAACGATATGCAAAACGAAATTCTTGACTCTGTCAATGAATCGCTTATCGGCAAGGAAATTCGGGTAATTGTTGAGGATTATGACGGCTATACCGATTCTTACTACGGCAGAACTGTTATGGACGCGCCTGAAATTGACACGCAGATTTGCTTTACTTGCGGTTATGAGTTAAATGACGGTGATATAGTTTCTGTTGAGGTCATAAACTGTGTTGACGGCTTTTTGACCGGCGAAGTGATTTAAGAGAAAGGAACGGATTGCGCACAGCGCCGAACACAACTTATATGAAATTAAATACACCGAATAGACTTACGATAGTGCGGATGTTAATTGCTCCGTTATTTCTTGCGGTTATTATGAAGGATAATTTGCCGCACAGATTTTTGTGGGCGGCTGTTATTTTTGTTGCGGCGTCAGTTACGGACGCTATTGACGGTATGCTTGCAAGGAAAAACGATCAGGTAACAAATTTCGGCAGGCTTCTTGACCCCATCGCGGATAAAGTCCTCACCACCGCCGCTCTTTTAGCGTTTATGAAATTGGGGATTTGCAATATTTGGATAGTGATGATAGTTCTTGCGAGAGAATTTACGATAGCCTCAATCCGTATGATAGCCGCTTCAAACGGGGTCGTGATACCCGCGAATATTTGGGGCAAGCTCAAAACGGTGAGCCAAATGGTCTTTACCGTAATTATTATGATTTTAGGTGAGGTATATCAATACGCGGAAAATATTGTGCCGGGCGTAACCGCGCCGTATTATTTTACGCTTTCCAATATTTCTAACACGCTTTTGTGGATAACGGCGGTTCTTGCGGTAATTTCCGGCGTTATTTACATAAAAGACAGTAAAAATGCCATAGATTATTCAAAATAACAGTAGATTTTTTAAAAAATTGTGATATACTGTAATAAAATAAATGCGTTGATTAAGAAGAGTAGCAATTTTTTTCCTTTCAGAGAGAAGGCGCCGTCGGCTGAAAGCGCCTTTAAGTCGGATTTTTGCGAAGTGCGCTTATGAGCAGGCAGGGGGAACTTAGTATCTCTGCACGGGTGATTCCGTTATTTATCTTTGAGTTACAAAACGAAGTGGAACCGCGATTATTCGCCTTCGGGGTCTTTATCGGCCCTGAGGGCTTTTTATTTTTCGGATTTGAGGAGTTGATATGATGTTTGAACAGTTAAAAGAGGATATTGCGACCGTTAAAGAGAGGGACCCTGCGGCAAAATCAAGCGCGGAAATTCTTTTTCTGTATCCCGGTCTTAAAGCCATAAGAATGCACAGAAAGGCGTATTGGTTCTGGACTCATAATCATAAATTTATTGCACGCGCCATTTCACAGAGGGCGGTAAAAAAGACGGGAATTGAAATTCACCCTGCCGCCAAAATCGGCAAACGCTTTTTTATTGACCACGGAACGGGCGTTGTAATAGGTGAGACAACCGAAATAGGCGACGATGTTACTATTTATCAGGGCGTTACCCTCGGCGGTACCGGCAAAGATGTCGGCAAACGCCACCCGACAATAGGCAACGGGGTTTTGATTGGCTCAGGCGCGAAGGTCTTAGGCCCGTTTAAAGTAGGGGATAACACAAATATTGCGGCAGGCGCCGTTGTACTTGACGAAATCCCTCCGAATTCAACTGCGGTCGGCGTACCCGCAAGGGTAGTAAAGCAGGGAGGCGTTCGCGTAGATAAACTCGACCAAGTTCATATTCCCGACCCCGTATCGCAGGAACTTTGTAAAATGGCAATAAGAATCGACAACCTGGAAAAAGAACTCAAAGCATATAAGGATAAGGAGAAAAAAGATGAAAATATATAATACCCTTACAAGAAAAAAAGAAGAGCTTAAAACCATAAATGAGGGCGAAGTTAAAATTTACGCCTGCGGACCAACCGTTTATAATTTCATTCATATTGGCAACGCGAGGCCGCTGTGCGTTTTTGACACTCTTCGCCGTTATCTTGAATACAGAGGCTACAACGTAAGATTTGTACAGAATTTTACCGATATTGACGATAAAATAATTAAAAAAGCTATCGAGGAAAATTCCGATTACAAAACCGTTTCGGAAAAATATATAAAAGAGTTTTGGAAAGACGTTAAGGGGATGAATTTTAAAGAGGCGACCGTTCACCCGAAGGCAACCGAGAATATTGACGAGATTATAAGTATTATCAGTACGCTTGTTGAAAAAGGATACGCCTACGCGGTTGAAAACGGCGACGTTTATTTCAGCCCGAGCAAATTTAAGGATTACGGCAAGCTGTCGCATCAGCCTCTTGAGGATTTGGAGGCAGGCGCAAGAATAAATATAGGCGAGCTTAAAAAAGAGCCAATGGACTTTGCCCTTTGGAAAGGCGCAAAGCCCGGCGAGCCCTACTGGGATTCGCCTTGGGGCAAAGGCAGACCGGGCTGGCATATTGAGTGCTCCGCTATGGTACGGCGCTATCTCGGAGAAACTATTGATATTCACTGCGGCGGTCAGGATTTGATTTTCCCTCATCACGAAAATGAAATAGCGCAGAGCGAGTGCTGTAACGGCGTTCCGTTTGCCAATTATTGGATGCATAACGGGTATATCAATGTTGATAACGTAAAAATGTCTAAATCTCTCGGCAATTTTTTTACGGTTCGCGACGTCGCCGAAAAATATGGTTATGAGCCTATACGCTATCTGATGATTTCATCGCAGTACAGAAGTCCCATAAATTACAGCGTTGACATTATTGAGCAGTGCAGAGCCGCACTTCAGCGCCTTTACACCTGCCGGGACAATCTTGATTTTGCGATTGCCAACGGTTGTCATACTGTTCCGGAAAACTTTGAGGAAATCAAAGATAAGCTCTCTTCCAGACGGGAACAGTTTATTGAGGCTATGGACGACGACCTGAATACCGCCGACGCGATTTCGGTTATATTTGAGCTTGTCCGCGACATAAACACAAATGTCATAGGAGAAAACGCGTCAAGTGAACTTGCCGAAATTGCCGCAAATATTTTTGACGAGCTCACAGGAGTGCTCGGCCTTGTGTATAACAGAAAAACAGATTCTCTCGGCGATGAGATAGAAGAGCTTATTGAATCGCGCCAAAATGCGAGAAAGGAAAAGAACTGGGCGGAAGCGGATAGAATCCGCGATGAACTTAAAGCTCGGGGTATTATTCTTGAGGACACGCCGCAGGGCGTTAAATGGCACAGGGAATAATTAAACTCTTTCGCAGAAAACCGTGACAGACGATTCGTTTGTGATAACTGAATATTGAAACTTACCGACGGTGTTTAGCTTGTTGCCGTCGGTAAATTTTATGCTCTCAGCGGAAATTTTACAGTCTTCAAGCGCGCGGGAAGTATCGTCGGGCGAATTTAGAGTAAAAACCGAAACGCATTTTTTGAAACTGTCCAAAAATGAGGATAATTCGCTTTCTTTTTCTTTAGGCAGTATTCCCGCAAGACCGCGGATATTATTGCTGTTTCCCAAATAAAACACAAAAAGGAACGAATTGATATTACAGTAAACAGTGCTGTTTTCTCCGTTTTTTTCGAGAAGTATAGACTTTTCGTCGAGAACGAGTCCGAAATCCTTTTGTATTCTGTCAGAATATTCGCCTATGCCCATCTTTGTTTCTCTTGAGCAACCGCAGGCTAAAATTAAAATACAAAAAACTAAAATTAAAGATATTATTTTCCTCATTTTGACCGCCCTTTATTTTTTTACAGATATATATGAAAATTGTGAACAAAAATTTACAATTTTTTTTAAAAAATCTATTGGAAAAAGTATCAAATTTTATTATAATCATCTGGTATAGATTATTTTTATAAGGTTGTGTGTTATTTTGTTAAAAAGTTTTAAGAAAAAAAGCACGAAGTCAAAAATTGCAATTATAGCTTTGGCGGTTATTATACTCGCTTTACTGGTTTACGTTCTTTATGAACAGTTTAAGCCCGAAAAACCCGTTTCTTATGAAATGGCTGAGGCGTCATACGGTTCGATTACAGATTCGCTTGACGTCAGCGGCACGGTAAAGTCGGGTTACTCTCACAACTACATCGCGATTAAAGGCGTTGTTGCGGAATCGGTTAAAGTTTCGGTAGGCGATGAAGTAAAAAAAGGCGACCTTATAGCTACCTTTAATGTGAGCGGAGCTTCACAGTACCTTGCAAATGCAAAAAAAGACTATGATTCCGCTTTAAACGATTATAACAAAGCGCTTTCGGCTGTAAAGAATGCCTCGGAAAGCAAGAGTAAAAATGAAACGGCAATTAAGAACAAAAAAGCCGAAATAGCGGCAAAGGAAAAGGAAATTGCCGAATTGGAAAAACAGCTTGAATCATCAAATTCCCAAATTGCTCAAACTAAAATTCCCGAAGAACAAATTAAAGCTATCGCCGATTCAATGCGCAATAACGGCGCAACTGAAGAAGAAATAGAGGCGTTTATCGCCTCCGCGTCCAGTGTTACGGTTCCCACCGCTCCCGAAAACAGCGCGCTTTATCAGACCGTTATTCAGAAAAATTTAGAGCTCTCTCAGCTAAACGCACAGCTTACCTCTTTGCAGGCGGAAGGTTCTCTGTACATTGATACCGATAACGACTCCTACACCGAAACTCTTAAAAATGTCGCCGACAGCAAAAAAAAGACTTATGAAAGCATAAAATCCGTTTATGACGAGTTAAAAAACGGCTGGTACGCGGATAAGGACGGCATAATTACAAAGGTAAATGTTAAACCCGGGGAAAATTTTGCGCCTGTTCAGGAAAACTCCGCCGCTTTTGACCTCGGTTCGCTTTTCGGAAATTCACAGTACAGCAATATCCTGTCATCACTTATCGGCTCTTCTGATGACGCTCAAATCGGGACAGGAGTAACGCTTGACAGCTATGACGACCTTATAGTTTCCATTTCTGTCGGAAAAGACGACCTTATAAAGATAAATACCGGTATGAAAGCCTCAGTTACAAGTCTTGACAAGAGCTATGAGGGCGAAATTATATACGTTGCCGCCTCAGCTGATGAGCAAAGCGGCCTTGATGTAGGTTCTATCGCAGGCAGCCTTTTGAACGGTTCGGGGTCTTCGGGAGGCGCGCTTGTAGAGGTTAAAATTAAAAATCCCGATAAAAATGTTGTGATAGGCTTTGACGCCGACGTAAAAATTTCACTTAAAACGCTGGACAATGTTTTAAAAGTGCCGGTTGAATCGGTACTTTACGACAACGGTTCATATTATGTTTTTGTTTATGACAGCCAAACAGGCAAAGTTAAAAAACAGCCCGTTGAACACGGAATTCTTGACGATACGCATTACCAGGTAATTTCCGGTGTGAATGAGGGCGATTTGTTAATAAAGAGTCCCGACCCGTTAATGACAGACGGAACAAAGGTTGAGCAGAAAAAGGCGTAAGAGGTGTTATAAAGCTTGAGTATTAAAGAAAATATTCGCATTGCCATATTCAGCATTAAAACCAATATAATGCGCTCGCTTCTCACAATGCTCGGAATTATTATAGGAGTTGCCTCGGTTATCGCTATAATCACAGTAGGCGACGGAGGCAGAGACTACATTGTCGGTATGATTCGCAATTTGGGCAACAGCGCGATAGCTTTAACCGTAAACACAAAAACTGCGGACGATGAAGACTATTTTACGGACAGAGATATTGAGGCTATCAAAAAGCTGGACGGTGTTCAGCACGCTTCAATGCAGTCAATGGCAATGAGCCAGATTACTGTTAACGGGGAAAACGGCTTTTTAATGGGAATAGGCTGTAACACAGATATTCAGATGATAACGCAGACCCCGTGCCTTTTCGGCAGATATTTCAGCGAAGAAGAATACGTCCAGGGCAAAAAAGTAGGCGTTATTGACGTAGGAAGCGCTATGCAGGTTTTTGGCAGAAAAGATGTCGTCGGCGAGTATATCCACTGCAAAAGCAACGATATTACCGTACCGATAAAAATAATCGGCGTAGTTGATATTATGGCAAGTTACGGCATAGATACGGATGATATGATGAACAGTTTTTCGTCAATGTCGGGCGATATTCAGATGATGAGTTGTATGATTCTTATGCCTGCCACGATTGTAAGCGACTTGGGCGGTAAATATAATCATTATGAAACCATAAATATCACCTGTGATGACGAAAGCAAGCTTGACGGTATAGGAGCTTCGGCGTTGAATTATATTCGCTCGCTTCACGGTAATTATGATAAGGACTGTTATTCGGTTACAAATTATGCCACTTACATTGATTTGCTTGACACGGTCATAAACGTATTTACAATATTTATTGCGGCGGTAAGCGCGATTTCTCTCATTGTCGGGGGAATAGGCGTTATGAACATAATGCTTGTGTCCATTACGGAAAGAACAAGAGAAATCGGTATCAGAAAATCGCTTGGCGCTAAGACGGGCACAATACTTTTCCAGTTCCTTACGGAATCCGTAATTCTCTGCCTTATCGGCGGTTCAATCGGCTTGCTTTTAGGCGTTGCCTCAGCGGCATTGGTTTCATATATTATGAAAGTGCCGTTGGCCGTGAAGTTCTCAACCGTTGCAATCGCAATCGGATTTTCTTCGGCAATCGGCATAATATTCGGTGTTTACCCCGCAAGGCGCGCCGCAAAAATGCCGCCTATTGAGGCTCTCCGCAGAGATTGATAATATACGGAATTTTCACACTCCTCTGATTTTTCAGGGGAGTTTTTTTTATTCTCTTTTTTCGGTTTTGCAGGTAATCCTTCAAAATTAAAAATGAATATACATTTGCATATTCACTAAAAATCTGTTAGCGTAAAGCAATTTGCTTTACAAAAAAATTTCTTATGAAATTAACAAATTGCTTGTTTAGCTCACTTTTAAACACTTTCAACAGAGTTTTCAACAATTTGTGTGTTGAAATTTAAGTCAGTTTTTGGCTGAATAATTTAAAATTTAATCTGAATTTTATTCAAAAAAAACAAAGAGGCGCGGGAAATTATCGCAAAAAATGAAGTAAATCCGTTAAAATCAACAAATAAGTGATAAATTTCTATTTTCGGCAAAATTTTCTTTGATTATCGGCAATTTTTAAAATTTTTTTAATTTTATTTGAAAAAATATGTATTTTGCTATTGCCATTTTATCCCATTTATGGTAAAATATGGAAGAAATAAAGAAGCCGAGTCAGGCTTTTAAAAATACGGAGGAAAAAATATGAATAACGGATTAAAAGTAGTAGTGACCGGAGAAGGTACGGATTTCGGAAGGAATTGTGTAAATTTGCTGCGTTCTTACGGCTGTGAGGTCAGTCTTTGTCAAAAGGACGGCAAAGCACTTCTTTCTAAAATTGAGAAAAGCTCGCCCGATGTTGTGGTGATGGATGCGTTTATGTCAGGGTTAGACGCGCTTGGCGTCACTGAGGAGTTGAAATCAAAGGACAATCCGCCGCTTATTATGGTGATGTCAAGCTCTGACAATCAGCGTTTTGAACAGGAACTTCTTTCCGCAGGAGCGGATTATTATTTCTTAAAGCCATTTGACATTGAAATGCTTGCAAGAAGGATAACACAGCTTTCTTCGCACAGCGCAGCTAAGCCCGAGCCGAGAAAGAGCGATGACGCCGAACTTCAGGTAACGGTCAGCGAAATAATGCATCAGATAGGCGTTCCGGCTCACATAAAAGGTTACTGCTATTTAAGAGAGGCCATTATTCTTTCAATTAACGACCGTGAAATGATGAGCTCCGTTACGAAAATTTTGTATCCGACGGTAGCGAAGATGTACGGAACAACCGCCTCCCGTGTTGAGCGCGCAATACGCCATGCCATTGAAGTAGCTTGGGACAGGGGAGATATTGACGTTTTAAGCTCATACTTCGGATATACTATTCAAAATTCGCGGGGAAAGCCTACCAATTCGGAGTTTATCGCGATGATAAGCGATAAAATGCGTCTGAGAATGAAAATTTCATAATAAAATTAAATATAAAAAACGGCACACAGAAATGTATGCCGTTTTTGCTGTTTTTATAGCTTTTAATTTTATTTACACGAATACGAAATTTCCTTTGCCTGCGCCCGCCTCAAAGTGGTATTTTACAATGCCCAGCGTAACGCCTTTGCAAGCGCCGCCGCGCGGGACGAGCTTAACCTCATTGCCGTTTCTGAGGATAAATCGAAATTTTTGCTTATTAAGCGCCGTCGGAGCAAGCATGGCGTAATCCATACCCTTCATAAACCACGGGGGCATATCCCCTCTGAAATCACAGAGCTTGTCAATGGAACAGTTTTTGTGAGGCACGCCCTGCGTTTCGCCGTATCCGACAGTAATAATACAGAGGAGCTTTTCTCCGTTTTCCGTTTTATATTTTGCCTTTCTTCTGCTGAAAGTGCCGCCGACAAAACAGGTGTTCAGACCTAAGCTCTGCGCCTTTAAAACGACCTGAGTCCCAAAATAACCTGCGTTCATTTCGTTTTCAAATGTCTTTTTGCCGATAATCGCGATATAATTGTTTGCGTTTTTAAAACCGATTTTTCTTGAAATATGACAGTCAAAAGCGTATGGTTCGTCCAGATAAAGACAGAATTTAAGTCCGCTTTTTTCCTCTGCCGATTTCAGTTCCGCTTTGAGCGTTTCAAGCGTTTCGCCTTCGATTTTCTGTTCTGTGTACTGCCTTACAGAATGTCTGCTCTTCATAAGCTGTAAAGTATCCAAAATTTCAGCCCCTTTCCTCTGAAAGATATTCCTCAAGTTTTTTGTCAATTTCTTTCCACTCGCTGTCTGACGTAATTGCGGTAAAGGTTATATCCTCGTCGTTGATGTATTCCTCCACTGCGGAGGCAAACACGCTCATATTTCCGTCTTTATCGGTTGAACCGTCCGTATAAACAATATATACCTTGCCGCTTAATTCGCTTTCAAAAGAAAAAAGTAATTGACATTCAATATCCTTTCCGTCACTACCCTGAACGGTAAAAATTCCGTCAGTGCTTTCGTACATATACTTCACCTCTACATAAAATATAACACATTACATTTGATTTTGCAACTAAAGTCTGCCGTCTTGACTTTTGGGGGTGCGTATGATATAATACGCATAATTTTGAGTAAGAGGTTTTCATTTTTATGTGGTTTTGGTTTTCGGTAATCGCTTTGATTTGTTGGAGCGGTTCTGACTTGTTTTCAAAAATAGGGTGCGCAGATTCAAAGGATAAATATTCTCATTACAAAATGGTAACGGCCGTAGGCGTCGTTATGGGAATACACGCGGCTTATGAAGTTTTTGTTTCGGATGTTGAAATTACACTTCCCGCAATTATGAAATATCTTCCCGTCTCCGCGCTGTATATTTTGTCAATGGCGATAGGGTACATAGGACTTCGCTACATTGAGCTTTCTGTTTCTTCTCCTATTTGCAATTCTTCCGGCGCCGTAGTCGCGGTTCTCTGTATAATAACGGGAAGTTCTTTGGCTGTTCCTCAGTATATTGCCGTCGCTCTTGTGTGCCTTGGCGTGATAGGTCTTGGTTTTGTCGAATCACACGAGGACGACGAGCTTCGGGCCTTACGTCAGGAAAAGGCAAATTACAAATATTCAAAATCGTCTCTCGCAATTATTCTTCCGCTTATCTACTGTTTGCTTGACGCTCTTGGAACATTCGCGGACAGTCTTGTGCTCAGAACTCTTGATGAAGACGTGGCGAATGTCGCTTACGAACTGACATTTCTTGTCTGCGGTATTGCGTCGTTTATTTATGTTAAGTTTATTAAAAAACAGAAATATTTTCCCAAAGCCGAGGCTCCGAAATATGCGGGCGCTGTATTTGAAACGGCAGGTCAGTTTGCATACATTTACGCTCTTGCCGATGAGGAACACGTTGCGCTTTCAGCGCCGATTATCTCCGCTTACTGCGTGCTTTCGGTAATATGGGGCAGAATCTTCCTCAAAGAAAAGCTCTCTGCTAAACATTACATAGCGATTGCGGTCGCCATAGCGGGTATAATTATTCTCGGAATTTACGATGCTTAATCTAAATGGAACGGTTCATTTTAACGGTGGCTGTTCCATTTTTTAATATACTAAAATGTGCGTCTTTATATTCCTTTGCAGAGAAATTTGCCTTTTACACATCTTACATTCAAAAGTTTTAAATAAGGGGGCTTGCCCCGTCGTTATATAATAAGTTGTGGGGGATTTTATGAGAGAAAATTTAAAATATATGCTGAAAAACTGGATAAGCTGGGATAAAAAAAGCCTTGTTTACTTTTTTATACGCGTTCCTGCGCTCGTTTTTCAGCCGATAGTAACCGCTTATATTCCGAAAGCTATAATAGACGCCGTTACAGATGGCGTTACAACACAAAGGCTAATATTGATTGTCGGCCTTTTAAGCCTGCTTTTAACCTTTACCATATGGATGGACCCTTTTATGAGGGAGCTTATCAGGGGCGGCGCAAGAATAGTGCGTATGCGCTATGCGGTTATGGCTTTTGAAAAAAATTTAAAGACGGATTATGTCAATATTGAAGACCTTGAAAAGCGCGAAATGCAAAAGCGTGCCGAAAAGTTTTACAGCGGCCGCTGGTCTGGCGGAGAAAGCTTTATCGACAGGTGCAATCAGTTTTGCGTTGCCGTGGTGGGCGTAATAGCTTCGGGCGCTTTGATAATAAAAATAAACTTTTTTATAGTTTTGCTCATAGTAGCCTCATGCGCCGTGGAATTTTTCATACTTAAAGATTTGTTTTTAAAAGAGGACGAAACATACGGCGAGATCTCCAAGCGTTTAAACAGGTTTAATTATTTTTACAGGCTTTGCAAAGACGGCTCTGCGGCAAAGGATATAAAGCTATACAGCCTCAGCGATTATTTTATCAAGGCTCTGGCTTCCGCCCTGTACGAAACGGAAAAAATATATTCAAAGCTCTCTCATCAGGACGCGGCGGCTGATTTTTTGCTGGCTTTGCTCAATTCGGTGCGTGAGGCCATAGCCTATTTTTATCTCGTCTACCTTGTAACGAAAGGGCAGATAGGAGTTTCGGATTTCGTCTTCTATTTCGGCGTTGTCACAGGCTTTTCAAATTGGGTCAGGGGGCTTATACTTTCCGTTATCAACATAGGGAAAAGCTGTAAGGAGTGCGAGGCCTTTATTGCCTATATAAACAGCGGGGATACGGCGGAAAAGGGCAAAAAGCTCTGCTCAAAAGAGGTAAACAGTATTGAATTTAAAAATGTTTCTTATAAATATCCCTCTGCCGAAAATGAGACTATCAAAAATATCAATCTTAAATTTTCTTACGGAGAAAAAATTGCGGTGGTCGGCGAAAACGGAGCAGGAAAAACTACGCTTATAAAACTGCTCTGCGGGCTTTACGGCGCTACAAGCGGAAAAATACTTTTAAACGGGGAGGACATAAGCGGCTTTTCAAAGGAAAGCTATTTCGACCTGTTCGCTCCCATTTTTCAGGATTACTACTTTTTGCCGATGACGGTTGCGCAAAACATATGCGCCACGGCAGAATATGACGCCGAAAAGCTGAATCTTGCCTTTGAAAATGCCGGGATAGCGGAAAAAATCAATTCCCTGCTCGAAAAAGAAAACAGCCTTATGGACAGCCGTGTATATAATAAAGCCGTGGATTTTTCCGGCGGAGAAAAGCAGAAACTTTTGCTTGCAAAGGCAGTTTATAAGGACGCCCCTGTGCTGATACTCGACGAACCCACGGCGGCGCTCGACCCCATAGCGGAAAACGAGCTTTACCTGAAATACAACGAGCTTACCCGAGGCAAGCTCTCGTTTTTCATCTCTCACAGGCTCTCCTCAACAAGATTTTGCGACAGGATTTTGTTTATGTCAAACGGCAGAATAACCGAAGAGGGAACCCACGAGGAGCTGATGGCCGCAAAAGGGGCGTATTACAGAATGTACAATACGCAAAGCTACTATTACAAGGAACAGGGGGTGGCTGTAAATGAATAACTTGAAAATGGTATTTAAAATGTACGGCGAAATAGCAAGGCTCGATAAAAGAATTGAGCCTGTAACGGTTTTGTGCGCCCTGATTAACTCGTCAAAGCCGTTTATAAACATATATTTCAGCGCAAAAATCGTTTCCTTGCTCACGCTCGGCGCAGAGTATAAGGATATAATTATCTACATCACAGCCGCCGTTGCGCTGAACTTTATCCTGATTTTCGCAGGGGAATTTCTCGAAGACCGCTCCGAACGCCTCAGAAATTTGCTGTTTGACAGGGAAAACTTTAAAACGGCGGAAAAACTTTTTAATACGGAATATGACAAATTACAGGACGAGCATTACAGAGAGCTTATTCATAAGCACGAGGAGGCCGGCTCAAGCCGCTGGGCAAGGTTCCCGTATTTTATGTGGACAACTCAGGTATTTATCAGCGGCGTATATACCGTAGCGGTCTCGGTAATTATGATATTTCCGCTTTTAAAAATCGGGTTTACAAAAACAGGCGATTCCTTCTTTGAAAGGCCCGTATTCCTGATTTCGCTTATTGCAATTATTGCCGCAATGGCGGTTATAATGCTCCTCATAGCAATAAGAATGAACAAATCATATCTTGCGGCGAACGAGGCGTATGCCACGCTTGACAGGCTGTTCTACCGCTTTATAGATATTTTCTCGGACTACAAGACGGGCAAGGAAATAAGGCTTTACAAAGAGCAGGATTTGATAAATCATATTGCCTCCGACAAAATACTTACGGACGGCGAGGACACACTGCGTAAAATCTCAATGCGAACCGCCAAAACAAGCTCGGTAGTCGCCGTAATGGGCGCCGCCGTAGCGTTTGGAGTCTATGTGTTTATAGGGGTTAAGGCGAATTTCGGGCTGTTTGATATAGGCGCTCTGGTTATGTACTGCGGAGCGTTTATGCAGATAATCAACGGCATAATGCAAATTGCCAATACGCTCGGTAAGCTTGCGGAGATTTTACCGCTGGCAAAGATTTATTTTGAGATAATCGAGGCAAAGTCCGATAGGGAATACGGGAACAGGGAGCTTGACTCCGACAAAATTGAGATAGAATTTAAAAATGTTTCGTTTAAGTACCCCGGCTCGGAGAGCTTTGCGCTCCAAAACATAAGCATTAAAATAAACGCAAACGAGCGCTTGGCGGTGGTCGGCAGGAACGGTAGCGGAAAAACCACCTTTATAAAGCTGATGTGCCGTCTTTACGACGTTACAAGCGGCGAAATACTTGTCAACGGAATTAACATCAAAGAGTATTCCAAAGAAAGTATAGAAAATCTTTATTCGGTAGTTTTTCAGGATTTCCAAATATTTTCTGTTACGTTAAAAGATAATATCTGCGCCGGTAAGGATTACGATAAAGAGCGGCTTTATGAGTGCCTGAATAACTCAAACGTGCTTGAAAAAACAATGCAAATGCCGAATAAAGAAAACACATATCTGTATAAGGATATTGACAAAAACGGCGTTGAAATATCAGGCGGAGAGGCGCAAAAATTGGCTCTTGCGAGAGCGCTTTACAAGGACAGTCCCATAGTTATACTCGACGAGCCCACGGCGGCGCTTGACCCCATAGCGGAAAATGAGATATACAGCCGATTTAATTCTTTTGTCGGCAATAAAACCGCCGTATATATTTCGCACAGGCTTTCAAGCTGTATTTTCTGTAACCGTATAGCTGTTTTTGATAAAGGCAAACTGCAAGAAATAGGCACTCATCAGGAACTGCTTAATTTAAACGGCAAATACTCTGAGCTTTGGAACGCTCAGGCAAAATATTATGTAAGCTGAAAGCGCAGTAAAAAAGTATCGCAAAAAGCCTCGCCGTCGGCGAGGCTTTTTGCGGAAAAGGAGGAGCAAGGTAGCGGGCGGATAACGCTTTTTCCGCAGGCATAAAAAAAGTCGGAGCAAAGTCCGCTTTGCTCCGATATGGCTGGGGAGGCGAGATTCGAACTCACGCATGCAGCAGTCAAAGTGCTGTGTCTTACCGCTTGACGACTCCCCAATATATAATTTTATTTTTATTAAAAAATCCGCCCAAACGCTCGGAAAGGGCGGAAAAGGTGGGGTGGAATATCGGATTCGAACCGATGGTCTCCAGTGCCACAAACTGGCGCTTTAACCAACTAAGCTAATCCCACCAAATAAATGTACGCCGCTCACCCCTACGAAAAAAAGCCGCTTTAGAATCACAGCGTTTATGGCGCGCTGAGAGGGACAGTGATTCTGCGAATCACGCGTCCTCGTGCACAGCACTTCGGACTTCGCGGCTAAAAACAATTCACTGAATTGTTTTTTTACGCCGCTCACCCCCTCGGTGTTCGAGTCCGCCGAATGAGATGACCGATACGAAAAAAAGCCGCTTTAGAATCACAGCGTTTATGGCGCGCTGAGAGGGACTCGAACCCCCGACCCCCTGCTTAGAAGGCAGGTGCTCTATCCAGCTGAGCTATCAGCGCATTGGAGCGGGTGATGAGAATCGAACTCACACGACCAGCTTGGAAGGCTGGGATTCTGCCATTGAACTACACCCGCATCTTAGCGCTTAAATATTCTATCATAACACTATTTTTTTGTCAACAGAAAAATTCAATTTTATCAATAAAAAACTGCGAAAATTTATTTCCCGTTTGAGAAAAACGCAGATATTCCGCGGCAAAATCAACATACATTTTCTCTTAAATCCGTATATCTGATTTCAATTTTACGTTTACGCCGTTAAATCAATATGATTTATTGACATTTAATATTTTGATTGGTAAAATATAGTTTAAGGAGTGATGAATTGTGAAAAGCAAAGAAATTAAAAATATTACTCTTTCGGCTATGTTCTTAGGATTAGGGCTTGTCTTGCCTTTCCTTACGGGGCAAATTCAGGTAATAGGCAAAATGCTTCTTCCAATGCACCTGCCGGTGCTTCTCTGCGGTCTTATCTGCGGTTGGCAATACGGAGCGGTTATCGGTTTTGTTACGCCGTTATTGCGCTCGTTTATGTTTGGAATGCCTGCACTTTACCCCACGGCTATCGCTATGGCGTTTGAGCTTGCGTCATACGGATTTTTTATCGGTTTTTTGTTTTCCCATTCAAAATGGCAGTGTATTAAATCTCTTTACCGTTCACTGATTATTTCTATGATTGCGGGCAGAGCCGTTTCGGGACTTGCCAATATTATTCTTTTAGGTTTAAAAGGCGATGCGTATTCGCTCTCGGCCTTTATTGCCGCCCATTTCACAAGCGCGATTCCCGGAATCATTCTTCAGTTAACGCTCATTCCCGCAATTATGTTACTGCTTAATCGCACACATCTGGTTCCGTTTAGGAAAAGAGAAAGTGAAAAAATCTGAGCTTATTTTGCTACTTCGGGAATGGGAAAAACAAAAAGAGCGTAAAATAATAGCGATAGACGGCAGGTGCGCCTCCGGAAAAACGACGCTGGCTTATTTTATTTCGGAAAATATTGCGTGCGATTGTATTCACGTTGACGATTTTTTCCTGCCGTTTGAAAAGCGCACGAAAGAATTGGCAGGCCGAGCGGGAGGAAATATTGACTTTGAAAGGTTAATTTCCGAAGTTCTGATTCCGATAAAGAACGGGGAATGCTATATTTATTCAAAATTTTCGTGCAAAGACGGCTCTTTAACAGAAGGAGTTAAAACGGCGGCCCCGAAAATAACGGTAGTCGAGGGCTCGTATTCCTGCCATCCAAGTTTATATTCGCTGTATGATTTGCATATTTTTATTGACATAGACAAAAAAACGCAGAGCGAGCGTATTTTGCGCAGAAATAAGCGCAATTCAGACGATTTTTTCAAAAAATGGATACCGTATGAGGAAAGATACTTCAGCGAATTTAAAATAAAAGAAAATTGCGAAATCGTATTAACGCAAGCGGATTGATGTTCGGTAAAACATTTGTATTTTGAAAGGAAATAAATTATGGAAAAAGCAAAAGTATATTTTTCAAAAGAAATCACTCCCGAAAAGGTGACCGAGCTTTACAAGATGTTGGGCGCGGACCTTGGCGGAAAGACGGCTGTAAAACTTCATTCAGGCGAAAAAGGCAATCAAAATTATCTAAAGCCGCTGTTCTGGAAACCGATAATTGAAGAGGTAAACGGTACGGTTGTTGAATGCAATACGGCGTATGACGGCGAAAGAAATTCGACCGAAAAGCACAAAAGGCTTATTGCCGAGCATGAGTGGGACAAATACTTTACAGTTGACCTTATGGACGCCGAGGGCCCCGATTTGGAGCTTTATATACCTAACGGCAAGATTTTGAAAAAGAACTATGTCGGGAAAAATATAAAAAATTACGACTCAATGCTTGTTCTGTCTCACTTTAAGGGTCACCCTGCCGGCGGATACGGCGGAGCGCTTAAACAGCTTTCAATCGGCTGCGCCTCAAGCAAGGGTAAATCACTGATTCACTCTGCCGGTTTTACCGACGACCAGTCGATAGTTTGGGATCATATGGCTCAGCAGGACAGGTTTCTTGAATCTATGGCAGACGCGGCGCAGTCTGTTGTAAATTTATTCGGCAAAAAATTAGCTTATATAAACGTTATGAAAAATCTTTCGGTCGACTGCGATTGCTGCGCCGTTGCCGAAGACCCTTGTATGAACGACATAGGCGTTTTGGCGTCGTTAGACCCTGTCGCAATCGACAAGGCTTGTATAGACTTAATTTACGCCGCAAAGGACGACGCCGGTCAAAAGCATTTTCTTGAGCGCCTTGAATCTCTCAACGGCGCGCACACTGTTGAGGCCGCCGAAAATCTCGGATTCGGAACGACCGATTACGAGCTGATTGAAGTATTATAATAACGGGGGACAGCCCATTATTCAATTAAATAAACCTAAAATATTTTTGGACTTGCAAAAAAACGCCGCCTTTGTCATACCTTTGACAGAGGTGGTTTTTTTGTTTATTCAGTTACTCCAAACAATTTCGCAGAATTTACTCTATTTTATGCTCCACTTGACGTCGGGCAATTCATTTCCAAAGCCGCTTTCGTTAGCAGAGGAAACAGAGGCTCTAAGAGCCTTTCAAGAGCAGGGGGATATGAAAGCGAGAGAAAAGCTCATAAATCACAATATGAGGCTGGTGGCTCATATTGTTAAAAAATACTATGCGAATTATTCCGACCAGGACGATATTATTTCTATCGGCACAATAGGGCTAATTAAGGGCATTGACAGCTTTGACTATACAAAAAGCACGCGCCTTGCCACATATGCTTCACGCTGTATTGAAAATGAGATTTTGATGCATTTCAGAGCGAAAAAAAAGACGGAAAAGGACATTTCTATGAACGAACCGATTGATATGGATTCGGAGGGTAATCCGTTAACCTTTACAGATATAATTTTCAGCGAAAGTACGGTTTTTGACGACGTTGATTTAAAAATGCGCTCCGAAAAGCTGTATCAGTACCTCAAAAAGCTTTCGGACCCGCGTGAACGCAGAATACTCGTAATGCGTTACGGTCTTTACGACACAACGCCTCTCCCTCAGCGGGAGGTTGCGGAAAAACTTGGAATTTCGCGCTCATATGTTTCAAGAATTGAGAAAAAAGCGCTGTCAGAGCTTAGAAAAATGTTTGATAACCCTGAAAAAGAATAAATTACTGTTGAAATAGCGCCTTAAATCTGATACAATAACAAAAATATATTTTTTTGAGGTGCAATATGAGAGCGGTCGGAGAAAAAATGCTTGATTTAATGGGTATTTGGGGGCCTTATTCTAAAAAATACAGCGGTATATCAAGAATTACCGACCACGAATCGCAAAAAGGCGTAAGGTTTGACTGTGTTGTAAGCCCCGCGATAGAAAACGCGGATTCACGGGTTCCGAACGTAACCGTTCCGACAGGGATTCACCCTTGGGAGGCCGCTTCGGATTACAGCTTTTATTCATACCGATGTGACCTTGAGTGGAAAGACCGCGTCTATGCCGACGTATCGTTTACAAAACTTTCAAAAGAGAGCGTCCTTATCCGCACGGAATTTTTTAATAATACCGAAATGAAACAGATTTGCCTTTTAAATCTGTTTTCTGCCGTTGAATACCCCGGCGTTTTGTCGGTAACGCCCGTTTTGCCCGAAAAGTGCGTTTTTATTGACGCGCTTGACTACATTTCTTATGAATATGCGACTTCTCGCCCGTGGGACAGACAGACTCACGACGCTTTAAAAAAAGGCGAATTTCTTGACGACCGCTTTTGCGGACGCAGGGGGCTGGGCGACAGAGACGAACACCGCTATATTTTGGAAAAATTCCCTAAATTTGCCGCAGAGAAGGGCGATACCGTTATCTATTCGGCGGACGTTAATGAGGATTTTGCCGAGCCTGCTCTTTTTGTAAGGTACAGAACTACCGACGGTGAAGCGGCAAAATTTTCGCTCAACGGAAAAACCGTTGTTTTCCCGGAAAGCGGCGATTTAAAAATAATTAAGTTACCCATTGACATTGCAAAGGGTAAAAACGAATTTACGTTCATATCTGAAGGAACAGGCGGAATAGAGCTTGACTTTTTGGCTGTCTGCGAGGCGGGCGATGAAGTAAAGGTTATAAGCGAGCCGAACAAATATGTGCCGCAGATTAAAATGTATGAAACGGAAAACGGCAAAAAAGTATCTTATAAATATGACGGAATAGACGGTGAGTTCTGTCTTCGCACCTTTAATTCATCTACACGTTTCAGAGATTTCCCCACAGGCTGTCTTGAGGACAGCCCTACCGCGAGAATTTCTCAGCCCGATGAAAGCTTTAAAAATATGCTTGAAACATTTTCGGGTTCGTTTTCCGAAAAACATTCCGACGACGGGTTTTACCACAATACTGTCGTTCACACAATTTACATTGACCCTTGGACAACTCATATTGAATATGCCGTTCTGTCTTTTGGAGAAACGGATTATCTGACGGAAGGGGAATATGAGAAAATATATAATAAAGCGTTGAGTTCTCTTGAAAAGCCAAAGCTAAACAAATCGGGTGAAAAATATGAATTTTCAAACAGGATTCTCCGCGCGACCGTTCTTCAGAACACGGTTTACCCTCTTTACCGCCACGGCGAGTATATAATCCACCACACTCCGGGTAAACGCTGGGATTCTTTTTACACATGGGATTCCGGTTTTATTGGGCTCGGTATGCTTGAATATGCGCCGCAAATTTCGGACTATATTCTTGATACTTATTTGAGCTCCGAGGACAACCCCGATTACGCGTTTTTACTTCACGGAAGCCCGGTTCCCACGCATATTTATCAGTATTTTGAAATGCTTTGCAGAAATAACGATAAATCGGAGCTTTTGAAATATTATCCGAGAGTTAAAATGTATTACGATTTTCTTGCCGGGAAAATAAACGGTTCCCGCACAGATAAATTCAACACGGGGCTTACCTCTACGTTTGACTATTTTTACAACTGCAGCGGTATGGACGATTTACCGCCTCAAAAGCAGATGTATAAGGATTCGCTCCAAAAATATGCCGCTCCTGTTATATCGACCTCACAAGTAATAAGATGCGCAAAAATTCTTTATATTGTTGCGGATGTTTTGGGACTTGAGGAAGATAAAATCGCTTATTCAAAGGATATTGAAAAACGCGCGGCCGCTCTTCAAAAATATTCGTGGGACGTCAATGCCGGGTATTTTTCATACGTTATTCACGATAAAGACGGAAATTTTAATCGCCGTTACAAAACCGAAAGCGGAGAAAATCTCAATAAAACAATTGACGGAATTTACCCGATTATCGCGGGGGCGGTTACAAAAGAGCAAAAAGAAAAAATCCTTTCGCATCTTAAAAGCGAAAAGGAATTGTTTACGCCTGCCGGGCTGAGCGCAGTTGACAGAACGGCCTCGTATTATGTAACGAACGGTTATTGGAACGGCAACGTTTGGATGGCGCACCAGTGGTTTATCTGGAAAACGATGCTCGATTTGGGCGAAACCGATTTTGCTTATAAAATCGCAAAAACAGCAATAGATATTTGGAAAAAAGAGGTCGAGTATTCTTACTATACTTTTGAAATGATAAATATTGAAACACAGCGTGGCGGCTGGTTCCACAATTTCGGCGGCCTTTCAACGCCGATAAACATTTGGACTAACGCTTATTATAAACCCGGAACGCTCTCGGCAGGGCTTGATACTCTTGTAAACCACAGTGAATTTAACGAAGAGCGCACAGAAATGAAATGTAATCTGACATATTACGGCGGAAACGAAAGTTTTTCCGTTCTCGCCGTAATGAACGGGGAAAAGGAGAATTACAGCGTATTTGTCAACGGCGAAAAAAAGCCGTTTGTTATGCGTGATAACAGCGCCGCCGAAATAACTCTTGACGGAAAAGAAAGGGAATATGAGATAGTTATAGCTTAGGCAAGATGTTTCGTTCTTCTATAAACGGCGGGTTCGTTTAGAAATCATGGGGGATATACTATTTCAATTCTGATTCCTCCGTGCGGCTGTTGCCGCTCCGCTGGGCGGGGTAAGCGCTTATTGAAAACAACTATCCTGTTAAATCTTCGATTATTTTTTGGAGTTCTTCCGGAGTTTCCACGGTAATTCCGAGCGACAAAAGCTCTCTGTCGCTTTCCGGAAGACTTGAAACGGCGGTGTCAAACACTTTAACGGGCATTTCGCTGTCGTCTGAAAATACGGCGATTTGCCCTTCGTATTCACGAACTGTATATGTGTTTGAAACTGTAATCGGAGCGCCGTTGTCCCTCGTTTTATTTAAATTTGTTTTTGGCAGGTAAAGGCACAGCAAAAGTACGGCTGTCAGCCCAAGACAGAGGAAAAATATCTTTTTCATAATGTCACCTCTGAATTTATTATTACAATTCGGTTACAAATTATTAAAAATATGAAATTTTTTTAAAACTACTAAACTTTTTTGAATTTTTATGATACAATACCTTTATAAACTTAAAATGCGTATTTTATGGTTTATTGCGGAGGAAGTTTATGAGAAAAAGGACTTCAGAATCTATTAACAGAAAACCGCTGAAAGAAAGAAAAGGTCTTTTGGCGTTTTTGGCTGTGCTTTTTACTTTTATGATGATAGGCGTAATATGCTGTTCATACGTTTTGCACAATGTAATCAAAACAGTGCACGGCGACCGCCTTATAGACCTTGATTTCTATAAGCAAAATCAGGACCAGACTACAATTATTTACGCTTATGACGAAAGCAACAATCCCGTTGAGCTTGTCCGCGTTCACGGCTCGGAGAACCGCGTTTGGGTATCAAGCGAAAATATGTCTGAATGGCTTGGAAAAGCTTTTGTAGCGCTGGAGGATAAGCGTTTTGAAAAACACAACGGAGTCGACTGGATAAGAACTGTCGGCGGCGTTGCAAAATCAAAATTTAAGCAGGGCGGTTCCACCATCACTCAACAGCTTATAAAAAACCTTACCGGTGAAAACGGCAGAACAATCAACCGTAAATACAATGAAATACTTTCTGCATTGAATCTTGAAAGATATTACGATAAACCCGTAATTTTAGAGGCGTACCTTAACACAATTTATCTGAGCGAAGGCTGTTACGGAGTAAAAACCGCCGCCGAAAAATATTTTGGTAAAGACGTTAAGGACTTAAATCTTGCGGAGTGCGCCTCTCTTGCGGCCATTACGCAGGAGCCGTCCACTTATGACCCGCTTATTAAACCTCAAAACAACAAGGCGCGTCAGGAAATGTGCCTTAAAATGATGTTTGATCAGCATATGATAAGCAAAGAGCAGTATGAAGACGCCGTAAACTACAAGCTCATTTTTACAAACAGTCCGGATTATGTTCCGTCGGACGAAAATATTGACAAAGAGCTCAACAACGATGATGAAATTTGGAGCTATTACGTCGACTATGTAATTTCATCCGTAATCAGGGATTTGAAGGACGCGGGTTATTCAAATTACGAGGCTACAAGAATGGTTTATTCGGGCGGTCTCAGAATTTATTCTGCCGTTGATTTGCGTATTCAGGATATAGTTGAAAATGTATATGTTAACCGTAAAAACTTCCCAACGGAGGCAGTAAAAGACCCCAAGGACGCATCACAATCCGCGATTACTGTTATGGATTACAACGGCAGAGTAGTCGCAATTTGCGGAGGCGCGGGGGAAAAGACCGAAAACCGTTCAAATAACCGCGCGGTTTCCGCCAAAAGACAGCCCGGTTCTTCAATTAAGCCGCTGTCCATTTATGCTCCCGCCATAGAAGAAAATTTCATTACGTGGTCTTCTAAAATTAAAAACTACGGAATAATGTGGGACGGGAAAATTTGGCCTAAAAACTACGGCGGAGATCCCGGTTCGCCCAATTCATATGTTACGGCCCAGTATGCGCTGTCTATTTCATACAACACCGTTCCCGCGCAGATACTTATGATGATGGGCTTTGAAAAGAGCTACGGGTATTTAACCGACACGTTCCATATCACAACTTACAGCAATGATGACCGCTATATGCCGTCTTCTTTGGCGACAGGAGGTTCACACGGCGGAGTTACAACTCTTGAAATGGCGGCGGCATTCGCCTCATTTGGCAACGGGGGTAAATATTACAAGCCGTATTGCTATTACGAAGTGACCGACAGCACGGGCGAAAACATTGTTCTTAAATCAAATTCCGAGCCTGAGCAGATAATTTCTCCCGAAACGTCGTATGTTATGAACCAATTACTCAGAACCGTATTTACGGGGTATGCCGGTACCGCAAAGGGATACGGCGTCAGAGGGTTTACAACCTTCGGCAAAACAGGTACCACTACCGATAACTTTGACCGTTGGTGCGTGGCGGGAACGCCTTATTACATTGCGGCGGTTTGGTTCGGGTACGATTACAATAAACAGATTATGGCAAGCGGAAGCCCTGCGGGCAGAATTTTCAAAACAGTTATGGATGAAGTTCATAAGGGGCTTGCAGTTAAATCGTTTGACCAATTCTCCGACAAGGTAGTACAGAGAACCTATTGCACAAGAACGGGGCTTTTGGCGAGCAGCTCTTGTCCGTCTACCGCGACCGGGTGGTACAAGATGTCAAATCTTCCGGCGACGTGCGCGGGCTGTAAGGGCGTGCAGGCGCCTTCGACTGACGACAAAGACACCGATGATAAGCCGACAACGGGTTCATCGGATGAAACTACCTCAGCGCCGACGCCCGCCGAAGAGACGACCGCCGCTCCTCCGGCGCCTTCGACTGAGCCACAGGCCGCGGAATAACAGGTTTCGTATATGGTAATTATCTCTGTTGACTACGGCGATGTAAGAACGGGCATAGCCGCCTGCGATAAATTTCAAATGCTCGCTTCGCCGGTCTGTGTTATCGTTGAAAAAAACCGTGAAAAGCTAATCTTAAAAATTGCCGAAATAGCGGCGGAAAAAAATGCGGAGAGGTTTTGCGTCGGCTTGCCTAAGAATATGGACGGCTCTTTGGGATTTCGCGCGCAGTCTTGCCGTGAATTCGGAGAAGAGCTTGAAAAGGCAACAGGAATCCCCGTCGTTTTCCGCGATGAAAGGCTGACGACTGTTTCGGCTCACGAAATACTCAATACAAACGACGTCAGAGGAAAAAAGCGGAAAAACATTGTAGACGCTGTTTCGGCTGTGCTGATATTGGAGGAATATCTTAAAACTCTTTGACGTTATCTGCGCGCTAACCCACAAAATGACAAAAAATATACCTGATACCAATTATAATATAAGAGGTATCAGGTTTTTTGTTTGG
Organism: uncultured Clostridia bacterium; assembly: GCA_947598155.1. Lineage (GTDB taxonomy): Bacteria > Bacillota > Clostridia > Oscillospirales > Acutalibacteraceae > Fimenecus. Next base: position 395,268 of record CANQFC010000001.1, read on the forward strand.
GAGGGAGGCGGATTGATTGGTCGTTTATGTTGACGTGCTTGTGCTTATAAACGCCTTGGTAAATTACTTTATGCTTTTAGGCGTAAAGATTATTACGGGCGCTGAGACAAAGCGTTTCAGACTCATTTTCGGCGCTTTGGCGGGCGGAGTTTCCGCGCTATCCGTTTTTTTAAATATCGGGGCCGCGGTGACCTTAATAAAGATTTTAACTGCGGTTTTAATGGTCCGAATCTCTTTTCCGTTTGTTTCGGCAAAGGCTTTTTTTAAAAAGTGCGTTTGGCTGTTTATTATAAGCGCGGTATTTTCGGGAGTATGTCTTGCCGCTTATTTGCTTTTCGACACCGATTTAATGATATATTCAAACGGTACCGTCTATTTTGACGTCGACATAACGTTTTTAACGGTCTGCACGGTAATTTCGTATGCCGTAATAACGCTTATTTTAAGATTTACGGATAAAAAAATACCTAAAAAACAGTTTTATCCGATAACTTTGATTTCGGGCGGCAAAAGTTTTACTCTGCGTGGATTTATGGATACGGGAAATAACCTTAAAGAACCGTTTTCGTTTGCGCCGGTAGTCGTGACAAATGATGAGATATATAAGAAGATGCGCGCCGAGGGCAAAAATAAAACGGAGAGAATTATTCCCGTTTCAACGGTTGACGGCGACGGAATAATGACGGCGTTTAAGCTTGACGGCGCAGTTTTTAATGAAAAAGAGATACATAATATTTATTTGGGGCGCGGCGAAAGGCTGCCGCAGAACTGCGATGTTTTGCTTTGCCCCGATTTGCTGGGAGATAATTATGAAAAAATTAAAAAATCTGTTTAGAAAACTATATATAAAGCTGTTTAAAAAAGACGTATTTTATTTGGACGGAACTCTCTCACTTCCGGAACCTCTCACAAAAGAGGAAGAAGACGAGCTGATAGAGCGAATGGCGCAGGGAGACGAGCGCACAAGAGACGAGCTTATAGTACATAACCTGCGCTTAGTCGTTTATGTAGCCAAAAAATTTGAAACATCGGGAATAGCGCTGGAGGATTTAATTTCCATCGGCACAATAGGGCTGATAAAGTCAATCAACACGTTTTCACCGCAAAAAAATACCAAAATCGCAACTTATGCCTCAAGGTGCATTGAAAACGAGATACTTATGTATCTTCGCAAAATTTCGTCGCAAAAATTAGAGGTATCCCTTGACGAGCCGTTAAATGTGGATTGGGACGGCAATGAGCTTATGCTCTCAGACGTTTTGGGCAGTCAGGCAGATGAAATCGACAGCGAAATTGAGTCTGAGGACGAAAAACGGGTTTTGAGAAAGGTGATTGAAACTCTCAACCCGCGTGAAAAGACAATTATTGATATGCGGTACGGCCTGAGCGGCGGCAGAGAGCTTACCCAAAGAGAGGTGGCGGATAACCTTGGCATTTCGCAAAGCTACATTTCACGTCTTGAGAAAAAAATACTGAAACGGCTCGGCGATAAGATGAAAACGCTGAACAAATAGGAATTTTGTTGCAATATTGAAAACATAAATATAGACATATTTTTTATAAAAATATTACAAAAACCTTGACGCGCAGATAAAAATTTTGTATAGTGTAATTGGAAATATATGGAAAGAGATGAATCTAATTTACTTCAAAAAATGATTGGTTATTTACTATACAAAATAACCGGGAGCTGATATGAATGTTAAAATCCAAAAAAACAGGTAAAGCTGTTGCAGTATGCGCGTTAGTCATAGCAGTCACCGTTGTTATTTGTTTTGCGGTGAACAGCTATTTATCAAAAAAGCAAATAAAAGAATTAGAAAACCGTTTTGACGGTTCAATTGTTGAAATTAGATTGCGGCAAACGGTGGATTCAATTGACTGTGTTGCTTTTGATGATGCTGAGCTTGTTGAAAAATGGGAAAGCGCCTTGAAAAAAATGAGCGTGCTTGACAGCAGAAATTATACACGGCAGGAAAAGCAAATGTATGGAGGTAAACCTACAATAGTTCTGAAATATCAAAATGAAGAACTGACATTTTGTATTTTTGACGGTTGTTTGGAGTTTGACGGAAAGCTTTATACTGTTGACAAAGATTTACAGAAAGTGTTTGACGAAACGTATAAAATCGCAGTTGAAAAATACGGTCTTACACGTATGAATTAAGGTTTATCAGGGCAGGCGCACAGCCTGCCCGTTTTTATATAACGACGGGGCAGGCTCTTATTGAATTTTTAATAAAAATTTCAAAAAAAGTATGTTAATTTTATGTCAAATGTGATATAATTATTTTTACAAAATATTTTCGGATGCAAACAATGTGTTCGGGAGGAAAAAAGGTGAAATTATGACATATGATGTCGCTATTGTAGGAGCCGGTGTTGTCGGCGGGCTTATCGCAAGAGAGCTCAGCCGATTTAACATTTCCGTAGCTTTGCTCGAAAAATGCAATGATATGGCAATGGGCACTACAAAGGCAAACAGCGCAATCGTTCACGGCGGGTATGACGCTCAGCCCGGTACGCTGAAAGCAAAACTCAATGTTGAAGGTACAGCTTTAATGCCAAAGGTTTGCGAAAAGCTCAGCGTGCCGTTTAAAAATAACGGCTCGTTGGTGGTCGCTTTTTCGGAGTCCGAAATGGAGCACGTAAAGGTTCTTTATGACCGCGGCATCAAAAACGGCGTTCCGGGGCTTTCTGTTATTGACCGTGACGAGTTAAGACGTATTGAGCCTAATATAAGTGAAAGCGCGGTCGGCGCGTTGCTTTGCGAGAGCGCGGGCATTGTCTGCCCATATGAGCTGACAATAGCCGCTGTTGAAAACGCTGTTGTAAACGGCGTTGAGTTTATCCGCAACTGCCGCGTTCAGTCCATTGAGCAAAACGGGGATTATACGCTTAAAACAACGGCTGGCGACATAAAAGCGAAATTTATTATAAACGCGGCCGGCAATTATTCAGACAAGCTTGCGTCGATGGTCGGCGATGATTCCATTGACCTTGTGCCGAGAAAAGGCGAGTATTATCTGCTTGACAAGTCGGTAGGCGGTTTAGCGGTACATACCATTTTCCAATGCCCAAACGAAATGGGCAAGGGGATACTTGTAACGCCCACAGTTGACGGGAACCTGCTTATCGGCCCAACGGCTAAAAATATTGACGACAAGGGCGATACAACAACTACTTCCGAAGGCTTGAGAGAAATAGTCGAAAAAGCTCTCAAATCAGTTCCGACCGTTTCCCCCAGAAACGCTATAACTTCATTCGCCGGCGTCAGAGCGCACCCGGTTTGCGACGATTTTATAATAGGCTGGTGCGAAAAATCAGAGCATTTCCTAAATGTTGCCGGCATTGAATCACCGGGGCTTTCGGCCTCGCCCGCAATAGCGCTGTATGTACGCGAAATCCTTTCCGAAAAGCTGAATCTTACCGAAAAAGAGCATTACAGCGATGTCCGTAAAGCGCCGGTTCGATTCCGCCATATGAATGACGTTGAAAGGGCGGAGCTTATTAAGAAAAATCCTGCGTACGGCAGAATTGTGTGCCGATGCGAAACAGTGACCGAGGGCGAAATTATTGACGCTATAAGGGCGCCTGCCGGCGCGCGCGATGTTGACGGCGTTAAACGCAGAACAAGAGCCGGTATGGGCAGATGCCAGGGCGGTTTCTGCGGAAGTAAAGTCGTTGAAATTCTTTCCCGTGAGCTTGCCGTACCGATGAATGAGGTTACGAAATTCGGCGGCGAGTCGAAGATAATTTACGAGAGGACAAAGTGAGGTGCGGAATATGACGGATTTTGATTTAGCGGTAGTGGGCGGCGGCCCCGCGGGTATGGCCGCGGCGCTTAAAGCGCACGAAGAAGGCATTGAAAAAATTGTTATTTTGGAACGCGCCGAAACACTGGGCGGTATTCTTGAGCAGTGCATTCATACGGGCTTTGGTCTTCATTATTTCGGGGAGGAGCTTTCCGGCCCCGAATACGCGGGCAGATTTATAAAACTGCTTGCAGACACGGATATTGTTGTTAAAACCGACACAATGGTTCTTGATATTGCCTCCGACAATACTGTTACCGCTGTCAACAAAACAGACGGACTTCTTAAAATATCCGCCAAAGCGGTAGTCCTCGCTATGGGTTGCCGGGAGAGGCCAAGAGGCGCTCTTTCTATCGCGGGCACGCGCAATTCGGGCATTATGACTGCCGGCACTGCGCAGAAGTATGTTAATATTTACGGGTATATGCCGGGTCATGAGGTCGTAATTTTAGGTTCGGGCGATATTGGTCTTATTATGGCAAGAAGAATGACTCTTGAGGGCGCAAAGGTAAAAATGGTATGCGAGCTTATGCCGTATTCAGGCGGCCTTACAAGAAATATTGTTCAGTGCCTTAATGACTTTGATATTCCGTTAAAGCTTTCAACCACAGTTGTCGCAACGCACGGAAAAGACAGACTTGAGGGCGTTACAATAGCGAAGGTAGACGGGAATTTACAGCCGATAGAGGGAACAGAGGAATATGTTCCCTGCGATACGCTTATGCTGTCGGTAGGTCTTATTCCCGAAAACGAGCTTTCAAAAAACGCGGGGCTTGAACTTGACCGCATAACGAACGGCCCTAAGGTGGATGAATACCGTGAAACCGAGCAAAAGGGCGTTTTTGCCTGCGGCAACGTTTTGCAGGTGCACGACCTTGTCGATTATGTAACCGAAGAAAGCCAAATCGCGGGCTTAGGCGCGGCAAAGTTTATTAAAGGTGAAAAAATCAGCGGCGCCTGCGTTACAACAAGCGGCACGAACGGCGTTCGTTACATAGTACCGCAAAGAATTAACTGTGAAACCGACGCGGACGTTAAGCTTTATTTCCGCGTAGGCGCGGTTTATACAAACGCTTCAATAGTCGTTGAGTCAAACGGCAAAATAATTCTTTCAAAGAAAAAGAAGAAACTTTGCCCGGGCGAAATGGAATATGTTTTATTAAAAAAGGACGTAATTGCGGGTCTTCCGAAGGATTCTGTTATTACCGTAAGAGTGGAGGCGTAAGGTTATGGAAAAAAGAGAACTTGTCTGTGTGGCCTGCCCTTTAGGCTGCGGTATTACGGTAACGCTGGGCGATAACGGCGAGGTTTTGGACGTCACCGGCAATACCTGTAAGCGGGGTGACGCTTACGCAAGGAGCGAATGTACCGCTCCAACGCGCTCGCTCACTACCACTGTCAGGGTTGAGGGCGGCAAAGATTACGTCGTACCCGTTAAATCAGCGGCGCCAATTCCGAAAAATGCGATGTTTGACTGTATGAAAGTCATTAACGAAACTTCCGTTAAAGCTCCTGTGAAAATCGGCGATATTATAATTAAAGATATTTTAGGAACCGGAGTTGACATAATTGCGACAAACAATGCAGAATGACTCGGTTTTCCTTGCGTCAAATGTAACGCCCTCGCAAAGGCAGCTTGAATGGCAAAAACTTGAATTTTACGCTTTTTGCCATTTCGGCACTAATACTTTCACAGGGAAAGAGTGGGGCGACGGCAACTGCTCGCCGTTATTGTTTGCTCCTAAGCGCTTTGACGCGGAACAATGGGTAACAGAGATAAAAAACGCGGGTATGAAAGCGCTGATTTTAACCTGCAAGCATCACGACGGGTTTTGCCTTTGGCCGAGTAAATATACGGATTATTCCGTTAAAAACAGTCCGTTCAGAAACGGGAACGGAGACGTTGTCAAAGAGGTGAGCGACGCCTGCAAAAAATATGGTATTAAATTCGGAGTTTACCTCTCCCCGTGGGACAGACACGAAAAGACATACGGCACAGGCGAGCAGTATAACGATTACTTTGTAAATCAGCTTACCGAGCTTGCGGAAAATTACGGCGAAATTTTCTGCTTTTGGTTTGACGGCGCCTGCGGAGAGGGCAAAAACGGCAAAGTGCAAATGTATGATTGGAACCGTTATTTTGCGCTGATAAGAGAAAAACAGCCTAACGCTGTGCTGAGCATATGCGGAACAGATGTGCGATGGTGCGGAAACGAGGCCGGTAAGTACCGCACAGCCGAATGGAGCGTTGTTCCGTCATATGTAGGTAATCAGCAGTACACAGCGGAGCGTTCCCAGCAAAGCGATGATATAAATTTTTCAAAACGTATAAACGGTACCGCAAGCGACCTCGGGAGCAGAAACGCGATTGAGGGAGTCAGCGACTTTATTTGGTACCCTTGCGAAACCGACGTTTCCATAAGACCCGGTTGGTTTTATCACAAATCTCAGGATTTTCGGGTAAAGTCGGTTAAAAAGCTGATGAACATTTATTATGGCACAGTGGGAGGAAATTCCGCTTTGCTTCTCAATATTCCTCCCGATAAAAACGGGCTGATTTCAAAGTATGATGTAAGGGTTCTGCGTAAGCTCGGCAAAAGACTCAGGCAGGAATTTTCCGAAAATTCAGCCGTAAATGCAAAGGCCTCGGCTTCTTCGGAGACCGAAGAAAACAAGGCTTCAAACGTAATTTCGGAAAACGGTTTTTGGCAGTGCGCCGAGGGCGATTTATGTCCGGAAATCACACTTGAATTTGACGAGCCTGTTAAAATCGACAAGGTCGTTCTGCGTGAAAACATTGAAACGGGCCAGCAAATAGAAAAATTTGAGATTTTTGCCGAAACAGACGGCGGCTTTACAAAAATTTCATCAGGTGAAACGATAGGTAATAAACGTATCTGCGTAATTAACCCTGTTAAGGTGCAAAAAATTAAGGTTAAAATTACATCATACAGAAGAATTGCGGCGTTAAAGCGAATTGAGCTTTACTGCAAATAAAATAAGTGCGAAAAACGCGCCCTGAGAATTTTCTCAAGGCGCGTTTTATGTTTAGATTTTAAGCGGATTCTTCATTTCTTTTTCTTCTGACTGTGTAAATTGCCGTTGCGCTCAATCCCAAAACAATCAACGCGAAAGCGGATATTACAGCCGCTTTTGTAATTTTTGTATCGGTTTGCGGTATATTCGTGTCAGTAACCGGCTCTTTCTCATCATCAGTGACAGGCTCCTTATCAGGCTCGGTCGGCTCATCGCCCGTATTTCCGCCTAATGAACCGATTACATCTTGGATTATTTCGCCGGGAATTTCGGTGTATCCGTTTGAACCCGCTATGCTGAAGAACCAAAGGCTTAATTTCCTCACAAGGTCAGACGGCATTTCCGCCGCGGCAGGTTCAACTGCGCCGATTTTTTCGAGTATGCTTCTAAGCCTTGCGGTGACAGCGGGCGCTTCTCCCTCAACGCCTATCGTTCTTGCGAGCATATCATCCGCCGCATCAATAGATTCGGTAAGCTCTTTGGCGTCCTCGTTGCTGAGCGTTGACGGGTCAATTTCTCTCGCGATGGGAAGAAGCTCATTTCTGAGCTCAGCCGTTTCTCTGCCTATATTAAACTGAGGATAATTTGGGTCTGAATATACGTTTTCAATTTTGTCGCTTGTAACTAAATCGGTGGCGAGCAACATAATAATATCGTCCGAGCCCGTTGTCGCGTGGTTTTGCCCCTTAAAATAGAAAGTTGTATCCGGAAATGCACCTGCCGAAGCGTCAACTACGTTATCGGGGGAGATATGGTTGTGCTTTGAATCGGTGCAATAGGTATTTTTAGCCTTATAACCGGCGGGAAGAGTTTCTCCCGCATTGGCGCTGAAAGCGCCCATAGAGGTAGACCTTAGCGGTATGATTCCGTCCCCGTTTTCGGTATTCCATGAGTTGCCTACGTTATAAAGGGGCAAATCGTAATCCACAATATCAAATATTTTTACGCCTTTATCCTGCAATTTTTTAAGATTGGCGACAGAATTGCATTGCGCTTTGTAATAAAGGTCGGTTTGGCGTCTTATCTCTCTTTTTTCACTTGACGATAAATAGATATTTGCCAAATCTTTATACTCTTCTTTGGGACAAAGCGCCCACATACTTGTTGAATTTGAAATCGCTACATCAATAATTCGGTCAACAGTCTTTTCAATAACCGCCTGTATTACTTCATCGGGCAGTACGCGCAAAGCAAGCTCAATAAGCCTTGCGTCGCTCTCACTCATAATTTCCTCAAGAAAACCGTTATAAAGATAATTCATATCAAGGAAGGTGAGCTCTTTTTTCAATATATCGCTAACTATTGTAGAGCCGTTAAGCGCGGGAACAACAAACGCAATTTTATTTACGTCCTTGTAAATATTGGGATAACGGTATATAAGTTCGTTGGCTAAAGCGCCGCCCATACTTATGGGAACAAGATTGACCTTGTCATGGCCTGTCTGCTCCTTTACCATTTGAATGAACTCATAAAGCTCGTCAGCTTCATCTATAATGTTGCCGAAAGAATTATACGCGAAGAAATAAACGTGGTCTTCGCCGGACCTTTCAAAAAGCTCTGAAACCGGAGTTACTCTAAGAATAAATTCTTTTTCCTCAGCGGTACATTCGGCTATGGAATGACAGTATTTTTCAACCTCAACATTGCCCATAGGCTGACCGTTATTATCGGTAGCGTTTACTGAGAACGCCTCCTCGGCTACGTCCGCCACAGCGTCGGAAAGCCCAACGTCGCGCTGTGCGGCAATGGAAAGCGCAAGAGGGCGCGAAAGCTGTTGCAGTATCGAATCAATATCAAACACTCCGGGGAAACAGTTTATCTTATTGCCGTTTTCATCGAGCTTGTAGTTGCCGTTTTCGTCAAGCAACCAAACGTTTGATTGACTGATTCCGGGTATGATAACTGTCGGCACAACGCCGCATTCGCCGCCGCAATCGGTTTTTAATTCATAACTGCTCAGATTAAATATCCGGCGAATTATGTTCTCTCCGTAACCGGCGGCCGAAACCGTGGTCAAAAAGACCGATGACGTCATAGCAAGCGCCAAAAGCACTGCCAGACATTTTTTTACAAGCTGTTTTCCTGAGCTTTTCATATACAACATCCTTTCAATTTTTCAAAAATAACACCTTAATAAATTTTACCATAAAATTTAGAACATTACAATACATTTGTATTGAAAACGGCGTCTTATTTTGTGTTATTTGTTGCGAAAAGTCAGAAAAATTAAATATTCAGCAATTTAATTTTTTTAATGTCGTTGCAAACTGCTTGTTGAATGGAATTGTTCGCGCGTTCTTGCTATTTTCTTTTTAAACCGTCTGTCGCGGGATTGTCCAAAAGCGAGCCGTCCTCGCTGAATCTTGAGCCGTGGCAGGGGCAATCCCAAGTATGCTCCGCGCGGTTCCATTTAAGCGCGCATCCGAGGTGCGGACAGCGCTTGCCGCTCGGAGTAATAAGTCCGCAGACAGATTCAAATGCGTTGGAAATAAGCTGTGGGCGCAAAACCGTTCTTGAAGGCGAAAACAATTCCGAATATTTGTTGCTCCTGTCCTGAACCAAATCTCGGAGAATTTTTGCCGCGACCATGGAAGATGTCATTCCCCATTTGTTGAATCCGGTTGCAACGAACATATTGTTTGTATTGGCGGAATAATGACCGATGTACGGAACACCGTCCAAACTCATACAGTCCTGAGTCGCCCAGTAAAATTTTTCTTTTGATTGCGGATAGTGTTTTTTTGCAAATCTTCGCAATTCATCGTAATTTCCGCCGTCTTTTCCCGTTCTGTGGCCGCCCCCGCCCAGTAAAAGCAAATTGCCGTAATTTCTGAAGGATAAGCTGTGCTGTGCCTCGCCGATGTACATACCGTCGACATTTTGGGCATTTTCAAGGGCAATAACGTAGGAGCGATCCTGATAAAGCTTTATAAAATAGCTTCCGTGCTTGTTTATAAACGGGAAATGCGTTGCAACGATTATTTTATCGGCGGTAATGCTTCCCATATTAGTCACGGCGGTTGTACCTTTAAGCTCGCGAACCTTGGTGTGCTCGTAAATTTTTAAACCCCTTGAAATTGAATAGGCAAATTTTAAAGGATTGAACTGCGCCTGATTTTTAAACCGTACCGCGCCCAAAATTTTAAACGGCAGGGGAGTGTCGTGAACCAAATCGGCGTCATATCCCAAAATTTTCATCGCCTGAGCCTCTTTTTCAATTTTTGGCAAGTTATTTATTGTATAGACGTACGCGTCCTTTTCCTCAAAATCGCAGTCTATATCTGAACACATTTTGCGGTATTCCTCTAACGCGGAATTGTTGGCCTCAAGGTAAAGTTGGGCTTTATGCACTCCGAAACGACGGATAAGGTCATCGTAAACGGCGCCGTGCTGGGACGTGATTTTTGCCGTTGTATTTTCGCTTACTCCGCCGCATATTTTATTTGATTCGACAATTACGGCGTCCGCGCCGTCGCTGTTCAAAAAATATGCGCACAAAAGCCCCGCCATTCCGCCGCCGATTATCAAAACGTCGGTTTTAATATCGTGCCTGAGTTCGGGGAAATTACCGTTTATAGCGGTGTAATGCCATAGAGATTTCATTTCAGATTTGCACAAAGCGATAATTAAGATTTACTTTTGCGCAATGTGCCTCTCCTTTCATCGTTACTTTAAAGGAAATAAAGACAGATTATTGTCCTTATCGCATAAGCCGAGATATATTTCTTTAGCGTTTTTGTACCCTTCGGCTTTAAGCTGTTTGTTGAGCCATGTTAAATCAAGACCGGCTCTTTTTAAGTTTTCGTCGAGAATACGCCCGTCCATAATTATTTCTGTGCTTATATAATCGGCTTTGGGAGTTAAATTTAAATCCTCAGGCGTGGCGGGTCTGCTTGTGCTTGTAGGCAAAACAGTTAATTTTCCATTGTTCTCAAAAACGGCGGTTTGAATATCGTTTAAATCAAAATACCCCTGTTCACGGCACATCATAAGAAATTCGCTTAAATCAAGTTTTGCCTTTTTCATATTCCTTCGGTATATTTTACCGTTATCCATAATAATCGCGGGAGAGCCGTTGATATATTTTCTTGATTTTGGAAATTTGCTTGTAATAAGATTAAGCATAAATGCGGCCGTTCCGTAAATCAGAATAGCTATCGCGGGTTTCCAAGGGTCCTCAAGCTCAGTTGCCAATTCCGCGGCGACCGAGCCTATCGTTATGCCGGTAATATAGTCAAAAAAGTCAAGCTGAGAAACCTGACGGTGCCCCATTATTTTGGCAATTAGGAATAATATAAGCACGGAAAACAACGATGTTAAAATCACCTTGAAAATATCCATATTTCACACTCCGAAAATACATAACTTAGGCGCGCCATTTAATGTGACAAACCTCTTATTGAATTTTTTCCTCAAAAAAATATAATATACATTAGTTTTGCCTTGATGTGAATTTTTATTTCAAAACTAAGGCAAGTCCCTTATTGAATAATTAAATCCTTTTCAAATCCGTTGTTTACCTATATTTGCATATACGTTTCTTGACAAAACTGTGGGGAGAATATATAATAGCTTAGGCAAGAGATGTCCCCCGCCTCCTTAGGCGGATTCCGTTTTGGAATCAGTGGGGTATATAATCACTTTCAGATTTTTCAATAAATCAGGTTAATAATATGATTTACACAAAACGACAGTGTTCATATTAAGCGTGATTTTTTCTCGGAGCGTGAAAGACGTAAAAAAATGTCGTTATTAGGAGAATTTATATGAAAATGTTACGCCGTATATTGTGTTTAATGCTTGCCGTGCTTATGCTGACGCAGGGATGTTTTCTTGTTGAGGCGGCGCAGGCGGAAAACGAACAGCAGGAAGTGCTTAAGGTTGGCTTTTTCGCTTTCCCCGGGTACCATACGATTGATAAAGACGGCCGGCGCAGCGGCTACGGTTATGATTTTCTTCAGCGTATAGCAATACACGGGGGATGGACTTATGAGTATGTCGGCTATGACAGCTCATACGCCGACGCGCTTGATATGCTCAGAAACGGAGAGGTAGATATTGTTACCTCTGTTTCAAAAACCGAAGAAAGAGAGAATGAATTTCTTTTTTCTGACCAGTCTATTGGTATAAACTCAACAATTCTCACCGTTAAAGCGGGAAACGACAATATTATAGAGGGAAATTATGAAACATACGACGGCATAAATGTCGGTATGCTTGAAGGTAACTCTAAAAATAAAAATTTTGAACAATTCGCGCAGGAGCATTCGTTTACATTTAACCCTGTGTACTTTAAGACTCAGGACGAGCTGTCGGCGGCTCTTCAGTCGGGAGAGGTGGACGCTTCCGTTTCAGGGAGTCTGAGATTGCTTGACGATAATGAGTGGGTTTTAGAGTCGTTCAGCGCGAGCCGTTTTTACGTCTGCACAAATAAAAATAACCGCGAACTTATGAATAGGATAAACGCGGCAATTAACGAAATGGACCTTCACGACCCCAATTGGCGCGATACGCTTCATGACCAATATTATTCTACCGATACCTCGGGTTCAATTATTATGAATGCGGGCGAGAGGGAATTTATTGAAAAACTTCACGCCTCGGGCAAGACCTTACGCTTGCTGATAAATCCCGAGCATGTTCCGTATTGTTATTTTAAAGACGGACAAGCAGTCGGCATTCTTCCGTCAATTTTTGAAGTAATAGCTAAAAATTTGGACTTAAAATATGAATATATCCCTGTAAAGGACAGAAAAGAGTACTACTCTCTGCGCGCGCAGGGAGCGGCAGATATAGTTCTGGACTTCACGGGCGATTATTATCTTGCGGAGAAAGAGGGCTATAAGATAACCGTTCCTTATTTTAAGACCAACTTTGCCCGTCTTACATTAGACGGATTTACGGGAAAGGTAAACCGTTTAGCGATTCTTGAAAGAGCGGATGAACTTACAGCTTTGGTTGCCAACCGTTACGCGGATAGAACTATAATTAAATATTCTACGACCGATGAATGCGTTCAGGCCGTTTTGAACGGCGAGGCGGACGCTACCATTCTTTATTCTTACACTGCCGAGACGTATGTGAAAAGGGATGTGCGTAACCGTCTTTCTTCCGTCGTTTTCGGAGATACGTCTATGTCATATGCTGTCGGAAACGATGTAGAAGGCGGACGTTATCTGCTCTCAATTCTTGATAAATTTGAGGACTGTTTTTCCGAAACGGAATTGGAAGCGTTAATATCCCGTGAAATGGATAAAGATTCACAGGTGGACTTGACCCTCGTCGGATTTTTATACCGTAACCCGATTTACAGCGTATTGGGAGTTATGACTGTACTTTTGCTTCTTTTTGTTATAGCAATGCTCGTGATTCGCACGCGAAATCAGAAACGGTTAAAGAAAAAAATCGCTGATGCGACAAGCGAACTTGAGAAAAAGACAGACGAGCTGTCAAACGCGCTTCAGGCGGCCGACGCCGCAAACCGCGCCAAAACCACATTTTTAAACAATATGTCTCACGATATACGAACGCCTATGAACGCTATTATAGGTTATACGGCGCTTACTACCACGCACCTTGATAACAAAGAGCGCGCGCAGGACTACCTTTCAAAGATTGCCCAGGCGTCGAATCATCTGCTTTCTCTTATCAACGATGTGTTGGATATGAGCCGAATTGAGTCGGGTAAGGTCACAATCAACGAACATCCCGAAAATCTTGCCGATATACTTCAGGGTCTGCGAAACATTATTCAGTCGGATATTCACGCAAAACGAATGGAACTGTTTATTGATACGGTTGATATTACCGACGAGGAGGTGTACTGCGATAAGCTAAGACTTAATCAAATACTGCTTAATCTCACCTCAAACGCCATAAAATTCACTCCCACCGGCGGAACGGTGGCCATTCGTGTGACTCAAAAGCCCTCTCGTTCTTCAAAAAGGGGATTGTATGAATTTAAAGTCAGCGATACGGGAATCGGTATGAGCAAAGAATTTGCCAAAACTGTTTTTGACCCGTTTACACGCGAGCAGACATCCACTGTAAGCGGTATTCAGGGCACAGGTTTAGGTATGGCTATTACTAAAAATATAGTGGATATGATGGGCGGCACAATAAGCGTTGAAAGCGAGCAGGAAAAAGGCACAACGTTTACCGTGAATTTGGAACTGCGTTTTTCTGCCGAACATAAGGATATGGACCCGATTTCCGAACTGAAAGGATTTAGAGGCCTTGTAGTTGATGACGATATGGTATGTTGTCAGAGCGTATCAAAAATGCTCAGGCAGATAGGTATGCGGGCAGAGTGGGCATTGTCGGGAGTTGAAGCCATTGCGCGCACCAATGAAGCGGTGGATATGAGCGACCCGTTTGAGGTCTACATAGTTGACTGGTCAATGCCGAATTTGAGCGGAATAGAAACGGTCCGTGAAATACGCAAGATAGTAGGCGACGATTCCCCGATAATCCTTATGTCTGCCTATGATTGGTCGGATATTGAGCAGGAGGCTCTTATGGCGGGGGTTACCGGGTTTATCAGCAAACCTCTGTTTGCCTCCGATTTGCATAATACTCTTGAGCGCAGTTTGGGAGTTATCAAAAAAGAGGCGGTTATCGAAAAAACTACCGAGCCGACCGATAACAACTTTGAGGGCAAGCGCATTCTTTTGGCGGAAGATAACGAACTTAACCGCGAAATTGCCGTAGAAATATTAACAGAGGCCGGGTTTACCGTAGAATGTGCGGAAAACGGTAAGCAAACCTGCGAAATGGTAAGCAATGCTGACCCGGGATATTACGATATGATACTTATGGATATTCAGATGCCTATTATGGACGGATATGCCGCCACCCGAGCTATTCGCTCTATGAGTAATCCGGGTGTTTCGGAGATACCCATTATCGCGATGACAGCCAATGCGTTTGAGGAGGACCGTCAGCGCGCGCTTGAATCAGGTATGAACGGGCATTTGCCTAAACCTATCGATTTGGACGAAATGATGAATCTTTTGCGTGATATATTTAAAGATAAGTAACGGCAAAAATCATCAGTATAGGCATTTTACTGAATAGTTTTTCAATGAAGGAAACAAAACGGTACTTAAATAAATAAAAATTATTTGGAGTAAAGGCTATTTCAAACAGCAATGACCGATTGATTACGCTTTTAGATGCTAATAGTTTCTGATTGCTATTGACAAAAAATTGTCCTCACGCTCCTTGCAAAAAAACGTCCCGCAGGGACGTTTTTTTATGTTCAGATTCTCTCGGATTTAAATCCCGTAAAATGAAAAACGGCGGGCAGAACGCAAGCTGAAAAGGTGTTGAGAAAGAGAAAACCTCCAAGTAAAATGTAAGCGGTTTGGCGTCCGCATTACATAAACAAGGAGGAATTCAGCAATAAAAAATAATGAAATAAAAATAATTTGATGCCCAACTGTCAGCGCCGCCTTTTAGGCGGCAAGCCGATAGGCGCCCCTTTTAGGGGCTGTGCAAACCACCAGTTCAACTGGTGGTTTGATTTTAGCCTAATTGATTTTGCCTATGTTTGTTATTTTGCAAGCCTTATTACGGTTATGCTGTATGGCTCAAGCGCGTAGTTAAACTGCGGCGAGACGCCGTCAAGCTCAGTTTTATTCAAGGTAACTACTTCTTTTTCGCCGAGGATATTGTCGTTGTCGGGAGAAGTGCCTACAACCTTGTAAAGCTCCGCCTGCGGCTTTATTGTATCCGCGTTTTTAACATCTATCGCAACGGTTTTTACCTTGTCGCAAACATTTACAAGCTTAATTATGGTATCGCCCGTTTCGTCGGTGGAAACTACGCTGTAAACATCGGAAAGCGTGGTTTCGGGCACATCGTAGTCTACATACAGCTCGCCGTCAATGTAGCATTTTACATTCCTGCCGCTTACAACAACCTTGAGCTTGTAGGTTTTGCCCTTTTCAATTTCGATTTTCTTTTCCGTTCCGGGAATTTCGGCGGATTTTGAGGCTCCGTCAACTCTTTGGAGGGCCGATTTTGTGTTCCACCAACCGCCGATGTTCCAGAAAATATTGTTATCCTTGTCGCTGACGGCAAACGGGATAAGGAATCCCTCCGAGCCGCCTGTTTTTTTGGCGTCCACGGTTAACGTGTAATTTGACCAGTCGGTATTTCCGAAATACATTACAGTACCCGTGTTGTTGTATTTTTCCGTATCGGTTTCTTTGGATTTTTGACTCAGCTTGCCGCCTAAAACAGACCACTTGCCGTCGGATACCTTTTCCCAATTATCGGTTAAGCTGTAACGGTTGAAATTGTCTTTTGCCAAAACCTCTCCCGTTTCATTGTCGGTAATAACCAAGTTGTCGAACTTTGCGCTCGTGTTCCAAGTTCCTAAGCCGACCTTTCCCTTTAAATCGGTAGCATTATCAATTTGCGTACTGCTAAAGCTGTACTTTAAAACATCTGTACCCTGATTTATCGAAAATACCTGCTGGGCGTAATAGTCAACCGATTTTGTAACGGTTGTGTTGTTAAACCATATAAGGTTCGGCGACCAGTGCGTTGCAGTGGTGTTGCCGAACAGGGGAGCGTAAGCCGCCATTTTTACTATATCGCCGTTTCGCTCCAGACCCGTCATATATGCGGCCTCCGCAAGACCTGCCTTCCATGTGTTTGAACGGGCGGCGTATTCGCCTAAAAATACAGGTATTCCGCCGCCGTATTTTGCGCTGTCAAGGTCCTTTTCGTCCCTTGAATAGTTACTTTCGTCATAGTAATCCGTGTGCGTAAGGAACCAGCCCGGGTCGTTATAATAGTGCTGATCGGTTGCGCCCGCAAAATCCGTTAAGCTCTTATCGGGGTTATTTTCAAGCCATTCCTCGGCGTTTGTGTATGAGGGAATGTAATCGGGATTGTTGCTGTCGCCGTCGTCCACACCGGAGGAGTAAATCAGCTCTATACCCTTGTATAAATCGGGCTTTTCTGCTTTTGCTTTATTAAAAGCCTTGACAAACTCGGCATAATGGGTGTAAAAGGCCTTGCCCCACTGTTCGTTGCCTATGCCTATGTATTTAAGCTCAAACGGCTCGGTATGACCCATTGCAATGCGAACCGCGCCCCATTTTGTAGAGGCGTCGCCGCGGCAGAACTCAACAAGGTCGAGCATATTTTGAATATAGTAATTCATTTCGTCGGAGCCGATTTTTGCATACTGCGTCTGATCGCCCCTGCCCATACAGCAAATGCCGCAGTTTATAACGGGAACGCCTACTGCGCCTATTTTTTCCGCAAGGCAGAAATATTCGTAAAAGCCCAGCCCGTAGGTCATATATGAGGGATAGGGGTCGTCGGTAAGGTCTTCGTTAATCCAAATATTCTGACCCATTTTTCTCGCCGCAACATCGCCGTAAACGCCGTTGAATTTGTAAGGCTCGCCGTTTTCGTCTGCGCCGACGGAGTCCTTCCAGTCATATGCAAGGTCAAGCGTGTGACCCTCTATAACACAGCCGCCGGGGAAACGCAAAAACTTAGGCTTAAGCTCTTTAAGTGCCTCGACAAGATCCGCTCTCATATTGTCATCGGCACTTTCGGGGATAAGCGATACCATATCGACGCTGACGCTACCTTTATCAATGAGCAGGGCAAGCGTTACATCTTTATTTGCGCTCAATTCAGAGGTGAGCGTAAGGTCAAACTTTTTCCATTCGTTCGTTATTCCGTCAAGCTCTGCGCTTGCCGCGGTTTTGTCGCCCGCCTTCAGTTGAACAGAGAGCTTGCCTTTGTAATCCGAGCTTTTCAAGTAAACGGAGAATTTGTAATTCTCGCCCTCTTTAATCGCCATACCGTCAAGAAAACCCGAATTTTCAATACCCGCTTTTTCGGAAGAACCGTTTGTCAGCACCATATAATTAGGGTTGTTCGGATTAAGGCAGCCTGCTTTATCGTCCTTTTTTACATTTGCGGATATTTCGCCTATGTCCGACCAGGCGTGCTTTTCGTTGTCCTTTGCAATTTCGTTGAATTCAAAGGAGCGATTTTGTACCATTTCGGCATAAAGTCCGCCGTCTGCCGCAAAGTTAATGTCCTCAAAGAACACTCCGTAAAGCAGCTCGCTTATGCGCTTGATTTTGTCTGAAGCGTCAATTTCAAGCGTGTAATCGGCATTTTGAACGTCATATTTTGTAAGAGTCCCTGCCTGACCGTTTGAGGAGCTTTCGCTTTCTGTTTTAGCAGTCGTTATTTTGGGCTTGCCGGCAATAGGTACAAGCACCGCTAAAATTACAGCGGCGCAGACTGCAAGCGCAACAACTGCCATTATAATTTTTCCCTTTTTCATATTATCTTTTCCCCTTTCTAAAAAATTATAAAAATTATATGTTTTACCTGTCTAAGTTATAATTTAGACAAGAGATGTCCCCTCATCAATAGGCGGCAGGTTCTGTGTTCCTGCCGAGTTTGGTACAAGCAGGGGGTTATTATATTAAAAACAAACAGCCTTATTTTTGCTTAAGAAATATGCAAACCTCCCACTAAAGTTCGTACCTCGTGCCGTGCGAAAGCAGTACGGCATCTGCTAATTCCAGACGCAAAATAATGGTATTTTTATCCGAAAAATCATTATGGCCGTTGTCGATCCAGCTTGCAAATGCTTTCTTCATTTTTTCGGCAAGGAGACGATTCTTTTCATCACAAAACCAGCCCAAACTCTCTCCTTGTGCGTGTGCGGTAAACCAGTCGCCCGCAATTGCAACTGTGGGGCTTGTTTGAATATGCCGCATTTTATTGGAGAGCGCATGTGTGATAATATAAAAGGAACCTTCCTCATAATACGCATTGACATATCGCACATAGGGAACTTCGTTTTCCAAAGTCGCCAAAGGGATGATATTATCTTTGCCATTGCCAAAGCGTTCCGTCATGATTATTTCAGCCTGCTCGTTCCAATTCATAGTCTTTCTCTTCTTTAAAATTCAAATTAACCGAATGGATATAGCTCCACCCCGTAATAAATTGTACCACGGAATCGGGAATGAATCTATTGCCACGTTCGGCACACATTTTACACCGCAAGCAAAAATTACACCGAAAAGGCACACTTGGGGTTTTCCTTGGCTTTGTATCAAACTCTGTAAGATTATATCTATTTTCGGAATCAGGAGGGGATTTGGTCTACACTGATTCCTCTGCGCGGTTTACACCGCGCATCTTGCCACGCCACTTGACAGGACTAGCCCTTATTGAAATAGTTTGGAAAGCCGATATTCTTTTCCTCGTATTCATTAACAAGGTTGAGTTTATTCACGTGACCGTCAATTTTCCGCACGCAAATTTTGCATTGTATGTGCTTATATTATAGCTGAATATTTATAAAAATCAATAGGTTGGCACGCTTTTTCAAAAAACGCACGTTAAAATCAAATCCAACATTGAATCCCGTAAAATGAAAAACGGAGATTGCCAAAAGCAACCTCCGTTTTTTTGGCGGAGAGTTAGGGATTCGAACCCTAGGTTCCTTGTGGGAACACAGCATTTCGAGTCTTTTCGTCAGCGTGTCAATTTTTTCTGTTCGCTGAACTTCCGTTCAATCACCCGCAAAAGCTTTTGGCATATCCAAACGATGAACGATTTTAGCCGGAAGATGAAACAGAATAAGCTACTATACAACTAAACAGACGATAAGAATTATCATATGCATCAATCGCAGAGGCTTAAACTACCTCTGCCATAATGGTTGTGTCTACTTGTGTTTACATGTGAATATCACAACAAAATATTGTGTTTATTTTCAAAAAAAGTACTTGACTTTTTTGGTAAGATAAGTTATACTTTTGGTAAGTTGGAGTGAGTGATACTCCGAATATAAGGAGGAAAAACTATGAGTAAAGCATTCGGACAACGATTATTAAGCCTATTACAAAAACAAGGAGTAACACAAAAGGAGCTTGCTGATAGAATTAACACAACCGAAGCCACGCTCTCGCGTTATGTTTCCGGTGACAGGGAGCCAAAAGCGGATATGCTTGCAAATATTGCTACTGCCCTGCACACTACATCTGATTATTTGCTCGGCATTGAAAAGGACGAGTTTGATTTTCCGAAGGTAGAGCGTTTATTGGCAAGAAACTCCGCAACAATGTCGGAAAAGCAAAAACGGGCACTTATTTCTGCTCTGTTCGGGGAGGACTAATATTGGCATTTAGATTATCTGACAAACGATGTGAAGAAATTAAAGAAATTGTGGTCAACACTTTTGAAGAACTTAACATTCGCTGTATTCCTATTAGCGGTTTTGAAATGGCAACGAAGCTCGGCGCAATTGTAGTCCCTTATTCCTCAAAATCTGAAGAAACACGTGGGCTTATGATGGATGAAAGCGAGGACGGCTTCTCGGTAAAGAAAGACGGCGTGTGGTACGTTTTTTATAACGATTCAAAAGGCTATGGGCGTATCAATAATACTCTCACTCACGAATGTGGGCATATTGTGTTGGATCATACCGAAGAAAGCGAGTTGGCAGAAGCCGAAGCGAAATTCTTTGCAAAATACGCTCTTGCCCCGCCCGTGCTCATCCACAAGTTGGAAATAAAGGATGCCTACGAGGTTTACGAGCATTTTGATATCAGCCTTGAAGCAGCAGGTTACGCCTTCACTTACTATCGTAAATGGTTGACTTACGGTAATAAGGATTATACCAATTACGAGGAGCGGTTACTCCATCTTTTCGAAGAAGCTGTGTAATAAAAACTAAGAGAAAGGACGGTGATGTGAATTGATTGTTGAAAAGCAAAAAGAAAACACTGTACAGATTGTTGGCGCAATCAATACAGTGTTAATCTCCGAATGTGACCATTCGTACCTTGGTAAGTACATATTAGCACATTCCGGAGAAAGATGCAACAGAAATCGTACAAAATGTGCGATTTTCTGCTGTGAAAAAGTTATTCAAAAAACAAACTTTATTTCGGAGGTGTCATAATATGACCAGTAAAACCATGAGGGGCAACCCTCTCTCTATGCGAAATTCTTTTGCGCCCGATGGCAAGTGGGGTATACCCCTTGTCAAGAAACAAGAGCTATCTACCGATGATATTATGTTGGTAGCCTGCTCTGATACAAAGATGAACGATAACGAAATAAACAAGAAAGAAGGTGTACATTTCTTTGTTGACGATTATCGTTTTTCGGGGATATATGATAACTCCGATAGTTCATTGAAACGCTATTCTCAATATGCATTTCTACTTACTCCTGATTTTTCAACCTATGTCGATATGGATTTATGGCGGCAGCTTGAAAGCGTTGCGAAAAATCGTTGGGTGGGTGCATATTGGCATGGTAAGGGCAGAACAGTTATACCGACTATCAGTTGGAGTGATGCCCGTAGCTTTGAATTTTGCTTTGACGGCGTAGAGCAAGGCGGCACGGTTACCGTTGGTATGATCGTGTGTAAAAGTTCACGTATAGGCTTTATGCGTGGTTACAACGAAATGTTAGAGTGTTTGCAACCCGATAAAATCATCGTGTTCGGCACTCCGTTTCCCGAAATGAAAGGAAACATTGTGTCGGTGGACTACCAATCTTCAAGAAAGGTGGTGCGCTGATATGGGTGGTAGAGGTACATTTGCGGCAGGTAATAATGTTGCATATACATACGAAACTGTTGGAAAAATTGATGGTGTGAAGATATTGCAAGGCAAAGATAGTAATTCAAAAGGATTACCGGTCGAAGCACATTCAAGTGTCGCTTATATACAATTACATCCTGACGGAAAATTTAAAATGTACAGAGAATATGATAAAGACCATTATCCTGTAAAAGAAATTGCATATCATCCAGAACCCAATTTGACGGGGAATTATAAGCCGGTATTACATATTCACGAATATAAACGAGACAATTTTGCTGATAGAACACCGCGCCTATTGACAAAAAATGAATATGAAAAATATAAAAAATATTTTAAGGGGCTGAATTTATGAAAGGCGGAAATGTATATAAATTTATTGATCAAACCACATTTGAGAAATGTGCTGTGATATATAAAGGCGTAAAATACTTTTTTCACGGTCTCATATTTGACAAAGAAAAGAATGAATACTCTTATGTGATTGATGCTTGGGACAACAACGGGAACTATGATAAAACCGCATTTAACAAAACGGCTCCACTTTAGAAAAATGTTTAGAGATTGCCCAAAACGAGCCCATTTCTGAAGGCAAAACATTTTGGGAAGCTGAAGCAGATATGGAGTGGGTTGAATGGTAAGCAATGGGCTGACAAAATGACAGAAATGAAAATAATAGAATTTATGAACAAAATATATTACGATTACATAATCGAATCCTCTGTTGATGTGATGTTTGCTTAAAACTATACGGCAGCGACACTGTTCTCTACCGTGTTTTTTGTACGATTCACCCGCAAAAGCCTTTGGCATATCCAAATGCTGAACAATTTACCTGGAAGATGAAGCAGAAAATTTTTAAAATATGCGTATAGAAAGAGTAAAATCACAATAGAAATTTAGATTTAATTAAAAAAATAAAACGCAACAAAAATAACGTTGACAAACATTATGTTTTGGCGTATAATATAAATGTTAAAGAGGTATCGTTATGGAAAATTTTAATAATATGAAAAAAATACGGGAGATATATGGTGCCACCCAGGATGAAATCGCAAAAGTAGCTGGTGTGAATCGTTCCACTGTATCTCAGTGGGAAACTGGTGCGATAAAAGCATCTAATACTAAGCTTGAAAAACTTTCTTTGTTTTATGGAATAGGACCAGAAAGTTTTTATGAATTGCCTGAGATTGATGAAACCCGAAGAGATATGCTAATTGCCAGTGCTCAAAAGGCAAAGGAAGTTGAAGCAGCCTCAGAGGCAAAACGAAACAAAGCAGATGAATTCAAACAGTTGTTGGAAAGTGTAACATTCACGGAAGCCAGAGGCCGTTTCATGTTCGCAATGAAATTACTTTTAGCGACTGCTGACAGTGCCAAACTTGAAGATTTAAAAGTTGCTTATCAAATTACCCAAAAGATGGCAAAACGCCTTGATGCATTTATTCATATTAGAGAAGAAGAAGAAAAAGCTAAAAAAGAAAATAACGAAGAAACGTTGTTTGATATTTTGGATTCTTTTTCGGAATAAAAACCTCTTGTTCAAACTGAGCAAAAGAAAAAGCCTTGTCGAGATTAGGGCCTCAACAAGACTTTAAGGAAACAATAAATGATATTATCGTCTCCATAGTACTTTGATAATAATATCATTTTTTAAGACGTTTGTCAATGTTTCTTGTGATATTATAGTCTAAAAGGAAGTGAAGTATTCAACTGATTCGCTCTTTTGCTCAGTTTTATATATAAATTTAAAATAAATTTACAGCACATAGTGCAGAAAGAGTGATTATATATGGCTTATTATATTATCAACAAAAACGCGGACAACAATGGACGAAATGAAGTTCACACGACATCTTGTGGACACTTACCTCTTTTACAGAACCAAGTTTCCCTTGGCTGGCATTCTGATGCTATATCAGCAGTGGCATACGCAAAGCTTGCTGGTTGGAAGAGTGCAGATGGATGCTATTACTGTTGCGAAGAATCGCATCACGGTTAAAAAGGGGTGGGTTGAAATGAATCGATATGTAACTTATGATATTAAAGACGGAAATAAGTATGACTCTCTTTATAATTATTTTGATGAAGTAAAAGCAAAAAAAATTACAGAATCTACCTACAAAGTTAGTTCAACGTTGAAGTTGGAGGATTTTTGTAGCAAGCTTAGAGGTCTTACCTCCTATGGAGATTCTGTTGTTGTTATCACTTGCAACAAAGACGGAGTTTTTCATAAAACAGCGAGGTGAAAATATGGCAAAGAATCAACACATTACTCCGCATCCAAAGGGCGGTTGGCAAGTAAAAGGAGCTGGAAACAGCAGAGCAACCATAAGAACAGATACTCAAAAACAAGCTATTAACATTGGACGTTCAATAGCAAAGAATCAGCAAGCGGAGCTTGTTATTCATCGCCCCAATGGACAAATCAGAGATAAAAATTCTTATGGCAACGACCCGTTTCCACCAAAAGGTTAACGTTAAATCCCTGGCTTTAGCTAGGGGTTATTCTATGCAGTGTAATTTTCGATTTATAAATTCGAACACTCGCACCTGTTTTTCGATTTTGCTAAACTGTAATCGAAAGGCAGGTGCATTTTTATGTCACAGTTTACAGAAGAATTTTATTACGGAAATATTGATCCGCAGGCACGCAGTACAAAAAAGAATAAGGCGTACAAAAGCAAATGAAAAGCCTAATGAAGAACGAAGATTTGCTGACAAACGCCATGACCGACAAGCCGAAGAAATGGCTTCTCGATTATGTGAACGCTTGGTGCGTTGTGAACGGAGAATCAAATCTCGACATTTTCATTATGGATCTCTGCTTCGGCGAAAACTTCGCGTATAAAGCTTTTATCTAAACCGAAATACTATTTGAAGATTTGTTAAAGGAGTAATTCTATTCCCAAAAAATCTTTGATTTTTATTGTTAGTCGTAAAAAGTGTAATGAACAGCAGAATATTCGTTGTATTTTTGTGATTAGCATTTTTTTAATCAAATTAAGTGAAAAGGAGGTTTACTATATGAAATCAATATTTGAACAAATCAGCGGTATATACACACTGCAAGGCGATTACCGCTTACCTAATCTTACTTTACTCGCCAAAGAAAAACTCCCTATCGGCTTATGGGGCTATGTAGGCAGAACTACTTAAAGCACAACTGTAAAGTTTTGTATTACAACCCGCTCACTTCCGGCAAGCTCTATTCCCACCTCACCGACACCGAAGAACAGGCATAAAAACTTTTCTCTTGATTGGTAAATGAATATGCAGAAAGAGAAGGATTTACTGAGCAACTCAAAGCCACCGACCAAATGAAGTGGGGCTAGAGGATGAATATTATACGTAGTATAGTTGCAGAAATGGTTTTTAAAGAAATTATCTATATATAAAAAATTACAGGTACTTTTTGTGCCTGTAATTTTTTATGTGTTAATTGCTACTCAATAAAAGTTTGTTTATGTATTCCGAATCTAAATTATCTTTGAGTATTGATTTAATCCAATCTTTTTGCGAGTCTTGTAATTGTTCTGATAATTCGTTTTTTACTTCTTGAGCAACTATGAGTATACGGTTTAATGGAATTGCTAATACGGCATATTCAGGAAGAAAACAATACTTGTCCTTCTCATCAACCAAGTATGTAAGTGTTTTTTTGATTCCGAATTTAGTTATATCCTCTATTATGTCATCCCAAATATCAATTGTTTCAGGATCGTGAAATACACCATCTTTGTAATTAACAATTTCTCTGCAATTTTTTAGCCAAAAATAAGCATTCATATTTTCTAATGTATTACTACAGAAGAAATCGGTTCGCTGAAACAAATCGACATATGTGTGTATAGTTCCACCGTGGTCTGTCATTTCTTTTGGTTTATCATATTGTTCTCCTAGAGCAATTTTGAATTTATACAAATGTTTGTTTGCTCTTACTAAAACAATATTTCTACAAAGAAGAGACGATCGTAAGCCAAAATAAACTGAATAATAAAGTTTTATAGTTGCCCAAGTATAATTTTTACTAGAAAATGCATCTAAACCTTCAGAAAAAGATAACAATGATTTGTAATAAAAACTAAGAATATCGTCTTTTCGTGCATTGCAATACAAAGAAATATCCGAGGGATCTACTGTTGTTTTATTGATGGTTTTTCCGGAGTTGAAATCATGAAATGGAATTCCACTTGCTCCGGTAAATCTATTTCTGAAGATCTCTTGGCATTTTGCTGTATTAAAAGTCATAATCAGATTCACCCGGAGTCTCGGAAATGAACGCTTCCTTCAAATTATCGATAACACGTTTTCTCGCAGTTCGACCGTCCGTTGTTTCAATGCTTTTGGGAGTGATCAACTCAACATCTGAAAAATCAAACATTTTTACAATCACTTCTTGTTTAAAACTTCTTTGAGCAACGCATTTAGGCAAAACATTTTCCATAAAGAATTCAATTGCTCCAATAAACCCTGCTGCCTTATAAAAAATATTAGAAGAAATTGTACTCCATTTTGATACCTTATCTGCATGATATTTCAATGCATTAAAGTAGTTTTGTAGTACTGATGCTTGTAAATTCAGACTAGTAACATTCTTTTCTTCAAGTTTACCATCGTGATCAACATATGATTTTAATGCATTAACAACAGTAGATAAATCCAACTTGCCTTTTCCTCTGGGTGTACCCGGATATTTGATAACATTGTAAAACGGAGAGTTTACATCTTCGTTTAAAATGCGTGCAATATCTTCAGCTCGATTAATAGCGAAATTGCGGTCCTCATCAGTAACACCATACAAATCATAAATCAAACTTTTAGGAACGGGTTTTTGTTCGGAATTGATATTCAAGAAAATCTTAGCAGCATCTTTGGTTTCCAAATTAATAGCAAGTGAGACAATGATTGTTTTATTCGCTAAATCAGGATTTTCTGTCATGGCGACCTTAATGCCCTCTAAACGATGTTGTCCGTCAATCAACTGTGCTGCACCGTAAAGTATTGGCAATTCTATTTCCGCTTCAGTTATAATAGGTAAACTTTTAGTGTATGTCCAGTTAATGACAAAAGTGTTCACAAACAAATTATCATCGAGAACATAATTTTTTATGGACATAATTCGCTGACGATTTAAAACACGTTGTACAGCGCCTTCTTCAGTATCTTTTCCTCGTACAGCCACATAACTGATATTTGCCAAATCTTTAACACTCATTATAAGAGTATAGATGGGTATTCCATTTATCTCTGTGGAAATATATTTGTACTTTTTGTTTTCATCCATAACCTGACCTCGCCTATATTTCAACAAAAAGACTTCAGTTCCATCTTTTTGCTCGGAGATAAAAGCTTTTTTATCGGAAGCAAAACTAATGGTTTTGTCCTCGCAGTACCGCATTATTTGAATCCGCAAAGCATCAAGCGGTTTTTTTGCACCAAATTCATAATAATTATTCTCTATAATTTTATTATAAATTTGCTGAAGAGTTAGTCCTTCATCTTCGTTTTCTAAAACCTTTATTACAGCATCCGTTATAGTCATTATTATCTCCTCTTTATAAATAAATATTATTTGAATTATCAGGAAATGCTCAGATTATACGATCAATTCACTATTGAAAGAGTCTACTATCTCATAAATCTTTGCAAGGTAATCATCCTTGGTTGTTGTTCCTTCTGTAAATTGCTCATACAGCCACTCGATTCCGCCTCGAACATAGGAGTTAAATAACTCCATATTTTCAGGGGTGTCAGGCGATTTAAATGTGCGATTAATTTTTTCATCAGCATTTAAGCCTGTACTATTATCAACAAGCATAGCAATCCTAAAAATAAATGTTAAATTGTCCTGTTCTTTAAGAACTGTATCAACGTGGATTTTGGCTTTATCGGGACTATTATCCGCTTCTCTACGAAGGCCAAAGTTCAAACCAACAATGGCGGCAGTCAGATAAACATCAATGTCTCTTTTGAAAACTCCAGCAACTTTTTCGCTTTTGTCGTTTTTTTCTGTTTTTTCACTTAAAAATTTAAGCCATGATGCGTATTTTCCTCTGACATAAATATCGCTAGTAAACATCAGCCGTTCCTCCTTATTGAAGATTTGATTTCAGAATGCTTTTCTATTTGATACAACATACCAACCTTGTTATTCATATTGGACTGCGCATATTCCCAGTCTTTGTTCATCACAACAAGAATTACCTGTTCTGCTACTTGCGGCAGTACTTTTGAGATATTTGCGATATGCTTATCATCGGCATTTGAAAAAGGTGCATCCATTACAATGGGATATGGTTCGCTTGAATATTGAATGCCTTCCAACTCATTACCTTTGGTTTGTGCTTTTTTTCGGGCAAGATCTACTATACCAGCAATGAACGCAAAATTTTTAACTGTGTCCAAACCGGGTGAAGTATCGTTTACGAAGATGCCCTTGCCATTATCAACTTTTAACGTGATATGGTAGTTATCATCTATCTCTACCGTTCTTTGACCGTGATACATTTGTGAGAACAAATCGTTTATGCTTGTATAAAGATCTTCTTTTACATCTTTTTCAGACTTGTCATAACTCTGCTTAAACCATTCGTATATTTTTGTGGCATAAGCAATATATGAATTGATTTTTTTATTCTTTTCGGTTGCGACTTGCAGTCCGTTAATAGTAGATTCCAAAGATTGAATTTGATTCTTATTCTCACCGATAGATGAGGAAATGTTTACAAGCAACATTCTCTTTTCCTTCAGTTGTTTTTCGTTTTCAACATTATCTCGTTCAAATTTACCAACATCAACATTGCCTTGTAACAAGCGGCTCAACTCGGCGAGCTGACTTCTTTTATCGTCTATTTGATTAGCGTTTTCTCGCATTCTGATGTAATCGCTTTTAACGACTTCGGCATAATCTTCTACTTCGGTTTCAGCTCTCTGACAGTCACGCTTAAACTCTC
The DNA here is from genome assembly GCA_947598155.1 of uncultured Clostridia bacterium. GTDB lineage: Bacteria > Bacillota > Clostridia > Oscillospirales > Acutalibacteraceae > Fimenecus. The sequence goes on from CANQFC010000001.1 coordinate 423,690, forward strand.
TTATTTCTGTTCCGATATGCTGAGGGGGCAAAAGACTTTGTTCATAACGAATGTTATTTACTGCACCCTGATTCAAAGTTAAATCAGCACCGCAAATACACTTTCCTCTTTTCAAAATAAATTCAATAGAGTCTGAGTGCATTTTAGGTATACCTTCTCCGTCTTGTTTAGCATCAGCGATAACCTTATACACTTTTGCATAGAGTGATTTTGCAAAGAACTTATACGAATCTTTTGTAAAGTCCCGTACGATTTGACGTTCTACAGTTTCTTGGTTACCTTGAAGATAATTTAAATCTCTTTCAATACGAATTTTTTCTTCTTGACGAGCTTTGGTAGCTGCATTTGCTAGTATTTTGGCATCTAACTCTTTTTTTCGTTCTTCGAAGTAATTGATTTCATTTTCAACCTGAGTTTTTCTTTGTTCAAGTGATTGTAGCTTTTCTTTGGCAGTAGACAAGCTGACTTTCAACTGCGCATCTTTTTGGTCTTGTCCGATATCAAGTTCTTTATGTAACTTACTGATTACTGAGTTTGCTTTTTGGGGATCAAAATGGTCTACAGCTTCGCTTATGGTTTCTAATCCCATTAATCCTCTAACAGCAGATACAACATTTCCTTTGTTATTAATATCTGCTATATGTTCGCCATCGAAAAAGAAATATCCGGACAGGGCTTCAGGTAAAATTTTATCTACAGTGTTTTGAGCCTCAATCGAAGGAATCTCTTGCATTTCACCATTTGCCTCTTGATACTCAACTTTCAGAGTCGGTCTGGCGAAAGTTGGTGCTCGATTAGCTTCGTTTTTTGTTACCGTTTGTGTTCGTCTAATTACATAAAGACGTTCTTCGTGTTGTAGTTCTACCTCAACAGAGACTTCGTTCGTTGAATATAGTCCCATTTCCTGGAGAGATTCTGAATTGATCAATTCTCGTGTTTTAAAAGATGTTAATCCATAAAGACACCAGTTAAAGGCTTGAATTAATGTTGTTTTTCCGCTAGTGTTGTCTCCGAGGATTACCGTAACATTTTTCTCTTTATCACAAGAAAATTCGACAACTTGCTTTTCTTTGTATTGTCTAAAATTAGACAAAGTAATCTGCTTAATTAACATTGTCTACCTCCTGCGAAATAAGTTTAATAATTTTTTCTACAACTTCATTATCCTTGAGCTTTTTGGTTTTGTAGTTTTCTCTTTCAAGAAGATAAATACGAAGTTGTAACTTTTTTAGTTTTTCTTCATCTAAAACAATTTGATCTTGAGGATTAAATTCCATAATCGTTACCTCCGATATAATTCAACTGATAATACTCATTGATTTCGTCTATCAATTTATACGATTCTGAAGGATTCTCGCATAAACGAACAAAGTCATCTAATCGTTCTTTTTCTCTTTTAAAAAGAGTAAGTTCATAATCACGATTTGTAGATGGCGCCTGTGAGCCTAATGGTCTTGGCAATGTTATAAAGTCATATATGACAGCATAATCTTTTCCATCTGCTTTTCTTAACACTCTTCCTCGGCGCTGAACATACTCTTTAGGGTTAGTGCTACTTGCCAGAATAAATGCTGTTCGTATTCCGGGAATGTTTACACCTTCGTCTAAACATTTAATTGCAACCAAAGCCTGGAGCATTTTACCTTCGGCGAAACTATCTTTTATGCGCTCTCGTTCTTGGGGATCTTCATTTGAAGTGAACATAGAGACACGCATTTTAAGCTGGTTTCCTAAAATATCTACGACCTTCTCAATTTGCCTTATTTCTTCACTGGTATCATCTGACGAGTCAGATGATACCTTTGTGGCACCACAATATACCAATATGTTGTTATCGTTCTTATATGGCTCTATTACCGCCTTTAATGCAGAAAGTTTGTTTCTTGCTCCGGCAATAATTCGAGCTCTTTTGATTAGCAACATCTCTGCAGATTTTGGTAGATCATAATCTCGATTTTTGCGTAAGATATTGACAACTTTTTCTGTGATTTCGATATATTCTTCCAACTCATCTTCATCAAGCGATACAACGATCGGATGGTAATAATAAGGCGTTAAAAATCCTTGATGTATCGCATCATCTAAGGTAAATGTAATACATTTTTGTCCGAAATAATTATAAAGGCTATTTGTACCTTCTTCATCGTGATGTCTTTCTAAAGTCGCCGATAATGCTAATCGATATTTGAAGTTCGGCAACATACAAAGTTGTAATCTCTTTGAACCAAAGTTATGTGCTTCATCTACAACTAAACAAAGATTTCCTTTTACCGAACTTAAAATTTCTTGAACATATGGCATAGAGTATGATGCATTAACCATTATTGCACAGAAATTTTTTACAACGCCTAATTTGAAATCGGAAACAAGCATTTTAAATTTCTTTTTCCAATCGTATTTGGAATAGCATACTAACGGAGTTACATTGAACTTGTTTATGTCATCAATCCATTGCTCAACAAGATGTTGGTAGGGACAAAGAATAATAACACCTAACTGATCATCAAGTTTTTCTGATAGTTTAGACAAAGCCCCTAATGCCGTATATGTTTTTCCTGCACCAGTAGCCATATCAAATATGCCAATTGAACCAGAGTCAATCCATTTATTAATTGCCTCTAATTGGTAGGGGTGGTCATCGAAACTAACACTTCCTGGAACTCTAAAAAAAACATTTTTAGGAATGATAGTACTTGGCTGTTGAGGTTTACTAATAAGCTCCTCGTGGTCTACAGTCTTATCAATAACATCTCGTTTATAAGTTAATAGTTTGTTGATTGCCACTTGAGGAAAATCAATTATTGTTACTTCAGAATCGGCATTAGTCCATAATAGATGAAATGCGAATTCTTTTTGTTCCACTTTTTTAGCCTCAAAATCCGATTGCCAAGAACAATATACATCCATAACTTCATAGTTGGAGATAAATGCATTTTCCGTCTCGTTTGTTGATCCCGAAAAAGCGATAACATTATTTTCGGAATCGTACATCAAGCCCATCTTTTCGTGATAGATTCCCAATTGGTTTTGATCTTCTGTAAATGCGACTTTTATATCAAGTCTATCGCTAGCAATTAGAGTTGCTAACATATTCAATCGTTCACTATCAAAATAACTTGTTGGTTCTTTGAACTCACGCATTAAAGCATTATTTATTATTTCTTCTCTTCTATCATACCCTGTTTTTATTGCATAAATGTCCTCCTTAGATAAACGTGGAGAAACAATTAGTTGAATTTTGCCGCCGTTAGAAACCAGCTCGGAAATACCTCTTGCTATTTGAATCAAAGCTGTAGAAGAAAAGAAACCTACTGCACGTTGATACTTTACGGCATGGGATAGTACCGGTATATAGAAATCACCGATAACATTGCTTTTACCTGAGCGATATTCGGTTTTAATTTCAATATCTTTAAATGACATTTTATAAACTCCTTAAAGATTCTATCAAGCAATCTATATCGTTTTCCGTGTTAAAGTATCCTAAACTCACACGTACAGTACCCCGTGTACTTTTTGTGTCAATAAGTTCGTGAATAAACGGCGCACAATGAAAGCCTGTCCTAACCGCTATATCAAAATCTCCGCTAAGAATTGCACCTACTTCTGATGGTTCATAGTCAGGAACGGTGAAAGAAATAACACTTGTATGCTCAACACCATCTGCTGGGGTATACAGAACAACTGGAAGGCTTTTCAATCCTTCGATTAAATGATTCATTAAGTGCTTCTTTTTCTTTGCTATAGTATCTATTCCAATTTCTTTCAACCATTTCAAAGAGGCGTTCAGACTAGCAATTGCAATTATATTGGGACTTCCAAATTCAAAGCTTGATGGATAAGAATCACCCATTGAAAGATTCAAAGAGTCCGAACCGGTTCCACCGGCAAAAGCATTAATCAGTCGATGGGGACTATTTTTTATAAAACCGCCAATTCCCCAAGAGGCATATAAATTTTTATGGCCTGCAAATATTAAATAATCGAATTTGGATTTTTGAAGATTGTACTCAAGTAACCCGACAGATTGAGATCCATCAACAATAACAGTTGCGTCATATACTTTTGAAGAAGATGTAATAATATCAACTGGTAAAACTGCGCCGGTAACATTACTAATATGGTTGATAAAAACGTAATCGGGAGGATTGAGCGCAAAGTCCTGTTCCATTTGCTCAAAATCCAACTTTTGAGTAACACCATCAAAAGGCAATTGTAGCAATGTGATATTGTATCTTTGTTTGATTATTTCTAGTGGTCTTGCAATTGCGTTGTGCTCAAAAGGCGAAACATATACTACCTTGTATTCATCCCATTCTAAGCCCATAATAATTTGGTTTGCTGCAATAGTTGCAGATGGGGCAAAAATGATATTATTTGGATTGGTTGCATTTAATAACTCGGCCATTAAAAATCGAGTTTCATCAACTATTTTCATCGCATCATTTGCGGCTTGATAGCTTCCTCTGCCCACATTGACAGCTAAATTGCGCTGAATGTGGTCAACCATAGAGTAAACATCTTCTGGTTTTGGGAAAGTGGTTGCAGCATTATCCAAATAAATCATTTTTAGGCTCCTTAATGTATAATTTCTTCGATAAGTTTTGCTAAAATAGCCAACTGCTCATCGGGTTCTAACGCATCGTTATATTCGTCAAAAACTGAACGCAAATTACTTAAAGCCGTTTTGCCCAAAGGCGATATTTCATCTGAGGTAAAGGTTTTTTCGTGAACGCCTCCACCCAACTGAATAGATAATCTAAACTTGTTAGATGCATTAGTGCTTTCTTTGTATTCAGAAATACGTTGAATTGATTCGCTAATAGATGACATAAAGCTGTCAGAGACAGAATCGTTCCAATCAGCAAGCTGAATTGAGGTGAAAGCGTTAATCAAATCATCAATCAACGCATCGTCATTGTAAGAGGTAACATCTTTTACTATAGATAGCAAAAGATTCGAATTACTATCAAACATATGGCTTTTTGTGTATTCAGGTAGTTTTTTATACCAGGTTATTGCAGCATTAGATAAGCTACCTTGATACCCTGGATTAAAAAGTTCAGTTAATTTTAACCCCAACTCTCTTTTGCAGACTGCCAAGTGTGAGTCAAGCATTTCTTTTGCTAATTGAATACTTTTTATGCTTTCGCTATAGTTGTTGTTTCCAATGCCTGATACAAAAGTCTGAAATAGAAGTTCTCTAGCATTAATTTCAAACTTTAACAACTCTGTTCTGATAATCAATGTCTGCTTATCTAAATCTACGTATTCTCCATTTACAAAGTGCTTCTTGCATTTTTTTGAGTATTCAGGCAGACTTCTTATCCAATTCTGCATTGATTTAATTACAGAGTATGATTTGTTTACGCTCGAATCCTTAATGTCCGAATGCTGTTCGAACAATTTTTCAAGCGTATTTAAATATTTTTCTTTTTCTTGAGTCCCGGTTTCAATAAGCAAATAATAATTCTCGGGATTCTCATTCAAACTATTGAGAATAGAAGAGGAAAGTTCTACTTCTTTGTCCTTGAAATATAGAACTATATTGCTTTTATATTGTCTCAGAACATATGCTAAAAAAAGCGGGATTAAGCCATTGCGAATGCCATAGGGAGGTGCGGAAAGTGTTTGATAGAGTCCTGAGAAATTTACTCTTTTCTTTTCACAACCAGTTATAAACCCCTTAATGAAATCTAGCACAGAAGTAATACCATTATCAGATACATTTGCGGATTTGTATAACCCTGTGCGTTTAAACGCAGAATTGAAAATACTAACTTCAGGACCATAGCCACTTATGGCGGGAATTTCATTTTTGTCAGAATTTTCGAGTATCCAAGCAACTACAATATCTCTGCCCTTCATATTCTGAGAATTAAGAACTCTTTTGTTTACCATTTCATTGTTAATCACCGGAGTCAAATGATAAAGTTGTCCACAAATTTCAGAAAGTTCTCTGCTAAGCGACATATTGTTCGTGATTTCAATTTGCCCGTTACAATTATAAAATTCACTTTGTTTGCTTGAGTAGCCAAAAAGATCGTCTATAACGGTTCTGATCCTGTGTTTGTTATCTTCTTCAAATATTTCGAGTTCCCGTAAATAGTCAGAATCAGATTTGTTTTCTTCTTTAAGTTGTGAAATGGCAACCGATCTCTTTAGCAAATCGTAAGATGCAAAAGGAAGTTTTGAAACGCATATTACGATATTCGGAGTTTCTTTAAATGTCTCTATTTTTTCTAAAACAGCTTCTCTTTTGGAATTATCGTAATCTAAGATATTAATGATGAGACCATCACACGGATATTCTAAAAGAAGTTGTTTTGCGTTTTTAAGCTCAATAAATGTAGTTGATTCCATATATATCTTTTTGAAATATCGAAACATACTAAATTTATCATTGTATTCTCTAGGTGTTGCAAAACCAAGATTATAGTTCTTTTCAAGAATATCACAGCATTTGAATTTGATGTTTTTACTCTTAATATGATTTTCTATTGCTGTGTTAACACTTACTCCGTTATCAGTTAGTAGAACATATTCAAGTGTTTCTCTTTGGTTGATAATTTGATTTTTAAGCAAACCATTAATAGCTTTTTCAAAAGATTTATCATCTATCATTAAACAAGCTTTAATGTGAACAGGGATGGGCTTCAACTTATCATCTGCAATTATGTTTATTATAGCTATAGCCTTTAGTATCTTAATCTGATCTTCGCTTGTCGCTTTTTTGATTGCGGCATAAGTTTTTGCCCAAGAATTATGGACTCTATTATTGAAGATTTCTTTTTTGAATAATTCTTCAAAATAGTTATAGATATAGTCCACCGTAATAAATTCAAATGACTTCCGTTCGGTTTCTGCAAAGGAGTTCAATGTATACTCTTCATTTTGGGACAAGAAGGTAAACAACGTGCGTTCGTTTTGCCCAACTATTTCACTAACACGAAGGAGAGCGTAAGCACTCATCGGTGCCAATGGGAAACAGCCGTATACGATTTTATTCTTGTATGCATCATCACTCAATTCATTGAATACACCAACCGTTGAATAGCAATTGATTGCGCACTGAAAAGCCCCATCATTTTCTTGAGAAAAAGTGGAGAAAGAAGACTTTTTAATGATTGCATTTGCGATTAATTCATAGCTTTGTTCCGAGGAAGCGACAAATCTAATCTTTTTAAATCTACCTTCGACTGTTTTAAAACTATCGCTTGAAGAGTAATCAAGTATGTCTTTGTGGGTGACACAAGTAAAATGTATCTGTGTTTTTCCGCTTCTTGTTGCGGCTTCTGCCATATCTTGAATAATCTTGAAATTAAGCATTTTGCTCTTATCAAGATTTGCTTCAAGGAATTTGCTAAATTCGTCAAAAATGATATTGATTCCACAGTAAGGAGTTTGTTCTTGAAGTGCATTTGCAATTGCAATATACATCTTTACAACATCCATATTAGTCAGCGGATTGAATTCAGTTCCGGCAGCAATATTAGGATATATTGAGCAAAAAAGTTCATAGGATGTACGATTGAATTGCTTTAATCCTATGCAAAGATCTTCAATGTTACTTTTTGTTTTCTTAAGTTCAATTTGCAAAGTCTTATATGCTTGCGGAAAAGAAATACGCCATTTCTCGATAATTGCTAAAGCGGAATCAAAATACGTAGAAGGCAACAATTGTTGTAGATTGGCTTTATACAAGGCATCTTTAATAGCCAACATAAATGCTTGATTTATGTCAGTAGAGTTGCTGTTAACTATTACAGGCAAAGTTCGTATTTTGGAATCTACTATCGTTTTCGATAATGCTCCGACTTCTTTATCAATATCACTAATTTTATTGCAAACTTCATTAAGCACAGTTAAACCAAATTGGTTTTCCTCTTCATTAATTGAAGCTAAGTCCAAAGAAGTAAGCGCTGTCAAAAGCAATAATAAATGAGATTTTCCTCTTCCGTACGGACCTACAAGAACAGTTGCTCTATTCTGCGGTTCATTACTGTAATAAAAAGAGCGCAGAAAATCGCCGAGAATTTTCACAGATTGCTCGGTAGGAATATAGGATTTTATTTTTTCGATTTTATTTAAGTCATATTCGAGATTTATTGAGGCTTGAAAGCCTTCTTTTATTCCTAAATAGTCTGAATACTTCATCAATATTACCTCTCTTGCGATTTCTCGTAATATTCTCTCATAATATCTACAACGGATTTTTGAGTATTAACATAAACCATATCCAATCCAGCAGTTCTGTTTATGGTTATTAAATCAATTGCTCTTAATTGATCTAAATATTCATTTATCATAGAGCGGTTGAGATTGAATACTCGACCGATATTATTTGGAGCTTTCCATAGTTCATCAATGCTGACAGAATTTTTATCTGCAGATAAATTTTGCTTTATCACATAAAGAATGGCGTATTTATTTAATACCTCTTTGGAGGGGGTACATTTATCATAATTACCCCTATTGTTTTTCTTGATAAGACCAAGTTCAGATAATGGAGATCCCAAATTATCTTCCGGATCGCCATTATGATCGGTTTCTTGATACATACGGATAATACTCGCACAATCATCACGTAATGAATTGGACGAATACGCAACACCTTGTATCAATCGTTTTTTTAAATATTCTTCACACGTTTCGTACATATTGTCTCGTGTGAAGTTTTCTCCTTCATATTCATTGAAGAATATATTCCACATCGTACACAATTCGTGTTTGTTAGAAACTATATGATAATGAATTAAAGACAAAGTGAAAATATCATCAAAATAAGGATCGTACTGCTCGATAATTCTTCCGAAATCTTCAGTTATAAATTGTTGTCTAGCACGATTTCCGCCTTGGTTTTGTTCTTCGCAAAGATTAGTGGCTTGCAACCAATAACGAATCGACTTAACCATTTTACTACCAACGCCCAATATCTCCATAACATCTGATCGTGAAAATAGATCAGGATAATCGTTAATACTTCTCATCCCTTTTCGAAGCCATCCTTCACGGATATTAAAAGACTCATTTCCTTTGAGTTTAACTTTTTTTAAGTAATTAGTCATTTTCAGAATATCCCTTTCCTCTTGGTAATAATACACGACGCATATAACAGCCGCCGGTATAATGATTTATACAATCAAAACAATGAACACACTTGTTTTCATCAATTTCATAACGATAATCGCAATCTGATTCACCATTTTTAATTAGTTTGATAGCATTGTGTTTGCAAGCATTTTCACAAGCGTGACATCCTGCACATAATTGATATTTCGTAATTTGGCATTTAAACTTCAATTCTATTTCGGCTATCTTTGTTCTATTAGCTATGGGGGTATTTAAAATAGAAATCTTCAATTCATTTGTTCCCAGTCGTCCTTGGAGTTTGATGATTGGAAGTTTGGTCTTAAAATCTAATACGTATACTTCCCCAAGTCTCGATTTACCCATATCAAAATTCAAAAAACCAAAGGGTTTAAAAAACTCATAAAGTTGTTCGGCTATTGGCTTATTCAGAACGTAATTGAAACTTTTTGAATCTGTAGCACACGGCTTAAAGTTGATTGCAACATTCTTGCTTAGTTCTATACCAGCACCGCCTTGTCGAGCCTTCCATCCTCCGTTAATAACATACTCAGCAGGATCGTCTTTTCCCATTTTGACAGCAAATCTATATAGGATATCATAAAACTTTTCGTACAACTCGGGCATATACACACTGGCGAGAAATTGCGACCATTGGCTGTTGTTTGGACAACACCAACAGCCAACCCTTGTATAGCCTAATCTATATGCATCGTTAAAATCAATTTTTGTGCATAAAATATATAGCCAAATGTCGTAATCAATCCAATCGATAATAGGAGAAGCTACAAGTTGCTTACTAATTTTCTCTCCTTCAGATGAACGCTCGTATTTACTTCTACTGGTAGATTCGCTTCTTCTGATGCCATAAAATGTTAAAACCTTTTTTCTGTCCGCAAAAGTGCTTTTAATCTTCTCACCAATAAATCCTGTTTTGAAAATAGTACAACACCAACGAAGTGTGCGGCTTGGCGGACCAAATGTTTCACAAAGATTAAAAAAGTCTTGTTCTTTATTTTCGGCACGAAGCATAGGAGTTTTTCTGTTTTCAGCCCTAAACCTTGCAACATAATCATAGGTGTGAGGAAACTCCAACGTGGTATTACCAAAAATGTGAATGATAGATGGATTTGCCAACGCTTTGCGCACCAAATCACTGACAACGGTTGAATCTTTTCCTCCCGAAAAAGAAACGAATGCTGCATTTGTTTCATCGTTCAAATATTTTGACGATAGTTCATTAATATACTGCTTTGCTTCAGTTGTAATAAATTCAAAGTGTGCCTTATTCGCAGCAACCCACTTTTCTATATAAGCGTTAAAGGGATCATAGGAATTAAGCCCTGTATATTTTTCGATCTCCTGACGGACAGCATTTGGATCAAATTCTTTAACTTTTGAAATTTTGAGAGGTATTTTTTTGCCATTAACATAGTATCTATTGCCAGTACCGTTCCATACAGAGTCATTTATAAATGCAAGTGGTTTGTCCAAAATAATTTCCAATAACAATCTTTCTTCAGGAAATACCGGACGAGCGTCAGAAGTAAAATATTCACAGTTATTTTGGCATAAAGGGCACACCGAATCATATGTAGGAACATTACAGTTACTACACCAAAACAATTCGCTTTTAACTTCTGTTCGCTCACCACAAACCGGGCATTCGCTGTGGCTTACATCTATATCACATTTATTGCAATGATAATTTATCATATCTATCTCCGATTTCTATTTCTATTAATATAATTTCGAGATTCATACCATTGAACCTCGGCTTGAGGAAAAGATATAAGGATATAAGATAATATGTTGTCTAAATTTTCACTAATGAGTTTTATTCCTCGGTATTATAAAACTCATCTAACACATAAGTCTTAACCGGTGTGATGTACAGTTCGTATCGTATAACCAGTCTTACTAATTCGTTGCCGTCAATTAAGGTAATAGGGGAGCCTTCTCTTGCAGCAATTCTTGCAGCATTTGTAAATCTACCGTTTGTGATAAATACACCATAGTCTGCTTGATACTTATTCATAGCGCCTAAAAACTGGTTGATTTCCGGCTCGGACACGGGTACAACATTATATCGTTTGCATTGAATGACTACTCTTGTTGTTCTGAAATCATTAGCATCAATGTGGTAGCCATATCCGTCGATTCCACCGTCATTGCTGATCTGAACGCCTCTTTCGGTGAATTCAACGCCCATTCGGTTTAATAATGCTCTTGAAAAAACTTCAAACTTTTTGGGTGACATTTTGGCAATAGAGGCAAGCAGATTTTCCTTGAAATCATCCTTGATTTTTTCTTCGCCGTGTGTTTCTTCTTCGTTATCGCTGATATCAACAACTTTATTTTTCTTGTTGCTTTTGCTTAGATTTTCCCAATGTTTCTTGGAAGTTTCGATAATCTCTTTTTGAACATCAAGGTTGTCAACATCAAGATACAAACCTTTTTCCGTCAAAGTAATCGGGGATAAATCGGTGTATGTCAAGAGGCCATTAAAAAGCAAATCTTTGATAGCAAAGTTGAATTTGTAATTAAACTCTTTATATGTGTTGCCGGTTTGTTTCGATTTCTTTTCAAGCACAGAGTATTCAGCAATTTGGTCATCCATATCTGCAATGCGTTCTTTGATTTCAGAACGCTCTAATTGACCGCCTGCCTCTTGCAATACCTTTAATATGGGTTTAATCAAATATGCAATTTTACCTTCCGAAGATAATGATTTTAAGATCATTTTTAACACCTCTTTTACAATTCTTCCGTCTTAAAGGTCGTATAACCCTCGTAGTAGTAGCTGTGGTCAATGCCTTTCATATAGATTTCACGGCTGTTTATTTCGTCTGTAAGCGCACCTTTCAGCAACGCTTTGATTTCCACATCTTTAATCGGGCTGCGTTCCATTGCGAGTAGGTAATCTTCCTTATCAACCTTGCTCCAGTCGACAACCTTGCCGATTTCATTTTTCAATATATGGTCAATCCAAATGCGGGTACTGCGTCCGTTACCTTCCCTAAAAGGGTGGGCAATGTTCATCTCAACATATTTTTCTACTATCTCATCAAAGTTCGACTGCGGCATTTTGTCGATGTTATCAAGCGCCGCCTGCAAGTACATTACAGGCGCAAAACGGAAATTGCCCTTTGCAATATTGACTGTTCTGAGTTCACCCGCGAAGTCGTAAATATCTTCAAATAGGAACTTGTGGATTGCCTGCAAGGTGGAGAATTTACCCGCCGGGAGAGAATCAAGTACACCGTTTTCAAATAATTTCACAGCCTTTTTCTTGCTGATGCGCTCTTCTTCACGGGCAAGGTCGGCAGAACTTGTCAGCCCTAATTTATTTTCAAGTGCCATACCGCACCTCCGAAATCAAATTATAGTATTTTTGACATTAAAACGATTGCAACTACAATAATTAAAATACCTACTAAAAATGTCATACAACCGGCAACCTTTGGGGATGATTTCTTATGATTAGCAGTCGGCTGAGAATATGTGTATGTAGGCGATTTCGGATTATGTGATTGTTCCGATTTTTGAGTCGGACGAGGTTTGGTGGCTTTAGAATATAAAGTGAGAGGATCGGTTTGATTCATTATGCGCGAATAAAAATTATCAAGCCACGCGGTGTCACTAGGTACACACATATTCTGCTCGGTGCAATTAGGTTCATGTGCTATTTGGTTTCTAATCCAACGGTAGTGTTTAAGTTGCTTTAAGTCATTATCCCAGCCTCTTACAAGATAAGAACCACGGGGAGTATTTATCATTTCATCAATATAAGCAGATATGCGCCTATCGTCATTCAATACTTCGCCGCATAGTTTTTCAAGATGTTTGTACGATTCAATAAAACCCATATTGCACAACTCCAAAACTTATTTATCTGTCGCAATGCCGGATTTCATCCAAGCGTCTACTTCACTGACCTTAAATTTCCAAAGTCGGCCGATTTTTGCGGCAGGCATATTCCTTTTTTCTATCCAAGCCAGTACCGTGTCACGGCTGACACCGAGGTATTCGCAAATTTCTTTCATTGAGTACCAGCGCTCGATGTTGGAATCCATTAAATAATCCTCACTTTCGGGTAGTTATAATTATACAGTTTTAGTATATCACATTTTAGACTTATAATCAAGGATTATTGCGGATTTATAAAGGAAAAACGGGAAAACTTCATAAAATAAAGCAAACAAAAAGGAGATTGCTAAAAGCAACCTCCGTTTTTTTTTGGCGGAGAGTTAGGGATTCGACAGATTTTGCAGGCAAAATCCTTTCGTTCGGCGACCGAAATTCTGAGAATTTCGGTACCCGCCTCACGCTCCTCGCTAAAAACGTCCCACAGGGACGTTCTTTACGCTCAGACCCCCTCGGGTTCGAATCCCGTAAAATGAAAAACGGAGATTGCCAAAAGCAACCTCCGTTTTTTTGGCGGAGAGTTAGGGATTCGACAGATTTTGCAGGCAAAATCCTTTCGTTCGGCGACCGAAATTCTGAGAATTTCGGTACCCGCCTCACGCTCCTCGCTAAAAACGTCCCACAGGGACGTTTTTTACGCTCAGACCCTCTCGGGTTCGAATCCCGTAAAATGAAAAACGGAGATTGCCAAAAGCAACCTCCTTTTTTGGCGGAGAGTTAGGGATTCGACAGATTTTGCAGGCAAAATCCTTTCGTTCGGCGACCGAAATTCTGAGAATTTCGGTACCCGCCTCACGCTCCTCGCTAAAAACGTCCCACAGGGACGTTTTTTACGCTCAGACCCTCTCGGGTTCGAATCCCGTAAAATGAAAAACGGAGATTGCCAAAAGCAACCTCCGTTTTTTGGCGGAGAGTTAGGGATTCGAACCCTAGGTTCCTTGTGGGAACACAGCATTTCGAGTGCGATGCTCTCCGACCGCTTTTCGGAAATTTTCTGTCAGAAGCGGTCAGATACGTATCGGCGAAAACCCGCACGGCGACTGGATTTTTCGGCGGTCACATTCAAAAAATCGCCCTGTTTCGGCGCTTTTCCAAAATGGGCTCAAATCACGAAAAATTGCGATTTTGGGCAGAACTGGGGGCAGACAGGGCAGAACAAAGGCAGAACGGCAATACACGGACAGCACACCGACAATTCTGTAATTTTGAGGTGTATTGCAAATGAAAGAAAACGCAGTCAACTGGGATTCCATCCCGGAGGTCATCACAAAGGATCAGCTCTATCGGATCTGCCACATCAGCAAATCCACGGCGCTGTACCTGCTGAAAAGCGGTAAGATTCCGTGCGAGTACACGGGCAAACGAACCCGCTGTTACAAAATCAAAAAGGCGGACGTCATCGCCTATCTGAAAGACCGTAAGGTCTTTCCCGAAAGCTATTCCGCCCCGGCGGGATGGTACAGCAACAGCTACCCGGTGAAAATGCAAAGCGAGGTTCCTCCTGTGGTGCGGGAGGATATGCACGATTTTTATGCGAAGCTGCTCTCCAAGTACCCCGATGTTCTGATGGCGGAGGATATTGTGAAGCTGACCGGTTATGCAAAAACCACCGTCAACAGCTGGTGCCGCAGAGGACACTTAAAGTCGTTCAAGAAAAACAATGTGAACCGCATCCCCAAGGTGTATCTGATCGAGTTTTTCTGCTCGCCGCACTTCCGCACCATCGTCCAAAAGTCCCGTTGGCACATTTACATTCTAAAGGAGTTTGCCCGGCAGCGGAAACTTCTCTGATACGGATAAGCGTATGTTGCTCCACATAAATTTGAAAAGTCATAAAATGTCGAGCGAATCCTATTGAAATGTCAATGATTTTGTGGTATAATCTTATTGAAAAGTCAGGAGGTGTACAATGCTATACCGCAAAATTGAGGCATTGATCGAGTCGCACTTAACGTCCGGCTCCCCAAAAATACTTTTGATCGACGGCGCAAGACAGGTCGGCAAAACGTATATCATCCGTTATGTCGGCAAGAAGCTGTTCGAAAACTTCATAGAGATCAATATGGTTGAGGACTCGCTGGGCGACCGGCTGTTTGCAAATACAAAAACGGTGGAGGACTTCTATCTTCAGGTCAGTATGCTGTCAGGCAGCAAAATGAAGCAGAAAGAAAATACGCTGATCTTCCTTGATGAAATTCAGGCGTATCCGCACCTGCTGACGCTGCTCAAATTCCTGTCGCAGGACGATAAATTCACCTTTATCGCTAGTGGTTCGCTTTTGGGTGTCACGCTTTCGCAGACAACCTCCATTCCGATGGGCAGTATCCGCAAGGTCAGAATGTTCCCGCTGGATTTTGAAGAATTTCTCCATGCAAACGGTATGAACGGAGTCGCCATTTCTGCGATGCGGAAGAAGTTTGAAAATCGGGAAGCCCTCGACGAGCCGATCCACGAAAAAATGATGGATCTGTTCCGAAAATATTTGCTCGTTGGCGGATTGCCGGATGCCGTGAACGCCTATCTTTCCAAGAAGAACATCTTGTCCGTGCGGGAGATTCAAAGTGAAATTCACGATTACTACGCTGCGGACGCTTCCAAGTACGATGCGGAGAAAAAGCTGAAGATTCGCCGGGTCTATGACTTGATTCCGTCCAATATGGAAAACAAAAAGAAGCGAGTGGTGGCGCAGACGATTGAAAACAAGCGAGGTAAGACCTTCCGGGATTATCAAGACGAGTTCGAGTATCTGATCAGCGCAGGAATTGCCCTGCCTGTGCAGGCCATCTCCAACCCGGTGTTCCCGTTGATCGAGTCCAGTGGCAAGAATCTGCTGAAACTTTATTTGAATGACCCCGGCATTCTGACCGGCATCTTGTACGGGAATAACATCCGTGCGGTTTTGGACGATGAACGGAGCATCAATCTCGGTTCGGTGTATGAAAGCGCCGTTGCTGCCGAGCTTGCGGCACATGGGTATAAGCTGTTCTATTATGATAACCGCAGCAAGGGCGAAGTCGATTTTCTAATTGACGATTATGACAGCCTCTCCACTGTACCGATTGAAGTAAAATCCGGGAAGGATTATACGGTACACAGCGCCCTCACCGCTTTCGTGCAGAATGAGGACTACCACATCAAAAAGGCGTATGTCCTATCAAACGCACGGGAAATTACGACAAACGGCAAGATCACCTATCTCCCGATTTATGACATTATGTTCTTCCAAAACGCCGCAGAGGACGCAAAAAACCTGCAATTCTGAAAATCGCACATTCGACGAAACCGTGCCTCCTTTGTACAATAGTAGTGCAAAGGAGGTTTGCGTTATGGAAAAAACAGTATTCGAGAAAATGGGCGGGAAATACAAACAGCAGTGCGACTATCGGCTCCCTTGCCTGACTTTACCCGCCGAGGAAGAACAGCATTTCGGAATATGGGGGCAACGACGCAGGCGATATTTGAAAGAGCATCACCGTATTCTGTATTACAATCTGCTCACTGCCTGCAAGCTGAACGACCACCTTGCCGACATCGACCGGCAGGCGGAGGAACTGTTTTCCCGGCTGGTAAAACAGATGGCGGAGCGTGAGGGCGTAACCGAAGCGCTCAAAGCGCAAGACCAAATGGCGTGGATTGGACGAATGAACAGTATCCGCAACCGGGCAATGGAGATTGTCAATAATGAGTTGATCTTCAGTTAAAGCCGAGCGGCGGCAGGGAAAAATCTCTGCCGCTACTTTACTATAAAACTATTATTTAACATGCGGTTTATGAGATTTGCGTGTAGAAGTTTAATCAAATTCTCGGATTTTATAACGGTAGCCATATAGCTCCTATCCAAGTATAAGAAAACACACGCACTTGCCGGAATTTAAAATTTAGTCAAGTACGATTCGGCAAATCGTACTTGACTAAAATGCGATACCCATTTTTGGAATCTCATTTCAAGACGGAAAAGCTGCACTTTTGAAAAACGCACATTCAACGAAAATGAGTCCCTTTGTATAATGGTAGCGCAAAATAGGTTTACGTTATAGGAAAAATAGTATTCAAGCAAATGGGGAGGGTACTTGTATCCAGCTGGGAGATTATCTACTGCCGAATTTGATTTTACCCGCCGAGGAAGAACAGCATATCGGGATATGAGGGCAACGATGCAGGCGATAATACCATTGCCTGTTTCCAAAATGCAAGTTCATGGCACAGACTTTTGAGTTCGAATTTCCAGTGGTAATCAATAGCCACAACAAATCCTCAATTTATTCAGTTTGCCTTAATCTATGGTGGCTTTTATACGGTTAGTCAGTCTCTCTGGAATATCATCTTCCGTTGTCCATATAATTGTATTTTTCTGTGCAATGTCAAAATGCAGTTTTGTATCTGATTTACATAGCTGAATTACCGTTTTTCCTAATCCCATTGCATAACCTTCTTCAAAATAAGCGCCATTGTTTTGATGGGTCAAATCTACAACCACAAATTTACTGTCACGAATATGTTTGAGCAGCTCTGGTGTGATAAAGTCATTGTGTTGTACTTCGTCGATAAAAACAGCAATATATTCTGCATCTTGGATTCCTTTGCGAATCGCTTCTCGAAGAGGCTTTGTGTCTTCGCCAAATTTCATAGCAACAAGAACATTGCGACCGTATGCCGTATTCTTTTGCAGCATATCAACTCTGGCATACCCTTCGGGCGCTAAAGAAATATTGATCCATTCTTCTTCACTTGCACCAATTGCATATTCAACATAGGAGCATTTTTCCAAATAATTTAGCATATATTTTGCTTCATACTTACAGTCATCAGCATTTCTCGGTTTCCAATTAGGGCTATACAACGATATCTCATCCAACTCTTTTCTATCAATGAAAAAAGCACTTAGCGTTTCTTGATAGCTTAAAGAAATCTTCTGTCCAATATGTTTGATGCGTGAATTTAGGAAAAGAAGAATACGATCTATGCGTTCAGCAAATGTTTTGGGATACCAATTTTCAATAATTTCTACATCCATATGTACAGGTCGGCCATGTGTATTATTGCCGTTATCAAATTCTTCCCGATATTTATCACAAGTTTCTTTATTTAAAGTGGTGTGATAACGATATTCGAAATTATTATTCTTAAATCTATGATGACACAAATATCCTGCAAGATGGTTTTTATCTATCTTAGCATTTTGATAAAATGCATCCAATTCATACCTGCCACATACCGGGCAAGTATAGAATATTAGATTCCTATCATAATCGGGATAAGAGAAAATCTCGGTATCACACACAGGACATTTTACCTTTTTTTCCATATAATCACCTATGCATCATTTGCTATAATGTGCCTCGATCTCTTTTGAAAGAGCTTCTTTTAACAACATCAGTTCTTGTTTCATTGCCGCTTTATTTAAGTAATAGCTGTTATCTACAAGTCTTTCGCAATATTTGTGAAAGATATCGTTACCCCATTTGGCATAGTTATAGTTCACATTGTTTTCCAAGCCAAACTGAATATAGGAAGCATAGAATGCCTTTAAACTTTCAAACTCTGTCATTCTTTCACCCCATTTCGATTTTCACATAGAAGCAGTAAGTCTCCTGGCTTAGCAACGATATGCTGATGTTAATCAAGGCTTCTGGAGCTCAACTCCCTTTCCTTTCGTGGATCAAATCTGCAATCTCATCAGCAATTTCTTCTATGGTGAAATCAGTAGTATTGCGAGCCAGTTTATCGGCAAGCGATGGGCTATAATCGATTACTTCTCGTTTTGTCACATTATGCCAAATGGGAAGCATTACCTGCTCACCGTTTACGGTTCTTGTTATTAGTCCGTCAAGCTCATAGTTAGTCCACCCTTTATGAATAAAATCTCGTGAAATAACGATCACTCCAAAATTGCTATTGGCAATTCCTTTGTCAATTTTTCTGCGAAGGCTATCCCCGATTCTCAATTCAAACTCATCATACCAGACTGAAATCCCGTTGCTTCTGAGTGCTTCTGCAAGCGGTCGTGCAACAGCATCTTTGTCTTCTGATGCATGAGAAATAAATACATCATACTCTTTTTCGTAGTCTTCATGGATAGAGGGTGCTGCGTCTTCCTCATACCTTCTGCCAAGGTATAAAGAGGGTATGGTTGTCAACGGCTGTATTGATGATGAGCGGAGTTTGTTTTGATATGATTTTGCTTTGCGCTCAATGCTTTTCAGTTCGCTTAGTGCTCGATTTGCCTCTCGTTCAAACTTATTAGTCGTTGATTTTAGCTGTCTCATTTGGCTATTGATTTTTGACATATTGGGTTTTTTGAAACTTGCCATTTTTTCACCTCATTTTAATTTTTCGCACAGCGGCAGGATTTCCTCTAACTTTGCGACGATACGCTTCTGCTCGGCAAGGGGAGGGAGAGGTATCAGATAATTTCTTAAAACAGATAAAGAAACAAATGATTGCACGCTTGCGCTTGCTGTTTTTTTCATTTCCGATTGGGCAAGTCTTAAAAAATACAATAAGTATTTCATTTCAAACAAATCTTCATTGTACTGCTTAAAAAGTGCCATATTCTTAATGCTGAATTCTCGGTCTTTTTTCACTAATACCGGGTTTCCTATTGTCCCAATCATTGCGAAAAGAATATCTCCATCATCTACTCTGGAACGCAAATTGATTGCTGTGGCATCATCAACTGATATGAGCTTTGCAGTATCAAAATTAATACCACCGTCAACCAAGTTTTTACTTGTCACGAGAGGAATACCATTAGATACATATTTAGGTGTATCGTGCGTTCCATCTCGAACATCAATAACTTCGTTTATGTGTATCCACTTCCAATTATCAGGGATATCAAACGGTTTTTCATCGTCCGAGATTTCGGGCAGGGGCTTTTCCTTTTTGATTTTTCCTGCCTTGATGAGCGCCTGCTTTTCCGATTGAATTTTGCGGTAAAGTTCCTCACCCGTGCCTTCTTCGGGGAGTTGCGGGACGAGTTTACCCTGAATTGCAAGCTGAAGCAGTGATTTTTTCAGGTCATCGGGGAAACGCTTGTTAAGGGCTTCGAGCCGATTCCACGCTTCGGCGTAGCGGTCGACAAGCGGCAGCAGTTCCTCGATTTTTGCGACGATCCGCTTCTGCTCGGCGAGGGGCGGGAGGGGGACTAATAAATTCGTCATGGTATCTGTCCCGACCCTTGGCATTTTAACGCCGTATGTCACTGAATTAATAGTAAAATCAACATAAGGAGATTTTAAATAATTTACTATGAAATCTGAATCAATATTTCCGTATGTACTGAACGGAACAATTTCTGATGAGCATATACCGTCGCCTGTCGCAGTCAATATCTTTTTTAAATACGGTCGCAATTTGCTGTATAAAATCTGCCCTTTGTAGAATTTGACTTTATCTCCTGCGATTTTTCTTTGGGAAGCTAAACAGATATTCAATATTTTCCCAGTATCTTTTTCAATATCTTCCAAATCAAGGCACCACAAAGAATCTGTAATTTGGTTAGCATTGATTTTTTCTTTAGTGTGGGAATAAGTTGATATCTCTCCGAGCCTCACCCACCTCCAATTCTCCGGAATATCAAACGGTTTTTCATCGTCCGAAATCTCGGGCAGGGGCTTCTCCTTTTTAATTTTTCCCGCTTTGATGAGCGCCTGTTTTTCTGACTGGATTTTGCGGTAAAGCTCCTCGCCGGTGCCTTCTTCGGGGCGCTGTTCCACAAGCCTGCCTTGAATGGCAAGCTGCAAGATGCTGTTTTTAAGCTCCGAAGGTGTCATTGCGCTGTCCCTCCCAGCGTGGCGGTGATCTCTGCCAGTACACGATCAATTTCTGCATTTAAGGAAGCTCGTTCTTCTTGATACCGCTGAATCAGATCCATGGGATCGAGAATTTCTTCTTCCATGTGAGGGTAACCGCATTGATCGAGATTGTAGCCCAGTTCTTCGGTGAGCTGTTGAACGGTATATTTCTTTGCTTTATCAGAGCCGTCAATCGTAATTTCCTGACGGTTGTTCCACCATTCAAGAACAGGGTTAAAATGTTCCAGTTTCATCGGTTTGGTTTTGGAGAAATGCTTATA
>CANQFC010000002.1 GCA_947598155.1 uncultured Clostridia bacterium
TAATATCCCCCTCTTGATATATATTCTACATCAACAGGGGGCTTTTTTCTATTGTCCATTTTTTACGGACTTGTTCATTTTATCACCGGGGTTTTCGTTTTCAATAAGGGGCTTGGCCCCGTCATTGTATTTAACTCTTACAAAATTTGGGTCATTGCGGCTGACGGAATAAACATATATAATGTATATGGCATCTGGTAGCCGCCAAATAAGAATTTGAGCGTAAATTATCTTCTGATTATTTTAGGCGACGTATTTAAAAGCGCGTTGACTAAATCCTTATTGTCTTTGATTTCACGGTCAAATATCAGTCCGCCGCGCGCGGTGTCCTCATGTTTATGGTAATCGGAGCCGCTTGTCTTTAAAAGAGAGTTTTCATCTGCCCAAATATTTGCGATTGTATTGTGAGAATTGTGTCGGGGACAGCCGTTGTAAACCTCAATTCCGTCAAGATATTGCGGTTTTGTGACAGTCATACCCGTTCTGAACGGGTGCGCCTGAAAAATTGCCATTCCGTTTTTATGAACAAGCTCGGAAAACTGCGGAATCCGCATACGGTCAATATCAACATTGCCGTAAAGGAATTTTTCGTTTACGCCGTAAACAAGATAGTCGTTCATATTGGCGTTTTCCGGAAAATAAAACCTTATTTCCATTCCGAGAAAAACTTTGATTTTACCGTTGGCCGCTTTGAGCGCGGCATTGTATCCACGCAGAAAAAAGTCTATTTTTTCTTTCCAAGAAATAGCCTTGCCCTCAAACCTTTCAAACGTGCTCGGGCTTAAATGGTCGGTAATAACGATTCCGTCATATCCTGCTCTTATATAGTCGTTAATCAAATCTTCGGCTGTTACGCTTGCACAGCGGCTTGTGTTTGAGGTATGTGCGTGCATTTCGCATATAAATTTGTTCATAATAAAAAACTTCCTTAATTTTAATAGTTTATTTTAACATAAATATAGTTAAATCTCAACAGAAATTAGTTTAACTTTTGATTGAAAAAAGTCGGACTTTGTATTATTATATAGTTTAAGCAAGTTGACCGCCCGTATGCGGCGGTTCCATTTCGGAATCAGGAAATATTGTCTTTTCTGATTCCTTTGCGCGGCTGTTGCCGCACATTGCCGCGCCATTCATCGTGGCAAGCTACTTATTGAATCTAAACGGAGGGATATTATGAATTTTTATGAAAGTAAGGTCGATTCCGATTTAACTCTTCTTGAACCTACACTTGAAAAATACGGCGACGCCGCTGAAAATCTTATTTCGGTTTTGCAGTCCGCGCAGGAGATTTACGGTTATTTACCGACGGACGTAATTATTCACATTTCACAGCGTATGTGTGTGCCGATAGTAAAAATAATAGGAGTTGCGACATTTTATTCACAGTTCAGATTAACGCCGATAGGCAAATATCTCATTATGCTGTGTAAGGGTACTGCCTGCCATGTTAACGGGGCGGACGGCATTTATGAGGCAATAAGCGAGTATCTGAATATAAAAGACAATGAGACGACGGAAGACGGGCTGTTCACAATTAAATGTGTGGCGTGCCTCGGGTGTTGCAGTCTTTCACCCGTAATGATGGTGAACGACGACACATACGGCACACTCACTCCCGAAAAGGCAGTAAATATACTTAAAACTTTGGCAGAAAAGGAGAAAAATCAATGAAAATTGCGGTAGGGCAGGGAAGCTGCGGAATTGCCGCGGGCGCATTGAAAGCTTTTGAGGTTTTAGAGCGAAAACTTAATAAAGATAATGAGCTTACGTTTACCGGGTGCATAGGTATGTGCTACCTTGAGCCGATAGTTGACGTATATAACGGGAACGAGCTCCACAGATTTGTAAGAGTTACTTCCGAGATAGCCGAAAAAATTGCCAAAGCGGTAAACCGCGGTGATTTTTCCGACATGGGCGAATATGAAATATCCGATGACGACAAGGCGTTTCTATCTTCCCAGACAAGAATTGCGCTTCGCCATTGCGGCGTAATCAATCCTGAAAAAATTGAAGATTACATAGGCGACCGCGGATATGACGCTATAAAAAAGTGCGTTACTGAAATGACTCCCGAGCAGGTCATTGAGGAAATTAAAATTTCAGGTCTTGCCGGAAGAGGCGGAGCCGGTTTTCCGACGTGGTTTAAGTGGAACGCCGCGAGAAATTCCGAGGGCAGTGAAAAATATCTTATCTGCAACGCAGACGAGGGAGACCCCGGTGCGTTTATGGACAGAGCGGTTATCGAAAGCGACCCTCACACGCTGATAGAGGGTATGCTTATCGGAGCGTATGCTATCGGCGCCAAGGAAGCTATCGTTTACGTTCGTGCCGAGTATCCGCTTGCGGTAAAACGATTAAAAAAAGCTATTGAGCAGGCAAAAGAGCTTGGGTTTATAGGCGATAACATTTTCGGCACGGATTTTTCCTGTGATTTTAAAATTAAAGCCGGCGCCGGGGCGTTTGTCTGCGGCGAGGAAACGGCTCTTATTGAGTCCCTTGAAGGCTCGAGAGGTATGCCGCGTTTAAAACCCCCGTTCCCTGCGCAGTCGGGATTTTTGCGCAAACCGTCAAATATAAATAATGTTGAAACTTTTGCGAATGTAGCGTGGATAATTCAAAACGGCGGCGAAAAGTTTGCGGAAATGGGCACCGAAACAAGCAAGGGAACAAAGGTTTTTGCCCTTACAGGTAAGATAAACAAGGGCGGACTTGTTGAAATTCCCATGGGTAAAACACTCCGCGATGTTATTTTCGGCATAGGCGGCGGAATAAGAGACGGTAAAAAGTTTAAAGCGGTTCAAATGGGAGGCCCGTCAGGCGGGTGTATTCCGGAAAGTTTGCTTGATACGGTTATTGATTACAAGGCGCTTGCCGCGACAGGCGCAATTATGGGTTCCGGCGGAATGGTTGTTATGGACGAAAGCACCTGTATGGTCGGTATGGCCAAGTTTTTCCTTGACTTTACCGCAAAGGAATCCTGCGGCAAATGTACTCACTGCCGAATCGGCACAAAGAGAATGCTTGAAATTCTCACAAGAATAACCGATGGAGAGGGTACGGCAGAGGATTTAACGCTCCTTGAAGAGCTTTGCAATTCAATTAAAGACGGAGCCTTGTGCGGACTGGGTCAAACTGCGCCGAATCCCGTGCTGACTACTCTTAAATATTTCCGCAATGAATATCTTGAACATATCGAAAACAAACGTTGCGCGGCGCACGAATGCGTTAAGTTCAGAAAATATAAAATTGATCCCGACGCCTGCCGCGGCTGTACCGCGTGCGCAAGAAAATGTCCTGCGGGCGCTATTACCGGCGCGCCTAAATCGGTTCACAAAATTGACCCGAATATCTGCGTCGGTTGCGGAAGCTGTTTGTCGGCCTGCCGTTTCGGCGCTGTGGAGGTGGAATAATGCAGATTAAAATTACTATTGACGGTAAAGATATAATTACCGATTCCGACAAATCTATTCTTGATATTGCTTTGGAAAACGGAATAAACATTCCAAATATGTGCTATGACCCCTTGGTTGAGGCATACGGCGGGTGCGGACTTTGCACTGTTGAGGCCGAGGGCGTCCCAAAACTTCTGAGAGCGTGCTCCGCTAAGCCGTCTGACGGAATGATTATTCATACCGACTCCGAAAGAGTAAAAAAATCACGCAAAACGGCGTTGGAACTTCTTTTGTCCGATCATACGGGTGATTGCAAAGCGCCTTGCACAAAGGCCTGTCCTGCCGGTACGGACTGTCAGGGTTATGTCGGTTTGATTGCGAACGGCGAGTATGCCGAGGCAGTTAAGCTAATAAGAGAAAAAGTACCCTTCCCGTCGTCAATAGGCAGAGTTTGCCCTCATCCGTGCGAAAACGCTTGCCGCAGGCAATATGTTGACTCGGCAATTTCAATAGCGTTTCTCAAAAGCTTTGTTGCTGATAAATATATAGGCGATTTTTCTCTTTTGCCGGCAAAAGCCGAAAAGAGCGGCAAAAAGGTGGCGGTTATCGGCGGAGGTCCGGCAGGTCTTACGGCGTCATATTATCTTTCACTCAAAGGGCATACTGTAACTGTATTTGAGCAGATGCCGCAAATGGGAGGTATGCTCCGCTACGGAATCCCCGAATACAGACTTCCGAAAGCCGTTCTTGATAAAGAAATTGAATTTATCAGGCGGACGGGTGTTACATATAAAAATAATATAAAAATCGGTAAAAATATATCCTTTGAAAGCATTAAAAATGATTATGACGCGGTTGTTGTTGCGGCGGGCGCTTGGAAAAGCAGTAAAATGCACGTTAAGGGCGAAGAATTGAACGGAGTTTACGGCGGGATTGATTTTCTCAGAGAGGTAAACCTCGGCGGTAAACCGAAAATCGGCAAAAACGTCGCTGTCTGCGGAGGCGGCAACACCGCTATGGACGCCTGCCGAACAGCGGTTCGCCTCGGCGCCGAAAAAGTGTATGTTATTTACAGAAGAACTAAAGACGAAATGCCTGCCGACCCGAATGAAATTTTGGAATCGGAAGAAGAAGGCGTAATTTATAAATATCTTACAAATCCGATTGAGTTTACTGAGTCGAACGGCTCGGTTTGCGGAGCTGTCCTGCAAAAAATGAAACTGGGCGAGCCAGATGAAAGCGGCAGACGCCGCCCCGAACCGATAGAAGGCGAAACCGAATATATTTCGCTCGATTCGGTTATTATGGCAATAGGTCAGGTTCCCGAGCTTAGCGGATTTGAAATGCTGGAACAGACGAAAAAAGGCACGGTTATCGCTTGCGAAAACGATTTTACAACATCGGAAGAGGGCGTATTCGCAATAGGCGACGTTTCAAATAAGGGAGCCGACATTGCCATTGCCGCCATAGGCGAGGCAGGCAAAGCCGCCGAAGTTATCGACGCCTATTTGCGCGGCGTGAAAATTTCATATAAAAAGCCGTTTATTGTTGAGCGCGGAGACAGCGAAATTGATTATTCCGAATTTGTAAAAGCGCCGAGGGCTGTTATGCCGAAAATTTCTCCGAACGAACGCAAGGTTTCATTTGCCGAGGTAAATAAAGGCTTTTCCGACGAGCAGGCAACAGCGGAGGCCAACCGTTGCTTAGAGTGCGGATGCCACGATTATTATGAATGCAAGCTCGTAAAGTATGCCGATGAAAACGGAATTTCCGGTAAACGGCTTAGCGGCGAAAAGCATTCGCGCAACAGTGAAGACAAAACCGAGCTTATCAGCCGCAACGCCGATAAATGCGTTCTTTGCGGACTCTGCGTGCGAATTTGCGATAAGGTTATTGGCAAATCCGCTGTCGGACTTGTTGACCGTGGATTTAACACGCTGGTTCTGCCGGAATTCGGCAAAAAATTATCCGAAACAAACTGCATTTTTTGCGGAATGTGCGTTGACAAATGCCCCACAGGCGCATTGCGTGAAAAGAGCGGCGCGTCCAAAGCGCTGGTCGTTGAGGAAAACAGTAAAATTACAGTCTGCGAGCTTTGCGAAAAGCGTTGCCCGATAGACGTAAGATATATCGGCAATACCGTTACCCGCATAAAGCCTTACGGTAAAGACACAGTCCTCTGTAAAAAAGGTAAATTTGATTTACTTGAGGATAAGTCCATTCTTAAAAAGTAAATATTTTTTTAACAATTTTTGTATTTCTTGCGTTAACTGTCATAATATGGTATTATTTTATTATGTAAATAATTGCGAGGTATCATATTTTGTTCGGTTATGTAACTGTTTATAAGCCCGAATTAAAAATTAAGGATTATGACGTTTATAGGGGCGTGTACTGTACTCTTTGTAAGCAAATGCAAAAGGAATACGGTCTGTTTTCCCGCTTTCTTTTGAGCTATGACGCGGTGTTTTATGTCCTGTACCGAATGGGAACGGTTAACTCTGAAACAAAAATTTCAAAATCGCATTGCAGTTTTTCTCCTTGTAAAAAGTGCCTTAAAATTGATTCCGATGAAGAAATTTTCAAAAAAGCGGCGGGTATAACCGTTATTTTGTCATATTTCAAGCTTTGCGACAATATTTCAGACAGCGTATTTTTTAAGCGCGCGCTCTGCAAAGCTATAAAACCTTATTTTAAGCGCATATGTCGGAAAGCTCAAAAAAAATATCCCGACATTTTTAATGCTACCGAAAAATATATGTCAAGTCAGTTAGCGGCCGAAAAGAATTTTCTCGGAGTTGACTCGGCGGCGGACCCCACGGGCAGTGTTCTCGGTTACATTTTTTCAGACGGAGAATTAAATTCTGACAGCTTTAAAATAGGATATTTTTTAGGCAGAACGGTATATTTATTAGACGCGTTTGACGATTACGAAAACGATGTAAAATCAAATTTGTTTAATCCGTTCAAAAACACGGATAATATAATTGAAGACGCAAGCTTTGCGGTCGATCTTTCAATAGGCGAGCTCGCTGAATATATAAAAAAAGTTGAATTTTTCAGATTTAGGGACATAATTTACAACATTGTGTTTGAGGGGCTTGATTACAGGCGTAGAAAAATTATTATGGAAAAGAGAGGTGAGAAAGATGAATGACGCGTATTCCGTTTTGGGAGTTTTGCCGAGCGATTCCGAAGATGTAATCAAAAAGGCGTACAGGGCAAAGGCATATGAAATTGAAAACTCAAATATGACGCCAAGCGAAAAAAAAGAAAAGATGACGGAGATTGACTCTGCGTTCGACTATATTTTCAATGAAAAAAGGGGAACCGGCAATTCATCTTCTCAAGGCTCGTCTTATTATTCTGAATATTCATCGCAGTTTCCCGATGTGCGCCGCCAAATAGCCGAGGGCAGGTTGGACGACGCTGAAACAATTCTTGACGGAATCCCTAAAAATATGTGTTCCGCCGAGTGGTACTATTTAAAAGGGCTTATTTACCGAAACAGAGGCTGGCTGAACGAGGCTCATTCATATTTTAATCAGGCGGTTTTTCTTGACCCCGAAAACGCGGAATACAGAGAGGCGTACGATTCACTATCTAAAAAAGCCAACGGAGGATATAAGCTTGATTATGACGAACATTCGGGGTGCTCAAACTGCGTTGGGTGCACAAGCGGTAATTGCCTTGACGACCTTTGCACTCTTTGGTGCTGCGATAACATTTGCGAGTGCTTTGGCGGCGATCTTTGCGGGTGTTGCTGATGAATAATAAAATAAAAGAAAAATCGGTTAAATCATCATTCGGGGGGATTTCGGCGGCGTTATCGTTAATAATTATGGCGGTTTTCGGAATATTTCCTTCAATGACCTATGCCGCGCCCGTTATCTGCGGAATTTTTATAGCCGTTGCAGTAATCGAGTTTAACTCCAAATTTGCGTTTGCATTGTATTTGGCCGTGTCGGTTTTATCTTTAGCAATCGTTCCTAACAAAGAGTCCGCCGTGTTTTACGCGCTGTTTTTCGGAATATACCCGATTTTAAAGGGATTTATCGAGAGAAAAACGAGAGGCGCGTTTTCTTGGGTTATAAAATATATAATTTTCAATATAGCAATAGTTGCCGCCTATTTAATTTGCTCAAAGCTTTTAAATATCCCATATGACGAGATAGGCGCGTTCGGTAAATTCACGTTATTGTTTCTATGGGGCTCGGGCAACGCGGCGTTTTTGTTTTATGACATAGCGTTTACCCGAATCGTTACGCTTTATATATATAAATGGCAAAAATATATTAAAAGGCTGTTGAAATAAATGAATATGACCGATGGCAACAAAACAAACGCTGAAAATGAAATATATGTTGAGGGCAATGTTATAGCTCTTACTGATTCCAATGTTAAAGACAAGCCTTCAAACAAATCCTCAAATAAACCCGGTAATGTTCACGCAGGTCACAGGCAAAGGCTGAGAAAGCGCTTTGTTGAAAACGGACTGGACTCTTTTGAGGACCATAACGCTTTGGAACTTTTCCTTTTTTATGCTATACCGAACCGCGACGTCAACGGTTTAGCGCATACGCTTATCAATGAGTTTGGGTCGCTGTCTGCGGTTTTTGACGCGCGCTATGAGGATTTGTGTAAGGTCAAGGGAATTTCAGAGTATTCCGCCGCTCTCATTAAGCTTATGCCGGCAATGGCAAGGCGGTATGAGCAGAATAAAACGTCGGCTGACGATGTTATATACGATTCGCCTGAGAAAATCGCGGAATATATGTCCGGCGTCTATTTCGGCGTCAACCGTGAAGAGCTGTATATTATCTGTCTTGACAGCGCCTGCCGTCTGTTAAAATGTATAAAGATAG
Source organism: uncultured Clostridia bacterium (assembly GCA_947598155.1). Lineage (GTDB taxonomy): Bacteria > Bacillota > Clostridia > Oscillospirales > Acutalibacteraceae > Fimenecus. The sequence goes on from CANQFC010000002.1 coordinate 8,261, forward strand.
GTACAGGCGAGATTGACAAGGTTTCCGTAAGCTATCGTAATATCGCGGAGCAGGTTTTCAGCACTAACGCGGCAAACGTTATTGTAGTACATAACCACGTTTCGGGAATTGTTGCGCCGTCATCGCAGGATATTATTTTCACCTCAAACCTTGTTTCCGCTATGAAAGGCGTAGGAATAAGAATAAGCGACCACATAATAATAGGCAGCGGCAAGGATTATTTTTCAATGCGTCAAAGCAGTAAATGGGGAAATATTTTTAAATAAAGATTCACTTGCACTTGACAATGATAATATTTTTTCATATAATATTTTAGTCACATAAATGCCGGTGTGATGGAATTGGCAGACGTAGTGGACTCAAAATCCACCGCTGGCGACAGCGTACCGGTTCGAGTCCGGTCACCGGCACCAAAATGGGCACATTTTTAAGTGCCCATTTATTTTATTTAAACTTACGTCTATATTTAAAAAGAGGGGAAGGGTCATTATGAAAAAAATTAAACCGTTGCTTGCAGCTTTTGGAGCGGTAAGCGCAGGAGCGCTTTATTCAAATGTTTTGAAAAACAGCGCAAAAAGACCTAAGCTTTCAGAAAGTAAAAGCTATTTTACCGATGAAGAAATAAACGAATACGCCCTGCGACTTCAAAAAATGATTCAGTGCAAGACCGTTTCGGTTGAAGGCAGTTTTGACGATACCGAATTTAAAAAACTGAGAGATACGGTTTCAGAGCTGTTCCCTGAATTTTCCGCAAAAAGCGAAAAGCTTATTTTCGGCGATGACTGCTGGATTTATAAAATTGCGGGAGCTGACTCTTCTCATAATATTATGCTGATGTCGCACCACGATGTCGTTCCTGCCGACGGTGAATGGGAACACGAGCCGTTTTCGGGCGAAATAGCTGACGGCAAAATATGGGGACGAGGGACAGTAGATACAAAAACGCCTCTTTTTGCGGAGCTTTCGGCTGTTGAAGAGCTTTTAAAGGAAGGGTTTGAATTTCCCTGCAATGTTTATCTCGGTTCATCGCATAACGAGGAGCTCGGCGGTGACGGAATACCGAAAGCAAACGAGTATTTTAAAGAAAACGGAATTAATTTTGACGTTATTCTCGATGAAGGCGGCGCTATAATCGAGCCGCCGCTCGGGGGAATGAAATGCGAAAAATGCGCGATGATAGCCGTTCACGAAAAGGGCAGATATTATTTCAACTGCACGGCAAAAGCGGGCAACGCGCACGCAAGCCTTACAAGCGCCGCAAATCTTAATGTAGTTGAGCGAATGACGGCCTTTATAAACGAAACAACTAAAGGCAACATTTTTATAAGAGAAATAAATCCTCAAATTGAGGCGATGTTTGAGCATCTTGCCCCGTACAGCTCAATGCCGATGAATTTGCTTTTTTCAAATCTTTGGCTGTTCAGACCTATACTCAAAAAGGTTATGCCCAAAATCAACGCGCAGGCCGGCGGACTTATAGGCACTACCTGCTCGTTCGGTAAAATTGAGGGCGACACCTCCAAAAAAATCTGCACTGCAAGGGCGTTTTTAAGGCCTGTTAACAGCGCCGATTTTAAAAAGGATATTGAAAGCTTTAAAAAGGCTGCGGAAAAATATGACATTGAGTTAGAGCTTGACAAAGAGAGCGAATATCACGAGCCTGCTGATATGAGCAAGCCGCAGTTTGAATATTTGAAAAAGTGCGTATCAGAAATTTTCCCGCAGTATCCCGTAACGCCGTTTATTCTTCCGGCCGGTACGGACGCGAGAACGCTGACCGATGTTTGCGAGTGCGTGCTTAGGTTTGCGCCTATCAGACTTTCTAAACAACAGCTCGATTCCGTCCATTCGGAAAATGAGAACATTGACCTTGACGCCGTTGCGGACTGCGTTAAATTTTACAAACATTTTTTAACAAACTATCGGTGCAATTAAAATACTGCGGACGCGTCTGCTTTAAATCGGAATTTTAGAGCTCGTCTTAATTTTTTCCGCGGTTCGCGTTAATAAACCAAAAACAGATTTTACAAGCTGAAAGGACTGCAAACCGCAGTCCTTTTTTTGTGTTCTGCAATTTGTTCTGTAATTTATGTATGTAATCAATTTTTCTTATTTTCTTGCATTTTTGCACGTCTTTTCTGCGTTTCTGCAATTCGTATTGACTTTATATACAATTTATGATATAAGGGCATTGAAAGTAAAAAAATTTTATACTTTTAAATACAATGATTTATTTTCGGTTTTTCCTTAATTACGGAAATTTTGCTTTTCAATAAGGGGCTTGCCCCGTTATTATAGGGAGGTGAATAAATATTTTTGTACGCATTTAAAAAATTGTGGGTAGGTTAATGTGAATAAGGAGGTTAATATGAATCAAAAATCACTTAAATTTAACGCATACGTTCAGGCATTGGCATTTTTATTGAGCGGCGGACTTATTATTGTGCTTTCATTTTTTAATACATTTGAACGTTTGAATGACGCAATAAAGATAAGTCAGGATTCCGAATATGAATATTTAAGGCATTTTACATCGGGGTGGTACAGCGATGAAGGTACGGCGTTGTGGTATTTTATCGCTTTTGGAATAGTGCTTGCGATTTCGGTAATAACGGCTTTGTTTTATAGTAAAGTCTATTCAAAACCGACATTCCGTCTTTTAAGCTGTGCCTTTATTCCCCTTGGTATTGCGGATTTTTCGTATTTAATAATAGGCGCTTTAAATTACAGGTTTTCGGCAAATATTGACGCGCTGTTATCGGTAATTTTCTTTTTGGTAGGTTTTGTGTATTTTATTATTACGCTTGCTTTACTTATAAAAGATATATACAAATTAAGAAAAGATTAAATAATTTCAGTTTAGCAGGGTATGCCGGGTTCGGTATGCCCTGTAAAATTTGATTGCAAAAACCGAACTTGTTTGCCGATGCTTTTTGCCCGTAGCTTTTCCATTAACGGGGGCAGTCCCCTTATCGAAATTTTTAAAATGTATTGCGCTTTTATAAAATAAGTGGTAAAATTATCATATATTTATGAGGAGGTTATGTTATGGATTTATCAAAAATTATCAGCAAAAAAGATGAAGCCGCCCGTTATATGATTGATGAAATCACTCATATTTGCAAGGATTTTGAAAAGAGAGACCCCGGCTCAAAAGGCGAGCTTCAGGCGTGCGAGTATATGGCTGAAGTGCTGAAAAAAGACTGCGGGTGCGATTATGCGGAAATTGAATCGTTTAAGGAAAATCCCGGCTCTTTCTTCGGTTGGATTTATTTTACCATAAGCTTTGTTTTGGCCGCAATAGCTTTGTATTTCGTTGCTCCCGTTGTCTCGGCGGTGCTTATCGTATTGGGCCTTGCGATAGTTTTTATTCAGTTTGGGCTCTATAAAAAGCTTGTTGACAGATTTTTCCCCGAAAAAACAGGCCATAATGTTACGGCAATCAAAAAGCCTAAGGGCGAGGTTAAAAGGCGCATAATGTTCAACGGACACCCCGACGCCTGCTGGGAATGGCCCGTAAACTATGCTCTGGGCGGCGTCGGCTTTGAAGGGCACGCGGTAATCTGCGGAATAGGCGCTGTTTATTATCTTGTCCTCTCAATCATCGCCTGTGTAAATAACAGGGCGGTAGGTCTGTTTTCTGCAAACGGCTCTTTCTCCGAATGGGATTTAACGTCAAAATTGGCCATATGCGGCTTTGTCTTTATTCCGTTTTTGGTTGGCCTCTATTTTATGTGGAACAAGCACAGAATAGTTGACGGCGCAAACGACAACCTTTCGGGCTGTTATATGGGTATCGCTATTCTCAAAGCCTTAAAGGACGAGGGAATAGAGCTTGAAAATACCGAATTGGGCGTAATTCTCACAGGCTCCGAGGAGGCAGGTCTCAGAGGTTCAATGGCCTGGTGCGAGGCGCATAAGGACGATTTTAACGATGTTCCGACATTTATCATTTCCTATGATACAATTCACGACCCCAAATATCTTATGACAAATTACCGCGACCTTAACGGTACGGTAAAGGTTGATAAAGATGTTTCCGACCTCTATATGGAGGCGGCAAAGGCGGTTAATGTACCCTGCAAAAAGGGCTGGGTTCCACCCCTGGGCGGCGCGACGGATTCTGCGGCCTTTGCAAAAGCCGGTTTCCGCGCAACGGGTATAACGGGACTTAACCATAAGCTTGAAAACTATTATCATACAAGAAGAGATACATACGACAATATGAACGCCGAGGGGCTTGCCAACTGCTTTGCGGCATCCGTTAAGGCTCTTGAAATGTTTGATAACGGCGCGAAACAATAAAATTTAAAATAAAAAATTTGCTCCCTTGTTAGTATTCTTGCCAAAAAAACAAGGGAGTTTTTTTATTTTTTTGTTGAAAAATATGTTATATAATGTTATAATACATTTATATTTATGAAAGGAGAGATAAAATGAGTAAAAATAATAACTCAGTTCCTTCAAATGCAATTAAGCACAACACGTATTCCGGTAAGGAATTAACGGGCTATTTAATTGGACTTGCGGGGCAAAATATTATTTACAACATCATTTCCGGCGGGTTGCAGTACTACTGGCAGTCAATTATTTTCCTGCCGGCGATGGCAATTTCCATCATTTTCTTTATAGCTCGTGTTTGGGACGCGGTCAACGACCCGATGATGGGTTCAATCGTTGACCACACAAGAACAAAATGGGGTAAATGCAAGCCTTACCTTATGTTTGTTCCTGTTCCTATCGGTATTATAACCATTTTGACTTTCTGCAACGGTACATATACCGACTATTCCTCAACCGGAATGCATGTTTTAATTATTTTATGGGCGGCAATTTCCTATATCCTTTGGGGTATGGCTTACACTGTCGGCGATATTCCGCTTTGGGGCGTTACGTCTCTTATGACCGATGACGAAAAAGACAGAGCAAAGGCACTTTCACTTGCGAGAATAGTTGCGAATGTCGGCGCAATAGGTATGCTCATTACTTTTGCCGGTAAATCGTTTTCTCAAACGTTCCAAGAGAAAAACGGTCTTGACGTTTTGCACGCCGACAAATTGTCTTATATCATAGTTGCGGTTGCGCTTACTGTTTTCGCGACAATTCTTTTCCAATTCTCAGGTCTTTCGGTAAAAGAGAGAGTTCAGCAGTCCGAAAAGAAATACACCATGAAAGAAAACTTCAAAATTATGTTTTCTAACGACCCGTTCAGAAGACTTCTCATTTCAGGTGTATTAAGAAGTCCGATTCAGCTTTTGTCCATAGTCGGCTTAACTCTTGTTATGTATTATTTCTTTGACAACAACCTTGCAAATATGGTTGTCGACGGAAAGCTCCAAATCGTTAAGATTATTCAGCTTTTAGTTATGGCGCTCGGCCTTTTGGGCGGTATGATTATCGGTACTGCCGTTACTCCAAAGCTTGTCGGCAAATTCGGTAAAAAACAGCTTTACAATTTTTACTCAATAGCGGGCGCTGTGCCGTATTGCTTAATATTTGCCGTTTATAAGCTTGCTGACGGCAACCTTATGAAGAATATGTTCTACGTTCTTCTTATGGCTGTTATGATGTTTGCTTCGTCCTGGGCAATGGGCTCAATCAACATTCTTCAGTCGATTATGATTGCCGACTGCGTTGACTATGAGGAGCATAAGAACGGCGTCCGTACAGACGGCGTATTCTTCTCAGGCCAGTCGTTTATAACAAAGCTTTCAATGGGTGTTTCATCGCTTATTTCAGGCTTTGTTTACAGCGCGGTTCATTACACCGACAAGTATATTGAAACGCTTAATACCGAGCTTGCCGAAGGCAAATATCATTTCTTCGAGGCAAACGACGGAAAATATGCAATGGCTATGTTCCTTCTTATTTCGATTCCGCCGGCAATCGGTATGTTGCTTTCCGCTATTCCGACTATTAAATATCCTCTTACGGACCAAGAGCATACAAGAATCCTCAATGAACTTATTGAGAAACGTGCTTCAAAGCCGGAAGATTGATTTAATATCAGAACATAATAAAGGGAGCTTACTCTAAATGAGTAAGCTCTTTTTATTGCAAAAATCATTCAATAAGGTTTGCCCCTTATTCAATGCCTTTAAGCGGTATTAAATTTTAACCGAGCCTTGAAAGCAGGAAACCTGCCGCAACAGCCGAGCCGATAACCCCCGCAACATTCGGACCCATAGCGTGCATAAGCAAGAAGTTTGAGGAATTGTATTTTCTTCCTTCAACCTGAGAAACACGGGCGGCCATCGGAACTGCCGAAACGCCTGCCGAGCCGATAAGGGGATTGATTTTGCCCTTAGTGACAACGTACATAATCTTTGCGAAAAGCACGCCGCCTGCGGTTGAAAACATAAAAGCTATAAGACCGATTAGAATTACAAGGAAAGTTTTAATGTCAAGGAACGTCTTTCCTTCTGCGGTAGCGCCGACAGTCACGCCGAGCATAATTGTAACTATGTTGCAAAGCGCGTTTTGAGCCGTGTCCGAAAGTCTGTCTGTTACACCCGATTCCTTAAAAAGGTTGCCAAGCATAAGCATACCGATAAGCGGAGCGGTTGACGGAATAATCAGAACGCATATAACGGTAACAACTATTGGGAAAATAATTTTTTCCGCTTTGCTGACGGTTCTTAATTGTTCCATTTTTACCTTACGCTCTTTTTCTGTCGTAAGAAGTTTCATTATAGGCGGCTGAATAAGCGGAATCAACGCCATATACGAATACGCCGCAACGGCGATGGGGCCTAAAAGGTGAGGGGCGAGCTTGCCGGTAAGGTAAATAGCTGTGGGACCGTCCGCGCCGCCGATAATAGCGATTGAGGCGGCTTCCAAAAGAGAAAATCCTTCATATCCCGGAATAAGATTCGTCGCGCAGGCAATTATAAAAGCGACATAAATACCGAGCTGAGCCGCGGCGCCCAAAAGAAGGCTTGACGGGTTTGCAAGAAGCGGTCCGAAATCCGTCATCGCGCCAACGCCTAAAAAGATTAAGCAGGGGAATATACTTGATTTAACACCGCAGTAAATTAGCCTCAGTACGCCCGAATCATACCAGTGTGCCGAGGCGTCGAGGACTTCGCCGCCGGGTGTGGCAATAGCGAGAGGGTCATACATAATTTCGGGATAAATGTTTACAAGTAGCATTCCGAATGCTATGGGCAAAAGGAGCAAAGGCTCATATTTTTTAACTATTGCAAGGTAAAGCAAAGCAAATGAAATCAAAATCATAGCCCAGTTTTGCCAAGCAAGATGCGCAAAGCCCGATTCGCGGAAAAGGCTTACAAGAGCGTCAATAATCTGCATATCTGTTCCCCCTTAACCTATTAAGGCGAGAACAGCGTCCGTGTCAACTGTCTGACCCTGCGCGGCAACTATCTGGGAAACCGTACCCGAAATCGGCGCCACAATTTCATTTTCCATTTTCATAGCCTCAAGAATAAAGAGGACGTCGCCTTCTTTTACATTTTGTCCTTGAGAGGCGTTTACTTTAAGTATTGTGCCCGGCATAGGCGATTTAACTGGCGTGCCGTTGCCCGTAATAACTTGCGCAGGCGGCGCTGACGGTACGGGAGCCGGTGCCGATACGGGAGCCGCAGCAGATGCAGGCGCCGGCGCCACGGCCGCGTCTGAGACATTTGTGACAATAGCCTCTTTAGTTTCGGTAACATCTACCTCATAGTTCTTACCGTTTAAGGTAACGATATATTTCATTTTTTATCCCCCTTATTCTTCAATCAGCTTAATTGAGTTAAATTGCAATCTGTTAAGCGGAATACCGCTTTCGTTTGAAACGATTGCCATAATAATTGCGGCGGTTTTTTCGTCCGTTTTGTAAAGGTCAAGCGAACCTGCGGACAGCGTTTCGGGAAGCGGTTTTTCTGCTTTTTCCGTCTTTATCTCTTTTTGAATCGGATTTAAAGTTACAGTTTCGGCCGTTTTAGCGGATTTTTTCCGAGCAAAGCCTTCGGCCGTGCGTATTGCCTTTGAAAGTATAACGACTATTACCGCAAGCAACGCCAAAATAATCATAACTATGATTATTCCCGTAACCGAAATACTGAGCGCCTCGCTTATAGAAACCGATTGTTTTAACAGCGTGTTAGCCATATTCATACCTCTCAGTCAATTCTCTTGATTGAATATTTAACCGTATTCTTTGATTTTTCTTCGCGTTTGTCAAAAAAGCTTTCCGCCTGTTGCGGAAACGCGATATACGAAAGCACGTCTTCATCGGATTTAGCCTTGTCTCCGATTTCGGCCTTGCCTTTTTCAAATCCGGGTTCAAGTGTGTCGGCAAATCGGCAGGTTATGGGTGAACTGTCGCCTAAAACTTTCTTTTTAAGCTCCTCGTTGATTTCACCGGGAGCTTTGCCGTATTCACCCTTGATGTAAGCTTTAATCTCTTTTGAAATATTCTTATATCTCTCACCCACAAGCACGTTTGTAACCGCTTGGTTGCCTACCATTTGGCTTAACGGAGTAACAAGGGGAGGGTACCCCATATCCTCACGCACCCTCGGAATTTCAATAAGCGCCTCTTCCATTTTGTCAAGAGCGTGCATATCCTCAAGGTTTGCCATCATATTTGAAAGCATACCGCCCGGAACCTTGTATGTTAAAGCGTCGGTGTCCGTAACGAGCGCTTTCGGCTTTAACAGACCCGATGAAAGGTATGAGTCGCGAAGCGGTTTAAAATGGTCGTTTACAGCTTTTAATACTGTTCTGTCAAGCCCTGTATCATAGCCAAGACCCGTAAGAGCGTCGTGGAGCGTTTCGGTAGCAGGCTGTGACGTACCTCCGGAGAAACAGGAGGTTGCGGTGTCAATAATGTCGCACCCGGCCTCAACCGCTTTAAGGATAGTCATATATGCCATTCCGGTTGTGCAGTGCGTGTGAAGAATAACAGGCATATCGGGCAAAGCGTCTTTAATTGCGCCGACAAGGTCTTTGGCCTCAACCGGTGTCATAACGCCCGCCATATCCTTAATACATATCGTTGTACAGCCCATTTCTTTCATTTCTCTTACAATCTCAACGTACTTTTCCAACGTGTGAACGGGACTTGTCGTATATGATATTGCGCCGGAGGCGACCGCGCCATTCTTTATTGTTTCTTCAACAGCAACTTTAATATTTCTTGTATCGTTGAGAGCGTCGAATATTCTGATAACGTCAATGCCGTTTTTAACGCTGTTTTTGACAAACATTCTTACAACGTCGTCAGGGTAATGCTTGTATCCGAGAAGATTTTGACCTCTGAGTAGCATCTGAAGACGTGTATCGGGGCATTTTTCTTTGATTTTTCTGAGCCTTTCCCACGGGTCTTCGTCAAGATAACGCAGGCAGGAGTCAAAGGTCGCGCCTCCCCAACACTCAATGGAATAGTACCCGGCCTTGTTGAGCGTTTCAAGAACCGGCTCAAAGTCCTTAAACGGCATTCTTGTCGCCATAAGAGATTGGTTAGCGTCTCTCAATACCGTTTCGGTAAACTGAACTTTCATATATTAACCTCCGTTAAAAATATCATCTGCTAAAATAAATCCAAATTTCGCCATTTTAAAATTATGAGATGATTTTATCACTTATTCGATTTTTTTTCAAGCGGATTTACAAACATAATTGTTTTTCGTTATTTTTTATCAGATTTTTTCTTTTTGCCGGAAAAAAATGTTAAAATTCCCGTAATTATCAAAAAAACTGCAAAAGCGTAAGACAAATATTCCGTTTTCAGGGATTTAAGCAAAAATCCGGCAAAAAGAGCGCCTATACAGCCGCCTAAAATTACGGGGTATATTTCTTTGTATTTTATCTGTTTTTTTACGGTGTAAATAACGGTGGATATAACCGCGCACGGAACAAAAAACGCGAGGTTTATTCCCTGGGATTTTACCTGCGGCAAATTCTCAAATATTACAAGATATATTATAAGTATTCCTCCGCCGCCAAATCCCATTGAGCCGACAAGCCCCGCAAGGAACGAGGCGATAGCTTTTATTATACTCATTTTGTAATCATCCTAACGCCTGCCCAAATCATAAATACCGCAAAAGCTGATTTGAGAAATTTATTTGAAGTTTTTTTAATTACGAACGTGCCGAGTATTGCCCCCGGAAGGCCGAAAAGAATATATGAGTAAGTTTCCCGCAAGTTGACATTTCCGTTTAAAAGATATATAATTAAGCTAATTACAGTTATCGGCAAAATTGTTGCAACTGCGTTGATTTGCGAGCTTTTTTGGTCAAATCCGCATTTTTTGTAGAGCGGCACGGTAAGCATACCGCCCCCTGCGCCGAGAGTAACGTTTACAATGCCTATTGCAATTCCGGCAAAAAACTTTTTTAAATTATTCATTAGTACTTTCAACTGCCTTCGGAGGTTTAATATGGGTAAAAAATATAAATTCCGCAGTGGTTTAAATAAATACATCTTTATTGCCCTTGCGTTTTACCACGCGGCAATCATAGTTCCTTTCTTTATAAATAATTACCTTTGGAAAGACGTTATAACGTGGTATGCTTATACGCTTTTGGCAATAGATGCTTTAATTCTTTTACCGCTTATATTTAATACATATTATTCCCTTGAAGACACATATTTATTTGTTTTTCAATGGCCCTTTACAAGACTTAAAATTTATTACAACGATATTTTTATTATTGACAGCGATCTTCCGAGCGACGCCTCAAAAAAGCAAAAGAAAAAATACGGCTTTACCAATAAGGAACTCGTTATAGGATTTTATGCCGAGGTGGCGGACCGCAAGGAAAAAAAGATTAAAAAAGTAAAAAAATATATAGCTATTACGCCTAAAGAGTACGACGCGTTTATGATAAGAATCGGCGGCAAATTCACAAGCGCCAAAAAAGTGGCCTCAAAGCTTGAAGAAACCTTGAAAATCAACGAGGAAGAACATAAAAAGAAAAAAGCGTCGGTTGCACTTGAAAGGCGCAAAAAATCAGAAGAAAATAAACCCGTCGACGTTGTGATAGAGCCTAAAAAGAAGACCGATTTAAACTCTGATTTCTATAATACCGAGAATTCCGAAAAAGCAGACGAATAAAAACAAGCCGATACATTGAGTATCGGCTTGTTTTCAATAAGGGCTTGCACCGTCATTATGGTATTATACGGAATTTAATGCGCCAAGAATAAAACATTTATAAAAAGCATCATAATAACTCCTGTTATCCCAAACAGCGAGAAAAAGCCCAAAGACCAAAAATTGAGCGGTATTCTGACGTCTATTACAGTACCTATGAGGTTTACGGCTAAAAGCGCGCAAATTCCCTGAACGGCTGTCAAAAATGTTCCTATAAGAAATTTTTTGTTTTTAAAAAGCAGAACCGACTGTGCAACAAACAAAATACCGAAAAGCAATAATAAAACTAATTTTCCGGAATTCAAGCTATCACTCCTTGTCTTTTTTTATATATTTATTAAAGCGCGGGGTAAAATATACTGCCGAAGTTAAATAAAAATTCATTTATATTCTATTGACCGCGGAATAAAAAACAAGTATAATAATTAAAAATGGATTTAACGGTGAGAATATGCAGAAGATTGTTGATACGAATATTATTGATATAATTGCATTTTCCAATGGTATAATATATACAAAAAAAAGTGAAACACAGAGCGGCGCGGTTAGGGTTAAATTTTACGGATATGACATAAAAAGGATGCAGAAAACGCCTGTTACAAAAAGCGTTTATCTTCTTAACAAATACGGCGCGGAGTACAAAAAAATTGCGGAGCAGTTAGGCGATTATGTCTCCTGCGACGCCGATATTTCTGAGTCAAAGCAGATTATAGTTGTTTACCCGAGCGGCGAGGCGGGCATTTTTTCACAGGACGGAAATATGCTTTGGTCAAGCGATTTGCGTTACCACGAAAGTGAAATTGCCGGCGTAGTCTGCGACGGGCGTTATATTTGGAGCGTTGTCCCCGAGCAAAACTGCGTTGTAAACTATTCGCTTTCGCATAAAAAATTCAGTATGCGGATAGGCTCTCTTATGTCGGATTCATTTCAAAAGCCCGTTTCGCTTTCAAAATACAACGACGAGCTTTATGTTTGCAATGAAAAATCTCAAAAAGTGAGGGTAATAAATCTAAAGGATTACTCAGTCAAAGATTTCCGCATTTTTGATGAGCCGGTATATAAGTATCTGCGTTCCTGCGGCAGAGAAATAGTTTGGCTGGAATCAGGCATATATATTTTGTAATAATATCGTTTTTTAGGAGAATAATTATGAATGAAGAATACAACCCTGATTTGGTAACCGTTACCGATGACGACGGTAACGAACACGTTTTTGAAGAGCTTGACAGAATTGAAACCGACGCCGCGCGCTATGTAGCGCTTTTACCGTATTTTGAAAATCCCGAAGAAATGCTTGAGGACGACGGCGAGGTAATAGTTCTTAAAGTTATTGAGGAGGACGGCGAAACTTATCTTGTTCAGATTGACGATGAAGGCGAATATGAAGAGATAAGCGCAATTTTTGAAGAACGACTTGAATCGCTTTGGGAAGAAGACGCAGAAGACGGTCTTTTTAATTAAGCGATGTTTTAACCCTGCGGAGCACGATAACTACGGTAAATATTAACCCAACAAACTTTTCAAGGGAGTCAGGACTCCGTTGCCGGGGAGCAGACCTCCCGCGGTTACGCGGACGAAGGGAGCACGTAGGCCTCGGGATGACACCCACCTGCTTACACGCAGGTTATTATTAACCGTTCCCGACTTCGCGGGGGTTTTAATAAGCGCTTGCCCCGTTAATGACGCATCAAGGTTCGGCAACAGCCGATTAGGGGAATATGTTAAACTTAATTTAAAGAGTAAAAACAAGGCCATTTATAAAATGAGCCTTATTTTTTTGATTTCCTGCTGAAATAACCGAATTATTTTAATGTACGGCTGAATTATGAACAAAAAAGCTGTCAACACTCCTCTTGTATTTACAGAAAAGGAGTGTTTTTATGAAAAATAAGGACAATAAACAAAACATAAAAAAAAGAATATTTAAAATCGAGGCATCTGTTTTGGCGGCTCTGCTTATTGCTTTCGCGCTGAACATTTCAAGCTTTTCAGCGGAATGCAGAAATATCCGCGCAAAAATGCTTCGTATGCACGTTATTGCAAATTCCGACTCATCAGATGACCAGGCGCTGAAACTAAAGGTGCGTGACGCCGTCCTCGCCGAGGGAAAGGATATTTTTGACGGCTCTGTTACGGCAGACCAAGCAATGGCGAAAATACTCCCCGAAACCGAGCGCCTGCGGCAAGCGGCTCTTGCCGTTATTGAAAAAGAGGGGCGCGATTATGACGTCAAAATAACGGTCGGCAACGAATTTTTCGCCACAAGGACGTATGATGATTGCGTAACTCTTCCCGCGGGGTATTACACTGCTGTTAAGGTGATAATAGGCGAGGGCAAGGGCCGCAACTGGTGGTGTGTGATGTTTCCGCCGATGTGCCTGCCCGCCGCAGTAAAAGAATGCGAGGTTTCAGATGTGCTCAATGAAAACGAAACCGAAATTGTAGAGGGCGGAGAGAAGTACCGCTTTAAATTCAAAATAGTGGAAATATTTGAAAAATTTTCAGAAAAATTCAAATAACTATTTACAACTTGTAAAAAATTTAATAGAATAATATTCGGTGTTGTTTGCCTTACGGCAAAAAGTCTTTAATCAAACTTATATGAAAGGTTGTTTGTTATGCCGCTTATTATTTCTCACAGAGGAGCTAATAAATATGCTCCGCAAAATACGCTTCCGGCGTTTTCAAAGGCGGTTGAGCTTTTGTCCGACGGCATTGAAACCGATGTTCATCTTTCAAAAGACGGCGAAATAGTTATCTGCCACAATTATACGGTAGACGCAACCTCAAACGGAGAGGGCTCTATTGACAATATGACCTTTTCGGAGCTCCGCAAATTGGATTTCGGCTCATATTTCAGCTCGGATTTTAAAGGAACTTTAATTCCGACTCTTTCCGAGCTTCTTGAAATAGTAAAAGATATGACGCTTGTTAATATTGAAATTAAACCTCCTAAAAAACCAAACGACCTTGTCAAGCGCACTCTTGACGAGGTACATAAATTCGGAATAGAAAAAAATGTGATAATTTCCTGTTTTGACCCTGAATGTATCCGGCTTTCAAAAGAACTTGACCCTCAAATTAAAACGGGATTTCTCTATGAAACCGGCGATTTAGCCGACGAGGTCAGAAAATACGGCATAGCAAAATACTGCCGTGAGCTAAACGCCGACGCCGCGCATCCTGAAAAGATTTTGATTACCGAAGAAGAGGTGTCATCACTTCATAATGCGGGAATGGCGGTAAATCCCTGGACGGTCAACGAATATGACGAGATAGTCAGTCTTACAAGAATGGGATGCGACGCTTTAATTACAAATGTGCCTGATTTTTGCAGAAATGTTTTGGAGGGGATAAAATGAACACGCCGAAATACAGCATTATTCCAAAGCCGCAGCGCTATGATTCGGTAGACGCAAGCTTTACCGTTACAAGTGAAACACGGGTTCTATGTGTTCCCGAATTTGTCGGCGCAGGAAAATATTTGACGGATTATTTAAAAACAAAGCCAAACGCCTCAAAAGACTCTATCAAGTTTAATAAAGACAGCTCGGTAGTTAAAGAGGGCTACACTCTTAAAATTGATGACAGAGGCGTTGTAATTACGGCGTCCGACAGCGCGGGCGCGTTTTACGGGGCTGTTACGCTTAAAATTATGCTTATGCAAAGCAAAAAGGATAACGGAGTCGCAACGCTCCTCGGCGCGGATATTTACGATTATCCGAGGTTTTCGCACCGCGGCGGAATGATAGACGATTGCCGCCATTTTTTCGGTACTGAAATAATTAAACAGACGCTTGACAATATGGCTCTGTTAAAGCTAAATAAGTTTCACTGGCATTTGAGCGATGACCAGGGGTACAGAATTGAAAGCGAGGTATATCCGCTTTTAAATTCAATAGGCAGTAAGAGAAAGTTTAAACATTTGCAGGGAAAAGATTTGCCTCTTTCAAAAATTTGCAGGCACGAAAGCGAAGAGAGCGGCTATTGCCATTACTATACCAAGGACGAGATAAGGGATATAGTTGCGTATGCCGAAAAACTGCATATTGACGTTATCCCCGAAATTGAACTTCCGGGTCACACGTCTTCCCTGATAGCGTCATATCCCGAGCTTGTTTGCGGCGGCAAAGGGTGCGAGGTTGAAACTAAAAACGGTATTTTCAAAAATGTTCTTTGCCCGGGTAAAGAAAGTACATACACGTTTGTCGAAAATCTTCTTTCGGAGGTTGTCGAGCTTTTCCCCTATGAGTATTTTCATATAGGCGGCGACGAGGCACAGCTCGGACATAAGGTTTGGGCGAATGATTGCCCCGACTGCAAAAAAGCTATTGAAGAGAACGGCGTTAAAACACCTGCCGAATTGCAGTCTGTGTTTATGAACAGAATAAGCGATTTCCTTAAATCCAAGGGAAAAACCTGTATTTGTTGGAACGACGGTTTAACCGATTTGGCAGATGAAAGTCTAATTTGCCATTATTGGATTTTGAGAAACCCGCTTTGGGTTAAAAAAGAGTCTAAAAAAAGAAAATTCATTCTTTCACCGTCAACATACTTTTATTTTGATATGTCCTATTCATATATGCCTCTTAAAAAGACGTATAATTTTAACGAGGCAAAGTTCGGAATTACCGACGACAGCAAAGTTTTAGGGCTTGAATTTGAAACGTGGAGCGAATGGATTACCGACAAGTCTACGCTTGAATTTTCAATTTACCCAAGAATTTTTGCTTTTGCCGAGGTGGCGTGGACTAAGGAAAAATACAAAAATTACAAGGATTTTTACAAGCGGCTGGAGTTTTTTAAGCTGTATATGAAATCCAAACGCATTAACTACTCGCGCCTTGAAAAAAAGAAATTCGGCGTAAAAAATGTTACCTGCTACCATTTGGGTATTAACGGCAACGAATACAAATACAATGAAAATCTTAAAAATTAAGATTTGTATTTGAGGTGAAATATGGGATTTGAAAATATTGCCATGCTTTTGAGCGGTATGGGGCTTTTGCTTTACGGCATTAAAATTTTGGGCGAAGGCTTAGAGCTTGCGGCCGGCGCAAAACTCAAAACTCTTCTTGAGAGAATGACGAAAAACAGATTTTTCGCGGTACTCGTAGGGTTTATAATAACAACGCTTATTCAAAGCTCGACCGCGACGACGCTTATGGTCGTCGGTTTTGTCAACACCGGCATAATGAATTTGACCCAGGCGATCGGCGTCATAATGGGAGCCAATATCGGCACAACTACAACGAGCGTCCTTGTTTCTCTTGATATTGGAAAATATGCGCCGATAGCAATAGGAATAGGCGTGTTTTGGTCGATGCTCGCGAAGAAAAATCTGCATAAGCATTTAGGCCTTGCGTTAACGGGCTTTGGTATGCTTTTCCTCGGAATGACCTTAATGAAAACGTCGATGAGTCCGCTGGGCGAGTCCGAATTGTTTAAGAATTGGATTTTAAGCGCCGAGAACAATTACCCTCTTGCCATAGTTATAGGCGCTGTGACCGCCGCTCTGCTCCACAGCTCCGCGGCAAGTATCGGTATTTTGCAGGCTTTGGCATCAAAGGGGCTGATTCCTTTAAACTTTGCCGTATTTGTCATTTACGGTCAAAATATAGGAACCTGCATTACGGCTCTTATTTCCGCTATCGGCACAAAGAAGAACTCAAAGCGTACAGCGGTTATGCACATCCTATTTAATGTGTTCGGCACAATATTCTTTATCGCCGTTTCGCGGTTCGTGCCATATACAAATTTGATTGAAAAGATTTTTGCCGACAATACGATGATGCAGCTTTCAATGGTTCATATTATATTCAACGTTGTGTCAACAATAGTTATGTTCCCGTTTGCCAATCTGCTTGTCAAGCTTTCCTGCTTGATTATTCCCGACAAAAACGAGGAGGGCGAAAACGATTTCAGAATGCAGTATCTTGACTCTCTTATGCTGAAAACGCCTCCGTTTGCCGTAGCTCAGGTGGCGAAAGAGGTTCACCGTATGGCTCTTATTGCCCGTAACAATTTCAGTCTTGCCGCTCAGGATTTGCTCAACAGCTCAACGGAGCATTTTGACGAAATTCAGCATAATGAAGACGTAATAAACTATCTTAACCACAATATTACGCCTATGCTCGTTAAAATAAATTCTCTCGATTTATCTTATCACGACGCGAAATATATCGGTAAGGTTTTCCATGTAATAAACGATATTGAGCGGATAGGCGACCATGCCCAGAACCTCGCCGAGGCGGCTCAGTCAAAGGCTGAGCAGAACATTCAGTTTTCCGCCGAGGGCGTTTCGGAGCTTAAATGTATGTATGAAACAACTCTTGAGCTTATTGATACCGCTATTGAGTTTTTCACAAATCAGGAGATTACATACGACGGCGCCTCCAAGGTGGATTCGTTGGAGTCTTCCATTGACCGTATGAAAAGATCTTTTGAGCAGTCGCACATTGACAGGCTTAACAAGCAAGTTTGCGATACAAAATCAGGTATGCTTTTTATAAATACAATTACTGATTTTGAAAGAGTGGGCGACCACGCGACAAATATTGCGTGGGCGGTTTTCAAAAAGCCAGATTAAAATTTGATTTTATTTTGTTACAGTTAGGGTGAGTATTATGTCAAAATGGGACAGAGATTATCTTGATTTATGCCGAAAAATTTTATCCGAAGGCACGGAAACCAAAAACCGCACGGGGGTCAATACAATAAAAATCCCGTCGCATCATTTTCATTTTGATTTGTCCGAGGAATTTCCCGTTTTAACGACAAAACAGCTTTTTATCCGCCAGGCTGTTCTTGAAATGCTTTGGATTTATCAGGCGCAGTCAAATGACGTCCGCTGGTTACAAGAGCGCGGCGTTAACATTTGGAACGAATGGGAAATTGATGAGAACGGCGTTTGGAACGCAGTTCAGATGCTTCCCGATGAAAACGGCAATCTCATAAAAACCGAGGTACATAAAAGCTTCGGCAAAGAGTTTGCGCACACAATAGGAACGGCTTACGGGTATATTGTAAAAAAATTTCAAATGACGCAGAACTTGATTGACAAAATTAAAAATCACCCTGAGGACAGGCGTATGATAATGACTCTTTGGCAGAACGATTATCTTGACACGGCCGTTCTTCCGTCCTGCGTTTGGTCAAGCGAATGGGACGTTACCGACGGAAAACTCAACGCTTGGGTGCATCAGCGCTCCTGCGACGTGCCGTTGGGGCTTCCTTTTAACGTAACTCAGTACGCAACGCTGATTTGTATGCTCGCGAAAGTTTGCGGATTAAAAGCGGGAACTCTTGACTGGAGCATAAAGGACGCTCATATTTATGTAAATCAAATTGAGGGAATAAAGGAGCAAATCAGACGGCAGGATGAAAATGAGGATATTCCCGCGCCAAAGCTCTGGCTTAACCCCGAAATAGACGATTTCTTTAAATTTGACAATTCTGCCGAGTGCGCAGATATAAAACTTATTGACTATAAGCATATGGGCAAAATATCTTTCCCCATTGCGCAGTGAGGCGTTTTATGGAAATTGCAATTATAGCCGCAGTCGGCAAAAATATGGAGCTTGGCAGAAATAATGACCTGATATGGCATTTTAAGGAGGATATGAAGTTCTTTCGTGAAACTACAACGGGAAATACCGTTGTTATGGGCAGGAAAACCTTTGAATCGCTTCCGCACGCACTGCCAAATAGGAGAAATATCGTAATTACTTCCAATAAAAACTATGCCGCCGAAGGCGCGGAGGTCGTCGGCAGTGTGGAGGAGGCTGTTGCGAAAACCAAAAACGACAATGTGTTTGTTATCGGCGGCGGTAAGGTTTATGCAGAATTTCTCAGTTGTGCCGATAAGCTTTATTTGACGGAGATAGACGCGGTTTGCGACGGCGCGGATGTGTTTTTTCCAAAATTTGACAAATCTCGGTATATCGCCGAAAAGCTGACGGATTTTTTTGCCGACGGGATTCATTTTTCCCACATATTATATACGAAAAAAGCGGTTAAAAACCGTTAAGTATTTCTGTCTGTTCTGTTTGCGCAATTCAGACGCGCGAAAGCTCCGCAGGTTTGTAATCGTTTGACATATTGACCGTAAAATCAGATAATACTTTAAGGGCGGGGAAACCTGCCCTTATTTTTTAAAAATTTTATATTTTTTAAATTTTCTATTGACAGAGGAAATTTTTAGTGCTACAATTTAACCAACCTGTTTGGTAGGTAAAACAAAAAAGGAGAAAGCCGCATTGAAATGGGCTTTATTTTGAGTTTTACTTTTACAGTTTGGAGGCAAGCATTGAAAAAGTTATTTGAAAAGCTTTTAAGGCAAAATTTCCGTTTCGGACGAATGTGAAACATTCATTTCATTTTTTGAACAATTTACATTTATTATCGAAAGGAAATATTGATTATGTCAGAATATAAATTTGAAACGGTTCAGCTTCACGCCGGTCAGGAAAATCCGGACCCGGCTACCGACGCAAGGGCAGTACCTATATATGCCACAACTTCTTATGTTTTTCATAACTGCGAACACGCCGCGGCGCGTTTTTCGCTTGAAGACGCGGGCAATATTTACGGCCGTTTGACAAACTCTACGCAGGAGGTATTGGAAAAGCGCATTGCCGCTCTGGAGGGCGGTGTTGCGGCTCTTGCGCTCGCTTCTGGCGCGGCGGCAATAACCTACACTTTGGAGGCTTTAGCTCAAAACGGCGGCCATATCGTAGCGCAGAAAACGATTTACGGAGGCAGTTATAACCTTTTGGCGCATACTCTCCCAAATTTCGGCATTACGGCAAGCTTTGTAAATATTCATAACCTTGCGGAGGTTGAGGACGCAATTAAGCCAAATACAAGGGCGATATACATAGAAACACTCGGCAACCCGAACAGCGACATTCCCGACATTGATAAGCTTGCCGAGCTTGCCCACAAATACGGCCTGCCTTTAGTTGTAGATAACACCTTTGCTACGCCGTATCTTTTAAGACCCATTGAACACGGCGCAGACATAGTAGTTCACTCTGCGACAAAGTTTTTGGGCGGTCACGGCACAACGCTTGGCGGAGTTATAGTGGATTCGGGCAAGTTTGACTGGACTGCGAGCGGCAATTACCCTGCAATAGCCGCTCCCAACCCCAGCTACCACGGAGTTTCGTTTGTCGATGCCGCCGGCCCTGCGGCATTTGTAACATATATAAGGGCAATTTTGCTCCGTGATACGGGCGCGGCAATTTCTCCGTTCGCGGCGTTTCTGCTTTTACAGGGCATTGAAACCTTATCACTGCGTGTTGAACGGCATGCGGAGAATACTGCCGAGGTTGTAAAGTATTTAAGCGGCCATCCGTCAGTTGAAAGCGTAAACCACCCCTCTTTGCCGAATCACCCCGACCATGAGCTTTACGAAAAATACTTCCCGCGCGGCGGCGGTTCGATTTTCACCTTTGAAATTAAGGGCGGCAAGCAGGAGGCTCACAGGTTTATAGACAGCCTTAAAATCTTTTCCTTGCTTGCAAATGTTGCCGATGTAAAAAGCCTTGTAATTCACCCGGCTACAACAACTCACAGCCAGCTTAGCGCTGAGGAGCTTGCAGACCAGGGAATTAAGCCGAATACGATAAGGCTTTCTGTCGGCACGGAGCATATAGATGATATAATAGCCGATCTCGAAAAGGGATTTGAGGCTGTTAAATAAATTTTAGAAAATGAGGTAATTATAATGGCAATTTACAAAAGTGCGGCGGATATAATAGGAAAAACGCCCCTGCTTGAACTTACTCATATTGAAAAAAAGCTCGGACTTCGGGCAAAGATAATAGCAAAGCTTGAATATCTTAACCCTGCCGGTTCCGTAAAGGACCGTGTAGCCAAGGCTATGATAGACGACGCGGAAAAAAGGGGAGCGCTAAAGCCCGATTCCGTTATAATTGAGCCTACAAGCGGAAATACGGGAATAGGGCTTGCCAGTGTGGCCGCCGCAAAGGGCTATCGCATAATTATAGTTATGCCCGAGACTATGTCCGTTGAGCGCAGACAGCTTATGAAGGCCTTTGGCGCAGAGCTTGTGCTGACCGACGGCAAAAAGGGAATGAGCGGAGCCATTCAAAAGGCAAACGAGCTTGCGAATGAAATTGAAAACAGCTTTATACCCGGTCAGTTTGTCAACCCGGCAAACCCTGAAATCCACAGGCTTACAACAGGCCCTGAAATTTATGAGGATACACAGGGGAAAGTTGATATTTTCGTAGCCGGCGTAGGCACGGGCGGAACGGTAACGGGCGTAGGCGAGTATTTAAAATCGAAAAATCCCGCCGTTAAAATCGTAGCCGTAGAGCCGGCGTCCTCTCCCGTGCTTTCAAAGGGAACTTCGGGCGCGCACAAAATACAGGGCATAGGCGCGGGCTTTGTGCCGGAGGTGCTTAACACCGAAATTTATGACGAGATTATCGCAGTTGAGGACGGCGACGCATTTAAGACAGGCAAGCTTATAGGCAGAAACGAGGGCGTGCTTGTCGGAATTTCTTCGGGCGCGGCGGCATATGCGGCTATTGAGCTTGCAAAACGCCCCGAAAACGAGGGCAAAAATATAGTTGTCCTACTTCCCGATACCGGCGACAGGTATCTCTCAACGCCTTTGTTTGAGGATTGATAATATTTATCTGATTTTTAGCTTTCGGGAGTAAAAAATGATGATTTCTACAAGGGGGCGCTATGCTCTCAGAGTTATGCTTGATTTGGCCGAAAACAGTCAAAACGGATATGTACCTATGAAAGAGGTGGCCGAGCGGCAGGAGCTTTCTCTTAAATATATTGAACGCATAATGCCCTCCCTTGTTAAAGAGGGCTTGGTAGAGGGCGTTCACGGCAAGGGAGGCGGTTACAGGCTTGTAAAAAGACCTGAGAAATATACCGTAGGCGATATTTTGAGAATATCCGAGGGCGACCTCTCCCCCGTAAGCTGTCTTGTAAGCGGCGCACCGCCGTGCGGCCGCGCCGAAAGCTGTAAAACGCTCCCTATGTGGAAAAAGCTGTACAGTATGGTAAACGGCTTTTTTGACTCAATCACTCTGAAAGATTTGCTTGACGGTTAAACTCTTTTTCCATATACGAAACTCCCGTTTGAAAAACAAATTCAAACGGGAGCTTTTCTTTTAATTTTAATTTTAATGCCTTATTTGTTAAGCGAATTAACTATCTCAAGCGTGTCCCTGGCAATGACAAGCTCTTCGTTAGTGGGTATAACATACATCTTGACCTTAGAGCCGGGAACGGAGATTTCAACCTCTTCGCCCCTGATATGGTTTTTCTCTTCGTCAATATCAGTACCGAGGAATTTGATTTTTTCCGCAACCCTCGTTCTGTACTGCGGATTGTTTTCGCCTATGCCTCCGGTAAATACCACGGCGTCAAGTCCGCCCATTGCGGCGGCAAAACCGCCGATATATTTTGTAAGCTGATGGCAGAGCATTGACTCTACAAGCTTAGCTCTCTCGTCTCCTTCCTTTGCCCTCTGCTCAATGGTTCTGTTGTCGCTTGTGCCGGCAATACCGAGCATACCGCTCTTTTTATTCATAAGCGCATCCATTTCGTCGGGAGTTAGGTTATGCGATTTCATAATAACCGGGATAATAGCAGGGTCGATAGAGCCGCATCGAGTACCCATTATAATGCCCTCAAGCGGAGTTAGACCCATAGTAGTGTCAAAACATTTTCCGTCCTTTACCGCCGAAATTGACGAGCCGTTTCCAAGGTGGCAGGTGACTATCTTGGTGCCCTGAGCCTTGCCGCCGAGAAGTTCGATACATCTGCCCGAAACATATCTGTGCGAGGTTCCGTGGAAACCGTATTTTCTTATGCCGTCCTTTTCGTAAAATTCATACGGCAGGGCGTACATATAGGCGTAGTCGGGCATTGTCTGATGAAATCCCGTGTCGAAAACGGCAACCTGCGGCACGCTCATAATTTTTTCGCACGCCTCAATACCCTTGAGGTTTGCCGGGTTGTGAAGAGGGCCGAATTTGAAACATTCTTTAACCGCCTCTTTCATCTCCTCCGTAACAAGAACGGAAGAGGAGAACTTCTCCGCGCCGTGCAGAACCCTGTGGCCTACTGCGCCGATTTCGTCCATCGACTTAATTACGCCGTGCTCCTCGCTTACCAGCGTGTCAAGAACCAACTGTATAGCCTCGCTGTGGTCCGCCATAAGATGCGGCTGACTCTTTATGGTCTTTTCAGGGCTTGAGGGAACCTTATGCGTAAAGGTTGCGTTTTCATCGCCGATTTGTTCGCAAATTCCCTTTGCAAGCAGGTTTTCGTTTTCCATATCAATAAGCTGATATTTAAGCGAAGAACTGCCTGCGTTTATTACCAGTATTTTCATATTTTACCTCCGAAACAGTGTGTATTGAAATTTAAACGATAATATTATATACTTAATAATAGATTTTTTCAAGTGCTTAACACATTTCTTTTAGGGGGAGCCAAATGAAACCGAAATTTCAGTCGCACACATTCGCGCCTGTTTTTGATGCAAATTCCGTAATCTTAATACTCGGCACATTTCCCTCGGTACAATCAAGGGAAAACGGTTTTTACTACGGTCATCCTCAAAACAGATTTTGGAAAGTTTTAGCCGAAATACTTAAAACGGAACTGCCTGAAACAATAGATGAGAAAAAGCAAATGCTCCTTGCTAACCGTATAGCCGTATGGGATGTGATAAAATCCTGCGAAATTTTAAATTCCGCCGACAGCTCGATAAAAAATGTCGTGCCGAATGATTTTACTCGCATACTGTCCGACACGCAAATTAAAACTATATACGCCAACGGAAAAACCGCCGAAAGGCTTTATAATAAATTTGTTAAGGAAAATACGGGTAGGGAAATTGTCTTTTTGCCGTCCACAAGCCCCGCAAATGCGTCTTTCGGTATGGAAAGGCTTTTAAAAGAGTGGAGCGTTATCGGAAAGGATTTGAAAAAATGAGCGTTATCGGAATTATAAGTGAATTTAACCCGTTTCACAACGGCCATAAATACCTTATTGACTGCGTAAAAAACGAGGGCGACAGCGTTGTCTGCGTAATGAGCGGAAATTTTGTTCAGCGGGGTGAACCTGCGGTTGCCGACAAGCGCATAAGGGCAAAAGCGGCTCTTCTCTGCGGCGCGGACTTGATTATAGAACTTCCCGTCGCTTTCTCTGCGGCGGGCGCTCAAACCTTCGCAAGAGGAGGCGTTAAACTGCTCGACTCGCTCGGTACGGTTGATACAATAGCTTTCGGCAGTGAATGCGGAAAGCTCTCTGATTTGGAAAAAGCCGTAAATGCGCTTGAAAATAAGGCTGTTCACAGTAAAATATCAGACCTTATGCAAACAGGAATAACCTTTGCGGCGGCGCGTGAAAAAGCTGTCGAGAAAATATACGGCGGTGAAACAGCAAATATTTTAAAAAACCCGAACGATATTCTTGCCGTTGAATATATTTCTGCATTAAAAGTATTAAAGTCTGAAATTAAGCCGCGCGCTGTCAAGCGGGAGGGAGCGTCACACGACGGTGCTGAATCAGATGGGGCGTTTGCAAGCGCCGCGCTTATCCGCAAAATGATGCAAAACGGTGAAGACGTCTCAAAATATATGCCGCAAAAAGCGTTTGAGATTTTTCAGGGTGCGGTAAATAACGGTTATTTGCCCGCCGATTATAAAAAACTTGACACAGCCGTACTTGCTTTTCTTCGTAAGTCCTCTCCCGAGGATTTTAAAGGCATACCCGATGTATCAGAGGGGATAGAAAACAGGATTATAGCCGCGTCGCGCGCCGCCGATACACTTTCTGAGGTTTTTGACGGGGCAAAGACCAAGCGGTACACACACGCGCGCATCCGCCGAATAATCCTTTGCGGTTTTTTAGGAATAAAAAATACTTACATCGGATGCGGTATGCCTTATATCCGCATTTTGGGCTTTAACGACAGGGGCAGGGCTCTTTTGCATTCCGCCGCCGAAAAATCAACATTGCCCATTGCCGTCAGAAACAGTGATTTTTCACGTCTCGGCGATATTGCAAATATGAATTTTAAACTTGAATGCACCGCAACGGATATTTTTAATTTGACATTGCCGAAAATCAGACCTTGCGGCACCGAAATGACGGACGGCCCCGTAATTCTATAAGCGGCTTGCCCCTTATTAAATAAAATGATTTTTGCAGCTTTTCTTGCAAAATTGCTTGATTTTTTGAGGGAAAAATTATATTATAGTATAAGCATTCAACAAACGGAGATGTTTTTTTGAAGGAAATATTTTTTGCGAAGACCGATATTTCAAAATTAAAAATGTCTAAGGGGCACAAAAAGCTCATTCAGTATATTACGGACAATTATGACAAAGCCGCTTTTATGACCGCCTCAAAGCTCGGCGAAACGGTGGGAGTAAGCGAGTCAACTGTTGTCAGATTTGCCCATTTAATCGGCTTTAAAGGCTACCCTGAACTTCAAAAAGAGCTTCAGCGAATGGTAAAGTCAAAGCTTACGTCCGTTCAGCAAATGGAGTCGTCCGACAAAAACGACTTGGTAAAGCTGATGAACGCCGATATAAACCTTATCCGCGATACAGTCGAAAGTGTTTCGCAGGACGATTTTAACAGCACCGTATTCGCTTTGAATAATGCGAAACGAATTTATATTCTCGGTGCGGGCAGCTCTGCCGTGCTTGCAGGCTTTTTGCATTTGTACCTCAACCGTGTATTTGAAAACGTCGTTTTGATTGAAACAACGGGCGAGGGCGAAATGTTTGAGCAGATGTTCAGAATAGGCA
Source organism: uncultured Clostridia bacterium (assembly GCA_947598155.1). GTDB lineage: Bacteria > Bacillota > Clostridia > Oscillospirales > Acutalibacteraceae > Fimenecus. The sequence continues at coordinate 34,190 of CANQFC010000002.1, forward strand.
AGGACGATGTTTGCATAGCTTTCAGCTTTCCGAGATATTCCAATCAGACAATCAACGCGCTCCGTTTTGCGGGCGCCAGGGGAGCGAAAACGGCGGCAATAACCGATTCTGCCGAATCGCCGATAGCTAAGCTGGCTGATATTTTGCTCGTCGCAAAAATCGGCGCTGTGTCTGTTGTCGATTCCCTTGTAGCGCCTTTTAGCCTGATAAACGCTTTGGCGTCGGCGGTTAATTTTTCGCGCGCAGACGAGGCGTATAATAATTTTAACGAATTGGAGCGTATTTGGGACGAATATCAGGTATATGATGTTTAGTTGAGCTATGAGTAAAAAGGTAATTGTAATAGGCGCCGGCGCGTCGGGTCTTATGTGCGCGGGTACCTGCGCCGAAAGGGGACATACAGTCACACTTTTTGAGAAGAACGGCAAAGTCGGCAGAAAACTGATGATAACGGGCAAAGGCAGATGCAATGTTACAAATTTTTGCGCAGATAAAGAGGAATTGCTTGAAAATATTCCTGTAAACGGAAAATTCCTTTACAGCGCATTCGGAAAAATGCCGCCTTGCGACATTATGGATTTTTTTGAAAATCTGGGAGTGCCTTTAAAAACGGAGCGCGGAAACCGCGTTTTCCCAGTAAGCGACAGAGCGGCGGATATTGTTGACGCTCTAAAACGCTATGCCGATAATAACGGAGTAAATATAATAAATTTACCTGTAAAAGATATAATAACAGAGAACGGAAAAGCCATCGGCGTCAAAGCGGAAAACGGTACTTCTTTTTACGGCGACGCGGTTGTCGTCGCAACGGGAGGGCTTTCATATCCGCTTACGGGTTCAACGGGCGACGGCTATAAATTTGCGAAAGAAACGGGCCATACGGTGACGCCTCTGCGCCCGTCGCTTGTGGGGCTTAAATGTGTTGAGGGCTGGTGCGAGAGGGCCGCGGGTCTTTCGCTTAAAAATGTTGCTCTTGAAATTGAAGATACCGTAAAATCCAAGACAATATACAGCGATTTCGGCGAAATGCTGATAACGCACGTTGGAGTTTCGGGCCCTATAATTCTTTCGGGCTCTGCTCATCTGCGAAATATGGCAAGCGGAAGATACATTCTGCACATAGATTTAAAGCCTGCGCTTTCGGAAGAAAAGCTTGAAACAAGGCTTATCAGAGAATTGACCGAAAACGGTTCAAAAACAGTAAAATCTGCGGTTTTAACACTCGTTCCCTCATCGCTTTCGGGGGTAATACTCAAAAAGAGCGGTCTTGCCGGAACAGAAAAATGCGGAAATATTACCAAAGAATCAAGAAAAAGGCTTTTGACTACTCTCAAGGATTTAACGCTTACAGTAAAGGACTTTTGCCCGATAGACGAGGCTATTGTAACCTCCGGCGGCGTAAGCGTTAAAGATATTGACCCGAAAACTATGATGTCTAAAAAAATTCAAAATCTTTATTTTATCGGCGAAGTTATCGACGTTGACGGTTACACAGGCGGATTTAATTTGACAATAGCGTTCGCAACAGGCCGCCTTGCGGGCAGCAGTATATAATGACGGGGCAAGCCCCTTATTGAATATCCGATATTTTTTTAAAACAGAAAGGGAAGAAAATTTATGATTAACGTTGCGATAGACGGCCCTGCGGGCGCGGGCAAAAGCACAGTAGCGAAAGGTGCGGCAGCAAAGCTCGGTTTTATTTATGTCGATACGGGCGCTCTTTACAGAGCGGTCGGCGTTTACGCGCTTAGAAAGGGAGTCGACACAAAAGACGCCGCCGGCGTTTCCGCAGTATTGCCCGAAATTTCGGTTGAATTAAAATTTATTGACGGAGTTCAGCACGTTTTTCTCAACGGCGAAGACGTATCCGAGGAAATAAGAACGCCCGACGCGTCTATGGCTGCATCAAACGTTTCCGCGATTCCGTCGGTGCGCTCGTTCCTTTTTGATTTACAGAGGGATATTGCGAGCAAAAACAACTGTATTATGGACGGCAGGGATATTGGCACCGTGGTGCTGCCGGACGCTCAGGTTAAAATTTTTCTTACGGCGGACCCCGAAGAACGAGCTATGAGAAGATATAAGGAGTTAATTGTAAAAGACTCAAATGTAAAATATGATGATGTTTTGGCTGATTTAAAGGCGAGGGATTATCAGGATTCGCACCGTGAAATCGCTCCGTTAAAACCGGCGGACGATTCCGTCGTTTACAATACTACGGGTCATACTTTGGAACGCTCTGTCGATGAAGTTGTTGATATTATAAAGGAGAAAACCAATGGCTAAAGAAGTTGAATTTGATTATTCAAGCTTTAAAAATTATAAAGCTATGAATGTAATTCGCCCAATCGGAAATCTGATTTGCAAAACAAAATATAAGGTTGAATTTATAGGAAAAGAAAATTTAGAGCGCGCCGGGGGATTTATTATCGCATCAAATCACATTTCCGCGCTTGACCCGTTTTTTATCGGAATGGCGACAAAAAGACTGTTGCATTATATTGCCAAAAAAGAACTTTTTGAAAATCCCGTTGCGGCAAAAGCGATAATTCATCTTAACGCTTTTCCGGTTAGAAGGGGCATAGGCGATTTAAAAGCAGTAAATTACGGCATAGAGCTTGTACGCAGGGGTGAGGCCCTCTGCATTTTCCCTGAAGGCACCCGTTCGCCCGACGGCACGCCTAAAGACGCTAAATCGGGCGTTGGTTACATAGCAAGGGCGACCAAAGCAGACGTTGTCCCCGTGGCGATTTACAAAGAAAAGATAAATAAATTTTCCGAAAAGGTAACGGTTAACATTGGCGAGGCGATTCCGAACGCCTCTCTCGGATTTACCGAGAACGGTAAGTCTAAAGAGAATAAGGCGGCGGCAAAAATGATAATGGACAGAATTACCTCTCTTTGGGAGGATTGCAGGTGAAAATCACTTTAGCAAAGACCGCCGGTTTCTGCTTTGGCGTTGACCGAGCGGTAAAAACGCTTGAAAGGCTCTCTGAAAGCGGCGAAAAGGTTTGCACCTTGGGGCCTATTATACATAATCCACAGGTCGTTGAGCATTTTAAGGATAAAGGTGTAAATATTATTGACAGTATAAGCGATTGCGAGGAAGGCGCAACGGTAGTTCTGCGCACACACGGCGTTGAGGCGGAAATTTCCGATTATTGTGAAAAAAACGGAATAAAGTATATTGACGCCGTCTGCCCGTTCGTTAAAAAGATACATAAAATTGTTCTTGATAACACTGATGAAAATACACGTCTTCTTATAGCGGGTGATAAAAATCACCCCGAAGTAATCGGAATAAGAAGTAGGGCAAAAGGCGGTTATTTTACTTTTAATTCGGCAGAAGAACTTAAAAATTTGCTTGAAAAAGTCCCCGAGCTTAAAAATGAAAGCGTAATTTTTGTCGCTCAAACAACTTTTAGCATAAAAGAGTGGAAAAAATGTGTAGAAATTGCAAATTTACTCTGTACAAACGCTTTGATTTTTGATACAATATGTAATGCGACCGAAGAAAGGCAGACAGAGGCGCTTGTTTTGTCAAAGAAAAACGACGCAATGATAATTATCGGCGGCAGGACAAGCTCCAATACGGCAAAGCTTAAATCCGTGTGCGAACCGAACTGTCCTACTTATTTGATTGAAACTGCTGACGAGCTTTTGGACATAGACTTCAGCGGAATCAACTCAATAGGCGTGACTGCCGGCGCTTCAACACCCGACAGTACAATTAAGGAGGTAATAAACACTATGTCCGAATTTAATCAAAAAGGTAATCCGATGAACAACGAGTTTCAGCAGATGCTCGATGAATCGTTTGATAAAATGAGCACAGGCAAATATGTTGCCGGTACAGTTGTAGGATTCACTAACACAGAAATCCAGGTTGAAATTCCCGGAAAAAAGCAGGCGGGTTTCGTTCCGTTTGAAGAGTACAGCGATGATCCTACGGCAAATCCGAAAAACGACCTAAAAATCGGCGATGAAATTAAGCTTATTATTATGTCTACAAATGACGCCGAGGGCACAATGAAGCTTTCAAAGCGTCTTGCCGACAGAAATGCTGTTTGGGAAGAGCTTGAGGCTGACGACACAATCCGCGAAGGTAAGGTTACAGGCATTGTCGGCGAGAATAAAGGTCTTTTCGTTCAGTGCGGCGCTATAAGAGTATTTGTGCCTGCTTCGCTGGCAAAGATACATAAGAATGACAATCTTGAAGAGCTTGTCGGCAAAACCGTTGAGTTTAAAATTATTGAGGTTGAAAAGAACAGAAGAAGAGTTGTAGGCTCAATCCGTGAAGTTGCTAACGCCAAACGGCGTGAACTGGAAGACGCTTTTTGGGCAAACGCGGCAGAGGGCAATACATATATCGGAACGGTTAGAAGTCTTACGTCTTATGGCGCGTTTGTAGACCTTGGCGGCGTTGACGGTATGATTCATATTTCAGAGCTTTCATGGACAAGAATCAAGCATCCGTCAGAAGTTGTCAAGGTAGGCGACACAGTTGAGGTTTATATTAAAGCTCTTGACGCTGAAAACAAAAAGATTTCTCTCGGTTATAAAAAGATTGAGGATAATCCGTGGGAAATTTTAAAACGCGACTACCCCGTAGGCTCAGAAATTGAATGTAAGATAGTAAGCCTTACGTCGTTCGGCGCGTTCGCGCAGATAATTCCGGGCGTTGACGGTCTTATTCACATTTCACAAATAGCGTATAAGCATATCGGTTCTCCTGCTGAGGTACTCAAGGTCGGCGAAACAGTAAAAGCGAAGATTATGGACATTGACTTTGATAAAAAGCGTGTAAGTCTTTCTGTAAAGGCTCTCCTTCCGCCGCCTGAGATTGAAGAGATTGCGGAGGCCGCTCCTGCCGAGGAAACTGCTCCCGCCGAGGAAATTGCTCCCGCTGAAGAGGCCGCTCCTGCCGAAGAGGCCGCTCCTGCTGAAGAAACAGCTCCTGCCGAGGAAACTGCTCCCGCTGAGGAAACTGCTCCTGCCGAGGAAACTGCTCCTGCCGAGGAAACTGCCCCCACCGAGGAAAACTCAGCAGAATAATATTACTTTAGAAAAAGAAGGGTCAGATTATGTTGCGCACATTCTGACCCGATTTTTTAATAGCATATAATAGCATATTATTAAAAATGGAGAGGAACTATTTATGAAAAAGGGATTATTGATTTTCGGCAGTATTACCGCTGGCGTTGGAACCGCAGCGGCAGGAAGTATGGCTTATTTTAAGAAAAAAGGTATTTGCCCTCGGTGTGAGGCTAAAAAGGCAATTTCAAAAATTAAACAAAATTACGTAAACGACTTCCCGTATGATAACGGAACATGCTTAACTCCGCCTATGGGATGGTCAAGCTGGAACTGTTTCAGAAATAAAATCAACGAAAATATAATTCTTGATATTGCTAAGGCGATTAAAGCCTCCGGCCTTGCCGAAGCGGGTTATGTTTATGTCAATTTGGACGATTGCTGGCAGTCGTCTATGAGAGATGAGAACGGCCGTCTTCAAGGCGACCTCGGAACATTTCCGCACGGCATAAAACATCTTGCAGAAAAAATAAATTCCCTTGGACTCAAACTCGGCATCTATTCCTCAAACGGCACGCTTACCTGTGAGGATTTGCCGGCCTCGCTTAATCATGAGAAAATCGACGCGGATACGTTTGCAGAATGGGGAATAGAATATTTTAAATACGATTTTTGCCATAATGTGCCTCTTCCGACCGCCGCGCCGTATATTGACAGCATTGCGATAAGCGGCAACGGTATTGAAGACGAGCTGGTATATAAGGCCGCGGACGCCGCCCTTTCGGGCGAGGCCAAGGCAGTGTATGAAGACAACGGAAATTCCTATGTAAAGGGGCTTTGCAGCGGTATCGGTACGGTTACTTTCAATGATGTTGAAGTACCGAAAGCCGGTAACTATGTGTTCACACTCGTTATGAAAAAATATGACAGTGACGCAAAGTACTGCGTTGCAACCGTTAACGGCGCAGATAAATATGAAATTCTTATACCGGAATGTAAGGCTTATTCCCGTGACGGCAGGCATCAGATTAAAATTGACCTTAAAAAAGGGAAAAATGTTATTTCCATTACAAATCCCGTAGGTTCCCCGCAGGACAGCGCCGCTCTCCTCTATGAAAGAATGGGCAGGGAGCTTAAGCGCGCAACAAAAGAATATGCGGAAAAGAATAATTGCGATGAAAAGAAAATTTTATTTTCAATTTGCGAATGGGGCAAAAATCACCCGTGGAAATGGGGCGGAAGCGCAGGCAATATTTGGCGTACAACTCCCGATATTTTTGCAAATTGGATGTCTGTCGTAGGCATTTATGAGACTAATGTAAAGCTCGGAAAGTATGCTCGCCCAGGCGCTTTTAACGACCCCGATATGCTTGAGGTAGGCAATGGAAATTTAACCTTTGAAGAGAATAAATCGCACTTCACTCTTTGGGCAATGATGGCCTCTCCGCTTATTTTAGGCAATGATATTCGCACTTTTATTAAACCTGACGGCACAGTGGATAAAGACAGCCGAGTACTTCAAATTCTCACGAATAAAGATATTATCGGCATTGACCAAGATGTTTTGGGCATTCAGTGTAAAAGGGTAAAAACCAATGTAATTACCGATATTCTCGTAAAACCGCTCGCGTCAAATGAGGTTGCGCTCTGCTTTTTCAACAAAGGGCTCGGAAAAGCAAAAATGTCTTATACTGTTGATGAAATTCGCAATATTGTAGACGTAACTCTTCCGAAATCCTCAAAATACGCGTGTAAAGAGCTTTGGAGCGGCGAAATAACAGAAACGGAAAATGTTATTTCTGCGGAAGTGCCGAGCCACGGCGTTGCTGTATGGAAAATTTCAGCTCTGACAGAATAAAATCCGCTATATCAAACAGGCAGAACGACATAAACGACGCCGCGTACCAACAGGCGGAAAATATCGGTGCAATCTGACCTAAAAGGTTAAATTTCATTCCGCTGTAATCCCATACGTTCATATTAAAACAGCGGTTTACAATTAGCCCGACAGTAAACTCTAAAGAGGTAACGGCGAACATTCCGTAAAATGCTTTTATTAAATTTGACTTGTTTTCAAGATACTTGTTAATAATAAAAAAGGATAAGAAAGCCGCGCCGCCTGTCAGCATCATTGACCAATGCGTGTAACCCCGCGTAGCTACCTCAATATTTGGGTACACTGCCGCGCCGAAAAGGAATACCAAAAAATAAACTCCCGTATTTTTCATTTTTATCACCGAGTTTATTTTATCCGCTTTTTTCAATTAAATTACTTAATAGGAGTGAAAAACGCTGTCTTATTTTGAAACGAAAAAGGCCCGTGCCGAGGAGCTTAGAAAAGAACTGAATCATCACATTTACCGTTACTATGTGGAAAACGAAAATGATATTTCGGATTATGAGTATGATATGCTCATGCGTGAACTTGTCAATATCGAATCCGAATTTCCCGAACTGATTACTCCCGATTCGCCTACTCACAGGGTAGGCGGCCAGGCAGACGGTCAGTTTGAAAAGGTGGTTCACACCGTTAAAATGGAGAGCCTTCAAGACGCTTTTGACCGTTCCGAGGTGGTGGATTTCAACAGAAGGGTGACAGACGCGGTTGAAAACGTGAATTATGTTGTCGAGCCTAAGATTGACGGCCTTTCGGTTTCGCTTGAATATGTAAACGGCGTATTTTCAAGGGGCTCAACTCGGGGCGACGGAAATGTGGGTGAAGACATTACCGCAAATCTGCGCACGGTTAAATCAATTCCTCTGCGCCTCAAAACAGAACTCCCGTTTATTGAGGTCAGGGGCGAGGTCTATATGCCAAGAGATGTTTTTTATAAAATATCCGAGGAACAGAATTTGAGCGGAGAAAAGGTCTTTAAAAATCCTCGGAACGCCGCCGCCGGCAGTCTTAGGCAAAAGGACCCGAAAGTGACCGCGAAACGCAACCTTGATATTTTTGTATTTAATATTCAGCAAATTGAGGGCAAAGAGCTCGGCAGTCATTATGAGTCTTTGAAATATTTAAAGGAGCTCGGCTTTAAAACAGTGCCGTTCTTTAATAAATTTAACAACATTGACGATGTGTTTAAAGAAATTGACCGTATCGGCAGTATAAGATATACACTTCCGTTTGACATTGACGGCGCGGTTATTAAGGTCGACGATTTTTCACAGCGTGAAAGGCTCGGTTCAACCGCGAAAGTGCCAAGATGGGCGCTCGCTTGGAAATATCCTCCGGAAGAAAAGGAAACTTCGCTCCTTGACATTGAAATCAATGTCGGCAGAACGGGCGTGCTCACGCCTACGGGAATTTTTTCGCCCGTTATACTTGCCGGAACAACAGTCAGCCGCGCAACTCTCAACAATGAAGATTTTATAAAAGAAAAAGATATAAGAATCGGCGATAAGGTGATTATCCGAAAAGCGGGGGATATTATCCCTGAAGTCGTCTCCGTTGTTTCCCACGCGGACGGCTCCGTGCCGTTTGATTTTCCGAAAACCTGTCCGTCGTGCGGAGCACCTGTTTTTCGGGAACAGGGAGAGGCGGCGACACGATGCGACAATCCCGACTGCCCCGCTCAGCTTTTGAGAATACTCGTACATTTTTGTTCAAGAGACGCTATGGATATTGAGGGAATGGGCGAATCTGCCGTTATATCACTTGTAAATGCAGGTCTTATTTCCGCGATTCCCGATATTTTCAGGTTGGATTACAATGCGGTTGCCGCCCTTGAAGGGTTTGGCAAAAAAAGCGCCGAGAATTTGAAAAAATCTATTCAGAAAGCAATGGATAACGATTTGTCAAAGCTGATTTACGCGTTTGGCATTCACCATATCGGCGCCAAGAACGCTAAACTGTTAGCCGATAGATTTAAAACGATTGACGCGTTGTCTTCGGCCTCAAAAGAAGAATTAACCGCGATTGACGGCATAGGCGAGGTAATGGCGGATTCGGTTATAGATTATTTTTCTTTGACAGCAACAATGTCTATGATTTTACAGCTAAAAACGCTCGGCGTTAACACACAGAGCAACGGGAGCGCGACCGACAGCAGATTTGAGGGACTGACATTTGTCGTTACGGGTTCGCTTTCAAATTATAATCGAAAGGAAATTGAATCGCTGATTGAATCCTACGGCGGAAAAACCGCGTCGTCTGTTTCCAAAAAGACAGATTATGTTTTGGCGGGTGAAGCGGCAGGCTCAAAACTCAGAAAAGCAAATGAACTCGGCATTTCCGTAATTTCCGAAGAAGATTTTGAAAAAATGATTGCTGAATAAAAAGAGTGACTTTCATTTTTTGAAAGTCACCTTTTTTATAACTTAATTGAGTTCGTTATTGTAAAATGCGTCTTTAAACCAAACGTCGTTCACCTCAAACTCTTTGCCGTTCAGATATTCCAAAATGCCTGCGCCGCTTAAAAAGTCAAATTTTAGCTTATATGAGTAAAGACATTGCTTTTTATATCCGTATTTTTTGTTTTGCGCATTTGTACCGTATTTTCCGTCGTCTAAAAGCGGATGGCCTATGGAGGCGAAATGGGCGCGGATTTGATGTGTGCGGCCTGTTAAAAGCTCAACTTCAATAAGGCTAAGTCCGTTTTTGCTGTCAAGAACTCTGTATTTAGTCCGTATTTCCTTTGAATCCGCAAGCCTGTTTTTTGAAATTTTTACGATGTTTTTGTCCTCATTTTTCAGAAGATAACCTTCAAGCAGGCCGGATTTTGATTTTGGAGTCCCGTGTACAATGCAAAGGTAGAATTTGTGAAGCTCTCTGTCCTTCATCTTCTGATTTAAAATTCTGAGCGACTCGGCGTTTTTTGCCGCTATAACTATTCCGCCGGTATTTCTGTCAATTCTGTTTACAAGCGACGGTACGAATGAATTTTCCGCATCGGGATTGAATTCGCCTTTTTCATAAAGGCGGCGTTTAATTCTGTTTATGAGCGTGTCAACGTACTCTTTGCCGTCGGGGTGGCAGAGAAGACCTGCCTTTTTATCGCAAAGAATTATGTTTTTGTCCTCATACACTACATTGAGATTTGAGGACGCTTTAAGAAAATCGTATTTTTGCTCTTTTGATTCAAAAAACTCATCGTTTATATACATTTCAACGGTATCGCCCTCTTGAAGACGCGTTGAAATTTCAGCGCGTTTTCCGTTAACCTTGACGCGCTTGATTCTGATGTATTTGTAAAGCAGAGGCTGCGGAAGCAGAGGAACGGATTTCGTTATGAACTTGTCAAGGCGCTGGCCGCTGTCGTTTTTATTAACAGTAAAGCTTTTCATTATTGCTCCTTACCTATGTAAACGTTTTGAATAAGGGTTTGACCTGTCATTCAATAGTGGCGGAGGACATCGTGCTAAGTTATAATATCATATTTTAAATTTAATTTCAATTTTTAATGATATAATATTTAAAATCGCTTGACAAAACTTTTTTGTTGTGATATTATATTATCACCTTAGCACTTTAGCAAGTTAAAGTGTATTGAATTTTTAGGAGATGTTACATAATGAAAATGAAAAAAATTCTCGCGGTGACGCTTGCTTTGCTTATGCTCGTTACCTGTTTTGCCGCCTGCGGTAAAAAGACGCAGGACAGTACGACAGCGCCGAAAAATGAAGAAACAAAAAGAAAATTCATAATGGGCGTTGACCCGGAGTATCCTCCGTTCAGCAATTTGGGCGATGACGGCGAATACACAGGCTTTGACATTGAGGTTTGCAAAGCTGTTTGCGATTACCTCGGCTGGGATTTTGAGGTCTTTGCGGTTAACTGGGATAACAAGCTTGTTCAGTTAGACGCCAAAGAGTGCGACTGCATATGGTCGGGTCTGACAATCCTTGACAGTATGAAAGAGCAGGGTTACGTTATTTCTAAGCCGTATTTTGACAACAGACAGGTTCTTCTTGTAAAAAATGACAGCGGATTTAACACATCAAAAGACCTTTCAGGCAAATATGTCGCCGTTCAGCTCGGCACGTCCGGTGAAAAGCTTTTAAACAATGATTTGAAAGATCTTGCCGCTACGTTTAAAGAAGTTGTTACCTGCGACAGTTTCCTGAAATGCTTTACGGAGCTTGAGGGCAACGCAGTTGACGCGGTATTTGTTGACCAGCCTGTTGCGGACGAATATATCGCAAATCATAACGGCTACAAAGTAATAGATGAGAATTTCGGCGTAGAGCAGTACGGCATTGTATTCCGTTCAACCGACCAGGAGCTTTGCCAAGAGGTTGAAAAAGCCGTTGCCGCCTTGGTAGAAAACGGAACTTACGCAAAGATTGCTGAAAAATACCCTGACATTAAGGATAATCTCATTTTCCTTAAATAACCGAATCAATTAAATATCGTAATTATTTGCGATTTCCCGAAAACTCGGAATTGTGTTTTCGGGAATTTCGCTGTTTAACTTAGGCAAGAGATGTTCCCGCATCTAAAGGCGGCGGGTTACATTTTCGGAATCAGGAGGGGTTTCTGATTTCTCCGTGCGGCTGTTGCCGCGCCTTGCCGCGTTTAATGACAGGGCAAGCCCTATTGAAACACAGGAGTATCCTTATGACTTTATGGACTATGATAATTAAAATGAGCGAGGGTTTTGAAAAAACGTGCGCAATATTTTTTCTGACCCTTTTGTTTTCACTTCCCTTGGGGATGATAGTAACACTGCTCTCAAAAAGTAAAATAAAAGCTGTTTCGGGCATTACCCGTTTTGTAATATCCGTACTTAGAGGAACGCCTTTAATGCTTCAGCTTATTGCGGTTACATACGGCCCGTATTATCTGTTTCACTTAAACGTATCAAGAGAAAAGCTTATCCCCGTAGTAATTGCTTTTTCAATTAACTATGCCGCGTATTTTGCCGAGATATATAGGAGCGGTATTGAGTCAATGCCTGTCGGTCAGTATGAGGCGGCGGCAGTTTTAGGGTATTCAAAACCGCAGACCTTTATGAAAATAATTCTGCCTCAGGTAATCCGCAGAATTTTGCCGAGCGTTACGAATGAGATAGTGACGCTTGTTAAGGATACGTCACTGGCCTTTACCGTTTCATATCAGGAGATGTTCACAATAGGAAAGCAAATTGCAAACTCTCAGACAAGCTTTATTCCTTTTGTAGTCGCGGGCGTTTTTTACTATGTATTTAACGCGCTTGTCAGCTTCATTATGCGCAAGGTTGAAAAATCTATGAACTATTATAAAATGTGAGGAGGCAGAGGTATGAATATTTTAAATATGTCAAATATTCAAAAAAGCTTTGGCGGAAATCATGTTTTAAAAGATATTTCCATCAAGGTTGACAAAGGCGAAGTCGTATCGGTTATCGGCCCCTCAGGTTCGGGTAAATCAACGCTTTTGCGCTGTGCAACATTATTGGAAACGATTGACGGCGGCAAATTTTCATATATGGGCGAGGACGTTTGTTTTACTAAAAACGGTAAAATTGTTTACGATAAAAATTTGAATAAATTTCGCCATTATTTCGGACTGGTATTTCAGAATTTTAATCTGTTTCCGCATTGGTCAGTCCTTAAAAACATTACCGACGCGCCTGTTTCCGTTCAAGGACGAAATAAGCAGGAGGTAAAGCGGGAGGCGATGTCTTTGCTTGCAAAAATGGGGTTAGAGGATAAGGCAAACGCATACCCCGGAGAGCTTTCGGGCGGTCAACAGCAAAGGCTTTCAATAGTACGCGCTCTTGCGATGAAACCTGAAATCCTTTTCTTTGACGAGCCGACCTCCGCCCTTGACCCGGAACTGACAGGCGAGGTTTTAAAGGTTATAAAACAGCTTGCGGAAGAAAAAATGACCATGGTAATTGTTACTCACGAAATGGAGTTTGCCCGCGCCGTTTCAGACCGCGTAATTTTTATGGACGGCGGCGTAATTGTAGAAGAGGGCACTCCCGAAGAGGTATTTTCCAACACTAAAATCGAACGTACAAAACAATTTCTTCAAAATTATAACAAGAATGAATATTGATTATTATTTGATAAATCCTACCGAAAATATCACTTTATTGGTTGAAACTCCTGTTACGCGGGAGCTTCAGCCTTTTGTCGCTTCTGAGCTTCTGCGCAAAGAAAAGCGCGGCGAGCAGGTGGGATTTATTGAAAACAGCGGCGAATACGACATTTCCGTCAGAATGGCCGGAGGGGAGTTTTGCGGAAACGCGGCTCTTTCTGCGGCGGCGCTCTGGTTAAAAGAAAACCCTAATAAAAATGAAATAAATGTTTGCCTATCGGGAATATCTTTATCTGTAAAGGTTTTGCAGAACAGCGAAAGCAAATTCAAATTCAGCGCGTATCTAAAAAATGAGGCCGTTATTGATAAAATATCATTTGAGTATGGGAATAAATCTTTTTGCCTTCCGCTCGTTACATTGAGTGGAATTTCGCATATCATCGCGGAAAAATCCCGTATTGATTTTGAGCCCGAAAAAGTTATAAAGGAGCTTTGCAAAAAGATAAATTCAAGCGCCCTCGGTATAATGATATTCGACAGCAGTTTGAATACGCTTACTCCGCTTGTTTTCGTCGCCGAAGGCGATACTCTTTACTGGGAAAAATCCTGCGCAAGCGGTACGGCGGCTTTGGGAGCGTATCTCTTTCAAAAAACGGATAAAAAGGTGTCGCTGGATATAATTGAACCGGGCGGAATACTTAACATTACGGCAGGAAAAGACTGTCTTGTCCTTTCCGGAAATGCCGTTGTCGAGTACAAACGCAATACAGATATTTTAGTTTCTTGATTCAGTAATGGGCTTGTTCCGTAACAGCTGATTGTGGGAGGCAGGGGACATTTTGCCTAAGTTGTACTTGTAAAGATTATTATTTTGTGTTAATATAAGACGGGACAAGACCTTTATTTAAAGACGGTGATTTATGTGAAAAAGACAGTTTCGGTTTTACTTGCTGTATTCTTATTCGCTTTTTGCGCAATGCCGATTTTTGCGGCGAAAAGCGTAGAGTTTTCGGCCTCCGACAGCGAAGTCTTCGCGGGCGACGAATTTACGGTTGACATATTTATAAGCGATTATTCTCTCTTGAAGTCCGCGTCGCTTTTAGTTGAATACGACAAAAATTCAATGGAGTTTCTTGATTTGAACGTCGGCGCGATTGTCACAGCCGGCAGTAAAGCCGTTTCGTATAAAGACGTCAAAGATTCCGGTAAATCTTATGTTCAAATTGACTATAACGACTCGTCCGCGTCTTTGTCATCGGCAGGTAGATTTCTCTCTTTGACATTTGTCGCAAGCGATACGGCCTTCGGTGAAACGGACGTTAAGATAACCGCTGTCGGGAATAAAATTACTCTTGAGTCGGGTTCGGTCACTCCGAATTTTAAAAACGGTAAAATCAACATCATAAACAACGACCCCAACGCAACTTTAAATTCATCTAAACCGCAGGACGAAACATCTTCTTCCGCCGCGCCGGATTCCGAAACGTCCTCTGAAACAAAAAGCTCATCTCAAAACGTTTCTGAAACTTCGTCTGAAAATTCAAACGCCGGTTCCGATAAAAATGAGGAAAACCGCAAAACTCATTTTGCGGTTGTTGCCGTCGCGGTTACTGTTATTGTCATTTGCGCAGTACTCTTCGGCTCAATCGGAAACGGCGGCGGAAAAAAGCGGAAAAAGAAGAGAAAGAAAAGAAAATCTAAATAAGGTGATTTTATGAAAAATATTATTATAAAAGAATGTCCGTATTGCGGTTCAACAGACCTTACAAAGGGTTACCAAATGGGCGACGGTATAGTTTACAGGGATAAAGCCGCGGCTTTTGGCACGGTCGTTGAGCACACAATATGCAAAGATTGCTCAAGTATTGTTTACAGCAAGGTTGAAAAGCCCGAAATTTTAAAATAAATTTAATATTTAATATTTAATATTTAAGCTCTCCTTATTCTACCGCGCGGCTGTTGCCGCGCCCTGCCGCGTTTAATGACGGGGCAAGGCCTTGATAGGAGAGCTTTTTGTTTTAAATTTTTTGGTTATATTTTCCTTTTCCGTCTCATATATCTTTTAGCGGTGATGATTATGGAAAAGAAAAAAGAATTAACGGAAGAACAAATCAAAATTATTAAACGACTTATTGAAAAGCAGATTTTGACGGAAAATCAGATAAAACGTCTTAAAAAGCAGGGAGTAATTTGATTGAAAAAAATAATATCGCTTTGCCTTGCGTTAGTACTGCTTTTTTCGTCCTGCGCTGATTCCTCCGAGGTCAATGACAAGACAACCCTGCCGGAGCATACGCCAAACAGTAAAACCGACAGCAAAAAAATTGTTGCGGCTTGGCTTTATTACAATGAGATTGAGGATTTGGTAAAAAAATCAAACTCAGAAAGCGAATTTATCGCAAATATAGAAAATGCGGTTGATAAGCTGACTGATTTTTCCGTAAATACGCTGATTTTGCACATAAGAGCATTTGACGACGCGTTTTATGAATCAAAAATTTTCCCTGTAAGCAAATACTGCGCCGACAGTGACGGCGCTCTTAAATTTGACGTGCTGAAATGCTTTATCGGCGTTTGCCGAAAAAAGGGAGTAAAAATATGGGGTTGGATAAATCCTTACAGAATAAATAAAGAGGACGATGTTTCTGTAATAAAAAAGGGATTTTTTCAATATAAAGCTTTGTCGTCGGATAATAAGGAAATGCTTATCCGTTCGCCGAACGGAGTGTATTTTAACCCCGCCGACGAACAGGTAAAAAGGCATATTATAGAAGGAATACGCGAAGTTCTTGAAAATTATGACATCGACGGAATACATTTTGACGACTATTTTTATCCAGGAACGGACAGCGGAATTGACAGAGATTACTATGAAAAATATAAATCCGAAGGAGGCAGTTTGCCGCTTGCGGATTTTCGCCGTGAAAACGTTAATTCGCTGATTTTTTCCGTCTGTACGCTCGTAAGGAATTACGGTAAGGTGTTTTCAATAAGCCCCATAAGCAATATTGAGCAAAACGTTAACAGCTATTATGCGGACGTTAAACTCTGGGCAAAGTCCGATTCTTATGTTGACTACATAATTCCGCAAATTTATTTCGGACTGGAAAATGCCGTTCAGCCGTTCGCCCAAACTCTGAAAAAATGGGTCGATTTAACGGGGGACAGCGAAAAATTGCTCATAGGTCTTGCGGTATATAAATCGGGTACTGCCGACACTTACGCAAAAGAAGGCAAAAACGAGTGGAAAAACCGCGATGTGATTTCAAAGGAAATTGATTTGATTTGCGAAAATTATAAAAACGTCGGTTTTGTTTTCTATTCGGCGTCGTTTCTCTATAATGACGGTGATGAAGGCCTGAAACTTGAAAAAAGCAATATATTAAACGCTCTTGAACGTCGTTTACCAGTATCTGTAACTTGACAAAACAGCTCTTTTTTGATAATATAAAATCGCATATTATCGAAAAAAGGGAGCTATACAATGACTCGGAATTTTTGCCGCAAGCTTATATCCATTGTGTTGTGCGTTTCGTTCATTATAGGTATATTTTGCCTTTTTTCGGCGTCAGCCGCAGAATCATCAGGAACAATCAACAGCGATAAAGTAAATATTCGCACCGGTGCCGGGACTGATTTCTCCGTTTTAAAAGACAGCGGAGGAAATAATATTCAGCTCTCGACAGGGCATAACGTTACGGTTCTTCAGACTGTTAAAGCAGAAAATGACAAAACGTATGTTTCTTGGTATAAAATTAAATTTACATATAACAAAGCGGAGTACACAGGATACGCTTATTCGCAGTATGTAACGATTACACCCGACGAGCATGATTACACAATGCCGGACGGCGTTCCCGAAGAGTACAAGCCATACATTGAAAACATCTTAAAATACTATCCTAAATGGAAATTCGTTTTTTATGATACGGGGCTCGAATGGTCCTCTCTTTTCGGCTCAAATCAGCAAGGGTACCCCGGCAGAAGCCTTATTCCCGAAAGCAGTCCTATTTCATACCGTTCAACGGAGTCCGGCTGTTATGATTGGCGAAAAGATTCTTGGGTTATGCAGGACGCAGGCGGTTGGTATCAGGCAAACACTCAGACTATCGCTTACTATATGGACCCGAGAAATTTTCTAAATATAAACGATGTGTTTATGTTTGAAAGCCTTTCTTACGACAAGACTACTCAAACGCTTGACGGCGTTGAAAAAATTCTTGAAGGCTCGTTTATGGACGGCGTTAAGATAAAAAATACCGACAATAAATCCATAACGTATGCGCAGGCGTATATTGAAGCCGCAGAAAAAACAAAGGTTAGCCCTTATCACCTTGCCTCCCGTACTATTCAGGAGGTCAGTAAAGGCGGCAGTGATTCCGTAAAAGGGCAGGGCGCAGTTGTCGACGATAAAGGTACCATAAAGTATAAAGGGTATTATAACTTCTATAATATCGGTGCAAGTCAAGGTGACCACCCGATTGCGAACGGCCTTAAATACGCGTCCGGCGAAACGTCTTCGGCCGCAAATAAAGAGAAATATATGTTGCCGTGGGATTCGCAGTATAAGGCCATTGTAGGCGGAGCAATTTGGATAGGCAACGGCTACATAAACAGCATATACAAACAGAACACTATGTATTTTCAGAAATTTAATACGTCGGGCGGAAATGCCTCTCATCAATATATGGGTAATATTTTAGCGCCGTATTATGAGGCAAAGACAATAAGAAATCTTTACAATGAACTCGGTATCCTGAACAAAAGCTTTACTTTTATCATACCTTACTACAAAAATATGCCCAAGACCGCCTGCAAGCTTCCCTCAAGCAGTAACGCCAATCCCAATAACTGGTTAAAAGCGCTGTATTTTATAGACAATTCCACAGACAAGGATTACATTTCCGGCTTTGACGGGGCAACATTGAACTGGGATGTTGGCACGCTTAAATCAAATAGCTTTACGGTTAAGGCAACTCCCGTAAACTCTCACGCCAAAGTGAGCGGCGTTGGTAAAATAACGCTGAAAGAGGGCAAAAATACGGTAAAAGTAGTTGTTACTGCCGAAAACGGCGATAAGCGAACTTATTCAATTACCGTCAATGTTACCGAATCCCCGCCCGTTACTGAGCCGCCTACGCCAACATCGCCGGATATTGTCATCGGTGACGTTGATATGAACGGCAAAATAGAAATAGCCGACGCGCTTTATATCTTTAAGCATAAATCCGGTGAAAAAACTCTTTCTGCCAATGCGCAAAAGGCGGCTGACACAAACAAAAACGGGAATGTCGATATAGGCGACGCATTATTTATTTTCAAATATAAAAGCGGGGAAATTAGCAAATTTTAGGCTACCGCGGATAAACTTAGATAAAAAAAGAAAAGCGCGAAAGGCTTATTGCCTCTCGCGCTTTTTATGGATAATCAGTCGATTATTTCTTTTTCGTGGGATATTATATTGCCGGAAACAGCGTTAATTTCATAGCTGTATTCATAACCCGCGCAGTCAAATTCAATTTCATAAACTTGTATGCCGTCGTCACGCTCAAGCTCGCAGGTAAGCCTTTTTGCGTCAGCTGCGGAGACGCCCGCGTGCTTAAAGGCTGCGGCCTTTGCGGCGTCAGCGCTTATAAGCTTTGAACTGCCCGTATTTCCCGTATTGCCTGTACCTGCGGAGGAAGATTTATAATCGTCGTCCACTTCTTTTTCGTGGGATAATACTTTGCCTGAAACGGCGTCAATTTCATAGCTGTATTCATAACCTGCGCAGTCAAATTCAACGTCATAAACCTGCTTACCGTTCTCCCATTCGAGCTTGCAGGTTATTCTTTTTGCGTTGGCCGCGGAGACGCCCGCGTGTCTGAAAGCCGCTGATTTTGCGGCGTCGGCGCCTATAAGATTTGAACTGCCCGTATTGCCTGTGCCGCCTGCGCTTGCAGAGGGAAATGTATAATCATCGTCTATTTCTCTATCGTGGGATATTATTTTGCCGGAAGTAGCGTCAATTTCATAGCTGTATTCATAACCCGTGCAGTCAAATTCAACGTCATAAACCTGCCTGCCGTTCTCCCATTCGAGCTTGCAGGTAACTTTTTTTGCGTTGGCCGCGGAGACGCCCGCGTGTTTGAAGGCCGCTGATTTTGCGGCGTCGGCGCCTATCAGCTTAGAACTGCCTGTATTGCCTGTATTGCCAGTGTTACCTGTGTTACCTGTGTTACCTGTATTGCCTGTGTTACCCGCGTTTCCGGAGGAAGGTTTAACATCATCGTCTTTTTCCTTTTCACCGGATATTATCTTGCCGGATACCGCGTCAATGTCGTAACTGTATTCAAAACCGTTGCATTTAAATTCTATCTCATATACCATTATGCCCGATTCAAAATCTATTTCACAGCTGTAAGCGTAAATGTCGGATTCTGCCGCGCCCACGTGGTTTAGGGCAATTTCTTTGGCCTTTGATTCACCGATGTATCCTTTGTCGCTTGCGGTACCGACAGATTCAACGCTGCCTATGTCTTCCGTACCGTGATTGGCGATGAGATTTAACTCGTTGATGGATAGAGCAACAAGGTCTTCAAATTTATAGCGGCTGTCATTGCTTACTATCTGCTGAATAAGCTGAGCCTTACCTGCGGAGATGCCGTATTTATCGGCAAGACTTTGTGTATCGTCGTTATGCTGTATGGTTTGGCTGAGAACTGCGCCGCTGAAAGAATCTGTTTGCAGCAACGAAGCTATCTTATCTGAGAGGCGCTTTTGCATTTCGGCGCTTCTCTCAGAGTTTTTGCCGTCTACGCTGACAAGAATTGAATTTGAAATGTCGTTAAGGTATCCGTTGCGAAGCATTGAACCTATAAGAGCGTTTACGGAGACGTCAAGCTTACTGCCTTTTAAGTTCATATCGCCCAGTACGGTTTTCCCGTCTTCATTAAGAGGTATAACTTCAAGTACGCTCTCATTGCGGTTTACCTTGATTTCAATGCTCGGATTTACGTCAAGTGAAACAGTGGAATCAACGGCGTAATTAGAAGAATAGTAGTTAAATCCGAATACGCCGAGGACTAAAATTACACAAGCCGCGGCTATACCTGCAACATACTTGTAGATAACGTTTTTCTTTTTGTTTTCTTTCATAAAAATCACCTCTCCATTTTGTTCAACACAATCTGCTATAACGGAATCAAAAGAGTCCGGCGCGGCATTGTCAAATGCCTGCTTGATTTTTGCTTCAATTTGCTTATTGGTCATCACTTTCCCCTCCGTTATATAATTCTCTTAGCTTTTTGATTGACCTGTTGTATTTTGAAAGAACAGTCGGCAGTGGAATGCCCAAAATTGAAGCGATTTCACGGTGCTTAAACCCTGTCACAGCATGGAGTACTATGATTTGCCGCTCTTCGTCGGAAAGCGCTTTCATACATTTTTCAAGTACGATTTTGTCATCTGCGGACGCTTGCGGCGGAAGCTCTAAATACAGCTCTCTCTCATCTTGCGGAAAATCGGAAGTTTTATTTCTTTCTCTCAGCTTTTGTATGCACAAATTATGAGCGATTGTCATTATCCAGGATTTTCCTTTTCCGTTTCCTCGGTAGGAGGGCGCCGCCTTGTAAATATTTACAAAGCAATCGTGAAGAACGTCCTCAGCGTCATACGTATTTTTGAGAATTGAGAGCGCATAACCGTAAACAGAACTTTTCATAGTTTTGTAAAGAGTTTCAAAAGCGTCGGTATTTCCTTGGGAAATACTGTAAATCAACTCATCGGGGACATCTGACTGCGTTTCAAGTCCGTTTTTGATAATTGACGTCAAAATTATCATAATCGTTTTGTCCTTTCATATAGTTAACGCGGAAATAATGGATTTTATTGCATAAAAAATAAAATTTTTTAAAATTTTTTATCGTAACATAAAAATAAACACCAACTCTAATACCATTGTATCAAAATCGGTGTTCAGTTTTTAAAGAAACTGTAAGGATACAGTTTTAGCTTACGGCGCAATTTTAAAAAAGCTGAGTCCTATGCAAGTTGCTCCGGACTCAGCTTGGTCCGAGTGGCGAGACTTGAACTCACGGCCTCTTGACCCCCAGTCAAGCGCGCTACCAGCTGCGCCACACCCGGATAACCAACGGCTAATATATTACCATATAATTTTTATTTTTGCAAGCCCTTTTTAAAATTTTATTGCGCCTTTTGATATTTTACTTTGAGTTTTACGGCGCTCTGTGATATAATTACAAAAGGAGGTGTTTTATTTATGAAAAAAACGGTTATAAAGGTAATTATTTCGGTTTTGGCTTTGATTATTGCGGTAATAATCGTTTGGGGAGGGATTATGTTCGCGCCGTATTCTCACTATAAAAAAGCGAAAGAAACGCGCTATATTGATTATGCAGATGAAGATTTATCAAATATACGTGTAATGAGCTGTAATCTTCGCTGTATAACTCCTTCGGACTTAGGTAAAAAGAGTTGGTTTTACCGCGCAAACCTTATATTAGACGGAATTGTTAACGAAAAACCCGGTATTATCGGATTTCAGGAGGCGACAAAGTGGCAATACTCTTATCTTTGCGACACTTTGCCTGAATACGATTCGGTAATTACATATCGCGACAACGCCTTTAATTCCGAGGGCTGTCCGGTATTTTACCGAAAGGATATTTACAATCTCAAGGACAAAGGCTCTTTTTGGCTTTCCGAAACTCCCGATAAAATGAGCAAGGATTGGGGCGCGGCGTGTTACAGAATATGCACTTATGTAATTTTAGAGGATATTAAGAGCGAAAAACAGTTTGTAATATTCAATACTCATCTTGACCACATCAGCGATAAGGCAAGGATAAACGGCATCGCGGTTGTGCTTGATAAAATTGAGAAATTCGGTTCGCTCCCGTCGCTTATTATGGGTGATTTTAACTGTGAAGAAAATTCCGAAACATACAGAGCAGTTACAGAGAATTTTCTTGACGCGAAATATCAGACAGAAAATACTATGACAAGCTGTACTTACCAAAATTTCGGAAAAGCTCTTGACAGAAATTGTATTGACTATTTTATGATTTCTAAAGAGGGCTTTAAGGTAAATTCTTATAAGGTTTCGACCAACACTTATGACGGCGTTTATGCCAGCGACCATTTCCCGATTGTAACGAGCTTAACGCTTACTTAATTAAAATAAACAGAGCCGGATTCGTTTCGGCTCTTATTTTTTTACTTGACAGGCGAACATTTGTTCTGTATAATATACTCATAGAAGAGGTGGATTTATGGAACGTATAATACTTCACTGTGATTTGAACAATTTTTATGCGTCTGCCGAGTGCGTAAGAAATCCCGCACTTAAAGGAAAACCGTTAGCGGTTGGCGGCAATGAGAAAGACCGCCACGGAATTGTTTTGGCAAAATCAAACGAAGCAAAGAAATTCGGCGTAAAAACAGGCGATAAGCTTTCAGAGGCATACGAAAAATGTAAGGAGTTAATAATATTAAACCCCGATTTTGACCTGTATTTATCATTTTCAAAGCAGGTAAGAAACATATATGCCCAATATACGGATATGATAGAACCGTTTGGGATTGACGAGGCTTGGCTGGACGTTACTGGCAGCGTTCGCATTTTCGGGAGCGGAGAGCAAATTGCGAATGAGATAAGAGAACGTGTAAAAAGGGAAATCGGGCTTACAATTTCAGTGGGAGTGTCATTCTGTAAACCGTTTGCCAAGCTCGGAAGCGATATGAAAAAGCCCGACGCCGTTACCGTAATTTCAAAAGAAAATTTTAGGGAAAAGATTTGGAATTTGCCGATAGATTGTCTGCTCTTTGCGGGGAGAAGTACCGTAAAAACGCTGAATAAATACGGAATATACACAATAGGCGAATTTGCGGGTGTTTCACCTGAATTTGCAAAAAAAATTCTCGGCAAAAACGGGTACAGTCTGTGGACTTCGGCAAACGGAACGGACTCGTCTCCAGTGGCGTTTTACGGCGAAAAACCGCCTATAAAAAGCGTAGGCAGGGGAATTACCTGTATTGACGACCTGAAAGACAATGAAGAAGTTTTAAGGGTAATCAAGGAGTTGTCGTTTATCGTTTCCGAAAACCTTATTTCCGAGAGCTTAGAGGCAAATTCTTTAAATTTGACCGTTAAGACAGACGATCTTGAAATAACATCGTATTCCGCAAATTTTATTTTTCCGACAGATAATGAAACGGAAATATGCGAAAATGCCTTTGAGCTTTTTAAAAAGAATTTCAAATGGAAAAAGAATATACGCTCCGTAACAGTTCGAGCATTCAACCTTACGGGTTATAAAATTCCGCGTCAGATGAGACTTTCATATAATGCGGAACGCCGTGAAAAGCTGAATTTTGAAGAAAAAGCATATATCGGTATAAAGGAAAAATACGGCAAAAACGCGGTGTTTTCGGCGGAAAGGCTTAAAGGCACAAAAATGCCGTCAAGTAAACCCGAATATTCGGTTCTGCCGACGGCCTTTAACTGAATGTTCTATGACAGCTCAAGCCATTGCGTTTCAAGTGCGTCAAGCCGCGACTGCTTATCGGAAATTTCACTGAGTATCTCCGAAAGGCGAATATAATCGCTGACATATTCATCTGAAACGGACAAAGACTTCAACCCGTCAATCTCAACTTGCAAAGCATTCATCTCTTTTTCAATATTCATAAGCTTTGCCCTGCGTTTTCTGTCCTCCGCCTTATTTTTACGGTTTAACTCATATTCCTTGGCATTGTCGCTTTTTTGCTTTATTTTGGCGCATTGCTCCCTCTGACAGTCCTTATTCTCCTTGTAATAATCATAATTTCCGTTGTAAACTACTACGCCGTTATCTGTCATTTCAATGATTTTAGTCGGCACACGGTTAAGAAGATACCTGTCGTGCGAAACCGCTATAATCGTACCCTCATAGCTATTTAAAGCGCGCTCTAATGCCTCTTTGGCCTTGTAATCAAGGTGGTTTGTCGGCTCGTCAAGAACAAGGACGTTGGAACGCTCAAAAGCAATAATGCAAAAGACGATTTTTGCCCTGTTCGCGCCGGACATCTCCTTTACACGCTTAAATACGTCGTTGCCCTCAATAAGAAAGCGCGCAAGCATACTGCGGATTTCGTATTCGGTTTTTGAGGGGAATTTTCTGTGAACAGAATCTATTACGGAAACGTTTAAATCAAGCGATGAAAGCTCTTGGTCGAAATATGAAATTTTTACATTTCCGCCCCATTTAACCGCTCCGCCGTAGGGAATTTTTTTCAGAATAGCTTTGAGAAAAGACGATTTTCCGACTCCGTTTCTGCCTACAATGGCGACCTTTTCACCCTTTAAAATTTCTATATTCAGATTTTGAAACAGTTTTTTCGCGCTTTCACCCTTGCCCACGGTGAGCGACATATCTCTGCATTCGAGAACGGTTTTGTGCGGTTCAACATCAAATTGAAATGAAAACACAAGTTCCTTAGGCTTAGGGTTTGGTTTAGCGAGGAGCTCCGCCTTTTCAAGCGCTTTTACACGTGAACCTACGCTGTTTATACTGCTTGATTTCGCGATATTCCTGCGAACATAATCACGAAGTTCGGAAAGCTCGCGCTGTTGCTTTTCGTATTCTCTTGAAAGAACCTTTACACGCTCTTCTTTTTGCTTTAAAAATGCCGAATATCCGCCCTTATAACGGACTAAACCGCCGTTTTCAAGCTCGCATATGTCAGACGAAACAGCGTCAAGAAAATATCGGTCGTGTGAAACGGCGATAACTGCGCCTTTATAAGAGGAGAGGTACTGCTCAAGCCAGCCGAGCATTTCAAAATCAAGATGGTTTGTGGGTTCGTCAAGAATCAAAAGCTCGGGATTCTGTACAAGAATTTTGCACATAGCAAATCTCATTTTTTCCCCGCCAGATAAAACGGATATTTTTCCGTTCATATCAAACGAGCCGAATCCCATTCCGTTAAGGACAGAGTTAATTCTGACTTCGGCATTGTGGCCGTCGCAGGCGTTGTAAATATTTGTAAGGCGGTCGTATTCCTTTGAAAGATTTTCATATTCGCCTTTTGAGGCGTCGGATATTTTCAAAGTAATCTCTTCGATTTTTCTTCTTGTTTCAAAAACTTCCTTTAATGCGTCCTCAATCTCTTCTTTCAGTGTATTTGAAGAGTTTAACGCCTCATTTTGTTTAAGATAGCCTATTTTAAGGCTCGGTTTTGAGGAAATCGTGCCTTCGTCAAAGCTGAGTCTGCCCGCAATAATATTTAAAAGTGTGGATTTTCCTATTCCGTTGACTCCGAGCAAGCCTATTCTGTCATGTTCATTGACAGTCAGAGAGATGTTCTTCAGTACCGGTTTGTCAAGAAAAGTCTTTGAAATTGAATCTAAAGTAACTAACATAGTTTTATACCTTAAAAAACGGGACTGTTAAGCCCCGTTTAATTTTTTAAAGAGTTTCGGCAATACTTCGCGCAACGCTGATGCCGTTTGAGGACGCCTGCATAAGACCCCTTGTAACAGAGGCTCCGTCGCCTACCGCGTAAAGCCCGTTAACGCTCGTCTCAAAATCATTGTTTACAACTACTTTGTTTGAATAGAATTTAACCTCAACGCCGTAAAGTAGAGTTTCATCGCTCGCAATGCCGGGAGTTACTTTGTCAAGCGCCTCAAGCATTTCTTGAATATCGACCATTATTCTGTGCGGGAATACAAGCGATAAATCCCCGGGAACGGCGTCTTTAAGCGTAGGAATAATGTTATTTCTGCAAAGGCGCTCGGGCGTTGTTCTTCTTCCTCTCTTAAAGTCGCCGTAAGTCTGCACTAAAATTTTGCCGTCGCAAAGCATATTGCTGAGCTGTGCTATGTGCTTGCCGTATTCAATAGGCGATTTGAAAGGCTTTGTAAAATTCTTTGACACAAGAAGGGCAAAATTCGTGTTTTCGGTTTTGTATTCGGCAGATTTGTAAGCGTGGCCGTTTACAACCGCAAGCCCGTTATCATAATATTCCGTGGCTACCTCGCCTGAGGGGTTCGTACAGAATGTACGGACTTTATCGTCAAAGGTGGGGGAGTAGTAGACAAGTTTAGCCTCATAGAGATTTTCATTCAAAAATTTCATTACTTCATCTCTGACCTCAACCCTTACGCCTACGTCAACCGTGCCGACTTGAGTTTCAATTCCGTGGTCGCGGCAAATATGACTCAGCCATTCGGCGCCTTCTCTGCCGACAGCGGCAACTATTCTTTCCGAATAATATGTTTCGCCGCCCGCTCTTACGCCTTTAACACGATTGCCCTCAATAATAATATCTTCCACCATTGTGTCAAAGATAATATTACAGCCGTTTTCTTCAAGATAGCGCTGGAGCCTCGCGTAAATTTTATAGCCCTCCTCGGTTCCTAAATGCCGAATAGGACATTCAATAAGCTTTAAGTTTGCGTTAATGGCTTTCCGCCTTATTTCCTCAATTTCTTTTTGCTTACCGACGCCGTAAACGTTATTATCCGCCCCAAACTCAAGGTAAACGCTGTCAGCCTCTTTTAAAAGCTCCATTGTTGTTTCATATCCGAGAATTTCGGGCAGATTACCGCCTACATCGGGAGACAGAGAAAGCTTTCCGTCGGAAAAAGCGCCCGCTCCCGCAAATCCGGTTGTTATTGAGCAGGGGTTACAGCCCATACATTTTTTTGTTTTTCTCTTAGGGCAGGTTCTGCGTTCAATAGACCTGCCTTTTTCTATCATAAGAATTTTAGTATCGGGCTTTTTGTTTAATAGCTCATATGCGCAGAAAATACCCGACGGACCGGCGCCTATGATAATTACATCAAAATTGTTCATCATAATAATCACACACGGTACAAAACCGATTGAAATAAACTTTACTTCGCAATATACCGCCCTTTGTTTTTGATTCCGAATAAGAATCGGTTGAATTTATCTTTCTTCACGGAAATATGTAACGCCCAGTGCGTGCGGGGGCTGATTTTCACGCTTTTTACGGACGCTTGTAGCGATAAGAACAATAATTGTTACCGCGTACGGGAGCATCTGAATAAGCGGAATATAAGTCATCGGTACATTTATATAGTTGAAAAGGATGTATAATGCACCGAAAAGATAAGAGCTTAAAATTGACATACTCGGTTTCCAAATTGAGAAAATAACAATAGCGATTGCAAGCCATCCTCTGTCGCCGAAACCGTTGTTTGACCAAATGCCGTTGCTGTAATCCATAATGTAGAAAAGGCCGCCGAGCCCTGCAATCATACCGCCTATTGACGTCGCAAGGTATTTGTAAAGAGTGACGTTAATGCCGGCGGCGTCGGCAGTTGCGGGATTTTCGCCGACGGAGCGCAGGTGAAGACCCGGTCTTGTTCTTTTAAGGAAAATCCCTGCAACAACGGCGATAATAATTGCCAAATAGACCATAAATCCGTGTGAAAAAATCATCTTTCCAAAGCTACCCATATCGTCTGAAAACGGAAAAACCGTCGTCTTATAAGCTTTAGCTATTTTGACCAGAGAAAGGTAGGGTACATCGCTTTTTAAAATTTTGATAAGCGAACCGCCGAAGAAATTGCCGAATCCGACGCCGAATGTTGTGATTGCGAGACCTGTAACATTCTGATTTGCTTTAAGAGTAACAGTTAAAAAGCAGTAGAGAAGCGACGTGAGAAGCGAGCCGAACAGACAGCATAAAAGCGGAATGATGACGGCTAACAGCGGACTTACAGACTGTGACTCGTTTTGATAGAAAAATCCGCCTATAACGCCTGAGATTGCCCCTATATACATAATACCCGGAATACCGAGGTTTAAGTTGCCCGATTTTTCTGTAATAATTTCGCCTGTCGCGCCGTAAAGAAGGGGAGTTCCCTGCAAAATCGCACGGGATATAAATTGAGCTAATGCGTCCATATTATTTCTCCTCCTTTATATTTGTTTTTCTGTGGTTAATGTTGATTTTGTAGTTAATAAAGAATTCGCACCCTATAATGAAGAAAAGTATAATGCCTGTAAGAATATCGGCAAAGTCCGCGTTCAGACCGAATTTTGATGAAACCTCGTCGGCTCCTCGCTCAAGAAAAACGATAAGCAGAGATGTTAAAATCATAGTTGAAGGGTTAAATTTTGCAAGCCACGAGACCATAATTGCCGTAAATCCTCTGCCGTCCGCAAGGTTTGAGTCGATAGAGTGCGACGCGCCGCCGACGAGCAAAAGCCCTGCAACGCCGCAAATCGCGCCCGAAAGCGCCATTGTGCGTATAATTACTTTTTTTACGTTAATTCCGATATATTTTGCGGTATTTTCACTTTCTCCTACAACTGAAATTTCATATCCGTGCTTGCTGTAATTCAGATATATGTAGAGAAGAACTGTAATAACGGCGACAATAAATATATTAAGCAAATAATTTGTGCCGAACAGCTTTGGGAACCAGCCGTGCGTTAAAAGGTCGGGACCTACAACATTTGAACCGCTCTTGTCGGCGATTTTCAGGAAAAATTCAATTAGCTGAATCGCAACATAGTTCATCATAAGCGTGAACAGAGTTTCGTTTGTTCCCCAATGCGCTTTGAAAAAAGCGGGAATAACTGCCCAGATAATGCCCGCAGCAATCGCGAAAACCGCCATCAGCAGTATAAGAACGCCGTCTGAAACTTTTCCGCCAAGGTAAAACATACACATAGCCGTTGAAAGACAGCTTATAAGAACCTGACCCTCGGCGCCTGTGTTCCAAAATCGCATTTTAAAGGCCGGAGTAACCGCAAGTGATACGCAGAGAAGAATTGCTATTTCGTGAATAGTTACAAGCGTTCTTCCCGTACCGAACGCGCCGAGATAAATCGTTTTGAAAATTGAAATCGGGTCGTCGCCTGTAAAAATTTTGGTAACGATTCCGCAGACAACAAGCGCCGCCAAAAGGGAGATAACTCTTATAATAATCGCCTTTGAACGTGAAATATCGGTCCGCTTTGAAATATGGAAAAGAGGTTCGTGAGTTTTGATTTTTTTATTCTTCATTCTCTTTAGCTCCTTTCGCTTTCGTCATTAAAAGGCCGATTTCTTCTTTTTTTGCGGTCCGGCCGTCAACTATGCCTGAAACGGCGCCTGAACTGATAACAAGAATTCTGTCGCAAAGCTCAAGCAAAACGTCTAAATCTTCACCGACAAAAATAATCGCAACGCCGTTTTCTTTTTGCTTATTCAGCAAATTATAAATTGTGTATGACGAGTTAATATCAAGTCCCCGAACAGGATACGCCGCCATTAAAACAGTGGGCGCGGAAGAAATCTCTCTGCCGACAAGCACCTTTTGAACGTTTCCGCCCGAAAGCCGCCTTACAGGCGTTGTCGCGCTCGGAGTTACAACCTCAAGCTCTTTAATTATTTTATCGGCGAGCTTTTTAGGAGGCTTTTTGTCAAGAAACAGCGAATGCCCGTTTTTGTAGCTTCTGAGCATCATATTATCAATAATATCCATATTGCCGACAAGCCCCATTCCAAGCCTGTCCTCAGGAACAAACGAAAGCCGAACGCCGAGCTCGCGGATTTGCATAGGGGTTTTCTTGCGCAAGTCTATTTTGCTGTTGTTTGACGGGTCAATATATGTAACCTCGCCTTTTGAAGAGTTTATAAGCCCCGCAATGGATTCAAGAAGTTCTTTTTGACCGCTTCCGGCAATACCGGCAACACCCAAAATCTCTCCGCTTTTTGCGGTAAATGAAATGTTGTCAAGTACTTTAACACCGTCCGCGTTAGTTAAATTCAAGTTTTTCACTATTAGTCTGTCAACCGAATTTTTCGGTTCCGACCTGCTAATATTGAGCGAAATTTTTTTACCGACCATCATTTCCGTAAGCTGTGCCTCATTTGTTTCGGCAGTCACTACGGTATCTATATATTCACCGCGGCGAAGAATAGCCACTCTGTCGGAAACAGACAGTACTTCGTGCATTTTATGGGTTATTATGATGATAGACTTGCCGTCTTCTTTCATCTTTTTAATAACCGTAAAAAGCTTTTCGGTTTCCTGAGGCGTTAAAACCGCGGTAGGTTCATCCAAAATCAGTATGTCAGCTCCTCTGTAAAGCACTTTAACAATTTCAACGGTTTGCTTTTCTGAAACCGACATATCATATATTTTCTTTTTAGGGTCAATGTCAAAACCGTATTTAGCTGAAATTTCGGCAACACGTTTTTCAGCGTCTTTTATATTGAATTTGTGTTTGTCATTGATTCCGAGCACTATATTTTCAGTAGCGGTGAAAAGGTCAACAAGTTTAAAGTGCTGGTGAATCATACCTATTTTAAGATTAAAAGCGTCTTTAGGAGAACTGATTGTAACAGGTTTTCCGTTAACATAAATTGAGCCCTCGTCAGGGAAGTAAATACCCGCAATCATATTCATAAGTGTGGTTTTACCGCTTCCGTTTTCTCCTAATATTGCGAGAATTTCGCCGGATTTAACGGTAAGATTGATGTTGTTGTTCGCAACAACATCACCAAATCGCTTTGTAACGTTTTTTAATTCCAATGCGTTCAAAATCAAAGTTCCCCCTGTGTTAAAATTAACTGAAAACACACAAGGGGACATACAAAATGCCCCCTTGCATTTGTTACAGGACTAAAATTAAACTGCGGTGTTAAGGTTTGTAACGCCGTCAATAATAATGTCAAAGTAAGGAGCCGAACGGAAGTCCTTAGCGTTTGACTCATCAAAGTAACCGTCGTGAATAACGTTTGTTTCACCCTTGAAGTCGCCGTCAACGTCTGCTAAGTATTCCGTAAGATTTTTGCCGGAAACAGTGAATTTGCTTGTGTCAAATACGTGAAGAGTGCCTGCCTTAAAGCCGTCAATAGCGGTGTTAATCGCGTCAGCAGTGCCGTTTGCGGCTACGTCTTGGTTAATGCCCGACAAAACAACGGAGCCTGTCGCTATTGAGCCTGTCCAGTCAGTGTCAATAGCCTCGCCTTTAACTGTTTGCTCAATGATGTAACGGAAATAAGGAGCCCAGTCAATGGCGGATGAAATAATAAATGTGGATTGGCCAGCGTCGTATGTGCTGCCGTTGTAAGAAACATTTGGAACGCCTTTAAGCTCGCAGGCTGTCGGCGCGCCGAGAGAGTCTGCATGCTGGCTGATAAGTACGCAATGATCCTGCTCGATAAGAGCGGTTGCAGCTTCCTGCTCTTTGGCCTGGTCATACCAAGAACCTGTGTAACGGACTTTCATTGTAGCCGACGGGCAAACGGAACGCGCGCCGAGATAGAACGACGTCATACCGGAAATAACTTCTGCGTATGTGAAAGCGCCTACATAACCGATAATTGCCTGTTCGGCAGTAATTTTACCGCTGTCAATCATTTCATTGAGCTTCATACCTGCGGCTATACCTGCAAGGTAGCGGCCCTCATAAATGCTTGCAAAAGCGTTGTGGAAGTTAGCAATATTAGCGAACTTAGATGAAGTTCCAGTTGCGTGGCAGAACTGAACGTTCGGGAATTCCTGAGCTGCCTGTTTCATAAATGACTCGTGACCGAATGAGTCTGCGAAAATTACTGAACAGCCTTTGTTCTTCGCAAGGTCAACGGCGGCGTCATAACATCCTGTGTCCTCGCCGATGTTTGTAACGATAACAAGCTGATTATCGGCAAGACCCAAACCTTTTGCGGCAGATTTAAGAGAGTCGATAAAGTTCTTGTCATACGTTGAGTTTTCATCGTGAAGACAAATAAGACCGATTTTAAACTCTGCGGGAACTTTTACATCGCTTTTAATCTCTTGACGGGGAAGAAGCTCAGCGCTCATACCTTTTTTCTCATTAGTATTAGAGCCGGTATTAGAGCCGCTTTGGTTTTCTTTTTTCCCGCACGCCGCAAATACCGTTACAATAAGCGTAACAGCCATAAGCACTGCAAGAATTTTTTTTAGGTTTTTCATAGTGTTTTCTCCTTTTTCTTTATTTTAACAGCGTGAGCTGTCAGTTCCTTGTACCGAAAGTAACGGTTCCTTTTTCACAGTCCATATCTTCAATAATTGCCATTGATTCAACCCGGATTCCGCGTTTTCTAAGCTCATCTCCGCCGCCCTGAAATGCCTTTTCAATCGCGATTCCGCAGCCTGCAAGGCGCGCGCCGGACTGTTTAACTATGTCAATAAGTCCGTTAAGCGCATTTCCTTTTGCGAGGAAATCGTCAACTATCAAAACATTGTCGTCAGGCGTGAGAAAACTTTTTGACACAATTATATCGTAAACGCATTGATGAGTATAGGAGGCGACCTTACTGCTGTAAACATCGCCTTTAATGTTGAGCGTTTTTGTCTTTTTAGCGAATAAAAGAGGACAATTAAAAAACTGCGCCACCATACAACCCACACCGATGCCGGAAGCCTCAATAGTAAGTATTTTCGTAATGCCGCAGTCGCCGTATTTATTTTTCAGTTCAGCGCCTATTTCGGAAAGAAGCGCAAGATCAAGCTGGTGGTTCAAAAAACTGTCAACTTTAAGGATATTTCCCTCAAAGATTTTACCGTCTTTTAATATTCTTTCCTCTAACAGTTTCATACTTCCATCCTCATTCGTCAATATATTACTGATTATAATTCAAAACGTAAAAAAAAACAATATTTTTTAAATATTATTTCGTGGAATTTTTTAATGTTTATTTGGTAAATATATATAAAAAGAAGAATATTTAAAAATTAACTTCGGAGGTAAAAAAATGAAAAAAATTATTTCACTTTTTTTGGCGGCCTCAATGCTCGCTATGCTGTTTACAGGGTGCGGAAATGAGAAAAAGCCGACTACTTCAGATACGTCGGTAAATTCAATTAGGTTTTTAAATTTTAAGCCTGAAGTGGCAACCGTATATGAAAAAATTGCCGAGGCTTATAAAGAAGAAACCGGAAAAACGCTTATTGTAGAAACGGCGGCGAGCGGTAACTATGAGCAGACGCTTGCGGCAAAGATGGGCACAAAAGAAGCCCCCGTCCTGTTTCAGATAAACGGCCCCAAAGGATATTTGAGCTGGAAAGACTATTGCGCGGATTTAAAGGATACCGAGCTTTATAAACATTTAATAGATAAAGAACTTGCGGTTACGTCAAACGGCGGGGTGTACGGAATACCTTATGTCCTTGAGGGATACGGAATAATTTATAATAAAGAAATCACGGACAAGTATTTTGCGCTTAAAAATAAAGCGGTCGATTTTAATTCTATGGACGGCGTAAGAAGTTTTGACGCGCTTAAAAGACTTGTCGAGGATATGCAAAAGCACGCAGAAGAGCTTGGCATAAAGGGAGTGTTTGCATCGACCTCTCTTAAAACAGGGGAGGATTGGCGCTGGCAAACCCACCTTGCAAATATTCCCGTTTATTATGAATTTGAGAAAAACAAAGTTGATTTAACGAGCGATGATATTAACAAAATAAACTTTGAATTTTCGGACAATTTTAAAAATATTTTTGATTTGTATATCAATAATTCAACGGTCGACAAAAAAATTCTCGGTTCAAAAATAGTCGATGAATCTATGGCTGAATTTGCTTTAGGCGAATGCGCGATGGTTCAGAACGGCAACTGGGCATGGTCGCAGATTAAAAATATTTCAGGTAATAAGGTAAAAGCTGAAAACATTAAATATTTACCGATTTATACGGGTGTTGAAGGCGAGGAAAATCAGGGACTTTGCGTCGGCACTGAAAATTTCTTTGCCGTTAACGCAAAAGCTTCCCAAGAAGAGCAAAAAAACGCGGAAGATTTTATGTATTGGCTTTTTTCAAGCGAAACGGGCAAAAAATTTGTTGTTAACGAGTTAAATATGATAACTCCGTTTGACACGTTCAGCGCAGATGAAGTACCCGACGACCCGCTTGCAAAGGAAGTTATTAACTGGATTAACAAAGACAACGTTAAAAGTATTCCTTGGGAGTTTACCGTTTTTCCGAGCGCGAATTTTAAAAATGATTTCGGCGCCGCACTTCTTCAATATTCACAGGGAAGTAAGAGCTGGGATGACGTAAAAAAGCTTTTTGTTGAGCAATGGGAATCGGAAAGTAAGTAAAACGTGCGTCAGGCTGATAAGAATCCGGCTCTGATATACTTTTCTTAAAAGCGCTTTACGGTTTAAAATAAATTTTGGCATTATCGGGTTGGATTCCCGTCAGCCTGAGAGAGTGGTTCTATGGAAAAATCAATTAAAAAATATTTTCCCGTTTTTTTGCTACCGGCATTAGTCGCGTTTGTCCTCGTTTTTTTAATTCCGTTTCTGTTGGGAATATACCTGTCGTTCACGGAATTTTCAACGGTGGACAACGCCGTTTGGGTAGGAATAAAAAATTATATAACGGCGTTTACCCGTGACAAGAATTTTTTAAACGCGCTGTGGTTTACCGTTAAATTTACGCTGGTTTCCGTAATAACTATAAATGTAATCTCCTTTTCATTGGCGCTTTTGCTTACAAAAGGAATAAAAGGCACAAAAATATTCAGAACGGTGTTTTTTATGCCGAATCTTATAGGCGGAATAGTCCTCGGATATATATGGAATCTGCTGATAAACGCAATACTCGGCGCGTTCGGACTTGATATAACCTATGACGCCAAATACGGTTTCTGGGGACTTGTTTTTCTTATGAATTGGCAGCTTATCGGATATATGATGGTAATTTACATTGCAGGCATACAGAACGTACCGTCGGAGCTTACGGAGGCGGCTCAGATAGACGGCGCGTCAAAATCGTCAATACTGCGTAATGTCATTATTCCTATGGTAATGCCGTCTATAACGATTTGCCTTTTTCTTACTATAACAAATTCATTTAAGCTGTTTGACCAAAACCTGGCGCTTACAGGCGGCGCTCCCGCAAAGCAAACCGCAATGCTGGCTCTCGATATTTACAATACTTTTTACGGGCGAATAGGCTATCAGGGCGTCGGGCAGGCAAAAGCTGTCGTGTTTTTCATTATAGTAGCCGTTATAGCGTTTATTCAGCTTAAAATAACGGGTCAAAAAGAGGAGGAAGCATAATGGAGTCCCGAAAAAGATTAAATCACGGTATTTCTTTTGCCTTTCTTCTGCTCCTGTCGCTTTTATTCCTTTTTCCGATTTATCTTGTAGTTCTCAATTCCTTTAAATCAAAATTCAATATTGTCGGCTCTCCGTTTAAATTTCCAAACGAAAGTACGTTTGTAGGGCTTGAAAACTACATTAACGGAATAAAAATGTCCGACCTTGTACCCGCTTTTTTAAGAACGCTCATTATTACCGTCGGCTCAGTTTTGGCGATTGTAATTTTCACCTCAATGGCGGCGTGGTTTATTGTACGGGTCAAAAGCAGAACTACAAAACTTATATACTATCTGTTCCTGTTCAGTATGATTGTTCCTTTTCAAATGATAATGTTTGCGATGGTAAGCGTTTGCTCAAAGCTCGGCCTTAACAATGTGCTTGGCATTATTCCGGTTTATCTGGGCTTTGGTTCGGGTATGTCCGTGTTTTTGTTCAGCGGATTTATAAGGGGCCTTCCCCACGAAATAGAGGAGGCGGCAATGATTGACGGCTGCGGTCCTTTGCGCACTTTTTTTACCGTCGTTTTCCCGATGCTAAAGCCTACTTCAATTACAGTCGCAATACTCAACGCCATGTGGATATGGAATGACTTTTTGCTTCCTTATCTGTTGCTTGGCACGCAAAACAAAACTCTTTCCGTTGCGATTCAAATCGCGACGCAGGGCGCTTACGGCTCTATTGACTGGGGCGGATTTATGGCAATGCTCGTCCTCGCGATTATACCAATAGTAATTTTCTATTTGTTCTGCCAAAAGTATATAATTAAAGGCGTTATTGACGGAGCGGTTAAAGGTTAAGGTGAAAAAATGGCGACAATCAAACTTGAAAATATAAGAAAAACTTATGAAGACGGCACAACTGTAATAGAAGACCTGAATCTTGATATTAACGACAAAGAATTTATAATTCTTGTAGGTCCGTCCGGCTGCGGAAAATCCACAACACTGCGTATGATAGCCGGTCTTGAGGAAATAAGCGAAGGAAATCTTTATATCGGGGATAAGCGTGTAAACGATATATCTCCGAAAGACAGAGATATTGCTATGGTTTTTCAGAGCTATGCGCTTTATCCGCATATGTCTGTGTATAAAAATATGGCTTTCGGCCTCAAAAACAGAAAAGTGCCTAAAAATGAGATAGACAGAAAAGTAAAAGACGCGGCAAAAATGCTTGATATTGAGGAGTATCTGCACAGAAAGCCGAGGGCCCTTTCCGGCGGACAACGGCAGAGAGTGGCTCTTGGCCGCGCAATGGTTCGCGAACCCTCAGTATTCCTGTTGGACGAGCCTTTGTCTAACCTTGACGCAAAGCTCAGAACCGAGATGCGGAACAGAATTTCCGTTCTTCACAGAGAGCTTCAGACGACATTCGTTTACGTTACCCATGACCAAACGGAGGCTATGACAATGGCTGACAGAATAGTGGTGCTTAAAAGCGGCAAGGTAATGCAGTTTGATACTCCGTCCGTTCTCTATAATCATCCGAAGAATATGTTTGTAGCAGGGTTTATCGGCTCGCCGCAGATGAATTTCCTTAACACAAGAATAGAGGTAATAAAAAACAGTTATTTCGCTGTGTCACAGCATTTTAAAATCAAACTTCCGGAAAGAATGTATGACGCTCTTTCGCTTTACCGCAATAAAGACGTTGTTTTGGGAATACGTCCCGATGATTTGCATATTAAAAATACCTTTTCTGACGAAAAAAATCCCGAAAAAATTCAGGCTCATATTGACATTGTGGAAATGACCGGCTCCGATTATTTCCTTTACGGCAATGTCGGCGACCAAAAAATTACCGCTAAAGTTCCGACGACATTTGCTCTGCGCGACGGCACCGACTGCGAGTTAATAGTTGACGATGATAAAATTCATATTTTTGATAAAGTAAGCGAAATTTTAATATGCGATTGACTTTTAGCGGTAAAAATAATATAGTATTCGGTAGTATTAAATAAGTGGGCTGTGATTATATGAGAACAAGCGGTGTGCTTATGCACATATCGTCTTTGCCGGGGCCTTACGGAATAGGCACTTTCGGAAAAGATGCTTTTCGGTTTGTAGATTTTTTAAAGAGCGCGGGGCAGTACTATTGGCAGATTTTGCCTCTTTGTCCCACCGGGTTCGGCGACAGTCCGTACCAGTCGTTTTCTACCTTTGCGGGGAACCCTTATTTTGTCGATTTTGATACTTTATCTTGCGACGGACTTTTGAAAAAAAACGAGTATGATGAGATAAAGTGGGAAAATTCCAAGACGGAAATAGATTTTCAGCTTATTTTCAAAAACCGTATTCCCGTTTTGAAAAAGGCTTTTTCACGTTTTGAAAAAAATGATGATTATGTAAGATTTTGCAATGAAAATTCTTTTTGGCTCAGAGATTATTCTCTTTATATGTCGTTAAAATTTGCAAACGAAGGCAAACCGTGGTACAGATGGGCCGACGAATACAAAATGCGCAGTGAAAACGCTTTAAACCGTTTTGCCGAAAGCAATTCCGAAGAAATTGATTTTTGGAATTTTGTACAGTATGAATTTTTTACTCAGTGGAACGCGCTTAAAGCCTACGCAAACAAAAACGGCGTGCATATAATCGGCGATATTCCGATATATGTTGCGGGCGATTCCGCAGACGTTTGGGCAAATACATCGCTTTTTCAGATTGATGAAAACTGCAATTTTACTAATGTTGCCGGCTGTCCGCCGGACGCTTTTTCGGACATCGGTCAGCTTTGGGGAAACCCTCTCTATGATTGGGATAAAATGAAGAAAACCGATTATGAATGGTGGAAAAAAAGAATCGCCCATACTATGAAAATGGTTGATACAGTCAGAATCGACCATTTTAGAGGATTTGAATCGTATTACAGTATTCCCGCCGGCGCAAAAACGGCTGTAACGGGTAAATGGCAAAAAGGGCCCGGCATTGAATTTTTTAATTCTGTTCGGAAATCCTTGGGCAAAATCAACATAATCGCTGAGGACTTGGGTTTTTTAACCTCTTCAGTAAAGAAAATGCTCAGGCAGAGCGGTTACCCCGGTATGAAAGTACTGCAATTCGCTTTCGATTCGGATTACGACAGCGATTATCTTTTACACAACATTACACCGAAAAGCGTTTGCTATACCGGCACGCACGATAACGACACAATTATCGGGTTTATGAAAAACGCAGACAGAAAAACCCGAAAAAGGGCAAAGGATTATTTAGGTCTTACAAGGCGTGAGGGCTATAATTGGGGGATGATGCGCGCCTGCTGGGCGTCGTCCTCAAATATTGCAATAGTTACAATGCAGGATTTACTCGGTCTCGGAAGCGAATCAAGAATGAATACTCCTTCAACTAATGAGGGTAATTGGCAGTGGAGAGCCAAAGACGGCTGTTTTTCGGATTCGCTTGCGGAAAAAGTCAGATATTACACTAATCTTTATAAGCGTTTACCAAAAAATAAGGGTGGTAATAATGTCAAAAATTATTGAAGATGCAAAGGTTATCGCTAAAGCAAAATATCAAAAGGAGTTAAATGAGCTTAAATATTTTGAGCTCCATAACGTAATTTCATCGGCCTTTTTGTCGTTAATTGCAGATGATTGGAAAAAGAGCAGGGAAAGGCATGCCTCGGGCAGATGCGCTTACTATTTTTCAGCGGAATTTCTTGTAGGCAGAGCAATTTTTAACAACCTTGCCGCGAAAGAGGTTTTAAACGATGTAAAGGACGAATTAAAGGAACTCGGCGTTAACCTTTCGGACTTGGAAGAAACGGAAGACGCCGCCCTCGGCAACGGGGGTCTTGGCAGGCTTGCCGCCTGTTTTCTTGACAGCGCGGCGACGTTAGGCAAACCTTTAATGGGATACGGTATTCGCTATAAATACGGACTTTTTAAGCAGGAAATTTCCGACGGATTTCAAATTGAACAGGTCGATGATTGGACTCGCTACGGCGACCCTTGGTCGGTTCGGAATGAGAGTGAGTCGGTGCGGGTGGACTTTAAGGGTATGAGCGTTCGCGCGGTGCCGTATGATATGCCTACGGTGGGTTACAGAACCGATAACGTAGGCACTCTCCGCCTTTGGCAGAGCGAATCCCTTGAGCCTTTTGACTTTGAAACGTTTAACGAGCAAAAATACGATAAATCCGTTGCGATAAAAAACAGAGCCGAAGATATTTCAAGAGTGTTATATCCGAATGATGACGCGAATGAGGGCAAAAAGCTGAGGCTAAAACAGCAGTATTTCTTTTCAAGCGCATCTTTACAGGATATAATACGGAACTTTAAAAAATATCACGGAAACGATTTTTCAAAATTTGCCGATTTTGTTACAATACAGCTTAACGATACGCATCCTGTAATTTCAATACCCGAGCTGATTCGTCTTTTGACCGAAAACGAGGGTATTTCATTTGACGATGCGTTTGAAATAGCTCAAAACGTTTTTAACTATACTAACCACACGGTTATGCAGGAAGCGCTTGAAAAGTGGGACTTGAAAATTATCCGCGATTCCGTTCCGCAGGTAGTTGATATAATCAAAAAGATTGACAGAAAGCTAAAAAAACAGCTTGCAAAATCAGATATTTCAAAGTCGGACGCCGAAAAGATGTATATTATTCAGGACAGAAGGGTTCATATGGCGTATCTCGCGGTGTTCTGCGCGAAATATGTCAATGGAGTGGCTGAAATCCATACCGAAATACTGAAAGAGAGCGTCCTTAAAGCTTGGTATGAGCTTTTCCCCGAAAAGTTTCTAAATAAAACAAACGGCATAACCCAGCGGCGATGGCTGTACCTGTGCAACCCAGAGCTTTCATCGCTTATTACGGAGCTTTTGGGGACCGATGAATGGATAAAAAACCTCGATATGCTCCGTGAGCTTGCAAAATACGCCGACGATGAATCAGTAATTTCACGTTTTGCGCAAATAAAACAGTTAAAGAAAAATCAGTTAGCTGAATATATTAACGTCAAAGACGGAATTTCCGTAAATCCAAACACGGTGTTTGACATTCAAATTAAGCGCCTGCACGAGTATAAGCGACAGCTTTTGAACATTCTCGCAATTCTTGAAATATATTTTGAAATTAAAGACGGCACTTTAACCGATTTTGAGCCTACAACGTTTATTTTCGGCGCTAAATCCGCCCCCGGTTACGCCCGAGCCAAGGGCATAATCAAGCTTATTAACGAGATTGCAAATCTTATTGATAACGATGAAGTCGTTTCAAAATATATTAAGGTTGTATTTGTTAAGGACTACAACGTATCATATGCTGAAAAACTGGTCGC
Source organism: uncultured Clostridia bacterium (assembly GCA_947598155.1). GTDB lineage: Bacteria > Bacillota > Clostridia > Oscillospirales > Acutalibacteraceae > Fimenecus. The sequence goes on from CANQFC010000002.1 coordinate 74,557, forward strand.
GGCGGCTGACGTCAGCGAGCAAATTTCAACTGCGGGAACAGAGGCCAGCGGTACGGGCAATATGAAACTTATGCTTAACGGCGCCGTGACTTTAGGCACTTATGACGGCGCAAATATTGAAATAATCCGTGAATCCGGCGAGGAAAACAACTATATTTTCGGAGCCACCGTTGAGCAGATTGAGAGCGTTAAAGATGTTTACAATTCACGTGATTACTATGAAAACGATATGAGAATCAAACGGGTACTTGATTCATTGGTTGACGGAACTCTGAGCGACGGCAGAACAAAGATTTTTAATGAGCTTTACACGTCTTTGCTTGACGGAGCTTCTTGGCACAAGCCCGACCATTATTTCCTTTTGCTTGATTTTGACAGTTACCTTAAAACGAAAATCAGAGTAAACGCTGACTTTAAAGACAAAATGTCATTTTATAAAAAATGCTGGCTCAATATGTGCAATGCGGGCAAATTTTCTTCGGACAGAACAATTAAAGAGTACTGCGACGAGATTTGGCATATATAATAACGGTGGGCAGACCCTTATTGAAAAGAGAGGACGGACTTGAAAACAGTCCGTCCTTTAGCTATAATAATATCCTTGGGGAGTGAGTATTTTGAACAATATCATTGAAAAATTTAATTTTATAAATCTTGAGGAAATTGATTCAACAAACAGCTACATAAAAAGGAACGCAGATACTCTGCCGGATTTAACCGTTGTCACCGCCGAATTTCAAACGGCGGGCAGGGGGCGGCTCGGCAGGAGCTTTTTCTCTCCGAAAGGCACAGGCGCATATTTTTCCCTGTTTCTAAAAAACAATATTTCCAAGGAAATATCAAGACATTTAACCGTTATAGCCGCTGTTGCGGTTCTTGAGGAAATTAAATCCGTTACGTCCGGCGATGTTAAAATAAAATGGGTCAACGACGTCTACATTGACGGTAAAAAGACTTGCGGGATATTGACGGAAGGCTCTGTAAATCCGCGGAACGGAGAGCTTAGTTACGCAATAATCGGCGTCGGTATAAATTTAACAATGCCGAATAACGCTTTCCCAAAGGATTTAGCCGATAAGGTCAACTTCGTTTTTGACAGTAACTGTACAAAAACGCAAAAGAAAAATTTAATTTACGGAATCGTGAGCCGAATTTACAAAATGATTACCGATAAAAATATGGAATATATCGATATTTACAGAAAAAATTCTTATCTTGACGGCAAAAAAATCAACATAATCCGCGAAAATTCAACGGAATCCGCAACCGCTGTTTATATTGATGAAAACTGTAATCTCTTGGTAAAAAAAGATGAAAACGGAGAGATCGAAACTCTGTTTTCGGGCGATGTTAGCATAACTTAGGCAAGCCCCTATTGAAGACCCGAAAAACAGACAATACGTTTTATTTTAAAAAAGGCCGCTTTGAAAGCACATCAAACCGACCTTTTTGCTTTTATATTTTTATTTTAACCCAATTTATCGCCGTTTTGAACTTTGATGTCGGGCGTAATCAACACAACTCCCTGTTTTGAGTAAGTGCCGAGAACGAGTACCTCTGACATAAAATCAGCAATCTGTCTCGGCGGAAAATTGACAACGGCCAAAATTTGTTTACCCGCCAACTCTTCGGTGGAATAACATTCGGTTATCTGCGCCGAGGACTTTTTTATGCCTATTTCTTCGCCGAAATCAATTTTAAGCTGATAAGCGGGCTTTTTTGCTTTTTCAAATCTGTTTGCCGAAACAACAGTCCCGACCCGTATATCCAACTTTTCAAAATCTTTAAATACAGCCACTGTTTTCACCTCAAAATATTTATACTTCTTATGTTATAAAGCTGAAATATTAAAATAACAAAGCGGTTACCGATAGGCAACCGCTTTTTGGCGGAGAGCAAGGGATTCGAACCCTCGAAACCGTTTTAGCAGTTTACACGATTTCCAATCGTGCTCCTTCGACCAGCTCGGACAACTCTCCGCGTCAACCTTGAATATTATATAGGATAAATTAAATAAAATCAAGTCTTTTTTATTTTTCGTTGCATTATTTTCTTAATAATGCTATAATTTTGTCGGGTGATGGGCTTAAATGAATGAGAAAGAAACAGAATCAAAACTGAAAAAGTTTATAAAAGACGCGTTTACGAGTGAGGCAAAAGCATCAAGAATTCCGTTTTATTTTTTTATAATTTGTATTTTACTTGCTGTAATCTGCATTCAGCTTAACACTGCTAACCGTTATCTTAAAAAAATTTCAAGCGGCGGTCTCGGTTCATACAGCTTTGAAACAAACGGCTCGTCAAGCGATCCGTTTGAAATTTTTTCGGAAAAAACGACAGAATCCGATACCGAAACAACTGCGAAAAATCAAACGCCGGAAACAAACTCGGCTACCGCTCATACAACCGAAAGCCCGTCGGAAAGCGCAACTCAATCAAAACCGCAGGGCAGTGTTAAAACTTATGTTATAAATAAAAACAGTAAAAAAATTCATTATCCCACCTGCAGTTACGCCGCAAATATGAAAGAGGAAAATCGCCTTACCGTCAGCTTAACGGAAGAAGAGCTGAACAGTCAGTATTTGTCAAACGGGTATGTATTTTGCAGCAGGTGCGCCGGGTAACCTTTATTTAAAAATGTTGCTTGCCCTGTAATCATAATGGCTGTTTTTGTTAAATAAATACTTGACAAATATTAAAAAATAGAGTATTATACCTTTAATTTCGTGAAAGGAGCGCTCATAATGTTTTTTTATCGCTATTATTACTTCTTTATCAGTGCGATTGATTAAACATTACGCTCTTTATGCTTAAGTGTTTTTTCAACCGCTTATTTCGCTGTGAATAAGCGGTTAATTTTTTTATTCAGAGGTGCAAATATGACCGACCTTGAAAATGCAAGGAAAACAATCGACGAAACAGACAGCGCAATAGCGGACCTTTTTATAAAAAGAATGAACGCAGTCAAAGTTGTTGCGAAGTATAAGGGCGAGCGCGGACTGCCGATTTTTGACGAGGAAAGAGAAAAAATTATTTTAAAGAAAAACGTTGAACGGCTTAACAGCGATGAGCTTAAATCGTATTACGATATACTGTTAAGAGCTTTTATTGACGTTTCAAAAAAATATCAGGAAAATCTGCTTTCGGGTATGAAAATTGCTTTCTGCGGAATTGAAGGAGCGTTTGCCGAAATTGCGGCAAAGAACATTTTCCCTCAGGGCAGAACGGTGTCTTTTTCTGATTTTGATTCCGCTTATAAATCGGTTTTAGACGGCGAATGCGACTGCTGTGTTCTGCCTATCGAGAACAGCTACGCGGGTGAGGTAGGGCAGGTAATTGACCTTATGTTCAGCGGTGATTTAACTGTAAACGGCATTTATGATATGCCGGTTAAACAAAATCTTATCGGAGTAAAAGGCGCTTCGCTTTCAACTGTAAAAAAGGTTGTAAGCCATCCTCAGGCGCTTTCGCAGTGCAATGTTTATATAAAAGAGCACGGGTTTGTCAGCGAGCAGACCACAAATACAGCCGTTGCCGCAAGGCAGGTAGCTTCTCTTAACGATATATCCGTTGCGGCAATCGCAAGTAAAGAGACTGCGTCTGTTTACGGACTTGAGGTGATTGACCACGATATAAACGAAAGCGCTGTAAACACAACCAGATTTGCCGTATTTTCAAAATCAAAGGCAAACAACAGCAGTTCAAACGGAAAATTCATTTTGCTTTTCACGGTAAACAATGTCGTCGGCGCGCTTGCGAAGGCTGTTAATATTATTTGCGCTCACGGATTTAATATGCGAATACTCAGAAGCCGCCCCGTAAAAAATGTTCCTTGGCAATATTATTTTTATGTTGAGGCCGAGGGCGACCAGAGCAGTGAGGAAGGCAAGAGAATGTTAAACGAGCTTTCCGTATGCTGTGAAAAATTAAAGGTTGCGGGCAATTTTGCCGAAACAAAGTCTATTTTATAAGGTGATATAAATGAAAACTCGGGTAAATTTGGGCGCGGACAGCTACGATATAATCATTGAACGCGGTTCAATCAATAAATTTGCCGATTTAGTTAATATAAAGGGTAAGGTTTTAATTGTGACCGACAGCGGCGTTCCGAAAAAATATTCGGACTGCTTGGCAAGTCAGTTTGACGAGAGCTTTGTTTATACCGTTCCGGAAGGCGAACAAAGCAAAAGTCTTAACCGATTTGGCGAAATTCAGTCATTTTTGCTTGAAAAAGGTTTTACCCGTAAAGACAGCGTAATTGCCTGCGGAGGCGGAGTCCCGGGAGATCTTGCGGGGTTTGTTTCCGCCTGCTTTATGAGAGGGATAGACTTATACAATTTTCCTACTACCGTTTTATCTCAGGTTGACTCGTCAATAGGCGGAAAAACGGCGGTTGACCTTGACGGAATAAAAAATATCGTAGGCGCGTTTCATCAGCCAAAGGCGGTAATTATTGACCCGGATGTGCTTTCAAGCCTGCCTACCCGTCAAATTTCAAACGGGCTTGCGGAAGCGGTAAAAATGAGCCTTACCTCCGACAGTGAGCTTTTTGAAATATTTGAAACGAAGGATATTCTTCAAAATATAGATGAAATACTGTTTAGGGCTATTGAAATAAAAAGAAAAGTCGTTGAGCGTGACGTAAAAGAATCCGGTCTTCGTATGATTCTGAATTTCGGCCATACAATCGGGCACGGCATTGAAAGCGAAGAGGGGCTTCACGGGCTTTATCACGGCGAATGTGTAGCGCTCGGTATGATTCCTATGTGCAGTGAATCCGTCCGTTCAAGGCTTGTTCCGGTTTTAAAGAAATTAAACCTCCCGACAGAGATTTCAATAGATACCGAAAAAGTGATTTCGGCGGTTATTCATGACAAAAAAATGCGGGACAGCACCGTTAACGCCGTACTGGTTAATAATATAGGCTCATATGAAATAAGAAAAATGACTGTAAATGAGATTGCGCAAAAGCTTCCTTTGGTTGTTAAGGAGTGAGATAAATGAAAAACACTTTCGGCCTGTCGGTCACATTAACCGTCTTTGGCGAGAGCCACGGTAAAGCGATAGGAGCGGTACTTGACGGCATCGCACCCGGAATAAAGATAGACGAAGAGTATATCCGCAAAAAAATGTGCCAGAGAATGCCTTACGGCAAAATTTCCACCGCCCGCCGAGAAGAGGACATACCCGAAATCTTGAGCGGAGTCTATAACGGCTTTACAACAGGCACGCCGATAGCCTTGGTCATAAAAAATACCGATATGCACAGCAAGGATTATGCGCTGACGCGTTCGCTTGCGAGGCCCGGGCATGCTGATTACACGGCATACCTTAAGTATCACGGCTTTGAAGATTTCAGAGGCGGCGGCCACTTCAGCGGCAGAATAACCGCGCCCGTCGTTGCCGCAGGCGCAATTTTGCTCAGCGCGTTAAAGAATAAGGGAATATATATCGGCACTCATATAAAAAAATGTGCCGGCGTTTCCGACCGTGGCTTTGACGATATAAAGAACGATATATCCGCTCTTGACGGAAAAATTTTCTCCGTGCTTGACAGTGAAAAGGAAGATGAAATGAAAGCGGCTATTGAAAGAGCCGCGGAGAATAAAGACAGCGTAGGCGGAGTGCTTGAAACTGCCGTATATGGTCTTTGCGCAGGCGTGGGCGAGCCTTGGTTCGATTCGCTTGAAAGCGTAATTTCCCACGCGGTTTTCGGTATGCCTGCCGTAAAGGGAATTGAGTTCGGCGCAGGGTTTGCTTTTGCCGACAAAACCGGCTTTGAGGCCAACGACCCGTTTTTACTTAAAAACGGCGAAATTATTACTTCAAGCAACAACAACGCAGGTATAAACGGCGGTATTTCAAACGGAATGCCGATAATATTCAGAACCGTTATTAAACCCACTCCGTCAATTTTCCAAAAGCAAAAAACTGTCGATTTTATAAATAAAGAAAACGCGGAAATCGAGCTTCGTGGCAGGCATGACCCGTGCATAGTTCACCGCGCCGCCGTTGTGCAGGATTCATTGACTGCGCTTGCGGTTGCAGATATGCTGGCTCAGCGCTTTGGCACTGATTATTTGGGAAGTGATTTATAAAATGGAATACGGATGCATCGGAAAAAAGCTTCCGCACTCATTTTCAAAAATAATACATGAAAAAATCGGCGGTTACTCTTATGAGCTTTGCGAGCTTACCGAAGACGAGTTGCCGGCATTTATGGAAAAAAGGGATTTTAAGGCGATAAACGTCACTATTCCGTATAAGGAGGCCGTCATTCCGTATATTTATGAATTAAGCGGCACCGCCGAGAGCATCGGAGCGGTGAATACCATAGTCAATCGTGACGGCAAACTTTACGGTTATAATACCGATTTTTACGGAATGATTTCTCTTATTAAAAAGAATCATATTGATTTTAACGAAAAAAAGGTTGCGGTACTCGGCACAGGCGGAACCTCAAAGACAGCCGCCGCCGTTGCAAACAGTCTTAACGCTAAAGCCGTAATCAAAGTCAGCCGCAGAAAAGGTGAAAATTCGGTCACTTATGATGAACTTTACGAAATTTATCGCGATACTGATATAATTATAAACACTACGCCTGTCGGTATGTTTCCTCAAATATACGATTCTCCCGTAAAAACAGACCGTTTCTTACATCTTTCGGGAGTTATTGACGCGGTCTATAATCCCCTTGAAACTCAGCTTGTCGCCGACGCAAAATCACACGGAATTCCGGCTGAAGGCGGGCTTTATATGCTTGTCGCTCAGGCAATTAAGGCTTATGAGATTTTTATGGATAAAACTGCCGACAAAGATTTGCTTGACGTTATTTTCAACGATGTAAAATCTCAAAAGCAAAATATAGTTTTAATCGGAATGCCCGGAAGCGGTAAAACAACGATAGGACAAGCCGTTGCCGAAAAGCTCGGCAGGGATTTTTTTGACGCCGACGATGAAATAAAAAAGATAATTAAAATTGAAATTTCCGATTTCTTTTCTAAATACGGCGAAGAAAAATTTCGTGATATTGAAACAGAAGTTATAAAAGACCTTTCAAAGCGTTCCGGGGCTGTAATAGCGACAGGCGGAGGAGCGGTTCTCCGCCGGGAAAATACAGACGCGCTTAAAATGAACGGAATTTTGTATTTCCTTGACAGACCGCTTGAGCAGATTGTTCCCACCTCTGACAGGCCGACAGCTTCAAGCGCCGAAGCGCTGAAAAAAAGGTATGATGAGAGATACGGAATTTATTGCGGCTGTGCCGATAAAAACATTACAGTTACGGGAAATGTCCTCGACGCCGTAAAACAGATTGAAAGAGAGCATTTTAAAAATGAAAATTCTTGTTATTAACGGACCTAATCTGAATATGCTTGGCATTAGAGAGCCTAAGATTTACGGCTCGCAGACTTATGACGATTTGTGTCGGTTTATTTCGTCTTATTGCGATGAAATAGGCGTTTGCGTGGAATTTTATCAGTCCAACCACGAAGGCAGTCTTGTTGATAAAATTCAGGAGTCCTACGGAAAAATCGACGGTATCGTCATAAATCCCGGCGCTTACACCCACACAAGCGTCGCACTGTTAGATGCCGTTAAAAGCGTCGGCATTCCTACCGTAGAGGTGCATATTTCCGACCCGGATACAAGAGAAAATTTCAGAAAAATAAGCTATATCCGCCTCGCTTGCGTTAAAACAGTTAAAGGACTCGGTTTTAAGGGATACACAGAGGCTATTGATTTTTTGGTAAAAGGTAAACAGGTATGATTTTAACGATTAGTCCTTCAATGCCGAGCGGTGATATTACGGCTCCGCCCTCTAAGAGCTATGCTCACAGGGCTTTAATTTGCGCCGCCCTTTCCGTCGGTATGTCAAAAATAAGCAATATTGCTTTTTCTGACGATATTAAAGCCACTTTGAACTGTTTGTCCGCATTAGGAGCAAAAATTGAAATAGACGGCAACACAGCAAAAATTAAAGGAATAAACGGTTACTCGCATTTTAAAGACGCAGTGTTGAATTGCAATGAGAGCGGCAGTACATTAAGGTTTTTTATTCCGATATGCCTTTTGTCAGACGATAAAATTACGTTAAAAGGCACCGAGAAACTCATTTCACGCCCGTTAAGCGTTTATGAAGATATTGCAAAAAAGCAGGGGATATTCTTTAAAAAAGATATAAACAGCGTAACGGTTAAGGGCAAAATAAAGCCGTGCCGATTTGAGGTAAAAGGGAATATCAGCAGTCAGTTTATAAGCGGGTTATTATTTGCACTGCCTCTTTTGAAATCCGACAGCGAAATAAATATAATACCGCCGTTTGAAAGCAGACCGTATGTCGATATGACGGTTGCGATTCTTAAACAATTCGGTATAGAGGTTGAATTTAACAGCTTTAACATAAAAATTAAGGGAAATCAGCAATACGTTCCGCGTGATATATCGGTTGAGGGCGACTGGTCAAACGCGTCTTTCCTTTACGCCTTTCGCGAGAGCGGCGCAAATATCCGCATACGTGGCGTTGATATGGATTCGTCGCAAGGGGATAAGGTTTGTTTGGAATATTTCAGCGCGCTAAAAAACGGAAAGCCTACGCTTGATTTAACCGATTGCCCCGATTTAGCTCCTATTATGTTCGCGTTTGCGGGTCTTAATAACGGCGCTGTTTTTACGGGAACTGACAGATTAAGATTTAAAGAGAGCGACAGAATAGCCTGTATGCAGGAGGAACTTGCTAAATTCGGTATAATTCTTACTCCGAGGAAAAACTCTGTTTTAATCGACTCAACGGACTTTCACGCTCCTTCCGGCGTTATTTTCGGTCACAACGACCATCGAATTGTAATGGCAAACGCATTTCTTCTTTGTAAGACGGGCGGAAAAATTGACGGCTTTGAGGCGGTCAAAAAGAGTTATCCGAATTTTTTTGATATTATTATGAAAGCCGGTGTAATGCTTAATTATGAAACTTGATAAAAACTTAAACATACTCATTGTAGGTCTCGGACTTATCGGCGGAAGCTATGCTATGGGACTTCACAAAAAAGGATATAAAATTTCGGCGATTGACGTAAATGAAAATTCGGTTAAATACGCCCTTTCGCACAATATGATTGACAGCGGTTCGGCGGAAATTGACGAAAGTTTGATTTCATCGGCCGATTTAATAATTTTTGCGCTTTATCCGCACATTTTTCTTGATTGGATTAAGCAAAATCAGCATTTGTTTAAAAGCGGAGCAGTGATAACGGATGTTACGGGCGTAAAATCGTGTATTGTTTATGAAATACAAGGCGATTTGAGAAAAGATGTTGAGTTTATCGCGGCGCACCCTATGGCAGGTAAAGAGGTTTACGGAGTAGAAAACGCCGATGATTCAATATTTAAGGAAGCAAACTACATTGTAGTTCCGACTGACTCAAATACATTTAACGCCATTGAAATTTGTAAGGCAATAGGCGAAACTCTCGGATTTGCAAGAATTTCGTCTTTGCCGCCTAAAGCGCACGATGAAATGATAGGTTTTGTATCGCAACTAACGCACTGCATCGCGATTTGCCTTATGACGTGCTCAAAAAGCGAGCATCTTGTCGATTACACCGGCGATTCTTTCAGAGATTTAACAAGAATTGCCAGAATAAACGAAAATATGTGGAGCGAGCTCTTTTTATTAAATAAAGACGCTCTGCTTATGCAGATGGAAATCTTTATGTCGGAATTTAACGAATTTTACGAACTTCTAAAAAATGAAGATACGGAAAAAATGAAAGAAAAAATGAAACAATCTACCGCTCGCAGAGCGTTGTTTGATAAATAAAAGGAGGATTTTTTATGAATATGATTTTTGAAAGAAAGCTCGCGATTCCTCAGGAGGTAAAACAGATGTACCCCGCGTCCGCTGAAATTCAAACTGCGGTTGAGGAGCGCTCAAAGGAGCTTAAAGATATATTTGCGGGAAAAAGCGATAAGTTTATACTTATCATCGGGCCTTGTTCCGCCGACCGTGACGACAGCGTGTTAGACTATATCGGAAGGCTTAGAGAAATACAGGAAAAGGTCAAAGATAAAATTTTTATCGTTCCGAGAATATACACTAACAAGCCCCGCACAACGGGCGACGGCTATAAGGGAATGCTGCATCAGCCGGACCCCGACCAAAAGCCGGATATGTTCAAAGGCATCGTCGCTATTAGGGAACTTCATATGAAGGCCATTAAAGAAACGGGTTTTGTCTGTGCAGATGAGATGCTTTATCCCGAAAATTCAAAATATCTTGACGACCTGCTCGGCTACATCGCAGTAGGCGCAAGAAGTGTTGAAAATCAGCAGCACAGACTTACGGCAAGCGGTTTTGACATTCCTGTCGGTATGAAAAACCCTACAAGCGGAGACCTTTCGGTTATGATGAATTCCATTACCGCCGCTCAGCATAAACATACGTTTATTTTCAGAGGATGGGAGGTTCACTCCGAAGGCAATGAATATGCTCACGCAATACTGCGCGGATATGTTAACAAACACGGGCAGTCTATGCCAAACTACCATTACGAAGACCTTGTCCATCTGAATGATTTATACCAAAAATCGGGTCTTTTGAACCCTGCTTTAATTATTGACGCCAATCACTCAAATTCGGGCAAAGACCCGATACAGCAAATCAGAATTGCAAAAGAAATTATCAACAGTATGCGTTACAATTCTGAGATTAACAAGCTCGTCAAGGGACTTATGATTGAAAGCTATATTGAGGACGGCAACCAGCCTATCGGATGCGGAATTTACGGTAAATCAATCACCGACGCGTGCCTTGGCTGGGAAAAATCCGAAAAGCTTATTTTGGATATTGCGGACAAGTTATAAATTCTGATATTAAAATTAAAACCACCAGTTCAACTGGTGGTTTTGATTTACATAATGTTTTATTTTTTTAAAATAGATTAGTTGTCTTTAAAAGGGTTATCAATGTTTGCAAAGCCTATATCGACAATTTCCCTCTGCTGATTGTACCTGTAAAAGCTCATAATAAGGCCAATGGCAATGTACAGACAAAGGTTTGACGAGCCACCGGCGGAAAAGAACGGCAGCGTAATGCCGATTACGGGCAGCAAACGCAAACACATTCCTATATTTATTATAACCTGACCGGCAATCATTGCCACAACTCCGTAACACATAACCTTTGTGTTGCCGACCTTGTCCAGCCTGCCGGTTCGGGCAATTCTGATAACTATGAAAGTTAAAAGCAAGAGGGCGACAACGCATCCGACAAGCCCAAGCTCTTCACCTATAACCGAGAAAATCATATCGTTCTGGCTTTCGGGAACAATACCTAACTGAGTATAATTGCCCTTGAACAGACCTTGACCCGTAAGTCCTCCGCCGCCTATTGCGGCCAGACCGCGTTCTTGCTGGTAAATGACGTCGGGGTAAAGCTCGGGGTAAATAAGGGCTAAAAACCTGTTTTTTTGTATATTTTCAAGTAGAAATATCCACACAAGAGGAAGAGCGGCAAGTACGGAAATTCCGCCCGCGACAAAGTAAAGCCAGTGAAGCCCCGAAACAAAAAGCATAGCGAGCGTAATTATAATAAAAACGAGAGCCGAACCCATATCCCCGGATTTCATAACAAGAAATATCGGAATAAGAGCGTGTACCGCAAGCGGAATCAAAGTTAAAATGTGATTTATGTTGGCTTTAACTTTTTCAAGATGCACGCCGAAAGTGATGATAAATCCGATTTTTACAATTTCGGACGGCTGAAAAAATATAGCGCCGCCGGCAAGCGAAATCCAAGTTTTTGCGTCGGGACGCTCGGCGGGCCCTACGCCGACTCCCGGAACAAAAAGCAGCATCATAAGCCCAATACATACGGCCGCCACAATAGGCCACATTTTCATAATGAACTCATAGTCTATAACGGAAATGAGAACCGCAATAATAAGACCTGCGCAAACCGCGGCGAGCATTACTTTAAAGTCACGGGTAAATCGGACGCCCTCCGCCGCCGTGTGAAGCGTTGCGCTTAAAACCATTATTGAGCCGAAAAATGATGTTACAGCGCATAAAAGAAGCAGAACTTTATCTGTTTCTTTGATAAAATTTTTAACACTTTTAAGTACCTGTTTCATTTACTTCTCCAAAATAATATTCTATTCTAAATTTTATATCAAAAATATAAATTTGTAAATAGAATACGACTATTTTATATTTTAATATTGCGTTATTCGCCGATTAGTGATAAAATTATTAGTCGAAATTTTATTTGAAGGTGAAACTTTTGAAAAAGAGAGAAAACGTAAGAAATATTGCGATTATTGCCCACGTTGACCACGGAAAGACCACTCTTGTCGACGAATTGTTAAAGCAAAGCGGCATTTTTAGGTCAAACGAGGTCGTGCAAGACAGAGTTATGGACTCAAACGACCTTGAGCGGGAACGGGGAATTACAATTCTTTCAAAAAATACGTCGGTACACTATAAAGACATAAAAATAAATATAGTCGACACTCCCGGCCACGCCGATTTCGGGGGCGAGGTTGAGCGAATACTTACAATGGTTGACGGCGTATTACTGCTTGTAGACGCTTTTGAGGGGTGTATGCCGCAGACAAGATTTGTTTTGCGAAAAGCGCTTGCTCTTGATAAAAAGGTGCTGGTCGTAGTTAATAAAATCGACCGTCCGGGCGCTCGCCCGGCAGAGGTGATAGATGAGGTTCTCGACTTGTTTATAGAACTCGGTGCAAATGAGGACCAGCTTGAGTTCCCCGTCATTTACGCTTCCGCAAAGGACGGCTACTCTTCGCTTGACCCTGATGCGAGAGAGGGCGATATGCGGCCGCTGTTTGATATGATTGTGGAAAAAATCGAGCCGCCCAAAGGCGATACCGATGCTCCCGTTCAGGTTCTTTTTTCAAGCCTTGATTATGACGATTACATCGGCAGAATTGGTGTTGGAAGAATGGAAAGGGGAACTCTCAAAAAGAACGACAGCGTTGTTCTTTGCAAAACCGACGGTTCAACCGAAAACGTGAAAATTTCCCGCCTTTATCAGTTTGAAGGTTTAAAGCGCGTTGAAGTAGAAAGCGCCGCCGCAGGCGACATTATTTGCGTTTCCGGTATTGCAGACCTTAATATCGGCGAAACTATATGCGCTGTCGACTGCGTTGAGCCGCTTCCGTTTGTAAAAATTGACGAGCCCACTATTTCGATGAATTTTATGGTTAACGACAGCCCGTTTGCAGGCAAAGAGGGTAAATTTGTTACATCGCGAAATCTGCGTGACCGTCTTTTCAAAGAGGTTGAGACAAACGTCAGTATGAGGGTTGAAGAAACTGACAGCACGGATACATTCAAGGTTTCGGGCAGGGGAGAGCTTCACCTTTCTATTCTGATTGAAACTATGCGCCGGCAAGGGTATGAGTTTCAGGTTTCCCGACCTCAGGTAATCACAAAATATGAAGACGGAAAACTGCTGGAGCCTATGGAACTGCTTATAGTCGAAGTGCCCGAAGAATATGTCGGTAACGTTATGCAAAAGATAGGCTCAAGAAGAGGCGAGCTTGAAAATATGGGCACCCGTGAGGGCGGCTCCACTCACCTTGAATTCAAAATCCCCGCAAGAGGACTTATCGGTTACCGCTCGGAATTTATGACTGACACAAACGGTAACGGTATTATGAACAATCTTTTTGCAGGATATGAGGAATATAAAGGCGAAATACAGACCCGTGAAAGAGGTTCGATTATAGCCCACGAATCGGGAGAAACTTCTGCGTACGGTTTGTTCAATACTCAGGACAGAGGCCGTCTTTTCGTAGGACCCGGCGTTCCCGTTTACGAGGGAATGATTGTGGGCGAGTGTTCAAAAAACGAGGATATTACCTGCAATGTATGCAAAAATAAGCACCTTACAAACACAAGGGCGTCTGGCTCCGACGACGCTTTAAGACTTGTTCCCCACACTGTTTTAAGTCTTGAGCAGTCAATGGAATTTATTAAGGATGACGAGCTTTTAGAGGTTACTCCGGAAAGTATTCGTCTTAGAAAGCGTATTTTGTCAAAAGATTTAAGACTTAAAGCGCAGTTCAGGAAAAAATAATTTATCTCAAATTTTAATTAAAGGGGGCTGTACCGTGAAAGGAATGAAAATAGGCGTTGATTTCGGCTCGTATTCTTTAAGAATGTGTACCGAGAATAATCCGAACGCTGTTGACGAGTTGTCGGCGGCCGCGTTCGCCTCGGAAAGCGGTGCGCCCATAGCCTATGGAACCAGAGCCTATACTCTTGACGGAAGAACCGATTCAAATATTTCTGTTACAAAAATGATAACGAACGGCGTCATTTCCGATTTTACCTTTGCCGAAAAAATACTTGCGGAATATTTTTCAAGGGTTTGCGGAAACAGAATTTATAAACCGAATATTATGGTCTCTCTCCCGTCTGACGTTACCAACATTGAGAAAAAGATTTTTTTAGACGCGGTTACAAGGGCAGGCGCCGGAAGAGCCTGCCTTGTGGACGGTATTTTAGCCTCCGCCGTAGGTACCGGTGTGTCACAGGAAAAAATCGGAGGAAGAATGGTAATTGATTTAGGCCACCAGACAACAGAAATCGGCATTATTTCCATGGGTACTGTGGCGGCGGCCGCAACAGTGAGGCACGGGAGCTTTGACATTGACAACGCAATAATAAAACATTTTAAAAAGGACAGAGATATTATTATCGGGCCGCATACCGCAAGGCAGATAAAGCACAAAATAGCGTTTGCCGTTGAGAGAGAATGCGAACTGTCGCTTATGGCCTCGGGCAAAAGCGGCGTGGATGAAATGCCGATTTCCTTTGAGGTCACATCATCGGAAATCTTTCCGTTTGTCGATGAACAGCTTTCATTTCTTATCTCTGAAATTCATTCTCATTTAAAAAATATTTCTCCCGAGCTTTTAAGCGACTCCGCTGACCACGGAATAACGCTTTGCGGCGGTGGGGTTTTACTGTTTGACATTGCAGAAAGATTTGAAAATGAGCTCGGAATACGGTGCAATATTGCGGAAAACCCGGAAAAATCGCGTATTTTAGGTATTCATAAAATAATTACCGACAACGCGATTTTGGAAAATAACGGCTACCAATTTATTTTTAAAGACGACATTCGGGACAGGTTGAAAAGATTTGACAGAATTTAAAAAAATACAGCGGTTATTAAGCCGCTGTATTTTCATATTATTTTACGGTCAATCCGAATTTTTCCATCCAATAGTTAATTTGGATAAAATATGCTATTGTCTGCGGAGTCGTCATAAGCTGGCCGTACCAAGGCTGGGCGCGTTTATCGTTTAATAAGCCCTCAAGAGCGTCTTTCTTAATAAAAGACAAAATAGGCGAATTTGGGCTTGAAATAATATCTGACAGAATTTCGCTGACGGCTTTCATATAATTCGGGTTGTGAGTTTTAGGATACGGACTTTTTTTGCGCCATAAAACTTCTTCGGGCAAAATATCCTTAACGGCTTCTCTGAGCAAACCTTTTTCATATGATTTATAGTCCTTAAATTCCCACGGCACGGTGTAAAGGTATTCTGCGATTCTGTAATCGCAAAACGGAACTCTGACCTCAAGCGCCGAGTACATACTCATTCTGTCCTTGCGGTCAAGAAGAGTCTGCATAAACCACTCAATATTAAGCTTCATCATCTCTTTCATACGGGATTCGGTTTGATTTAGTCCCGGTAGCTTTGACGTGTTGATTATAGTATTTTTATACCGCTCTGCTACATACTCTCGCGCGTCGGGCAGTTTAATATCGTCTTTTATAAAGCTCGCTCTGTAATCGGTTGACTGCGCCCACGGAAAACCGTTTATCATTCTTATTTCCTTATCTCTGTACCACGGGTATCCGCCGAAAATCTCGTCTGCGCATTCTCCCGAAAGCGCTACTGTGCATTCCTTTTTAATCTCTTTGCAGAAAGCGAGAAGGGAAGAGTCGACGTCGGACATTCCCGGCAAATCTCTTGCGTCCACCGCTTCAAACAGCGCCTTTACCACGTCGTCTGTGTCAAGCGTGATAAGGTGATGTTCACAACCGAGGTAATCTTGCATAATTTTGATGTATTCCTCGTCGGAATTGGGCTGAAATTTACTTTTTGTAAAGTATTTGAGATTATCTTTATAGGTAACGGAAAAAGTCTTTAAGACCCTATTTTGGCTGTTAAAATAGGTGTTGGCTACCGATGATATGATACTTGAGTCAAGCCCGCCCGAAAGGAATGTGCCGACAGGAACGTCGGATACAAGCTGGCGAGTTATAGCGTCTTTCACAAGATAACGCACTTTTTCAACGGTTTCTGAAATTGAATCGCGATTTTCTTTATCCTTTAACACCCAATATTTCCAAAATTTCAGACCGTCTTTTGTGAAAGTACCGCATGAGGCAGGTTTCACTTCGCTTATATTTTTAAATACACCGCACCCGGGCGTTCTTCCGGGGCCTATAAAAAGTATCTCCGCAAGTGAATTTTCGTCAATCTCCGTTTTAACGCTGTCGTGAGCGAGCACCGCTTTAATTTCCGAAGCAAAAATAAAACTGTCTCCGACAGTCGTGTAAAACAGCGGTTTAACGCCCATTCTGTCACGGGCAAAAAACAGTTTTTCCTCAAATTTATCCCATATGCAGAAAGCGAATATTCCGTTAAATTTATTTACACATTCTTCATTCCATTGAATGTAGGATTTAAGAATTACCTCTGTGTCGGAATGGCCTTTGAATTTGTGTCCGTTCAGCAAGAGCTCATTTCTTATTTCTTCCGTATTGTACAGTTCTCCGTTATATACAATCACATATCTTTTTTCGCCGTAATCTGCCGTCATAGGCTGTTTTCCGTTTTCAATATCAATTACGCATAGCCTTGAATGAAAAAGAGCCGCTTTTTCGTCAATGTATTCTCCTTTTTGGTCGGGACCTCTTGGGTGAAGGAGTTTTTGCATTCTCAAAAAAGAATCTCTGTTATTTGATACAGCCCCCGAATATGATACTTCTCCTGCAATACCGCACATAAAATCACCTCTAATAGTTTCTCTGATAATTTTATGCTCAAAAAAAATTAAAATTACAGTATTTTCAAATAAATTGATGTGTGATAAAATATAGGTAAAGCTTTTTGTTAAAACAGATAACTTAGGCAAGCCCCTTATTTAATCAATGTGAGGCGATTTTATGAGTCGTTTTATAAATAACATATGTTCGTTTTTCCCTAAATTGCAAAAGGATTTTAAAATATCGGACGGCGAAATTTTTACGGAAATATATAAAGGCGATTTTTTTGAAAATATACCTTTTGATAAATATATAAATTTTAACGTAAAAGCTCCGAGCGACAATGTTTACTGTATTTTATCTTATGGAGCTGTTCCGAATGATGAGCGCGTAAACAATGCCGCCGCCATAAACAAAGCAATAAATGATTGCAGTGAAAACGGCGGCGGAATAGTAGTTGTTGACGGCGGGGCGTTTACGACCGGGACTGTGTTTTTTAAAGACAACGTAGCTTTGTTTATTGCGAAAAATTCTGCGATTAAAGCTTCGCATAACAAAAGAGATTATGTTAAAAATACAAATACTCCCGACAACAGGGAGGATTACATAAAAAACGGATTGATTCTTGCTCAGAATTGCAAAAATGTCGCTTTGCTCGGTCCGGGAAAAATTTGCGGCGAGGGTAACTTTTTCTCTTTAAAACCATATTTACCGCCTAAAACGGAACCTTTTTCAAAAGCCCTGGACGTTTGGGATATGCGTCAGGAATACAGAAAACGCATCCGATTTGCTCATAAAAATAAATACGGATTTCTTGTCCATTTTCAAAATTGCGAACAGGTCAAGGTTTCTAACGTTATTTTGGAAAACTCCGCGTTTTGGACGCTGAATATCAATATGTGCAGCGATGTAAAAGTTAACCGCACGGTTATCAACAATAACAGGCATATCGCAAACTCAGACGGAATTGATATTTCGGGTTCTTCAAACGTTACCGTTGAAAAGTGCTTTATTTCAACCGGAGACGACGGAATCGTGCTGAAAAACTCGCACGATATAGCGTGCAAGAGGTCTATGAACAATATATATATTGCCGATTGCGAGGTAATTTCCTGTACAAACTCTTTTAAAATCGGCACGGAAACATCTTTGGATATTTCCGATGTCACCGTTGAGAACTGTAAATTCTATCTTACCGATATTTTCCCGTCGGGAGCGTCGGGGATTTCGGTTGAATCCTGCGACGGAGCGGCAGTGTCAAATATCAGTATAAAAAACATTGATATTGACTCAATGGCGTGCCCGGTGTTTATACGTCTTAATAACAGAAACCGCAATCGTTTGCCTTGGCTCGACGGAAAAGGAGAAGTGAAAAATATTACTATTTCGGATATAAAAGCGGTTAACTCCGAAATTCCTGTAATAATTATGGGCATTCCGTCGCAAAAGGTCAAGAATGTTTTATTAAAAAATATCAGCGTTAAATATTCTGAGGGAAAGGATTACAGGGATTTTAGATTAAAAGTTCCCGAGCAGGAGAAGGAATATCCGGAATCAAACAGGTTCAGAAACTTAAACGCTTACGGCGTTTTTATTCGCCACGCCGAAAATATTTCCTTGGAAAAATTCAGAGTAATTCCGAGGGATAATACAAAACGTAAGTTTAAAATCGTAAAAGACTGTAAAAATTTCACATTGAAATGATAAAAGAGCTGTTACGGCTCTTTTATTTTTTGTATATCCGTAACGGTTAAAATTTTATCTTTTACAGTAAATTTTATGTTATATTCCGCAAATTTCAATCCGTATTGCGTATTGCCCGGCGATTTATTTGTTTTATAAGACGGCCTTGGATCCTGCGACAGTATCTTTTTCAGCGTATCGCGTTTTTCCGGGTCGATAAATTCCAAAAGGCTCTCCGAAATTTCAACTGTAAGGGCGGCGGAAATATCGGTAAAAGCAAAACCGTTATTTGCGTCTTCGTGCGAATCCGCATATTTAATATATGGCTTGACGTCGTAAATTGGCGTTCCGTTTAAAATATCGGCGCCCTTAACGGTCAGTACGGGGCCTTTATCCTTTAAAAACTCAATTCTTTCAAGCTTTACGGAGGAAAGTCCGATTGAATTCGGCCTAAAAGGGGAGCGTGTTGCAAAAACGCCCATTCGTGTGTTCCCGCCGAGCTTTGGCGGCCTTACGGTAGGCGACCATTCCCCGTGAGATTCTGAAAAATCCCACAGAATCCATAAATAATTGTATTGCTCAAGTCCCCGAAAAGCCTCAGCGCACCTAAATTCGGGTTCAAACACTATTTTAGATTCAATATCAATTATACCGCTTTGCCTCGGTATCCCGAATTTTTCCTTGTAGTCATTGTAAATCCGCGCAATTACCTTTAAATTTTCCATTTCAACTTCTCACTTCTTTAATAATATTAAGATTTTAACACGTTTTTTTTCTTTTGTCACTATTGCGTTTTACGAATAAATCCGCTTAAAAGGGAAATATTTGTAATAAAACAGGAAAGGAAGATTTCTATGGAATTAAAAGGTTCAAAGACCGAGCAAAATCTTTTGTCTGCATTCACCGCAGAGTCAAGGGCGAGGAACAAATATACTTTATATGCGGCCAAAGCCAAACAGGACGGTTATGAGCAAATAGCCGCAATATTTGAAGAAACGGCGAACAATGAAAAAGAACACGCAGAAATTTGGCTGAAACAAGTGAACGGCGGAGAGCTTAACGGAACGGCGTCAAATTTAAACGACGCCGCTTCAGGCGAAAATTATGAATGGTCCGATATGTACCCCGAATATGCAAAAACGGCGAGGGAGGAGGGCTTTGAGCATATCGCGTTCTTATTTGAAAAAATTGCGGAAATCGAAAAAGAACACGAGGAACGCTTTAAAAAGCTTATCTCAAACATTGAAAACAGTTTAGTGTTTTCAAAAGACAACGACGTTATGTGGATTTGCCGAAACTGCGGACATATCCATTTTGGCAAAGAAGCGCCCGGAATTTGTCCTGTTTGCCAGAAAAAACAGGGATATTTTATGGTGAAAGCTGATAATTATTAAGATAATTTGACTTTTTTGTAGATTTTATTTGACTTTTTTGTCGCTTTATGGTATATTGCTTTGGTAAGGCGGTGAATTTTATGAAATCGGCTAAGATAATTAGACCAATTGATGCAAATGGTAGAGTTGTTCTTCCAAAAAATTTAATTTTTGATATTTTCAAGGCGACTGCCGAGGACCATATTTCGGTTGAGGTTCTATATACCGATGATTCCATTATCTTAAAGAGGTTTCAGTTTTCATGCACATTCTGTGACCGCCGTGACGGTTTGAAAGAATACAACGGTTTGAAAATTTGCCCGGATTGCCTTGAAAAGATAAAGCAGTTATAATTTGCAGTTTTAAAAAAGGAGCTTCTTTGGAAGCTCCTTTTTTTATCAAAAATTTGAAATTTTGTAGCTTAAAGTCATAAGGCTGTCGCTTAAATGGACGTTTTCGACCGCAACATCAGGAAAATCCGACGCAATATCATAGTGACTGAAATTCCAATAACCTTTTATTCCGAGTTTAACAAGCTCAGGAGTAAGGTCCTTTGCGGCGGCGCTTGGAATGCAGAGCACAGCTACAACAGGCGTGTTTTCCTTGCAAAAATCGTAAAGACCGTCTGTGTGTCTTATGGGCAGGCCGCGTATCATTTGACCCGACAAAGCGGCGTTTTTGTCAAAAATGCCAATAATATTAAAGCCTCTTTTTTCAAAGCTCATATGCAGTGCGACAGCTCTGCCGAGGTTGCCCGCGCCGATTAAAATAGCGTTTCGCGTTTTATCTACGCCCAATATTCTGCCGATTTCTTCATAAAGACTTTCAATGTTATAGCCGTAGCCCTGCTGACCGAATCCGCCAAAGCAGTTTAAATCCTGTCTTATTTGCGAAGCGGTAAATCCCATTTTCGCAGAAAGGTCTTTTGAAGAAATTCTTATCATTCCCTGTTCTTTAAGTTCGCCTAAAAACCTGTAATAGCGAGGGAGACGCTTAATTACAGAAATAGAAACGCCTTCAGGTTTGCTCATTATACATCTCCTCAGTCAGAAATCTTTTTTACTGTTTCCATTACATAGTTTCCGAATTCCTCACAGGTAGCGCCGTCCGCTCTGCCTGTTATGGTAAGTTTCTTTTCCTCTATCATACAAATATCGAGAGCGCGCTCAAGAAGCTCGGATTCCTTTTGCTTTCCTATGTGTGAGAGGAGCATTACCGTTGCGCGGAGCATTGAGCACGGGTCCGCATATTGACCGCGGCCTTCTTTAATCATTCTCGGAGCAGAACCGTGAATAGCCTCAAACATAGCGTAACGCTTGCCGAGATTTGCGCTGCCTGCCGTGCCAACGCCGCCTTGAAATTCCGCAGCCTCGTCCGTAATAATGTCGCCGTAAAGATTAGGAAGAATAAATACCTTGAAATCACGCCTTCTCTTTTCGTCAATAAGCTTTGCGGTTGTAATGTCAATATACCACTCGTCGGTTATAATTTCGGGGTATTCTTCACCTATTTTTTTGCAAAGACGCAGGAACTTGCCATCTGTTGTTTTAATCACGTTTGCCTTATTGATAATTGAAACTCTTTCCTTATGATTTTTCTTTGCGTATTCATAAGCGAGTCTTGCAATTCTTTCCGTGCCTTCGGTTGTGGTTACGACAAAGTCAAGCGCAAGGTCGTCTGTTACATTGACGCCCTTTGAACCTACTGCGTAAGCGCCCTCTGTGTTTTCGCGGAAGAATGTCCAGTCAATACCTTGTTCGGGAATTTTAACGGGGCGTACATTGGCAAAAAGGTCAAGCTCTTTACGCATGGCAACATTCGCGCTTTCAATATTCGGCCACGGGTCGCCGGCTTGCGGAGTCGTTGTCGGCCCTTTGAGAATAACGTGGCACTGTTTAAGCTCTTCAAGCACATCATCGGGAATGGCTTTCATAACGGAAACACGGTTTTCAATCGTAAGGCCGTCAATATACTTAAACTCAATTCTGCCTTTTTTTACTTCGTCTTCAAGTAAAAATTCTATAACTCGTGCCGATTCTTTTGTTATAATCGGACCTATTCCGTCTCCGCCGCAAATACCTATAACAATTTTGTCGAGATTATCAAAGTCTGTGAAATCCTTTTCAGACTTTATTTTTTCGTTTCTTTCAAGCTGTTCGCGGACAAGCGCCTCAAATTTAGAAACAGCCTCTTTAATTTGGTTTTCCATTTTTTAATACTCCTTACATAGATTTCTTTGTATAATTGAGAAGACCGCCTGCGAGAATAATGTCTTTCTGCCTTTCGGAAAGGTCGTACTTCAATTCGTATGTTTCGTTTGTCGTAATATTTTTGAGAACTGCAGGGGAAGAGCTTGCAATAGCAGTCCTGATATTTTCAAGGCTTAATTCATCGCCCTGTGAAATTTTGTCGTAATCTTCGGGATTGACAAAATTAAGCGGAAGAATGCCCGCGTTTATGAGGTTGGCGCAGTGGATTCTTGCAAATGATTTTGTGATAACCGCTTTAACGCCGAGATAAAGCGGAACAAGAGCCGCGTGCTCACGGGAAGAGCCTTGACCGTAGTTTGAGCCGCCGATAATTATTCCCTTGCCCTCTGCCTTTATTCTTTCGGGGAAGGTTTTGTCGCATACGCCGAAACAAAACTGTGAAAGGTACGGAATATTGCTCCTGTAAGGAAGAATTTTTGCGCCGGCGGGCATAATGTGGTCTGTTGTAATATCGTCTCCGACTTTAAGAACGGCCTTTGCGTTAATGCTCTCGCCCATAGGTTCGCTTGTCGGGAAAGGCTTGATGTTAGGACCGTACAAAACCTCAATGTCATTTGCCTCATCGGGAGTGGCGGGGACTTCAATCATATTATCGTTGACTATGAATTCTTCAGGGAGAGTAATTTTGGGGAAATCGCCCAAATCCCTCGGGTCGGTTAAATAACCCGTCAATGCGGAAGCGGCCGCGACTTCCGGACTTACAAGGTAAATACCGGCGTCGGCGGTGCCGGAGCGCCCTTCAAAGTTACGGTTAAAGGTACGGAGCGAAACGCCGCTTGAATTCGGGGATTGACCCATACCTATGCACGGGCCGCAGGCGCTTTCCAAGATTCTTGCGCCGGCGTCTATCATATCCGAAAGCGCGCCGTTTTGAGCAATCATATTGAGAACCTGCTTGGAGCCGGGCGCAATGGAAAGACTTACGGACGGACAAACGGTTTTGCCTTTAAGAATTGCCGCAACCTTCATCATATCAAGCAGGGATGAATTGGTGCAGGAGCCTATACAAACCTGGTCGACCTTAATTTTTCCTATTTCAGTAACAGATTTAACTCTGTCAGGCATATGCGGCTGAGCGGCAAGCGGAGCGAGAGAGGATAAGTCGATATTTATTGTTTCATCGTAAACGGCGTCGTCATCGGCTTTAAGCTCAATCCAATCGCTTTCTCTGCCCTGCGCTTTTAGAAACGCCTTTGTGACCTCATCGGAGGGAAATACCGATGTTGTGGCGCCGAGTTCCGCCCCCATATTTGTTATAGTTGCTCTTTCGGGAACGGAAAGTGAGGCTACTCCTTCGCCGCCGTATTCAATAATTTTTCCTACGCCGCCTTTAACGGTCATTATTCTCAATACCTCAAGGATTACGTCTTTTGCGGCAACCCACGGACTGAGCTTTCCCGTAAGATTTACTTTTACTATTTTCGGCATAGTTATGTAGTATGTTCCGCCGCCCATGGCAACTGCAACGTCAAGCCCTCCGGCGCCCATTGCGAGCATACCGATTCCGCCGCCCGTCGGGGTGTGGCTGTCTGAGCCTATAAGAGTTTTACCGGGCTTTCCAAAACGTTCAAGGTGAACCTGATGGCAAATGCCGTTGCCCGGACGCGAAAAATAAACTCCTCTTTTTTTCGCGACGGATTGAATAAACCTGTGATCGTCCGCATTTTCAAAGCCTGTCTGTAATGTGTTGTGGTCAATATAAGCGACGGAAAGCTCTGTTTTTACTCTGTCAATATCCATAGCTTCAAGCTCTAAGTATGCCATAGTACCCGTTGCGTCCTGGGTGAGAGTCTGGTCAATTTTAAGGCCTACTTCGCTGCCGCGGGTCATATCGCCGCTGACTAAATGTGATTTAATAAGTTTTTGAGCAATAGTCATACCCATAAAGTTATCTCTCCTGACTTTTTCATTTTTTTAACAATCTTTATTCTATTATAATGAAAACATTTTGTCAATAATTAAACTATTTTAATTCATATTTTCCAACAAAATGTTGATATTCTTTTATTTATGTGCTACAATATTTTGTAATAATCTGCATTTTTGGATAAATAATAACACTATCTTGTTAAAGAGGTGTTATTTTGAATAACCTGTTTATAAACTCAAACGATTCCGATTATATTCCCAATTCTGAGGCCGAGGCGGCTCAGCAAATTTCCGATGTCGGTGATTTCAACGTTTACAGCGATAAAAAAAGAATCCACTGCGTTTCAATTATCGGTCAAATTGAGGGGCACGACATTTTGCCTCCAAATGCAAAAACCACAAAATACGAACATTTAATTCCGCAGATTATTTCGGCGGACACAGACCCGTCCGTTGAGGGGATTTTAATAGTTTTAAACACGGTAGGCGGCGATATTGAAGCCGGGCTTGCGATTGCCGAGCTTATTTCGGGAACCAAAAAGCCGAGCGCGTCTGTCGTCCTCGGCGGAGGGCATTCAATAGGCGTGCCTTTAGCCGTTTGTGCGGACAAGTCCTTTATCGTACCGAGCGCCACTATGACTATTCACCCCGTCAGAATGAACGGAGTCGTTTTAGGCACGGCGCAGACCTTTTCTTATTTTAAAAGAATGCAGGAAAGAATTGTAAATTTTGTTTCAAAAAATTCGCATATTTCTCCCGAAAGATTTCGTGAGCTGATGCTTTCTACTGAAGAGCTTGTAATGGATGTGGGCTCTGTTTTGGACGGTGAAACGGCAGTAAGCGAAGGTCTTATTGACTCGGTGGGGAATTTTAACGACGCACTTGATTATTTAAAAAATATAAATTAACTGAATACCTTTAACGGTATTCTTTGCCAAAAGGAGTTACATAATGGCTGCGAACACAAAAAGTAATAACTCGTCCCGTAAAAATCAAAATAAAAGAGGAGGCGCCCCAAAAGCGAACAAACAGTTGGCTATGATTATAATGTTTGCCTTATCGCTTTTATGGCTTTGTATTGCGTTAATTGACGCGGGCGGACTTTGGGGAATGGTAAGGACATTGCTTTTCGGTCTGTTCGGTTTCGGCACTTTTATTTTCCCGATTTTACTGCTGGCGCTTTCAGTAGTTTTGGCTTTGGATAAAAACGAAAAAAGCCAAAAAGTATTTAACAAGCTGATATATGCTTTTATAATTACTTTTATTTTATCAGCTATAATTCATATATTTTACTGCAATCCGCAAAGCGGATATTTTGAGTCTGTCGCCTCGGCCTACGAAAATTTCAGCATTGAAGGAAAAATGACGGGAGGCGGCGCGTTAGGCGCTATTTTAGGCGGCATTTTCCTTTTGATAACAGGCGGCAGTAAGCTGGCATCTCTTATTATTCTATTTATTATTCTTTTGGTTGCGGTGATGATAGTTACCGGGCTTACGGTTGCGGGTATTTACAGAGGCATTTCAAAGCCGGTCAAGAAAATCGGTGAATATACAGGCGAAAAAATATCGGAATACAGCGACAAAGCGGAAGCAATTTATGAAGAAAGGAAAGAAAAAAGGAAATCTTTTAATCCCGATGTCGATTTAGGCCCCGACCCGCTTAAAACACCTCCTATTTTGTCGGATGAAGACAATGACGGGCTCGTTTCGCTTGCCGATATAAAAGACACGGATATTGACTCTGAAATTCACACCGAAAAGGCTGATAAAGTAATAAATTTAGACGACCTTATAAGGGGTACTGTCGAAACACAAAAAAGCGGCAGTACCGAAAAGCCCGATTTACCTGAGATAATAGACGACGAAAATCTTGATTTTGAGGATGACGGAAAAGAGGAGGATATTCCATATATGCTTCCTCCGCTTGACTGCCTTAGGCTCCCCTCAAGCGACAGTACGGTAAATTACGAGGCCGAGCTAAAGCAAAACGCGACTAAGCTTGTGGATACTCTTAAAAGCTTCGGCGTTGAAACGAGAATTGTCGGTATAGAAAGAGGGCCTTCGGTCACCCGTTATGAAATTCAGCCTGCGGCAGGCGTTAAAATTAGCAAAATAACAAATTTAACCGATGATATAGCTTTAAATCTCGCATCCTCAGGCGTAAGAATAGAAGCTCCCATTCCAAACAAATCCGCTGTCGGAATTGAAGTTCCGAATAAAAACAGAAATATGGTAACTTTGCGCGAGGTTATTGACCAAGGGCAGTACAGAGAGGCAAAATCAAAGCTCACGGTATGTTTGGGCAAAGACGTTACAGGCGATTTTATTTACTCTGATATTGCAAAAATGCCCCACTTGCTTATAGCGGGTACTACGGGCTCGGGTAAATCAGTTTGCCTTAACACGATGATAGTAAGTTTGCTTTACAACGCGAATCCCGATGAAGTAAAGCTTTTAATGATTGACCCTAAGCAGGTTGAATTTACAATATACAATGGAATTCCGCATTTGCTTGTTCCCGTTGTTTCGGACGCGCGCAAAGCGGCGGGTGCTCTCGGCTGGGCAGTTTCGGAAATGCTTCAGCGCTATAAAAAGTTTTCTGACAATAATGTCCGTGACATTTCGGGGTATAACAGCGTGTGCGAAAGTCAGGGACTTAAAAAGATGCCGCAGGTCGTTATCTTTATTGACGAGCTTTCCGATCTTATGATGGCGGCGCCGAATGAGGTTGAAGATTCAATATGCCGTCTTGCCCAAATGGCGCGAGCCGCAGGAATGCACCTTGTTATTGCGACGCAAAGGCCGTCTGTTGACGTCATAACAGGTCTTATTAAAGCGAATATCCCGTCAAGAATTGCGCTTTCCGTTTCGTCTCAGATTGATTCGCGCACAATTATTGACTCGGTGGGAGCGGAAAAACTTCTCGGAAACGGCGATATGCTGTATTACCCCGTGGGCATACCAAAGCCTATTCGCGTACAGGGCTGTTATGTTTCGGAAAGTGAGGTTCAAAAGGTCGTTAATTTCATTAAGGAGCAGAAAGAAACCGTTTATGACGACGAAGTCAATAATGCTATTGAACAGATAGCTCAAGCTTCCGCGAACGGCAAGAAAGGCTCTTCGGCGTCGCTTGATTCAACGGGCGACGCGCCGTCGGGCGACGACGAAATTCTTAAAAAAGCGATTGAAGTTGTTGTTGAGGCACAGTCCGCTTCGACTACTCTCCTTCAAAAGCGTTTAAAGCTTGGCTATGCCAGAGCCTCAAGAATTATTGACGAACTTGAGGAAAAGGGTGTTATCGGTCAGTATGAGGGCAGCAAGCCGCGTAAGGTTCTTATTACAAAACAGCAGTGGTATGAAATGAACGCGGTTTCATCTGACGCCGTTGCAAATCTTGTAAACGACGAGGATAATTCCTGATTTTAAACACCTTAATACTCGCGGAATAATATTTAGACGGAGGGTAAAATATGGCAAACAAAAAGGTATATACAAAAGGTAAAAGAAATCCCAACGCGTACATACCTAAGGGGAATACCAAACGTTTTATCACCGTATCAATTATCCTTCTCGTTATAATATTTACATTTACACTTGAATATCTTGACAAAAAGAACGGCGGCGCTTGGCAGAACGCATACAAGAACACGGGCATAATCGAAAATTATCCCGATGTGCCGAATTCTGAGTTATCGGTTTATTTTCTTGACGTTGAGCAAAGCGACTGCTCAATCCTTATGAACAACGGAAAGGTTTTAATGATTGATACGGGTACTCCTGACCAAATCACTAAAATCAGAGAAGCTCTGCAATCGCTCGGTATAAGCAAAATAGATTATCTCATTATAACCCACCCGCATGATGACCATATGGGCGGCGCTGTCGACGTTCTTGAAAATTATGAGGTTTCAAACATCATAATGCCTAAGCTAAGCAAGGTTAATATGGTTACAACGCGCGCCTATGAAAATCTTTTAAATACAATTAAGAAAAAGCAGGTTCACGCGATTGCGGCTGAACCGAATTTTACTTTTGATTTGGGGAACGCGAAATGCACGGTTTTAGCTCCGCTGTCGCAGGATGAAAACCTCAATAATATGTCGGTTATAACAAAAATCGTTTTTGGGTCAACGTCTTTTCTGTTTCAGGGTGACGCTGAAAAGAAAGTTGAATCCGCTGTTTTGTCAAGCGGAGCGGACGTATCTGCCGATGTAATCAAAGTAGGCCACCATGGCAGTAAAACGTCTTCCTCAAAGCAGTATATAAAGGCGGTATCTCCGAAAGTCGCCGTTATTTCCTGCGCGGTTCAAAATTCATACGGTCATCCGCACAAGGTCACTCTTGATACGCTTAAAAATGCCGGTGCGGATACATATATCACATATCAGTATAACGCGCTTTGCGTAAAAAGCGACGGCAAAAAAATAACCGTTCTTAACGACTCGGAGGTAATAAAGTCCTATGAATGACAAATTTTATTCCGTCAGCAGAATAGAAGACGGAAAAGCCGTAATTGAATTTCCCGACGGCTCGTTTGCGGAAGTGCCTTTTTCACTGCTGCCAAGCGACATAAAAGAAGGAAATATATTGATTCCTGATGATAACGGCAATCTGATTCATAATTTTCAGGCGGAAGAGGACAGAAAAAATATGTTATTGAATCTTCAGGATGATATTTTCGGCTGATTTGTTAAAAAAGTGCTTGCATTTGCGGCGTTTATATGCTATAATTTTTTAGCAATTCACATGTACGGTGATTTTATTCGGAATTGCACCAAGGTGTCCCGTTAAAAGCTGATCCGTGCAGAGGATTAAATAAGGAGGAAAACATATGTCAGTAGTATCAATGAAACAGTTACTCGAAGCCGGCGTTCACTTCGGTCACCAGACAAGAAGATGGAACCCTAAAATGGCCGAGTACATTTTTACGGAGAGAAACGGTATTTACATTATCGATCTCCAGAAAACAGTTAAAAAGCTTGAGGAAGCTTACGCGGTTGTAAAGGAAATCGCTGAAAACGGCGACGAAATCCTTTTCGTAGGCACAAAAAAGCAGGCGCAGTCCTCGGTTAAGGAAGAGGCTATTCGTTGCGGTATGCCTTATGTTAACGCGCGTTGGCTCGGCGGTATGCTCACAAACTTCACAACAATTAAGCAGAGAATTAAGAGACTTGCTCAGCTTAAGACTATGCAGGAGGACGGCACGTTTGACCTTCTTCCCAAAAAGGAAGTTGCTAAGTATGAGCTTGAGATTGAAAAGCTTGAGAAATTTATCGGCGGCATTACGGAAATGAAAAGGCAGCCTGCCGCGTTGTTCATTGTTGACCCGAGAAAAGAAAATATCGCGGTACTTGAGGCTAAAAAGCTCGGTATCCCCGTTATAGCTATTGTAGACACAAACTGCGACCCTGACGACGTTGACTACGTTATCCCCGGTAACGACGACGCAATCCGCGCGGTAAAGCTTATTGCCGGCGCTATGGCGGACGCCGTTATTGAAGGCAGGCAGGGTGAAGCGGGCGCTGCGGCCGCAGAAGAAGAAAATGTTGCCGAAGAGGCTGAGAAAGCCGAGGCAATCGAGGCAATCGCTGAATAAAAGCAAATCTAATTAGCCCGTTTCTTATTCGTTACGGGCTATACTTTTAAATATTGGAGGTAATAATTATGGCATTTACGGCTAAAGATGTTCAGGCGCTTCGTGAGAAAACCGGCGTTGGTATGATGGATTGTAAAAAAGCCCTTGTTGAGTCTGACGGCGATATGGACAAGGCTGTTGATATTTTAAGAGAAAAAGGTCTTGCTTCCGCCGCTAAAAAGGCGAGCAGAGTAGCCGCGGAGGGCGTTGTTGCCGCGTACAGCAACGAAAAGTGCGGCGCGCTTGTTGAAATTAACTGCGAAACCGACTTTGTTGCTAAGGGCGAACCCTTTGTGAACCTTGCAAATTCTGTTGCAAAGACGATTGTTGACGCAAATCCCGCAGATGTTGAGGCGCTTCTTGCCTCAAAGATTTCCGGAGGCGAATCAACTGTTGAGGAAGCTGTTCAAGAGGTTTTCCTTGCTCTCCGTGAAAATATGAAAATCCGCCGTTTTGAGCGTATCGACGGTCACGTTGCAACTTACATTCACGCAGGCGGCACGGTAGGCGTTATGGTTGCGTTTGACACTGACGACGCAACTGCCGCAAAGCCTGAATTTACGGCAATGGGTAAAAACGTAGCTATGCAGGTTGCCGCTATGAGCCCTGAATATTTAAGCAAGGAAGATATTTCAGATGAAGAGCTTGCAAAGATGAAGTCAATTACAATTGACAGCGCTCTTAATAAGCCCGATTCGCTTCCTGTTCCTATTCTTAACAGCCTAATTGATGAAGCTGTTTCCGATAAGAAATGGTCAGATGAAGACATTGCCGTATATCAGGGGCTTGACGCAAAGCAGAAGAAAAACTTTACGAATTTCATTTCAAAAGAAGCATACGCCGTTCTTGCAGAAATCGCAGTTTCACATAAAGCGGAAATCTCCGAAAACAAAATTTTTGTCGGTCTCGTTCAGGGGCGTCTTTCTAAGCAGATTAAAGAAATTTGCCTTTCAGAACAGGCATTTGTTCGTTCAGACCTCTTCGAGGGCACTGTTAGCGGATATATAGCTTCTGTCGCCAAGTCACTCGGCGCAGACATAAAGGCGGCGTCATTTGTACGTCTTGCCAAAGGCGAGGGCATTGAAAAGAAACAGGAAGATTTCGCCGCAGAAATCGCAAGTATGATAAAATAATTTCAGCTCAATTTAAGGCTGTGTACGTAATTTCGTGCACAGCTTTTTTTCTGTCACTTGATAAATGCAAAATAATAATGTAAAATAATATTTACGGAAAATTCTTCATAGAATTAACAGGTGATTGTATGAAGAAAATATTGGCGATTTCAGTTTCCGTCTTAATAGCTATTGCTTTTTCTTTGAACATTATAAAGATAGATAAGTTGACAAATCAGACGTCAGCCGAAGCAAGCGACAGCGCGTTTACCGTTATTGTCGACGCAGGGCATGGCGGTGAGGACGGCGGAGCGATAGGCAAAAGCGGCGCCTTGGAAAAAGACGTTAATTTACAGTTCGCCCTGAAAGTCAACGAGTATCTCTCTTTTTTCGGGATAAACACATATATGGTAAGAACTGAGGACAAATCAATAGGGGATGAGTCGCTTTCGACTATACACGAAAGAAAGGTTTCGGATATTCGCGCACGGCTTGCGCTTATGGATATGTTTGAAAATTCGATTTATTTAAGCATTCATCAAAACGAATTTACTCAAAGCTATGTACACGGCACGCAGGTGTTCTACTCGCCTAATTCCGAAGAGAGCAAACGCTTGGCTACGGTAATTCAAAAAACGGTATGCTCTTTAACTCAGCCTGACAATACAAAAGTTCCAAAGGAGTCAGGCACAAATATATATGTGCTTTACAATGCAACAAAGCCCGCTTGCCTTTGCGAATGCGGCTTTATGTCGAACCCGGAAGAGGAAAAGCTACTTTTATCTGAAGATTATCAGAGAAAATTTTCATTAGCGCTGTCATTCAGCGTATTAAATTATCTTATTGCGGAGGAAAATAATGGCACAGAAGTCTAAAAAGGTCTATATTTGCAGTAACTGCGGGTATGAAACGCCGAAATGGCTCGGTCAATGTCCCGAATGCAATGAATGGGCTACTCTTAACGAGGAAATTATATCAACGGAAAATTCTTCCCGCGCCTCATTGTCAAAATTTGATTCGGGCAGGGCAAAGGCGATGCCTCTTCTTGATATAAATTCAGATTACTTTCAAAGATATGACACGGGAATTTCAGAATTTAACAGAGTCTTAGGCGGAGGACTTGTCAGAGGGTCTGTTGTTCTTCTTTCGGGAGACCCCGGTATAGGTAAATCCACTATTCTTTTACAGGTTTGCGAGTCATTAGGCAGGGATTACAAAATATTGTATATTTCGGGAGAGGAATCCGCGCATCAGATAAAGCTGCGCGCGTCAAGACTCGGCGTTCAAACGGAAAATTTATATATTCTTTGCGAAACCGACGCCCAGTATATTTCCGAGTACATCTTTGCTGAAAAACCAGATATTGTAATAATAGATTCAATACAGACTATGGAAATAAACGAACTGACGTCCTCACCTGGGAGTGTGACGCAAGTCCGTGAGGCGACAAATCTGCTTGCAAGGACTGCAAAGGCCTCAAATATACCGATGTTTCTTGTCGGTCACGTCAATAAAGACGGTAACATTGCGGGTCCTAAGGTACTTGAACATATTGTAGACTGCGTGCTTTATTTTGAGGGCGACAGAAATACGTCATACAGAATATTAAGAGCTGTTAAGAACCGATACGGTTCAACCAATGAAATGGCTGTTTTTGAAATGCTTGATACAGGTCTTAATCAGGTGGACAACCCCTCAATGATGCTGATTTCCGGAAAACCGAAAAACGCCTCGGGCACTTGCGTCGCTTGTCTTATGGAAGGCTCAAGGCCTATTTTGGCGGAAATTCAGAGCCTTGTTACGCCAACGGGATTCGGAAATCCGAGGCGTATGGCGACGGGCATTGACTATAACAGGCTTTCAATGCTTATTGCGGTTTTGGAAAAAAGAGCGGGGTATTACCTTAACAATATGGATTGCTATGCAAATGTCATCGGAGGACTTCGTATCGACGAGCCTGCGGCGGATTTATCTATAGCCCTCGCGATTGTATCAAGCCTTAAAGATGTAATTGTACCCGACGATGTGCTTGCTTTTGGTGAAATAGGGCTTGCGGGTGAAATTCGTTCTGTGACTGCGTGCGACCAGCGAATAAACGAGGCCGCAAAACTCGGATTTAAAAAGTGCGTAATTCCTTATAACAATTACAGAAAACTTTCCAAAAATGTACTTGATTTAATGGAGGTCGTTCCCGCCAAAACAGTCAGACAGGCTTTTGAGGTGCTTATAAATTGAGCGAAATATTTTTATCCGAACCTAATCTTCCGAGCAATTCGGTTACAACTGTACTGGTTTCCGACAGCGACAGCGGCTTAATATCCTGCCTTGCAAATTTGGGCATACGTTCATTTAAAATTATGAAAAATCCTGCTTTGGCGCCATTCTGCGCAAATCACGCCGATATGCTTGCATATCATCTCGGCAACGGTGATTTTATCGCGGACAGAACCGCCGCAGGTAATTTAAAAGATTGCAATGTACGCAAAACAGTGAGCGTTGTTTCTCCTTATCCTGCCGACTGCAAATTAAATGCGGCTGACATAGGAAATTATATAATTTGCAACGTTAAAGCTACTCATTCGTCTATTTTAAAGTATGCGCAAAAATACGGCAAGCGCATTATAAATGTAAATCAGGGTTACGCAAAATGCTCGGTTTGCATATTAAAGCGTAATACGTTTATAACAGACGATGAATCAATATACAGGGAATGCTCAAAAATTGACGGAATCTCCGTTCTTTTAGTAAGTAAAGGCAGTGTCGTTCTTGCCTATCAAAATTATGGATTTTTGGGAGGCGCAAGCGGTCTCATAAATGAGAATACAGTTTTTTTTAACGGCGATTTGAGCCGTCACAAAGATTTTCTTGCAATTTCGCAATTTTTGAGTTACCATAATGTAAAATATAAAGATATTAAAAATAAACCGTTAACGGATGTCGGTAGCATAATTCCGATAAAGCAAAAGGGGACAGTACAATGAAAAAATCCTACTTTATAACTTGGCTCGGCGCACTTTCAACTGTGGTTGTCACTGCTTTTTCAGCATTCCATAAAATAAAAAAATACGGAAGGAAAATATATTTTGGAAATTCTTTGAAATTAAATTTCATCAATACACTGGAATTGGCTGACAAGGGCCTTGATATTGCTTTGAAAAAATTTATAAAATAAATTTTAAATAAAGTTTTAATAAACGGTTTGAACAATATTTACTTAAAATAATAATTATTAAAAACTTAAACAGCAGGTTTAAATCCTGCTGTTTTTTTAATTGCTGTTTAAATAAATCTCGTTTTTATGATGAGCTTTACTTATGTTGTTATTTTAAAATAAAACGATTTTCAGTAGGGTGTTGAAAAGTATGATTTTTGTTGAAGATGTTCAAAAGTCGAATGATTATTATACAAAATAAATATTTTGTATCAAATAGGGGGAGAAAAATTATACAAAATACGGGAAAAGTGCTTTTAAAATGGGAGCGCGCTTATAAAAGTGAGAAATGATAATATGAATAGCGCTTTTATAATTTTTTTGATTTATTTTAAATTTTATTTTTTTAAAGCTGTTTTGCTCTTTTCTTAAAATTTTTTGTTTTATTAAATCCGATAATTTTCTTTTAAATGATGCGTTGTTCAATTTAAAAGTTATTATTCGATTTTATTTTTTTACCTTTAAGCTTAATATATTAAATTTTTAATTTGATATTTATAATGTTTTTATAATGTTTGTGCGTTTTTTATTGCATAATTTCGCCTAACTTACATTTGACTTTATTTATTATTTTTATAATTTATTTCTTGCTATTCCGTCGCAAAAATATTATAATTATTTTAATATAATTATACAAAATATTTTGTGAAACCGTTTCACGGAGGCCTTATGAATTTTTCATACAACGATCCTAATTTGCCGTATCTTGTAAAGGATTTTTTGGTTTATCTTGATGTTATAAAAAATAAGTCGAGCTTAACGATAAGCGAATATGCGTCGGATTTAACACTCTTTTTTAAATTTTTAAAGCTTTATAAGGGTCTTGTCCCCTCTTCTGCCGATTTTGACGAGATTCAGATAAATGATATTGACGAAAAGTTCATAAAGGATATATCTCTTACCGACGCTTACGCTTTTCTTTCGTATTGCAAAAACGAGCGTGATAACAAAGAGGCCGCAAGGGCAAGAAAGGTTTCAAGTATAAGGGCGTTTTTTAAGTATATTTCAATGCAAAAGCAGATACTTGAAGAAAACCCGATGCAGGTGCTTGATTCGCCCAAATTAAAAAAAGCTTTGCCCAAATATTTGACTTTGGAGCAAAGCTTAAAGCTGTTAAATTCAATTGACGGGAAATATAAAGAGCGTGATTACTGCATTTTGGTATTCTTTTTAAACTGCGGTTTGCGCCTGTCTGAGCTTGTCGCATTAAATTACAATGATATACGGGACGACGGCACAATGAGGGTTACAGGCAAAGGCAATAAAGAGCGAACCGTTTACCTGAATAATGCCTGTATTGACGCATACAAAAGCTATATGTCGGTTCGACCAAAGGACGGTATTCCGTTTTCCGACAGAAACGCGCTGTTTATCAGCAGCCGTCTTAAAAGAATCAGCCCGAAAACCGTTCAGCATATTGTCTATACTGCGCTTGAAAATGCGGGTTTAGAGGGATATTCTGCCCATAAACTGCGTCACACCGCCGCAACGCTTATGTATCAGCACGGGAATGTCGACGTACTTGTGCTTAAAGAAATTCTCGGCCACGAAAACCTCGGTACAACCGAAATATATACACACATTGTAGATGAGCAGTTGAAAAAGGCCTCGGACTCCAATCCGCTCGCTAATGTTAAAAAAAATCCTACTGAAGGCTGATTTTTGTCCCGAATGATGATAAAAGCAGAGAGTTAATCAATACAAAAAGCATATCGAACAATGCAATCAAAATAAATCTTATTAAAAACAGCTGGAGAATACCCTCTTTGGCTGTTTTTCTTTGCATTACGCAGTTTGTCAGCGTCCTGCTCATTTCCCAGCCTTCGTTTGTCATGGCTATAAGTATTGTACTTGTAACCGAAAAATAAGGTATAATAAATATAAGCGAAAACAATACTCCGTTTAACTCGTATTTATTGTATAAAAGAGCGCCTATGTACCCCGCGAAAAAAGTTTTGACTATCGGTACAAGCAAAATGAATATGTTTCCGAAAAGGTTTGTCCCTAAAATAAAACAGACGGAAATAAAAATAACTTCTATGCTGCAAAGCTCTTTAAAAACGTCTTTAAAGCTTTCGGCTTGGAGTGCCTTTATAAAATTTGTAAAGTACTGCTCAAGTCCTGATGCGGACATTTTTGCAAAAAAAAGCGAGCCGAGCAGTACTGAAATAACCGCCGCTAAGGAAACTGCTATTTTGAATATGTTTATATTTCTGTCGCGAGGGTTAATATCAATATTTCTTTTAGGTCTTGCGGATATTCTTCTGCGTCTTAATCTTAACCCTTTTAAACTTATGACCTTGTTCATATACTTCCACCTTTACTTAATTTATTTTCTTCTTTTGGTATTTGCCGCAACTATTCCGCCTAATATAAAAAACACAGTTGTAACCGCGTATAAAATACCGATGTCCGCCCTTATGTGTCCTCTGCAAACAAATAGAATGATAACCGTCAGTAAAAAATTATAGACCACAGATGTAACTAAGCCTGAAATTATCCCCTTAAATGTGCATCTTTTTGAGGCTGTAAATCCGCCTATGAAAGCTGAAATTACTGAACAAAAATAAAAGTACATTATGTAGCTGTCAGCGATTTTTTCCGACTTTAAAAGAATTAAGGAAATTACAGCTGTCAGAATAACAAGAATGAGTATTGAAATTACAGTGGAAATAGTTATTCCGATAATATTTTTTGAAAGA
This sequence comes from uncultured Clostridia bacterium, assembly GCA_947598155.1. Taxonomy (GTDB): domain Bacteria; phylum Bacillota; class Clostridia; order Oscillospirales; family Acutalibacteraceae; genus Fimenecus. Next base: position 111,444 of record CANQFC010000002.1, read on the forward strand.
GATGAACCCTGATTTGTTTTGGGTTTAGATTTATTATTTTTTCGCATAAAAAAATCCCTCACATTCTACAAAAGAATATGAGGGAGCCGATATAAATATTACAAATTATTCTTCATCTTTAGGTCTGTCGTCTACGCTGTCCTTAGATTTTGACGACTTTTTGGATTGCGAGGCAGCTTTTGCGGCCTCAATCTCGGCTTTGATTTTTTCATTTGCGGTGTGGTTAGAGCCAATAGCAAACTTTTTAAATTTAATTTTTGTTCTGTCAGAACCGGTTTCGATTGTAATTGTATCGTCCTTAATGGCGACAACTCTGCCGCATATGCCGCCGATAGTTGTTATTTCATCGCCAATCTGAGTGTTATCACGAATTTCCTGCTCTTTTTTCTGCTGTTTCTTCTGCGGTCTGATTGTAAAGAAATACATTGCGGCGAAAAGCGCGACCATCATTATAATCATACCTGTTGAACCGGCGGCTCTGCCTGAAGAAGCGGCCGCAAATGTGGAAAAAATATTCATTGCTTATCCTCCATAAGAAAAATTACTTTTTAATTATACAAAAATTTTAGAGCATTTGCAACAGTTTTTTTAAATTTATATTCTCATATCGAGCTTATCGACATATTTGTTGTAAAATTCTTCAAATGTTCCTCTGTCAATGGCATTTCTTATTTTTTCCATAAGCGAATTGTAGAAATATAAATTGTGCATTACGCAAAGGCGCGCCGCGAGCATTTCTTTTGCTTTAATTAAATGATGAATATATGCGCGTGAAAAATTTTGACATACAGGGCAGTCGCATTCAAGGTCAATGGGCAGTTCATCATTCTCATATTTCTTATTGTTCATATTTATAATTCCGTCGTCTGTAAACAGATGTCCGTGGCGGGCATTTCGCGACGGCATTACGCAGTCAAAAAGGTCGACTCCCCTCTTAACGCCTTCAAGAATATTTCCGGGTGTGCCGACGCCCATAAGGTAACGAGGCTTGTCCTTTGGCATATACGGTTCCACAGCGGAAATGATTCTGTACATATCTTCTTTTGGTTCGCCGACGGCAAGACCGCCTATGGCGTATCCGTCAAAATTAAGCTCTGCTATCTCTTTCATATGCTCAATTCTTAAATTGTCATAAGTGCAACCTTGATTTATTCCGAATAAAAGCTGATTTTTGTTAATTGTATCGGGCAGACTGTTTAACCGCTCCATCTCATTTTTACATCGGATAAGCCACCTTGTTGTTCTTTCGCAGGAAGATTTGGCATAGTTAAACGGAGCAGGATTTTTAACGCACTCATCAAACGCCATCGCGATGGTTGAGCCGAGATTTGACTGAATTTGCATACTCTCTTCGGGACCCATAAAAATGTGCCGCCCGTCTATATGAGACTGAAAATATACGCCCTCTTCCTTTATTTTTCTGAGAGATGCAAGTGAGAATACCTGAAATCCGCCGCTGTCGGTTAAAATAGGACCGTTCCAACAGGTCATTTTGTGAAGTCCGCCGAGTTCTTTTACCCTTTTATCGGTGGGCCTTAAATGCAGATGATATGTATTGCAAAGCATCACCTGCGTTTTAAGATTTTCTTTTAAATCAATAGCGGAAACTCCGCCTTTAATTGCTCCTTGAGTGGCGACATTCATAAATGCGGGAGTCTGCACCGTTCCGTGAACCGTGTTAAACTCGCCTCGTCTTGCATTTCCCTCTTGTTTTAATAAAATAAACATAATTTCTCCTATCAGTTAAATAATTTTAAGTTCTTCGGCCGCTTTTATCCAATATTTTTCAGGTAAAATCTTTCCGCCGTTAAAATTATCTTTCTTTGCATAATCCCAAGCTAAGACAACGCATTGATATGCAAGATCTCCGCTTATTTGCAGGCTTTTAATTATACACTCGGAAAATATCGGCGCATATTTTATTAACTCGCTGTTTCTGTAATCATCAATCAATGCGTCTGCATTAAATTTTATATCAATAAACTCTGCTTTTATATTATTGCCTGAACAGGTTAAAAGCGTAATCCACGTATGCCCGTATTCTTCACCGTCCTGTGGCAACCCCAGACTTGGGCAAAAAACAATTTCTTTGTCTTTTACTGAAACGATTTTTCTGTGATGCGAATGACCGCATAATAAGATATTTCCTTTAATGTTATTTGCATATTTGATTTGAGCAGTTGAATTAGTCAATATATTTTCCGTTGTGCTTTTCGGCGAGCCGTGGCAAGCGGTTATAATAGGAAAACAATCCGATTTAATTTCTATGCAATGCGGTAAGTCGGCAAAAAAATCAAGATCTGCCGTTGTTAAATTTTCATAAGTGTATAGAAATGAACCGACGCTTGAGCTATAACGCCAACCGTCATTTTGGCTTTTACGATGCTCTAACAAATAGTCTTCTCTGTTACCTCTTAAAAACCAGCACCTATATTCAGCGTTGAACTTATACAAAAGCTCCATAGTTCTTTGCGGATATGGAAAATCGGTCACATAATCGCCGAGAAAAATAATTCCGTCGGGATTTATTTCTTTTACAGCATTAAAAGCAGACTCAAAAGCCGCATAATTTGAATGAATATCGGAAATAACAATAATTTTCTTCATAGCTCCAGCTCCATATTTCCAATGGAAAAATCGTAATTAAATCAGAGAAGGCCTGAATTTTTTTAAGTTAACTTTTTTAAACATAATATATATCTACTCAATAAACATAGCGTCGCCGAAACTAAAAAATCTGTATTTATTTTCAACAGCCGTCTTATAAGCCTCAAGGACTTTTTCTCTGTTATAAAATGCGGAAACAAGCATAATAAGCGTACTTTCGGGCAAGTGAAAATTAGTTATGAGAGCGTCAATACATTTAAATTCGTAACCGGGATAGATGAAAATGCTTGTCCAGTCGTCATATTCTTTCATTTCACCCTGACTTGTCATTACACTTTCAAGAGTTCGGCAGCACGTTGTGCCGACAGCTATTACTCTGCCGCCGTTTTTCTTAGTTTCGTTTATTGTATCGGCAGTTTCTTTCGGAATATGGTAATGCTCCGAGTGCATCTCGTGGTCTTCAATATTTTCCGATTTAACCGGTCTGAATGTTCCAATGCCGACGTGTAACGTTACATAGCAGATTTTAACGCCCTTGTCGGAAATTTTTTTTAGTATCTCTTTTGTGAAATGAAGCCCCGCAGTGGGCGCCGCGGCAGAGCCGAGCTCTTTGGAATAAACCGTCTGATACCTCTCTTTATCCTTCAATTCCTCGGTAATATAGTGCGGAAGCGGCATTTCGCCTATTTTATCAAGTACTTCGTAAATATTTGAGCCGTCATAGAAAAATTTTGCGATTCTGTTGCCGTTCGGCAGTACCTTTATAACCTTGCAGGATAAAATTCCGTCTCCGAAAGTAAATTCAGTACCCTCTTTTGCCCTTTTTCCGGGGCCTGTTATTGTTTCCCACTCGTCGTTGCCTAAGTTGTTCAGGAGCAAAAATTCAACGGTAGCCCCCGTACCTTTTTTTATACCGTAAATTCTTGCGGGAAGTACGCGGGTGTTATTGAGGACAAGACAGTCCCCTTCGTTCAGATAGTCGATTATATCGTAAAAATGTTTATGAGAAATTTCACCATTTTTTCTGTTAATCACCATCAATCTCGAACTGTCTCTTTGCTCTAACGGCGTTTGCGCAATCAGCTCTTTTGGTAAATCATAATAAAAATCAGATTTTTTCATATAAATTCTCCGTTAAGTTGATAAAATTGATAAAAATATTTGACACAAAGATAGTAAAATGTTATTATATACTTACGATTGAGGCGCAGTAAATATCAGTATGCCGTTTGAATCTTTCAGGAGCTTGAGAGAACGGTCAAAAAGGATTTATTGCCGAAGCTTTTGTCCGCCTGAACGCTCAAAGGCTGGTTGCATCATTAACAGTGATGTGACTGTCATCATTTGATGGAGTGCTTTCGTATTATTGATTCGTCGTAATACTAAAACCTTATCAGTAATGATGACATATCATTACTGATTTTTTAATACAGATGATAGAATATCATTTTTTGGAGGTAAATGCAAGTGAAAAAGTTTAACGTAGGAATTATCGGCGCTACGGGTATGGTAGGTCAGCGCTTTATGACAATTTTGGAAAATCACCCGTGGTTCAACGTTACCGTCCTTGCCGCAAGTCCGCGGTCGGCAGGCAAACGTTACGAAGACGCCGTCGGCGAAAAATGGTGTATGGACGCCCCGATTCCGCAAAATATGAAAGATATTATTGTTAAAAACGCGTCTGAAGATATTGAGAATATTGCGTCGGAGGTCGATTTTGTATTCTGCGCAGTTGATATGAAAAAAGACGAGATTAAGGCTTTAGAGGAGGCTTATGCCAAGGCCGAATGCCCCGTTATATCAAACAACAGCGCTCACAGGCACACACCCGACGTTCCGATGATTCTTCCCGAGCTTAACGACGGCCACGCCGCGATTATCCCTGCGCAGCGTAAACGCCTGGGCACAAAACGCGGATTTATTGCGGTTAAACCCAACTGTTCTCTTCAAGGCTATGTTCCGGCTCTTTTCCCTCTTGATAAGGCTGGCTTTAAGGTAAAAGACGTACTTGTTTGCACATATCAGGCAATTTCCGGAGCTTCAAAAACATTTGAAACATGGCCGGAGATGGTTGACAATGTTATTCCGTTTATCGGCGGCGAAGAGGAAAAAAGCGAAAAAGAGCCGCTCAAAATTTGGGGCGAAATTAAAGGCGATGTAATTGTTGATTCGCAGACGCCGAATTTTACGGCGCAGTGCATTCGCGTTCCCGTTTCAAACGGCCATATGGCGGCGGCTTTTGTTAGATTTGAGAATAAACCTTCCAAAGAAGAAATATTAAATATTTGGAAGAGTTACAAAGGCAAAGCGCAGGAATTAGAACTTCCGTCAGCTCCAAAGCAATTTCTTAATTACTTTGAGGAGGACAATTATCCGCAGACAAAGCTTCACAGAGATCTTGAGGGCGGAATGGCAATTTCAATCGGCAGGCTTCGCGAAGACACTCAGTATGACTATAAATTTGTTGCTCTTTCGCACAATACGCTCCGCGGCGCTGCCGGCGGCGCAGTTTTAATGGCCGAGCTTTTGGCCGCGGAAGGCTATCTTGACTAAAGGAGGAAATTATGAGTACTAATCCTATTTTTACCGGCGCGGGAGTTGCGATTATAACACCGTTTTATGAGGACGGCAGTGTTAACTACGAATGTCTCGCAAAAATTCTTGAAGACCAGATTGCAAATTCAACTGACGCTATTGTTATTTGCGGCACAACGGGCGAAAGCGCTACACTAAATCATAAAGAGCATTTAGACGTAATTAAGTTTACGGTTGACGCTGTAAACCACAGAATTCCCGTTATTGCGGGTACAGGCAGTAATGAAACGGCTTATGCGCTTGAGCTTTCAAATGAGGCTGAAAAAGCCGGAGCAGACGCGCTGTTGATTGTTACCCCTTACTACAACAAAACGTCTCAAAGAGGCATTGTAAAGCATTACAGTTACATTGCGGACAGAGTTTCTTCCCCTATCATTATTTACAATGTTCCGAGCAGAACCGGCGTTAATGTTCTTCCCGAAACTTATGCCGAGCTTGCCGAGCACAAAAATATAGCCGCCGCAAAGGAGGCGTCGGGCAACCTTTCGCAAATTGCCCGCACAATAGCTCTTTGCGGTGATAAATTGGACATATATTCAGGTAATGACGACCAAATTGTACCTATTATGTCTTTGGGCGGAAAAGGCGTTATTTCCGTGCTTTCAAATATCTGCCCAAAGGTGGCGCACGATATTCCCTCTCTTTACCTTGACGGCAAATGCAAGGAGAGCGCCGAACTTCAGATTAAATACTTAGAGCTTTGCAACGCAATGTTTATGGATGTTAACCCGATTCCCGTTAAGGCGGCTATGAATATGATGGGAATGAACGCGGGGCCGTTGCGTCTGCCTCTTTGCGAAATGGATGACGCAAAAACCGAAAAGCTCCATTCGATTCTTGCAAAATACTCTTTAGTTTAAAATTTTATAGGATGTGAAAAATATGAGGATTCTTTTATGCGGCGCAAACGGAAAAATGGGTAAAACCGTTTATGAGTGCGCGCCGTCGTTTGAAAATGTATGTATTGCGGCAGGCGTTGACCCTTATGGCGAAAACAGCAATTTTCCCGTTTACCGTTCGTTTGACGAGGTTGACTCCGATGTGGACGTTATTATTGACTTTTCGCACCCGACATTATTGGCGTCTATGCTCAAATTTGCGACCGAAAACAATATTCCGGCAGTTGTGGCGACAACGGGCATTGATGAGCAGGGTCTGCGAATGATTCGGGATGCGTCAAATAAAATACCCATATTTTTTACTGCCAATATGAGTTTGGGAATTAACCTCATTTCAGAGCTTGCAAAAAAAGCCGCTTTGGTTCTATCCCCCGATTTTGATATTGAAATTGTTGAAATGCACCATAATCAGAAAATTGACGCTCCAAGCGGCACCGCTCTTTTACTCGCGGATGAAATTTCGTCTGTACTGGAAAATGAGCCTGTTTATGAATTTGACCGTCATTCAAAGAGAATGAAGAGGTCAAAAAACGAAATCGGTATAAGCTCTGTAAGGGGCGGAACGATTGTCGGCGAACACGAAATTATTTTTGCGGGTACCGACGAAGTAATAAAGATTTCACATTCCGCTTATTCAAAAAAGCTGTTTGCAAACGGCGCAATCAACGCGGCGAAATTTATTGTAAATGCAAAAAACGGTTTATATTCAATGAAAGATGTGCTTAAGGAGGCGTAATTTATGTCATATGAAATCTCTGTAACCGAGAATATAACTCTTATTTCTCTTAACGATTCGCCTTCCGATATAGCCGTCACGGCAAAAATTTTTGAATTTCTCTCAAATGACGGCATTGACGTTGATATGATTTCTCAGATTCCTCCGCACGCCTCTACTCCCTGCCTTTCATTTACGGTAAATGACGATGACCTCGGAAAAGTTTTTTCTGCCGCGTCTAAGCTCAGAGAGCTTCTTCCTGAGGTAAAACTCGGGATAAGCTCCGGCAACAGCAAAATTTCCGTTTTTGGCGAGGAAATGAGGAAATGTCCCGGCGTCGCGTCTAAAGTTTTTACCGCTATCGCGGAATCCGGCACCGAAGCGCGAATGATTACAACGAGCGAGGTTGATATTTCAATACTTGTTTTCAGCCATGACAGCAAGGCAGTTTCTTCTGCCATTAAAAAGGCGCTAAATTAGTCTTGTTATTTTTAATCAAAAACATATAAAAGCCCCGACAGAAATATACTCTGTCGGGACTTTTTCAGATATACTTATTTATGCGAGAATTGCCTTGTAGAACACTTTTTTGCCTTTCTTGATTATAACGTATCCCTTGCCGAAATCCTCATTTGAAAGCTTTTTAAACGGATCTGTGACCTTGTTGTCGTCTACCGAAACACCGCCTTGCTGAATGGCCCTTCTGGCCTCTCCCTTTGAGCTTACGATACCTGCTTTAAGCATAATATCGGCAAGAGCAATTTCACCGTCCGCAAAGTCATTTGCGTGAATCTCAACAGTCGGCATATTTTCTGAATTGCTGGTGCCTGAGAATATAGCTCTTGCGGTTTCCTGTACTTTTTTTGCCTCTTCCTCGCCGTGGACGAGCTTTGTAAGCTCAAAAGCTAAAATTTCCTTAGCGGTATTTAGCTTACTGCCCTCCCAAGACGACATCGCGTCAATCTCTTCAATCGGCAGGAAGGTGAGCATTCTTATACATTTGAGAACATCGGCGTCCCCTACATTGCGCCAATATTGATAGAACTCAAACGGAGTAGTTTTATTTGGATCCAGCCAAACGGCGTTACCTGCTGTTTTTCCCATCTTTTTACCCTGTGAATCGGTAAGAAGAGTTATTGTCATAGCGTGCGCGTCTTTGCCGAGCTTTTTTCTGATAAGCTCTGTACCGCCGAGCATATTGCTCCACTGGTCGTCACCGCCGAACTGCATATTGCAGTTATAATTTTTAAACAGATAGTAAAAGTCATATGACTGCATTATCATATAATTAAACTCAAAGAAAGAAAGCCCTTTTTCCATTCTTTGTTTGTAGCACTCCGCCCGAAGCATATTGTTAACAGAGAAACAGGCGCCCACTTCACGGAGCACATCTACATAATTAAGGTCAAGGAGCCAGTCTGCATTGTTGACCATAAGCGCCTTTCCGTCAGAAAAATCAATAAACTTTTCCATTTGACGCTTAAAGCACTCCGCATTGTGATTTATATCCTCACGCGTCAGCATTTTACGCATATCCGTTCTTCCCGAGGGGTCGCCTATCATGGTAGTGCCGCCGCCTATTAGAGCAATGGGCTTATTACCCGCCATTTGAAGCCTTTTCATAAGCGTCAGAGCCATAAAGTGACCTGCCGTGAGGCTGTCCGCAGTGCAGTCAAATCCAATATAGAAAGTTGCTTTTCCGTTATTTATCATTTCTCTGATTTCAGTTTCGTTTGTTACCTGTGCAATCAGTCCTCTTGCAACAAGCTCTTCATAAATCTGCATATTGAAAACTCCTCCTAAAAAATAAATCCCCTGCGAAAGCAGAGGACGAAAAACCGTGGTACCACCTCAATTTACCGTTTCTCACGAAATACGGCCTTAACGGGTAACTGACATTACCCTGTTCTGTAACGGGAACGCCCGTTTGCCCCTACTGATTTTCAGGGCAACAACTCAACGATGTATTTCACAGCGCCGCCATATTTTCTTACACCAACCGAAAACTCTCTGTAATTTTGGCAAAAGCTACTTCTTCGTGTCACAGTCTTTAAAAATATTATACATAAAAAATATTAAAAGTCAATCGTTTATATCAATAATTTTTCGCCTCTGTAATCATTTCTTCGGCCGTTTGCATTGATAAGGATGAATTTTCGGAACCGCCGATAATACGGGCGATCTCGCGAATGCGCCCGTCTTTTCCGAGTAATTCGACGTTTGTGTAAGTTTGATTGTCGATTTCGGATTTAGAAATTAAATAATGACAGTCCGCAAAGGCGGCGATTTGCGCTAAATGCGTAACGCAGAGCACTTGCCTGTCAAGAGAAACCTTTTTAAGTTTAATCCCTATTTTTTTAGCGGTTCTGCCGCTTACGCCTGTATCAATTTCATCAAAAATAAGAGTTTGAATTTCATCATGGCATGAAAGGACGTTTTTTATCGCAAGCATAATCCTTGAAAGCTCGCCTCCGGAGGCAATTTTTGAAAGAGCCTTCGGTTCCTCACCCGCATTAGCTGAAATTTGGAAAAATATTTCATCCTGTCCGTTTTCGCCGCACGGAATTTTGTTGTGTACCGTTTTAAAAATAATTGACGGCATTTCAAGAAACGCAAGCTCCTCGCAGACCTTTCCCACAAATTCAAGCGAGGCCTTTTTTCTTATATCGGTGAGTATATCGGCGCGGCTTTGCATAATTTTTTGCTTTTCCTCTGCCTCGGTCTTTAATTTATCCTTAATCCGGTCTGAAAATGTTATCTCCTCAAGCTCTTTTTGAGCATTTTCAAGATATTGCAAAACATCTTCTTCACTATCGCCGTATTTTTTGAAAATCGTTTCAAGGAGCGAAAGCCTTTCCTCAACTAAATCAAGCTCCTTTGGGTCAGCTTCAGTTGAAAAAAGAAAGCTATTAAGCTCAGACGCGCAGTCGGAAAGCGAATAAGAAATATCCGTCAGGGTGTCGGAAACGGTTTTTAGCGTATCATCGTACCCCGCGGCGTTTTGAAGAGAGTTAGCGGCAAAAGAAATTTTTGAAACGGCGCCTCCTTCTCCGTTTTCCCCGTCAAGCGCTTCCAAAGAGGAGCTGACGAGCGTCAGGAGCGTTTCAATATTTTGCAAAAACGTTCTGCGTTTTAATAAATCGCTGTACTCTCCTACTTTTATATCGGCCGACGCAATCTCCTCAGTCTGAAAGTTGAGAATATCGATTTTTCTCGCTTTTTCGGACTCGTTTTCAATAAAAGATTTATATTTCCGCTCGGTTTCTTTAAACTCATTGTACGCAGAAAGATATGCGTCTTTGGCAGGCGCATCCTGAGCGTAAGAGTCAATGTAGTATATGTGATAATCTTCGTTTAGAAGGTTTTGATTGTCAAGCTGACCGTGAATGTTGATAAGCGCGCGCCCTACCCTTTTCAGCATTGATACCGTTACCGACTGACCGTTAATTTTACAGATGTTTTTGCCGTCCGCAAAAATTTTGCGCATAATATGGAGAGCGCCGTCCTCTTCAGGCGTAACGCCTATTTCCGTAATGACGGATTTTACGGTGCCGTTTATATCGGTGAAAAGAGCGGCAACCTCGGCAAAATCACTGCCGGTGCGTATAAGTTCTCTTGAAGTTCTTTCGCCTAAAACAGCATTTATAGCGTCAATAATGATTGATTTACCTGCTCCGGTTTCACCTGTCAAAACATTAAGACCGTTACTGAAATCAATAACAGCCTCTTTTATTATCGCAATATTGCTGATTTTAAGGTTTTGGAGCATACTGTTCAGTCCTTAAGCATTGAAAGAATTTCGTTTCTGTTATTTGCCGCATTTTCAACGGAATCACAGGCAAGAAAAATTGTGTCATCGCCCGCTATTGCGCCGACAACGCCTTTCATATGCGTATTTTCAAGTGCAACGCACGCCGCGTTTGCAGTGCCTACATAGCATTTTATTACAACAATATTCATTGCAAGTTCAACCGACAAAACGGAACGGGTAAAAATCATTGCAAAATTGCTGTGCGTTTCGCTTTTGCTTATGACATATCTTGTTTCGTTTTTGCCGAAATGCTCTTTAACAAGCTTTAAATCTTTAATATCCCTTGAAACAGTCGCCTGAGTAACATTAAAACCGTTTCGGTTAAGCATTTTTATAATTTCCTCTTGTGTTGAGACATTGTTGCTCTCAATAAAATCTATAATCAGCTTTTGCCTGTCCTTTTTCATTTCAGGTTCTCCTTTGCGTAAGCTTTCTGTTTAAAACATCAAAAAACTCATCGGATTTAATTCTGATAAACTCGGCGGAAATATCGGATTTTTCAATAATAACTTCACCGTTTTCCGGCAGTTCAAAGTTTGTTTCACCGTCGAGCGATATAACAATATCCTTACCGTGATTATTCGGCGCGGTAATACTGATTGTTGACGAGCTGTTAAACACCATTGACCTGTTAAGAGGCGAATGAGTGCAAAGCGGCGTCATAATTATACACTGTAAGGCGGGGTCGATTACAGGACCTCCGGCTGACCAAGAATAGGCAGTTGAGCCTGTGGGAGTTGAAACAATAATGCCGTCCGCTCTGTAAAAATTTACGATTTTGCCATCGCAGTAAGCGTTAAAGTTAAGAACATTAAACGACTTTCCTCTTGCAACCGCAATATCGTTAAGGCAATAGCCCAATGTTTTACGAACGCCGCCGTACTCCAAAAAGCATTGCAGCATCATATGCTTTTCTTTCACATAATTGCCGTTTAAAAGCGAATTAAGCAATTCAAGCTCGTTAGCTTCAACGCCCGCTAAAAAAGCGAGATTGCCCGCGTTAATGCAAAGAACAGGCTTTCCGGCTATTGCGCACTGTTTGGCTGTGTGGATAAACGAACCGTCGCCCCCTATCGCAATTACGACGTCGGCCTCTTCATACAAATTTTCGGTATAAGTAAAACGGTTACCGAAAACTGTCTTTGTATCAGGTTCAAAAAAATATTCAATATTAAGCCGATTGAGCGTATCGGCCACCGCATAAGTAACGCTTTCGGCTTTTTCACGGGTAAGATTAGGTACAATACCGACTTTAATCATTGTTATCACCGTTTAAAATATTATGGGATTCTTCCGCAATTTCAGCAATAAAGGATTCTGTAAAGGCAAGGCGCCCGTTACCGTCCTTTGAAAGAAAAATTAAGTACTCAATGTTGCCCTCGGGGCCTTTTATCGGAGAATAGGTCAGTCCTAAAACCGAAAAACCGATTTCAACGGCAAATTTCGCAATCGAATCAATGACCGCGATATGTGTTTGCCTGTCACGCACAACGCCTTTCTTTCCGACATTTTCTCTGCCGGCCTCAAACTGAGGCTTAATAAGCGCAACGCATTTACCGTTGGATTTAAGAAAACCGAAAAGCACCGGTAAAATCAGTTTAAGAGAAATAAACGAGACGTCAATGCTCGCAAAATCTATTTCATCGGGAACAGAGTCGCTTGTAATGTATCGGAAATTAGTCCGCTCTAAATTTATAACGCGTTCGTCTGTGCGAAGTTTCCATGCAAGCTGACCGTAACCCACGTCGATTGAATATACTTTTTTGGCGCCGTTTTGGAGCATACAGTCGGTAAATCCGCCTGTTGACGCGCCGATGTCCATACAAACGCAGTCCGTAAGAGTTATGGGAAAGGTTTTCATAGCCTTTTCAAGCTTATACCCGCCGCGGCTTACATACGGCGCCTGTTTTCCCTTTAATTCGATTTTGTCGGTCGGTTTTACGGCATAGCCGGATTTTGTTTCTTTTTTGCCGTTTACATATACCGAACCCGACATTATCATTGCGGACGCTTTTGACCGGCTTTCACAAAGTCCTAATTCAAAAACAGCCGCGTCAAGTCTTTTTTTATCAGTCATTTAATTTCTCCGAAATTTTTCGTAAATTGACTCTCTGTCAAGCCCGAATTTGCTCATAAGAGACGAAACGGACGCATGCGCGACAAACTGATTATTAACGGCGATATGCTCAAATTTTCCGTTATAGCCTTTTTCGGCAAGTGTTTCGGCAAAAACAGAGCCTATGGAGCCGGACTTTTCGGATTCCTCATAAAAAACAATTTTTTTATAAGTCAGAGCGATATTAAATGTTTCAGCCGGAATAGGCTTTATGCGGTTGAGAACGAGAAGCGAAACCATTTTGTTTTCAGCTTTCAGTTTTTCAACTGCAAACATTGCCTCAGCGGATACTCTGCCGTATGTAACTATAAGCGCGCCGCCGTTTTCATTAAACAGGTCGAAGTCTTTTTCGCTTATTTCATATCCGTTCGGCAAGGTTGTATCGCTGCCCCTCGGGTACCTTACGGCAAAAAGTCCGTCCTGTGTAATTGCGTTTTCAATGTCAAACTTTAAGCGGTTAAATGTAAACGGAGAATATATTTTTATGTTAGGAACGGAAGAGAGCATCGGAATGTCAAAAAGCCCCTGATGGGTAATGCCGTCCTCTCCGACAAATCCGGCTCTGTCAATGGCAATAAGCATATTGGCGTTTTGCAATGAACAGTCGTGAATAAGCTGGTCGTATGTTCTTTGTAAAAAGGTTGAATATATCGCGACAACAGGTTTCATTCCGCCTTTTGCCAATCCGGACGCAAAAGTGACCGCATGCTCTTCCGCGATACCTACGTCAAAAAATCTGTCCGGAAATTTTTCGGAAAATTCTTTAAGACCGGTTCCGATAGCCATTGCCGCGGTAATGGCGCATATTTTTTTATCTTTTTCCGCCATATCGCAGAGCAGTGAACCAAAAGCGGAAGAAAAGCTTTCGGAGGATAAATTCGTTTCGCCGTTATCTATGTTAAATTTTGAAATGCCGTGAAATTCACTCGGAGATTTTTCCGCAAAATCATATCCTTTGCCTTTAATTGTGTTAACGTGCAAAACCACAGGACCGTTAATAAGCCTCGCGCTGTCAAGCGCCTCGGATAACTGTTCCAAATTATGGCCGTCAATCGGGCCCATATAGTGAAAGCCCATATCTTCAAAGAATGTACTTTTGTACAGTCTGCTTTTTATTCTTGTTTTAATGTTAAATATCTCTTTTGCCAAAGGTTTGCCGATAAGCGGTATTTTATTTAAAGTCGATTCGGTTTTTGCTTTTAATCGGAAATATTCCGGTTTGGAGCGGATTACCGCCAAATACCGAGCAACTCCGCCAACGTTTTCGGAAATCGACATTTTATTATCATTAAGAATAACGATAAGCCTTGCCTTAGAGCGCCCCGCGTTGTTAAGCGCCTCATAAGCCAGTCCTCCGGTGAGAGCGCCGTCTCCGATAACGGCAACAGTGTAATTCTTTTTGCCGCTGATTAAGTTTGACATAGCTATACCGAACGCGGAAGAAACGGAAGTGCTTGAGTGACCGCTGTAAAAAATATCGTGTTCGCTTTCTTCCGGGGAAGAAAAGCCGGATATGCCGTTTTCGGTTCGCAGTGTAGAAAACCTTTCATATCTTCCTGTAATTATTTTATGCGTATATACCTGATGACCTACATCCCAAATAATCTTGTCGTTCGGTGAATTGAACACCTTGTGCAGTGCCACAGAAAGCTCAACAACGCCGAGATTTGACGACAGATGCCCGCCGTTATTTGAAACGGTCTCAATCATTAAGCTCCTTATTTCCGAGCACAGTTCATTTAACTGCTGATATGACAATTTCTTTATGTCGTCAGGTGATTTAATTGCGGATAAAAGTTCTTTGTTTGCCAAAATACAATCCCCTATCAAAACTTACGTGAAGCAAGCGCTAAAGTTAAATCAGTTAGCTTATCGCATTTTTTATTAAATGAATTAAGAATTGAAATCGCTTTTTCCGTAAGCTCATTTACAAGAATTTTGGATTTTTCCAAACCGTATAGCTTTACGAAAGTAGGCTTGTTATTTTTTTCATCGCTGCCGACGGGCTTGCCCAAAGTCTTAGAGTCGCTTGTGACGTCGAGAATATCGTCGGTAATTTGAAAAGCAAGTCCGAGATTTTCAGCGTATTCGCAAGCTTTGTTTATGCGCTCATAATCAACGCTTTCGGCCGTTAGGCACCCCAAAACGCAGGCGCATTTTAAAAGCGCACAGGTTTTAAGCGAATACATCTTTTTTATATCGTCAAGCGACGGAATGACGCTTTCAAACTGTAAATCGCGTTCCTGACCCAAAACCATTCCGCGCGCGCCCGAAAATTCCGAGAGAAATTTTACGGCAAGATTGGCGTTCACAGGCGAAATACCGCTTTGCGACGCCAAGAAAAACGCTTCTGTTAAAAGAGCGTCGCCGGCTAACAGAGCGTTTGCCTCGCCGAAAGCGATGTGGCAGGACGGTTTTCCGCGCCGCATATCGTCGTTATCCATACATGGCAAATCGTCGTGTATCAACGAATAGGTGTGAATCATTTCAAGCGCGCATCCGAGCTTTAAAGCCGCTTGCTTATCACCGCCGGAAAGCTCTGAAAAATACAGCGTTAACAGAGGACGGATTCGCTTGCCTCCGTTTTTTAGGCTGTAATTCGCAGCGTCAAGTACAACGGAATTTTCAACGTTCAGAAATGCCCGATTTCCCAAAAATTCGTTTATCAGGTTAATATCGCTCTCAAATTTAAAAAAATCAGCCATTCTCAGCAACCTCATTGATATTAGTTATTTTTAACTTAGCCTCATTCAGAGTTTTTCTGCATTGCTCTGAGAGCAATGTCCCCTCCTCATAAAGTTTTAAGGATTCTTCCAAAGAAAGACTGCCTTCCTCAAGCTTTGCAACTATCTCTTCAAGTCTTTTAACCGATTGTTCATAATTCATATTCATTTATGTCACCTTTTTTAATTTGAGTTACTGCGGCGCTTACAATACCGTCCGACAAGCATATGTCAACTTTATCCTGAGGATTAACCTGATTTACAGAGGAAACGACTTTTCCGTTTGACTTTATAACGGAAAAACCTCTTGAAAGAATTTTGAGAGGACTTAAAGCGTCAAGCTTTGAAATAATAATTGCCGCTTTATTGTAATTGCTTTCATATACGGCGTTTACGGCATTTTTTAGCGATTCGGTTAAATCGGTAATATGCCTGTTGTGCTTGTCAATAAACTCTTCGGGGTTTCTTAAAAATCCAGAGTCAGCCAATTTGTCAAGCCGCATTTCCTCAAGCAAAAACTTTGCATTTACCGACTTATCTATTTTGCTTTTAAGAATACCAATATAATCGGATAATTTTTCGGCGTCCGGCACTGCAAGCTCCGCTGCCGCCGAGGGAGTCGGAGCTCTTAAATCCGCCGCAAAATCGCATATTGTAAAGTCGGTTTCATGACCTACACCCGAAATTACGGGAATTTTTGAGTTGTAGACAGCTCTTGCCAAAACCTCGCTGTTAAACTCCCACAAATCCTCCGCCGAACCGCCGCCTCTGGCGATAATAATTACGTCTGCGCAGTGCAAAAAATTAAAATCATCAACTGCATGGGCAATAATTTCGCCTGTGCCTTCGCCCTGAACGGGAACGCCCGCGAAAACTATTTCTGCGAGCGGAAATCTGCGTGAGATAACGTTTATAATATCTTGAACCGCCGCGCCTGTCGGTGATGAAATAACGCCGACGCGGGTCGGAAAATTCGGTATTTTCTTTTTTTTGCCGGAATCAAAAAATCCCATTTTGGCAAGCTTATCTTTTAGCTGTTCAAAAGCTATCGCAAGCGAACCGGCGCCTTCGGGCTGAATATCGTCAATGTAAAGCTGATATGCGCCGTCGCGCTCATAGAGAGATACCCTGCCCCTGACGATAACAGACATACCGTTTTCGATGCGGAATTTCAGCTTTGCCGCGTTACCGGCAAACATTACGGCCTTAACGGATGCGTTGCCGTCTTTTAAAGTCATATAAAGGTGACCGCTGCGGGCGTTCTCGGAGAAGTTGTATATCTCGCCGCCGACAAAAACATTGGTAAGGTTTTCATCGCCGTCAAGCAGAGAACGCACATACATATTCAGTTGCGTAACCGAAAGAATCGACTGTAACTTCATATTTTTTGCCCTTTTTCATTTAATAAATAAGCTAAATATGCAATACCGCAGGCATTGTCGGACGAAAATGCGGGCTCGGAAAAATAAGCGCCGAATTTTTTTTCAAAGTCATTTCTGATTATTGAGTTGGACATTACGCCGCCCGAAAAAACAATCGGAATATCGCCGTATTCTTTCAAAAGCGAAATAATTGTTTCCTCAAGAGCGGATTCGATATATTTTATGCAAAATAAAGCCGTGTCGCAGGCGGGCTCACCCTTCTCGGCCATTTGGCGGCATTTATTTTCAACGCCTGAAAGGCTGAAGGATTTGCCCCTATGGAATACTTTAATATTGTCAAATTTTTTGCACGACTGTAAAGCGAGATTTTCAAGCTCCGGTCCGCACGGAAATTTCAATCCTAATGAAATCCCGATTCTGTCAACCGCCTGCCCTGCTTTAAGGTCAAGGGAGTCGCAGACTGTTTTTGTATGGAAATATCGGTCGTCGGGAGTTACGAGCAGACCCTGAGATGTTCCTCCGGAGATGTGAAATGCCAAAAACTCTCTGCCTATTAAATCCGTTTGGCCCGATGAATAAAGAGACGCGGCAATGTGCCCGTCCTGATGTGAAAATTTATACAGCGGAATTTTAAGAACCGATGAAATTGAAACAGCAACTGAAACTCCCGCCAAAAAGCACGGCATATATGACCCCTGTTGATTTGACGGTTTAACGGATACCCCGACCGCGCGTATATCGGATTGAATTTCAGAACATAAATCCTCTATAAGCTCAGGAAGCTGAACTGTATGGTGAAATACAGCGTCGCTTTGGCGTATCCCCTTTGCGCCGTCTTTAACGGGCAAAAGCTTTTTACGAAAAATCATTTTTTCGCCGTCATATGCTGAAACAGACGTAGTATAATTGCTTGTATCTATCCCTAAAACTAAGCTCATTTTAAGTCTTTCTCTCTGATAACCTTGCCAAGAAGTCCGTTTATAAACGAGGCATCGTCTTTAGTACCGTATTTTTTCGCAAGCTCAACAGCCTCATTTGCGGACACCTTTACGGGGATAGACTCAACATAAAAGATTTCACAGAGAGCAAGGCGAAGAATCGCGACTGTCACCTTAGGAAGGCGTTCAAGGCGCCAGCCAACGGCGTTTTCACAAATAACAGCGTCAAATTCGTCTATATGCTCATAAGTCATTTGAGCAAGAGAAATTGCGAATACGTTTTCATTTTCAAGCAGTCCCGCCTCTATGGCAAAGTCAACGATTTCACCTATTGACAAGTCGCTGTTGAAAATTTTTTCAAAAACGAGTGTAAAAGCAAGCTCTCTTTCTTCTCTGCGAGTCATAATTTCCTCCAAAAAATACGCTCCCCGCTAAAAACACGGGGAGCGTTATAGGTTTTCAGCGGTGCGAAATGTATATACATAATTTTTTGTATATTGTACCACCTAACCTTGAAAATATCAATAGAAAAATGAATAATTATTCTTTATTTCAGCTCAATTACGGTTATACTGTCAGATGTTATGTTAGAATTAGCCGTAACTATATCTTTTATTGTAATAAGTTTGTCGTCCGTTAAAACGCCTTTAGGCAAAATCACCTCAACCTTAGAATCGTTCAGCGTCACAAGGCATTTGCAGTTAAGCTTTGCAGTTATTAAATTCTGAATATCGGTTTCAGTCTTAATTTCGTTTGAAATGTCGATAAGTTTTTTCTTCGCCGCCTCCTTTTCCTCGGAATCAATGTTTTCATCGGCCGCTATTGATTCAAGATATTCTTTCGCAGTGTCGTGCGCCTTTGAACGGTTAACTTCCGCGGCTGTGAAGTAATCGCTCTCGGTTGTTACGTTGGTTCCGTTTACATACTGCGCGTCACCGAGATTTACTTCGCTTGTTACTTCGGGCATTTGCGGCTGATTTACTCCGTGTTTGGTATAATACCAGTTCAGAAAAACAGCAGTACATAGCGCTACCGCCGCCGCTCCCGCCGCAATCTGCCTTTTTTTCAAAATTCTGCTTTTCATTATTTGCCTCCCGTAGATGTCATTTTTGATATTGAAATTCTCGCTGTGCTTATCCCTAAGGACGCGCTTACGCAAGAATAAATTCTTTGCTGAACCGCAGGGTCGTCACCGCCCTCGCATACAATCGCAACGCCTCGTATTTTCGGATTAACCGTTTTTACAAGCAGACCGTTTTTACCTGAATTTCCGTCAACAATTACATACTCCTTTTCCTCATTGACCTTAGAGCCTTCATCTTTATCTGACGAAACATTTTGGGCATATACGTATTCTTCCGACTCTTCTATCGTTAAAAATACCTCTGTTTTTCCCGCGCCCTCAACCTTTGAAATAATATCGGCAAGCTTTTCTTCGGTTTCGTTTGAATACGAAGAATATGTATTTTTTTCGCTATCATTGTTCTTTTTTGCGGTATTCGGAAACATTTCAGACGCAAATATCAGAAATATTCCCAAAAGTCCCGCTATAAAGCAAACGAATGTCTTTTTGTTTGTCTTTATAAAATCCGCGCTCAGAAGTTTTTTTATATTCAACTTACGCTCACCTCAAAGCCGTATTCGTTTTTCAGTATTTCCGAGATGTTTTCCGCTTTTGATTTATCGTTGAGCTCTATTTCAATAAAATCAATCACTTTTTCACCGTCTTTTTCTTTTTCGTGAATAACTGTTTTTTCTGCCGCGCAGTTTTGCTCTGCGCAGACTTTGTCTACCGTAAATTTAATAAAATCAGCATAATTTTCATTCGGATATGTTTCACTTTCTTCTGTTTTTTTCAAATCGTCAAAAAATGTATCGGTATCTGCTTTTCCGAACGGCGCCGCCATATAGAACAGCAAAAACAGCGACAGAAATATATTTACGGTTTTTGTCAGCTTTGAATTGTGAAGGATAATTTTTGCGGCAGAAACAACTGCGCCTGCTCCGCAAATAGAAAAAATATAATTTTTTATCAATTCCATACTATTTACCCGAAACAATAATTATTCCCGTAGAAATTATAAGAACAAAGGTTATGTAAAATAAAATTATATTTATTAACGAAATTACGGAGGACAGCTCCTCAATCATTTCGGAAATATCACAGTTTCCGAAAAGGTCTGCGGCTATTGAGCAAAATTGAAGTGCAAAATACCATACAAGAAGTTCTGCGATAACAGGTACAAAAATCAGCAGTATTACAGCGATTATGATTACTCCCGCCGTGTTTCTCATTACGGAAAGACTGCTCATTACGGACGCGACGGATTCGCTCACCCCAGAGCCGACCACCGGGATAAATGTCCCGGAAAAAAATCGGATTCCCCTCACCGTCAGGCTGTCTGACGAAACTGCCAAAATACTTTGAGTTGTTAAAAGTCCCGTATAAATTGTGGATAAAAGTGAAAGTATAATAATTATAAGCCGTTTTATTGATTTAATTATTTTATGCTTATATGACTCAAATGTGAATGAAGTTAAAATATTAAAGGCAAACAGCATATTCACAACAGGTATGAAAAAGTTATCGGCTACTTCCGCTATGAACGACGACAGCGATATTGCGAAAGCGTTATATGTAAATGCGAGTTTAAAATTTCCTGATGACGCAATTATTGCGCCGTAAACAGGAATATAGCTGTCGGTAAATATTGCCGCAGTTTTTATAACCGCCCCCGTATTGATTATAAGCTCTTTAAGGGGAATAATGATTGCTGATACAATACAGATGACCGAGATAAAGTTGATTGCCGTTTTTGCCGATGTATTGTCACTTGCAAATGATGAGAGCATAGAACTCATTATTATCACAGCCGTCACGGTTATGATATAAACGGATATTCTTTTTGTTTTATCGGTTACAAGTGAAAATAAAAATTTAAAAACGCTTTTAAGCGAAACGTCTGATATTCCCGCGCCGTTTTCACTGTCAACTCCAAGCTCCTCCAGATATTCTTTTGTCGCAGAATCAACGTTTTTTAATATGGACTCGGTGCCTTCGGCGGCAAATGAGGAAATATTAAAAAACATAAGTAAAAGAATAACAGTGAATATTATTGATAGAACCTTTTTCATTTTATTAAATCTCTGCAAATTATAATAATTCCTTTTAAAACAGGTACGGAAAACGATATAATCACTATTCGCGCCGCAACCGCCACAATTCCTGCAAGGGAATTGTCGCCTGCGTCTTTCAGCGTGTCAATTAGAAAATCAGCTAACAATGCTACGAACCCTACTTTTAAAAGCAAAGCTAAGTTTTTAGCCGATATATTAAACTGAGAAAATATTTCATTAAATTCGTCGAGAAGCGGTTTCGCCTCGCCGAGGAGTAAAAAGACGATAATGATTATAGCGGAAAAACGGAGAAGCATTGTGTATTCCGGTCTGTATTGACGAATAAAGACCGAACAGCAAATAAACACAATCGCGACCGCCGATATTTTTATAAGCGCCGTCATAAATTAAAAATTTGTTTAATGTCTGAAAAAAGCGTTGATACTTGCGGAATAAGCATCGCGATTATGACTATTATTCCCGTAAGTACGGTAAGCGTTGCGTACTCCTCACGCCCGGCCTTTGAAAGCATTTGGTTTAATACCGCGACTATAAGTCCTATTGCCGCAATTTTAAATAAAAAAGAAATGTCCATACTTTTCCTCACAGAATAATTATTAACATCAAAAGCATTATCCCGAAAATAAGCGACGAGCCCGTTTTAATTTTTCTATCTTCGTTTTGCTCTGCCTTGTACGCTTCCGATTTAAAAAACTCTTTATATGTTTCGCAGTTCAAAATTTGTCCGTCTACATCGGATTTACCGAGCAGAGAAAAAAATCCGTTCAGCAGTTCGCACGAGTATGGGGAAAAAAAGTTAACCGTTTTTACCGAATGAAAATTGTATTCCGAAAAATCAACTGTAAAATCCGTTTTTTTAAAATCGTCCATAAACGGCAGAAGAAAAAATTTTTCCGAGCTGTAAATACGGCGGAAAATTTCCTTTAAATCAGTGCTTTGGTATTTTATGCAGATTTCAATGTAATCTATCATTAAGTAAACCTGACGAAGCGCTTCGGTACGGTTTTTAATTTGCCTTATATAGCTTATATCCGCCAAAACTGCCGACGCCGTCATCAGAAATATCCCCGAAGTTTTCAGTAAGCTCATTAAATCCAACAATCCTTTTAATTTTTCCCGGTAAATCTGCGCCGGAAAGAAATGCAATTTGTGAAAATCTTCCCTTTCTGCACAAATTTAACAAGTCGTTTCTTTCTAAAAAATCGTATTCATTTGCGTGCGCGGTAATAATGAATTTTACTCCGCAGTTGATTCCGTAAACTATTTCTTCCGTTTCACCGTCTAACGCCGCCTCGTCGCAGATTATGACCTCCGGCGACATAGTCCGTACCGCCATTGAAATTGCCCTTGCTTTTGGGAATCCTTTTATAATATCGGTATTTGGGCCAAGGGATGAGTTATCGCCTGATATTTCAAACCGTTCGTCGATTACGCACACCTTATAATATTTTCCGAGCCTTCCGTCCGAAATTTGAAAAGCTAAGTCCTTTATTAAAGTAGTTTTTCCCGACGCGGGCGGGCCGACTATCATTAAATTAGCGAGTCCGTTTGAAAAAACCGATTTGATTAAAGTTTCGGATACTCCCCTTACCGTTCTCGGTATTCGTATGTTAAGGCAGGATATATCTTTAACTGATTTTAAGATTTCGTTTTCATATACTGCCGTTCCGCATACTCCGACACGCGCGCCGCACGAAAGCGTAACAAATCCGTTTAGAATATCTTTTGAGTATGAGTGAAGAGAGTATCCGCAGCACTTATTTAGCGTATCGCTGATTTCATATTCCGCGGCAAAAATACATTGGTCGGATAAAATTTGCGTAAGTCTGCCGTTTTTTGTTATAAACGCGCTGCCTTGCCTTGTTACGATTACAACGGGCGATTTAATTCTCAGTCTTATCTCAAAAACTTCAGCGTTTTGCAGATTTTCAAGCGACTGTCTTATCCTCGGCGAAATACAATCTAAAATCTCTTTGGGAACGGGATTTTTGAGTTCCATTTTTTTCACCTCTGTCAAAGAATATGAATCCTTGTCCGTATTTAGTACTTTTTTCTTGAAAAGACTTTGAAAATATGGTAAAATAACACAAGTTAACTGATAATACAAATGCGAATCGGGGCGGAACGGTACAATGAAAAAAATTAAATGTTTTTTCAAAAATAATATTTATACTTTTATAACGGGCGGAGTTGCTCTTTTTATAATTCTGCTCGTTTATTTTTGCTTTGATATAATCCCCTTTGGCGACAGAACCGTTTACCGTATGGACTTGTATCACCAATACGGGCCGCTTTTTTCGGAGTTTTACGACAGGCTTGCAGGAGGCAAAAGTTTAATCTATTCTTGGCAAGCGGGACTCGGTATGCCTTTTCTCGGAAATTTCTACAATTATCTTTCAAGCCCGCTCTCTTTTATTGTCCTTTTGTTTGGCCATAAGAATACTTTTGAGGCTGTCGGGACAGTAATTGCCGTTAAAGCGGTTCTTTCGTCTATGTCGATGGCAAACTATCTTAAGAAATCTCAAAAAGTAAACTCCCCGTTAATTTGCGCATTCGGCATTTTATACGCTTTTTCAGGCTATTTTATCGCTTACTATTGGAATGTAATGTGGATAGACGCTATGTACATTCTTCCGTTTGTTATACTCGGAATTGAGCGTATAATCGACAAAGGTAAATCGGGGCTTTACCTCATTTCGCTTGTATATTGCATTTTTTCAAACTATTATATCGGATTTATGGTCTGCATTTTTTCCTGTCTGTACTTTATTTACTATTACGCTTGCAGATTTGATTTTCTCAAAGCGAAAAGCGATAAACTTGAAAGCAAGAATTTTATAGTAAAAATTAAAAATCTCTTTTTGACAAACAGCATCGTAAAATTTGCGGTATCGTCGCTTTGCTCGGGTCTTGTTCTCTTATTTATGCTTATTCCGATACTGTTCGTTTTGGGCTCTTCCTCCGCGACCAAGGGCGAATTTCCAGCCGAATTTAAGTTTTATTTCAGCATATTTGATTTTCTTGCAAACCATATTGCAAGTCTTGAGCCGACAATACGCAGCAGCGGCGATACGGTTTTACCGAATATTTACTGCGGCACTCTCACTATACTTCTTTTGCCTATCTATATTTTTTCTGACAAGATTTCCTCAAAGGAGAAAATTGCGTCTGCTGTTTTTTTGATTTTAATGTTCTTTAGCTTTAACATAAACTACCTGAATTTTGTTTGGCACGGGTTTCATTTTCCGAACGATTTACCGTACAGACAGTCGTTTATGTACTCTTTCATTCTCGTTGTTCTTGCGTTTAAAGCGATTAAATACATCGAGTTTTCGGACAGAAAAATTATTATTGCATCGGGAGTCAGCCTGACGGCGTTTATTGTTTTAGTTCAGGAGATAACATCTAAAAACGCGAATGACACTTCAATATATTTAACCTTGGCGTTTATTTTCCTGTTTACGATTATTTTGGGTCTTCTTCAAAGCAAAAAGCACCAGTCATTTGCTTTGTCTGTTATGATTGCCTGCTCAGTTACTGCGGAGGCCGTTTCTGCAAGCACAGACCATTATGTGGCCAATCAAACCAAGTCGTCGTTCACTATTGACTACGATGATTTTAAAAATATTCAAAATAAAGTCCATTCTGACGACAGTGATTTGTTTTTCCGCGAGGAAACAACAAAATCCCGTGCAAGAATGGACCCTTGCTGGTTTGGCTATAACGGCGTTTCCGTATTTTCATCTATGGCATATGAAAAAGTGGCCAACCTGCAAAAATCTCTCGGATTATATGGCAATAAGATAAACAGCTACACATATAATCCGCAGACTCCGATATACAATTCAATGTTTTCGCTAAAATATGTTTATGATAAGCACAATTACATCGGCGAAAACACCTTTTATTCAAAGGTTGCCGAAAATAATACGTTTTCGGCTTATGAAAATCCTTACTTTTTAAATATTGCTTTTCCCGTATCCGACAGCATTATGAATTTTAACGCGGCAAACGCCAAAAATCCCGTTGAAGCTCAGGAACAGCTTTTTGAAGCGGCAACAGGTATAAGCGGAATTTTCAACAAAATTTATGATTATGAAATTCTTTACAGCAATTTAATGCAGATTTCCGATTTTGAAAAAGAAAATGAATCGTTCAGTCTTACCAAGCTTGAATCGGGCTATGACGCGGCCGCGACCGTTCTGTTTCCCTCTCCTGCAAACTGTAATGTTTATATTTATGTTTACTCCCGAAATGTTGACGATGTTGTCGTATATTCGCCTGTAATTCAGAATACAATGACCGTTTCAGACGGCTATATTCTTGACCTTGGCAGACACAAAACGGGTGATGAAATTTCTGTGGAAATTCCCTTAAAAAAAGATGCGGATTATGCTCAGATTGAGTTTTGCGCTTTTACCATTGACGAAGAAAAATTCAACGCAGGATACGATATGCTTAAAGAGGGGCAAATTGAGTACGAAAAATTCGGCGAAACTTATATTAAAGGCAAATATACGGCTGACGAAAACGAAGTACTCTTTACCTCAATTCCTTATGACAAAAGCTGGAATGTGTATGTTGACGGTAAAAAAGTTTCAAGCGATAATATAATAAAAATTTCCGACGCTCTTATAGGCGTAAAAACTTCGCCGGGCGCTCATGAAATTGTTTTTAAATTTGAATTTCCATGTTACAGGCTGTCAATCTATTTGTCTGCCGGGTTTACAGTTATTTTACTGTTGCTGTATATATTGAAATCCCGTAAACTGCTGTTTTTTAGAAAATCGGAAAGCATATGGGAAAGAACCGCAAACATTTCGGAAAATGAGCAGGAGCAAATGCGATTAGATGAAACGCCGGATGAAACTGATAACGGTATAACTTAACGCGAGGGAAGACTACGGCAGTTCTCCAACAGAATAAAAAATCGGTGTAACGCACAAAATTTTGTTACACCGATTTTTTTATTATTATCCGCTAATTTTATTTTAATATTTTTTTCAAATATACCCCTGTATATGATTTCTTGCATTTTGCAATTTCTTCTGGAGTTCCCTGCGCAATAACTGTACCGCCTCTGTCGCCGCCCTCAGGACCTAAATCAATAATATGGTCGGCAGACTTGATGACGTCAAGATTATGCTCAATTACTATTACCGTATTGCCTGCGTCTGTAAGCCGCTGTAAAACATCAATAAGTTTGTGTACATCGGCGGTGTGCAGACCGGTTGTGGGCTCGTCAAGAATATAGACGGTTTTGCCTGTTGAACGTTTTGAAAGCTCTGTTGAAAGCTTTACTCTCTGCGCTTCGCCTCCGGAAAGAGTTGTCGCCGACTGACCGAGTTTAATATACCCAAGACCTACTTCGGCTATCGTCTTTAATTTATTACGGATTCTCGGCTGATTGTCAAAAAAAATCAAGGCTTCGTCTATGGTCATATCAAGCACTTCGGAAATATCCTTGCCCTTATATTTAACCTCAAGCGTTTCCCTGTTATACCTTGCCCCTTTGCAAATTTCACACGGTACATAAACATCGGCTAAAAAGTGCATTTCAATTTTTGTAATGCCGTCTCCCTGACACGCTTCGCATCTGCCTCCTTTTACGTTGAATGAATATCTGCTTGCGGTGTACCCTCTGATTTTTGACTCCTGAGTAGAGGCAAACAGATTTCGTATATCGGTAAACACGCCTGTGTAAGTGGCGGGATTGGAACGGGGCGTGCGCCCTATGGGAGATTGGTCGATATTTATGACTTTATCGACATTTTCCGTTCCCAAGATTTCCGAGAATTTACCAAGCGGCTTTTTTGCTCCGTTCAATTCGTTCGCAAGGCATTTATAGAGAATTTCATTGACAAGCGACGATTTTCCCGAGCCCGATACGCCTGTTACGCAGGTGAATGTTCCGAGAGGAAAAGTAACGCTGATATTTTTTAAGTTATTTTCCTGAGCGCCGACAACTTTAAGAAAACTGCCGTTCCCCTTACGGCGTACTTTCGGAACGGGGATTTTTTTGGCCCCGGAAAGGTACTGTCCCGTTATCGATTCTTTACAGTTCATAACATCATCGGCTGTTCCGGCGCAAACTACCTCGCCGCCGTGAATTCCGGCGCCGGGACCTATATCTACTATAAAATCTGACGAGCGCATTGTGTCTTCGTCGTGCTCAACTACTATAAGCGTGTTACCCAAATCGCGCAAGCGCTTTAATGTGGCGAGAAGCTTGTCGTTATCTCTTTGGTGCAGTCCGATGCTCGGCTCGTCAAGTATATAAAGTACGCCTGTAAGCGATGAACCGATTTGTGTCGCAAGGCGTATTCTTTGACTTTCGCCGCCCGAAAGGGTGCCTGATGAACGCGAAAGAGTTAAATATTCAAGACCCACGCTCTGAAGAAAAGTAAGTCTTGAAATAATTTCTTTGATTATCTGCGCTCCGATGATTTTATTTCTGTCAGAAAGTTTTAAATTTTCGATATATTCAATCGCCTTTGTAACGGATAAATCGCAAAATTCACTGATATTTTTTGTGCCTACCGTAACTGAAAGAACCTCAGGCTTTAAGCGCGTGCCTTTGCAGGCGGAGCACTCGCAGGTGGTCATTACCTGTTCAATCTCCCACCGTGCCCAGTCGCTCTTTGCCTCTCTATAACGCCGTTCCATATTGTTTACAATGCCTTCAAATTTTCCGCTGTAAGCGCCTGAGCCGTAAAGAGTAGGCCGGCTCATTTCAAGCTTTTCATCTGTTCCGTAGAGCAATGCGTTTATTCCCTCGTCGGAAATATCCTTGAGCGGAGTTTCAAGAGTAAATCCGTATCTTTTACCGAGAGCTTTATAGTACATTTCGGCTATTGTACCTGAATCCGCTTTGCTCCAGCCGCTCGCGCAGATGCCTCCGCCTGATATTGAAAGATTTTTGTTAGGCATAATAAGCTCGGGGCTTACTTTTAGAAAAATTCCTAAGCCCGAACATTTTTCACAAGCGCCAAACGGATTGTTAAATGAAAACATACGCGGAGAAAGCTCGTCAATGCTGATTCCGTGCTCAGGGCAGGCATAGTTGAGAGAGTACAAATGCTCTTTTTCTCCCACAATATCTATTAGCACGTTACCGTCCGATTCTTTCGTCGCCGTTTCAATGGAATCGGCAAGACGTGAGCGAATGTCATCTTTTAACACAATTCTGTCAACAATTATTTCAATGTTGTGCTTGTTTTGTTTCTTTAACTTTATTTCATCGGAAAGCTCGTAAAGCTCGCCGTCAATTCTTGCCCTTACAAAGCCTTCTTTTTTCGCGTGTTCAAGCACTTTGGCGTGTTCGCCCTTCTTTGCCCTGACAACAGGCGCCAAAACCTGTATTTTTGTGCCTGCGGGATATTCAAATACAGCGTCAACTATTTGGTCAACCGTTTGCTGTTTAATTTCTCTTCCGCAGACAGGGCAGTGCGGCACGCCCACGCGCGCATACAAAAGCCTTAAATAGTCGTAAATCTCCGTGACGGTGCCGACGGTTGAACGCGGATTTTTCGACGTGGTTTTTTGGTCGATTGAAATCGCGGGCGAAAGCCCCTCTATTGACTCAACGTTAGGTTTGTCCATTTGACCCAAAAACATTCGGGCGTATGAGGATAGCGACTCAATATAGCGCCTTTGACCCTCAGCGTAAATTGTGTCAAAAGCAAGCGATGATTTGCCGGAACCTGACAGTCCGGTAAAAACTACAAGCTTGTCCCTCGGGATTTCAATATTGATATTTTTTAAATTGTTTTCTTTTGCGCCTTTAATTACAATTTTGTCCTGATGCATTTTTTCTCCGTTATTTTCCTGATTTTAATTTTTCAATTTTGTCTCTTAAATATGCCGCGTGCTCAAATTCAAGAATTTTGGCAGACGCTTTCATTTCCTCTGTCAGAACCGCAATAAGCTTTTGCCTTTCTTCGGGCGACATACGTTTGCCTGATTTATCTTTCTTGGAAATTTCAAGAATATCACGAACGTCCTTGATTATAGTTTTAGGAACAATTCCGTTAGCTTTGTTGTAATCGATTTGCTTGTTTCTGCGCCTATACGTTTCACTGATTGCCCGTTCCATTGACGGCGTTACAGAGTCGGCGTACATTATTACTTTCCCGTTTTCATTGCGCGCGGCGCGGCCTACGATTTGAATAAGCGACGTTTCAGAGCGCAGAAAGCCCTCTTTGTCTGCGTCGAGAATCGCGATGAGCGACACTTCGGGAATATCAAGTCCTTCTCTTAATAAGTTTATGCCTATGAGGACGTCAAATTCACCCAGCCTTAAATCACGTATAAGCTCCATTCGCTCAATAGTATCAACATCGTAATGCATATATTTAACTTTGATTGAGTGGTGGGAAAGATATTCAGTCAGATTTTCCGCCATCTTTTTGGTAAGTGTGGTGACAAGAACGCGCTCTTTCCGCTCAACCCTAATGTTTATTTCCGAAATTAAGTCGTCTATTTGACCGTCGGTTCCTCTGACCTCAATTTCAGGGTCAAGCAGACCGGTAGGCCTGATGACCTGTTCTGCGGTACATACGCTCTTGCTCAGTTCAAACGGACCCGGCGTTGCGCTTACAAATATTTTCTGCCCGACTTTTGAGTAAAATTCATCAAATGTCAGAGGTCTGTTGTCATATGCCGACGGCAAGCGGAAACCGAAATTTACAAGACTTTCTTTCCTTGAGCGGTCACCGCCGTACATCGCCCGCACCTGCGGAACAGTTACGTGAGATTCATCAATAAACAAAAGGAAGTCGTCGGGAAAATAGTCTAAAAGAGTAAACGGCGGTTCGCCCGGTTTTCGGCCGGACATTACAGCGGAATAGTTTTCAATTCCCTTGCAAAAGCCCGTTTCACGCAGCATTTCCATATCGTATTCGGTGCGCTGGCGAATGCGCTGCGCCTCAATAAGCTTACCCTGTTTTTCAAATGCGGCAACCGACTGTTCCATTTCTTCAGCAATTTGAGAAAGTGAGCGTTCAAGCTTGTCAGGTGAAATAACATAGTGCGAGGCGGGATAAACCGCAACGTGAGAAACAGTGTTTTTTACAGCCCCCGTGAGAGGATTTACCTCGCAAATTCGGTCAACCTCATCACCGAAAAATTCAACTCTTACCGCAGTGTCGCTTGAATATACAGGGAATATCTCAATAATATCGCCCTTTACTTTAAACTTGTTGCGAATAAAGTTTATGTCGTTTCGATCATATTGCATGGTAACAAGTTTCTTAATAACATCGTCTCGGCTGATTTGCATACCCGTGCGCAAAGAAAGAACCATATTTCTGTAATCAATGGGGTCGCCGAGCGAGTAAATGCACGAAACGCTCGCTACAATAATAACGTCGCGCCTTTCCGAGAGCGCCGACGTCGCGGAATGGCGAAGTTTATCAATTTCATCGTTTATAGACGAATCCTTTTCAATATAAGTATCGGTTGTCGCAATGTATGCTTCAGGCTGATAATAGTCGTAATACGAAACAAAGTATTCAACTGCGTTTTCGGGAAAAAACTCCTTAAATTCGGAGCAAAGCTGCGCCGCCAACGTCTTATTATGCGCCAAAACAAGTGTAGGACGGTTAACTCTTTCAATAATATTTGCCATAGTAAAAGTTTTGCCGCTGCCCGTTACGCCTAAAAGCACCTGCTCCATTGCGCCGTTGTTTAAACCTTTAACAAGAGTGTCGATAGCAGACGGCTGGTCGCCCATTGGCTTAAATTTTGAGTGCAAAACAAACCTATCCAAACAATCGCCGCCCTTTCTAAACATTTGTTCGCTACCGTGTTATTATATACTATTTTTTATAAAAATACAAGTGTTTGACATAAGTATTTTTCATTTAATTATTTGCAGTATATTACTAATTAAAGAATAAAATCCCCTGCCTTATATTAAAGCAGGAGATTTTATATGAGAAAAATTTAGTTAAGCGCGTATAAACGTAAAAACCTATGTTTAAATCATTTAAAGTATTTTACCGCGGCCTCAAACATCTTGATGTCATAATTGCCGGGAACATTTTTGTAAAGACCAGAACCAACCCGTTCGCTGTGTCCCATTTTTCCGAATACCCTGCCGTCGGGCGAAGTGATGCCCTCTATGGCGAACATAGAGTCGTTCGGATTAAACTGAACATCGTCCGTAGCGTTGCCGGAAAGGTCAACATACTGCGTAGCTATCTGCCCGTTTTCGGCAAGCTCTTTTATAAGCTGTGCAGGGGCTAAAAATCTGCCCTCTCCGTGTGAAATCGGAACGGAATAGACGTCGCCGACGTTTGTAAGCGACAGCCACGGCGATTTGTTGGAGGCAATTCTTGTTCTTACTATTTTAGATTGGTGCCGCGCAATGGTATTGAAAGTCAGCGTGGGGCAGTTTTCATCTGTGTCGATAATTTTGCCGTAAGGCACAAGACCGAGCTTGATAAGCGCCTGGAAACCGTTGCAAATACCGCACATAAGCCCGTCACGCTTTTCAAGCAAATCGGTTACACCCTCCTTTATCGCCGCATTTCTGAAAAACGCCGTGATAAATTTGCCGCTGCCGTCAGGCTCGTCGCCGCCGGAAAATCCGCCCGGAATAAATATCATCTGCGCCGTTTTGAGCTTTTCGGCAAACTCCTCTACGCTTGACTGAATTGCCGATGAGTTTAAGTTTTTGATAACTATTATCTCCGGCTCGGCGCCTGCGTCACGAACGGCCTTTGCGCTGTCATATTCGCAGTTTGTGCCGGGGAATGCAGGAATAAGTACCTTGGGCTTAGCGCATTTCACCGCAGGCGAGGGATAGCCCTGCGCCTTGTAGGAGAAGTTTTCAAGCTTTTTGGGCTCTTTGGTAATATTGCAGGAATATACCTTTTCGAGTCTGTCTTCGTAAAGCCCGTTAATTTCTTCCGCGGTTACGCTCTCGCCCGAATATTTAAGCGTCTGTTCGTCGGTAATTTCACCTATAACATCAAGCCCGTCATCGTCGCTTACCTCCAAGAGGAATGAGGCGTAGCTGTAACCGAAAATACATTTAAGGGAACAATTTTCGTTAAACTTAAATCCGAAGCCGTTACCCATACACATCTTAATTACAGATTCGGCTATGCCGCCGAGGCCCGGAGTGTAGCAGGAAACCGCCTTTCCGCTTTTGATAAGCCCGTTCACCTTTTCAAACACGCTTAAAAGCGAGGAGGTGTCGGGAAGACCTTCGCAATTATATTCGGGCTTTACTATTACAAGCTTATTCCCCGCCTTTTTAAATTCGGGAGAAATAATATCGTCCGTTTTGGCGGTAGTTACCGCAAAGGAGACAAGAGTGGGCGGAACATCAAGATTCTCAAATGAACCGCTCATTGAGTCCTTACCGCCGATTGAGCCTATCTGAAGTTCCTTTTGCGCCTCA
This sequence comes from uncultured Clostridia bacterium, assembly GCA_947598155.1. Lineage (GTDB taxonomy): Bacteria > Bacillota > Clostridia > Oscillospirales > Acutalibacteraceae > Fimenecus. Next base: position 143,778 of record CANQFC010000002.1, read on the forward strand.
AAAGCTCCGAGAAGAGCGGCAAGGGGCTTGCCCCAGCGTTTGCCGTCGTGACCGGGCTTTTCAAAATATTCCTGGAAAGTGAGGTAGACATCTTCAAAGTCTGCGCCGGCGGCTATCAGCTTGCAGACCGATTCCACAACGGCAAGATATGCTCCGTGATACGGACTTTTTTCCGTAATAAAGGGGTTGTATCCCCATGCCATAAGCGAGCAGTTGTCGGTGTGCTTTTCTTCAACGCTGATTTTCTGAACCATAGCCTGTATGGGCGTCCTCTGATTTTTGCCGCCGAACGGCATAAGAACCGTTCCTGCGCCGATAGTGGAGTCAAAGCGCTCAGAAAGTCCCCTCTTTGAGCAGATATTCAAATCGGAGGCCACAGCCTTAATATTTTCGGTAAAGGTTCCGCTTATTTCCTTATCAAAGGCCTTGGGCTTTTCGGGAGTTACCGAAATATGCTTTTGCGCTCCGTTGGAATTGAGGAAATCCCTGCTTATATCAACTATTTTGTTGCCGTTCCAATTCATAGTAAGGCGGGGTTCGGACTTAACGACGGCAACGGGAGTAGCCTCAAGGTTTTCCTTTTGGGCAAGCGCCAAAAACGCCTCTACGTTCTCTTTTTCGACAACAACCGCCATTCTTTCCTGCGATTCGGAAATTGCAAGCTCTGTGCCGTCAAGTCCGTCATATTTTTTGGGTACCGAGTTAAGGTCTATCTCCAAGCCGTCGGCAAGCTCGCCTATCGCAACCGATACGCCGCCTGCGCCGAAGTCGTTACAGCGCTTAATCATAAGGCAGGCTTTCTTGTTTCTGAAAAGCCTTTGCAGTTTTCTTTCCTCCGGTGCGTTGCCCTTTTGAACCTCTGCGCCGCAGGTTTCGACAGAGTGGGCGTTATGCGCCTTGGAGGAACCCGTTGCGCCGCCTATTCCGTCACGGCCAGTTCTGCCGCCCAAAAGTATTACTATATCGCCGGGAGCCGGAACCTCACGTCTGACATTTTCCTCTGGTGCGGCGGCGATTACTGCGCCGATTTCCATTCTTTTTGCGGCATAACCGGGGTGATATATCTCATCAACTATGCCCGTGGCAAGTCCTATCTGGTTGCCGTATGACGAATAGCCTGCCGCGGCGGTGGTGACAAGCTTTCTCTGCGGAAGCTTTCCCGGAATTGTGTCGCTTACGGGTACCGTCGGGTCGGCCGCGCCTGTAACACGCATTGCGCCGTAAACATAGCTTCTGCCAGAAAGCGGATCGCGTATAGCCCCGCCTATGCAGGTTGCCGCGCCGCCGAAAGGTTCGATTTCGGTCGGGTGATTGTGCGTTTCGTTCTTAAACAGCAACAGCCACGGCTCTTTTACGCCGTCTGCCTCAATTTCTATTTTTACGGTGCAGGCGTTAATTTCCTCCGACTCGTCAAGCTTGTCGAGCTTTCCGTGAGCCTTCAGATATTTAACCGCAACCGTCGCCAAATCCATAAGGCATACGGGCTTTGTTCTGCCAATCTCCCTGCGGACGGCAAGGTAATCCTCATACGCTTTCTGCAAAAGGTCGTCCTCAAATTTTACATCGTCAATAACAGTTAAAAATGTCGTGTGGCGGCAGTGATCCGACCAATAGGTATCTATCATACGGATTTCCGTTAAAGTGGGATCTCTGTGTTCCGATTTAAAATAGTCCTGACAAAATTTAATGTCGTCATTATCCATTGCCAGCGCATATTTTTCCACAAAATCGGCAAGCTCGCTGTCGGAATAGGAATTAAAGCCGTCAAGCGTTTTTACCCTTTCGGGTATATCGTAATCCACCTTTAAGGTTTCAAAGCTGTCAAGAGTCGCCTCCCTCGCCTCAACGGGATTTATAACGTATTTTTTGATTTCATCTATATCTTCTTGCGTTAAATCGCCGTAAAGCGCATAGACCTTGGCGGAGCGGATTATGGGTCTGTCGCCCTGCGAAATTATCTGTATGCACTGTGCCGCTGAGTCCGCTCTCTGGTCAAACTGACCGGGAAGATACTCCACCGCAAAAACCTCTGCATTATCCGTTTCAATCTCAGGCGAGGCAATGTCAAGCTGAGGTTCCGAAAAAACGGTTTTTACGGCGTAATCAAACAGCTCTTTTGTAATATTTTCGGCGTCGTAACGGTTTATAATGCGAACGCCAGTTATATTTTTAATACCGAGAAGATTTTTTGCATCGTTTAACAATGCCTTTGATTCATTTGCAAGCTCTTTTTTCTTTTCAACGAAAATTCTGTAAACCAAGCCGTTATCCCTCCTTGCAGTTCAATGCCCTTTTGCCTATATCATGGCGGTAATAGGCGTTGTCAAAATGGATTTTTGAAACCTCCCCGTAGGAGGCATCAATGGCCTCTTTCAGGGTATCTCTGACCTGAGTGACGCCCAAAACCCGCCCGCCGTTTGTCAAAAGCTTGCCGTCTTTGAGCTTTGCGCCTGCGACAAACACGCTTTTTGCCGTTTCCTCGGGTATAGTTATCTCAAAGCCCTTTTCGTACTTAACGGGATAGCCCTGCGAGGCCATAATAACACAGCATGCGCTTTTTTCGGAGAATTTGACCTCGCACTCGGAAAGCTTTTCATTGGTGACGGCCATCATAACCGTGAGCAAATCGCTTTCAAGCAGAGGCAAAACCACCTGTGTTTCGGGGTCGCCGAAACGGCAGTTATACTCTATTACCTTGGGGCCGTTTTCGGTCAGCATAAGCCCGAAATACAAACAGCCCTTAAAGGTTCTGCCCTCGTTTTTCATAGCCCTTACAGTGGGCAGGAAGATTTTTTCCATACACTCGTCGGCTATTTCCTTTGTATAATACGGATTGGGCGCAACCGTTCCCATTCCGCCCGTATTAAGACCCGTATCGTTGTCGCCGGCACGCTTGTGGTCCATAGACGAAATCATGGGAACGACCGTTTTGCCGTCGGTAAAGGATAAAACGGAAACCTCAGGGCCCGTTAAAAATTCCTCAATAACTATCTTGTCTCCGCTTTTTCCGAACTGCTTGTCCCTCATAATAGAAATAACGGCGTCCTTTGCCTGCTCACGGGTAGTTGCGATAATAACGCCCTTTCCGAGCGCAAGGCCGTCCGCCTTTACTACGGTGGGAACGGGACAGCTCTCTACATATTTAAGAGCCTCGTCGGCGTCCGAAAACACCTCGTACTCCGCTGTGGGAATACCGTACTTTTTCATAAGTTGTTTTGAAAACACCTTACTGCCCTCAATTATAGCGGCGTTTTTCCGCGGGCCGAAACAGGCTATGCCCTTTTCCTCAAGAGCGTCCACACAGCCCATAACCAAAGGGTCGTCGGGCGCCACTACCGCATAATCGACGCTGTTTTTAACTGCAAAATCGACTATTTTTTCAATATCCGTAGCGCCTATATCGACAAGCGTTGCGTCATTTGCCATACCGCCGTTGCCCGGGAGCGCAAATATTTCGCTTACCTGCCTGTTCTCTTTAATTTTTTTAATTATAGCGTGTTCCCTGCCGCCGCCTCCGACAACTAATACTTTCATTGCTTTTACCTCTTATCAATGATGGAATAATCTCATACCCGTAAACGCCATGGCGATATTGTATTTGTCACAGCACTCTATAACTGCGTCGTCACGGATTGAGCCGCCCGGCTCGGCTATGTACTTTACGCCGGAGCGGTGCGCTCTTTCGATATTATCGGAAAACGGGAAGAAAGCGTCGGAGCCGAGAGCAACATTATCCTTTGTCGCAAGGTATGCCGCCTGCTCCTCCTTGGTGAAAGGTTCGGGTCTTTCGGTAAAATATTTTTGCCAAACGTCCGGCGCGCAGACATCTTCTTCGTTCTGATTTATATAGCCGTCAATAACATTATCCCTGTCGGGTCTGCCTATATCGTCCCTGAAAGGCAGGTTTATAACCTTGTCGGCCTGACGCAGGAACCATGTGTCCGCCTTTGTGCCGGCGAGCCTTGTGCAGTGTATTCTTGATTGCTGGCCTGCGCCTACGCCTATGGCCTGGCCGTCAACCGCATAGCAGACGGAGTTTGACTGCGTGTATTTAAGCGTGATAAGCGCAACTATAAGGTCGCGGACTGCGCTTTCGGGCATATCCTTGTTAGCCGTAACTATGTTTGAAAGAAGTTCTTTGTCTATTTTAAAATTATTTCTGCCCTGCTCAAAGGTAATGCCGAAAACCTGCTTATGCTCCTGCGGCGCCGGAACATAGTCGGGGTCAATTTTTACTATATTGTAATTGCCTTTTCTCTTGGATTTTAAAATCTCAAGCGCCTCCGGCTCATATCCGGGGGCGATAATACCGTCGGAAACCTCTCGCTTAATCATTTTTGCGGTGGTAACATCGCATATATCGGAAAGCGCAACCCAGTCGCCGAATGAGCACATTCTGTCTGTACCCCTCGCACGGGCATAGGCGCAGGCAAGAGGCGAATCGTCAAGCCCCTCAATATCGTCTACAAAGCAAGCCTTTTTAAGAGTGTCGGAAAGCGGTATGCCGACAGCCGCAGATGTGGGGCTTACATGCTTAAACGAGGTTACCGCCGGAAGACCGAGAGCCTCTTTAAGCTCCTTTACAAGCTGCCATGAGTTAAATGCGTCGAGAAAGTTAATATATCCGGGTCTTCCGCAAAGTATTTCAATGGGAAGGTCACTGCCGTCGTGCATATAGATTTTTGAAGGCTTTTGATTGGGGTTACAGCCGTATTTAAGTTCAAATTCTTTCATTTTAATTCCCTCACTTATTTTTATTTACTATTCTTGAAGTGTATTTGCCTGTCTGAATATCAATATATCTTACAAAGAGCGACACCTTGTTGTCCTCGTTGAGATTTTCCCAAATAAGCTGTGTAAGCTCGTCGATGCCGACATCGGGAAGTTCTAAGGTCTTCGGCTCGCCCTCAAAGCTCGGGAGAGGATTGCCCTCTCGGCTGTATGTGTGGATAAATTTTGCCCTGCCGCTTACGGGATTTGAATAGGCGTAAGTATATCTTTGGCAGGAATCAGCGTTACCCTCGGCCGATTTAAGGATTGACAAGGCGTAATTCATTTCGCCGTTATCAATATGAATAATGCCCGAAATTCTCGGAGTGTAGTTTGGGGCGTCGTCCTCAAACTCCCTTGTACGAAGGGACTGTTCAAAGGTCATCTGCTTATCCATAAGCTCATAGATTGTATCGGTCTGGTCGCCGTTTGTGACAATGGTTTTATTGCCCAACACCCTTACGGGTGCGTAAATTATAAGATGCGGATCAACCATTTTCGACTCGTCAAAAGCCTGAGTGCGTATGCCCTCGCCGTTCTCAACAAACACACGGTTTCTGCTGTTTTCGCTCCTGCCCATTATAAAATAAGCAGTAACCGCCTTTTTGCCGTCCGCGCTTTTGCCGATTATAATTCCTCTGCCGTGATACGCAAGGGAATTAAGCTCTTCTTTGATAGATTTGATTTCCATAAGTACAAGCCCCTTTTTGATTTATTTTGAAATAATTTGTTCGCAAACCTTTTGAGTGGCCTTTGGAAGAATAATCCACTCGGCGTTTTCCATAACTCTTCTCTGTAAGGTTTCAGGGGTGTCGCCCTCCTCAACCTCAACAGCCTTTTGCATTATAATTTCGCCGCCGTCGGGTATCTCGTTTACAAAGTGAACGGTTGCGCCCGTAACCTTAACGCCCTTTTCAAGCGCCGCCCTGTGCACACGAAGTCCGTAAAAACCCTCGCCGCAAAACGACGGTATCAGCGACGGGTGGACATTTAAAATTCTTTTTTCGTAACGGGAGGTAAATTTCTCGCTTAAAATCGACATAAAGCCGGCAAGGACTATTAAATCAATACCGTTTTCGTCAAGTATTGAGATTATTCCGTCCTCGAAAGCCTCCTGAGAGCCGAGCTGTTTTTTGAGCACGGTAAATGTTTTTATGCCTGCGTTCCTCGCCCTTGTGAGCGCATAGGCGTCTGCGTTATTTGATATGACAAGCTCGATTTTTCCGCTTGTGATAATACCGCTGTTTTGGGCGTCTATAAGTGCCTGCAAATTTGTGCCGCCGCCCGATACCATAACCGCTATTTTAGCTTTTTTGCCCGTCAACCTTTTTACCTCCTGCCAAAGACAACAGCGGAAGTAACATTCCGCCAGCCGAATTGCCTAAGATTACAAGCCATATAAACACGAACGCCTTTAAGGAAACTATGCCCGAAACCGCAAAATAAAACATATCTGCAACGGAGTGTTCGTAGCCGCTTAATATAAATGTAGGTATGCACAGTAAAATCCCCAAAGGGGTTTTGTTCTTTTTAAAAATATCGACCGCCAAATATATGAGTATTCCGCAGAAAAACGCCCTTATAAGCGTTTGGGGGATTTCCTGCTCAAGCTTTAAACTGCAAGCGTCAAAGCCTGCCTGACGAAGTTTTGGTACGGCATAAGCCAAAGCGTAGCCGCAGACGGTTGTAGCCGTGACATTGCCCAAAAGCCCCGTAAACAGAACCGAAAACTCTGCCTTAGTGTGCTTTTCGGGTATGTAGCATATCTTGCCCGTATATAGGGAATAGCCCTGATAGCAAATGCAAACCAGCGCCACCGTAAAAAGCAGAGAGCCTACATACTTGTTGTCGCAGGAGAGGTAGACGGCTCCGCCTATTGAAATAAGCACGCCTGCAAAAATACCGTTAATTATCTGTTTCAGCATATCTCTATCTTACTTTCCGATTTAATAATTTTGCCTATGATATAAGCGTTCTCGCCGTTTGCCTTTAAAATTTCAAGCGCCCTGTCGGCGTCCTGCCTTGCAACCACTATGCTCATACCGACGCCCATATTAAAGGTGTTGAACATATCCCTTTCGTCTATGCCGCCCTTCTTTGCAATAAAATCAAAAATCGGCAAAACCTTTACGGCACTTCGCTCTATCCTTGCGCACAGGCCGTCGGGAATACTTCTGGGTATATTCTCGTAAAATCCTCCGCCAGTGATATGGGAAATTCCCTTTACAGAAAGCTCGGAAATAAGCGCAAGAACGGGTTTTACATAGATTTTGGTGGGCGTCAGGAGCGTTTCCCCTATCGATTTGCCGCCAAGGCAGTCAACGGGAGTTTTAATATCGCTGTTTTCAACGTCAAACACCTTTCTTACAAGAGAAAAACCGTTTGAGTGAACGCCGCTTGAGGGGAGCGCAATTATAACATCGCCCTCACACATTGTCTTGTTGTCAATAATTTTTGACTTGTCAACAACGCCCGTACAGTAGCCTGCAAGGTCATATTCGTCAACGGGATAAAAACCTGGCATCTCGGCGGTTTCTCCGCCTATCAGCGCCGCGCCAGACTGCACACAGCCGTCGCACACGCCCTTTACAATGTCGGCAATCTTTTCGGGTACATTTTTGCCGCAGGCTATGTAATCGAGGAAGAACAAAGGCTTTGCCCCACAGCAGATAATATCGTTTACGCACATCGCAACGCAGTCTATGCCGACGGTATCGTGCCTGTCCATCAAAAACGCAATCTTTAGCTTTGTGCCGACGCCGTCCGTTCCGCTTACAAGCACGGGATTTGTTATGCCTGTGAGGTCAAGCTCAAAAAGTCCGCCGAATCCGCCTACATCGGAGCAAACCGACGAAGTCATCGTAGTGGCGATGTGCTTTTTCATAAGCTCCACAGCCTTGTAGCCGGCCGTAATATCAACGCCTGCCGCCGCATAAACATCTGATTTAGAATTGTTGTTCATAATCTTATTCCTTTCCGTTCCAGCAATATGTGCAAAGCTCGTCGGGGTCAAGCCCTATCGCATTGATGATACCCTCAAGGCTTTGGAACTCAAGAGAGGCTAAATGCAGTTTTTCACAGATATTCGCTCTTAGTTTCTTCCCTCTTTCGGTAGAGGCGTCTGCATACTCGTCAATATATTTAAGACCTTCTTCTCCCTCAAGCTCAACTATGACTCTCCTCGCGATAAGCTCCATTTCGCTTGTCGCTCTTGAAAAGTTAAGGTATTTACAGCCGTACATTATAGGAGGACACGCGGAACGCATATGAACGGTTTTTGCTCCGCTTTCATAGAGGAAATCAACCGTTTCTTTAAGCTGAGTGCCCCTTACGATAGAATCGTCGACAAAGAGAAGATTTTTCCCCACTATCAATTCCTTTACGGGAATCTGTTTCATTTTTGCAATTTTATTTCTCTCCGATTGATTGGTCGGCATAAAGCTCCTTGACCAGGTAGGAGTATATTTTATAAATGCTCTTGCAAACGGAATACCGCTTTGATTTGAGTAGCCTATCGCGTGCGGAGTGCCTGAATCGGGAACGCCGCCTACATAGTCAATTCCGTCGCAAACGCCGGTTTTCATATCGGATTCAGCCATAATTTTGCCGTTGTCATAACGCATTTTTTCAACATTTACGCCCTCATAAGTAGAAGTGGGATAACCGTAATAGCTCCATAAAAACGCGCATATTTTCTTCTTTTTACCCGGTTCTTTTAGCTGATGTATTTCATCGGGCGTTATTTCGACAATCTCACCAGGCCCCAATTCCTTTAAAAACTCGTAGCCTAATTTTTCATAGGCAAAGGACTCAAACGAAACAGCATAACCATCGTCATTCCGCCCTATTTGTATGGGCAGTCTGCCGAATTTATCCCTTGCCGCAATAATTGAACCTGTTTCTGTGAGCAAAAGTATTGACGCTGTTCCGTCAACCACTCTTTGAACAAATTCAATTCCGTCTTTAAAATTATCTCTAAGGCTTATAAGAGAGGCTATCAATTCATTTGAATTGACTTTACCGCCGGTCATCGCGTCAAAATGGCCGGAATCGTTTATAAGGTACTTTCCTATTAAATAGTCCGCATTGTTGACTATGCCGACCGTGCAGATTGCAAATGTCCCGAGTCTTGAACGGATAAGCAGGGGCTGAGGGTCAGTGTCGCTTATACAGCCGATTGCGGACGTACCTTTCATTTCATCAAAAATATGCTCAAATTTTGTGCGGAACGGCGCATTTTCTATATTATGTATTTTCCGCTGTAAACCAATTTCTTTGTCGTATGCGGCAAGTCCGCCCCGGCGTGTACCTAAGTGCGAATGGTAATCAACGCCGAAAAAGACGTCTAACATACAGTCGTTTTTTGAAACAATTCCAAAAAATCCACCCATTTATTTGCCTCCGATTATTCGCCGAAAACTCTGCGCATCATTTCTTTGTACGCGTCTTCAACTCCGCCCATATCTCTGCGGAAACGGTCTTTATCAAGCTTTTCGTTTGTTTTTGCATCCCAGAAACGGCAAGTATCGGGAGATATTTCATCTGCAAGAACAATTTCGCCGTCGGATGTTTTGCCAAATTCCAGCTTAAAGTCAACCAGCTTTACGCCAAGACCTGCAAAATACTCCTTAAGTACGTCATTTACGGTAAACGCCATTGATGTAATCGTATCAATCTCGTCTTTTGTCGCTATTCCGAGCGCGAGAGCGTGGTAGGAGTTCATAAGCGGGTCGTGAAGGTCGTCGTTTTTATAGGAAAATTCAATAGTCGGCTCCGAAAAAACAATTCCCTCTTCTACGCCAAAGCGTTTGGCAAAAGAACCTGCGGAAATATTTCTGATTATAACCTCCAAAGGAACAATAGAAACTTTTTTTACAACAGTTTCATTGCTGTTAAGCTCCTCCACAAAATGTGTTTTAACGCCCTTTTTTTCAAGAATTTGCATAAGATAATTTGACATACGGTTATTTATGGCGCCTTTGCCGGCGATAGTACCCTTCTTAAGCCCGTCAAGAGCAGTCGCGTCGTCCTTATAAGAAACAATTACCAAATCGGGATTTTCCGTCGCAAAAACTTTTTTTGCCTTTCCTTCGTAAAGCTGAACTGTCTTTTCCATAATCTTAAACTCCTTATAGTTTTTTATATTATTTATTGAATTGAGCGCAGATTTTAGCGTCTTTTTCCAAAACTGATTTTTTATTATTTTCTCTCATATTAACAAGTTTTTCCGAAAGCTCGTCGTCTGAAAGCGCGAGAATCTGCGCCGCAAGTAATGCCGCGTTGGCGCCGCCGTTAATTGCGACAGTCGCAACGGGAATGCCTGACGGCATTTGAACTGTTGAAAGAAGAGCGTCCATTCCTTCAAGAACCGAGGATTTACACGGGATACCTATAACCGGTAAGGTTGTGTTTGCGGCAACAGCGCCTGCAAGGTGCGCCGCCATACCAGCCGCCGCTATTATTACTCCGTATCCGTTTTCTTTGGCGGATTTCGTAAATTCAGCCGTTTCTTCAGGCGTGCGGTGAGCAGAAAAAATATGAACCGTGTATTCAATTCCAAGGGAATCGAGCATATCAACGCTCTTTTGAATAATAGGTAAATCGCTGTCGCTGCCCATAATGATTCCTACTTTTTTCATATAATAACCTCCCAATAAAAATAAAAAAGACACACTTAACCCGTAAAGCAGGTCAAATGTGCCCAGACGGACGGCCAAAGACATTTTCATAAAGTATAAATTCCTTGCTCCGCTGTGGTGCTCCACATAATTCCGTCAGTCGCAAAGAACCAACTCGCATAATGTCGGGGCAAGCCCCTTATTTAACATAAAAAATTATATCATATATCAAAAGTATTAGTCAAGGATTTTAAACGTTTTAGAGTGTGTTTTCTTTGATAATTTTTGTTCGCATTTTACGGCGGTTTTTGTCTATTTTTATAGGATAAACGACAAAAGCAAAACTGTGATACAGCAACCCGAGGCGACAACAAACAAATTTCTTGTAAAAACGGCAAGCAAAACCCCGACTGCAAATGCCGCAATTCCGCCGGATATGCTGTCCGTTGCGTAAATTATAGACGGAAAAGTCATTACGGTGAGAGTAACGTACGGAATGTAAAACAAAAAGGATTTTACAAATTTATTTGTAATAGGTTTGCGGATAACCGCCAATGGAAAAACTCTTATAAGATAACTTACAACCGCCATTACGAAAATGTAAGCGTATATGCTTTTACTCATTGGCATCTTCCCCCTCTGCGCTGTCTTTAACCGGGAAAAGAAGAGCGGCGGCGCTTGAAATTATAAGCGTAAGAACAATTACCCTGACACTTTCCGAGGCGTTTGATATAAAAGGAATGTATTTTGAAAGATAGCTCAGCAGTAAACTTAAAATTACAACTCCGGATATTACCTTGTTTTTTCTGCACGGAGGAATTACAACTGCCAAAAACATACCGTAAATTGCGACGCTTAAAGCGTTTACAAGCACTTGAGGCAAAATATTTCCGAAAACAATGCCGAGAACCGTTCCTAATGCCCACATCGGAATTGTCGTTAAAAATGCGCCGTACATATACATTGGCTCAAGCCAACCCGGATAGGCAATTCCTATTCCGAAAATTTCGTCGGTTATGTCAAAAGCTATCAGCAATCGGTGAAAAAAAGGAGCGTTTGGCGAAAACTTTTGACTTAAAGCACAGCTCATTAAAAGATAGCGCGCGTTTGTGACAAGCATTACAGCCGCCAACGTAAAAAGCGATGTTCCTGCGGCGATTGAGGAAAGCCCTGCAACCTCGCCTGCCGACGCGTTGTTTAAAAGGCTCAGAAAAAAACCCTGTAATGCAGTAAGCCCAACGTTTCTTGCGGTTATGCCTATTGAAAACGAAACGGCAAAATAACCGAGTCCTATCGGAGCGCCGTCCCTCATACCTTTTATAAAAATTTTTCTGATATTTTTGCGTTGATTGTCCATTTATTCCGCCTCACAAAAATATTCTACTAAAAAAATCGACATTTGTAAACAAAAAAATCATATTATTAAAACATAGGATGAGAAAAGCAAAAACCTCCCGTGCGGAAGGTTTAGCTGTTAATGCCGAGCTATTTTGCTTTTGCCTCGCAGTAAATACAACGGTATTCCCCGTTTTTCTTATCGGAAAGCTTAAAAATCTGGTCAAGCTCCTGCTCGCAGGACGTTATACAGCGGGGATTTTTGCATTTTATAACATTTACAAGCGTTTCGGGCATATCTATGGAAAGCTTTTCCGTAAGAACGCTGTCTTTAATGATATTCACCGTCGCCCCTGGGTCAACATACCCGATAATATCGAGGTTTAACTCTATATCGGCGTCAATTTTTATAATATCTTTTTTTCCCATTTTTTTGCTCTGCACATTTTTTATAAGAGCAACAGACACGTCCAACTCTCCGAGCTTTAAAAGCTCATAAAGATTCATACCGTATCCGGCTTTAATATGGTCGATTACAACGCCGTTTTGAATGGAATCAATGTTCATATTGTACCCGCCTCCTTCAAAAGCTTGATAATAAGCGCCATACGCATATACTTGCCGTTGAGCACCTGTTTAAAATAACAAGCGCGCGGGTCGTCGTCTATCGCGGCGCTTATTTCGTTTACTCTCGGGAGCGGATGCATTATTGATAAGTCTGCCTTCGCGTTTTTTAGCTTGTCGGGCGTTAAAATGTAACTGTCCTTAAGCCTTAAATAATCCTCTTCGTTGAAAAATCTTTCACGCTGAACCCGCGTCATATAAAGTATATCAAGCTCAGGCATTGCGCTTTCAAGATCGGTCGTTTGAGTATAAGGAATATTTTTTGACTTAATCGAATCAGCTTTAACGTAACTCGGAAGTTTTAACTCTTCGGGGGAAATCAGCACATATTTTATGCCGTTATACCTTGAAAGAGCATTGATAAGCGAATGTACCGTTCTGCCGAATTTAAGGTCGCCGCAAAGCCCGACCGTCAGGTTGTCAAATCCGCCTTTTTCACGGTAAATTGTCAGCAAATCGGCAAGTGTCTGTGTGGGGTGGCAATGTCCGCCGTCGCCTGCGTTTATAACGGGAATTGACGCCGCCTTTGCCGCAACATATGCCGCACCCTCTTTAGGGTGGCGCATTGCTATTATATCGGTATAACAGCTCACTGTTTTTGCCGTGTCAGCTACGCTTTCACCTTTTGCGGCGGATGACGAGCCCGCGTCGGTCATCGAAATTACATGGCCGCCAAGCTCATACATTGCGGCCTCAAAGCTCATTCTTGTCCTCGTTGACGGTTCAAAAAAGAGCGTTGCAAGCTTTTTCCCGCGGCAGATTTCGGAATACTTATTCGGATTATTTATAATATCGACGGCGGTTTTTATAAGCTCGTCGAGTTCTTCCGTTGTAAGGTCAACTATATCAATGACGCTTCTCATTTTTGCGCTCCTATCCAGCTTTCGTCAGACGGGTTGTTTCTGAAAGCAATCAATCGTTTAATATCTTCTTCCTTTATATAACCTTCCTGCGCCGCTACCTCTGCGATGCAGTCAAAATCGGTAAGCGAATAATTTTTTACATTTGCCTCTTTAAGCCTGTCTATGCCCTTTTGCATACCGTAAGTAAAAATCGAAACTATGCCGAGAACATCTGCCCCGGCCTCACGCAGAACATTTACTACTTCAATGACACTGCCGCCCGTTGAAATAAGGTCTTCGACTACTACTACCTTCTGGCCTTTTTCAAGCTTGCCCTCAATTTGATTTTTTCTGCCGTGGTCCTTTGCGCCCGAGCGAACGTAACCCATAGGCATATCAAGCAAATGCGCCGTAATTGCGGCATGCGCTATTCCTGCGGTAGATGTCCCCATAAGCACCTGCGCCTCCGGGTAATGTTCCTTTATAAGAGAGGCAAGCCCGTTTTCAACATCTGTTCTTACCTGCGGCGCAGTAAGCGTCAGCCTGTTGTCGCAGTAAACAGGGCTTTTAATTCCGCTTGCCCATGTAAAAGGCTCTTCAGGACGGAAAAAAACCGCCTTGATTTTGAGCAGGTCTTTTGCTATGAGATTTTTAAGTTCCATAGTCTATTCTCTCCTTAAATTTTATATGTTAATCAATAAATTCTTCAACGCATCTGTTATATGCCGCCACCGGGTCGTCCGCCGCAGTTATGGGTCTGCCGACTACGATATAATCGGAACCAATTTCCTTAGCCTGGGCAGGGGTCATAACCCTTTTCTGGTCGCCCATATCTCCGTCCGCAAACCTTACTCCCGGGGTTACGGTGATAAAATCATCTCCGCAAACGTCGTGAACCTTTTTTGATTCGAGGGGCGAGCATACAACGCCGTCAAGCCCTGCTTTTTTGGCGTTTTGGGCATAGTGCATAACCACCTTGTCGATAGGCTCTTTTATAAGCAAATCGTTTTCCATTGCCTGCTGGTCGGTAGAGGTAAGCTGTGTTACGGCTATAAGCAAAGGTCTTGTGCCGTCCTCTCTTGTAAGGCCCTCAAGCGCCGCTTTCATCATAGCTATTGTGCCTCCGGCGTGAAGATTGCATATATCAACGTCAAGTCTTGACAGCACGGCCATAGACTTTTTTACGGTATTGGGTATGTCGTGGAGCTTTAAATCAAGAAAAATCTTGTGTCCCCTTTTCTTTATCTCCCTTACAATATCGGGACCCTCGGAGTAGAAAAGCTCCATACCGATTTTAACAAAAGGTTTACGGTCGGTAAACAAATCCAAAAACTCATAAGTTTTCTGTGCACTCGAAAAATCGCAGGCAACAATTACGTCCTTGCCCATTATTTAACCACTCCTATTATATCTCTGATATTATTTATTTTATATCTATCCAAAGCGTTTGGCAAATCATTTATTATATCCCGGCAGGCATAAGGGTTTATAAGGTTTGCGGCGCCTATCTCGACGGCCGTTGCGCCTGCCATCATCATTTCTATTACATCGTCCGCGCAGGTAATTCCACCCATACCTACAACGGGGATATTTACCGCATTTGCAACCTGATAAACCATTCTGACAGCTATGGGAAATATCGCAGGTCCTGAAAATCCGCCCATTTTATTTTTAATTACGGGCGTTCTTGTTTTCAAATCAATTCTCATACCCATAAGAGTGTTTATAAGGCTTATTGCGTCTGCGCCTGCCTGCTCGCAGGCCTTTGCTATTGAAACTATATCAGTTACATTGGGCGAGAGCTTAACTATAACGGGCTTTTTGGTTACGGCCTTGACGGCGCTTGTAACCTCTGCCGCCGCCGACGGCTGTGTGCCAAAGCTCATACCGCCCGAATGAACATTTGGACAGCTAACATTTACTTCTATAAAGCCTACCTGCTCCTGCTTGTCAAGAAGTTCGCAGGTATAGGCGTAATCGCTTACCGAAAAGCCGCTGACATTAGCCATTACAGGTTTGTGAAAGCACTTTTTAAGCTTGGGAAGTTCACGGCTGATAACTTCGTCAACACCGGGATTTTGAAGTCCCACGGAATTTATCATTCCAGCCGTACACTCCGCAATTCTCGGAGTCGGGTTGCCGAAACGAGGTTCTTTTGTAGTTCCTTTAAATGAAAAGGTGCCAAGGCAGTTAATATCGTAAAGCTCTGCAAATTCGTAACCGAAACCGAATGTTCCCGAGGCAGGTATTACGGGATTTTCAAGCTCTGTACCGCATAAGTTTACACTCAGTCTTCCCATAATATTTCCTCCTTTTTCAAAACAGGGCCGTCCTTGCAAATTCTCTTATACCCCGTTACGGTTTTGCAGCTGCAACCCATACATGCGCCGAAACCACAGCCCATTCTTTCCTCAAAGCTAAACTGACCGGAGGTCTTACTGCGCTTATATACAGCCTTTAACATCGGTTCGGGACCGCAACAGTAAAAATACGAATAATTTTCGGGCATGGCGTCTGTGACAAAGCCCTTAATACCGTAACTGCCGTCAACGGTAGTTACCTTGGTATCACAACCCAGAGCGGCAAATTCGTTTTCGTAGAAGACCTCCGATTTAGTATTAAACCCGAGAATTACGGTGACCTTTTTGCCTGATTTTATAAGGCGTTTCGCAAGCAGATACATAGGCGGTACGCCCACTCCGCCGCCCAAAAGCAACGGGCTTTCGCCGCAAAGCTCCAAATCATAGCCGTTTCCGAGCCCCGTCAGCACATCTAAAACCGTGCCTGTGCTCATTTTGCTCATAGCCTCGGTACCCTTGCCGACTACCTTATAAATTAAAGTAAGGGTATTGTCATCTAAATCGCAAACCGAAATCGGGCGCCTTAGATAAAAATTGTCTATTTTAATGTTTACGAACTGACCAGGCGAGGTAATTTCGGATAAATCGCCCTCCAGCCTCATCTTAAATACATTTTCCGTAAGCGCGGTATTTTCTTTAACGGCAAGTAAAACCTGTTTCATTATTCACCTCCGAAAACTCAGGAAAAGTTATGCGTCAATCGTTGATATGGTAAGCGTTGTCTCCTCAAGAACGTCAAGCAAAACTCTGACCGTATCAAGAGAGGTAAATATAGTTACGTTGTTTTCCGTTGCCGTGCGGCGGATTTCAACGCCGTCCTCGTAATGCACGCCGGAAAGAATAGCCCTTGTGTTTATTACATAGCTGACATAACCAGCGCGGATTGATTCGAGAATTTCGTCGCTTCCCTCGCTTATCTTTCCTCTTACCCTTGTGCGTATTCCGTTCTGTCTGAGTACGGCGGCCGTACCGCTTGTAGCCTCAATATTAAAGCCCATATTGTAAAATCTTTTGATAAGCGGAATTGCCTCCTCCTTATCCTCATCGGCCAGCGTTACAAGCACTGTGCCGTAATTTTGAAGATTCATTCCCGATGCCGTAAGAGCCTTGAACATTGCGCGGTGAAGTTTATCGTCATATCCTATTGCCTCGCCCGTTGACTTCATTTCGGGTGAAAGATAAGCGTCAAGTCCCTTGATTTTATTGAACGAGAATACGGGAACCTTTACATAATAACGTTTCTTTTCCTTGGGGTAAATGTCGAATATTCCCTGCTCTTTAAGGCTCTTTCCGAGTATTACTTCGGTTGCAATATCGGCAAGCGAATATCCCGTTGCCTTTGAGAGGAACGGCACGGTTCTTGATGAACGCGGATTTACTTCAATTATATAAACATTGTCGTCAGGGTCAACGATAAATTGAATATTATAAAGTCCTACTATGCCTATGCCGAGTCCAAGCTTTTTGGCGTACTGCAAAATTATGCCTTTGACTTTATTTGAAATTGAGAAAGTCGGATAAACGCTTATTGAGTCGCCCGAATGTACTCCGGTTCGCTCAACAAGCTCCATAATTCCTGGTACGAACACATCTCTGCCGTCGCAGATTGCGTCAACCTCAACCTCCTTGCCCTGTATGTATTTATCGACAAGTACGGGCTTGTCAACGTCAATTTCAACTGCGGTTTTAAGATAGTGCTTTAAATGTTCGTCCTTTGAAACTATCTGCATGGCTCTGCCGCCGAGTACGAACGACGGGCGGACAAGCACGGGATAGCCTATTTCGTTAGCCGCCTTTAAGCCGTCCTCGATATTTGTTACGGCTTGACCCTTGGGCTGAGGTATGTTAAGGTCTTTGAGTATTTTTTCAAAGCTGTCGCGGTTTTCCGCTTTTTCAATAGCCTCGCAGTCCGTACCTATTATTTTAACTCCCCTGTCCATAAGGGGCTGAGCAAGGTTTATGGCGGTCTGGCCGCCGAGAGAGGCTATAACGCCCTCGGGCTGTTCAAAATCTACAATCGCCATAACATCTTCGGGAGTGAGCGGTTCAAAATAGAGCTTATCGGCAGTTGTGTAGTCTGTGGAAACGGTTTCGGGATTGTTGTTTATAATAATTGCCTCATAGCCCGCGCGTTTAATAGTCTGAACGGCGTGAACCGTTGAATAGTCGAACTCAACGCCCTGGCCTATACGGATAGGCCCTGCACCTAAAACTATGATTTTCTTTTTGTCGCTGAGTCTTGAGGCGTTTTCGCCCGTATATGAGGAGTAAAGATAAGCTATGTATTTGCCCGTATGAAGAGTGTCTACCATTTTAAATACAGGCGTAATTTTGTTTGCCTTTCTTAAAGCATAGACCTCTGTTTCCTTTACATTCCAAACTCTTGAAATGTATTTGTCGGAAAAGCCCATTATTTTAGCCTGTTTTAATACCTCGACCGAGTTTACATTTTCCTTTATCGTCTTTTCCATATCGACTATTTTCTTGTATGATTCAAGGAAAAGCTCGGTTATCATAGTTACGTTGTGGAGCTTTTCTATGGTTGCGCCCCTGCGCAAAAGCTCAAATATTGCATATACGTTATCATCTTTAAATTCTTTGATGTAATCAAACAATTCATCGTCGGTGTAGCTGTCAAATTTTGCAAGGTGGAAATGGCATACCCCCGTTTCAAGAGAGCGCACGGATTTAAGCATACATTCCTCAAGCGTAGAGCCTATGCCCATTACCTCGCCGGTAGCCTTCATCTGTGTGCCAAGAGTGTTGGGAGCGTCCGAAAACTTGTCAAACGGGAAACGGGGGAACTTTGCGACTATGTAGTCAAGGCTCGGCTCTATTGCCGCCGTACCGCCTGCTACGGGTATATCCTCAAGCGCCATACCCATCGCTATTTTTGCCGTAACCCTTGCTATGGGGTAGCCGCTTGCCTTAGATGCAAGCGCCGAGGAGCGCGAAACTCTCGGGTTTACTTCAATGAGGAAATACTCGCTTGAATTGGGATTGAGCGCAAACTGAACGTTACAGCCGCCCTCTATTTTAAGCTCCCGTATAATTTTGATTGCGCTGTCATTGAGCATTTTCAGGTCGTGGTCGTTGAGCGAAAGTATAGGCGCTACAACTATTGAGTCGCCGGTATGAACGCCTACGGGGTCGATATTTTCCATACCGCAAATCGTAATAGCGTGGTCGTTTGAGTCGAGCATAACTTCAAATTCAATTTCCTTATATCCCTTTACGCTTTTTTCAACAAGCACCTGATGAACGGGAGAGAGCTTAAATCCGTTCATACCGATTTCTATAAGCTCTTCCTCGTTATTTGCAAAGCCGCCGCCTGTTCCTCCGAGAGTGAATGCCGGACGCAGTACAACAGGATAGCCTATTCTCTTTGCCGCCTGTTTTGCGTGTTCAAGGTCATATGTAATTTCGGATGGTATAACAGGCTCGCCTATGGATTCGCACATTTCCTTAAAAAGCTCTCTGTCCTCCGCCCTTTCAATGCTTGTGCTTGAAGTGCCTAAAAGCTTTGTGCCGCACTCTTTGAGTATGCCTTTCTTTTCAAGCTGCATCGCGAGGTTAAGACCTGTCTGCCCGCCAATTCCCGGAACTATTGCGTCCGGGCGCTCATAGCGCAGTATTTTTGCTATGTATTCAAGAGTGAGCGGCTCCATATAAACCTTGTCGGCAATAGAAGTGTCTGTCATTATTGTTGCCGGATTTGAATTGCAGAGTATAACCTCATAGCCCTCCTCTTTTAATGCGAGGCAAGCCTGCGTGCCGGCATAGTCAAATTCCGCCGCCTGACCTATAACGATAGGGCCGGAGCCGATAATAAGTACCTTTTTTACATCTGTTCTTTTAGCCATAATTTTCCTCCGTACTTTATATTAAAATAATTTATAAACTGTTTTTCCGCCGCAAACCGTCAAAACGCATTTTCCGAAAACTTCTTTGTTTTCAAACGGCGTAGATTTTCCTTTTGAAAGGAAATCATCGGGATTTATAACTGTTTTTTCGTTAAGATTCCAAACTGTGCAGTCATCGCAAATCGGTATATTAAATCGCTTACGCGGATTTACCGCCATAAGCTCAATAAGCCTTTCAAGTGAAATTATATTGTTCTTTACAAGGTGAGTGTATAAAAGCTGAAAAGCCGTTTCAATCCCGACTATGCCAAAGGCGCTTTTTTCAAGTCCCCTTGATTTTTCCTCTGCGCTGTGAGGGGCATGGTCTGTGGCAATCATATCAATAGTGCCGTCCTTAATTCCATCAATTAACGCCTGCCTGTCTTCAAAAGAGCGCAGGGGCGGATTCATCTTGAATTTTCCGTCCTCTTCAAGACAATCGTCGGTTAAAATAAGGTAGTGCGGCGCTGTTTCACAGGTAACATCAACGCCTTCGCTTTTTGCTCTTCTAATAAGCTCGACGCTCTCTTTACAGGAAATATGGCATATGTGATAAGAACAGCCTGTTTCCCGCGCAAGCTTTAAATCGCGCTCAATCGGTTTCCATTCGCTTTCGGAACAAATTCCTCTGTGTCCGTGCTTTTTTGCATAAGCGCCCGCATGAATATAACCGCCAAAAAGCAGTGAATTGTCCTCGCAGTGCGCAACAATAATTTTTCCCAAAGACTTGGCCTTTAACATAGCCTCTTTCATAAGTTCCTGCGACTGCACGCCCCTGCCGTCGTCGGAAAAGGCTATTGCGTTTTCAGCCATTTCGTCCATTTTAGAGATATGTTCGCCTTTTTGAGCCTCAGTAATGGAGCCGTATGGATAAACGTTTATAACAGCGTCCCTTTTAATTATTTCAAGCTGTTTGTTCAAATTTTCGGCAGAGTCGGGCACAGGGTTCAAATTCGGCATAGTGCATACTGCGGTATAGCCGCCGCGCGCCGCCGCAAGCGAGCCGGATTTAATTGTTTCTTTATAAGAAAAACCCGGCTCACGGAAATGCACATGCACGTCGCAAAAGCCGGGAAATATAACTGATTTTTCAAAGTTTAAATCGGCAAAATCACCGTTGCTAAGCACGGCGTCGGAGAGTTTATCAATCATAACCGTTTTCGGTTTAGAAAAATTCTGCATTAAAATCCCTCCAAAAAAAATACCTTATCGTAAAGCCGATAAGGTATAAGCTATTAAAACAAGGCCACGGTGTTTTACACTATGGATGCTCTTTTACTCAATCTTATCGACATCTCTGCATCGATTTAAAGATTTGATTTTGTTAAGTATATCACTTTGAAAAAGTTATGTCAACAATTACATAAAAAATTTTTATATTTTATCCGATAATTTTATATATAAGCGGTTTTTCTTCAGGCTCTTCCGCCGAAACGGTGAGCGCCGAAAGATATGTTTTTTCAGCGTCCTGCAAAGAAGTTTCGTTATTTGTAAACAAAGTGGCGATTTTTTCGCCTTTTTTAATTTTATCACCCGTTTTTTTGTCGATTATAATACCTGCTGAAAAATCAATTTTGTCCTCTTTAGATGATCTTCCCGCGCCAAGAATTACGCTTGAAAGTCCGATTTTTTCAGTGTCCATTGCAGATATATACCCGTCCGAGTCGGACAAAATTTCATATGAGTATTCGGCCTTTTCAAAAAGCTCGGTATTGTCAATAAACGCCGCGTCACCGCCCTGCGCAGAAATCCACTCTTTCATCTTGCAATACGCTTTTCCGCTCTCAAGAGCATCAGTTACCCTTTTTAACGATTCTTCATATGAAAGTGACAATACAAGCGAAATCAATTTTGCGGCAAGCGAAAGGCACACTTCCTTTAAATCGTTTTCAACTTCGCCTTTAAGAACCTTTACAGCCTCAATAACCTCAAGCGAATTGCCGACCGCAGAACCCAACGGTCTGTCCATATCGGTTATGAGCGCGGCTGTATTTCTTCCGCAACCATTTCCTATTTTCACCATCTCGTTTGCAAGAATTTCAGCGTCTTTCAGTGTTTTCATAAACGCGCCGCTGCCGCATTTTACGTCGAGGACAATATTTTTTGAGCCTGCGGCAATCTTTTTGCTCATTATGCTTGAAACGATAAGAGGAATACTGTCGACTGTTGCGGTGACGTCTCTTAAAGCGTAGAGTTTTTTATCGGCGGGGGTCAAATTGCCGCTCTGTCCGATTATCGCAATACCCGTTTTCTCTACCTGAGATAAAAACTCGTCTTCGGAAAGCGTTGTTTTATATCCCGGAATTGACTCTAATTTATCGACCGTTCCGCCTGTGTGACCAAGCCCTCTGCCCGACATTTTTGCAACTTTTGCGCCTAAGGACGCTGCAATCGGAGCGACAATCAGGCTTGTTTTATCGCCTACTCCGCCTGTTGAGTGTTTGTCGGCAGAAAGACTGCCGAACATTGATAAGTCAACAGTATCGCCCGAATTTGCCA
This sequence comes from uncultured Clostridia bacterium, assembly GCA_947598155.1. Classification (GTDB taxonomy): domain Bacteria; phylum Bacillota; class Clostridia; order Oscillospirales; family Acutalibacteraceae; genus Fimenecus. Next base: position 165,728 of record CANQFC010000002.1, read on the forward strand.
TTGATTCGGTTAAAATAACGGTTTCTTTTTCAGTCATACCCTTAAAGTACACAGCCATACAAAAAGCGGACGCCTGATAATCGGGAATTGTGCCGTCGGTATAGCCTTTAACAAAAAATTCAATTTCTTCTTTGCTAAGCTCCCTGCCGTTCCGTTTATCTTCAATAATATCGTACATTCTCATAATATCACAGCCTTATTTAATGTGCTTAGGGTTAAATGAAAACGGCAGAATCTCAGAAAAACAGTATTCGGTATAAGCGTTATTCCCATTAACCACTAATATTTTAAAGTTTTCATCACAAAATTCAGCCATTACTTGTCGGCAAACTCCGCACGGCGGAAATTCTCCCGTTATCTTTCCGTCTTTGCCGCCTGCGACAGCTATTTTAAGAAAATCTCTTTCGCCGTCGCTCACGGCCTTAAAAATTGCAGTGCGTTCTGCGCACACAGTAGGTGAATACGAAGCATTTTCGATATTACACCCTGTGTAGACCTTTTCCGATTTTGTGAGAAGCGCCGCGCCTACTCTGTAACCCGAATACGGCGCATAGGCGTTTTCCATTGCCATTTTAGCAAGTGCGCAAAGCTCTTCATTTGACATAAAATCACCCTATTTTAAAATATCGTTTAATCGGCTCTTGCCGGCACAGCTAAACGGTACGCCGAGATAATCCGTGACGGTAGCGGCAATGTCAGCGTATGTCATCAATGTTCCAAGGTTTACCGGCTCAATATTATGCCCGTAAATCAAAAGAGGAACATATTCTCTTGAATGGTCGGTACTGTCATCGCCCGGGTCGCAGCCGTGGTCGGCAGTGATTATCAGAATATCGTCACGTTTCATATTTTCAGTGAACGAGGGAAGCCACCTGTCAAATTCTGAAAACGCTTTCGCATAACCGTTTATGTCCTGTCTGTGTCCGTAAAGCATATCAAAATCAACCAAGTTCACAAAACAAAGCCCCTCAAACTCTTTATTTAAAGCATTCAAAGCCATTTGCATACCTTCGGAATTTGAATGAGTTAACACATATTCCGTTATGCCGCGCCCTGCAAAGATGTCGCGGATTTTGCCCACAGCGTAAACCGTTTTTCCGTGTTTGGAAACAGCGTCCAGCATAGTTTCTTTCGGCGGTTCAAGAGAAAAATCACGTCTGTTTGCCGTTCTTTTAAATTTGCCATCTGCCGTGATAAAAGGCCTTGCTATAACTCTGCCTACCGAGTGCTTACCACAAAGAATTTTCCGAGCTGTTAGGCAGTAATCATAAAGCGTTTCAATCGGTATTAAGTCTTCGTGAGCCGCAATCTGAAATACGCTGTCGGCGGACGTATATACGATTAAATCGCCCGTTTTTATGTGTTCGTCTCCGTATTTCTCAATAACCTCTGTGCCTGAAAAGGGTTTATTGCAAAGCACGCCTCTGCCTGTGCGGCGTGAAAACTCTTTAATGATTTCATCGGGAAAGCCGTTAGGATATGTCGGCAGAGGACTTTCGGAAATGATACCTGAAATTTCCCAATGACCGATGGTGGTATCCTTACCCATAGATTTTTCCGCAAGTCTTCCGACAGCGGCGGACGGATTATCGGTTTTCGGCAAGTAACCGCAGCCGTCAATATTTCCTATGCCCATTTTAACGGTGTTTTCGGAGGTAAAAAATTCAGATTCGGATATTCGCTTTAAGGTATTGCAGTTTTTATCGCCAAACTTATACGCGTCGGGCATTTCGCCTATGCCGCAGGAATCAAGAACAATTATGAAAACACGCTTTGACATAAAATCACCCGCATTTTTTTAAAATTATTTAATGTTTTTTACTATTTTTACGATTCTGCTTGTACCGAGCCTTGAGGCGCCTAAATTTATGAAATTTTCAGCGTCTTTTATAGATGCAATACCTCCTGCCGCTTTGATTTTTAAGTGAGGAGCAACATTTTCCGCAAAAATCTTTATGTCGTGCTCGTTTGCCCCGCCGGAGGAAAAACCTGTTGAAGTTTTAATGTAATCAGCGCCGGAATCGGATACAATTTCGCACATTTTAATTTTTTCACTGTCCGTTAAAAGGCAGGTTTCAATTATTACTTTTAAAATTTTTCCGTTGCACGCCTTTTTTACTTCCTTAATTTCATTTAAAATCAGGTCATATTTTTTATCTTTAAGCCAGCCGATATTTATTACCATATCAATTTCGTCAGCGCCGTTACGCACAGCGTCCTCGGTTTCAAAGCATTTAACGGCAGTGGTAGAATAACCGTTTGGAAAGCCGATTACGGTACAAACCGCCGTTCTGCCGCCGACGTATTCCTTTGCCTGTTTTACATATGAAGGCGGGATACAGACTGACGCTGTGTTGTATTTAATTCCGTCATCGCAAATGGCTTTAATTTCATCCCACGTCGCATTTTGACTTAAAAGTGTGTGGTCGCATTTTGATAAAACTTCATTTATATCCATATTTTCACCTATATTCCTTTATTTATATATTTTACCACAAAAATACGCATCTTCAACAAAAAAATAAGCGGTACGTGAAATTTCACATACCGCCGCTAAAGAAAACTATATTACTTAGGAGGTAAAGGGCCTTATAGATTGAAAAGCCCCTTATCAAAATTAAAGAATGATTGACGAGCCGTTCATTTCCTCCGGTTTAGCTATGCCCATAATTTTAAGAATTGTAGGCGCAATATCGCAAAGCTTTCCTCCGTCTTTTAAAGTACAGGGATAATCGCATACAATAAACGGGACGGGATTAGTTGTATGCGCTGTAAACGGCGAGCCGTCTTCCTCATACATTTTGTCCGCGTTGCCGTGATCGGCGGTAATCAGAAGAACGCCGCCGACTTCGTGAACAGCCTCGTAAAGCGTTCCGACGCAAGCGTCAACTGCTTCAACCGCTTTTACGGCCGCATCAAACACACCCGTATGGCCTACCATATCGCAGTTAGCAAAATTCAGGATTATAACATCGTATTTTCCGCTTCTAACGGCATTGTTGACCTTTTCGGATACCTCGTAAGCGCTCATTTCAGGCTTTAAGTCATATGTTGAAACCTTCGGGGAATTAACGAGTATTCTGTCTTCGCCTTCATACTGCGCCTCAACGCCTCCGTTGAAGAAAAACGTTACGTGCGCGTACTTTTCTGTCTCGGCAATTCTGAGCTGTTTAAGCCCCAATGAGGAAATATATTCGCCCATTGTGTTTTTTAGGGACTGCGGTTTAAACGCAACCGATACATTCGGCATCGCCGCGTCATACTGAGTCATACATACGTAAGTTACGGGGAAATATTCCCTTTCAAATCCCTTAAAATCAGGGTCTACAAATGTTCTTGTAATTTCTCTTGCTCTGTCGGGACGGAAATTAAAGAATACTACGCTGTCATTTGCGCCTATTCTGCCCTCGTTTTCAAGGCACACCGTAGGTTCAATAAACTCGTCGGTTATATTTTTACCGTCTGAGTCAATCTTTTCATAGCTTTCCTCAATGGCCTTGACCGGGTCGTTTGTCTTTATTCCTACGCCGTTTACAAGCGCGTTGTATGCCCTTGAAACACGCTCCCAACGGTTGTCTCTATCCATGGCATAAAATCTGCCTATGACAGTAGCAACCTTACCTACGCCGATTTCATTGAGCTTTGCAACGGCCTCTCTGACATAATCTTTGCCGCTTGTAGGCGGAACGTCTCTTCCGTCCATGATGCAGTGAAGATAAACCTTATTAAGCCCCATTCTCTTGGCGAGTTCAACAATCGCCCAAGCGTGGCTGTTATGGCTGTGAACTCCGCCGTCGCTCATAAGGCCCATAAGGTGAAGAGACGTGCCGTTGTCAATCGCCGATTGAACCGCATTTCTTAGAACATCGTTCTGAAAGAAATCGCCGTCCTCAATAGATTTTGTAATTCTTGTAAGCTCTTGATAGACAACTCTGCCCGCGCCTATATTTGTATGGCCTACCTCGGAATTGCCCATCTGACCGTCGGGAAGACCTACATCCATACCCGAAGCGCCGATATAAGTCATCGGAAAATCAGCCGTTAACCTATCAAGATTAGGAGTATTAGCGGCAGCGATAGCGTTGCCGTAATCGGAGGGATTCTTTCCGAATCCGTCCATAATACATAAAACCACAGGTTTTTTCATAGAAGTATTCACCTTGAAATAATATTATTTGGAAGCAGCCTTTACAATTACCGAAAAGTCCTCGGCTTTAAGTGAAGCGCCGCCGATAAGTCCGCCGTCGACATTTACCTTTGAAACAAGCTCATCGGCATTCTTGGAGTTCATTGAACCGCCGTACTGAACTGTAACCGTTTCTGCGGCGTCTTCGCCGTAAGCCTCTGCAATAGCGGCGCGGACAAAGCCGTTGCCTTCATCGGCCTGGTCTGCTGTGGCAGTAACGCCTGTGCCGATAGCCCAAACGGGTTCATAAGCGATAATTATGTTTTTAAGCTGTTCTTTGCTTACATTGGTAAGAGCCATTTTTGTCTGATATTTTAAAAGTGTTTCGGTGTAGCCTAATTCTCTCTGCTCAAGCGTTTCGCCTACGCAAACAATAGCCTTAAACCCGGCGTTTACCGCCGCAAGAGTGCGAAGATTAACGGTCTGGTCGGTTTCGCCGAAATACTGTCTTCTCTCGCTGTGGCCGATAACCACGTACTCAACGCCTGCCTCTTTAAGCATATCAGCGGAAACCTCGCCGGTATATGCTCCCGAAGATTTAAAATGCACATTTTCGGCGCCTATTTTTATATTTGAGCCCTTAGCCGCCTCAACTGCCGCAGGAATGTCAATGTAAGGAACACAGAGGACAACGTCGCAATCGGCGTCGGCGACAAGCGGTTTCATTTCATTGATAAGCGCAGTTGTTTCAGAAGGCGTTTTGTTCATTTTCCAGTTACCTGCAATAACTGCTTTGCGAACTGATTTTTTCATATTTGTTTCTCCTATTCATAATTGCATAATTGCAGGTGAGCATAAAAGCCCACCTGCAAAAATTTAATATATTATTCCTTTTCGTTGAGAGCGGCGATGCCGGGAAGCTCCTTGCCCTCAAGATATTCAAGCGACGCTCCGCCGCCTGTTGAGATGTGAGACATCTTGTCGGCAAAGCCGAGTTTCTGAATAGCGGCAGCAGAGTCACCGCCGCCGATGATTGAAATCGCGTTGCTGTCCGCAATAGCTTTTGCAACCGCAACAGTACCGGCCGCAAAGTTTTCCCACTCGGAAACGCCCATAGGTCCGTTCCAAATTACGGTGCCGGCGTCTTTAACGGCGTCTGCAAACAATTTTTGAGTAGCAGGGCCTATGTCAAGCCCCATCCAACCGTCGGGAATTTCATCTGAATTTACGGTCATAGCCTCCGTATCTTCTTTGTATTCCTTACCGACCTTGTTGTCAATGGGAATAAGGAATTTAACGCCTTTCGTCTCAGCTTTTTCCATCATTTCTTTCGCAAGGTCAATTTTATCCGCCTCAAGCAGTGAATTTCCTATCTGATGGCCCAAAGCTTTCATAAACGTATATGCCATACCGCCGCCTACAATAAGAGTGTCGCACTTGTCAATAAGGTTTGTTATAACGCCGATTTTATCGGAAACCTTAGCACCGCCGAGAATGGCGACAAGAGGCCTTTTCGGGTTTTCAAGAGCGCCGCCGATAAACTGAATCTCTTTCTGAATAAGATAACCGCAGGCCGCGGGAAGATAATCCGCAACGCCTGTTGTTGAAGAATGAGCTCTGTGAGCGGAACCGAATGCGTCGTTTACATACAAATCCGCAAGTGAAGCAAATTTCTTTGAAAGCTCAGGGTCGTTTTTGGTTTCGCCAGGTTCAAACCTTACATTTTCAAGAAGAAGAACTTCGCCTTCTTTTAAATCGGCGGCAAGCTTTTGTGCGCTCTCGCCTACTACGTCGTCGGCCATTTTTACTTCCTGACCCAAAAGCTCTGAAAGCCTTGCGGCGACGGGTTTCATTGAAAATTCGGGATTAACCTCGCCCTTAGGACGGCCCAAATGGGAGCAAAGTATAACTTTTGCGCCGTTGTCAATAAGATATTTGATTGTAGGTAACGAAGCGACTATTCTTTTATCGCTTGTTATTACTCCGTTTTCCATTTTTACGTTGAAGTCGCAGCGAACAAGAACTTTCTTGCCTTTTACGTCAAAATCTTCAACTGTCATTTTGTTCAATGCACTGCTCATTGGATTTCTTCCTTTCAAAATAATTTTCTTTGATATTTTATACTACTTACGCGCGTTTTTCAAGAGTATTGGAAAAATTTGTTAAAAGTTTATCGCTTTTCACCATCATAGGCGGCCAAAACGGATTTGCTTTTATTTATTATCATATTTCTCAACTCGTTCGGAGTTCGGACTGTAATTGCGTCGCCGTACTGCATAATTTTTGAGGCAAGACCCTGAGTGACTGCCAAATTAAGTCTTGCCGTAAAAGAATTGCCGTCGTATGGGAATATTTTTGTTTTTTCACCGAATTCATCAAGTATTTCTTCTATAATTTCATTTTTGCAAATCAGCTCAACCGGCTTAATATCGCCGGAAAACATTGAAAGGTGCTTGTTGCTGTAATCAGCCGCGTCAAAGCGAAGAGTATAAGTCGAAACTTCAGAAAAATGTCTTGCTCTGGTTTCGGTCGCGGCAACGCTTTTAATTCTGTCAATACGAAGATGAATAAGGTTATCGTAATCGGTGTGATTGCCGACAAGATAATAATGGTCGTTCGCCCAAATAAGACAGTACGGGTTAACGGTTAGCTTTTTTTCCTCATAATGCGGTTTAACATCGTCGGAAATTTTGCGTTTTCGGTATATGACCTCAACCTGTTTATTTGATATAATCGCGTCGTGAAGCTCGTTGATTGTGTAAAACAGATTTTCATTGTTTCTTTTGTTTCTGTTATCAATATAAACCTGTTTTATAATCTTTGAATACTGATATTTGCTCGCGTATTTCCCAAACTTTTCCAAAAGCGCCTTAGTTTTTTTGGCGGAAATAAAATCCGCCGACTGCACCGCGTCAATAAGTACGCGTATTTCAGGCAATTCAAATTCACGCGATGCCATAAAAAAGCCTTTTTTTGTGCCGGCCTTGACAATATCGTATCCGTAATCAGAAAGCGATTCAATACAGTCGTAAACGGTTTTTCGCTCGCAAGAAACGCCGTATTCGCTCTCTAACAATGATATAATATCCGTTGAGTTGAGAGGATGCTCTTCATCGGAATAGGCAGAGAGAATATCCCGTATATACAAAAGTCGCAATTTGGAATTAGCAGTCATATTATTTCACAAAATCCATTCTTTTATTTATTTCCATAAGCACTTTCTCATCTATCTTTATGTGCTCTCTGTCGTAAGTCATAATGCCGTTAAGCTCATTTTCAACATCACTTACCTGAGTATACACCGTGGCGCACAAGCCCTTTTCTATCAGCGGAATAACCTGCTTTTCGTGAAGCCTTTTATAGGCTGACGAAAGCGTATCCTTATTTTTGAATTTAAGATACAGTCCGAAAGGCCTGTCGTTTGACCAAGTGTGACCCGTCATACTGCACTGATAGCCGCCGTATTCAGAAATAACAAAAATACGGTTGTCCTTTTTGTTTATATGCTGAGGAATAGGCACAACGTATTTATGCATACTGTTGCAGTCGCCCGCACCCTGGTCATACCATCCGCTTGCGTGGTCAACAAGACGCGTTTTATCAAATGATTTAACAGCGTTGGCAATTTGCACGGAGTCAAACTGACCCCACCCCTCGTTAAACGGAACCCACATACATATGCAGGTATGGTTGTAAAGCTGATTTAAAAGCTCGTTTAACTCACGCTTAAAATCATCTCTCGCTTCTTTTTTGTCGCGGTTGAATATTTTATAATTATCGTCTTTAACGTGAACGCCGATAAACGGAAGCATTCCCGCGTAAAAATCGCCTATGTAAGCGCCACCGCTAATCATATCCTGCCAAACGAGCATACCGAGCCTGTCGCAATGGTAATACCAACGGTCAAGTTCAAGCTTAATATGCTTGCGAAGCATATTAAATCCAAGCCTTTTAACGGTTTCTATGTCGTAAATCATCGCCTCGTCACTTGGCGGAGTAAGACCGCCGTCCGACCAATACCCTTGGTCGAGAAGACCGCGCTGAAAATACGGTTCGTTATTTAGCATAAATCTTTTAACGCCGTATTTGTCCTTGCCGATTGAGAATTTTCTCATTCCGACATAGCTGTAAACCGTATCTGTAACTTTACCGTCGCAAATAAGCTCTAATTTTAATGTGTAAAGGAACGGAGTTTCAGGTGACCAAAGGTTAATTGAGTCAAAGTAAATTTTTCCGTCAAGGGGAATTGTTTGCTCAGCGGCCGTTTCACCTGAATCGTCATCAGTAACGGTAACCTTGAGCGAACAGTCGTATTCACCTGAAACAGTCGCTTTAACTGAAAGAGATTTTTCGTCAATATCGGGGGTTAAGCGAAGCTTTTGAATGTGGCACGGTTCAACGGCCTCAATCCAAACCGGCTGCCAGATACCGGATGTTGCCGTGTACCAAATGCCCTTTGGCTCTAAAATCTGCTTTCCCCTTTGCTGCCAGCCAGCGTCTGTCGGGTCGTAAACGCAAACGGTAAGCTCATTTTCTCCGTCAATTAAAAAGTCGGTAATGTCAAATGAAAAAGCGCAGTAACCGCCGGAGTGAGAGCCAACAAACGATTTGTTAACATAAATTTTGCACTGCCAATCGACAGCGGAAAAATTTAAAACGGTATGTAACCCCTTAAAGGAATCCGGAACTGTAAATAATTTTCTGTACCAAAGCCTTTTAGCCGGCATAAGCGCTTTTTCAACGCCGGAAAGCATAGATTCTATTGCAAAAGGAACGACAATTTCGCCGTCAAAGGTGTCTGCCCACTCGCAGGAGGCGTCTTTAATCGCATAGTCGTAAACGCCGTTGAGAGAAAGCCAGTTTTTGCGTTCCATTTGCGGACGTGGATATTCAGGCAGCGGAGCGTTCCTGTCAACTGTATCGGTCCATCTTGTTTTCATAAATCCCATAATTTTGCCCTCCAAACATTATTTACATTTATTTTATACCAAAAAATGTCATTTGTCTATTGAAAAATAGGATTTTTTTTGTTATAATCCATTTGTATTTTACCGACTTTGTTAAGACGGCAAGCTCATTATGAATTAAATATGCAGGTATGGTGGAATTGGCAGACACGCAAGATTTAGGATCTTGTGCGAAAGCGTGCAGGTTCAAGTCCTGTTACCTGCACCAACGTCGTTGCGGACTGTATTGTTTGCAACGACTTTTCTTTGCTAAAGACTTACGAAAAAACGGCCGCCGAAATTTTAATTTCCGGCGGCTGTTTTTTGTTAAATTCTTATCGGATTTTTGTTTACATTTTTTTAAGAAGATAGCATCTTCCCCTGAAATCCGCATCAAGACTGCTCCCGAATGTCTTTACGATATTGTAGTTTTCAAGATATTTTTCAATCGGCGGATTAGCCGAATTTTTAAAAGTATGCGCTATAAGCAACGCCTCGGTGTCGGTTTCCCTAAGTACAATCTGCCAGCCCTCCGGGTCGCTGTAATCTTCAACGTTGCAGTCGATTTTACTTGTAAAGCCGTTTTTTATAATATGTTTTATTTCATCGTAAAATTTTACGGCCTCAAGCACTATATTCCAGTTTTCCTTCGGTAAATCAAAAATCTCTCCGCTTATGCAAAGGCGGCCCAGAAAGCCTGAAATAAGGCTAAAATATGTTCTGTAAATATCGTCCCCTGCACGGAGCACCGCCCATATTTGGCTTTGGCACGGTTTAATCACCCTGTGCAGATTTGCGGCGATTATGGGAATACTTTTACATTCGTGCGCGTCGGAAAAGCTCGCCATTGAGCAAAGCTCCATTGTTGAGGGCTCAAGCCTGTGGCCGCCGCTTGCACAGTTTTCTATTACAAGTTCCGGTAAGTGCGCTTTGATACGCCTAAAATAATTTTGGCTTGCAAGAGCATATTGCCTTAGTCCCTCTCCAAGGCTCTCCGCCCCGTCACAGCCGACTCCTATATTTTCGTTATAGTCAACCTTCAAATAACCGAAATCGTTTTCCCTTAGAAAGCCGATAACCTTTTTGTCAAGATAATTTACGCACCACTCGTCACGCAAATCAAGGAATCTGTGTTCGGAGACATTGACGGTAACGCCTAAGCGTGAAACCAGATGCTCGGTTTTACCGTAAATTTGAGAAAGCGGCGCGGCATTTTCCATTTCAAACCATATGCCGGGAATTAAGCCGTATGATTTTATCATATCGCAAACCTGTTTTATGCCATGCGGAAAAAGCTCCTTGCTCTCGTTCCAGTCGCCAATGGTATCCCACCAATTTTTGCCCTCTTCTTTATACCAGCCGCTGTCTATAACAAGATACCTTATGCCGCTGTCCTGCAATTTTACCGCAATTTTTTCAAGCGTTTCTATGGTCGGATTTCCCCAGGAGGTACAGTATTCGTTGAATATAACGGGCAAATCCGCGTCTACGGGAGAAATATCCGGGTTTTGCGCCTTAACAAGCTTATCGCAAAGCGTTTCAAAGTCACCCGCCTGCGCTATAACCGCTTTCGGTGTTGTAAAGCTCTCCCCTGGCTCGATATTTTTGCACCAATGCCCATAGTCAAAATCTGCAAGTCCGCCTGCAAGCGTAAGCGGCTCTTTGTAACGGAACAGCTCAATCTGCCAGCTTGACGGGCAATAAAGCTCAACGCCTATAAATTCATTTGTCAAGCTGTTTTCCAAAGCCGCAAAAGGAAACCATTTTCTAACCGGCATAGAGCCTATTTGCCCGAATTTTTCAATCCTTATGCCGTGTCCGCTCCAAGAAGGCTCCATATTAAGCTCGGTAAGCCTTTGGCTTAACAGCTTGCCCTCTGCGCTCCAAAACGATGTTACCCTGTGTAAGGCGTCGGCGTTTATATTTTCAATACAGAATGAAGAAATCATTTCAAGCGTTGCGGTAAAATCCGAATTGTTCTCAAACACGGTGAAACACTCGTAAACGCCGTTTTTCTTGATATGATAAGCCGTAATTTTATATCCGTCGCTTGAATTATAAACGCTTTTATCTTCGTCGCAGAAAACAAGTTTGCATTTACGGACGCTCTCGCTCTGCGCCATTGAGATGCCGTTTATAAAGTGACCGCCGAAACCGTCGCCCCGAACCTTGAACTGTATTCCGAAATCCATAATTTTTCTCACTTTTTAACAATATTTAAAAATATAATAACACAATTATTTTATAAATCAAATACTATTCCAAAATTGAAATAACACTTTTAAAATCATCGGTTTTCTTAAATTTCTCGGGCAGATTGTAATGCTGTGTCATAAGCGTTTTCATTCTTTGGCGCATATTCATTTCGGCGTATTGGCTTTCTGTTTCATAAAAGCGATATATATTTTCCGGCTTATCGGGGTCTTCATCAAATTTCTTTGCATATTCCGCGGCGGTTTTAAGATATTTTAACGCCTTCTCACTGTCGCCCGTTTCATAATACAAATGCCCCAAATGACCGTAATTATAAATTAGGTGTATTCTGTTTTTGCTGTACTTACCGTCCCTGTCGACAATTTTAAAAAGCCCGTTAATATGGTTTATGATATTTATCTTATATTCGGGAGAGAATTTACCGTCATAATAGCAATAGCCGATTACAGTATTTTGAAGAAGATATAAAAGCTCTTCTATGGCGTTTTCCCGTGTTTCATACCACTTTGGAACATCGCTGTACATAGCAAAAACATACTCCCTTGAATCCCTCAACGAGGGCAGAGTGTTTATAATACTTTCCGCCGACTGCCTGTCCTCTTCGCTGTGGCCGAGGCAGTCGTATTTATACATAAGATGCTCGCAGATTATGTGCTTTGACCATATCCTTATGCTGTCATCGGTGCAGTTATTCTGTATTCTCTCGTAAATTGAAAAAAGCTCTTTTGAAGTCTTGTCATACTCCGGCTGGAACACGCTGTCCTTTTCCTCTCTCAAAAGCTCCATATACCTGATAAGTATGCGAAAATCGTTGGGAAATTCCTTAACGGCCTTTTGAAAGCTTTGAAATACCGCCGCCCTGTCCTTTATGCGCATTTGCTCGTAAAGCTTAAGATATTCGCCTATTTTTTGCTCGTTTTTCAGTTTGTTTACGCCGAGTAAATCATCAATCGAAACTGCGAAAAAATTTGAAATTTCGGGCAAAAGCGTTATGTCGGGAAAAGCCTCGCCTCGCTCCCACTTACTGACAGCCTGAAAAGATACGCCGAAAATATCCGCAAGCTCCTGCTGGGTTAAATTTTGCTCTCTACGCAGATTTTTAATGTTTTCACCGAAATTAAGCTCCATATTTTTACCTCCGTGTTTTTCTCATTTACTATATTTTAATAGAAAAACATCGGCAATACAATAGACTGAAAGTAGAGAATTTTTCAAGTTTCAGTTGAACTTTAAAACTTGCTATTAAAATTTTTGTCAAGCGCAAGTTAAAAGCACCGGCCGATTTTCAGCCGATGCTTTTTTTACAATAAAAATTTGAATTTATTTATCTCTGCTTATCTCTGCGACAGCAATTTTTATTGCACTGCACGTCAAAGCTCGGATTAAACGCATAGAAATTCTTTTCATTCAATTTATCTGTTGCGAGTCTTAAACCTTCGCCGAATCTTTGGTAGTGAACGATTTCACGTTCGCGAAGGAATTTTATAGGCTCGCGTACATCCGGGTCGTCTACCAAGCGCAGGATATTGTCATAAGTTGTTCTTGCTTTTTGCTCCGCGGCAAGGTCCTCATGCAAATCGGTTATAACATCGCCCTTTGACTGCAAATATGCGGCGGTAAACGGCGAACCGCTTGCGGCCAATGGGTAAATGCCCGTCGTATGGTCAACAAAATACGTGTCAAAGCCGGATTTTTTAATCTCTTCGATTGAAAGATTTCGCGTAAGCTGATAAACTATTGCGCCAATCATTTCAAGATGACCCAACTCTTCTGTGCCTATATCCGTCAACAGACCTTTAAGCTCCGGATACGGCATTGAAAAGCGCTGTGAAAGGTATCTCAGCGACGCGGCGAGTTCCCCGTCCGGACCGCCGAATTGAGTTATAATAACTTGCGCGTATTTAGGATTTGGATTTTTAATATTTACAGGGTACTGTAATTTTTTCTCATATTGAAACATGGTTTATATAGCACACTCCTTAATATCCCAAGGCCACGGATTTTTCAGCCACATTTCGCCCGAACCCGTCATAGGGCTGAGAGGGCCGAATTTTGACTCATAAATCGCCGCGAGCTCTTTGCTCTTGCAAATGTATTTTTCATTTAGTTCTTTTGCGTCACAGTCATCCGGGTGAGTATCCATATATAAATGTAATTCCCAAGCGGCAAATTGAAGCGCCGAAAGCTTTTGAAGCAATGTTTCACGGTCGGTCATATACATTTACCTCCCAAAAACGGTTTGTCAAGATTCGGGAATAACGTTCCCTGGCACAATGCTTTATCCGCGTCGTACTGTTCCGTGCAAATCTGGAAAGGCACATATGCCATTGCTACAACTGGATTTTCAGGGAGCTTGCTTATTCCGCGGTATCTCGGTTGACATTCAGCTTTTTCTTCGTCACAGAAGCAGGTTTTCTGAATGTTTTTTTCTAAATCTTCTAAAAATTTATTCAAAAATACGACTCCTTTTTTCTTATTTGGAATTTTATTCCGTTAAAATACTATTCTTAAAAAGAAAAACTTGTGAATAATTTGTCCGATAAATAAAAGACCGCCCGCGGCGGTCTTTTATTTAAACATAATATTAAATCTTGTCCTGATAGATTTACTTTTTAAAAAGCAGTCTGTATGCCAAATCATAGCTCACAAAATACTCGCGAAGATACCTTTTAAATTTTTCGCTTTTAGAGGCGGCGCTGATTTTTCCGATATTTTTAATCCCGGACTGTTTCGCGATAATACCCGAACGAAAAATATGGTAATCGCTTGTCAAAAAGCCTATTTTGATGTTGCGCGCGTTTTTTCCGCTGTCAGTTTCAATTATTTTTAACGCAAACTCAAAATTTTCATATGTGGTTTTTGAATTGTCTTCAAGTAAAATTCTGTTTTCGTCTATGCCGCTGTCTGCCAAATACCGCTTAATAATTTGAGCTTCGGAAACTTTCTGTTCTTTTCTGAAACAGCCTCCGCAGCATACAGCTTTTGTATTGGGATGCGATTTTAAATATTCGGCGGCTTTTTCCATTCTCTCGGTAAGCTGACTGCTTGGCTCGTCCTCCCCTAAAACAACACTGCCTAAAATCATTAAATATTCACAGCTGTCATTGTGCTTAATTAAAGCGTCACAAATTACAAAAGGCATATAAAAAACAGCGGGCGAAAGCGCAAATACGGCGGAAACGCCCAAAAACGCTTTTAAACTTTTATTCATATGACCACCTACATTATATTTTCTTAACAGCGCCCATATTCGCCATAATTTTTTTTGTGCCAACCTTATCAAATGAAATTTCCATAAGTACGTCGTTGCCCATGGGCTTCAGTGAAATGACCATTCCCGTTCCGAACACTCTGTGTGAAACCATATCGCCGACTGAGAAAGATTCAATCTTTTTTCCCGCCGTCTCACGCAGAGAAAATCCTCGTGATACCGAATTTCCGCGCGACGGGCGTTCAAAGCTGTTGACACTTTTTTTAACGGGTTTTATAAGAGATTTACAGCATTCTTCGGGCAATTCGCCGATAAATCTTGACGGTATGTTGTATTTTGTCGAGCCGTACAACATTCTGGCCTTAGTATTGAGAAGATAAAGCGTTTGTTTTGCCCTTGTAATGCCCACATAAGCAAGCCTTCGTTCCTCTTCAATTTCATTTTGGTCATACATAGACTGCATTCCAGGAAAAATTCCCTCTTCCATACCGGCGATGAATACAACGGGAAATTCAAGACCCTTTGAGGAATGGAGCGTCATAAGCACAACTGCGTCGCTGTCGTTATTGTAATTGTCAATATCGGTAAGCAGGGCGACCTCCTCAAGAAAATCCGAAAGAGAGCCGTCGGGATTTTCCTCGCGGAATTTTATAAGGTTAGAATTAAGCTCGTCAAGGTTCTGGAGCCGATCTTCAAGTTTTTCTCTGTCCTGCTCAAGTGAAAGCTTATATCCCGTTTCCGATAGCATAGAAATAAATACGGCCGATGGAGATTCCCGCAGAGAAAGCTCATTAAAGCTTTCTATCATATCGGTAAATTCACGCAGGCGCGCCGCGGAGCGCGACAGCCTTTCATATTCGTCAGCGTGCTTAATTACCTCAAAAAGGCTTAAGCCCAAGCAATCGGCTATCTCTTTTGCGTTTGCTATGGTCGCAGCGCCGATTCCCCTTTTCGGCACGTTGATTATTCTCTCAAGTCGAACCGAATCGTTCGGGTTGGCAATAACGCTCAAATATGCTATCGAATCCTTAATTTCCATACGGTCATAGAACTTGTGGCCGCCGATTATCCTGTACGGAATACCACTTCTTACAAGCGCTCGCTCAATGGTATTAGACATAGCGTTCATACGGTAGAGTACCGCGAAATCGGAAAACTTCATTCCATTTTGAATATGATTCATTACCTCGTCGCAGATAAATTTGCCTTCGCCGTACTCGTCGTCAAGCGTGTTTAAAAGAATTTTTTCTCCCCTGCCGTTATTCGTCCAAAGCTCTTTGCCTTTTCTCTGTTCATTGTGTGCAATAACAGCGTTTGCTCCATCCAATATATTTTGCGTTGAGCGGTAATTCTGCTCAAGGCGGATAACCTTAGCGTTTTTAAAGTTTTTTTCAAAACTGAGAATGTTTTCAATCGTCGCTCCGCGGAATTTGTATATACTCTGGTCGTCGTCGCCCACAACGCAGATGTTGTTGTACCCTTCGGACAGCAGTTTTGTGAGAACAAACTGAGCGTGGTTAGTGTCCTGATACTCGTCGACTAAGACATACTTAAATTTATTTTGATAATATTCTCTGACGTCGGGATTGTCCTGCAACAGCTTAATGGTATTAACGATTATATCGTCAAAATCCATAGCGTCGGCATTTTTGAGCAGTTTCTGATATTTTTCATAGCACTCCCCTATTTGTTTTTCACCGTAATTGCCTTCGGCCGAAGATAAATATTCCTGCGGCGAAATCAGCATATCCTTTGCGTTGCTTATTTTTGCGAGAATAGCTTTATGCGGTAAGAATTTATCGTCTATATTTAAAAGCTTTTGTACGTCTTTCATTATTCGTTTGCTGTCATCGCTGTCATATATCGTAAAATGACGGGTATATCCTAAAAGCTCGGCGTTACGGCGCAAAATACGAACGCAGACAGAGTGAAAAGTGCCTGCCCAAACATCGTTCCCCGATTCGCCGAGCATTAAATTAAGCCTGTCTTTTAACTCGTTAGCCGCCTTATTTGTAAATGTAAAGGCGAGAATTTCCCAAGGTTTCGGGGCATCAACGCTTAATACTTTTTTTATATCTTCATAAACCGACGTGTCGCCGTCAAGGTATTTTTTTAAAAGCGTAATCGTGTTTTCATCGGTATATCCGTAAACTTCATCGCTCAGAAAGGCGTTTCCGTACTTAATAAGATATGCTATTCTGTTGACAAGAACGGTTGTTTTTCCACTCCCCGCACCTGCAAGAATTAAAAGCGGTTCATTGACGGAAAGAACCGCTTTAAGCTGCATTTCATTCATTCTGCTGAATTCTTTTTTTATAATTTTTCTTCTTAAATCGCAGATTTCAGAATTCATTTATATTCTCCTAATTATCAAAAAGAGTGTTGCCGCGACAGTCGATTGCGACTATAAGCGGAAAATCGGCAAACTTGAGCTTTTTAACTGATTCGCATCCAAGGTCCTCAAACGCGATAACTTCACACTCTGTAATGCACTTTGAGGCAAGCGCTCCCGCCCCGCCGACCGCGCAAAAATAGACTGCCTTGTTGCGTATAACAGCCTCTGTAACTTCACGGTTTCTTGGGCCTTTTCCTATCATAGCGGCAAGACCCAAATCAAGAAATTCCGGCGCGTATTTGTCCATTCTGCTTGATGTAGTCGGCCCGCACGAACCTATTGCAAGCCCCTCGGGCGTCGGAGTAGGCCCAGCGTAATAAATTGCGGCGCCGTTTAAATCATACGGCAGTTTTTCACCTTTATCTATCATTTCTTTTATTCTCTTATGCGCGGCGTCACGGGACGTATAAACTGTTCCTGAAAGCAAAACGGTGTCGCCTGCTTTAAGTTTTTCGGAATATTTTTTTATTTCGCTTGTATTAAGTATGTATTCAGCCATTGTAATCCTCATTTATACTGTCTTCGGGTTGTATGTTTAAATCTTCGTTAAAATCAGTATTCGGCTCATAGGAAATGTATGTTATCCCGGAGCCGTCATCCGTTTTCTCTACTGCAACCGCATCCGGCATTTCTTTTAAAATATCTTCGGAAACAGGCTTTTTGTCACCGTAAACAGACGGGGCCTCTATACCGGGAAGGTCAGTGTGCAGGTTCAAAAGATTTGAGGCGGAGGCGTTCAGCTTTTTGCTGAGAGCGTAAACATCTTTGTGTAGCTGTTCAAGCGAAGAATTGAATTTTTTGGACACTGCGTCGACGTCGCGGAGCAGTTTTTCAATGTCATTTGCTTGTGACTTAACATCCTGCGAGGCAAGAGCGCCGATGTCTTTCGCCTTCAGCTTTGCGTGGTCTATTATTTCGTCAGAGTAACGGCGCGCGTCGATATACGCCGCCCCTATTTGCTTTTCTGCACGGGTCAAACGCTCGTTCTTATTTTGATATTCCAAAAGCCTGTCCTTATATTGCTCCGACTCGGCAGAGACGTTTTTTAATTTTTCCTCGAGCTCTTTAATAACTGCGTCCTTTTCGTCCAAAGCATTTGAAATTTCTTTAAGACTCGAAACTTCTTGCTCAAGCGAATCAATTTTTCGGCGAAGCTCCAAAGATTCTTCCTTCTTTTTATCAAGCTCGCCGGATAAATCTGCCGTATTGTTCTGCAAATTTTCAATATATGCCAAAACGTCGGCCTTTTTAAAGCCTCCGAATAGCGAGGTTTTCATTATAATTTTTTCACTGCTCATTTTTTAGACCCCTTTGAACATTTTACTTATGTATTTTAACAGATTTTTTTGTGTAAGACAACATAAATTATATAAAATTACGCAAAAATAATGGACATTTGATGAATTTTGGAGTAAAATATAAAAAAAGGAGTGATTTATATGAATGAAAGCTCAAAAAAAGCAATCAAGACTACCGTTGAAATAGGCGCCGCCGCTGTTTCCGCATACATACTTATAGGCAACTTATTTTACGCTCTTACCCTCACTCGAAGAGGCATTCACAGCTCTATTGCAGAGAAATATATGACCTCTAACACCGGCACCGATGAAAAAACCATTCACCTTAACGCTGAAATTGACCAAGGTAAAATTTGGTTTGACAGAGCTTACAAAGAAAAGCTTGTTATCAGAAGTACACATAAAAAGAAAAATCTTCACGCAGACTATATTATTCCGAAAATGGACTCCGATATTTTTGTCGTTCTTGTTCACGGCTACGGAGCCGCACCCAGAAATATGGGCGTTTACGCAAAGCATTATTATGAGCTCGGTTATAACATTATCGCTCCGAGTATGAACGGTCACGCTGACAGCGAAACACAAAGAATTACAATGGGCTGGGAAGACAGACTGGATATTATTGACTGGGTCAACTACATTGTCGAGGACTATCCAAACGCAAAAATTATTCTTCACGGCGTTTCAATGGGCTCTGCTACCATAATGATGTCGCTTGGTGAACAACTTCCCGAAAACGTTCTTGTTGCGATAGCAGACTGCGGATTTACATCAATTTGGGATATTTTTGACGAAAAAATCAATAAGGTTATAAATATTCCCGGTAACCCGATTCTCACAAGCGCCAATAACTTTAATAAAATCATTTCCGGATTTGACTTTAAAAAAGCGTCGGCAGTTGAACAGTTAAAAAAGGCAACGGTTCCGACTCTCTTCATTCACGGTGAGGAAGACACTTTTGTTCCGTTTGAGATGCTCCAAAAGCTCTACGATGCGGCGGCTTGTGAAAAAGCAATGGTTACAATACCCGAAGCTCCGCACGCAAGAAACTCGATAGTTAACCCTGAACTTTACTGGTCAAATGTCGACGAGTTTATAAAAAAACACGTTAAATAATCAAATTCAGGCGGAGAGGCGAATTTTCTCCGCCGTTTTTTTATAATATATAAAAATAATAAAAAAAGGACTTGATAAAACAGCTTAAATTTATTATTATATTTAATATACATATTTTGGAGGTTTGGTAAATGAAAGAAGAAAACAGACAGTACGGTCAGCTTGCCTTTGACATAGTTGAACATGCTGCAAAGAAAATCGGTTCCCGTCTTCCCGGTTCTGAAGGCGAAAAAAAGCTACACGATTATATGTGCGCAAAGCTTGAAGAAATCGGAATTAAACCGACTGTTGAGGAATTTTCGGTTTCTCCGAGGTCGGCTATCGGAGGGCTTCCTTACGCGGGGTATTTCGGAATGATACTAAGCGCTCTTATGTATTTCGCTCTTCACAACGTGTATTTGTGGTTCCCTATGGCTTTAGCGGGAATAATATTTATTATTTGGCTTTTTTGCGGTTGTTTCTTATACAAAAAGTGGTTTGATATGTTCTTCCCGAAGAAAATTGCCCGTAATTCTTACGGCGAGCTTCTTCCTGAAGACGGCAAATATGATTATACAATCATTCTTTCCGGTCACACTGACACAAGCTGGACTTGGAAACATTCCGAGAATATGTATAAATACAAGGATAAGCCTATTTTAGGGCTGATTTCTACATATATTAAAGTCGGTTTCGGCGCTGTCTGCGTTTTCTTAAACGTAGGTATTTCAATCGCTATGGCGGTAATTTACGGCGCAGAGCATTTTGTCATTCGTTTCGGTGTTGACGCTATGGGTTATCCGAAAACTAATTGGGCTGAAGATGTATTCAATTGGGCGGAAAATATTATTACAAGTCCATCATTTAACGCTTTCCTGTTTATTCTTCTTTTCCTTCCCATTATAACGGCTGTCGGCAGTGCGTTTGTAGCTATGTGGAACGACCCGAACGAGGAAAACGCTTCAAGAGGCGCTATGGACAACGCAACGGGTATTGCGCTCGGATATGCGGTTATTAAATATTTTAAGGAAAATCCGGATAAAATGCCTAAAAATTGCCGTATTATCGATATGAACTGCGGCTGTGAGGAAGTTGGGTTGAGAGGCTCAATGGCTTTCACCGAAGAGCACAAAAACGACGGTATGCTTAACAACTGCTGGAACATCAACATTGACTCGGTTGCCGATAAAGATTATTTCGAGGTTGTTATTAAAGACGATTGGCAGGGCTGCCGTTTTGACAAAGACCTTGAAAAAATGTTTAAGGATACTTTTGCCGAGCTTGGAATTGAGTCAAAAACCAACGGCTGTATTCACAATCCCGTCGGCGGTTGCGACTCAACGCCTATGACAAGAGCAGGCGTCAAATCTGTCACTTTTGCCGCTCAAAATCCGATGCTTACATATTATTATCACACTTGGCGCGATACTCCGGAGCGTTTTGAGCCTGAAACTGTTTCGCAAGGATTTGATGTAATTTTAGAAGTTATCGACAAAATTGATAAATTCCAGAGCGAAAACGGATTTAACGGTGTTAATCGCTGATAAATTTTAATTTTCAACTTGCAAGGCCGAAAGTTGCTTTCTTTCGGTCTTGTTTTTTTCTCATTCAAATGTTATAATCCAAATATAGTTATATGTGATTGGGTGGTTAAATGAAAAGGAGTTTAAAGGTTATTTCGGTTTTTATATCGGTAATTTTACTGTTTACCTCCTGCGGGAAAATTACCCCGGAAAAGGCGACCGATAAAATTAAAACATACTTTGAAAACAATGAATACAATGAATGCAAAACTTATGTTTCATCAATAAATGCCGATGTAAAACGTGATATTTCAGACGCGGTAACAGCGCTTGCCGAAACTGAATTTACCGAAATATATGAAAAATATAAAACTTATAATATATTTGACATCACGCTGTTCGACGATTCGTTTACAGATAAATGTACTGTCCTGTGGAAAATCGTTTCCGAATTTACTCCGAGTGATGACGCGAAATCGAGCGAAAATCTTCAGTATCTAAGATATTTTGCTGAAATTTCCGACTCAATGCGCTACAAGGAGCTTTTCAGAATGCTCAAGGATATGTATAAATGCGGGTACTTATATGCTATACAAAAGTCGCTTAGCGATTACGATTCTTCGGGCGAATACGCCTATTTTGAAACAGCCAAAAAAATTGCCTCTGAATTTAATTACACCGATTACAACCCTCAGGAGTATTATATCAGCGATTTGCGCACTGTTTGCGAACAGACAAATAAGTTTTTGACTTCTGTAAACAACGGATTCGCGACTAACGACACAACTGTTGTAGCGTCCGCTATAAACGATATATACTCTTCGGCAGACACACTTCTTTTCGCCTGCGACTGCGTTCAGGAAGTTTATACTTCTCTGACAGAGGCAATGAACACATTCAGAATTAACGGCGCATTTGCGGAATATAAATTTAAAATAAATTTTGGAGATGCCCGAAAATATAAAGCGGGTACTGAATTTCAGCTTTCAAACATTTTCGGTACTGTTCAGGATAACACGAACGACTCCGACGGGGATAACAGCAACTCGAGTGAAAATCAGCCTGCCGTTTCAAAAAACGACGCTATTAGGATTGCCGTTAACTCAATTAACAAAACTAAATCTTACAAGTCAAAATTGACCGTAAACCGCACTCAAACCGTTGATATTCAAATGACTGCGTTTAAGACAGAGTCAGAAATAACATCGGCAGTATCGCTTGTGCGTATGAAAGTAAACGACGCTTTAAAGCAATCAAACGGCACGTCGAAAATCTCAAAAACCTATGTCAACGGAGAATGCGATGGCGTCAGCTTATTTGACAGTATTCCGCCGTCTGGCCGTTCGGCATCTCTTGACCCATCGTTTGCGGAAAGCTTTACCGCGGTCAAAGGAAGCGGCGGTTACGTTATAACGTTTACGCTCTCCTCCTGTACGTCAACTGACGAAAACATATCGCACAACCTGCTTTCTATGGTTGACGGCTTTTACTTTGACAACAGCGCGCAAAATATTGAACACAAAACTTTTTACAAACCGACATATATTTCACTGACAGTAAATAATTCGGGCTGTCTTTCAAAACTTTCATATACTATAAGCGGCGTTGCCGACTGTAAATTTACCGAGAACAACGAAAAAGTTGCGTCAGGCGAGTTTTCCTTTAATCAGCAATATGACTATGAATTTGTTTACTAAATGCGAAGAGCGGACAAAGTATTTACTCTGTCCGCTCTTTTCGGTATATTTTTTGTGAGGACTTTTATGTATTGTCCCCTTTTTTTATGCCGAAAATTGTTCGTAAAACCGCGCCCAACATTTTTGGCTTTAAAACAATAACTTTCACAACAGAACCTCCCCTATTTTTTGCAAAGAGCTACACCGCAAAATACCAGAGATATAGCCAACGCTACAACAATGAATTTTGTCGGCAGAATGAAAGAAATAACCAAGCCAAGGCCGAGCGACGCAAAAATTATTCCGGTGCTCGAATTTCTTTTACCCATAAAAAAGCCCCCTGCTAAAGTATTGTTAATACATTATATACAGGGGGAAATATTTTTGTTACCGAGTTTATTTAGTTTCCCAGCAGTTAATTTCAGCCGCGGCTTTATAGAGGCTGACATAATTCTCGTGACGCGTTTTATTGATTTCGCCTTTCGCAACCGCTTCGCAAATTTTACACCCTTTATCGCCGATATGAGAGCAAGTAGAAAATTTACAATATCCTAAATATTCACGAAATTCACGGAAACAAAACGCCAATTCATCTTTCGGAATAAGTTCGTCCTTATCAAAATCCAGCGAAGAAAAGCCCGGAGTGTCAACAACAAAACCGCCGCATACTTTAAAAAGCTCCGCCTGCCTTGTTGTATGGCGGCCTCTTCCCAATTTTTGGCTTATCGGCGCGGTTGACAATTTCAGCGATGGTTCAAGCCTGTTCAAAAGAGTGGATTTGCCTACGCCGGAGTTACCCGTAAACGCGGTAGTCTTCCCTTTCATAACAGCCGTTAATTCGCCGTCAGAGCCGTTTTCATCGAGAGATATAACTTTAATCCCGCTTTTGGCATAAACGTCTTTTACGGCGCTTGCAGGCGAAATATCGCCCTTTGATATTGCAATTACAGGCTCAATTTTCTTATACTCCGCGTTTGCTATAAGCCTGTCTGCAACGAGAAAATTAGGTTTTGGTTCCGCCGTTGATATAACTATAATTAAATTATCTATATTGCTTACAGGCGGACGGTTAAGGAAATTTTTCCTGCTATGTATTTCTTCAATCGTGTTATTTGAATTTTCACTGACAGTAATAGTGACAAAATCGCCGACAAGGGGCGTTATGCGCATTTTGCGGAAAACTCCCCTTGCTTTACATTCATATACAGTACCGGCGACGTCCACATAATAGAAGCCGCCGATTCCCTTAATTATAGTTCCCTGAAGTTCGCTCATCGTTAACTTTCCGTATTCGGTTCTTTAGGAGCTTCAGCGATTACGATTGTAATTTCGGTATTAGTCGCGCACCTTGTTGTTCCGTCGGATGAGGGCGTCTGTTCAATAACGGTGCCGGGAGATGCCGAGGCGTCTTCCCTATATACAACTGTAATATTATTGAATTTCGCTTCGGAAAGCGTTGTTTTTGCGTCCTGTTCCGTCTTACCGCGAACATCGGGAAGCGCGTCGTAAAGGTTTGACGTAATCTTTCCGCTGTTAAAATCAATTGTGCCGTCCTGAACCTTTACTCCGTCAATTACGACCGAATACGGAATATCTGCGCCTGAGCCGCTAACCTGATATACCTTTTCGGAATTATCTTGGAAAATTCTGTCTTTTTCGAGCTTGGGCTCATTGTTGACGTAAATTATAACTTTACCCTCTTTTTGAGTATTCAAGAGCTTTACAGTTATGTCTACTGTTGAGTCGGGCTTGTTTCCGTTACTTACTTCAAAATTGATTTTCGTACCTTCGGGAACCATTGCGTCGTACTCGGTTTCCTGCGAAACTACTCTGCCCTTGTCCTTTTCGCTCGGAACCTCCTTAACATTGCCTACCTCAAGCCCTACGGCGTTCAAAGCGATTTTTGCTTCGTCAAGAGTCATATTTTCAAGTTTCGGGACTTTAACGGTCTTTTTATCCGATGAAATGTAAATTGTAACGTTTGAAGCGTACGGAACCTGAGTGCCGATCGCTGGCTCGGTACGAATTACCTTACCTGATTCTACATCGTCACGGCTTTCATATTCTACTTTCGGTAAAAGCATTAAAGTATTTCTCAAATAGTTTACCGCCTGCTCCTCAGTCATATTAAGTATTGATTCGTCAAGCAAAACGTTCGCGTTATTCGTAACTACCTCAAGAGTAATTTTAGAGCCTTTTTTGACCTTAGTATTTGCCTCCGGGTCCTGTGATACAACCGTACCGTCTCCGAAATTATCATTTTTAACTTGAGTTATTTCAAATTGGAAATCTTTATATTTATCGTTGTTTTCTATATCGTTATAATAATTCAGATTTTTAAAGTCAGGAACAACAAGCTTTTTGCCGCCGAACGCCGAGAGTATCGCAAATATAACTATCGCAAGTACGACAACGCCTGAAATTGCTCCAATCATTACAGCGGTCGTCTTGTTGACAGATTTTTTCTCTGCCTCCTCTGCCGATTCAATACCCAGATTTTCAGAAGACGGGGAAGAAATACTGTTATCGGGTACGTACCTTGTAGGCTCTTTGTCAACAAAATATGAGTAATTAAATTTAACGGAGGGATTTCTCTTAAATTCGTTAATATCCATAAGCATTTCCGCTGCGGAACGGTATCTGTCCAACGGATTTTTCTGCATTGCGCGCATTATTATCTGCTCAAGACCAAGCGGCAATGTCGGAACAAGCTCACGCGGTCTCAACGGCTCATTTTGGAGCTGCATAAGAGCGACAGAAACTGCGCTGTCTGACTGAAACGGGAGCTGACCAGTTGTCATCTCATAAAGGACTACGC
This sequence comes from uncultured Clostridia bacterium, assembly GCA_947598155.1. GTDB lineage: Bacteria > Bacillota > Clostridia > Oscillospirales > Acutalibacteraceae > Fimenecus. The sequence continues at coordinate 191,030 of CANQFC010000002.1, forward strand.
CGACTGAGTAAATATCTGCCTTGTCATCAGTCATTTCGCCCCGCGCCTGTTCGGGACTTATATAATGCACCGAGCCTATTGCGTTATCGGACGTTGTGTCATTATCGGTTCTGCTGAATCTTGCAATTCCAAAATCGGCAACCTTAATTGTGCCGTCGTGCAAAAGCATAATGTTCTGAGGTTTAATATCCTGATGGACTATGCCCTTGTCATGAGCGTGCTGAAGAGCGGCAAGAATCTGCCCTGTAAAATGCACAGCCTCTTTCCAATCAATGATATGCTGCTGTTCAATGTATTCCTTTAAGGTTATGCCGTCAACATATTCCATAACAATGTACTGAAGACGGTCGCCGAAGCTGACGTTATAAACACGAACAATATTTGGGTGCGAAAGGACGGCAATCGCTTTTGATTCATTTTTAAAGCGGCGCTTAAACTCTTCGTTTGCCAAATATTCGTCCTTTAATATCTTAATAGCGACAATTCGGTCGTCAATGTTGTCATAAGCCTTGTAAACGACCGCCATTCCGCCTACGCCGATTATTTCTCTGATTTCATAACGTCCGTCAAGACGTTTACCGCAGAAATTTTCCATATATAAATCTCCTTATCAATAAGACAGTGTAACAACCGTGATATTATCGCCGCCGCCGTTTTCATTTGCTTTATCAACAAGCCTTTCGGCAAAATCATTGAATTTACCGTCGGAGGTCAGAGAAATTATTTCCTTTTCCGAAACATAATTTGTCAGCCCGTCGGTACAAATTAAAACAACGTCGTCTTTATCTATAAATTCCGCGCAAAAGTCGACCCTGAGCTCGTTCTGAACGCCGAGCGCTCTTGTGATAATATTTTTCCTGGGGTCATCCTTTGCCTCATCGGGAGTCAAGCGGCCTTTATCAACCATTTCCTGAACAAATGAATGGTCTTTCGTAATCTGTTTCAAATTCCCTTTTGACAGAATATAAGCTCTTGAATCACCTGCGTGAGCGACATAAACCGAACCGTCCGCAATTATTGCGGCTACAACAGTTGTGCCCATTCCCATAAGGGAAGAATCGGAACGGCTTTCATCAAAAACTTGAATGTTTGCCGCCGCGATAGCTGAAGAAAGAATGTTTTTAATTGAATTAAAATTCATTCCCGATTTGTAAGATGAGGTTATTCTCTCAGAAATAATTTTAACTGCCGTCGAACTTGCAATATTACCGCCCGAAGCTCCGCCCATACCGTCACAGACAACTGCCCAAGCGACTGAATCGGGAAGCTCGCCTGCCGCGTAAGAATCTTGGTTGTTCGGTCGAACACAGCCGACATCGGTTTTTGCGACAATTCTCATTTAATCACCTGTCTTTCTTTTAGAAGCCCTGAGCTGACCGCAGGAAGCATTTATATCACTGCCGAGAGTTCTTCTGACAGTGGCCGTAATTCCGCTTTCTTCAAGAATCGCTTTAAAACGCATTTGGCGCTCTTTTGTGCTTTTCTCATAATTTCTTTCACGGACATTGTTAACGGGAATTAAATTAACGTGGCACAACGTACCTTTTAAGCGGCCGGCAAGTTCACGCGCCGCCTCGTCGCTGTCATTAAGCCCTTTTATCATAGCGTATTCAAAAGATATACGCCTGCCTGTTGTATTCTCATAATATCGGCACGCTCTTAAAAGCTCATCAATACTGTATTTTTTGTTAACTGGCATTGATTTTGAACGAATTTGATTGTTCGGCGCATGGAGCGAAACAGAAAGAGTAATTCCGAGTTTTCTGTCGGCAAGCTCATAAATTTTGGGAACAATTCCGCAGGTGGAAAGTGAAATATGACGGATACTCATATTCTGGCCGTTTTCATCGGTTAAAAGTTCTATAAAGCGCAGAACGTTTTCAAAGTTGTCAAGAGGTTCGCCTGTTCCCATTAAAACAAGGTGATTTATTTTGACATTCAAATCGCGTTGAGCCGCGAACACCTCGGAGAGCATTTCGCCTGCCGAAAGTTGACGGACAAACCCGCCTATCGCGGAGGCGCAGAAGGTACAGCCCATTTTACAGCCGACCTGCGATGAAACGCAAATCGAATAGCCGTATTTGTATTTCATAACAACGCTTTCAACATATTCGCCGTCATATAACTCAAAAAGGTATTTTACCGTACCGTCAATTTTGGACAAAAGCTTTGTGTTGATTTTACAGTCAAAAAAAGCGAATTTTTCCGAAAGAGCCGCGCGCAGAGCGTCAGGTATATTCGTCATTTCGTCAAATGATGAAACGCATTTTTTCTGCACCCAAAAATATATTTGCTTTGCCCTGAACTTCGGAAAACCCATATGCACAATTTCAGAGGACAATTCCTGAAAATTCAAAGCACGAATATCCTTCCGCATAATTACTCCTTAGTAAAAACGGCAAAAAAGAAACCGTCGGTTTTATCTTTATGGGGCATAAGCGTTACGGGAAACCCGTCAATCATTTTAAAATCACAGTGTTCTTCAAGAAAACGGGCGCATATATTTTCATTTTCCGCTTTATTAAGCGAACAAGTTGAATATACAAGCCTGCCGCCCTTCTTTAAATATTCGGAAGAAGAACAGATTATATTATATTGCAATTCGGTTAATTTGTCAATAAAGCCCAAATCCTTGTACTTTATTTCAGGTTTTCGCCTGATAACTCCCAGACCGCTGCAAGGAACATCGCAAAGAATTTTGTCCGCAAACGGAATATCGCTGTGAGCCTTGGAAGAGTCGCGCACACAGGCGTTTATTATGTCAATTCCAAGCATCTTCGCGCCTGAATTTATTAAAGCAAGACGGTGCTCATAAATGTCATAAGAGTAAACTTTGCCTTTGTTTTGCATTATTTCCGCAATGGTAAACGATTTTCCGCCCGGCGCGGCGCACATATCAAGCACAGTGTCATAAGGCTTTGGCTCCAAAGCGTTTACGCACATCTGTGAAGATAAATCCTGAATATGGAACAGTCCCTTTTTATAACAATCCGTTTCAAAAATATTCCCGCTTTTCACGGCTAAAGCCCCGTCTAAGCCGTAGGAAAACGCATCTATTCCTTCGCTTTTTAAAGAACCTATAAGCTCGTCAGGCGTTGTTTTAAGCGTATTTACACGGATAAATAAAGGAGGAACCGCAAGCGCGTCGCTCAAAATTCCGACTGCGTTTTCAAAACCGTAATCATTTATGTAATGCTCCGCCAAAGAAACAGGACAGGAGTATTTTACGCTTAGGTAGCGGGGACTTCCATCGTTCGGAGGGTAGACAACTGCGCTGTCCGCCGTTTTTCTCAGCACTGAATTTACAAGTCCAGATGCGAACGCAAATCCCTGCTGTTTAACAATCTTTACGCTTTCATTTACGGCGGCGGACGCGGGAATTTTGTCCATAAATTTAATCTGATAAACGCCCATACGCAAAACAGTTAACACCTGCGGTTTGAGCTTGTTTATCGGCTGAGATAAATGGCACGATAAAATATAGTCGAGAGTGATTTTTCTCTCCGTTACACCATATACCAATGCGCGAACAAAAGGCTTATAGCAATCCGCCTCTGTTTCGAGTACGGAATCAAGCGCCAAATTGGAATAAGCCTTGTCTTTCTCTATTTTCAATAAAATTTTATAAGCAGTTATTCTATCGTTCATAATCAGCGCTGCCTTCTGTTGGAAAGAAGAATCAGTCTTAACAGATTAGCAAGACTTACCGCAAACGATGCAACATATGTCAGCGCGGCGGCGGTCAAAACCTTTTTAACGCCGCTTATTTCCTCGGTTTGCAGAATGCCTATTTCGTCTATTACTTTGACAGCTCTTCTGCTGGCGTTAAATTCCACTGGCAAAGTTACAAGCTGAAAAAAGACCGCCAAAGTGAAAAAAGCAACGCCGAGCGTTATCAAAAATTCAAAACTGAAAACAATGCCTAAAAGCGCAAGCGGAAATCCCAATTTTGACCCTATTGAACAGGCAGGATAAATTACCGAGCGAAGCTTGACAGGTAAATATCCTTCGGCGTACTGAGCCGCATGGCCCGCCTCATGGCAGGCGACGCCTATCGCCGCGACGGAAGTCGAGTCATAAACCTTATCGGAAAGACGTATAACATTTGATTTAGGGTCATAATGGTCGGTGAGCGTTCCCGAAACACGTTCAACGGCAACATTGTTTATACCGTAAAACCTCAGAACCTCGCCTGCCGCCTGAGCGCCCGTAAGCCCTCTCAGCGATTTAAAAGCGGAATACTTCTTAAAAGCCGAGTTAACCTTTGCCGACGCAAAAAGCGACAGCAAAATCATAGGCATAACTAAAATTAAATAATAGTAATTTGACGCAAAATAATATGAATAATAACCCAAAAGATTACCCCCCAAGTACGGTACCCTTTTCAATCGGGTGACCTCTTAAAAAATCAGTATAACTCATACGTTTTTTACCCTCAAGCTGAACGGATGTAAGCAAGAGAGCGCCGCCGTCGCCGCAGGCAACGCAAATCCCGCCTTCAGTTGACACAACCTCGCCCGGACGAGCGTCGGTTTTAATGTCGGAAAGCCTGCTTTCAAGAACTTTGAGCGTTTTTCCGTTCAATTCGGTTAAAGCGATAGGCCAAGGGTAAAGCCCTCTTATTTTATTGTGAACATTTTTGGCCGTATCGGAAAAATCAATCGGACACAGTTTTTTGGAAAGCATTGAGGCGTAATCGTCAAAAACTTCCTCCTGCTTTTGAGGTTTTAATTCGCCTTTTTTTAGTAAATCAAGCGTTTCAATCAGAACTTCTGCGCCCAAAACGGCCAAAACGTCATGTAACTCGCCCGCGTTCATATTTTCGGTTATTGCAACGGATTTTTTGACGAGCATATCGCCCGTATCAAGACCCTCGTCCATTTGAATCGAGGTAACTCCCGTAACCTCTTCTCCGTTTATAATGCTCCACTGTATGGGAGCGGCTCCCCTTAATTTCGGCAAAAGCGAGGCGTGAATGTTGATACAGCCGAAATTTACGCTCTCTAAAATTTCTTTCGGTAATATTTTGCCGAATGCAACAACAATTATAATCTCGGCGTTAAGACTGTTTATAATTTCCAAAGCCTTGCCGTCGCGCATAGACGCGGGCTGAAAAACGGGTATTCCGAATTTTTCGGCGCAGACCTTAACAGGCGGAGGAGCAAGCTCATACCCTCGGCCTTTTGGCTTATCCGGCTGAGTAAAAACGCCGGCAACATCGTGATTTTTAATTAAAGATTCAAGGCAGGGCACGGCAAAATCAGGCGTGCCCATAAAAATTACTCTCATATTAAATTCAATTCGGCACAGTTTATTTTTTGCGCCGACCTTTCAAACAAAATTACAGGTTAATCTTCTTTTTTGTATTTTTCAATTTCATCTTGAGTCGCGGTTTTATCTATAAACAATGTTCCTTTTAAGTGGTCAAGCTCATGGCAAAATGCCCTTGCTTTTAAGCCCTCTCCTTTGTAAACGCACCACTTTCCGTCCCTATTAAGCGCCTTTACCTTAACGTAAGCAGGACGGATTGTATAGAATTGCTTGCCCGGAAGTGAAAGACAGCCCTCAAGTTCGCACTGTACACCCTCTGACTCGATAATTTCAGGGTTTATAAGCTCCAAAAGCCCATCGCCAACGTCAATTATAACGACGTTGCGCAAAACGCCGACCTGTACCGCCGCAAGACCTACGCCGTCAGAGGCGTACATCGTATCAGCCATATCGTCAAGCAAAGTTAAAATTCTGCCGTTGATTTCGGTTACCTCGCGGCTTTTTTTCCTTAAAATTTCGTCGTTTTCTTTTCTGATGTTTCTTATTGCCATTACTTTACCTCGTTAATCTGCGATTTTTAACATTTGTTAAATTAAACTATGTCCTCGGGATTCATATCAGCAAATGCGCTTATTTGCTTATTATTTTTCAAAAACTCTTTTAAAAGAATGCTTATCATCTCACGCATTCTTTTAGTATTTTTACATTTAACAATTATCCTTACTCTGTATTTACCGTTTATTTTTGCAATTTTCGGCACCGCAGGGCCAAGGACAATCACATTTTGTTCAGAATATTTTTCGGAATGAAGGGATTTTAAATCATTTAAAAACTTTAAAGCGGATTTCATAGTAAGGGACTCGGATTCGCCCGAAAAGCCTATTTCGCATATATCGCAAAACGGCGGATAAATCAACTGCCTGCGCAACGGAAGTTCTACATTGTAAAATGACTCATAATCCTGCGACTTCGCATAATCAATAATTTCATTTTGAACAAAATCAGTTTGAATAAAAGCCTTCCCCGGAAGATTGCCTCTGCCGCATCTGCCCACCACTTGCGTAATTAAGTCAAACGCTCTTTCCATTGATTTATAGTCGTCGTTGTAGAGCATTTGGTCAATAGAAAGCACGCCTACAAGCGTAACGTCGGGAAAATCAAGACCTTTCGCCACCATTTGCGTGCCTATTAAAATGTCGTACTCCTTGTTGGCGAAAGCATTAAATTTTTCTTCATACGAATAGCGTGAAGAGGTTGTGTCAGCGTCCATTCTGAGTACCTTTGCGGACGGTACGATTTTTGCAAGCTGTTCTTCCAATTTTTGAGTGCCTGAGCCTTTGAAATTTAAAGTATCGTTTCCGCAGTTTGAACATTTTTTTGTAAACGGAACGGAATACCCGCAATAATGGCACATAAGGCGGCCGTTTTTGATGTGGTACGTCAATGAAATACTGCAATTCGGGCAGGTTGCGACGGTGCTGCACTCCGAGCAGACGGCAAAAGTATTATACCCGCGTCTGTTTAAAAGTAAAATAGACTGCTTACCGTTTTCAAAATTTTCCTGTAAAGCGTCGGCCAGCCGTTTGCTTATATTATCGGTAGCCATATCTGAACTGTATGTTGTATCAACGGCCTCAACAGACGGCAAAACGGCATTTCCAAACCTGTTTTTAAGAGTAAAAAGCGAATATACGCCCGTTTGCGCCTTTGTGAATGAATCAAACGACGGAGTAGCAGATGACAGCAGTAAAAGCCCTTTATGTTTTCCGACTCTGTAAGCGGCTACGTCCTTTGCGCCATAACGCGGCGTCATCTCGGATTTGTATGTATGCTCCTGTTCTTCATCAATTATAATCAAGCCAATATCGTCAAACGGAGCGAATACTGCAGAGCGGGTTCCGACCGCGATTTTTGCCTCTCCCCTTTTAACGCGTTTCCATTCGTCAAGCCGCTCACCCAAAGAGAGCGCGCTGTGAAAAACTGCGACATTATCCGGATAACGGTTATAAAAAAGAGAAATAATTTGCGGTGTCAGCGATATTTCCGGAATCATCACAATGACTCCACGCCCTGTGTTTATAGTTTCGTCAATTAGTTTCAAATACACCTGCGTTTTGCCGCTGCCTGTCACTCCAAAGAGGAGCGCGCCCTCGGCCTTATCACTGTTATACAGTTTCTTTAAGCCCTCAAACGCGGCGTTCTGTTCTAAAGAAAGCTTGATTTCACCGTTTGACTTATCGCTTGCCTGCATTTTAACGGAACGGTAAACCTCACGGTCATAAGTTTCAAGCACGCCCTTTGACTCAAGCCCCGTAACAACGGTAGCAGTAACGCCTGCGTAATAACAAAGCTCATTTACCGACAGCGTTTTAAACTCTTCAATAACCTTTATAACGTTTTCCTGCTTTTTTGTCAATTTCGGAGTCTGCGAATCGCTTTCAATATCTTTTAGCTTAACCATTTTAAGTACGGCGTCATTCACTCTGCGTTTTGACTCGGTATTCCTGAGCAATTTACCCGAAACGAACATCTTATCCAAAATATCCGAAGACTTTTGCAATTTGCACTCATTTAATACCGTTTCATCTTTCAGGTAACGGTTTTTGGCAATCAAAAAGTCATATACCGTTTTTTCCGTTTCGTCTGAAAATTCGCCGTCATAATCCGGGTCGGCCGCGTAATAAACGGTAATTTTAGCGGAATAGCCAATTGGCAAAAATTGCTTGCAGGCGTCAAAATATGTGCAAAATGTCTGCTCCCTTACAAAGTTTGCAGTCAAGAGCATCTCCTCTGTCAAAAGAGGCTCTGAGTCAAGAACACCGCTGATACTTTTCAGTTTAGGAGATTTCTCTTTTTCTTTTCTGACGGAAAATACTATTCCGATACGCTTTTTCGCCCCGTTTCCGAAAGGCAGAAACACACGAACTCCCGGTTTAACGGATGATAATAAAAAATCGGGAACAGAATAATCAAACAACATATCAAAGGAATATGCCGTATTTTCAACAGCAACCTTCGCAATGGTAAAAAGATTCATACTCCGCCCCCTTTTTTTGATTTAATTGTAAAAGTTATTTTATTTCATCCGGCTCAATAATCTCTACTTTGCCCTCAATGATTTCATCAAGCGCAAGGCTTACCGGTTTTTCCTCAAGAATATTGCCCTCATTTTCAGCGTCAGCGGCAATTTCTCTCGCCCTTTTTGCCGTTGCGGCTACAAGCGAATACCTGCTTTCATACTTTTCAAGTACTTTTGTTAAATCAGGATTAAACATTTTTAACTACCTCACTTATTTTATTGCTCATTTTTTTGTATGTAAAATTCATTGAATTTATTATATTTAAAACATTGCTTGCGGCCTCGTCAATTTTGTCGTTAATTACGACAAAATCGTAATCGGCACTGCGAAGAATTTCATTTTTCGCAATTTCAAGGCGTTTCGCAATATCCTGCTCGTTTTCGGTTCCTCTTGCGCGGATTCTTTTTTCAAGGATTTGCATTGACGGCGGCAAAAGGAATATTGAAACGGCGTCAGGGTACAGTTCACGGATTTTTTGCGCTCCCTTTACCTCAATTTTAAGAATAACGGTTTTTCCCTCGGAAAGCCATTTGTCAACAGGGGCTTTGGGCGTGCCGTAAATATTGTCGCCGTACTGCGCGTATTCAAGCACCTGACCGTCATCAACCATTTTTATAAATTTCTCTTTTGAAATAAAATAATAATCCACTCCGTCTGTTTCGCCCGAGCGCTTTTCACGTGTAGTAAGTGAAACCGAACGCTGGAAAAGCTCGTTTTTTCCGAGAATTATGTCGAGCAGAGTATCCTTTCCGACGCCCGATGGGCCGGAAAAAAGTATGAGCATACCACTCTCATTCTGCATAATTTTCATCCTCCTCTGAAACTGCGTCCGAACGGTTAAGGATAGTTTCGGGTTTTAAGTAAGAGGCAACAATATGGTCGCTGTCCATAACAATAACAGAATGCGTTTTGCGCCCCTGAGTGGCGTCAATAAGCATATTATTTTCCTTTGCCTTTGCAATGATTCGCTTTGAAGGCGCAGAATCTATTGAAATAACCGCAATTACGCGGTCGGAATTTACAGAATTGCCGAATCCGACATTTATAAGTTTCATAACGCCCTCACTCAATATTTTGGATTTGTTCGCGAATCTTCTCAATTTCAGCCTTAATGTCGATAACGCACCCGGCAATTTCAACGTCCTGAGCTTTTGACCCTATCGTATTCGCCTCTCTGTTCATTTCCTGAACAAGAAAATCGATTTTTCTGCCGATTGGCTCGTCGCTGTTCATAAAATCTGAAAGCTGGGAAATATGGCTCCTTAACCGCACGGTTTCCTCGGCAACGGCGACCTTGTCTGCAAAAATCGCGCATTCGGTTGCAATTCTTTGCTCGTCAACGTGAATATCTGAGAGAAATTCGTTTATTCTTTCCAAAAGCTTACTGTTATATTCTTTAACCGTTTCGGGCGAGCGCCGTTCAATAAATGCGACTTTTGAAAGAATAAAATCAACTCTTGAAAGAACATCTTCACGAAGTTTTACTCCCTCGGCCTCACGCATTGAAATAAATTTTTCAACAGCCGCATTTGCAACCTCGCTGACGCTTTTCCAAACCTCTTCTTCATCAACAGCCTTTTTTGAAACAGAAAAAATCTCAGGATTTCTCGCAAGCGCGCTGAAAATGTAAGAATCCTTAACATTAAGGTCAAATTTATCGGCTAAAGCGCCGTAAGCTTTAAAATATTCTTCAGCTAAATTTTCGTCTAAAGTAACTTCGCTGTCCGATTCGCCTATATTTTCAATCGAAACGTAGCATTCAACTTTACCTCTTGAAACAAAAGTACCGACTAAATTTTTTAGCTTGTCCTCCAAAAAGCCGTAACTCCTGGGCACCCGCGAAGAAAACTCAAAGTACCTGTGATTAACGCTTTTTAATTCTACCGTAATATTATATGAACCGACAGTTTCCTGAGCTCTGCCGTATCCCGTCATACTTTTTATCATTATTATTCAACTCCGGAGTGTTTGCAGCAGCTCCCCGTTAAAAGCGTAGGAATATCGCCGCTGTAAATACCGTTATTTTTTTGGAATCCCAATAGCAAAAGAACATTTTCAATTCTCTCATCGCCGCAGTACGCCATATACGCACTGCGATTGGCGCAGAAATTCAACGCCGCGCGAACAAAGCCTTCAACCAAAAGGGTGTCCGAAACATCACATTCCAACGATGAAACATAACATTTGGTGTCGTCAATTTTCATAAAAATTTTACCGACATTTTCACCTGTTTGCGTAAGCCCCGTATAACCGCCGTAAATAAAATCCCCGTCAAGGTTTTCGTTCGGGAACATTTCTTTAAGAACGCTTTTATCGGTAATAGGCTTATAATATATCATAAAATCATTTCTTTCTGTCAAGCGATGATGATGCCATCAGCTTTCGCACCTCGTCATCGGTAAGATTGCGCCAATCGCCCGGCTTTAACATTCCCAGCTTTACCGAGCCTATTTGAGTCCTTTTAAGCCGCGCAACCTCAAGCCCCAACGATTCGCACATTTTTCTGATTTGGCGGTTTCTGCCCTCATAAATAACAAGTTCTATTACAACTCTGCCCTCTGCCTTTTCAAGAATATGAACCTCTGACGGCATTGTAACTTTACCGTCAATCTCAATTCCGGTTGAAAGAGCGGTTATTTGCTCCTCGGTAATAGAAGGCCTTATTGTAACTCTGTAAGTTTTCGGGACGTGCTTTGAGGGATGTGTCATCGCATTTGCAAATTCACCGTCATCGGTCATTAAAAGAAGTCCCTCCGAATCCCTGTCAAGCCTTCCTACGGGGTAAACTCTTGTTCCAACGTCCTCTACAAGCTGAGCTACACATTTCCTGCCTAATTCATCGCTGAGCGTAGTAATATATCCTCTGGGTTTATGGAGCATAATATATGTTTTCTTTTTAGTTTTAATTACCTTTTTTCCCGAGACAACTACTGTATCTTTACCGGGGATTATTTTATCGCCTATAACGGCCGGTTTTCCGTTAACCTTTACTCTGCCCGCCGCAATAAGCTCCTCGGCTTTTCTGCGGGAGGCAACTCCGCAGTCGGAAAGATACTTTTGAAGTCTTACTTGTAAATCTGCCATTTTTACTCCTTAAAAGTGAAAAAGTTTAAGTAAAAAACCGATATTCACAATCTTTCACTGTGAGCACGAAACATCTTTTTCGGCTACCAAGTCAACCGATTTTAAAAACTTGCCGTCATCGCCGAAAAAATCAACGAATCCAACCGTCTCTCCTTTTAAAACAGGAGCGTATTCAAACTGCTTAATATGGATTTTGTATGTATATGATACCGGGTTATTCAAAAAGGTATAATCGGCGTTTTCCGCAAAAACAGTCGCTACGCTTTTTTCGGTACCGCCGACGACATTCAGTTTGGGCAAGTCTTCTTTACACGTAAGAGGGAGCGATTTAGCGAGAGGAACAGAGTATTCATAGAGCTTTTCGTGGTCGCTCCAGTCATTCGGCGCAGACAAAGTAACGGCTATAAGCGTTTTACCGTCACGCCGAATTGCGGAGACCAAACACCTGCCGCTTTTTTTAGTAAATCCCGTTTTAACGCCGATATATTCATCTGAAACCGAAAGGAGCTTATTGTGATTTGTAAGCACCCGTCTGTATGGCGGTGAGCCGTAATATGCTTTCACATTTTTTGACGAACATATATTTAAGAAGACGGGATTTTTAATCGCTTCCGCAGTTAAAATCGCCATATCGTAAGCCGAAGAATAATGTGAATCCGCGTCAAGCCCCGAGGGCGTAACAAAATGAGTATTATTCATACCGATTTGCTTTGCCCTTTCGTTCATCAGCTCGGCAAACGGCTCGACTCCGCCCGAAATTATATAAGCCGTCGCATTAGCGGCGTCATTCCCGGAGCATATCAGCATCCCTTTGACAAGCGACATAAGAGAAACTCTGTCGCCGCCCTTAAGACCCATAGATGTGCCTTCTACTTTCAGCATTTCATCGGTAACGGTAACGAATTTTTCGTCGGCGCCATACTCAAGGGCAATAAGAGAGGTCATAATTTTAGTTGTACTTGCCATCGGCAAGCGTTCATCGGAATTTTTTGAATACACGATTTCACCGCTGTCGGCGCATATGACAGCCGCCGCCTTTGCGGAAACCGACGGCTCGGCAAAGCAAGGAATCGACAGCGTCATAAACAGGGAAAAAACAGTAAGTAAAATAATTATCTTTCTCAAAACCATCACCAAAAAATATTATGCTTTAAGGTGCGGTTTAAGAATAAATTATTCTTCTGGCTCGGCAATATTCTCTTCCGCGGTAACGGCAATATCCGCGACCGCTTTGTCAAAAGCCTTATCCATTTTTGCTCTGTTAACTGCAACGTTAACCTTGTCAAACATTTCGGGTACAAGACTTACAAGACGTTCCGCCGCATTATCAAACGCAGTGATATGTTTAATTTCAACATTTCCGTATTTATCAATTACGAGGAAAGCAACCGGCGTTATTGTAACGCCCGCGCCGCCGCCGCCGCCAAAAATTTCCTGATTTGACTTTGACGGAAAATCCGAACCGCCTGAAGCGAACCCGTACGTAACCTTTGATACGGGAATAACAGTAACTCCGCCCTGAACAGAAATCGGCTCGCCGATTATTGTGCTGACATTTACAAGGTCTTTTACCTTTTCGATGGTATTTTCAAGAATACCTGCCGCAGATGATGATTTATCTTTCATCAATAGCACCGCCTTTATCAGTTTTTTTATTTTTAATTCCTTTGAGGAATTTAATACCTACTTTGAACAACAGTCTGAACGCCAAAACAACAACAGCGTTTGTAAAGAAAATCGGCCTTACGCTGATTTTAAAAGAAAACTCAGCCGAATTTTTGGCGGCAAGATAATCCGGCTCTACAACGGCGCTGTATTTTTTTACGGGAAGAGTTGAGCAGATAAACGAGAGCGGAGGAAATACCTTTTGACAAACCCTGCCGTATTTAACCGCAGTCTCTGCGGCGTCGCCGTTGGCAGAAACGGTCATATTAAGGAAAAATTCTCTTAAAACAATGTGTTTTCTGAATGAATTTAACATTCTGCCAAGTGAATACGCGGCGTTGTTTATAAGCTCAATTACGCCGTCAAACCCCTTGTTTTTATAAAAAGTAAGGAAGATATTTTCCTTCTTTTCACCCGCTTTTTTGTCTTCGGGAGATTCATCACTCTGCTTTTCCGACTTTTTCTTTTCCTTTTTCGGTTTGTCTTTCTTTTTTCTCGGGAAAATATCAAATTTAAGAAACAAGTACGAAACGGACATATAAAATTCATCTGTATAATCGCCGCATATATTGATTCTGAGGCTAAAAGCCAATATTATAAATGCAATAATTCCGCCTATTATGTAAACTGCTGTCAACTCGTCACCTCCCTAAAATTCAGGTAATTATGTTAAATCAGATAGTATCGGAACCGCTGTTTTCGTCTTGTTCCTCCGATTTTACCGTTTCCTTCTCGGGAAGCGGCGGAAGTTCATCAAGAGAAGAAATGCAGAAAACTCTTAAAAACTCAGGCGTTGTGCCGTAAAGGAGCGGTCTGCCCGGTAAATCAAGCCTGCCGCGTTCTTCAATTAGTTTTTTTTGACAAAGAGTTGATATTACCGCTGTGCAGTCAACGCCTCGCACCTGCTCGACAAAGGATTTTGTAACGGGCTGATTATACGCAATCACAGCCAAGACCTCAAATGCGGCCTGAGAGAGAGGCGCGTTTTTACGCTGTTCAAGAAAATTTCTGATTATCTCGGCATATTCCGTTCTGCTTGCAAGTTGGTATTTATCGCCGAGTCTTAACAGGCAAACGCCGCTGCCGCGTTCATCAAGCTGCGCCCCGAGATTTGATAAAATTCTTTCCGCAAGTTCGGGTTCAATTTCAAAAATCGAAGCAATTTTTTGCAGCTCAATCGGCTCGCCTACCGCAAAAAGCACTGCCTCAACTGCGGATTGAATTTTGCTCGCGTTCATTCGTTCCACTCCTCGCCAATTTCACCGATTTTACTGTCTATAAGTTCTATTTCAGGATTATCCCCGTCACCTGAAACCATAATTTTTTTTGATTTTGCAAGCTCTAAGAGAGCCAAAAAGGTAGCAACCATATCAGAGCGTGAGGCGGCGTCCGAAAAAAAAGTTTTAAACGACGCTCTGCTCCCTTTTGCTTTAAATTTTGAAAAAATAGATGTAATTTTAGAGCTGACTGAAACTATCTTTTTAACGACGATTTCGCGGAAAGCTTCAATCGGCGGAGGAACATTGATTTTTTTACCCGCCGCAGCGATATAAGCGCTGACAAGCTCGCCCGGTTCGTGTACCCGCCGATACGTCGGGTCAATATTCAATTTTATCGGCGTTCTGACGAACAAATCAAACCCCGGCGTATTAGTTTCCGAAAGCTTTTGCGCCATAAGTTTCATATCTCGGTATTCGATAAGCTCGCCCTGAAGTTCTTTTTTCAGTTCCTCGGCCTCAGCATAAACAGGAAGAAGCGAAACGGATTTAATATAAACAAGCCTTGCGGCCATTTCAAGAAAATCCGACGCAACATACATATCGTTTTCCTGCATTTGCCTTACATAATCCACATATTGCTCTACAAGCGTTACTATCGGTATATCGTAAATATTTAATTTGTGTTTTGAAATAAGATGCAAAAGAAGGTCAAGAGGACCTTCAAAAGCCTCTAATTTATAGGATATTTTTTCCATAACACACCGATATATTAAAATAAAATCAAAGAAAACAAATTTCTGAAACCATTGTATATAAAATTTGTGATGTATGAAAGCGGAATCGTCAAAATATTCGTAAATAAAAGTACAAAAACAACTAAAATAATATAGCGCTCATACTGCAAAAATTTATAATAATACTTTGAAGGAATTAAAAGCTGTAAAATTCGTGAACCGTCAAGCGGCGGAATCGGTAAAAAGTTAAATACCGCAAGCTGAATATTCACAACAGCCGCATAATTAAAGAAAAGATAAATTGCCGACACAAGGAATGACGCGTTTACACCGATTGAAAATTTGAGGCAAAGAAACGCCAAAAATTCCGATATAAATCCCATAATAAAATTTGAAACGGGACCTGCGACGGCAACGAGCGCCATACCCTTTTTGGGGTCATTAAAGTTTCTCGGATTAACGCCGACAGGCTTTGCATAGCCGAATCCTACAAGCAATATCATTAAAGCGCCGATCGGCGAAATGTGCGCCATTGGATTTAACGTAAGCCTGCCCTGAAGCCTTGGAGTAGGGTCACCGAGTTTTGTCGCCACAAGAGCGTGAGCGTATTCGTGTATCGGCAGAGTGCAAAATACAACAAACGACATTGAGAAAAGATATATAATCAGCGTGCCGAAATCAAAGCCGTTCCTGAATAGATTTATAAGCATAGTTATCATTCCTTAAAAAAATATTATATTCTAAAAACAACAATTCTGTCAATATTATTGAAATCAAAAATAACTTTTTTTTCTGATAAATTATTCGAAAACAGAGACAAAACGTCGCTTGACTGACCGTCGCCGCACTCCAAAGCGACAAATCCTTTGTTTTTTACTTTAGAAATCCACCTTGAGGCGATACACCTGTAAAAATTTAAGCCATCTTTGCCGCCGTCAAGCGCAGAAATCGGCTCAAATTTAACCTCGGCCTGTAAAAGCGGTATCTCGTCGGATTTTATATACGGCGGATTTGACACGATTACATCTGCGTCAGGTAAATCGGAAAAATCGAAGTCAAAAATATCACATTTAACGGGAAATGCGTTTTTTAAATTAAACCGTTCAAGATTTTTCAGCAAATAGGAATACGCCTTGTCCTCTTTTTCAAAAAGATAGACCTTTGAATCGGGGCGCAGAAACGCGGCGGTAATCCCTAAACAGCCGCTTCCCGAACATAAATCAAATATGATTGGATTGCTTATGTGTTCAATTTCTTTTAAAACGCATTCAAGTAAATTTTCGGTTTCGGGACGGGGAATCAATACGCCGTCTCCAACATAAAACGTTAATCCGTAAAAATCCCATTTTCCCGCAATATACTGTAGCGGTTCACCTTTTTTGCGCCTTTCGATTACCTCTTTCACAAGCTCGATTTGCTCATCGGAAGCAGTAACGGAAGCATAATCATAAGGCTTTGTTTCAAGATTCAGTATATCCTCAAAAATCACCTTTGCCTCAAATTCGCCGCAGCCGCCAAACGAAAGCGCCTGTGAGGTCTTTTTGTATAACTCAAAAACGGTCATTTATATTTCGTCATCCTTCGGATTGTCGGTAATGCAGGCTTTCAGCGCTTCAATTCCGACTTCAATTATATCGTCAGACGGTTCAACTGTCGTAATTCTCTGCATTAAAAGACCAGGTGCGGATAAAATTTTCACAAAGATGTTTTCGTGCCTGCCGGCGTATTTTATAAATTCATATCCGACGCCCGTTACAAGCGGTAAAACAGCCAGTTTCAGCAAAATCCAAATCGGACGGCTTACATATCTTAAATTCGGGAAAATAAGAACAAGTGCCGATGAGATTAGAATACTTATAATCAATATAACAAAAATGAAGCTTGTGCCGCACCTTGGGTGAAAACGTTTCATTTTGCGGACATTGTCAACCGTTAATTCAAGCCCGTTTTCATAGCAAAAAATCGTTTTATGTTCGGCGCCGTGGTACATAAAAACGCGTTTTATGGATTTAGTCCTTGAAACCAACCACATATAAAGCACAAATATAATTATTCGGACAATTCCCTCAAACAGCGGATGAAACTTTGAGAGATCCTCCCCTCTTACGGCGTATTCGTCAAATAAATCCACAAGAAGTGACGGAAGATACATAAATATTCCGAGCGCAAGCAACAATCCCAAAACAGTTGAAATTACACCTATTACGGTCATCATTGCGGGGCCCATATGGTCGGTAAGCCATTTGTCGAGCTTTGACATATCCTCTTCTTTTTCTTCATCGGTCATTGATTTGTCGGCGGATTTCATAAGATATTTGTACCCGCTTACCATTGAATCAATGTATGTTACAACGCCTCTTACTAAAGGTATCCCAAAGAATTTATGCTTTTTTACAAACGGTACGTTATTGTCAACCTCAACGTCAATCGAGCCGTCGGGCATCCTGACAGCCATTGCGTTTCCTGCCGGTCCGCGCATCATAATTCCTTCTATCAGCGCTTGACCGCCAACAGATGTTTTGTGTTTTGTTCTTTCGCCCATATTGTTTCCTCACTAAATATTTATAGGTAAATTTATTGTAACGACAGTGCCCTCGCCTAAAGTGCTTTCAATATTAAGCTCTCCTTTGTGCAAAGCTATTATTTCATCCGACACCGCAAGACCTATTCCACTGCCTCTCGCGCTTTTGTTTGCTTTGAAAAACTTTTGCCGAATTTTAGGCAAGTCGTTTTTGGAAATTCCGCACCCGTTATCTTCAAAAATTATCTGAACGCTGTTGTTTAAGCGCTTTAAAGTTATTTTAACAAAACCGCCGTTTTTGCCGTATTTAATTGCGTTGTCTATAATATTGACAAAAACCTGCTTTAAACGGTTCCCGTCGGCGTTTATATAAATACGGCCTGCGAAAAGATTTGGAATTATTTCAATATTTTCCCTTTCGGCGCGCTCCTGCATAGCCTCTATAACATCGGAAAGCTCTTTTACTATATCAATTCTGCTTATTTTAAGCGGCATTTTTCCGTTTTCCATCCGTGAAAAGTCAAGAAGCTCTTCAACAAGCTGAGTTAAACGCTCGCTTTCATTTACAATAACGTTAATTCCCTTTTCGGTAATTTCCCTGTCGCCGTCTGACGAACGGATAGTTTCGCCCCAGCCCTTTATTGCCGTAAGCGGAGTGCGCAGTTCGTGCGAAACGGTCGAAATAAATTCGTTTTTTAACTGCTCCGACTGCTTTATTTCATAAGTCATATGGTTGATTGTTTCGCAAAGCTGACCTATTTCGTCGTTATATTTGTATTTTTCAATGGAAACGTCAAAGTCGCCGTTTGCTATTCTTTCCGCTGTCTCATTGATTTTCTTTACGGGATTTATTATTGAACGTATAAAAAACGCGCCGGAAGTGATGACCAACAAAATTACAAATGCCGCTACAAAAGCGACTATAACATAAATTAAGACAAGCTGACGGTCAATATCCTGTAAAGAAACAATATACCTAACCGCGGCGGAGGTTATTACGTCGCTATTGGGAAGCATATAGGTCTGCGCCATTATTTTTTCGCCGTTAGAGTTTTTACCAATCCATTCGCCGAATTTACCGTCCGCCTTGGCATAACTGTAATCAGGATATTTTTCATTATTGACCGAAAAGCCTGTTGAAGAAACAAGCACTTCTCCGTCCGAATCAATTACCCAAACCTCCATAACGTTTTTGTCGGAAAAATTTTCGACAAAAGTCCTTGCGGTTGTAATGAACTGCTCCTTAGATGAAAGCGAGGTCTGATTAAAATATGAGAGAACAACCTCTGATGAGCGAGATTCAAGCGTTAAACGGGCGGAGTTATAATAATTTAAACGAAAAATAACGCACAGAAAAACAGCGCAAGCAATCGTAACCACTATAATGCTTAAAAGTACGGTCAGCACCCACCGTTTTACTATACTGTTTTTTATCAATGCGCTCACCGACCTTTCGGAACTGCATTAAAATTAAACTATCCACTTATAACCCATACCCCAAACCGTTGTCAAATGAACGGGAGAAGACGGCTCTGCCTCAACTTTGTTTCTTAACCTGTGAATATTAACGTCTACGATTTTTTCATCGCCGAAATACGTGTCGCCCCAAACGAATTTTAATATATCGCTCCTGCTCAGCGCGGCATTTGGATTTGAAAAGAAATATTCCATAATTTGAAATTCAACCTGAGTTAAATCAATAGGCTCTCCGTTTTTGGTCAAAGAATGGCTTCGCAGGTCAAGGGTAAATTCGTTCAGTGTAACGGCGCTGTTCGCGTTGCCGGCAGAATTATCATCAGCCTCTGCCGTGAGCGTTACTCTTCGGTAAACCGCGTCAATTCTTGCCATAAGCTCCGACGGAGAAAAAGGCTTTGTAACATAATCGTCGGCGCCGACAAGAAGCCCTGTGACCTTGTCCATCTCCTGAGTGCGAGCAGTCAGCATAATTATTCCGATGCGTTTGCTTTTTTCTCGAAGATATTTGCACACTTCCAGTCCGTCCGCTCCCGGCATCATAATGTCGAGAATAGCAATATCAATATTTCCTCCGGCGCTGTCAAACAGCGACATAGCCTCCGTTCCGTTTGACGCCTCAAGCACATCATATCCGCTTCTGCGAAGATTTATTACCACAAAATCTCTTATGGAGGTTTCGTCCTCCGCTATCAATACCTTTTTCATCGCGTCCTCCTAAGACATTACGACAAAGTTATCCCTTATTTCCTGTTTGGAAATATAATCGTTCGGTTCGTATTTATACCCGTAGACATACGCGTCGTCATCATAAAGTAAATCAAAGTCGTATTTATTGTTATTCCAGTCGGATTTTGAAAATGTCATAATAGAAAAAAGCTTATCGGAAATCGCGCCGTTTTGGACAGAATAGAAAACAAGCAGAGAACTGTTTGAGTTGTAAACGGCTGAGATTTTTGAAATCCAGTCGTCTTCAAAAATAAAGTAATAATTATTTGCCTTATTGTAAAGAGTTTTTAGCTTTGGAACGCATTTTTGGTTTTGCAGCTGCGACCATACAACAAGATTAAGAGTATTTTCCTTATACGCAGTATTATTATCTATACGCTTACTGAAAGGAAGCTCCTGAAGAGTCGGAATTTCAACTATGCCGTCGGAGTTTATATCAATAGAATATACTGAGTTTGAACGTGCGGTCAGAGGGATTTTTTCGTTAGATTTACCGTGTAGAGGTAAAGAAATTTTACCGTCGGATACCGAAAAACGAATTACATCGGTAACATATGCGGCTCCGCTCAAAAGTCCGTCGACATAAATTCGTGTATATTGATTTTTCCCGATTACTTCGGAATCAGAATCAATGTTTACGACGTCAAGCATACCGATAAGCGCAAAAGATTTGTCGAACTTTACTGAACAGTCGTCGTTGAAAGTGATAATTCTGCCTCTGGTTTTATTTGAATCGACTGAAATACTTACGGTTGAAAGAAAAATATCATCCGACCCGTCACCGTTAAAATCACGCACATACATTTTAGTGAAATCTTCGGTTTTTAAGAGAGTCACAGAGCTTTTAGCGAATTTGTAGAGAGTAAGTATTCTGTTGCCGACAAGCGTAAGAGTTTCGTTTGACGAAGAATCGGGATTTAGGGTTGTCCAAGAAATAAGAACCTCAAATACGCCGTCGCCGTTTATATCCTTAAAATCGGCCTCATAAATTTCCTCGGCTAAGCCGTCAAGAACAGAAACATTTTTCCACTCTGAGCCGTCGTGCGTAAATACCGCAACGCGGGCAAATTCATTGACAGACGGGTCAGAGTAAAAAACAAGCCCGTCATCATTGCCGTCGGAATCAATGTCAAATATAATATAAGACGAGCGGTTCTCCCCGCCGATAGGCGTCTTCATTTGAATAAGCTCATTATCAATCATTTGTTCAAACGCCTGTTGCAGTGAACTGATTTCACCGCTGATTTTCGGCGGACGAATAAGCTCCTTAGCCGGCGAAAGAGTAAAATCGCACCCTGAAAAGCATATACAAACGCAAATCAAAACCGCAAAAATCGCCAAAACTTGCTTTTTCATCAGCGTCACTCCGATAAAATAAATAATCAGCTCAATTTTGAAACTGAAATTTTTATGTCGTATTTACCGCATACCCAGCATTTACCGCTCGGAACAGAAGCTGTGACAACGGCAGTGGCAGTGTTCTCTCCAATAGCCACGCCCTGTAAATCAACGGTAAGGACTATCTCGTTATCATTTATTCCTTTAATTATATCTTTTTCACCGATGACTCTGAACGATAAATTTCTGTTATCGGTAATTTCCACTTTATAGTCGCCATTTGAATTGATAATTTTTCCCTTTGATGCAGGAACGGTAACGGTTTTGAACGACATATCGGAGGCGTCAACCGTTATTCTGAATTGAGATGATGTTTCGGAAGTAGTCATAATCCCCTCAATATCCGAGGACTGGATAGTAAAGGTATTCAGCCCGTTTGTTAAATCCGCAAAATCAATTACCGTAACGGGGATTGATTTCATAGAATCAACAAGGTCAACTGGCACGGCCGCCGTAACCGTTCTGGGATAGACGCTGTATTTAACTGAATCAACGTCAAAATTTGCAGGCGCATTTTTAAATGTGACGGACGCGGGTAGAGTTACTTTTTTCAAAATCGGAATTGACATAGTAATGTCACTGCTCTCGCCGTCAATTTCAGAATACAAAAGATTTGAGCCGTCGTCAGTAACAAGGGTAATTTCGGGAACGACAGTTGTATTTTTCTCTAATTTGCCGTTAAGATTCGCCGTAGCGACGGCTTTGCTTATTTTGTTGATTTCGGTAGCCGGGCCGTCTACGGTGACGGTTTGTTTTGAAAAAACAATATCGCCTAAAATACAGTTATTCGGAAGAAGAGAATTTATATCGTCTGAAAAATCCGCTTGTAAAGGAAGTTCAACCTGCTTAAAAATATCAAAATACACTTCAATATATGACGATGATAAAGAAACAATATCAAAATCATCCGCCCCGTCTGCCGCAGTGCATTTTAGCTGAAGTGTTTTCTTGCCGGAGCTGTCCACGTAATTTGTTATTGCCGTAACTACAAGATCGGTTTTATCAAGAGAGGCCAAAACATATTTTCTGCCGGATACTGTGACGTCGACTTTAAAATCTTTGTCGCCGAAAATTTGAAGATTTAACTGCTCTGGAATACTGCCGGTTAAGTCAAATGTTACCGGAACGTCAGGTATTACAGCTTGCGAAATAGGGCTTTTTTCAACGGAAAACCAAACCCACAAGCCAAAAGAAATCAAAAGCGATATGAGCATAAGCACGCGGTTATTTCTGATAATTCGCGAAAAAGAAAATTTAGGCTTTTCAATGTTAATAGGCTTAGTGTTCATTTTTATTACCTCTGAAAATCTTCTTGATTTTTTTGCCGCTGCCGCCGTCATCGTGAATAAAGTTTTTCATTAGTATTTCACGAAGGTCGCCGTCGGATATTCCTCGGCGAAGAACGCCTTTCTCAGCCACTGAAATACTGCCCGTTTCCTCCGAAACAACAACTATTACCGCGTCGCTGAATTCACTCATTCCGATAGCCGCTCTGTGCCGCGTTCCAAGTTCGCTTGAAATGTCGGTATTGTTCGTCAGAGGTAAAATACAGCCTGCGGCAACAACTCTGCCGTCCTCAATAATTGCCGCGCCGTCGTGCATGGGGGCTTTCGGGAAAAATATGTTTCCGATAAGCTCTGCCGAAACGGCCGCGTCCACAAAAGTACCTGTTTGAATTATTTCACCGAGCATTGTTTCCTTTTTAAAAACTATAAGCGCGCCAATCTTTTTGTCGCTCATATCGGCGCAGGCTTTGCAAACTCCGTTAATTGCCGACTCAATTTTTTCTTTCTTAAATATGCTGTCCTTATTCGCAAAATTAAATATATTCAGCTTTGAAACAGAACTTCTTCCGACGCTTTCAAGGGCGTGGCGGATTTCGGGAGAAAAGATTATAACGAGAATAACAAGCAAATCGCTGAACACAAAGCTTAAAAGGTATTTGCTGACCTGCATTTCAAGCAGAGATACCAAAGCAAAAAGCACAATAAGCAAAATTGCGCCTTTAAAAAGCTGTATAGCTCTTGTTTCGCGCATCAGCTTAATTGCGCTGTAAATTATAAAAGCAACCAATAATATATCAAGAAAGTCCGTAACTCTGTCAAAAGAATAAATTGCCTGCTTAAAATTATCTAAAATGTCGGAAAAAACAGAAAGCAAATACATTTTTAACACCCTTTATATAAAAAATACAATATACCGCAAAATCAAAATTCAAAAAAGCATACCTGAATAGATATTCGCAGTATATTGTATCATATTTTTCTTTAATTTGCAATTTTTTTTATACAATTTACTAAAAATTCTGTTTCATCTTCGCTTGTAAACCAAGAAGGCGTTATTCTAACCGTACCGCTTTTAATTGTGCCGAATTTTTTGTGCGCTAACGGAGCGCAGTGAAGTCCGCCCCTGACGCATATCCCCTTTTCAGCCAAAAGCGCGGCTGTTTCTTCGCTCGGCTTTGACCTGATATTAAATGACAATACAGGTGATTTCGGTATTCCGTCATAAAAATCAGTGTATAAAATAACGTTTCCAAGCGAGCTTAGTTCATCATAAATATAATTTATTATTTTATTTTCGTGCGATAAAATATTTTCGCGTTTTACATTGAGAACAAATTTTATACCTGCCGAAAGGCCAGCTATTCCGTGGACGTTGGGCGTCCCGCTCTCAAATCTGTCGGGAGGAAAATCGGGTTGGCTCAAGCTTTCGGAATTACTGCCTGTTCCGCCCTCCGTCAGAGTGCCGAGGGCAACGTTATTTGAAATTATCAGCAACCCCGTTCCCATTGGCCCGAAAAGTCCTTTATGCCCGGCACAGCAAATAATATCCGTATTATCTTTTTTCATATTTACCGGCAGATAACCCGCGCCTTGAGCGGCGTCGAGAATAAATATAATTCCGTTTTTATGCGCCTCCCGCGCAATTTTTTCCACAGGCGGCATTATTCCGAATACATTTGAAGACAGCGTGCAGACAACCGCAACTGTATTTTTTCTGAAAGCAGATGCAAAATTATTTACGGTTGTTGAGTCATCAGGCGTAATTTCCGCCACGGAATACTCGCAAAGACCCATTTTTTTCAGCTTTTCAAGCGGTCTTATTACCGAATTGTGTTCCAAATCTGAAATAACGAAATGAGAACCGGGGCGGCAAAGTCCTTTAATGGCAGTATTTAGAGAAAACGTACAGCCCGGGGTGAATATCACGTTTTCAGCGTCTGCGTTGAAAAGCCGAGCCGCGCTTTCCCTTGCGTTATATATCATTTCGGCGGATTTCATAGCGGATTTGTAACCGCCTCTGCCGGGATTTGCGCAAAATTCGCAGAAAGACAAATTAACAGCATTCACTACCGAAAAAGGCTTTGGAAATGACGTAGCGCCGTTATCAAAGTATATCATTTCGGAATTTCATATCCCGTATATTTTATTTTACCCGCGTCAAAGGCATCTTTAACCTTATCCGTATTTCCGAATACAGTTAAGCTGTATCCGCATCCTTCGCCTTTTTTGGGATTCGGATTTTTCAGCATTCTCGTCTTAGAGCCCAATCTTTCGGCCGTATTTTTAGCCTTTATTGCGTAGGTTATTGAATTAAACTTAAAAATTACTTTGTCCATTAAAAAACCACCCTGTCACATCTTATGCGGCAAGGTGAATTTTGATATTTATTTTTCAATAAGCGCTACCGAGTGAGCCGCTATTCCCTCTTTTTGACCTGTAAAGCCCAAGCCCTCTTCAGTGGTGGCTTTTACGCTTACAAACCCGACGGGGATTTCCAGCGCATTTGCAATATTTTCACGCATATTTAAAATGTACGGAGCAATTTTCGGCTCTTGAGCAAGAACGGTGGCGTCTATATTCACAACAGAATATCCCTCGTTTTTGAGAAGTAAATTTACTTTTTTCAGCAATTCTAAGCTGTCGGCGTTTTTATACCTGTCGTCGCTGTCCGGGAAGTGCTTTCCGATGTCTCCGAGAGCCGCCGCTCCAAGGAGACTGTCCGAAATTGCGTGAAGTAATACGTCGGCGTCGGAATGACCCAAAAGGCCTAAATTGCCGTTTGGTATAAGAACTCCGCCTAAAATCAGTTTTCTGCCGTTTACAAGCTTGTGAACATCGTATCCGTGACCTATTCTAAACAATTTCTCCACTCCTTAAAATTGCGTCGGCAAAGATTATATCCTCAGGCGTTGTTATTTTGATATTGAAAGGACTTCCCTGAACCGCAAAAACGGGTTTACCGAATTTTTCCATAAGCATACAGTCATCGGTAAATTTTTCACTTCCGGGGACGGTTTGCATTGCCTTAATATATGTATCTTTCGCAAAAACCTGCGGAGTCTGCATAAGACGGACGGCGTTACGGTCAACTGTTTTTATTATTTTACCGTCTTCATCTGCAATTTTCACCGTATCCTTTGCCGTCAGCGCCGCCGACGACGCTCCGAATTTAACGGCTGTTTCAACCGTATGCTTAATTACATCTTGAGTGACAAACGGACGGGCGCCGTCGTGAACGGCAATATATTTGCAGTCATTTGAGGAGGCGGAAATGCCGTTAAACACACTTTTTTGCCTTGAATCCGCGCCCTTTACAACAGCTTTTACCTTTTTAAATCCGTATTGCAAGACAAATTCATTTACCTTGCATATTAAATCCTCACGCGTTACTATGACAATTTCGTTAATTGATTCGGATTGCTCAAAAGCGGAAACAGCCCTTGCGATACAAGGCATTCCGCCAATATCCAAAAGCTGTTTATCAATGCCGCGCATACGTGAAGAAGAGCCTGCCGCTACGATTACAGCAGACACCTTTATTGTATTGTCGTTTTTGTTCGCGGCAGTATTCATATTTACCTCTTAATATTAAAGTAAAGATTCCACTGCTGATATTTTAGCACATAAACAGAAAATTTCAACTGCCTTTTTAAGGTCATCATCTGACGGGAACGTCGGAGCGATACGGATATTGCGGTCCTGCGGGTCAATTCCGTAAGGATACGTTGCGCCGACGGTAGTTAAAACAAGACCCGCGTCTTTGCAAAGCTCGCCTATTCTCTTTGCACTGCCGACAGCGGTGTTATAGCTTATGAAGTAACCGCCGTTCGGTTTAATCCACTCGCCTATTCCCAAAGGAGCAATTTCAGATTCCAAGGCATCAAGAACAATTCTGAACTTCGGCGCGATTATAGCGGCATGCTTTTTCATATGGGCTCTAATCCCGTCCGCGTTCTTGTAATACCGCACATGGCGGAGCTGATTCAGCTTATCAAATCCTATTGTCTGTGAACTCATTCTCTTTTTTATATCCGCTATATTGTTATTTGAAGCGGCAATAGCGGAAATTCCGGCGCCGGGGAATGAAATTTTTGATGTGGAAGTAAATTCAACAAAATAATCTTCTGAGCCGTATTTTTTGCACGCCTCAAAAATGTTCATAAGTCTGTCGGGAGTATCGGTAAGGTCATGTACGCAGTACGCGTTGTCCCATATAACTCTGAAATCCTTTGCGGCAGGCTTTAAGGCGGCAAGAGATTCAACCGTATCATCGGAATATGTAACGCCGTCGGGATTTGAGTATTTAGGTACGCAGAAAATACCTTTAACAGACGAATCCTTTACAAGCTCTTTAATTTTTTCAACATCGGGTCCGTTGGGCGTCATAGGCACGGAAATCATCTCAATACCGAAATATTCGGCTATTCCGAAGTGCCTGTCGTACCCCGGTACATTGCAGATGAATTTTACATTTCCCTGATCTTTCCACGGCGCGCAACCGCCTATGCCGGAGACCATACACTGGCAAATAAAATCGAACATAAGGTTAAGGCTTGACGAGCCGCCGATTATTATGTTTTCGGGGGGTACTTCAAGAATTTCGGAAAAGAGCTGTTTGCATTCTGGAATACCGTCAAGCACGCCATAGTTTCGGCAGTCAATGCCGCTGTCCGAAATGCAGGTTTCACCGCCGTTAAATACCTTTAACACATCATAAGAAAGGTCAAGCTGTTCACGTCCGGGCTTGCCTCTCGACATATCGAGCGATAACTTTAAATTTTTGATTTTCTCATACTCATTTTGAAGACTGTTTTTTAGTGACAGTAAGTCTTCCTTTTTCATTTCGGTGTATTTCAAAATAATTACCTCCGATAAATTTTCTAATATTTTATAACAAAGCTCCTGATTTTGCAAGTCGTTAATACAAAATTGTAATTGAAATGGAATAAAAAGTATGGTAAAATAAAGAACAAATTTTACAAACGGAGAAAGATATGGAAATAATAAGACTTAAACCTGTTTTCAAAGATTACATTTGGGGCGGGAACAGACTCAGAGATGAATTCGGTTTTGAAAGCGAATACAAAATTCTTGCCGAGGGTTGGATGCTCGCGGCGAGAAACGACGGTGAAAACACCTGCATAGGCGGAAAATTTGACGGTATGCCCTTTTCCGATATAATAAAAGCCCACCCGGAATATTTAGGGACAAACGGGAACAAATTTCCCTTCTTTCCTCTCCTGATTAAACTTATTGACGCGAAAAACGACTTGTCCGTTCAGGTTCACCCAAATGACGAATACGCTATGAAAACTGAGGGCGAATTCGGTAAAACGGAGTGCTGGTATATTCTTGACTGCGAACCTGACTCGGAGATAATTTTCGGTTTCAAAAAAGAAATATCCAAAGACGAGTTCAGGCGTTCTGTCGAGGACGGGACTTTTCTTCAGTATGTAAACCGTGAAAAAGTGAAAAAGGGCGATTTGTTTTTTATAGAGGCCGGCACACTTCACGCCATAGGAAAAGGCATTTTACTTGCGGAAATTCAGCAAAATTCAAACATAACATACAGAGTTTACGACTACGGCAGACTCGGCGCAGACGGCAGGCCGCGCCCCCTGCACATTGAAAATGCGATTGAAGTTACCGAATGCGTGCCGCCAAAGCCCGAAAGTAAGGGCGCAGGCGTTCCTGAAATATATGACGGGTTCACAAAACAGCCGCTTGTAAAATGCGATTTATTCACAACCGATAAATACACCTCTCACGGCTCATTTACTTTAAACGCCGACGATACCTCGTTTGTATCTCTCCTCATAACCGACGGTAGCGGCGAAATAGACGGGCTTAATGTGAAAAAAGGCGACAGTTTATTTGTGCCGGCGCGCTACGGAGAATTTACACTGAGCGGTAATTTTGACGTAATTGTATCGAGGGTATAAGGTATAATGATTTCATATAAAAGAACAAAACTCTCCTGCTACACAGGTTACTTTGTGCAGGCAATTATCAACAATCTTCCTCCCCTGCTTTTCATAGTATTCAATCAGAAATTCGGAATCGGTCTTAATAGGCTGTCTTTGCTTATAACGGT
Source organism: uncultured Clostridia bacterium (assembly GCA_947598155.1). GTDB lineage: Bacteria > Bacillota > Clostridia > Oscillospirales > Acutalibacteraceae > Fimenecus. The sequence goes on from CANQFC010000002.1 coordinate 219,585, forward strand.
CAACTTTGTTTCTCAAATACTGATTGACTTGTTTGCGGTAAAATTTTCCGACAAAATAGGATATAAAAAACTTTCTGTTCTTTCGCAGGCAATAACGACGGCGGGGCTTATTTGCCTCGCGGTTCTCCCTAACATAATCAACGCATTTACCGGAATTCTGATCGCTATACTTTTGAACGCTGTCGGAAGCGGACTTATGGAAGTAATTATCAGCCCGATAATTGAGGCTATTCCCGGTGATAAAAAGACATCTCAAATGGCTTTTCTGCATTCGTTTTACTGTTGGGGGCAGGTATTTGTAGTTCTTGCCACGACAATCCTCGTAAAGATTCTCGGAAAAGATAATTGGCACTGGATTCCGCTTGTTTGGGCGATACTCCCTCTTTTTAACACAATTTCATTTTTAAAATGCAGAATGCCTGAAAATTTGGCGGCGGAAAAACAAACTCCTTTAGGCCGTCTGTTTTTTAAAAGAACTTTTGTTATAATGCTTATTTTAATGCTTTGCGCGGGCGCTTCGGAATTGGGAATGTCGCAATGGGCGTCTTACTTTGCCGAAACTGCTCTTCACGTTACAAAACAGGTCGGCGATATTCTCGGGCCGTGTATGTTTGCGGTGCTTATGGGACTTGGGCGTGTTCTTTTTGGAATATTCGGTGAAAAGCTGAAAATTAAAACATCCTTAGCTGTTTCGGCTTTACTTTGCGCCGCAAGCTATATCGCGGTTTCCGTATCGGGCAATCAATACATTTCGCTCATTTTCTGCGCTTTTACGGGAATGTGCATAAGTATAATGTGGCCGGGAACTTTCAGCCTTGCCGCGAAAGAATTTCCCGACGGAGGAAACAGTATGTTTGCGCTTTTAGCCCTTATGGGCGACGTTGGCTGTACTCTCGGGCCGTGGATAGTGTCTTTTACTGCGATTCAATTTTTTGACGGTAACTTAAAGGGCGGAATCGGTTTCGGCTCCGTTTTCCCGATTATAATGATTATCGCCGTTTTGCTTGTAAAAAATAAAAATATGAGTATTGACAAATTAAATTAAACCGTATATAATCAAATTGCAAATAAAGTTTATCTTCAGGGCGGAGTGCAATTCTCCACCGGTGGTTAAAGTCCACGAGCTTCGGCTGAACGGGTGTGATTCCCGTACCGACGGTATAGTCCGGATGTAAGAAGATACGGCAGTATTTCAATAGTCGTAACGGCCCTGCATTTACGCAGGGCTTTTCTTTTTGTAGAAAGGGGTTTAAACTATGAAAAACAACATCGCGTCAAAAAGTAAAATCAACGCCCGCGTAATAACGGGAACGGCTATGCTCTCAGCGCTTTCATACGCACTTATGTTTATTGAAATCAGCTTGCCTATTATGCCGTTTTTTATTAAATTCGACTTATCCGAATTGCCCGCTCTAATAGCGTCGTTCGGATACGGCCCTATAAGCGGAATTGTAGTTTGTCTTATAAAAAATGTATTAAATTTATTGCTGAAATCGCAGACTATGGGCGTGGGCGAGCTCTCAAATTTCATTTTAGGCGTTCTGTTTGTTGTGCCGGCAGGTATTATATATAAACGTAATAAATCAAGAAAAAATGCCGTTCTTGGGGCGGCAGTCGGGGCAATTATCAGCACGGTGGTATGCTTTTTCTCAAATTATTATATAGTTTACCCGATATATGCAAAAATTCTTATGCCGGAAGATGTAATTCTTTCGGCTTACCGTGCAATTTTACCCTCGGTTAAAAATCTTCAGCAGGCAATTCTCATTTTCAATCTCCCCTTTACATTCTGCAAATTCGCGTTAGTCGCCGTCTTTACCTTCTTAATATATAAGCATATTTCACCTATTCTTAAAGGTAAATTGTAATGACTGGGCAAGCTCTTACTTAAATTTACCGAGAATACTGTTGACATCGGTCGTTTTTATGTTAAAATAAATTGTAAATTAAATATACCTTATTAAGAGTGGTCGAGGGACTGGCCCGTTGACGCCACGGCAACCTGCGTTTGCAAGGTGCTAATTCCTGCGGTTATTCCGAAAGATAAGGACTTTAAGGCGTCCTTACAAAAGGGCGCCTGTTTTTAGGAGGATTTTTAAAATGGCAAAATTTCTTTTTACTTCCGAATCTGTTACAGAGGGACATCCGGATAAAATTTGCGACAAAATTTCCGACGCTATTCTGGACGCTATGATAGCGCAGGATAAAATGTCAAGAGTCGCGTGCGAGACTACCTGCACAACCGGGCAGGTGCTTGTTATGGGTGAAATAACCTCAAAAGCAAACGTTAATATTTCCGAAATCGTAAGAAATACCGTATGCGAAATCGGATACGATTCAGGCGATAAGGGCTTTGACGGAAATACCTGCGCGGTTTTGGTTGCGCTTGACAAACAGTCACCCGATATAGCCCTCGGCGTAGACAATTCACTTGAAATTAAAGAAGGCGCAACCGACGCCTACGACCTTTACGGCGCAGGCGACCAAGGTATGATGTTCGGCTTTGCCTGCGACGAAACGCCCGAGCTTATGCCGTTGCCAATATCAATGGCAAATAAGCTCGCCGTTCAGCTTACAAAAGTCAGAAAGGACGGCACTCTCCCGTATCTTCGCCCCGACGGAAAAACGCAGGTTACTGTTGAATACGACGAAAACAGAAACCCCGTAAGAATAGACGCAGTTGTTATTTCTTCACAGCACAGCGCGGACGTTTCACTTTCTCAAATCCGTAAGGATATTAAAGAGAATGTTATTCTTCCCGTTATTCCAAAAGAGCTTATTGACGAAAACACAAAAATATATATTAACCCGACAGGCAGGTTTGTAGTCGGCGGGCCCGCAGGCGACTCGGGCCTTACAGGCAGAAAAATCATTGTCGATACATACGGCGGTTATTCACGCCACGGCGGCGGAGCTTTTTCGGGCAAGGACCCGACAAAGGTTGACCGCTCGGCGGCCTATGCGGCAAGATATGTCGCAAAAAACATTGTCGCCAGCGGCCTTGCAAAGAAATGCGAAATTCAGTTGGCTTACGCAATAGGCGTGGCAAATCCCGTTTCGGTTATGGTTGACACATTCGGCACAGGCAAAATCAAAGATGAATCTTTAGCGGATATTGTTGACCGGGTATTTGATCTCCGTCCGGCCGCGATTATAGAATATCTTAAATTAAGAAATCCGATTTACAAACAGCTCGCCGCTTACGGCCACGTCGGCAGAACCGACATCGACGTTGTTTGGGAGCACACCGACAAGGCTGACGAAATTAAAAAACTCGCAGAAAATTTATAAATTTCCAATATAAATTTTGAATAAAAAAAAGTTAAAATCTCATAATAATTTTGCAAGACAAAATGCGAAAAAGGAGTGAGATGAATGCTTGACAGAATTTCTTTAATACTTGTTGTAATCGGTGCGCTTAACTGGGGCTCTATCGGTCTTTTTCAATTTGATATAGTAGCTTGGATTTTCGGCGGACAGGGCGCAATTTTAAGCAGAATTATATATACGCTCGTTGCGTTGGCAGGTATTTGGTGCTTGTCGCTTTTATTCCGTGAGAATGAAATGCTCGCTGTAAACGAAAACTAAAAATTTAAAAAAGTAAAAGCCGCGTATATGTGCGGCTTTTATCTTTTTAAGTGTTAATATTACGACGGTTTCAGGCTGTCAACAATTTCTTTTTCAGGAGTTACATAGACCGTGCTGTATGAGTCATAAATTACCTTTCCGGGCTTTGCGCCGGCAGGCTTTTTGACATTTTTTACAAGCGTATAATCAACGGCTACCGATGACGATTCAGCTGATTTACTGTGATATGCCGCAATTATTGACGCCTCATAAATCGCTTTTTCCGAAATTCCCCTGTTATCGCTGCAAATTATGACGTGCGACCCCGACTGCTTGCTTACATGGAGCCACATATCGTAATTTTTTGCCGTTTTTAATGTCAAAATATCGTTTTGAACATTGTTTCTGCCGACTAATATTCTAAACCCGTCTGTCGATACAAATTCAAGCGGCGGCAACGCCTTTTCTCTTTTTTGACGCGAGTTTTTTTGAGGTTTAAGATAACCGCCGTTCTGGAGCTCCTGCCTTATTTGCGCTATCTCATTTTCGGTTTCGGCGCGGCTTAAATTGTCAAAAACGGAATCAAGGTACAAAAGCTCCTGCTCGCCGTCCTCAATCAGCGAATGAAGCATTTTTTCGGCATTTGAGGCTTTTTTATATTCCTTAAAATATTTCTGCGCATTCTGACGGCAGGTAAGCGAAGGGTCGGCAGGAACGACAATCAATTTATTGTTATCATAATAATTTTCAACCTCGTAAGAGGACTGTTTTTGAGAAAATCTATATTGATTTGCAGTAAGGAGCTCGGCAAAAACGCGGATTTCCTCTCTTTTTTCGCTTTTTTCAAGCTCCAAACGCCTATTATTTATTTTACGCGCGGTTCGCTCAGTCGCGTTGCTCAAAAGCTTATATAAATCCCCCGCTTTTCGCTTTATCCTTAAATTTTTGTCCTTTTCATAGTAAAAATCATCAATAAGCTCGCAAAAAGAGCAGTATTCAATACATTTTGCATCCGAACCGTACTGACGAATATTTAAAAAAGAAAAATCGAAAAACTCGTTATCGGGAACCGATACCCTGTAAGGCGTCGGATTTTCGGCGGATTCAATCAGATTTTGCACCTCGTTCATAACTCTTTCCTTTTCAATTTCGGAAAGAAGAGAAATCTGCTTATCGGCAAAGACGGCTCTGTAAGCGACTTCTCTGCCGATTAACGGCGAAATTCCGCCGATAGTGTCAATTACCGCTTTAGAAAGCATTTTTGAGCTATGCGAGAAGATACTGTCGGTTATTGTTTGAGCGTTATCCTTAAACAAATTATGTTTCGGTATCATAGGCGGAAACTCATAATTAAGACCGGGCAAAACCTCACGCACGGAGGACTTGCTTTCATCGACACGTTTAATCGCGTCTAAAATTTTCTTATTTTCATCAAGCAGAATAACGTTGCTTTTCTGCGCCATAATTTCACAGACGAGATAGTATTTTGTTTTGTCGCCTATTTCGGTTGTGCCGTCAAAGGTAAATATCAAAATTCTGTCATTTTCAATTTGATCTACCGAAACGAGATTTGCGCCGACAAGACGTTTCCTCATCATCATACAAAACATCGGGGGCTGTTTCGGATTTTCAAAATTATAGCTTGTGAGGTGAACGCGAGGGCTTTGGCCGTCAGCAGAGAAATAAAGTCTGTACGCGCCGTTTCGGGTGCGCAAAAGAAACACCAATTCCTGTTTTGAGGGTTGATGCACCTTTTCTACCTTTGAACCGATTATATAGTCCGTAAGCTCGTTTTTTATAAATTTTAAAGTTAATCCGTCTAATCCCATAAATTTAAACCGTTTTTATCGGAGAAGTCTGCGGCGCTTTAATACATTCTACCGCAAATTTTTCACCGATTTTTTTCATCATAATATCTACCGAAGGATTTTCGGTTTCAAAATGCCCGGCGCACACAAGCGCAATACCCATTTCGTTTGCGTCGAGAAAGCTGTGATGGCCGCCGTCGCCTGTTAAAAGCGCATCTGCCATTATATTCTTAGCCTCTGTTAAATAATCTGCTCCCGCGCCGGCGCACACAGCGACAACGGAAATTTTTTTGTCTATATCGCTGTACCTGACCGCTCCGCCCAACTTTTCCTTTACGTAATTCGCAAACTCAGCTAAGGAGCATTCATTTTTAACGGTACATTTATATATAACCGCGCCGTCATATGTTTTTACCGAGTCAACAATTTTCAGATTAAGTTTAGCGCAAAGAGCGTCGTTTACTCCGCATTTTGCAATATCAAAATTCGTATGGACGCTTATATGCGCAATTCCGGATTTTACTGCCTTATAAAGAATAGAATCCGAACGAACAGATTTAACCGGTCTGAAAATCAAAGGATGATGCGTCACGATTAAATCGGCGTTTTCGCTTTCGGCAAAGTCAATTACCTTTGAGGTTATGTCAAGAGCAAAAACTATTTTTTTGACCTCAGAATTGATATTTCCCTCGGAAAAGCCGGTGTTGTCCCATTCGCAAGCTGTTGAATACGGCGCAAAGGAGTCAATATAATTTAAAATATCTATTGCTTTAGGCATTTTTCAATCTCCTTAACTATGGATTCCGTTTCAATAAAATCTTTTTTCGCGTTTTTCAGCATTTCGCATTTAACGGTATATTTTTTTAGGAGAGATTCAAGATATTCTCTTGACAGAGCGTCGGAATTTTTACGGATTTCGCCTATTACACAGTCCGCGGTTGTAACATTTTGGGTAACGCCGTTAAAATAAGCGCTTATAATTATGTAAAGTTTGCCGTTTTCTTTGACAGCGGCCTCCTTTTCAATAAAAAAACCGTTTAGGTAAAGAGTTTTACGCAAATTTTCTGCGTGCGTCATTGGCTGTAAAATAAGGTGTATATCTTGATTTTTAAGCCAAGGGGTACTCTCAATAAAGCGCGATATTAAAAGCCCGCCCATACCTGCAACGGCTATTTCGTTAACTTCGCCGCCACGGTACCCGTTTAGCCCGTCGGAAAGGCGCAAATCCACTTTACTTTCAAGGCCGTATTTTTTTACGGTTTCCTCGGCGTTCTTTAACGGACCTTTGCGCAAATCGGAGCAAACGGCATATTCAATTTTACCGTTCAGTAAAAGGTACACGGGCAAATAAGCGTGGTCTGTGCCGACATCGGCAAACCGAGAGCCGTCTCTTACAAAATCGGCAACCGCTGAGAGTCTTGAATCCAATAACATTTTTACTCCTAAAATAAATCCCCCTGTATTTCAAGGGGGAATTTCTTTTACTCGGATTTTTCCGCCAAAAACTTATTGATTTTCTCAATAAGCTCATCGGCGTCTACTCCGTGAACAAAGCAAGCCTGCTCAAGGGTTTCGCCTCTTGAAGACGGACAGCCGAGACAGTGCATTCCCATTTCAAGGAAAAACGGCGCCGTTTCCCTTGCATTGTCAAGAATTTCTCCGATGTTCATATCTTTTGTAACCTGAAACATAATCTTTACTCTCCTTTTGATACTGAAATTTTAACGTTGTTCCCGTTAACGGAAACTGTTTTTGAAAGGTCTGCCGAGATGTCGTCGCCGACAGTGAGCGAATCCGCAAGAAGTTCTGCCGCAATGTAATCCTTCTTTTCGTTCAATGCCGCGAGCAAAAATTCGGCGTCGGTATTTATAGATGCCGCTATGTGTTGCTCAACCTGATAGCCCGCCTCTTTGCGCAAAAGCTGGCACTGACGTATAATATCGCGTACAGCGCCGTCTTTAAGGAGTTCATCTGTGAGCACAACGTCAAGGGCGAGAACGGAATCCGCCCCGAATTCTGCCGAAACAATACCCGATTTTGTCTTTGAATTAACGGTAAAAATGGAAGAGTCAAATTTTTCGTCAAAACCTGGAACTGCGACCTTGCCGCCCGCCAAAACTTCCTCGGTAACAGCTTTCATTTCATCGTTTGAAAGATTTTCAAGCGTTTGTTTCATTTTATTTACATTCTGCTTTAAAACTGCTCCCGCAACTTTAAAATTGACCGCGCAGTATTTATCTTCAAGAAGATTCGCATCGTCGATATACTCAATATTTTTGATATTAAGCTCATCAAGAATATTTTTCTCAAAAGTTTTGATTTTATCAGCTTGATTTTTCTCACAGCAAATAAAAAGTTTATTGAGCGGCTGACGGACTTTAATTTGCTGTTCGTTGCGAAGGCGCATTGCAACAGCAATTACATCTCTGGCAAGAGCCGTTTCTTCAATAATTCCGTTGTCTTCAAATCCTTCAATAACAGCAGGCCAATCGCTCAAATGAACGGACTCGGCGCATTGAGGCTCGCATACTCTAATGAGCTTTTGCCAAATATACTCTGTCATAAACGGAATTACGGGAGCCATTATCTGAACGCAAATTTTGAGAGCGGTAAACAAAGTCCAATAAGCGAGCATTTTGTCCTGACCGTTCTCCGTCTTCCAGAAACGGCGGCGATTGGTTCTGATGTACCAATTTGAAATATCGTCAACAAAAACCTCAAAATCTTTAATAAGGAGATAAACCTTGTAATCGTCCATATAAGATTGAGCTTTTTTTATAAATTCGTTTGCTCTTACGATAAGCCATTTATCCGTTACGGTCATATTTTCCTTATTCGGTTTATAATCCGTAAACACAGGCTTATCAATCTGAGCGTAGGTATCAAAGAAAGTATAAATGTTCCAGAATGAGAGCAATTTTCTTCTTGCCTCATCGCCGAGGTTAAACCCGAATCGCACATCGTTTGTATTCGGCGCGCCTGCATAAAGATAGCGGACAGTATCCGCGCCTATCTTTTCGGCGGCCTCGTCAAATTTAATCATAAAACCGGTTTTTGAGAATTTTGAGCCGTCCTCAGCTACAACTGCGCTGTTTGTAAGAACGCGCTCATAAGGCGCTCTGTCCTCAAGAACAGTACTCATAAACAGCATTGAATAGAACCAAAGCCTAACTTGCTCGTGCATTTCGGTAACCCATTCGGCAGGGAAATTCTTTTCCCACTCTTTTCTGTCGGTAAAATAACCGAAGGTGGAATACGGAACAATACCTGCGTCAAGCCAAACATCGCCTATCTCGGAAACGCGTGAAACCTCTTTTCCGCAGTGCGGACATTTAATTTTAATTTCATCTATCCAAGGTCTGTGAAGCTCGGGAAGCGAGTCAACCAATGCAGGGTCAACTGCCTTTTCGCGAAGCTCGGCTTTAGAGCCTATAACCGTTACCTTACCGCATTCGCAAGGATAGAACGGCAGCGGCAATCCGTAATAACGCTTACGGGAAATATTCCAGTCGCCCATATTATTGAGCCAGTCAATCATTCGTTTGCCGTTTGAGGCAGGCTCCCATTTAACTGAATTTGCGTTTTTGATAAGACGGGGTTTTAACTCTTCGGTGCAGATATACCACGCGGGAACAAGCCTGAATACAACCTCTGATTTACAGCGCCAGCAAACCGGGTAGCTGTGCTCATGCGGCTCAACCTTATAAAGCTTATCGTCTGCCTTTAAATGCTCAAACACTTCATCGGCAACCGTATGGCTGTCTTTGCCCGTCATCCAGCCGAATCCGTCAAGGTAAATGCCCATATCGTCAATAGGCATAACCTTAGGAAGACCCAAGCGCTCGCCGAGTTCAAAGTCCTCAACGCCGCATCCGGGGGCAATGTGAACAACGCCTGTACCTTCGTCAGCCGCAACATCCTCCCAAGCGACAACCTTATGCTCAATACCCTGCTGTGCGGGAATATCGGGGAAACAAGTGTCATAATGCAGCCCTACAAGTTCTTCGCCTTTAAATGCGCGTATAACCTCAGATTTGTCATCGCCAAGGTACTTGATAGCATTTTTGGCAAGAATTAAAGTCTTTTTGTCGCTCTTAATTTTAACCTCAACGTAGTCAATATCGGGATTTACCGCCAAAGCGACGTTAGAAGAAAGAGTCCAAGGAGTCGTTGTCCAAACAAGGATTTTTGAGTCAATCTCTTCTAAAGGAAGTTTAAAAAATACTGAATTATGGGTCATAAGCTTATAAGAGCCGGTCATTTCGTGCTCTGAAAGCGATGTTCCGCAGCGAGGGCACCACGGCATAGGCTTATATTCGCGCTTAATCCAGCCGTTGTCGTCGCAAACCTTTAAAAAATGCCAAATTCCTTGAATATTAAGGTCTGTATTTGTGTAATAGGAATTATCCCAATCCATCCACTGACCGAGCCTTTTTGACTGCTCTGTAATTATACCCGAAAAATGCTTTACACGGTCAACGCACTGGCGTGTAAACTTGTCCATTCCGTAATTTTCGATGTCTTTTTTAGTTTTAAAGCCGAGTTGCTTTTCAACCTCAACTTCAACCCAAAGGCCCTGTGAGTCAAAGCCGTTCTGCCTGCGGCAGTCATAGCCTCTCATAGACTTATATCGAATAAAAATATCCTTTATACTTCTGCCCCAGGCGTGGTGAACGCCCATGGGATTGTTCGCCGTAATAGGGCCGTCAAGGAAACGGAACATTTTGTTCCCTTTGTTTTTTGCAACAAGCTTGTCGTAATACTTCTCTTCTTCCCAGAGCTGTAAAATTTCGTGCTCCAGTTCAATAAAGAAATTTTTGTCTTCTGCCACTGTTTTTCCACCTTTCAAAGTGTTTACCCATAATTTTACTAATATATTATACACGAATAATATGAGATTTCAAGTGCATATTACAAAATTCGGCTCATTTTATTTGAAGATTACGGTAAAAAAATAAGACGGCTATTTTGCCGCCTTAAGGTATTTTTCTTTAGTTGCGAGCCCGCCCCTGATATGCCGTTCGGATTTATTGATTTCAAGTATTTCCCTTACCTGCCTGTATAAAACGGGATCATATCTTTTAAGCCGCGATGAAACGTCCGTATGTACTGTGCTTTTACTTACGCCGAACTGTCTTGCCGTAGAACGCACGGTAGCCCTGTTTTCTACTATATATTCTCCTAACACAATTGCTCTTTCCCTTGACGTATCTATCATACATAATCTTCCTCCCTTGCTCGGTCAGTAGAATATATGAGCAGTGAAAGGAAAATATTACAAAGACAGGGCGCTTTAAAACGCCCTGTCCGTGAATAAAATTACAAGGTTGCCTGAAGCTCTTTCATTAGCTTTTCGTTTCTTATAGCGGAAACATTGTTGATATATAGAACGGTATCAATATTTTTTTCAAGAACGACCTTTGAAACGCTGCCTGAATAGTGGCGGTAGTCAATAATATAAATATTTTCGTAATTTTCAACGAGGAAAGGTACAAGCGAGTTGGCGAACGATTCCTTTACGACCATTATTGACGAACCGTCCGTTATCTGCGGATTATGAATTTCGGTATAAGGATTATCCCCTGCTATAAAGCAGCTGTATTTGACGGATTCGGGGTATTTTGAAACGTCGTTGATAATAGGCCACGAAATTTTATTCCCCTTAGAATCGGTGTAAAACATCGTTGCCGAAGAATTTGGCTTGTAAGCGTAAATTGTATCGGGGTTAGATTTAAGCTCGGGAATTTTGCCCGTATCGTTATAGAAAGTTCCTCTGAAACCTTCAAATGTTACTTTTTCATATTTATCAAGAGGCTGAGCGGTAATACCCGCGGCATTTGCAAATTCACAATATGCGTAGTATGCCCCGAGCTGAGTCCAATGGTGGTCTGTATTAAAATAGATATACTCGCTCCTGTGCTGCATAAGCGTTTTAAAAATCGGCACTTTTATAATCCCGCTTTCTAAACCGCTGTTGATATAGTCGATAGCTTTGCTTTGGTCAGAGCTGTTTATATGCCCCATATAGGCGTCCGGGAGCGTTATTCCGATACTTGTCGGAACAATCATATCGTAAACCTTGGCTTTGCCAGAAAGCTTTTCCGCAAGCGTATTCATTGAAGAGATATATTTATTTGCCTGCGGGCGGCTGAAATTATAATATTCAAACGCTCGGTTGCCTACAACAAAAACGGCTCCTATGCTCTGCGAATCTCCGTTCGCGCTTATTTCGTCGTAATTTTCCTCGGAAACGGCGCTCTCGGTTATATCCGCGTCCGCGTTCGGGTCATATTTATCGGGAATATCATCGCCTTTTTGTACGTCGCCGTGAATGTTGATTGCGGATTTTATACCGTAATAGCTCTTGATTTTAGAGTTAATGGCGACAATTTTCTCTCTTCCGGGGTAGCTGTCCGAATACCAATCGTTAAACCCGTCGAAAAAATCGCCGGATTTGAGAGATTCATAGGTCAGCTTAGGAAATTCCGCAAGCTTTCGCTTTTCGGATACAGATTCTTTTGGCCTTAACGGTATAATCAAACCGATAATTGAAATTATCGCTATTGTCAGAGCAAACGAACAGCATTGATAGATAACAATTTTTCCCTTATTGCTGCGTTTTCCTTTATTTCTTTCCATATTTCCCTCCGATTAAAACTGAAAATACAAAAACGGATTATAACTGCTGCCGACAATGTTGATAAGCGAAAGAACAATAAGCACAGGCGGCAGTACAACAGAAGATGCGCCGTATATCAAAGAGAAATTTTTCTTATTGATTTTTGAAAACTTAATTTTTCTTGAAATAAATGATACTAACGGAGTACATGCAATTACAGCTATTATAATGAAAATAAGATTACCCTTTAAAAGCGTAATTGTTTCAAAGTCGGACGCTGAATTTTTATTGAGGCAGAACATACCTCTAAGAACAGCAGACATAACAGACATATTTTCAAATTTAAAAAGCACCCAGCCGAAGTAAACTACAATCAGCAAATAAATATTTGATATTATGGGAATCTTTCCGAGCGTTTTTCCGAAAAACATTTTTTCGAGAGCTATAAAGACAAAGAAATACAAGCCCCAGAAAACATAATTCCAAGAGGCCCCGTGCCAAAGACCCGTAAGCGCCCAAACAACAAAAAGATTAAATATTGTGCGGCCTTTTCCCCTTCTGCTTCCGCCGAGCGGAAAATAGACGTAATCCCTGAAAAATGTTCCCAGAGAGATATGCCATCTTCTCCAAAATTCGGAAACGGAACGCGAAAGATACGGGTAATCAAAATTTTCCTTATATTCAAGGCCAATCATTTTGCCCATTCCTATCGCCATATCCGAATACGCCGAAAAGTCAAGGTAAATCTGCATTGAAAACATAAATATTCCGAGCCAAAGAGAAAGAGCCGATTTATGAGAAATAACTTCTATCGCCTCATCTGTGTTTATAAGCGAGTCGGATACGACAAAAAGCTCAAAAAGCTTGCCGCACATATTGGCTACGACCGCTTTTTTTGCCAGCCCCACGCAAAATCGGTTAATGCCCTCGTTAATTGAAATGACCGTAGGTCTTCTTGAAAGAAGCTGAAGCTCAACATCTTTGTACCTGACAATGGGCCCGGCTATGCACTGGTGAAACAGAGACGCATAAAGCAAAACTATTCCGTAATTTTTCTGCGCCTTAACATCTCCTCTGTAAACGTCAATAACATAAGACAAAAGCTGAAAAGTGTAAAAGGAAATGCCAATCGGCAAAATAATGTTCGGTATCTGCCGAGGAATGCCGAACAAACTTTGAAAATTAAGCAAAGTAAAGCTGCCGTATTTGAAGATGCCTATAATTCCCAAATTTACCGCACACGCAATAAAAAGAAAAAGTTTTTTAAAATCTCTGTGTCGCTCAATCAAAATTGCAAACAACCAGTCGCAAAACGACATAAGCAAAAGCAGAAAGATGTAAACAGGCTCGCCCCAGGCGTAAAACACAAGCGAAAAAACGAGCAGGACGGCATTTTTTTGCTTAATATTTTTTGCATAAAAATATGCTAACATACAGAGCGGAAAGAAAACGCACAAAAAATTTAAACTTGCAAAAACCATTGAATAACCTCAAATTAAAATTCAGTAATACCTTTGCTTACAGCAGAGCATTTAAAAACATTTTCGTAATATTTGTTAAGCTCGTTAAAACAACGATCGGCATTTTCTTTATCGGAGAAAAGACCGAAAACAGTGGGACCGCTTCCGCTCATAAGGCAGGCGTCCGCTCCGCATTTACGCATAATGCTTTTTATGTACGGGCGTTCGGATACTTCCACCGCCTGTTCAAAAACATTTCCGCATTTTGAGCAAATAGCGTTAAAATCGTTTTTTGACAGCGCCTCAAGCATACCCACTCTGTCAAGATGGCGCAGCCTTTGAAGTGAGTCGAGCATTGAATAAGCCTCTTTTGTGGAAACATCCTGATTGGGCTTTACAATAACAATTTCGCAGTCGGGCAGCGGATTAACAGGGGCTATTATATCGCCCGTGTTCAGCACTACCGCCGTTCCGCCCGTTAGGCTGAACGGAATGTCCGCGCCTACTTTACCGCCTATCTCGCAAAGCTGCGCGTGCGAAAGACCTGTGCCGTATATTTTGTTAAGGCAGTAAAGAACTGCCGCGCCGTCGGCGCTGCCGCCCGCCATTCCTGAGGCCATCGGAATATTTTTCCCTATTCGTATCGTTATTCCGCATTGGCTTATTTCCATATCCTCAAAAAACTTTTCAGCGCACTTATAGGCAATATTTGATGAATCCTTAGGCATTTTCGCGGAGTCAGATTCAATAAGAATTCTGCCGAGCCCGTTTCGCTGAACGTCAACAGTATCATAAAGATCTACGGACTGCATTACCATAAAAAGGCTGTGGTAACCGTTATCAAGTTTTTTTAACATATCCAGCATTAAATTTAATTTTGCTGCCGCTCTGACTTTCATAATTAAATTTCCTCCGCAATGCTCAGCTGTATCGGTGTACGATTTTGAAAAAGCGTTATGCTGCTGAATCCGGCCTCAAAGGCGCATTTAAATGCCTCGGGAATATTTTTCGCCAAATCGGCGGCATAGTGCGCATCGGAGCCTACCGATATAAATTTTCCGCCAAGCTCTTTAAAACGCTTTACAACGTCGATTTCGGGCTGGAGCTTTTTTAGCTTTTGCCTAAGACCTGCCGTGTTTATTTCAAGAGCTATACCGTTTTTTGCAATAAGCTTTAATATCTCGTCAACATAGGACTTATATATATTTAAGTCAACCGAAATACCTGATTTTGCAAAGAAATATCTCAACGGATACGTTAAATGCGCCAGAACATCAAAGTTGCCCCACTTGCACATTTGTATCATTTCATAATAATACTCTTTTAAAAAATCATCTACGCCCTTTTCGGTAAAGGAATCGGCAAAATAAGGGTCATAGCCGTTGCGCAGATTGTGAATTGAGCCGAGTACAACGTCAAATTTCTGTGAATTTAAAATGCGCTCGGCAATTTTGGGAGCATAAGACGGCTGGCCGAGTTCAATTCCGTTAAGAATGAGAAATCTGCCAAAAAAAGCGGATTTTGCTTTTTCAATTTCAAAAAACGTCTGAAAAACCGCCCGTTCGTGCGCTGAGTCTATAATACAGCGGTCTACCTCGCAGTGGTCGGTAAAAGCAATAGCGCGCAAATTATTAAAATCGGCCCTTTCACACATAAAAGTAGCAGAGTGATTGCCGTCAGAATTATCTGTATGAACATGAAAATCTACGATATGACTATACATTGAATACTTCCTCTGTTTTTATATCCATTTTTTTCAAGTTTATTATATTACAGTTATTATGTAAATTCAACTGAAATAGTTAAAAAACAAGCCGATTTTTTATAGCGCGGGCCCTTTATTGTAATATATTTTAAAATTTGATTATGATTAACTATTCACTTTTTCAGAAAAATATGTTAAACTATTTAAGCTAAAAACGCAATGCTATAAATTTGTTCGGAGGTAAATCTAAAATGAGAGGTATTATTACCGTTATCGGAAAAGACAAAGTCGGCATTTTAGCGCAAATTTCAGGTATATGCGCTGAATACGGTGTAAACGTAGTTGAGGTTACTCAGTCAATCCTTCAGGATATGTTCTGTATGATTATGCTTATAGATATTGATAACGCAACTATTCCATTTACCGAATTTTCCGAAAGGACAAAGAAAATGGGCGAGGAGCATTCACTTGTCGTTCACGTTATGCACGAAGATATTTTTAACTCTATGCACAGAATATAACTTAGGAAAGGTGTCCCCCGCCTTGCCGCGTTTAATGACGGGGCAAATCCCTTATTGAAATTTAAAAATGCGCGGCATAAAACTATGAGGAAGGAGAGATACATTTCGCCGGAGAAATCGGCAATTCCCTGCGCGAACTGTGTATCACACGGCGATTACTTATGATAAATACAAGAGATATACTTGAAACCATAAATATGATACAGGAAGAAAATCTCGATATTCGCACAATTACTATGGGAATTTCACTTCTTGACTGCGCGGACAGCGATATTGACAAGTCCTGCGACAGAATTTACGATAAAATTTGCCGCAAAGCCGAAAATCTTGTTAAAACGGGCGAAGACATTGAAAAGGAATACGGCATTCCGATTATAAATAAGAGAATATCCGTCACTCCGATTGCCATGGTCAGCGCCGCAAGCGGCGGAAATCCGGTTAAATATGCCAAAATTCTTGACAAAGCGGCTAAAGAAGTGGGGGTTAATTTCCTCGGCGGTTATTCAGCTCTCGTTCAAAAGGGCTTTGCGGTAGGCGATGAAAGGCTTATTAGGAGCATTCCCGAGGCATTGGCCGTAACCGACAGAATCTGTTCAAGCGTTAACATCGGCTCAACCAAATCCGGCATCAATATGGACGCTGTACGCCTTATGGGCGAGGTCGTTAAGCAATCGGCGGAGCTTACCAAAGATAAAGGTCTTGTCGGGCCGTCAAAGCTCGTCGTATTTTGCAACGCGCCTGACGACAATCCGTTTATGGCAGGCGCTTTTCACGGCGCCGGCGAGCCTGACTGCGTTATAAATGTAGGCGTTTCAGGCCCCGGAGTTGTACGAACCGCAGTTTCAAAAATACCGAACGCAGATATTACGGAGGTTGCCGACACCGTTAAAAAAACAGCGTTTAAAATAACACGAATGGGGCAACTTGTCGCAAAAGAGGCCTCAAAACGTCTTGGCGTTCCTTTCGGAATTGTCGACTTATCGCTTGCTCCCACTCCGGCGGTCGGCGATTCGGTTGCGCATATTCTTGAAGAGATGGGTCTTGAGTGCTGCGGAGCCTGCGGTACCACAGCCTGCTTAGCGCTTTTAAACGACGCTGTCAAAAAAGGCGGCGTAATGGCGTCGTCGCACGTCGGAGGGCTTTCCGGAGCATTTATCCCCGTTTCCGAGGACGCGGGTATGATTGACGCCGCAAGGAAACAGGTTCTTTCAATAGAAAAGCTTGAGGCAATGACCGCCGTTTGCTCGGTCGGACTTGATATGATCGCCATTCCGGGCGATACTCCCTCTGAAGTTATAGCCGCTATTATAGCAGACGAGGCCGCGATAGGTATGGTAAATTCTAAAACAACTGCCGTAAGAGTTATTCCCGCCATAGGCAAAAAAGACGGCGAGGAAATTGAGTTCGGCGGGCTGTTCGGCGTTTCTCCGATTATGAAGGTGAGCACGTCGTCGCCTGCAAAGTTTATTTCAAGAGGCGGGCGGATTCCGGCTCCCCTTCAAAGCCTAAAAAACTGATAAAACTTACTGCTTTAAAAAATCGAGGGGCGGAATCCGCCCCTCTTTTTTTGTGTCAGGCTACGCTGCCGGCCTGATTCTGCCGTGCAGTCATTTCCTCACACGCGGAAGTTTCAAGCATTTTATCAGCAAATATAGCGTAACCTTGCGTTGGATCATTTATAAACACATGTGTAACCGCGCCGACAAGCATTCCGTTCTGAATAACAGGGCTTCCGCTCATACCCTGTAATATTCCTCCTGTTTTTGATAGAAGATCGGAATCGGTAATTTTCACTATCATATCTTTGTTTACTTCTCCGGATTTTTTCAGTAATTTCACTATTTCAGCCTTATAATTTTTAGGTCCGTTCTTATCCACCGTACATATTATTTCCGCTTCTCCTGCTTTTACTTCACCGCTTAACGCCACAGGCACAATACCGTTTTTCGGAATACTGTCTGAATACCCGTACATTCCCGCTTCGCAGTTGACGAGCAGGCTTCCTTTTCGGTTACCTGTAAAAACTCCGCAAAGCTCTCCGACGCAACCGTTTGAGCTCTTATAAAATCCGTTTACATACGCCTCCGACATTTCACCGTTTATCATAGGCATTATTTCACCGGTGTCTATATCGCATATAGCGTGGCCGAGCCCTGCAAAGGCATTGTTTTTCGGGTTGTAAAACGTAACGGTTCCTATTCCCGCTGTGCTGTCACGCACCCAAAGACCCGCCTTATATTTTCCTGTATCGTCCTCTTTTACAGAAGAAAAGGAAACGTTTAAAGCGTCGTTTTCTCTGACAACCGTCACGTCCAATACTTCTCCGCCGCTTTTTTCAATTATCTCAGACAAAGCTTTATTAGTGTAAACTTTTTCGCCGTTGACCGTTTTGATTATATCTCCGACTTTTATACCGGCCTTTTCTGCCGGATTTACCGTTTTACCGCCGGACTGAACCGACTCACAGTCAACTACAAGCACGCCGTCTGTAAACAGCTTTATTCCGAATATCTCTCCGCCGAGAACCACATATTGTCTTTTCACGGATTGGACGTTTGTTCGCTTAACGGGAATAATATTCAAAAAATTCACTTGCATGCTTTTTTCGTCGTTTAAAGCTTTACCGTTTACAACTCCTACCGTCGCAATAGGATCATCGCAAGTGAATAACGAAATTCCGAAAAATTTCGGCGCTTCGTATTTTGAATTTTCCGCTATTACAACATTTTTAGGTATTGTAAACTGACCGAGAAGAATTATTGCAAAAAGAAAAATACAAATTCCTGCAATAAAAACAGAAAAGCATTTTACAAAATTACGCATTTTTCACCTCCGCACGGCATTTGTTGCCGCAATAGTAATTTGCCACAATTAAAATAAAATATGAGAGGTAAAAAATAGCGCATTGCAAAATGCAATACGCTTTTAATTTTTAAAAATTATTATTTTTTAATAATCATTTTTTAAATAATCGCAAATCAGATTAACCGTCTGCTCACAGGAAAGAGAACCGGCATTTAAGGTTATATCGGCAAATTTTTTATACAGAGCAACCCGTTTATTGTAAATATTGGCGACGGATTCGCCTTTTTCGGCGGCGATACCTCTGGTTTTTATATTGTTAAGCCGATTTTCAAGCACATCTACGGGAACGTCGAGAAAAATTACCTTACCGTTTTGCTTGAGATGTTCCATAGACTTTTCTCTTAAAATTACACTTCCGCCGGTTGCGATTACAGCATTGTCAAACGAGGAATTTAAAACGGCATCGGATTCTTTATCAAGAAAAGCGTCAATACCCTCGCTGTCAATAATATCCTGTAAAAGTCTTTTTTCACGGCGCTGAATAATCAAATCGGTGTCGATAAAGTCAACACCGAGACTTTTAGCCAGTATAACGCCTACCGTACTTTTACCGGACCCCGGCATACCGATAAGTATAATATTCATAATCAAATGGAAATCTCATGAGCTAACCTGTAAAGATTAAGGTCAAGCGACTTTTTCATATTTAGCGCCTCAAAAATGTCAAAATCGACAATTTCATCTTTCTGCATTGCGACAACGCGGTTTCCTATGCCGTTTTTGAGAAGTTCAACCGCTTTACAGCCCATAATACTTGCATTTACACGGTCGCGAACGGTGGGAACGCCGCCGCGCTGAACGTGGCCGAGAGTCGTTGCGCGGGATTCAACGCCTGTTTCCCTTTCAATGCGCTTAGCCATTTCGTCAACTCCGCCGATTCCCTCGGCAACAATAATGATAAAATGTTTTTTGCCGGTAGTCTGCGTTTTGCGCATTCTTTCAATAACATCGCGCTGAAAATCATATTCAACTTCGGGAATAAGAATTGACGTTGCCCCGCAGGCAATACCCGCGTTAAGTGCAATGTAGCCCGCTCTTCTGCCCATAACCTCAACAACCGAGCAACGGTCGTGGGATTCTGTCGTGTCACGAAGACGGTCAACCATTTCACGAACAGTATTCATTGCCGTGTCATAGCCGATGGTGTAATCGCAGCAGGCGATGTCGTTGTCAATAGTTCCGGGGATACCCACGCAGGGAATACCTCTGAGCGACAAATCGCGAGCTCCTCTGAAAGAGCCGTCGCCGCCGATAACTACAAGGCCTTCAATTCCAAATTCTTTGGCAGTCTTTATAGCCTTTTGCATACCCTCTTCGGTTTTAAACTCAGGACTTCTTGCGGAATAAAGTATTGTTCCGCCTCTGTTAATAATATTTGAAACACTTCTAAGATTCATCTCAAACATATCGCCCTGCATAAGGCCGTTGTAACCGCGAAGTATGCCCAAAACTTTTATTCCGTTTTCACAGCCTGAACGGACAACCGCACGAATAGCGGCATTCATACCCGGCGCGTCTCCGCCGCTTGTTAAAACACCAATTGTCTTCATTTCTATCACCCTTTTATCTGAACAAAATATTAAACATAATTTGAGTAGTGATTATAACATAAATATTTCCAAATTTCAATAGTTAAATTTACTGTTGGAGAATAACATTATTCTCCCCTGCTATATTTTTGATTTCAGACAGTAATTTTTCCGTAAAATTTATTTTTCCCAAGAAAAAATATTTTTTTGTATCGGAAAAATAGTAGTAAAGATTAAGGGAACCGTCTTTTCCGAATTTTTCCGCAAGAGCGGAAACACGAGCGTATTCATCGCACTCGGCGGAATCAAAGCGGATAAAAAGCCCCGTCCGCTTTTCACGCTCGCTTTTAACTTCGGCGGCAAGCTTAGCACTTTGGAGTATAAGTTTCGGCGCCTCATCCTCGCGCACAGTTAAATGACCCGTTATCAAAGCCGCTTTACCCGTCTCAATATATTTGAAAAAAGTCGGCATTAGCTTTGGGAAAATAATAACTTCAATACTTCCCGTCATATCCTCCACCGTGACAAAAGCCATTGTATCACCGTTTTTTGTGCGCTTTTTTGTTATATGGGAAACCATACCCATAATCTTAACGGTTTTGTATTCCACGCTTTCCGATTCGGAAATTTCAAGCAAATCACAAATTT
Organism: uncultured Clostridia bacterium; assembly: GCA_947598155.1. Classification (GTDB taxonomy): domain Bacteria; phylum Bacillota; class Clostridia; order Oscillospirales; family Acutalibacteraceae; genus Fimenecus. Next base: position 240,307 of record CANQFC010000002.1, read on the forward strand.
TTGTGCAGTTCAGCTTTTCCGCCAATTCAACGTACTGCTCCAAAGGGTGTGAAGAAATATAGAGCCCCATGGTTTCTTTTTCGCCGTTCAGCAATTCTTCTGCGTCCATTTCAGCTGTTTTCTTCATTGTATATGACTCTCCGGAATTGCCGGAAACATTTGAAGGCAATAAATCAAAAAATCCAATTTGACCATCGAGATTTCTTCTGCGGGTTCCGTCAAGCTCGCTTATAATAAACGGAAGATTTGTAAGCATTTCCCTCCTGTTGTTGCCAAGAGAATCGAGCGCCCCGCTCCTAATCAGGCTTTCAACGGCGCGCCTGTTAAAGCTTTTTCCGTATGTGCGCTTACAAAATGAATAAAAAGAAGTAAATTTTCCGCTTGATTCACGTTCCGAAATGATGCTGTCAATATAATCCCGGCCTAAATTTTTAATGGCAAGAAGACCGAAACGTATTGTTTTTTTACCCTCCTGAGCGGTAAAGTCATTAAAGCTTTCGTTTACGTCCGGAGGAAGAATTTTAATGCCGCCGCGTTTGCAGTCCTCAATATATCCGGCAACCTTTGACGAATTTTCAAGTACGCTCGTAAGAAGAGCCGCCATAAATTCGCAGGGGTAATAGCATTTAAGGTACGCGGTGCGATAAGCGACTATCGCGTAAGCCGCCGCGTGAGATTTGTTAAATGCGTAAGAGGCAAAAGAAGACATATCGTCAAATATATCATTCGCAATTTCGCGGCTTATATTATTGCGTTCACAGCCTTCGCAAAAATATTCGCGTTCCTCTTCCATTACCTTATGCTTTTTTTTCGACATCGCCCTACGGACAATATCCGCTCTGCCGAGCGAATACCCCGCAAGTGTGCGGAAAATCTGCATTACTTGCTCCTGATAAACGATACATCCGTAAGTCACGTCGAGAATATCCTTTAAAAGCGGCGTTTTATAACAAATGTTTTTCGGATTGTGCCTGTTTGCTATATAAGTGTCGATTGAATCCATAGGACCGGGTCGGTAAAGCGCAATAACCGCAATAATATCTTCAAGACTACTCGGTTTTAATTTGGAAATTACGTTTCGCATACCTGACGATTCGCATTGAAATACCCCGTCCGTTTTGCCGGATGAAAACAGTGCGAATACGTTGTTGTCCTCAAGAGAAATATTTTCAATATTAAAATCAGGATTTTTCGCCCTAATCATCTTAACGCAGTCATCAATAACCGTGAGCGTGCGAAGCCCCAAAAAGTCCATTTTAAGCAGACCTAATTCTTCGATAGCGGTCATGGTAAACTGGGTTACTATTGAATCGTCATTGCGCGCAAGCGGAACATAGTCGCTGACCGGTCTGTCCGTAATAACAATGCCTGCGGCGTGAGTAGATGCGTGCCTTGGCATTCCCTCAACGCTTTTAGCAGTGTCAAATAACTCACGCGCAACCGGGTCGGAATTATACAGTTGTTTCAGGTCATCGATTTCATTTAATGCTTTTTCAAGGGTAACGCCTTTTGCGTGCGGAACTTTTTTCGCCACATTATCAACAACGCCGTAAGGAATTCCCATAGCTCTGCCGCAGTCACGGATTGCGGCCCTTGCCGCCATTGTGCCGAATGTCACTATCTGCGCAACGTGGTCCGAACCGTATTTTTCGACTACATAGTCGATAACCTCTTCTCTGCGTTCATAACAAAAATCGACATCAATGTCCGGCATACTGACTCTTTCGGGATTCAAAAATCTCTCAAAAATCAAGCCGTATTTAATCGGGTCAACATTAGTAATGCCCATACAGTACGCGCAAATACTGCCGGCGCCCGAACCTCTGCCGGGGCCGACGGGAATGCCGTTGCGCCTCGCATAACTGATAAAATCCGCAACTATAAGGAAATAGTCGATATAACCCATATCCTTTATTACGGAAAGCTCATATTTAAGCCTTTCAACGTGTTCTTTTGAAGGATTCCTGCCGTAACGCTCATAAAGCCCCTTATAGCAAATGTCACACATATAATCAAAATGTGAAATACCGTCCGGCACGCTGAAATTCGGGAGCTTTGTTTTTCCAAATTCAAAGTCGAAATTACACATATCGGCGATTTTTTGTGTGTTTTCAAGCGCCTCCGGAACATAATTGAAAAGCTCTTTCATTTCATCTTCGGTTTTAAGATAGAAACGGTCGCTGTCAAACTCAAGGGCGTTTTCATCGTCTACGGTTTTATTGGTCGCAATGCAAATCAGCACTTTTTGCGTTTTGGCGTCTTCGGGGTCAATGAAATGCACGTCGTTTGTGCAGACAAGCGGAATACCGGTTTTTTTTGAAATTTGTATCAGGGCGGCGTTTACCTTAGCTTGCTCGGGCATACCGTGATTTTGCAGTTCAAGATAATAATTGCCCTGTCCAAATATATTCTGATACCACAGAGCCGTTTTCTCGGCGGCAATTAAATCTCCGCCGATTATAAGTTTAGGAATTTCGCCTGCAAGACAGGCGGAAAGGCAGATTAGCCCCTCATGGTATTTTTCAATAAGCTCGCGGTCAATTCTCGGTTTAGTATAAAATCCGTCGACCCAAGCCTTAGAAATCATCTTAATTAAATTGCTGTAACCCGTTTCGTTTTTGCATAGTAAAATCAAATGGTGGCGGTCCGAATCAACGCCATGGACTTTATCAAAACGGGAACGCGCGGCAACGTACGCCTCACAGCCGATTATGGGCTTTATCCCCTCTTTTTTAGCCGCTTTGTAAAAATCGACTGCGCCAAATAAATTGCCATGGTCGGTAATTGCTATCGCGTTTTGACCGCGTTCTTTCGCAACGGCGCAAAGCCTGCCTATACGGCAAACGCCGTCAAGCAGGCTGTATTCCGTATGCACATGTAAATGAACAAAGGACATTAAACCACCTTATTCGTTTACTTTTTTGTAAAAATCAAATCCGTCAAAAGTTCTGAAATAGTCTGCGGGAGTTTCGGCGCGCCTTATAAGCTCAAAGCTACCGTCAGTTTTAAGGAGAATCTCCGCAGATTTAAGCTTTCCGTTATAATTATACCCCATAGCAAAGCCGTGCGCGCCTGTATCGTGAATGTAAATAAGATCGCCCATATCAATCTTTGGGAGCATTCTGTCAATGGCAAATTTATCGTTATTTTCACAAAGCGACCCTGTAACATCGTACATTCTGTCGCATTTCAGATTTTCCTTGCCGAGAACGGTAATATGGTGGTACGCTCCGTACATTGCGGGACGCATAAGGTTAACAGCGCATGCGTCGACTCCTATATATTCTTTATGAGTATGCTTTTCATTTATAGCTCTTGTGACAAGCGCGCCGTAAGGACCCATCATATATCTGCCGAGTTCCGTGTAAATAGCCACATCGCCCATACCGTTCGGAGTTAAAATCTGTTCATAAACATTCTTAACGCCGTTTGCTATTTCAAAAATGTCATTCGGAGTCTGCTCGGGCTTATAGGGAATACCTATACCGCCGGAAAGATTGATAAATTTAATATCCGCTCCAGTTTCATTTTTAAGCTTAACGGCGACCTCAAAAAGTGTTTTTGCCAGCGTGGGATAATACTCGTTTGTTACAGTATTGCTCGCAAGAAAAGCATGTATGCCAAACTGCTTTACGCCTTTTGATTTCAATATTTTAAAAGCCTCAAAAAGCTGTTCGGTCGTCATACCGTATTTAGCGTCTCCGGGGTTGTCCATAATATTATTTGAGATTTTGAAGTATCCGCCGGGATTATAACGGCACGAAAGTTTTTCGGGTAGCCTGCCGAGCGTCTTTTCAAGTATGTCAATATGTGTAATATCGTCAAGATTTATGATAGCGCCGAGGTCGTTTGCGTATTTAAACTCCTCCCTTGGGGTATCGTTTGAGGAAAACATAATCAAATCGCCCTCAGCCCCAATAGCCTTTGAGAGCATAAGCTCGGTTTTTGAAGAACAATCGCACCCGCAGCCGTATTCGCGGAGAATATTTATAAGAAACGGGTTCGGCGTTGCCTTTACCGCAAAATATTCACGAAAGCCCTTGTTCCAAGAAAAAGCCTTATAAAGATTTTCGCAGTTTTCGCGTATTCCCTTTTCATCGTACAAATGGAAAGGCGTCGGGTAAACGGAGGCAATTTCCTCCGCTTTTTCTTTTGTTACAAAAGGTATTTTGTCCATTTTTTACTCCTCCAAGTGCGATTCGATTACCGCTTTGATTTTTTCAATATTTTCGCCCGTGCGCGATGAGAAAGGAATAATAAACCCGTTTTTGACAAAACTGAGCTCGTCCTTCGATTCCTCAAGACGTTTTTGATATTCACTTTTATTTAATTTATCGCTTTTTGTCATTACAACGGCAAAATCTATTCCCGTATTTTGAAGAAAATCCATCATCATAATGTCGTCTTCTGTGGGCGGACGGCGCATATCAATAAGCTGAATAACAAGCCTTATATTTCTGCCGGAGTTAAAATAACCCTCCATCATCTGCGCCCAGCGCTGTTTTTCGGAGCGTGAAACCTTAGCGTAGCCGTAGCCGGGCAGGTCCACAAAATTCACGCCGCCTGCGCCGTAAAAATTTATTGTAATTGTTTTGCCCGGAACAGAGCTTACTCTCGCAAGGTTTTTTCGCGAAAAAAGCCTGTTAAGGAGCGAGCTTTTGCCTACGTTTGACCTGCCGGCAAACGCAATTTCGGGCAACTCGGATTCGGGTAACTGCTCAAAAGTACCGTATGCGCTTTTAAATTCCGCGTTTTCGTATTTCATATTAACCTCATACCAAAGCCGCTTTTAAAACGTCATCCGCGTTTTCGGCAAAAATAAATTCTATATTATTCTTGACCTTTTCGTCAACTTCATCCAAGTCGCTCTCATTAGCTTTCGGAATAATTACAGTCTTTATTCCCTCAACATACGCCGCCATTGTCTTTTCGCGAAGTCCCCCTATCGGCAAAACTCTGCCTGTAACGGTAATTTCACCTGTCATAGCGACGTTTGCTTTCACTTTACAGCCTGTGAGCGCGGAGATAAGCGCCGTAAATATAGTTACGCCCGCCGACGGACCGTCTTTCGGTACCGCGCCCTCGGGAAAATGAATATGTATATCCTTCTTCGTATAAAACGAGCTGTCTATTCCGTATTTATCAGCGTTTGCCCTGATATAAGACACAGCCGCCCTTGCGGATTCCTTGATAACGTCGCCGAGCGAACCCGTAAGCTCCAAAGCGCCTTTGCCGCTCATTGTGACAACCTCAACCGTCAGCATTGTTCCGCCGACGGCGGTATAAGCCAAGCCGTTGACTACTCCCACCGCGTTTTTAAACGATTTTTCATCAGGCTTGAATTTTCGTGAGCCTAAATATTCCGCAATGTCAGTGTCCTTAAACGTAATTTTACCGTCAAAGCCCTTTGCGTACTCCACAGCGGCTTTGCGAAGGCAAGAGGCAATAAGCCTTTCAAGCTGTCTTACGCCGGCCTCCTTAGTATAGCCTGTAATTATTTCTTTAATTGCCCTGTCGGTAAATTTCACACACGATTTTTTAAGGCCGTTCGCTTTAATCTGTTTAGGCACAAGATGCCTTTTTGCGATTTGAAATTTTTCCTCAAAGGTGTACCCGGGAATATCGATAACTTCCATTCTGTCAAGCAGCGGCGCAGGTATATTGCTTTTATCGTTTGCTGTTGTTATAAACAAAACCTTGCTTAAATCAAACGGAATTTCAAGGTAATGGTCAACAAAAGAGGAATTTTGTTCGGAATCAAGCACCTCTAAAAGCGCAGACGACGGGTCGCCGCGGTTATCAGAGCCGAGTTTGTCAACTTCATCAAGCAGAATAAGAGGATTTGAACTGCCGGCATTCTCAATAGCCTCAATAATTCTTCCCGGCATTGAGCCGATATATGTCTTTCGGTGGCCTCTTATATCCGCCTCGTCGCGGACACCTCCGAGGGAGATTCTCGCAAAATTTCTGCCCATAGCCGCGGCCAACGACTTTGCCACCGAGGTTTTGCCCACTCCGGGCGGACCGGCAAGGCAGATTATCTGCCCTTTTACATCAGGGTTAATTTTTCTCACGGCAAGAAATTCAATTATATGTTCCTTAACGTCTTTGAGCCCGTAATGGTCCTTATCTAGAACAGCCTCGGCGTTTTGAATATCAAGGTTTTCTTCCGTAAACTCGTTCCAAGGAAGGGATAATATCTTGTCAAGATAAGATCTTGTAACCGCCGATTCAGGACTTGACGACTGCATTTTCATCATTCGGTCGCATTCGCGCAAAAGCTTTTTCTCTATTTTCCCGTCAAAACCTATCTCCCGTATTTTTTCTCTGTAATCTTCCGCCTCGGAAATTGAATCCTCACCATCGCCGAGTTCTTCCGAAATTGCTTTTATCTGCTCGCGAAGATAGTATTCTTTCTGATTTTCGTCAATTTGCTGCTGAACCTTTTCGCTTATCTCCTCTTCGATTTTCAAAAGCTCCTTTTCCCTTGATAAAACCGCGCAAAGCCTTTCGGCGCGTTTTATCGGGTCAAGCTCTTCAAGCAAAGCCTGTTTAAGAGTATATTCAAGCGGAATATTCGACAGAATGTAGTCTGTGAGCTCATTTGTCTCCTTTCGGACGGCAACGCCGATAATAACGTCGGGAGGCATTTTCGGAAGCAGATATGAATACTCTTCAAATATAGCGGCAAGCCTGCGAACAAGCGCCTGCTCATAAATTAAATCGTCCCTTTGCACCTTTTTGCTTTCAACCTTTGAAACTATCGCGGAAAGGAACGGATTTGCAGAATTTATGCTTATAAGCTCCGCTCTGTAAAGCCCGTCAACAACAATCCTGAGCGCGTCCGTTCCCGGCAGTTTAACGACCTGCTTAATTTCACAGACAACGCCTATCCGGTAAAGGTCGGACATTCTGGGATCGTCACATTCCATATCAATCTGTGTTGAAAGAAAAATATTCTTTTTCTGTTCCATAGCCGTTTTAATTGCTTTTATGGATTTTTGCCTGCCTACGTCGAAATGCATTGTCATCTGCGGAAAAATAACAAGCCCCCGCAAAGCAACCATCGGCATTGAAACAGATTTATCATTAAAATCCTTTATAATTTTGCTTACTGTTTCCATAATGGTGTAAATCACTCCTATTTTATGCGTATTATTATATAACAAAAAGACAAATTACGCAAGTAAACAGGCTATTTTTATGCGTATAAATAAATAGTATTTTTTGTAAGTATTGTATAGTTTGTTAAATTCCTAAATAACTTTTAGCAAATATTTGATTAAATCGGGGAAAATTTGTTAAAAATTTGTCAATACATTGACTTTTAACGGATAATTTTGATATAATACACGCAATGCGTAAAAGGATTTCTTTTTACACAACTAAGACAAAATTTTTTTCGGAGGTTGCTATTATGGCAAGAGTTTACAATTTTTCAGCAGGTCCCTCAATGCTTCCAGAAGAAGTGTTAAAAAAGGCGGCAGCAGAATTGCTTGATTACAAGGGCTGCGGTCAGTCCGTAATGGAAATGAGCCACCGTTCAAAGGTTTTTGACGAAATAATTAAGGGCGCTGAGGCTTTGCTTCGCGAGCTTATGAACATTCCCGATAACTACAAGGTTCTTTTCCTTCAAGGCGGCGCGTCAACTCAGTTTGCGGCTATTCCAATGAATTTTATGAACGGCAGCGGCAAGGCAGATTATGTTGTTTCCGGCCAGTGGTCAAACAAAGCATATAAAGAGGCGGTTAAATACGGCGATGTTAAGGTTGCCGCTACGTCCAAGGAGCAGAATTTTTCCTGTGTTCCCGAAATGGATAAATCCAATTTCCGCCCAGACGCCGACTATGTTTATATTTGTATGAACGAAACAGTTCACGGAAATATTATCCGTGATTTGCCCGATACAGGCGATGTTCCGCTTATTGCCGACATTTCCTCATGTTTCCTTTCGGAGCCTATCGACGTAACAAAATTCGGTATGCTCTACGGCGGCGCCCAGAAAAACGTAGCTCCGGCAGGTCTTACAATCTGCATTATACGCGAGGATATGCTCGGAAACGCAAGAGAATATACTCCCTCTATGCTTGATTATAAGCTTATGGCGGATAACGATTCTCTTTACAACACGCCCCCCTGCTACACCATTTACATCTGCAAGCTCGTCCTTGAATGGCTCAAAGAAAACGGCGGTCTTGAAAAGATGAAAGAGAAAAATGTTAAAAAGGCAAAGCTCCTCTATGATTTTCTTGATAATTCAAAAATGTTTAAAGGTACAGTTGTGCCGAAAGACCGTTCTATTATGAACGTTCCGTTCGTAACGGACAGTGAAGAGCTTAACGCGAAATTCGTTAAAGAAGCGACAGAAGCAGGTCTTGTAAACATTAAGGGTCACCGTTCGGTAGGCGGTATGAGAGCTTCAATCTATAACGCGATGCCTTATGAGGGCGTAGAAGCGCTTGTTAAATTTATGGCTGAATTTGAAGCGGCCAATTCATAACAGAGGTAATTTCAATGTATAATATTTTAACATTAAACAAGATTTCCGCAACAGGAATTAAAAATTTCACGTCTGATTACAAATGCTCCGACGATATAAAAAATCCCGACGCTGTCCTTGTTCGCTCTGCGTCAATGCATGAAACGGAGTTAGCGCCGGAAACGCTCGCCATTGCAAGAGCCGGCGCAGGCGTCAACAACATTCCAATCCAAAAATGCGCTGAAAACGGCGTTGTTGTTTTCAACACCCCCGGCGCTAACGCAAACGCGGTAAAAGAGTTGGTTCTCTGCGGGCTTTTCCTTGCCTCAAGGAAAATTGTTCCCGCCATTGATTGGGTTAAAACAACTCTTAGAGGCGACGAGAATTTTTCAAAATCTGTCGAAAAAGGCAAATCTGCCTTTGCAGGCCCTGAAATCAAGGGCAAAAAGTTAGGCGTCATCGGTCTTGGCGCTATCGGCGTTCTTGTTGCAAATGCCGCAAATTCACTCGGTATGGAGGTTTACGGCTATGACCCCTACCTTTCTGTTGACGCCGCTTGGAACCTTTCAAGAAGTGTTAAACACGTTACAAATCTTGACGAAATTTTCACGAATTGTGAATATATCACCCTTCACGTTCCGCTTAACGACGCGACAAAGGGTATTATAAACACCGTAAATATTGCGAAAATGAAGGAAAGCGTAAGGATACTCAACTTTGCCCGCGGCGAGCTTGTTGATACAAACGACATTATCGCCGCCCTTGCCGAGGGAAAGGTTGCCGCGTATGTTACGGATTTCGGTAACGACGCTTTGCTTGACGCAAACGGCGCTATCGTTATACCGCATCTTGGCGCTTCTACGCCTGAATCCGAGGACAACTGCGCAGTAATGGCCGTAAGCGAAATTATGGATTTCCTTGAAAACGGCAACATCACAAATTCGGTTAACTTCCCGAATGTTAATGTTCCGAGAACAGGCAAAACAAGAATAACGATTATTCACAAAAACGTCGCCAATGTTATTAGCCAGATTTCAACGGCTGTTGCGAGCGAAAACGTCAACATTGACAATATGGTCAACAAATCAAAAGGCGAATTTGCTTACACTATGCTCGACGCAGACGCAGACGTTTCAGCTACCGCTATTGATTCAATCAAGGGCATTGAAAACGTTATCAGAGTAAGAGTAATTAAATAACAGTAATACGATACAAAAAACGCAGTTCGTTTTGAACTGCGTTTTTTTATTCTGTTTCCGAATTCAGCTTTACAATTTCCGCGGTGTTCCTTTTGACGTCCACCCTGTTATAAAGCTTTTTCACCCTCACGTTTACTCTGAAGAGCCTGTCGCAATGTTCGCAATAAAATACTGCTCTGAAAGAATGGTTTATATATTTCCAATTTTTCTTTTTCTTAACCGCTCCGCCGCAAATATCACAAAATTCATTGAAAACGCTTTTATCAACCAAGGGATCGTTTATGTTGCTGATATAGTACGGCTTAAACGCGAGCTTTTCAAAAAATTTCTCATCGCAGACCGACGTATATTTCTCAATTTTTTCTTTGTTATACGTTCTTCTTAAACATTCGCCGCTTAACTGGCTGTCATCAAGCGCTCTGTGATGCGGAAAATCTTCGGGATTGATATTAAGGCATTCCGCCGCATATGAAAGACCGGCTTGCTGAACATTTTCCATATTTATAAACTGCTGGCAGTATTTTTGCAAATCAACGTAGCGTTCAATAAAGCAAACGTCATTTTTCTTGCCGAAATACTTATAATTTGAAACAAGAGTGCGAATATCGGTGTCGCCCCACGTCAAAAGCGTAAAATCCGTTCCGCACCATTGCGCAAAATTTTTCATTACTGTTTTAAAAGAATCTGCGTTCTCCAAATCCTCATTTTCAATATGAGTAAGCTCCCTTATTTTACTTCTGATTTTTTTGGATGCAACCGGGCAAATAAACTGGGAGAAAGTGTCGGTTATTTCAAGCTCTTCATTGAGCATCACAGCGCCGACTTCAATAATTTCGTTTACAAATCCGTCTGCCGATTTCAGATAAGCATTATTCCATTCAAGGTCCATTACTATGTAATTCATATATACTCCGTTTTCATTTCAGCTTTGATAAATTCAAATAATTTTTCCGTCAAAAAGCCTTGCTTTTCCGCGTTCAATTTTAGTTAACGCCGAAAATATCATTTCATTTCCGTTCATAGACTTTAAGTCGCACAGCGGTTTCAGTACAAATTCACGCTCATACATTTTAGGGTGCGGAAGAGTGAGAAATTCGGTGTTCTTAATTTCATCTCCGTATAAAAGCAAATCCAAATCAACGATTCTCGGCCCGTTCTTAAAAAGACGGACTCTGCCCAAAGCGGCCTCAATCCCCAAAAGCGCTCCCAAAAGCGCCTCGGAGGGCAGCTCGGTTTCAATTTCCGCGGCAATATTCAAAAAATCGGCCTGCTCCTCAAACCCCCACGGGTCGGTTTCATAGACATGGGAAACTTCCGCTACCGAAGTTTTCGGGAGACGCCTTAACGAGTCAACCGCGTTTTGCAAATTCAGCATCCTGTCGCCCATATTTGTGCCTATGCTTAAATACGCTCTCATTTTCTCTCTCTTTCAATTTCAACCGCAACATAATCAAAGTCGGCGTTTATAGGGGCCTCCGGCTTTTTAAGCGTTATTTTAATCTTATGAATTTTGGGGAAATCCTCAAAAAGCCCGTCTGCCGCGCGCTGAGCGACGCGCTCAAGCAGGTCGTTTTTTTCACTTGAGGCAATGCGTGTTACGGATTTTATGATTTTGGCATAGCTTACCGTATCGTTTACATCGTCTGATTTACAGGGCTGTGACAAATCAAGATAAGCTGTTATATCAAACACAAAATTCTGACCGTTTTCCTTTTCATCGCTGTTTACGCCGTGATAAGCGAATATTTTAAGATTTTTAACAATTATCTTATCCATACCGTCTTATTTTCCTCTTATTATTTTATCTGCCGTGTTGACAGCAAGCCTGTTTTCCTTTACATTGTGAACGCGCAAAAAATCCGCGCCGCCCGCAACTGCCAAAACGTTCGCCGCAACGGTTCCGTACACTCTTTCTCCGCCGTCGGCGCCGGAGCTGTTTTTAATCACACGCTTGTTTGACAGAGCCGTAAGATAAGCGCAGTTTTTATTTTTTAATTGAGAAGTATTTTTGATTAGCTCAATATCCTCCTCAAAGCTGTCGGTAAATCCTATACCCGAATCGAGCATAATGTATTCGGACGGTATGCCGAAATCATTGCATTTTTTCAGCATATCGCAGAAAAAAAGCGAAACCGCGTCCGTCAGCGAACGGTTTTCCGCCTTATTCTCATAATTTCTGCCGTTATACATTATTACCCAGCCGCATTTGTGTTTTTTCACCGTTTCCGCCATTTTTTCATTGAATACACCGCTGACATCGTTAATGATTGAAACGCCGTTATTAAGGGCATAATCGGCTGTAAGCGGGTAAAAAGTGTCAACGGAAAATACCGCGTTAACTCTATCGGTTAAATAGGGAATATAATCTTTTATTATATTAAGCTCATCTTCTGCGGAGAGAATTTCGGCATAAGGTCTTGTTGAATTTGCGCCAATATCTATTATATCGGCGCCGTCATTTGCCATTTTAAGAGCCTGTTTCAAGGCTTTTTCAGGGGAATTATATAAACCGCCGTCATAAAATGAATCCTGCGTTACGTTAAGTATCCCCATTATGTATGTTTTTTTACCTAGCTCAAAAGAGCCGTTTTTATGTATAAATTTCAAGTTATTTATCGCCCAAGAGCGAAAGTACCTCCGCTCTTGTTTTCGCGTCCTTTCTTATTCCGCCTCTAAGGGCAGACGTTCTTGTCTGTGAGCCGGCGGCGCGGATTCCCCGCATTGTCATACAAAGATGTTCCGCCTCAATAATAACCGCGACTCCCTTAGGTTTCATTTCCGTTTCAATAAAATCTGCAATTTGAGCAGTAAGCCTTTCCTGAAGTTGAGGGCGGCGCGCAAAAGAATTTACTATTCTTGCGAGCTTTGAAAGACCTATAACCTCACCGGCGTCATTCGGTATATACGCAATATGAGCTTTACCTACAAACGGCAGGAAATGATGCTCGCACATAGAATACATCGGTATATCACGCACAATAACAATTTCATCGCTGTTGCCTTCGTGAAAAATTTTCAGGTGCGTTTTTGGGTCTTCGTTTAGTCCTGAAAAAATTTCCTCATACATATTCGCGACCCTTTTCGGAGTATCCTTTAACCCTTCCCTGTCAGGGTCTTCGCCGATGGCTAAAAGTATTTCGCGAAAAGCTCTTTCAATTCTTTCTTTATCCATAATCAGCCTTCCTCAAACGCTATGCACAAATAATTAAAGTCGTCGTTGTAAATATAGCTTTCGCTCACTATATTTTTACCCGAATTTCTCGCAACGTCAACTGTAAAATCATAAAAAGTCCTGTCGGTTTCATTGTTTATCGCTTTGGCTTTAGCCGCCGTGTAATCGTCGTCATTTAAAAATCTCATTTCCAGTATTAAATCGTCGGACAACGCGTCCGCGCACGGAACAGCCATACCCGCGAACTCGTTAAAGCTGTTAAAATAGACGCCTTTCACCGAAAAGTAATTATATTTCAGCGATATACAATTATTGTCATACGGCATAATGTTATAATGGTCGTGTCTTATGTCACTGTCCGGCAAATTGAAGTAAAGATATGTTATTTCACCGAGTTCGCCGTCGCAGTCGTCCCACGTTATGTCAACGTGATATAGCTCACCGTTAACGGAAACAACGTTCCACATATGCCCTTCCATATTACCTTCTTCATTTTTGGTTTCTCCCACGACAAGGTAATTGTATATTCCGCAGGCGTCAAGGAGCATTTTCAAAGCCCTTGCATACCCCTCGCAAATCGCTTTGCCGTCAATCAAAACGCTGTACGCCGAATCGCCGAACGTATCATAGGTGGATAAGTCGTAAACGGTGTTTTTACATATATAATCGTGAAAATATTTTTCTCTGGCAAAATCGGAGGAATCCGAACCTGCAAGAGCGATAATCCTGTTTATCTCCGAACTTAGTAAAAGCTTTTTCTCTTTGATTTCATCATCTGAAAATCTGTAATCGGGACTGACAAAGACTCCCGAAGGGCTTTTTGAAAAGGAATAGGTAGAACCGACCCAGAAAATTTCGGGGTTGTCGTAAAGAACACAGTTGAACATACTGTCAAGCCGGTCGCTTTTTACGTTTACGGTAAACTCCTTCTTTTCCATATAAGCGTTGTAAATTTTTGTGTATTCCGTTTTTTCATCATCTGTAAGCGAGGAATAATAGTAATTCTTTCTGCCGTTATAATCGTCCGCAAGCGGAGTAACTTGAGAGGAAGAATCTGAAAAGTTTGATACAATCCGCTCAACATACTGCGGGTCAACCGAGAGCGAACAGCTTGAAAACGTAATAACAATAACAAGTAATACCGAAACTGCTCCAAAAATTTTTTTCATAAAAGCTCCTTATTACTCCGCGACCGAGGGGTAAAATTTATCGCTTGCATTTGAATAAATCTTTACTTTTTCCAAAGCGTTTGAATAGTCAATCACGGAAATATCCGTATTGCAGTTATTGACAAATATTTTAAATAACGAGTCGGATTTTTCTGCGTTTTCAGGCGTAAACGCGCTGTTTATAATGTCGCACATAATGCGCGCTTTTTCACTGTAATCTGAAACAGCCAAATATTTATATACGTATTCTTCGGAGAGCTTTTGAGTGCCTTTATCGAGAATAACGTTAAATTCATCCGACTTGTAATCAACAGCATTCGGAACTTCTACCGTTATACCGCCAAACGATGATAGAATTTGCTTAAACTGAGTCGGCGTACAGATAATATATTTTTTTACCGAGACCGAGTAATCCGCGGAAATTCGCTCTTTAAGACCGTTTATAAAAGATTTTTCATAAACATCGGCGTAAGTTAAACCGCCGTCCAAAGGCGCGAGCAAGTCAATACAGCGCACGCTGATGCGTTTAGAATCAAAGTCAGAAGATATAATAAATCCGAAATTCGGCTTTGAGGAGTCATCGGTCAAAATAAAAAGATATTCGCTTTTACCGGTTAATTCGGAAACGGAATATGTCTTTTGCGGTTCATTCTGCGAATTTGACGGCTCTTCAGCCGTTGTTCTGTCGACTATATTATTTAGGTCAAAATCTACCGAACGCATAAAAAGAAAAGCCGAAAACAGAGCTAAAATTACGATAAAAAGAGAAAACGCAAGTATAAAATATTTAAGTTTCGGATTTTTCTTTTTATCAGTTTTAGGTTTTGAAAATATATCATTACTGTTTTTATTCATATCAGCACCGTTAAATTAAAGATAATATTAGTATATCACAATATCAGTTTATAAACAAGACAAATAGCAAAAAAATACCGCACACGTTTAGTATGCGGAAAATATGTTTGAATCTATTCAAGAGGCTCCGTAAAGTGATATTTAAGGTCTTCATTTGCGCCTTTGAAAGCCTCTGTGCTGTCCGAAGCCTTTAAAAGAACCGTAACGGTTTGCAAAATAAGCTTAAAGTCAAGCCAAAGGCTGTAATGCTCAATGTAAAGCAAATCAAGAACGAGCTTGTCTTTAGGAGACGTGTTATATTTTCCCGCAATCTGGGCGTATCCCGTTAAGCCGCCTTTTACACGCAAACGATAGGAAAATTCAGGCAATTCGGCCGTGTATTTGTCAACATTTTCAACCATTTCGGGGCGTGGGCCGACAACGCTCATTTC
Source organism: uncultured Clostridia bacterium (assembly GCA_947598155.1). Taxonomy (GTDB): domain Bacteria; phylum Bacillota; class Clostridia; order Oscillospirales; family Acutalibacteraceae; genus Fimenecus. The sequence goes on from CANQFC010000002.1 coordinate 255,612, forward strand.
ACCTTTTAAGATATTGATAAACTGCGGAAGCTCATCAATTCGGAATTTGCGCAGATATTTTCCGATTTTTGTAATTCGGTCATCGTCAGAGGTTACGGATTTATTATAACTTCCTTCTTCTTTCATTGTCCTGAATTTATAAACCATAAAAAGGTTTCCGCCCTTAGTCGCTCTCGCCTGGCGGAAAAACACGTGACCGCCGTCCTCAAGCTTTATAAGCAAAGCGCATATAAGCATAAGAGGGCCAAACACAATGAGCGCGACAAGAGATATTAAAATATCCATAAGACGCTTAACAAACCTTTGCTCAAGCGTTAAGTCACGTACAACAGCGGAAACAACGGGTTTGTCGTCAAGGAGTGTTGTCCTTGCTCCGAGCGCTACAATGTCGTTCATCTCAAAATTATAGTAAATGTTTTTATTGTAAGCGTAGCAGTACTCGTTAAGGACGACCTTTTCTTTTTGCGGAATGTCGTATAGAAAAATCGTATCATTCCTGTTAATTACATCAAACACATTCGGAGAAGCGTAATGAATCATATCGGTAATTTTATACTGCTTGCGGTACTTGTCTATCTTAACCGCTATGGCGTTAAGCGACTCCTCAGAGGATGTTATGATACAGCAGTTTTCAGGAGGATTGATAGTAAAATAGACATAGTTGCCGAGATACACAAACACAATTATTGCCGTAACCTGAATTGCCATAACAATCAGGAGAAAATGCGGAGATTCAAAAGTAAAATGAGAATTATTATGCGGATTGACGCTCATAATGCAGAACTGAATATATGTTACAGCATCTGCAATAAGCGTAGCAAGAGACATTGAAATAATGATAGGTTTGCTTTTAAGCCTTCCTATAAGATAACCGCCGTAAACCGATATAGTCGCGGTAAGTACAACGCAAAATGTAACGAGAGAAACGCCCGAAGTTCTTGAAAGACCGAGAACCCACTCATACCTTGAACCGAAAATAACAAAAAAAGAAGCAACTATTATAACATACAAAGTAGATTTCAAAAGAAAAACAATACTGTTTTGGCATTTATAAAGAATGTTCATAAAAATACTCCGAAACAAAACTTCGTTTACTGTATTATTTTATTTTTGAATTATTTTACTTTATATATACTCATTTGTCAATAATTTACCTAATTCTGTAATAATTGTGTCATTTTTACAAAATCAATATTTACGTAAAATTAAAAGAAACCGCGGATAAACCGCGGTTATTTCAACAAGAATCTTCCTGTCATTAAATAGCTCTTCTGCCGGTAATTTTTTCTGTTTTTGCCGTAAGATTAACCGGCTTTTTACTGCTGTCGTGAACGATTTGCGGCAAGTCGCCGTTTTCTACGCATCCGCTCGTAATTACGATTTTTGAAATCGTGCAGTCAGATGGAGCGTCATACATAATAGGCATAAGAACATTTTCCAAAATGCCCCTCAGCCCCCTTGCGCCCGTCTTTTTCTCCAAGGTTTTATCCGCAATAGAAATAAGGGCGTCGTCAGAAAACTCCAGCTCAATATTGTCCATTTTGAAAAGCGCCGTAAATTGTTTAATTAAAGCGTTTTTCGGTTCGGAAAGAATTTTAATTAAGTCCTCGCGGCAAAGCTGTTTAAGCCCGGCAATGACGGGAACCCTGCCGACAAGTTCGGGAATAAGGCCGTATTTCACCAAATCCTGAGCTATTACCTTTGAATAAACATCTTCATCGGCAAATTCCTGCTTATTTTTTATTTCGGCGCCGAAACCGAGCCCCGAATTGCCCATTCTTTTTTCGACAATTTTTTCGATTCCGTCAAACGCGCCGCCGCATATAAACAAAATCTTTGACGTGTCGATCTGAATAAACTCCTGCTGGGGATGCTTTCTTCCGCCCTGCGGAGGGACATTAGAAACGGTGCCCTCTAAAATTTTAAGAAGCGCCTGCTGAACGCCCTCGCCGCTTACGTCGCGAGTAATGGACGGATTTTCAGATTTACGGGCAATTTTGTCAATCTCGTCAACATAAATTATGCCGTGTTCAGCCTTTTCAATGTCATAATCCGCGGCCTGAATAAGACGTAAAAGAATGTTCTCGACGTCCTCTCCGACATAACCTGCCTCTGTAAGAGTGGTAGCGTCCGCAATTGCAAACGGAACGTCGATTATTTTAGCAAGCGTTTGCGCAAGCATAGTTTTGCCGACGCCCGTCGGCCCTAAGAGCACAATATTGCTTTTCTGAATGTCAACATCGGTCGTTTCGCCGAAATATACTCTCTTATAGTGATTGTAAACGGCAACGCTGAGAGCCTTTTTCGCCTCATCCTGACCTATGACATATTCATCAAGCTTAGCCTTTATTTCCTGAGGTTTTGGAATAATCTTTTCCTCAATTTTTACTTTTTTACTGCGAGACCTTGAATTGTCTTCATCACCGCAGATTATACCCGCGCACAAATCAACGCACTCATCGCAAATGTAAACGCCGGGGCCTGCAATTAGTTTTTCAACCTGCTCCTGAGGTTTTCCGCAAAAGGAACATCTTACAGACTTTTCGTTATCTCTTGCCATACTATTTCTCCAAAATTATTATCTTTTATCAAATACCTTGTCGATAAGACCGTATTCGAGCGCCTCGTGCGCAGACATAAAGTTATCCCTTTCCGTGTCAATGGCTATCTGCTCAATGGGCTTTCCCGTGTTTTCAGCAAGTATTTTATTAAGCTTGTCACGGGTTTTTAAAATATGGTCGGCAGTAATTTTAATATCGCTTGCCTGACCCTGAGCGCCGCCTGACGGCTGATGAATCATTATTTCGCTGTTGGGAAGGGCGTATCTTTTACCCTTAGCGCCCGAAGACAGCAAAAATGCGCCCATTGACGCGGCCATTCCCATACAAATGGTCGAAACGTCGCACTTAATGTACTGCATTGTATCGTAAATCGCAAGTCCGGCCGTTACCGAGCCTCCCGGGCTGTTGATATAAAGACTTATATCCTTTTCACTGTCCTGCCCCTCAAGATACAAAAGCTGCGCAACTACAAGCGAAGCGGTAGCATCGTTTACCTCATCGGAAAGAACAACTATACGGTCGTTCAGAAGACGTGAGAAGATGTCATACGAACGCTCCCCTCTTCCTGTTTGTTCAATTACATACGGTACAAGTGCCATTTTAATTCCTCCTTAAAATAAACCGTATTTGTGAAAGTATTAAAGAATTGCCCTTAGATTATTGGACAATTCTTTAAAAACTAAACATAATTTACTTCAAAACTGAAAAATTATTCTTCGGTCTTTTTAACCGTCTTTTTAGCGGCAGGTTTTTTTGCCGGCTTTTCAGCATTGTCCTTTTTCGCGCTGTCCTTTTTCGCGGCAGGCTTTTTTGCGGGCTTTTCGTCTTTAGCCTTTACGGATTTCTTTGCGGCCTTCTCCTCGGCAACCGCATTTTCTTTAATAAGCCCTATTGCTTTCTGCGATTTAATGTCGCCCGCGAGATTTTCAGGCGGAACAGCTTTCTTAACAGCGTCTACTTCCATATTGTAAGCTTTTGCAAGCTTTTCATACTCGGCGTCTAAATCCGATTCTGTAGCCTCAATGTTTTCAGCTTTGACAACTGCCTCAAGAGCGAGCTTTAATTTAACCTGATTTTCGGCGGGAGTCTTATAGTTTTCCAAAAGCTTATCTTTATCCATACCCGTGTATTTAAGGTATGTATTGAGATCCAAGCCCTGCATCTGCAACCTGTAAGCAAACTCTTCAGCCATTTCCTCCGCCTCTTTTTCAATCATAACAGGAGGAATTTCCGCCTCAATGCCGTTTGCTACCTGCTCAAGAAGATCGTTTGTAAAGGCGCTGTCGGAATCGGCCTTTTTCTTTTCCTCTAAATCGGATTTAATATGCTTTTTAAGCTCGTCAAGCGTATCAAATTCACTTACATCCTTGACAAATTCATCGTCAAGGGCGGGAAGCTCTTTGAACTTAATTTCGTGAAGCTTGATTTTGAAAACCGCGTCTTTTGACGCAAGGTCTTTTTGGTAATCTTCAGGGAAAGTAACGTTTATATCAAACTCTTCGCCGGTCTTATGGCCGATAATCTGGTCTTCAAAGCCCGGTATGAACGAACCGGAACCGATTACAAGCTCGTGATTTTCAGCTTTTCCGCCATCAAACGCAACACCGTCAACAAAGCCCTCAAAATCAATTACAACAGTATCGCCGTTCTGAACAGGTCTGTCGTCAACGCTTATCATACGGCTGTTTTGTTCCTGCATTCTCGCAAGCTCCGCTTTAACCTCGTCTGCAGTAACTTTTACCGATGGCTTAACGGCTTTAAGACCCTTGTATTTACCGAGTTTTACATCAGGTTTAACCGTTACTTTAAATTTCATTTCAACGCCGTTTTTGCCGATTTCGGTTACGTCAAGGTCAAACGGCGCATCAACAATAGAGAGGTCTGCCTCTTTAACGGCGTCGCTTACGGCGTCGGGATAAATAATTTCAAGCGCGTCTTCATAAAAAATGCCTTCGCCGTACATTTTTTCAATAAAAGCTCTGGGGGCCTTGCCTTTTCTGAAACCTTTTACGGTGATATTCTTTCTCTGCTTGAGATAAGCTTTCTGAACTGCGGTTTCAAAAGCTTCGGCGTCGATTGAAATTTCAACCTCATAAACATTGGTTTCAACTTTGTTTGATGATTTTAACATTAACTTATTCCTCCTGAATACATTTGTATTCCATAATCCTTGGTATTATATCATAAGATATTTGAAAATACAATATTTTCCTGAAAATTCATTGCTTTGCACATCGAAATTATGGTACAAAAACACATTTTGGACAAAATCCCAAATAATCTGCTGAAACAAGTCTGAAATCTATTCCGTATTTTTTGCCGTTAAACGCATATTTTAAAGATGAGCCGTGAAGATGACCGTAATAACAGCGTTTAACACCGTATTTTTCAAGTACCGAAATTATCCGCTCGCAGTCCTTTGACGGAGACACAGGCGGGTAATGGAGGAACAGAACCGTTTCTCCGCCAAGCTCTTTCGCGGCAATAATTGAGCGTTCAATCCGAGCGCACTCTCGAGCCATAACCTTGTCGTCATCTTCCGCGTCAAAAAACCACCCTCTGCTGCCCGCGACAGAAATATTTTCGACTCGGTACGCATTATTGTGTAAAATTTTTAATGTGTCAAACCCGTTTTCTTTAAAAAACAATTCGGCTTTTGTCTTTGTGCTCCACCAAAAGTCGTGATTCCCCTTAACAATAATTTTATTTCCGTTTAATGAATTTAAAAACTCAAAATCTTTATAAGATTCGTCAAGGCTCATTCCCCAGGAAATATCGCCGTTTATAACGACCGTATCATTGGGCTCTACAAGCCTTTGCCAATTATTTTTAAGGCGCTCGGTATAATCTTCCCAGCCTTCAAAAACATCCATAGATTTACCCGATGCAAATGACAAATGCGTATCACCGATAACATATAATGACATATCAAAACTCCAATGAATAAATTTAATTTAACGGCAAAAAATAATGATGAAGGGAGGTAAAAAAATGGAAACCCACAACAGAATTACTTGCGACGCGCACCACTGCCATTACAACGACGGCAAAGACAACTGCACCGCAACAGCTATTGAAGTAGGAACTCAACAGGCGCACTGCTGCGATGAGACAAGATGCGCGACATTCAAACTCAAATCGGACTGCAAAGACTGCAAATAAGAATTGATTTAAAGCAAATATTTAAAATGCGGGAGCCAAAAGCACGGCTTCCGCATTTTGTATTCAAATGCCGAGCATATCAAATACGACCCGTTTCATATTTTCTTTGCTGCAAACGTTTGTAAACCTCGGCGATTTGCCTTTAAGCGTTGCAAGCTGAGGCGGAACGGGCTCTCCCGACTTTTCAAACAGTTCTTCCACCATATCAAATTCGTTTTCTGATTTAATTTTCTCTGAAATCGCGGACAAAACGCTTGCCGAGAATTTATACGGATTAGCTGTTGATGCGATTACGGCAGGAGTATTATCCCCCGTACAGGCTTTGTAATTTTTATAAACATTCAGCGCAACGGCTGTGTGAGTATCGCAAAGATAACCGTAACCGTTAAAAATTTCAAATATTGTTTGCTTGGTAGCGTTATCGTCGCAAAAGCCTGCCGCAAAGAGCGATTTTATTTTTTCAAGCACATCGCCTGTAACGGTATATTTCCCGTCTTCGGAAAGCTGACGCATCCAATTTTTTACGGTAGCATCGTCTTCACCGCAAAGATGGAACAAAAGGCGTTCAAGGTTGCTTGAAATCAAAATGTCCATTGACGGGGAAACGGTGCAGTAAAATTCGCGATTTTTGTTATAAGTACCCGTTTTGAGAAAATCTGTCAAAACATTGTTGGCGTTTGAGGCGCAAACAAGAGTTTTAACGGGAACGCCCATTTCTTTAGCATAAAACGCCGCCAAAATATTGCCGAAATTACCCGTCGGAACTACAATATTGACAGGCGAGCCGAGGCTAACGGCGCCGCTTTCAACCATATCGCAGTAAGCCGATATATAATAGACGATTTGCGGAACGAGCCGCCCCCAGTTTATTGAATTTGCCGATGAAAAAGCAAGTCCGTTTTCTCTAAATTTCTTCTCAATATCCCTATCCGTAAAAATCGCTTTTACACCGCTTTGAGCGTCGTCAAAGTTACCCTCAATGGCGCAGACTCCTACATTGCCGCCCTCCTGAGTAGTCATTTGGAGCTTTTGCATAGGGCTCACTCCGTCAACGGGATAGAACACCAAGATTTTCGTGTTCGGAACATCCTTAAAGCCCTCAAGCGCGGCTTTGCCGGTATCGCCCGAAGTTGCCACAAGAATAACTATTTCTGTATCCTTAAGCGTTTTATTTGATGCAGTTGTCAAAAGATACGGCAAAAGCTGAAGAGCCATATCCTTAAACGCGCAGGTTGGGCCTCTCCAAAGCTCAAGAATATATTCGCCGTCGGCTAATTTGTAAAGCGGAGAAACTTTGTCTGAACTGAATTTACCCTGCTTGTACGCGCCTTCAACACAATATGCAATTTCATCAGCGGTAAAATCCGTGAGGTAAAGTCCGAGGACTCTTTTTGCCCTCTCAATGTAAGAAAGAGGTATAAGCTCTTTAATAAAATCCATACTGATTTTCGGGATTTCGGTCGGGACAAAAAGCCCGCCGTCGGGAGAAATTCCTTTTGTTATGGCCTCGGACGCCGTAACACGGACCGATTTATCCCTTGTACTTGTGTAATACATATATCTGCACGCCCCTTGTGAAAAAATACAAATTTAATTGCCGGTGCCGTCAAACGCCGATTCAATATGGCGTATATCCGACGGCTCATCGTCTTTAAAATATATCTCTATAATATCAAACCGAGGCTGTCGGTTCATATCATAATGTTTAAGGAAAAGATTTGCCGATGAAATTATTTTTCTGCGTTTGCTGAAATCAACTGCGTCGGCAGGCGAAAAATAGTTGTTTTCACTTCTTGTTTTTACTTCGATAAAGCATATATACTTTCTGTCCTCTGCGATAATGTCAATTTCGCCGAATTTACATCGGTAGTTTACCGAAATAATTTTATAGCCGTGAAATCTTAGATATTGCAGAGCGGTCAACTCGCCGTAATCGCCTAAAAGACGCTTATCCATTTAACTCACCCGTGATTTTTTTGAGAAAAGTTCTTCTGTGAATGGGCGAAATACCGTATTTTTTAATCATTTCATAGTGAAGAGCCGTACCGTAACCCTTGTGCTTATCGAAACGGTATTCCGGGTAAAGCTCCGCCATTTTCATCATAAACCTGTCCCGTGAGACCTTGGCGATTATAGACGCCGCCGCAACGGAGATAACCTTTCCGTCGCCTTTCACGACAGTTTCTTCGGTTATACCTGTATTTGGAGCACGGTTTCCGTCAATTATAGCATAATCGGCGGGAATTGCAAGCCCCCGGACAGCTCTTTTCATTGCAAGAAATGTCGCGTTTAAAATATTTATTTCGTCAATTTCCTTCTCGTCCGCAATACCGACAGAAACGCTCAGCGCAGTGTCATTTATAATATTGAAAAGGTCTTCCCTTTTCTTTTCGGAAAGCTTTTTAGAATCGTTAATGCCCGTAATCTCGGCCCCAATCGGAAGAATTACCGCCGCGGCGTAAACGGGGCCAGCCAAAGGCCCCCGCCCTGCTTCGTCAACACCGCACACGGCTTTAAAGCCCTTATTCATCGCCGCAATTTCAAAGCTGTAATCCATCATATGCCCTCCGGAGACTCAAGTGAAATTTTGCCGAGCCTGCCCGCACGGTATTCGTCGAGCAGCATTACCGACGTGCGTTCCGCGTCAACCTCGCCGCCGCGAATAATATTGCCGCGTTTTCTGCCGATAAGCTCCAGCACTTCATAAGCCTGAAGATTTTCAAAATCTGATATTTTATAACGTTCGGAAAGCCTTTCGGGGTAATATTCCGTCATAACCTCCAAAAGCCTTACTGCTAAAAGCTCAATATCAAGTATCTCATCTTTAACCGAACCGATAAACGCGAGCCTGTCCCCTACTTTCGGGTCGTCAAACTTAGGCCACAAAACGCCGGGAGTGTCAAGCAGCTCAATTCCGCTGCCTATCGCAAACCACTGATTGCGTCTTGTAACGCCGGCCTTATCGGCAACTTTTGCTTTAGCCGCGCCCGCCATTCTGTTTATAAAGGAAGATTTGCCCGTATTAGGAATTCCGACAACCATAAGGCGTAAAGGACTGCCCGACATTCCCTTTTCCTCGTTGCTCTTTATTTTATCAGACAGGACAGCTTTTACAGCGCTTGGAAAAGATTTTAAGCCCTTGCCGCTTCGGCAGTCAACCGGAATCGCCGTAACACCGCTCTTTTTGTAATACTCAATCCATTTTTTAGTCGTATTATTATCCGCAAGGTCGCATTTATTTAATAAAACAATTCTCGGCTTGCCTGATATAATCTCAGCAAGCTCGGGATTTGAACTGCTGTACGGTATTCTTGCGTCGATAACCTCAAGAACGCCGTCAACAAGGCGCAGGCTTTCTTTTATAAGCCTGCGTGTTTTTGCCATATGCCCCGGAAACCACTGTACCGTTTGCTTTTGACTGTCTGCCATATTTATATACCCTTTTCAAAAAAATGTGAGTCGCCGAATCTGTAAACTACTTTGCCAACGACATAGCGGACGTCGATAAAACCTATCAACGGGTCGCGGCTGTCTGTTGAATTGTTGCGGTTATCGCCCATAACAAAGATTTGCCCTTCGGGAACGGTAAAGTTTCCCGACATCGACGGTGTAAAATACATTTTTTCGGGAAGATAAGGCTCGGTTAGCACTTTTCCGTCAACCAAAACCCTTTTATTCTCATAGTCAAAAGTAACGGTCTGACCGCCTGTCGCAATTACTCTTTTTATTAAGACCTTGTTCAAGGCGTTCGGCTGAGAAATAACGACAACATCCCCGTAATTTACCGTTTTGTTTACCGCTGAGATTATTACCGTGTCGCCGTTATTAAGCGTATCATTCATTGAATTGCCGTTTACGACCGATGTTTTAAATCCAAATGAAAACACAAGTATAACAGACAAAACCGCAGTCATAATAATTTCGGCGAAATCATAAATTACTCCCAAAACTTTTTTGCCGTTCATTGTACACCACCGAAACTGCCGAAGGGTAAAATTCTGAATTTCGCCACGCCGAGAATATAGTCCTCATCAATAAACCCTATATATTTTTCGCGGCTGTCGGAGGATTCATTCCTGTTATCGCCCATAACAAAGACCTTACCCTCGGGGACTTTTAAAGGATACGTCATATTTCCCATAAGCTCAGTAGGTTCGGCTATGTAAGGCTCGTCCAAAACAACGCCGTTTACCATTACCTTATGGTCAAAGAAATCTATATTTACTTCGTCCCCGCCCTTGGCGATAATTCTTTTAATAAGCGGTTTTCCCAATAAATTCGGCTGAGTAATTACAACAATGTCGCCTCTTTCTACGGTTGTATTAACCGATTTAACCGCAAGCCAGTCGCCGCTTTTAAGCGTCGGGTTCATTGAATCGCCGTTTACGCCGACAAGGCGCACAAAAAAAGCAAATATTATTAAAATAAATAAAATCGCAAACATCAGTGAATCCAGCCATTCATAAACAAATCCCCAAAATCCGCTTTTGGAACGTTTATTTTCCTCAGAAAAACTGATTGAAAATTCTTCTTGTTTTCTCAAAATTATCACCTTTTTCGCTGTAAACACAGCTTTTATTTTATGGAATCCGCAATGTCGCAAATTTTCTTTAGCCTGTGATTTACTCCCGAGCGGGAAATTGGAACAGTCAGGTTTTCGGAAAGCTCGCGTAACGACATATCGGGGTTATCATACCTTAATTTCGCGATTTCGCGCAGTTCCTCAGGCAGTTTTGCAATGCCCACCGTAGATTTGATTTTGTTTATCGCCTCTATCTGTTTTGAGGACGCTCCGACCGTTTTATCAAGATTGGCGCTTTCAAAATTCAGCTTTCTGTTAACGTTATTGCGCATATCCTTATACATTTTGGCGCCCATAAATTCAAGGCTTGAATTAACGGCGCCCATAGCGGTCAAAATATCCTCAATTGCCTCACTGCCCTTAAAATATATAACGTAATTTGAGTTTCTGCGGATTATTTTAGGCTCAAAATCCATCTGAAATTCATCAAATTCGGATATAAAAAGAGCTAAATCCTTAATAAGATTTTTGTACGGCAAAACAAACTCAAGATGATAGCGCTTGTTAGGGTCATTTACTGTTCCGCAGGATAAAAACGCGCCCCTTAAAAACGCCGATTTACAGCACTCGTCCAAAATATTTGCATAATTTATTCTCAGCGTGCGGCTTTTAAGGTCATAACCGAAAGCAGACATAACTTTCGCTCTGTCGTCTGCGCTTTTAATTTCAACACGGTATTTTCCCGCGTTTGATTTCATCACGCTCGGAGTAACCCTGCAAGCGGCACTTATTGTATTTGAATATTTTTCGGCAATTTGCCTGTGCTCTGTTAAAATTGAAATATCTCTGTAAGAAAAGCCTCGTGAGCAAAGCAAAAAACCGTAACAAAAGGCGTGCAGGCAACAGCTCTTTTCAATTTCAACGGAAAGCAATTCATTTTTCACATCTGATGAAAACGACATAAGCTTTACCTGTTTATGTCACGGTGGTAAACCGAGGCACTATACCCTTTTTCTTTGATTTTTTCGCCTAAAATTTCAGCGAAAACAACCGAACGGTGCTTTCCGCCCGTACAGCCGACAGATACGGTCAACTGGCTTTTACCCTCCGTTCTGTAAAGCGGAAGAAGGTAATTCATTAAATCCTGAAGTTTAGGTACAAGACCGCGCGACTGGTCAAATTTCATAATATAATCCCGAACTTCCGGCTCAAGCCCCGTATGGTTTTTTAATTCCGGTATATAAAAGGGATTCGGCAAACATCTTACGTCAAAAACGAGGTCGGAATCCGTCGGAATACCGTATTTAAAGCCAAATGAGACAACGTTTATTTTTATTGAGTCGGTAATATTGTCAAGGAAAAGCTCGCAAACGCGCTCTTTAAAAAGCGAATTTGTCATAAGCGATGTGTCAATTACAAAATCAGAGATATTGCGGGCTTTTTTGAGCATTTCACGCTCGTTTTTAATTATTTCCAGCAGTTCTTTCGGGTTATTGCTGTTTTGAAGCGGATGCTTACGCCTTGTTTCCTGATAACGCCTTACCAAAACATCGTTATCGGCGTCAATAAACAGTATTTTATAATCAATTTGCATTGATTTAAGCTCTTCAAGCGCGTTGAAAAGGCTTGAAAATGAATCGCCGAGACGAATGTCGGCGCCAAAAGCTATTTTTTCCCTTACTTCGGTTGAATCCATAAGAATTTTAACAAAAGTGGGAATAAGCTGAGGGGTCATATTATCAACGCAAAAGAAGCCTATATCCTCTAATGTGTCAATAGCACGGGATTTACCTGCGCCCGACATACCCGTTACAATGACAAGCTGCATAATCCTTTCCTTTCTTTTTTTACATCTTTACATCTTTTAACTATTTTCCGATTATCTTTACTTCCGGTTCAAGCCGTACCCCGCATTTTTCATAAACGGAGTCCTGAACGAATTTAATCAATTCGCAAATATCGGAAGCTGTTGCTTTGTTTTTATTTATAATAAAGCCGGCGTGCTTTTCGCTTACCTGCGCTCCGCCAATGCTTTTTCCTTTCAAACCGCAGTTCTCAATAAGCGCTCCGGCAAAATAGCCCTCCGGCCTTTTAAATGTGCTGCCCGCGCTCGGAAATTCAAGAGGCTGTTTTTCTTTCCGTTTAGCTAAAAGCTCATTCATCTTGGCCTTTATGTCGCCGTAATTGCCTTTTTTAAGCCTAATTACGGCGGAAGTTATTACAAAGCCGTTATCGGTGTACGCGCTGCGGCGGTATGAAAGGTTCAAATTCTCTTTGGAAAGCTCGCCGATTTTTCCGTCTGAGTCGATATGCGAAACGGAATACAGCACATCTTTCATCTCGCCGCCATAGGCGCCGGCGTTCATATAAACAGCGCCGCCGAGCGTTCCGGGAATACCGTATGCAAATTCCAAGCCCGCCAAAGAATGTTCAAGAGCAAATGTGCAGATTGATTTAAGGCTTGCGCCGGATTCGGCAAAAATTGTGTTTTCGTTTAACAGAGCAATTTTTGAAACAAACGGGCTTAAACGGATAACCGCGCCGTCAAATCCGCAGTCGCAAAACAAAACATTTGAACCGTTACCCAAAATAAAATATTCCGCGCCGTTTTTTTTACAGGCGGAAATAATTTCACTCAAAGATGAAATGTTTTGCACGGTTATGAGCAGTGAAGCCTTTCCGCCCGCCTTAAAGCTTGTGTATTTACCCATAGGAGCGCTGTATTCAAAGTCCGACCCAAGTTCTTTTGCCTTAGCCGCTATTGCCTCGTACACTGAAAAATCTCCTTATTCTTCAAACTGTTTATCAAGAAGCGCCGCGCCGATAACGCCTGCGTCGTTGCCGAGAACCGCCGCGCAAATATATGTCTGCTGTTTTGCGTATATGCTGTAACGTTCGTTTTTAACATAGTAACGGATTGGCGACAGCAGAGATTCGCCCTCACTGCCGATACCTCCGCCTATACATAAAATTTCCGGTTGAAAAATATTGATAATATTTACTATACCGACGGCAACATAATAAATGTAGTTATTGATGACCTCTCTTGCCACCAAATCGTTTTCACGCATAGCCTCAAAAGCTGTCGTGCCGTCAACCTTTCTTATGTCCTCAGAAACCATATCCCACATAATCGTGTCAAAATTTCTGCTCATAGCGTCCTGAGTCTGACGGATAAGAGCAGTCGCGGAAGCGTATGTTTCCCAACAGCCTCTTCTGCCGCAGGTACAGCGCTCGCCGCCGAATTTGATTACCATATGGCCTATCTCCCCGGCGGCGTTATTACAGCCGTGCAAAATTTTACCGCCAATAACAATGCCTGCGCCTACTCCCGTTCCAAGAGTGATAGCCATAAAGTTTTCTACGCCGTTGCCCGCGCCTGCCAGCGCCTCTCCGAGTGCGGCGCAGTTAGCGTCATTTTCAATATACGTGGGAATATGAAACTCATCTTCGATAATCTTTTTAATAGGCGTGTTATCAAAATCAAGGTTGCTGGCATATTCAATAATCCCGTCTTTAATATTAACTGTTCCCGGAGTGCCTATACCTATACATTTAACTTCGGACCAGTCAATTTTGGCGCTTGATACCGCCATTTTTATAGATTGTTTAATATCGTCAATTATTACTTCTTCGGAAGAATTTTTTCTTGTTTTAACCGTACCTTTGCCGACAATACGGAAGTCTTCATCCACAACACCCGTTACAATGTTTGTTCCCCCGAGATCAACGCCTATTCTGTACATAATTTTATGCTCCTTTATATTTTTATATTATTAGTAATTTTGCCAAATATCTATTTCTTTTGCGTTTGGCTCATAATCATCATCCATACCGAGGTGGTGAAGAAGTTCGCGAGCGGCATTATAGCCCATTTTTTTCTGTCTGTTGTTCATAGCGGCGCATTCAATAATAACGGCAAGGTTTCTGCCGGGCTTTACGGGAACCACCGTCAGCGGAACCTTTATGTCCATAATATCCATATATTCATTTTCAAGGCCCATTCTGTCGTAAACCTTATCGGGATCCCACGGCTCAAGCTGAACGACCATATTGATTTTTTCGGTTAGCTTAACTGCCCCCATACCGAAAAGTCGCCTCGCGTTAATTATACCTATACCCCGAAGTTCAATAAAATGCCGAATATTGTCAGGCGCAGAGCCGACGAGTGTTTTTGAAGAAGCCTTGCGAATTTCAACCGCGTCGTCGGCAATCAGCCTGTGCCCGCGCTTTATAAGCTCGACAGCCGTTTCGCTTTTTCCGACTCCGCTGTCGCCGACAATGAGAACGCCTTCGCCGTAAACCTCAACCAAAACGCCGTGCCTGGTAATTCTTTCGGCAAGCTGTGTGCCGAGAAAATATATCAGAGTCGCCATACAGCTTGAAGTAGATTCGGCAGTTCTTAAAACCGGCACTTGGTATCTCTCCGCAATTTTCAAAAATCCGTCCGGCAAATCAAAATTCCGCGTGATTATTATTACGGGCGGTTTTTGACTTATAAGGGTTTCAACTCTTTCAAGCATTTTTTCTTTCGGCAGACTTTTTATAAATTCCATTTCCGAAAGCCCGATAAACTGTACTCTTGCCGGGTCAAAATAAGCGTCGTGACCCGTAAGCAAAAGACCCGGTCTGTTGACCTCTTGAGATTCTATGAAAATATCGGACGCGTCGCAGGGTAAATACATCGTTTCATAGCCGTGTTCGCTGATAATTTTTTGAAGCGAAACGGAATATTTTGACGGCAAAATGCATACATCCCCTTTTATAATTATAGTTTTGTTTATTATACTACAACCGACAGCTTTTTCCAATACTTTTTTTAAAAAAATGGAAAAAATACGTTATGTAAAATTACCCCGCCTTTATAGGCTTATTAAGTTTTATCTGAATTGATTTTTTTGGTAATATATATGCTAAATGAGTACAGCTTTTTTTCGTTTTTCTATTGCAAAAAATGTAATTTAATGGCATTATATGTGTGTAATTCCCATTTGGAGATGTGAAGAGATTGAAAAGATGCAAATTTTGTAATGCACAGTTACCTGACGAAGCTGTTTTTTGCTTAAACTGTTCTTCCGTATTAAACATCCGAGAGGAATTTCATACTAAATCGGGCAAAATATTTTCGCCTAAAATTTTTCATATTTTCACAGTTTTATTTTTACTGATTTTTTCTTTAACGCTCTTCTCTTCATACCGCGTGAGAACGCATTTACTTAACACGCTGATTTTAGACGAACGCGAAACTGTTATGATTCCCGTAACAACGGATAACGGCGAAACTGTTACAGACGCGCAGGGCAACGCTGTTTATGAGGAATCCGCCATTGAATCCGTAAAAAAGAAGCCTACATTGTCGGATATAATTGACCGGATTGTAGGCAATGACAGCGGCGGCGGTAAAAACAAAGATAAAGAGCAGAACGAGTCCGGAAAGCCAAAGTTAAATAAAAGTGAAATTTCACAGTCATCACAGAGCGGTTTACCATCGTCAAATGAAACTTCGGAAAAAGATTTATCTGAAAAAAATACGCATACTGCGGCTGATACTGCCGAACCGGAAGAAATTGTTACCGAAAACCCCGAAGAAGTTTTTGAGTATGAAACATACAGCAAGGAGTATAATCAAATTCAGATTACAAAATACAAGGGCGACGCATCATTTGTTACAATTCCCGATTTTATAAACGGCTCTATGGTTGTTTCAATAAAAAAAGACGCGTTTGCAAACAACAGCAAAATAAAAACTATCGACATTATTAAGGGAAACCGCAAGTTTATTTGGCTGAATGCCGGTTGCTTTAATAATCTTTCTTCCTTGACAACCGTCAATTTATATGATAACGATTTAGGGTTGGACTCAAGATTTGCAGTTGACTGTCCTATTAAGGATTTTAACATAACGTATTGGCAATACAGATTTGTTGACGGGGCAATTTACTCTTACAACTCTATGTGTTGGGAGTTTAAAACGTTTTGCGGTAATCCGTGTTACGACACGCTTACTCTGCCGCTATGGTGTCAGGAAATAGCAGGCGATAACAATTTCCGCGACGCTAAAAATTTAAGAGTGATAAATGTTCACGAAGATATTAAATATATGCCGTGTTACACCTATGACTACAACAAAAATCTTGAAGCAATCAACGTTTCGCCTGAAAATCAGTACTGTTTATCGGCTGACGGCGTCCTTTTCCAAAGAAATTCGCCTGAAGATACGCGTTACCGCGGATTTTACCCATTCAGCAAAAAGGATAAAGTATTTAAGTTTCCGCAAAAAGAAGGGTGCACTTTTTCAATAGAATGCGCGACTTACGTTAAAATCAACAACTACGTTGAGGAAATGTACCTTCCGTTAAACGCGAGAATAACTTGGACAACCGCCGACACACCGTTTCCATCGCTTAAAAAATTGTATTATGAAAAAGGCAATCCGAATTATGATGAGATGAAAAGGGAATTTATGGGAGAAATCCATTTATATTAACCGTTAAAATAACCTTTTGACGGTCAAGCTCCTTATTGAAAATAATTTGAAAGGAATATTATAGGTGACTTTTTATGACTACGACAGATCTTTTAAACGCTTTATCGCAAAAAAACTGTTCTTTGGAAAAATATTTTGAAAAAAACGACGGTCAATTTAAAAATGAAAACGTAAAAAAATTTTGGGAAAGCCTTATCGAAAAAAGCGGGCGTTCAAAGGCCAATATAATAAATAAAGCGGATTTCAGCTATTGTTATTTTTACGATATAATCAACGGCAGAAAAACGCCCACTAAAGACAAAGTAATAAGACTTGCCCTTGCTATGCGGTTAACAGTCGGAGAATGTCAGGAGGCCCTTAAAATTTCCGGCCGCTCATCTCTCTACCCAAGGATTCGCAGAGACAGTATTTTGATTTACGCGATTGAAAATCATTTATCAATTTTTCGGTGCGACAATCTTTTAAAAAAATACGGAGAGGAATGTTTAAAATAAATAAGAGCGACAATGATTTATTTGATTACATACAAAATTCTGTTGACGAGCTTTATATCAAAAAAACTACTTTTAAAGATACGCCTTATTCACAAGTTATTCTCTATCAAAACAAAAATAACGGTAAGCTAATAATAAAAAGATTTAACTGCAACCTTAACGACGACGTTTTCAGAATTTTGAAAAACCATAAGAATAAAAATACCGTAACCGTTTACGACGTCTGCGCAGACGAAAACGGCGTTATCTCTTTGGAAGAATACATTGAGGGACAAACTCTGTCCGAAATTCTCAAAACAGAAAAAATCAGTAAAAAAAACGTTTGCAATATTGCCGTGCAAATTTGCGACGCGCTTATATTTCTACATTCATTAGGCATTATCCACAGGGACATTAAACCCGAAAACATTATTATTAAAAATGACGGAACCGCGGTTTTAATTGATTTTTCCATAGCACGCTGTGTAAATCAGCGCGAAAAAGATACCCGGCAGTTAGGAACGCCCGGATACGCCGCGCCCGAACAATTCGGATTTTCACAGTCGGGAAGAACCGCAGACATTTACAGCTTAGGCGTTCTTCTGAATATTATGCTTACAGGAGTTCACCCGTCCGTAAAATTGCCTAAAGGCATATTAAAGCACATAGTGAAAAAATGCACGCGTATTCAAATTGCCAAGCGGTATTCAAACGCAAATTCGCTTAAAAGGGCAATATTATTTGCGTCTGTGTTTTAATTAACGATAAAAAATTCAGCCCGACGGAGTATCCCCCGCCGGGCCTTTTGCAGACTTATGATTTTTACCGTTGCTTTATAACAAAGTAAAAGTCCGATTTTCTGTTAACAAATCAGATTCTTATTTCATATTGTCTTCATAAGACTTGATCATTTTCTTGACCATCTGTCCGCCGACAGAACCTGCCTGCTTAGACGTGAGGTCGCCGTTATAGCCGTTCTTAAGGTTAACGCCTACTTCTGAAGCTGCCTCCATCTTGAATTTATTGAGAGCCTCACGTGCTTCGGGCACCATGCTCTTTGAATTCTTAGCCATTTCAATTACACCCCTCTTACTAAAATAATCTTTGCGTTTGCAATAATAGTTTGAACCGAAATACACAATATATTATTGGTAATTTTTACTTCCCGAAATCTCTCAGACTTTTAAATTCATACCCCTGCGAGCGGGCCTCGTCAATTATTTTCGCCATTGCTCCCGCGTTGTCCGAGGATACGCTGTGCAGAAGAATAACAGCGCCTGGGTGAAGCCTTGAAATCACCTTTTCATAAGCGTAATCTGCGCCTTTCTGGGCGTTTGTGTCCCAATCGGCATAAGAAAGCGACCAAAATACGCTTGAATAGCCCAAGTCACCGACAAGATTTAACGCCTCATCTGTGTATTCGCCTTTAGGAAACCTGAAATACGGCTCTGAATAACCGTTAAAATTTTCTTTTATATAATCCTCAAAGCCTTGTATTTCAGCCTTCATCTGCTCACGGGAAATCTCGGCAAAGGACGGATGCGTTACCGAATGGTTGCCTACAATATGTCCCTCGGCAATCATTCTGTTTATAAGGTCCTTATTGTCCTTTACCTCGTTCAAAGTGCAAAAGAACGCCGCAGGAACCTTTTTTTCTTTTAAAACGTCAAGAATTTTTGAAGTATAACCGTTTTCATATCCGCAGTCGAAAGTTAAATAAAGAACCTTTCCCTTAGATACGGTGTCAAGACAAAATGCATTAAATGAATTATCTTCAAAATATTTTTGTGCCGTTACAGAAATTTCGTGCGGTTTTCCGTCTTTTGCAACTCCGTAGCTGTGCGACTTTTTTTCCTTAGAAAATGTTGCCAAAGCCTTCGCCTGCGCGCTTTCTGTAGCGTAATTTTCATCCGTAACGCTGTCAAGCGTGCCTTGGCTTTCATTCGATGTTTTACCGCAAGAGCAAAGCAGGGAAATTGCCATGATAAGACTTAAAAGTTTAAAATAACCTTTCATAAAATCCCTACTTCACTATATTTGACATACCATCCACAATATCGCTTATTGTGTTAACAGCCTTTTGCGCTGTTTTTTTCATCTTGCGTTTTGAAGAACCGCCCGAAACCGAATTTGTAATGACTGCCGCCGCAGTGCCCGCCAAAAGGCTTGCACCCATTACCTTGTATGCTTTGTTGTTCATTCATTTACCCCCTTTTCTATTTTTAATCAAAGACGTATTTGACTTTGATTAAATATATTTTTTGTTTTTTTGACAGAAAAATTAAAAATATATGTTTATAATTTTTACTATAAATGTTATACTTTGTTAAGAAAATAAAAATAAAGGTGATAAAGATGGAACTTAATATTGTTATGGTTGAGCCTGAAATCCCGCAAAACGCAGGAAACGTTGCGCGCACCTGCGCCGCTACGGGCGCGAGACTTCATTTGGTCGGACCTATGGGTTTTACCCCCGACGATAAAAAATTAAAGCGTGCCGGACTTGACTACTGGCACCTGCTTGACATTACATATTACGATTCTCTTGACGAATTTTTTGTGAAAAACCCCGACGGAAACTTTTTCTATTTTTCGACTAAAGCGCAAAATCGGCATACAGACGTTTCGTATCCCGAAAAAGTATATATCGTTTTCGGCAAAGAAACCGCCGGACTGCCCGAAAAACTCCTGTTTGACAACGCAGAAAAATGCGTAAGAATACCAATGATTGACGAGGCGAGAAGTCTTAATCTTTCAAACGCGGTCGCCATAGGCGTTTACGAAGTTTTAAGACAATGGGATTTCCCGGAGCTTTTGGAGTCGGGAGAGCTCAGAAATTACAACTGGAGCGATTTGGTTTAAAATTCGCATAAAATCAGCCGTGTACTGTGCCTTAGCACAATACACGGCTTTAATATAAATAATATGTATTAAAAAAGATTAACGTCTAACAAAGCGTCGTTATGTCTGTAAAATTTCCGATCCTCAAGAGCCCAAAGCCTGTTTGTAAACTCACCTTTCTTAATCCCTGCGGTGGCGTCCATAATCTCATAAACGCAGGCGTCCATCATATCAAGCTGAGAAAGCAACTCGGCCTCAAGGAAAAGAGGCCTTACTGCCGCGCCGTATTCTGGCTCTTTATGGTGCGAGATTACCATATGCTGTAAAAGAAGTGATTTTTCCTTATCCGTGCCCAATTTTTCGGCGGCCTCGGAAATTAACATAGCGCCTTTTACAAGGTGGCCTATTAGGTTGCCCTCAACAGTATAACCCGACGCGAGCCCGGTACCGCTTATTGCAAACTCCGTAGTTTTGGCTATATCGTGTAAAACGGCGCCCGAAATTAAAAGCTCACGGTTTACAAACGGGTAAACGCCGCAAACGCCCTCGCAAAGCCTGACTATTGACAGCGTGTGCATCATAAGTCCGCCTCGAATCGCGTGGTGAAGTTTAAACGCGGCAGGGAAACATACGAGCTTTTCACGGTTTTCTTCCAAAAGATACAAAACGAGTTTTTTCAGGTCTTCATCCTTAAATTCGGAAACAATTTTGATTATGGCGTCAAACATATCCTCGCCCTTGTAATCGGCGGATTTAACATAATCGTCAAGAGAAACGTTGTCGGAATCAACCGCCTCCCTGATTCGGTCGATAATAAGCTGGTCGTTATCGCGGTATTTTTGCAGTTTACCCCTGACCTTAACGAGCATATCCGCCTCTATTTTATTTGTTAGGGAAGGGGTGTAATCCCAAATTTTAGCAAAAATTTCCCCTTCTTTATCGGAGAGCGTTAAATCAAGATAAGTGCTCCCGTTTTTGGCGGATTTAACCTCGCAATGCTTAATTACCGCGAATCCTTCAACCTGACCGTTGCCTACGTCTTTGAAATTCATAACTATACCTGCATTTCATAATAATTTTTTATATATTGTACACTAAACGCAGGTATTTTGCAACTAACCGAACAGCATAAATTCGCTGTTTGTTTTCGCAATGAAAAATCCGCACATTCCCGCGGTCATCAAGACAATAAGTATTGAGGTAACAAAATAGTACTTTAAAATTTTGTATGTTTCGCTCAATTTTCTTCACATTCCTTTATTATTTCTATTATTGATTTTCCAAGTATTTGGGCTGAATAGACCGCCTCTCTCACTGTGTTTGACTGTGTTCCTATCTCAATATTCAGCGCGCACGGCACTAAATCCATATTATATTTCCTTGCGCAAAACAACAGCGGTCTTACGGCACGCGGATAAGACTCAGACAGGCTTTTTTGAAGATGCAGTGCAAAGGTAAGATTCTTTTCCCAGTTGGGAAAATCCGTAACCGCCCCATCTTCACAGCCCGTTATCAACTGAATCTGCGCGACTTTTTTCCCGTCTATTTCCGTTACGGTTTTAACGTTACTGCCGTCTTTTCGGGTTATAGAATCGCGGTGTAAGTCGATTACAATCTGAATTGAGGGATTTTCTCTTAAAATATCTGAAATTTTTTCCCGCGAACGCTCAAACGCGCCGCTGTATGACGTATCGTAAACCGTTTTGTCGTGAATGACCTTGTATCCGTATGATTCTATTGTATTGCAAAGCGCCTCTCCCGCCCTTATAATTCCAAGCGTTTGCGGCGATGCAACGAGAGTATTGGAATAAAAATCGTTTTCGATGATTTGATAGCTTTCCGAAGTGTGAGTGTGATAAATCAGTACGACCGGCTTATTTTTATTTATGCTTGCAGTAATTTTCTTTTTCAAATAAGATTCAATATTTACGCCGTTGTTTTTTGTCGTGTTTCTCAAATAAACGGGGCCAAAAGCCTCAGTAGCGTTTTTTGAAGAATAATCCTCAGATAAAATCTTTCCGTCGTTGGAGGCGTTTGCCAAAAGCTCCTTTGCGCCCTCTTCTGCCTTTGATATGTCGCTGTAACCGTTTGACATAATATTTGAAACGCTCTGAATTTCGTTTTTGTTCTTTTCCGCTTCGCTTTTTACTGTTTCAATTTCAGTTGTATAAATTTTGTTAACGCCTTTTTCTTTTGCATTACCGAAAACTTTTCGCGGAACAGAAAATACGCCGCACACAATTATTATCGACAAAATAAGGCAAAGAAAAGCAAATTTATTTAAATTCAGCGTTTTTCTCCCGTGCCTTCTTGTCCGTCTTCTGCGTCTGCTCATTGGTTTGACCGCCTTATAATATATTTCAGTTAAATATATGCCGGTCAAAATTCTTTATTACATATTTAAAAAAGAGAGAGAAAAACAGACGCTTCGATTTCCGGCTGAAGAGCGCAGTTTATTGCCAGCGCCAAAAGATTAGCCGCCCGTTCAATAACTGTGTCAATATCTCCGGGAGTCACCATCGTTTCTTTAAGCTCTTGCGGAATTTTTTCGGTATCCGCTTTTCTGTCCGTCAAATCGTTAATTAAAGTTACTCCGTCAACTACCGTGGGAACTCCTATTGAAACAACGGGAACAGACATTGTGCTCTCGTCAATTCTTGCCCTTACGTTGCCTACGCCAGAGCCGGGAATTATACCTGTATTTGAAATCTGAACAGTTTTACCAAGTCTTGAGAGGCGCCTCGCGGCCAAAGCGTCCACGGTTATTATAGCGACCGGTTTTACAATATCGGAAACCGATTTTATATACTCTGCGGTTTCTATACCGGTTTGCCCAAGCACGCCCGTTGAAACAGCGGCAACGGAGCGGATATTTTCCACATCGAGGTCTTTTTTCATTTCTTCCTTAATATGCCTCGTCGCAAATATTTTTTCCGCGCACAACGGCCCTAAAGCGTCGGGAGTGATATTGTCATTTCCCAGTCCCGCAACGAGTACCGAGCCGTTTTCCTTAGGAAGAAGGTCGCCTATAATTGAAGAAAGCGCCGTAAGACGCCCGTCAAGCAGTTCGGATTCGTGAGAAAATTCTGGCATATCAACAGTTATATATTTTCCCATAGGTTTTCCAACCGCTTTTTCCCCCGCCGAGTTTAATATTTCAATTTCGGTTACGTAAGCGTTCTCCCGCCGCCAATGCGTTACCTTTATTCCCTCCTGTTCTTTTTCTTCTAAAAGCTCCTGCCTTTCAAGCGCTAAATCGGTTCTGTAATTCAAAATTTTGCCTCCTTTTTCGTTATATTATTCCAAAAAGAAAAAATAGTATCCAAATTATAAAAAAAAACTTGATTTTTATTTGTATTCGTGATAATATATACCCCGTAAATGCGAAGGAGGTGTGACAAATGCCCAATATTAAATCAGCTAAAAAGCGTGTTCTCGTCAACAAAACAAAGGCACAGCGTAATAAGTCTGCAAATTCCGCACTTAAAACTGCTATAAAAAAGGCTAACGCTGCAATCGAAGCAAACGCTGCCGATAAGGAAGAGCTTGTAAAGCTTGCTGTCAAGAAAATCGATCAGGCTGCTGCTAAAAACCTTATTCATAAAAACAACGCTGCTCGTAAAAAGTCCGCCCTCGTGACAAAGCTTAACAAAGCTTAAGCCGTTGTTTGGAAATTTTGACCGCTGTAAATCACAGCGGTATTTTTCTTTATATTTAATTGACTTTTCAGGAAAATATGTATATAATAAATATACATTTATTTTTGGAGGAAATTTTATGAAAAAGGTTTTAAAAGTGTTAGCTGTTCTCACACTTATTGCGGGAGCCGCGTTTACCGCTTACGTTTTAATTAAAAAATACGTTGACAGTAAAAGAGTTGTTATCGGCAACGACGCTGAAAATTATGTTTCCTGTTCTTGCTGTGACGACAGCTTTATTTCCGAAACAGTCGCGTAAAATAAAAATCTTAAAAAAAGGGGCTCTTTTGAGTCCCTTTTTTGTTGTTATTCTATTTTGATTTTGGCTTTGTTACAAGCGCCACAACAAGACCGCTCATCATCGCTACCGTTATGCCGACAGATGCCGAAGAAAGCGGTCCGGTTAAAATACCGAGCGCTCCCTTTTCACGAATTGCCTTCTGCGTTCCTGCAACCAGCATATTTCCGAAACCGGTAAGCGGCACAGTAGCGCCCGCCCCCGCAAATTCGACAATAGGCTGATACAGCCCAAGGGCGCCTAAAAGAACGCCCAAAACAACGAAAGACACAAGGATTCTTGCAGGCGTAAGCTTGGTGAGGTCAATTAAAAGCTGACCTATAACGCATATTATTCCGCCTATCACAAATGCTTTTAAAAAAATCATAATTTTCACTCCCGACAATATTTTGTCAGAAAATGAAAAAAATATACAAATGAAAAAAGCGCGGAAACCGCGCTTTTTCAGCAAAGATTATTCGCCTTTCATTTTTGCAAAGCAATCGCTGCAATAAACAGGTCTGTCATCTTTGGGCTCAAACGGAATTTTTGCTTCGCCGCCGCAGGACGCACATACCGCAGTATGATACACTCTTGCGCTTCGAGCTGCGTTTTTGCGTGCCACACGGCACTCCTTGCATCTCTGAGGCTCATTTTCAAAACCTTTCTCAGCATAAAATTCTTGTTCGCCTGCCGTAAAAACGAATTCTTTTCCGCAATCTTTACAGGTCAGGGTCTTGTCCTCGTACATTTTGCTACCTCGCTAAAAAAATATTTTACCCCTAACGGAATTGCACCGTCGGCACCCAAAAAATGCTCCTCTAAGGCAAGGGCATATCAATCCTTTTTAATTTTTTGGCGTATGCGCTGAACCGCATTGTCAACCTGCTTTAATTCGCAGTTTAAAGCCTCAGCCGTTGCTTTTCTTGAAAAGCCCAAAAGATAAGCCTTTGCAACGGAAAGTTCAAAGTCAGAAAGAGATTCAAAAAGAGCTCTCTGCTGTTCCTTTAAAAGCAAAACATCCTCAGGAGAGAGGTTTTTAGACTCAATCTCGGCCAAATCCTCAATTTGGACATAGTTTTTAAGAGGACAATGCTTTTTACGGTTTAAAGATTTGTAATAACGCTGCATAGCCTGTTCGGTGAGAACCATAGCATAAGCGGAAAAATTATCGCTTTTTACGGGGTCATATGAAAAAACAGCGGAATAAAAACCTATAACGCCCTCTTGATAAAAATCGTCAGTTTCAACGCCCTGAGTAAAACGAAAGCTTTTCGCCTTTTCGGAAATGCGGTGCGAATAGCGCTTTAAAAGAACGGGAAAGGCCTCTGTACTGCCGTTTAAAGCAAGTGAAACAAGGTCATTATCGCTTAAAGCGGAAATTGATTCGCCGTTCATTTTTACACTCACCTACTTATATAGAATTATATCACAAAAGAAATAATTGTCAACTGATTTTTTTGTTAAAAACACACAAAGATACAAATTTTGACAAAATTTAATTAAATCTTACAAAAAAACCGCTCAGAATTTTGCTGAGCGGTAAATTTTTATGAGAACAATATCTGAAATATTATTGTGGCTGTACTCAGAGCCATCAATACCGCAAGAAAAACAGCGGTAAATTTTACAAATTTGTTTCTGTCCATATTATTTTACGGCTTTGATTTGCAAAGAGTAAACTGTCTTTTGCCGCGCCGTTCCTTTCAGTGTAAATTAAACTTCAATAAGGGATTGCCCCGCAATTATACGCCCAAAATTTTTGACATACTGTCGGCAATTTTTTCGGACTTGGCCTCAGATTCTTTACGGGAATTGCCGCAGGCGGTAATGTAAACCTTAATTTTCGGCTCCGTACCCGATGGGCGGACAATTACCTTACTGCTATCCGGCATAACGAAAGAAAGAACGTTTGATTTCGGGAGCTTAATTTTGGTTTCCGCGCCCGTTACTGTGTCTTTCGTAACGCTGAGTTTGTAGTCGGACGTCTTTACAACCGGAGCGCCCGCAATCTCTTTGGGCGGATTTGACCTGAGCTCGTTCATTATATCCGCCATTTTCTGCATACCGGCCGCGCCCTCAAAACCGAAATTGAGAACAGTATTGAGATACATACCGTATTTCTCATAAATGCTGTCCATAAACTGTTTAAGGGAAATTCCTTTGAGCTTATAATATGACGCCATTTCACAAATGAGGAGCGACGCCACTACCGCGTCTTTATCTCTAGCGTGCACGCCGCGAAGATAGCCGTAAGACTCCTCCATACCAACGATAAAACGGTCTGTTTCGTTTTGTTTTTCAAGTTTTGTTACAAGCTCGCCTATATATTTAAAGCCCGTGAGCAAATCGGCAGTCTGCGCGCCGTAACTATCCGCAATAGCCTCAACCAGCGGAGTCGTAACTATTGTTTTGACAACTATCGGGTTTTCGGGCAGTTTACCCTGCTCTTTAAGCGATGAAAGAAGGTACTCGCAAAGCATTGCTCCGACTTCATTGCCGGTCATTAAAACGTATTCGCCGCCGTCACGGACCGCAATGCCTACACGGTCGCAGTCGGGGTCCGTTGCGAGAAGTAAATCTGCGTCGGTTCCTTCCGATGTTTTTATTGCGCATTCAAACGCCTGGCGGATTTCCGGATTCGGGAAAGGACACGTCGGGAAATTGCCGTCGGGCTTTTCCTGCTCCTTTACAACGGTAACGTCTTTAACGCCCGCCATTTTAAGCACCTTTCTTACAGGTTTATTGCCTGTGCCGTTTAGCGGCGTGTAAATCACCTTGAGGTCTGCGTTTTTAAGCGCGTCGGGATTGACTCTCGCGGAAAGAACGTTTTCATAAAACTCATCCATAAGCCAATCTTCAATATAATCTATCAAATCCTCAGCCAGGGCGTCGTCAAAGCTCATTGTTTTAACGCCGTGGAACATATCAATTTTCTGGATATGCTCATAAGTCTTTGCGGCGGCCTCATCAGTCATCTGATAACCGTTGGGGTCGTAGCATTTATACCCGTTATATTTTGAAGGATTGTGAGACGCCGTAATAATTATACCAGAAGAACAGCCAAGCCTTCTTACCGCAAACGAAAGCATCGGAGTGGGAACGAGTTCGGGATAAATGTAAACCTTAATTCCGTTTGCCGCAAGGACGCAGGCCGCCTCTTTAGCAAAAACATCAGACTTAATTCTGGAATCATATGCGACCGCAACCGACGGATTTTCAAAGTTTTCGTTAAGATAATCCGCAAGACCCTGCGTTGCCTGATTAACTGTGTAGACATTCATTCGGTTTGTGCCTGCGCCTATAACTCCGCGCAGACCCGCGGTGCCAAACTCAAGATTTTTATAAAAGCGGTCAAGAATAGCGTCGTCATCGCCCGCTATGCTCTGAAGCTCCGCAACAAGGTCGCTGTCCGATACAGCGTTTTCACACCAAAGAGAATATAATGATTTAATATCGTTCACAAAAAGACCTCCTAAATCACTGTAAAATTCTATTTTGATTATTATACTCCTTTTTTTAGTAAAAGTAAATAATAAAATAACACCGCGTACCGCAGTAGGCAAATCAGCTTATGATGAAAAACTGATTGAAAAAACTTTTATATAAGTGTATAATTGAATAAATTATTATTTGTCGGGGGTAGTTTAATTGTTCGCGAAGATAACAAGTATGGGGCTTTTCGGAATTGAGAGCTATAAAGTTAGCGTTGAAGCCGATGTTTCAGGCGGTATGCCGAGATTTGACATTGTCGGCCTGCCTGATACGTCTGTTTCCGAAAGCCGTGAAAGAGTGCGCTCTGCAATAAAAAACGCCAATCTTACTTACCCGGTCAGCAGAATAACCGTCAATCTCGCCCCTGCCCACATAAAAAAAGAAGGGCCTATTTATGACCTGCCCATTTTTATTGCACTGCTTTGCGCAAACGGCGAATTAAAGCCGATTTCAGAAGATATTGCTTTTATAGGCGAACTGTCGCTCGACGGAAATTTACATAAAATCAACGGCGTTTTGCCGATGATAACAGCGGCTAAAAAATGTGGAGTAAAGGAAATTTTTATTCCGTTCGATAACGCGTATGAAGGCGCGGCTGTAAACGGTATTACGGTTTACCCCGTCAAAAATGTTACGGAGCTTATAAACCATCTCACAGATATTAAGAAAATTGAGCCTGTTTCGGACAAGCTTTACAAAGAATACACTCTGCCATCCGATATACCCGACTTTGCAGACGTAAGAGGTCAGGAAGAGGTTAAAAGAGCCCTTGAGGTTGCCGCCGCGGGCGGACACAACGTGCTGATGGTCGGTCCTCCCGGGTCGGGAAAAAGTATGCTTGCAAAACGCCTGCCCGGAATACTGCCCGATATGACATTTGAAGAGTCCATTGAAACTACAAATATTTACTCTATAGCCGGCGCTCTGCCAAAAGGAATTTCAGTTTTACGCACCCGCCCATTCCGTTCGCCGCACCATACCGTTTCGCCTGCCGGTCTTTCAGGCGGAGGAGCCGTTCCGAAGCCGGGTGAAATTTCACTTTCGCACAACGGAGTGCTTTTTCTCGACGAGCTGCCTGAATTTCAGCGCTCGTCGCTTGAAATACTGCGCCAGCCCATTGAGGACGGAGTTATAAGTATTTCACGGGCGGCGGCTAAATTTCAATACCCCTGTTCCGTTATGGTGGTTTGCGCAATGAACCCCTGCCCTTGCGGATATTACGGACACCCTACTCGAAAATGCACCTGCTCCGACGCCGCGGCGAAACGGTATTTCAACAGAGTAAGCGGACCACTTGTCGACAGACTTGACATTCACATAGACGTACCGCCCGTTGACTACGAAAGCCTTTCCGGGAAAGAAAAAGCTGAGTCTTCAAGCGAGATAAAGGCGCGCGTAAACAAGGCAAGAAAAATTCAACAGGAAAGATTTGCGGGTACAAAAATTACCTGCAACGCCAAAATGGACGCCGCCGCTACAAGAAAGTTCTGTATTTTAACGCCCGCCGCGGAAATTATTTTTAAAACGGCCTTTGAACGCTTGGGATTAAGCGCGAGGGCTTATGACAAAGTTTTGCGAATCGCAAGAACCATTGCCGATATGGACAATTCCGAGGACATTGACACAAAACATATTACAGAAGCTATTCAATACAGGAGCTTTGACAGGCGTTTCGGTGAATAATTAACATCGGAAAATTAAATATAAAAAAATATCCCGTATTCATCTGTAAGTCAGACTGAATACGGGTAAATTTTATATATTTTTTGTTTTTGTAATCTGTGGAATATGAGAAATAACGATAGCGGCTATTGTTGTTATTATGATTTCCGGAATCATAAAGAAGCCGTTATAAATTACCGAATAAATCAGTGAAAGTGCGTTGCCGCTGAACTTTTCTACGATTGTCTTTCCCCAAAAATAAAATCCGTCTTGCGTAAAGAACCATTCAGCCCACGCGCTGTAAAGAATAAATCCTGAGATTATGTGAGATATGTAACGGAAAACGAGTACCGTGAACACGCCCAGTGGCAAAGAAACTGACGCCTTTTTAATTTTGTTCTTATAAAGACCGGCAAGTCCTATAACGGTGAACGCGCATATGTAGTCGAGGAAAAGCATTAAAACCACTTTGCCTGCTGAGCCGAGATATTCGTCCGATGACGGCATTGCGGCCGCTGAAATCGTACTTGTTCCCATCGCCATTTGAACTAATGAATATACAAAGCCCGTTATTAAGCCCTTTGCCACGCCGTATTTCCAAGCGGTAAACGCAACTGGGAGCATTGCAACGATTGTAATTTGCCCGCCGAACGGGAGCTCGGGAATTATCATTTTGGAAACAAGCTCCAACACAACCGCAAGAGCTATCATAACTGCGCTTTCGGTAATCCAATAGATGTTTTTTTTGTTTTTCATACTGTACCTCCGTAAATAAAAAAATCAGCCAAGGGAAATACACACTTAGGCTGAAACTATTGCTTCCTACGTCGGTATTATCCGCATCAGGTTCAATGGTTAAGGGAAGATTTATTCCCAATCTCAGCTGGCTTAACGGCCAACACCCATGCATATATTTACTTGGCTTAGTATATTATACAGCATTATTCATAATTGTCAAGCAAAAAATC
Organism: uncultured Clostridia bacterium; assembly: GCA_947598155.1. Classification (GTDB taxonomy): domain Bacteria; phylum Bacillota; class Clostridia; order Oscillospirales; family Acutalibacteraceae; genus Fimenecus. The sequence continues at coordinate 285,758 of CANQFC010000002.1, forward strand.
TTTAAGCGCAGAATATCTAAGCAATGTTTTGCCGTTATCAATCATTTTCATAACAGTACCGTCCGTGCCGACAAGTATCATAAGCTTTTTAGCCCTCGTGACGGCAGTATAAAGAAGATTTCTGTAACACAGTTTTTCGGATACCGAAATTACGGGCATAATTACGGCGTCAAACTCACTGCCCTGGCTTTTATGTACCGTTACAGCGAAGGCGTGTTCCAATTCAGCGAGCTGTTCCTTTGAATAAGTGGCACGCCTGCCCGAAAAATCAATAATAACGTATCCGTTTCGGTTATCTATTTTTTCAATAAAGCCGATGTCCCCGTTATAAACGCCGTCGCCCTCGTTATGCTTAGACTCCCAGCGAATATCATAGTTATTTTTTATCTGCATAACCTTATCGCCTTCACGGAAAATTTTATATTCAGTCTTAACTTCCGCTTTGCCGCCGCTCGGAGGGTTTATGCTGTTTTGCAGAACCTTATTAAGATTATATGTGCCTACATCGCCTTTTTTAGACGGACAAAGCACCTGAATTTGAGTCAGAGGGTCAAATCCGTATGATTCGGGCACACGGCGAATGTACAAATCGTTTACGGTGCGCACGGCGTCAAGGGGAAAATTCTTATGCAGAACAAAAAAATCCCCGTCCTTATAATCGGTTTTAATATGTTCGCCGTTCACAATAAAATGGGCGTTCATTACTATATTGCTTTTTCTTGACTGGCGGAAAATCTCTTTAAGCTCCACCACAGGTAAAAGTCCGCTCGCGATTAAATCGTGCAGAACATTGCCCGCGCTGACCGACGGGAGTTGGTCGCTGTCGCCCACCATAATGAGTCTGCACCCAAAAGGCAGAGCCTCAACAAGGGAATTGAACACAAAAACATCTACCATTGACATTTCGTCTACAATTACCGCCTGACATTCAAGCGGATTACGCAGATTCCTTTTGAAATACGGCTTTTCATCTCTCCATTCTACTTCCAAAAGCCTGTGGATGGTCATAGCGTTTCTGCCTGTTGCCTCGGTCATTCGCTGTGCCGCTCTGCCCGTCGGCGCGCAAAGGGCAATATCAAGATTTTTATTTTCAAAGACCTTTATTATGCCGTTAAGAGTTGTCGTCTTGCCGGTTCCGGGGCCGCCCGTCAAAATTAAAATGCCTTTATTAACAGCGGTCTCAATCGCTTTTCTCTGAAGTTGGGCAAATTCAAAGCCCGTATTTTTCTCAAATTTGTCGATAAACGCATTTACATTTTCAGGGTCTTCCGGCGGATACTTCAATAGCACCTGAATTCTTCTCGCGATTCCCGCCTCAGCGTGATACACCTCAGGAATAAACAGAAACTCTTTTCCGTTTATTGTTTTAAGGACAATTCTCTTATTTTCGGCAAGCGAGTAAATAATTTCTTCTATTTTTTCACGGGATTCTGAGAGCAGGCTCTTTGCGGGCGTAAACATTTTTTCCAAGGGAATGCAAGTATGGCCGTTATTCAAATTGTGCCTTATGATATGTATTACACCCGCCTCAATACGCCTTTCATCAGACGGTAAAACCGGCAATGCAGAAGCAATCTGCTCGGCTCTTTCAAATGATATTCCGTTTTCTGCCTCGCAAAGCGCATAAGGGTCTGACTCCACCATCTCCTTAGCGGAAGCTCCGAATAACTCAAACGCAAGGAGGCTTTCACGGGTGGTAAGCCCAAATCCCGAAAGGGAAATCAGCATTGAGCGAACCGTAAACTGACGCTTATACTCCTCCCCTATTTTTTTTGCTTTAGCAGGTGAAATGCCCTTAATTTCGGACAGCCGTTCAGGATAATTTTCAAGAATATCAAACGATGAATCTTTAAACCTTTCGACAATAGCGCGGGCAGTGGCCTCTCCTACACCGTAAATTGCGCCGCTTGAAAGAAAGTGATATAAGTCGTCTACCGTTTTGGGCATTGACGCGTAACAGGAATCGGCCTTAAACTGCCTGCCGTAGACGGAATGGTATGTGTAATCGCCGATTGCTTCAACCGTGTCGTGCTCGCGCACATCAGGAGCAGTGCAGACAACGGTTATCTCTTCTTCCCCCATATCCAGCGTGAACACAGTGTATCCGTTAGCGTCATTGCGGTAAATAATCTCCGTAACAATTCCTTTTAATTTGATTTTCGTTTCAAATTCTTCCATTTATAAAATCCTTTAAATCTTCTTTTTTAACAACTGTAATACCTTCCGTCTGACTGCACATTTCAAGCGTATCCTCAAGCTCCTTATCGGAAATGCCGTTATCAACTATAACAAGCACATTGTTTTCACATTCGCCGCACAAATTGAGTTTTAGCCTCACGCTGTACGCCAAACGGCTGACGCCCTCGCTTTTTTCATCACACGGAATGCAAATAAAATAGCTGCATTTCCTCTTGGGCATCAACAGCTTTAAAAGCAGAAGCGCTGAAAAAATGACGATGGAGAAAAATGAAATAACAATCAGCATTGAACATATAAATACTCTCAAAGAATACACCTCCGAGGTATTATATGATAAACTTCGCAGATTGGTTAAATATAAACCCCTGCGTTTGCAGGGGCAAAAAGCGAGTAAATCTGTAAGCCGGGTTCTGTCGTTTAAGGCAATTATCTATCTGCGATGCGCGTTACCGCGCACCTGAAGCCGTCTTTTGAAGTATCTGCCCAGCTGGCAACTTCTGCTGACGTTGCATCGGATAGGGTTTGCTTGGCCGTTACATCTCTGCAACGCCGGTGAGCTCTTACCTCGCCATTCCACCCTTACCGAAATAAATCCGGCGGTATATTTCTATGCACTTTCCCTAAGGTCGCCCTCGGCGGCTGTTAGCCGTTACCCTGCTGTATGATGCCCGGACTTTCCTCACTGTAAAACACAGCGCAACTGCCCAATTTACTCGCTTAATTTAATTGGCTATCCTTTCAAGCATTATTCCGTCTTTTTTCACAATCCGAATGTCCTCCCCGCTTACCATATATGCGTTGCGGGATATATCTATCATAGGCATATCGCTTACGGAATCGGTATAAAACTCGTCTATCATAACATCGCCGTATTTTTCCTTAAAGAGTGAAACCTTTTTGTCTTTATAACAAATTTGCTGAATTTCACCCGTTGAAAAATTCACCTTTGAGCAGATATAATTTTTTATTTCAAGACGGTCGCAAATAATTTTCAAAAGACTTTCGGGACAAGCCGAAACAATAACGTCGTCTTCATTATGAATATTGAGGTAAAATGATTTGATTTTATGCTCGTTCAAGTCCCAGAAACGCTCAAATTCTTTTTCCATACTGTCCGCAAAATTATCGCAGTACTCTTTAAGAAATGCTCCGTACTTATTTATAACCTCATCAATGGTTATGACGCCTTTTTTGTATTTCAAAAATCCCTCAAAGAATTTCGGAATGTACTTAAACACTCCTTTAGTGTCAAGCCGCAGAAAATGAAGGAATAAATCCATCCCGGATTCTCCGTCATAAATCGTGTTGTCAAAATCAAATACTCTCAACTGAATACCCCTATTTTTAATATCCGTTGGGATTTTGTGACTGCCAGCGCCACGAATCCTCACACATTTCCTCTAAATCTCTCTTTGCCTCCCAGCCGAGCACTTCCTTAGCTTTTGAAGGGTCGGAATAGCATATGTCTATGTCGCCCGGACGGCGAGGTACAATTTTATAAGGTAATTCCTTTCCGTAAGCCTTGCTGAACGCCTTAACAACGTCCAGAACGCTGTACCCCTTGCCTGTACCTAAATTGAAAACCTGAACGCCTTTGTTCCCCTCAAGGATATTATCGACTGCTTTAACGTGGCCGAGCGCCAAATCAACAACGTGTATATAATCCCTTACGCCCGTACCGTCGGGAGTGTTGTAATCGTTTCCGCAAACATTAAGGTACGGCCTTGCGCCAATCGCAACCTGAGTTATATACGGCATAAGGTTATTTGGGATTCCGTTAGGATTTTCACCTATTTTGCCGCTTTTATGTGCGCCGATAGGATTAAAATACCTGAGCAGCGTGGCGTTCCATTCGGGGTCGGATTTACAAATATCCTCAAGAATAATCTCAATGATATACTTTGTGGTTCCGTATGGATTTGTTGTTCCGCCGGTTTTCATAGTTTCTTTAAGCGGTGAAATATTATTCATTCCGTAAACTGTCGCAGATGAGCTGAAAACAATGTTTTTACAGCCGTTGTTTCTCATTACATCGCAAAGTTTAAGCGTTCCGCCGACATTGTTGTCATAATACTCTATCGGCTTTTGGCAAGATTCGGGTACGGCTTTTAACCCGGCAAAATGAATAACGGCGTCAACCTTATTTTCTTTAAAGATTTTATCCATACCCTGTGTATCGCGAATATCGCATTCATATGATTTAAAATCCTTGCCGGTAAGTTCTTTTACTCTTTCAAGCGCCTTGGGATTTGAATTATAGTAGTTGTCGACTACAACTATGTCATAGCCCGCGTTAAGCAGTTCAACGCAAGTATGCGAGCCTATAAAACCTGCGCCTCCTGTTACCAAAATATTCATTACTGTTCCTCCTTTGTAAGAGTTGTGCCGGAAAAATACGTTCTCAGTATTCTTTCATAGCTGTAACCTTTATCGGCCAAAGCGTTAGCGCCGGCCTTGCTCATGCCAACGCCGCAGCCGACGCCGTATGAGGTAAAAGTAAATGTTTCCGAAGCTTCGTCATAACTTAGTTTAAAACAGCTTGATTTAATTCCGAGCTCCGAAAGCTTTGTGATAAACTCATATCCGGTTAAATCCTGACCGCCTACCCTGATGGATTTTACATAACCCACGGACGATGAAACGGCGTTATTTTTCTCTCTGATGATTATCCACTGGGCGGGTTTGGCGTTTACGTCAATTTCAAATCCTGCTTTTAGTAAAATTCCCTGCATTTCACCGCGTTTAAGCTGTACGGTATTTTCATAGCCCTCAACTTCGGTTTCCGGGTTGCCGTCAAGCCTTGTAACGGCTCTAAGGTAAGGATAACTTTCGCTGAATACAAGCGAGGCGTCGGCCGTTCCACCTGCCGCAATCTCAAAGAACGGGGTAAGAGCGGCTTTGCCGTTATAGGAAAGGTACCTTCCGAATACTTCGTCAACGGCAACCTGAACCTCCTGAGCTACTGATTTTTCAATCTGCACTCCGTCAATGACAAATCCGTTATCCCTATATTTAAGATAAGTGTAAATTACAACCGTTTGGGCTTTTATTGCCTCAATGTCGTAGCCCTCGCCCATTTCGCTCATAACAAGACCTGCCAAAGCCTCTTTCGCGGGCAATTTTTCACCGTTAACGGTTATAAATTCGGGAGCGCCTTTATCCTCCTCTACTTCGCTCTGGGAAGGCGTGCCTTCGCCGTTTTCATTTGTGGAAGATTCAGATTCAGACGGATTTTCCGCCTCTTCGCGGCGTTCTTTCTCAAGCTCAATTATATCTGAAATTATGAACTCAGATATTTTTAATTTATTTTCATTTGTTTCGGGCGGCAGTGTAGTTGTCGGAGTAGCGGTTGTAGGTTGCGTTGTCGATTCGGTTTGAGTTTCATATCCGAATATTCCGCGGAGCGTTTTTGCGAGGGAGCCTTTTTCACCCTGCATTTTAAAAACAATGGCGAGCACCGAGCAAAGAAGAATTACAACTCCCAAAATAATCGCGAGTACTGTAACTGTCTTTTTGCTTGATTTTTTCTCCATAGGCTTAGTAACCTCTGCGGGAGCGTCGTAAACCTCAATACCGACACTTCTTATGCCTGCCGCTCTTTCTCCTATAAGCTCAAAAAGCTCGGCGGCAACGCTTTCGGTAAACGATTCCTCTGTTTCGCCCTCCTCAAGGTAAAGCTTTCTGACAGTCGCGTTGTCTTCATTCGCAACCGCAATACAAATATATTTTGAACCTTCCGATTCATAAATATCGCTTATTGATGCGCCGATGTTTGCCGCTGACAAATCAAGACTTACCCGCGCAAGCTGCGCGGCGTATTCGGTGACGTTTACCTCGCCTCTGTCCTCAACATAAGGAGTAAATACGACTACTTCGTTAAAATGCTCGACGTTTTCGCCTAATCTTTTCAATACCTCTGCATTCGCAGTGCCGTTGACCGCAGCGACAGAGCCTGATTCCCAAAGACGGGAAACCGCAGTTTCAACTTTTTCATTATCAAAATGGTGCGTTTCAGAAACGATACCGCCTGCGTTTAAACCAAGTCCTTTTTCAAGGTAAGGTACAACTCCGTTGCGCAGAATCAGATTGATTCTGTCGTTGTCAATAGGAATAAAAACAATAAATTTTTCACCGTTGTCTATTCCAAAGCCGGAATACAATCCGTCTTTTGAAAGAAAAACGGACGCAGGCTCGGGAAAAGATGAAAACTCTTTCCTTTGCTCATCACTGAGGCTTTCATTGCTTTCAAGCATATTCAAAACCGCGGGGCTGTAAGTTTCCTCAACCTCAAACGCTTGTGACACCGCTTTTTTCAGCTTAAAATAATGATTTTCGCCAACAGCTACCACAATAAGGTCGTCGTTTTGCAGAGCGTCCTGAAATCCTTCAAACAAATCGCGCATTTTATCATAATGCTCAAAAGTTTCATTGCCCTCGGTATAGTTTTTAAGACTGCCGACGATTCTCGCCTGAAATCTTGCAAAGGGAATGTTTTTTTCAACATTAAGCGCTAAGAGTCTAACCTTCATTTTTATCACCGCACGGTAAGTATTCGTATAACGCGAAACTTCGCGCTGTACTCCTGTTACCGCTCCTTTCTTATGTTTTCACACTAAAATCTCACTAAATTCCACATACGTTTACAAAGACGCCTCTTTACGGAGTCCACTTGTCATCGTCTTTATACGCGTTTGCCATTCCTTTTGCGTCGTACCACGCCTGAGGATATTTCGGCGCCGGATTTATTGTCGCTCCGCTTGTGTCAACGCTTGGGTCTTCATTTTCACGGCAAAGCCTTGCAACAACTACAAGCCTTGCATTTGAAAATTCATGCGAGCAGGTTGAAAGCGTAAGCAGCTTGTCATCCGGCAGAACATTTACTGTTGTATTGAAAATACTCCTCTTTTGTATCTCCTGAACAAAGCTCATAAACTTATCGTCAGATGCAAAATCGGTTACAGTATAATTGAATACATAGTCATTATCGTCTTTGGCGCGGCTGTTGGTTATAAACGCAGCAAATATTTTAAAATAGTAAGTCTGATAGATGGTATCATATTGAATTATCGGGGACTCCTTGTAACCGTCTATCGTCTTGTACTTATCAAGGTTTGAGAACATAAGTCCGTCGCTCATATGGTGGCCGTAAATTACGTTGTTGTCGGTAAAATACTTCGCGTCGCCTCGGTAATCAAAATACGGACAGCCGTAACGGCTGTTTCTGCCGTAAAAATCTGTTTTAAGATATTTTTTGTTATCGCTTGCCTGAACTACCTGAACGTCAAGATTGGTGCCGTCAATTTTAATCCAGCCGACAAGCTCGGGATTTATCGCGTAAAGATAAGCATATTTAAGATTCATACCCTCGGGAAATTCCACTGTTGGATATTTTGAGAACAGTTCTTCCCAAGCCTCATCATACTGCTCCGTGTTTAAATTGTCCGTTTGAACCATTAAACCTTGAAGGTTTTTGCTGTCATTTTTTTGAGCGAGATGCTCCGAAAAAAGCACTCCGAACGCAATTACACAGCCGATTATTGTAAGCGCGGAAATATCCATAACGATTTTCCGTATTTTTTCACGCGTTTTATCCTTTTTTTTAGGGAGAAAATTCCCAAAGAAATCAGAAAAAATCTCATTAAAAGTTCTGACTTTTTTTTCGGTATTTTTATTTTCTTCAGGTTTTTCCTCGTCTTTAACGGGTTTGCTTACATATTGAGCGGTTACGTCAACGAAAGTCATACCGTTTTCGGTTACGGTTTTAATGCCCATATCGTCGGCAACGGCTTGGTCTATTTCGCTTTCAATATCGCTGATAATGTTTTCGGACTTCTGCTCGGTCTTTGAATTTTCCGCCTTTTCAAGTTCATTCAAAAGACTTTCAAACGTATTATTTTGGTTTTCGCTGTTTTCACTCATTGGCTTATCTCCTTAGGATACCATTTTTCGTCAGCGGCATAAGGATTTTTTATACCGTTTTTATCATACCAAATCTGCGGATATTTTGGCGAAGGATTTGCTTTTACATTTTCGGTGTTTACATACTCGCTCTCGCCCGGCCTAAGCTTTCTTGTAAGAACGACAAGCCGCGTGTCCGCCTTATAAGTACGTTTTCCCTTGCTGTAAATATCAAGCTTTCTGATACAGGTTGAAAGTATCAGCATATTGTCGTCATCGGTTATATCAACGTCGGTAGCGTAGAGCCGCCTTTTATTTACCTCTTCAATAAATCCTTCAAAATTTTCACCGTCCATATAGGGGTAAATGTAATTGAAAACGTAGCCGTTGTCTTCGCTTGCCTTCGCATTGGATACAAAAACAGCATATACCTTCCATTTTTCTTTTCCGTTAGCCGTTGAAAATTCAATAACGGGCGTTTTTTTGTAAAATTCAATATCCTGAAATTTTTCAAGCTCGGAAAACATTGTGCCGTCATAACAGTTATGCCCGTAAATTATGGTGTTTGCGTCAAGATCTACCGGGTCGTTTCTGTAATCCATAAAAACTGTACCGCGGTAATCGTATTTTTTATAAAAGTTATGTGTTAAATAAAAAGAATTATCCGAATATTTAACGACGGGCAGGCTGATTGAAGTATTTGGAACTTTTATCCAGCCGACAAACCCGGGGTTTATTTTCAGCATTTCGTCAAAGCTAAGAGGCATATTACTGTCCTCATTACCCTGATTTTCCTCTTTGTTTTTAATATCTTCATTGAAAACAGATTCCAAATTTGTATTCATCTCAATGTTTTCATGGCGCTTTATATAGTTTCGGATAACTACTGCCGAAGAGCAAATAAAAACAATAAGACAAACCAAAAGGATAATGATGGCTGTTTTTGAAATTTTTTTGCGCTTTTTTTTAGGTTTTAACGTTTCGGAAGACGTCTGAGCGCCAGTTTCGTCCTCTTTGAATTCCTCAATATTGTTCTTATTAAGTTCCATTTTAATCACCTGCAAGACTTAAAAGAATTTTCAGCGCCTCATCGGAAGCGCTTTCACGGTTATGACGCCGTACATCATTCGTGAAATTATTTTCAATTTTTTTAACGATTGTCTTTTTGCCGTCTGACCCTGCAAGAAATATAAGCCCGACCGGTTTTAAAGTATTGTCTGAAGACGGCCCGGCAATTCCAGATACGGCTACCGCAACGTCTGCTTTTGAAAGTTTCAGAACGCCCGATACCATTTCGCGAACGGTTTGTTCGCTTACCGCGCCGTACTTACTTAACGTTTCCTCTGAAACGCCTAAAACGGAGCGCTTTATCTCATTGCTGTAACTGACTATTCCGCAGTTAAACACGGCCGAGGAGCCGCTGACGTCCGTTATGCGTTTCGCAATCAGGCCGCCCGTGCAGGACTCCGCCGTAGCGGCTACAAGATTTTTTTCTTTAAGAAGCGATACGAGCTTTTCTTCGGGAAGCATTAAAATCCGACCACCGTAACTTTAGTATTTTCAAGCGCGCGCTCAATAAGCGTTTCAACATCAAGATTTTTTTCAGCCTCTTCAAGCATTTGCAGTGTGGGCTTAGTTTTCGGATGCTTTGGAGTAAATACCGTACAGCAGTCCTCAAACGGTTCTATTGATATGTCAAAAGCGTCTATTTTTCTTGAAATTGCGATTATTTCGTCTTTATCGTTCCCGATAAGAGGACGAAAAACAGGAAAAGAAGCGACCGCGTCAGTACAGGCAATAGCCGGAAGAGTTTGGCTTGCAACCTGGCCGAGGCTCTCCCCGGTTATGAGTGCTTTGCTGTCCTCTTTTTCGGCTATGGCAGACGCAATACGCATCATAAACCTGCGCATAATAAGAGTAAACATATCTTCGGGGCAATTATCTCTTATTGCCTCTTGAATTTCTGTAAAACAAACCGTAAAAAAAGTTATACTGCCGCTGAATGAGGCGACTTTCTTTAAAAGTCTGAACACTTTATCCTCCGACTGCGGCGAAGTGTAAGGAGGAGAGGCAAAATGAACCGCGTTAAGCACAAGTCCCCTTTTCGCCATCATATAAGCGGCGACTGGACTGTCAATACCGCCGGATATAAGCACGGTCGATTTACCTGAAGTACCTGTCGGCAGACCACCGGCTCCTTTAAGCTGATTGCCCCTGATAAACGCAAACTTTTCTCGGATTTCTATTGTAACCGTTATTTCGGGATTTCGCACGTCTACCTTTAAATGAGGATATTTTTCCAAAATTGCTCCGCCAACCTCCGCGGAAATCTGCGGTGAAGTCAAGGGGAATTTTTTGTCGGAACGCTTTGCCTCAACTTTAAACGTACCTGCGCAGGAAAGCTGGTCTTTAAGGTACTTCGGAGCGTACTCCTTTATATCGCCCATATCCTTTGGAACCTGCAAGGCTCTTGAATACCTCGCTATGCCGAACACTCTTCCTATGCGGTCAGACACTTCGTTCATATCGGTTTCATCGTCCAAAGGAATAACCGAAACGGTTGACTGCTCTTTGCGGTATTCAAAATCGCCTAAAGGCCTTAACCTTTTGCGAATATTTTTAATTAGAATATCTTCAAAAGTGGCTCTGTTAAGCCCCTTTAATGCCAATTCTCCGTTTTTTATAAGGATTATTTCTTTCATTTTTATCTCCTGACGCGGTTCGCCGTTCTAACAAGTGCGTCAAACAGCATATTCAGTTCATTTTCTTCAGTGTATCTGGAAAGGCTTATCCTCAAAGCGCTGTCAATAAGCGCGGGTTCTGTTTTCATTGAAGAAAGTACAGCGCTCCTATGCCCTTTTGAGCAGGCAGAACCCGCCGATACGCATATTCCCTCGCTTGAAAGGGAATTTAACATCACCTGCGACGGTACGCCCTTAACAGAAATATTTAAAATGTAAGGGATTGCGTCGTTCGGCGAATTAACGTAAATATAATCAAGCGGCGACAATTTTTTAAGAAACCCGTCGCGCAGCGATTTAACTTTGGCAAAATTTTCCTCAACAGAGCCGATATTTTTGACGGCCTCGCCGAATGCGCAAATAGCGGGCATTGCCTCGGTTCCGGAAACAACGCCGTTTTCCTGGCCTCCGCCGACAAATACGGGCTTTATACGCACGTTTTTATTGATATAAAGCGCTCCCGAGCCTTTGAGCCCGTGGATTTTGTGGGCGCTTATACTCATTAAATCGATTCCGGCTCTTGAAGGATTTATTTTTATTTTGCCGAATGCCTGAACCGCGTCGCAATGGTAAAGCGCATTTGATTTTTTTGATTTGATTACCTGTTTGATTTTATCAAAATCCTGAACGGAGCCAACCTCGTTGTTAACGGCCATAACGCTTACTAAAACCGTATTTTCGTCAACGGCGTTGTAAATGCTTTCAAGGCTTATTTTGCCGTTCCCGTCCGGCTCCAAAAAAACGGGATTAAACCCTTGCTCGCCCAAAAGCTCAAAATTTTTAATTACGCTCGGATGCTCAATACGGGAAGTGATTATTTTTTGGCCGTCGTGTTTCTTTGACGCGGCCGCTCCGAGAACAGCCGCCATATTTGATGCGGTACCGCCCGATGTAAAATAGATTTCCTCAGGCTTTGCGCCGAGAAAATCCGCAACTGATTTCCTCGCATTTTCAAGTTCTTTTTTGGCCTCATACCCCAAAAAGTGAAGTGATGAAGGATTGCCGTAACATTCGCTTGCGATTTGCAGCGCTTTATCCAAAGCTTGCTTACACGGTTTTGTTGTAGCGCTGTTATCAAGGTATGCGTTATATTCGTTCAAATGCAATCCCCCAAAATGCAGATTTAATCATCTTAAATTATACAACATAATAGTTTATTTTGCAATTAAAAAAAGGATAAAATAAACGGATAATTTTAAATTTTCTGTTAACAATAACGTATAGTTAAAGAAAAAATGACCAAGGAGAGAAAAATATGTCAGAAAAAGGCATTTCGCACCGAGGAAAAATACGTTTAATAAGTTATACCGCGTTTGCGCTGGCGGCTCTTACCGTTTTTTCCGTTATCCAGTCGGTAAAGGCGGCGAAATACAAACGCGAGATTTTGCTTACAAGACAGCGCGCGCTGATTTCGCTCGACGAATATTTGAGCGGTATTACGGCAGACCTTCAAAAAGTCGTTTATGTCAGCACGCCTTCAATGCTTACAAATCTTTCAACCGAGCTTTGGCGCGACTGCGCGGAGGCAAAAAACAGTCTTGCCGAGCTGCCGTCTAACGATTCTTCAATCGCAAACACATACACATTTCTTTCGCAAGTCGGCGAATATATTATGTCTATTCAGAGAAAAAGTATGAGAGGCGAAACAATTAGCGAGGAAGAAAGGCAAAAGCTCCAAGAGCTGAGCGCTTTGGCAACATCGCTTTCAGAAAAACTTAACTCAATGTGTTACAGCCTTCAGAACGGCTCGCTTTCATTTGAGAAAAAGTCAAATATGTTTTTAAATTCAAGCGAAACTTCGGACACGGTTTTTGAAAAAATGGACGATGTAGAACAGACTCTTTCCGATATTCCGTCGCTTGTGTTTGACGGACCGTTTTCAAATCACATTGAAAATATGAAACCAAAGCTCCTTGAGGGCAAAGAGGAGATTACAAGAAACGACGCGCAGAAAATCGCAAACAAGGTTTGCAAAAGCAACGACGATATGGATTTTGCGTTTGAAGAAGAGGGCAATATCCCTTGTTACGTTTTTAAAAACGAGGATTGCACAGTCGCGATTACAAAAAAAGGCGGATACCCGATTTATATGCTCAACTCAACATTCGCGGGCGAAATCAGCATTAAATATGAAGACGCCGTAAATAAAGCTAAAGAATATCTCGAAGAAATAGGATATAAAAATATGAAAGAAAGCTACTATTTTACCGACGACGGAATTTGCACCGTTAATTTTGCCTATGTTCAGAACGGCGCCGTATGCTACGCCGATCTTATTAAGGTCAGCGTTAACCTTCAAAACGGAGAAATCCATTCGTTCGACGCGACAGGATACGTTTCCTGCCATACCGAAAGAACGATTCCAAATAATACGATTTCCGCTGAAGAGGGCAGAAAAAAGCTATATAATGGTTTGCAAGTTGAAGAAAGCACGCCCTGCTTTGCGCCAACCGAATGGAACACGGAAAACTACTGTTACGAATACGTCTGCACTACCAAAAACGGAGAGCATCTTCTTGTTTATCTCAACGCGGTTACTGGAGAAGAAGAAAATGTTATGATTTTGCTTTACAGTGACGGCGGAGTTTTAACAAAGTAGAATAAAATTATAAAGACAGGTAAAAATATATATAACAAACTGTCACAAAGGAGGTAAAACAGTGAAAAAGATAATATGCGTAATGATTATAGGTACACTTCTCATTTGCACATTCTTTGCGGGCTGCGGCAAGGCCGAGGACGGAAAGGTTTCTGACACAAACTCAAATCAAAATTCAGGAACAAATTCAAGCTCCAACGCGGGTCAAACAGAAAACAACGTTGAAAGTATGATAACAGACGCCAGCGAAAAACTTTCAAGCGGAATGAGCGAGGCCTCAACTGATTTGGGCACTGCCGTTTCCGATGTTTCCAACAATCTTACCAACAATAACGACAGATAAAAGAATAAAATTACAAAAAATCCGCCGTACTCACAGTACAGCGGATTTATTTTTGTCAGTTTACGGAGGCGGTAATTTCTCCGTTTTCCGATGATACAGTTATTTGGTTTATCGGAAGACCTGCATTGTCAATCATCAGTTCGGACACTTTATCCTCAATATTTCTTCTGATAACATTGCGCAAATCCCTTGCTCCCCGTGAATTTCCGTCCATTTTGCCGACAAGCGTTTCCGGAATTTCATCTCCGTAAACAAATTTAATTCCCTTGTCCTCAAGAACAGTCGTAATTTCAGAAAGCATAAGCCTTGCGATGTCCTTATAATTTTCGTGCGTAAGAGGGTTGAAAACAACAATTTCATCGACTCTGCCGATAAACTCCGGCCTTAAAAATTCTTTTAAAGCTTTCAATGCCTTTTCCTTTGAAATATCGCCCTCTGTTTTGCCAAATCCGAGCGAAGTTTCTGTGTTGTGGCTGCCCGCGTTAGAAGTCATAATAATGACGGTATTTGCAAAGCTGACTGTCCTGCCGTGAGCGTCGTTTGTCTTGCCCTCGTCAAGAATCTGAAGCAAAATGTTCATAACATCGGGGTGGGCTTTTTCTATCTCGTCAAAAAGAATTATGGAATAGGGCTTTCTGCGTACTTTTTCGGTGAGCTGCCCCGCCTCGTCATAACCTACATAACCGGGAGGCGAGCCGATAAGCCTTGAAACGCTGTGCTTTTCCATAAATTCGGACATATCAAGCCGAATAAGCGTTTCGGGAGTATCAAAAAGCTCTTCCGAAAGTTTTTTTACAAGTTCTGTTTTGCCAACACCCGTCGGCCCTACGAATATGAAAGACGCGGGGCGTTTTTGAAGCGTTAACTGAATTCTGCTTCTTTTAATGGCGCTTGCAACAAGTTTGACCGCCTCGTCCTGACCGATTATGTTTTTGGAAAGGCGTGTTTCAAGACCCTTAAGGCGGTTTATATCTCCCTCAACGACCTTTGAAACGGGAATACCCGTCCAAAGGTTTATTACCTTCGCGAGGTCTTCCTCAATAACGGCGTTATCCTTTGCTTTTTCGGTAAGCTCGGGAATGGTCTTTGATACGGCCTCTATTTCTCCCTTTGTAACGGACATTTGCGCGTAAATCGGGTCAAGGTCTGACCCATCGGGGGCGTTTGCAAGCTCATCTTCCAATTCGGACATCTTTTTCTGCAACTCAGCGTTCTTTTTCTCCGCGATTTCAAGCTCGCTTATAGATTTATTGCGAAGATTGGCGCAAGTGCAGGCCTCGTCAAGAAGGTCGATGGCTTTATCCGGTAAAAATCTGTCGGTAATGTACCGTTCGGACAGCGTAACCGCTTTATATACAAGGTTATCGGAAATTCTTACACGGTGGAAGGATTCATAGTAATCTTTAATGCCAAGGAGCATTTTATATGAATCGTCAATGGAGGGTTCCTCGACCTTTACCGTCTGAAAACGGCGTTCAAGAGCGGCGTCTTTTTCAATATGCTTTCTGTATTCGTTAAATGTTGTCGCGCCTATAACCTGAATTTCGCCGCGCGAAAGCGCCGGCTTTAAAATGTTGGCGGCATTCATTGAGCCTTCGGCGTCGCCTGTGCCGATTAAGTTGTGAACCTCGTCAATAAAAAGAATAATATTGCCCTCGTTCTTGACCTCATCTACAAGACCCTTTATTCTGCTTTCAAACTGACCGCGGAACTGCGTACCGGCGACTAATGCCGTTAGGTCAAGCAAATGAATTTCCTTATCGGCAAGCTTTGCAGGAACGGTTCCGTCCGCAATTCTTTGGGCAAGACCCTCCGCAATCGCGGTTTTGCCGACGCCCGGTTCGCCTATAAGACACGGATTGTTCTTCGTTCTTCTGCAAAGAATTTGAATAGTACGGGCAATCTCCTGTTCCCTGCCGATTATTCTGTCGAGCTTGTTTTCCCGCGCTCGGTCGGTAAGGTCGGTGCAGTAAAGGCCAAGAAATTTTCTTTTATCGTTCTTTGTTCCGGCCTTTTTCTTTTTTGCTTTTTTTTCATCGACGCCTTTTCCGTCCGCGCCTTTTCCGTCGGCAGTAAAATTGCCGTTTTGCTGACCGCCGAACATACCCTGCATAAACGGGAATGTGCCTGCTCCGCCAAATTCAAAGCCGTCGTCGCCCATATTTTCCATCATTTGCTCCATTTGCTCGGAAATATCGTCGACGTCATCTTCGGTTATGCCCATATTTTCCATAATCTGCTTAACGGGACCGATATTCAGCTCCATCGCGCATTTAATGCACAAGCCCTCATTAGACGTTTTATCCCCGTCTACCTTGGAAATAAAAAATACGGCAGGATTTTTCTTGCATCTGCTGCAAAGCATACCATTGTTCATTATTTATCCTCTTTCTTTTTTCTTTTTCTTCGCGTTATCAAGAATTTGCCTTACAGACGCCGGCAGATAGCTTACAAAAGCTATAAAGGTGAGAATTACCGCTATTACGACCAGCACAAACATAACGGATTCCGGCAAAGTAAGATTCGGATATGTTCTGCTGATGGCGCCTACCTCCGGCCCAAATCCTATAATCAATATCATTACAATATAGAATACAAACGTCGCGACTTTGCCGTAAATCTCCGCCGCGCCCGGCCGAGCGCCGAGAGCGATAATCAAAGCTGCGCCCAGAATCATAACTATATCTTTGACAATAAACAGTAAAAATACCCATGCAAATGCTTTCATTGATTCGCTGTGAGCGTTTTTAAACTGAATAAATAAAACTATCGCGATTGAAAAAACCGTTAATTTGTCGGCTACCGGGTCAAGCAATTTTCCGAGAGTCGAAACCTGATTGAACCTGCGAGCGATTTTACCGTCAAGAAAATCCGAAACGCCTGACGCAGCGAGAACGGCTACCGACCACCAGATATAACCCTTAATATAAAGAACGGCAAATACGGGAATAAGAAAAATCCTTATTAAAGACATAAGGTTCGGTATTGTCATACACCCTTCAAAAATAATTTTTATATTATCTTTTAATTTTAAAGTTTCTTCAGCCATTGTGTTTACTCCTTATTATCTAAATAAATATTGTAATTTGTCTATAAGCGGGTTATAGGAGTTAACAAGCTCTATAACCTTTGATTCTCTGACTGCGGCCGCAAAATCCGAGTCGCCGACCGAAAACATTGCCGCAAACAGAGTTGAAATTATAATCAGTACGACGTACCCTCTGACAGCTCCGACAACGCCGCCTAAAACCGTGTCAAGCGTGCCGATAATCGGGAGCTTAAACAGCTTTGAAACAGCTTTTGCTATTATTCGGAAAATAAGCAGAAGAACTGCGAATAACACGAAAAACAGTACTATGCGAATTGCGGGAATCGCAATGGGGAGAATACAAGTTTCTTCGACTTTTTCACCGATTTCGTCTGTTTTTCCGTTTTCTACTGCTTTGGAAATAGTATTATTTATGCTTTTTTTAACAGATTGTATGTCAACTCCGGCGCACTCGGCAAATTCGGTTGCGAATTTTGGAATGGCGTTAAACGCAACATCCCCTAAATTTTCAGGCGTCGCCTTTTCGCCGATTTCAGAGTTAATCATTTCAACTGTTTTTTCTTTAAGAAACATATCGTAAGAGATTTGCGCAATAGGCTCGCTTATGTAAGAAGAACATAAAAGAGCCGCGATTATTGCAACTACCTCAAGCGCTGTCAGAACAAATCCTTTTTTGGCCGCCGCGATTACCAGGGCAATAAAGATACCCGCTAAAATAACATCTAATGCAAGCGTCACAAAATCACCTCATAAAATGTGCTGTTTATCTGTTATTTCTCAATTTTAACAGATGAATATTCAAATATTCCTTCAGATGAAAAGACGTAGGCTCGCCTTGAGCAAATTCCCACATCTATTGGGTCTGAAGTCATTTCAGCCTTTCCGGTCATCTCCCCTTTCATATTGTAAATGCAGAGTTGACTGTCAGTCAAAACCGCTGTATATCTTCCGTCTGTTGAAACGGATTTCACAATTCCGGTAACTTCTGCCGTAAACATTTCTTTACCGGACTTGTTATAAACCTTTATTATTTTTTGAGTAGTACTTGAATATTTTGAAAGCACGAGCGCCGCCGTGTTATTATCGGAGACAAACAGCCTTGACGGGGTATTTACCGAAACGTCTATTTTTTCAGCCACCGTTTTTCCGTCGATTATTTCGCATATATTGTTGCCGAATACTATAACCTTATCGCCCGAAAGGAACTTAACCTTAGTAAGCGCAGAATCTTTATATTCAAACGAGGCCGCGGGTTCAGTTTTATTTTTTTCAAATACATAAACTTTTGAATAAACCGAGCCGTTATCGACGCCCAAAACCGCAACGGCAAACTTTCTGCCGTTGTCGGAAATATCGCACGCAACGATGTGCTCCTTAGCGCAGGCCCAGCTGAATACTTGTTTAAGACCTTTGTCGTACACGGTGAGCATACTTTCGGCGCCGTCCGCCCGTGTGGCTACGGCAACGGAGCCGTCGCTGCCCAAAGCCGCGGTAAGAATCATAAAATCAGTCTGCTTTTCAAAAAGCACTCTTGTTTTTGACTGTATTCTGAATTGCTTTGCGCCTATATCGTAAAGCAAAATTCTGCCGGAAGAGGTTTCAAGCACCGGGTGGTCAAAATTATGCTCTATATTTGAAATTTCCTTAGCTGTCGAGTCGATAACTCTTACGCAGGAATCGTCAAGCAATACCAAATCGGAGTTTGACATAGAAAGGTCGGACGCGGAAATGCCGGCAAGAGAATAAGGAAAGCCGCCGCCCGAACCGATTTTCGCGATAAATGTTCTGAATCCGTCAGAGGCCATTGAAATTGTAATGCCGCTGATTCTGGCGGCAGCAATGGAAACAAGAATCAAAATAACGATAATTACGGCAAAAATTTTAATTCTGTTCGCCGATTTTAGGCTGATTTTTAATCCGCCTTTTTTACTCTCGCTTTTTTTTGCGTTTTTGCTTTTTAAATTCCTTTTCACGCCCATTTTTCACTCCGAGTTAATAAAAAACTTTATTTAAGTACAGACCCTCGGGCCTTGCCGTAACGCCGGCCCTGCTCCTGTCACGGCTCTCAATAATTTCAGGAACGGAGCCGTTCTCAATTTTTCCGTTTTGAATGTCAAGCAAGGTACCGACGATTATTCTCACTGTATTGTAAAGAAATCCGTTGCCGCTTACCGTAATTTTTATTAAACCGCCGTCTTTTTCCGCTTTACATTCATAAATTTCACGAACCTTATCCTGAACTTCGGAATCCGCGCTGCAAAAAGCGGATAAATCGTGAACGCCGACAAAATCCTTTGCATTTTCGTTTATTAAGCCAATATCTAACGGATACGGATAAAACAGCGCCCTGTTTTCATAAAAAGGATTTCTGTACGGTTCACAGTCGATAAGGTAAATATATTCCTTGCCCTTGGCGTTATACCTCGCCGAAAAGTCGGCGGGAACCTCTTTGCAGTCATAAACCGAAACGCTTTTAGGCAGATAAAAATTTAACGCGTTGGGAATTTTTTCCGCGGGAACGGCGCACTCTGTGCGCACGTTACAGCAAAACATATTGGCGTGAACGCCGGCGTCAGTCCTACTGCATCCTATTATATTTTCGTTCTTTCCGCTTAAGGAATGAAACGCCTCTTCAACGCGGCGCTGCACGCTGTCGGCATTGCTTTGAAACTGCCAACCGTGAAACAGCGTTCCGTCATACCGCAGCGTTAAAAGTAAATTGCGCATTATACTCACCGAATTTAATATTTAACAGAATTACTCCCAAAACAAAAACAACGGTCAAAAAGGTTGCAATCCAATCATTCGTTTTATATTTAAGCAAATTCATAGTTGTTTTGCCCTTGCCGCCGTTGTAACAGCGGCAGGTCATAGCATAAGCCAATTCATACGCCCTTCTGGACGAATTGAAAAGGAGCGGAACGAAGAGCGGTATCAGCATTTTGGCGCGCTTAAAAATATTTCCGCTTTCAAAATCCGCGCCTCGTGATTTTTGCGCAGAAATAATTTTATCAACTTCTTCGATAAGCGTGGGAATAAACCTCAAAGCTATCGTCATTATCATTGTGACTATATTAAAGTCTATTCCTAACTTTGTAAGCGGCGAAAACGCGCGGTCAAGCCCGTTCGTCATTGATGTGGGGGATGTCGTATAGGTGAGCATTGTACTCATAACTATAAGAAAGGATATGCGCAATGTAATGAATACGGCCTCTAAAATTCCGCCGCTTGTTATTTTTATTTTCCAAAAAGAAATTAACGGAACGCCTGTTTTTACATAAATTATCTGCAAAAGAGACGTTACAATAATGACAAGTAAAATCGGTCTGAGCCCTCTTATTACGGTTTTGAGCGGAACCCTTGAAATAAATGTAACGGCAAGAGCGCAGGCAACGCAAAACGCAAGCGAAACAAAGTTGTTTGACACAACTATAAATATTATGAAAACAAAGGTGTATAAGAGCTTTACACGGGGGTCAAGGCGGTGAATTACAGAATTTAACGGAAAATACTGTCCTATGGTAATATCTTTAAGCATTTGCGCCGCCCCCTCCCAAAACACGTTTGAGCTCGCGGTACGCCTGCTCGGTAGTATATACCTTTTCGCTGACGGGGTAGCCCATAGTATGAAGTTTTGTGAAAACCTCGGTAATCTGCGGAACTGAAAGCCCAATTTGGCAAAGCTTTTCGCTTTGCTCAAAGACTTCGTCAACAGTGCCCGTCATAAGCACTTTCGCGTTATACATAACAATAACTTTTGAGGCGATTTTCGCGACGTCGTTCATACTGTGGGAAACAATTATCACGGTTTTCCCCGTGCGGTCACGGTAATTTTTAATCAGCGATAAAATCTGTTCCCTGCCCTTTGGGTCAAGCCCTGAGGTGGGCTCGTCAAGAATAAGTATTTCCGGTTCCATTGAAATAACGCCCGCAATGGCGACGCGCCTTTTTTCGCCGCCCGAAAGGTCAAACGGATGAGTGGCAAAGGCGGAATCAGGTATTCCTACATATTTTGCGGCGTCACGAACGCGCTTGTCAACCTCAGTCTCCGAAAGCCCCATATTTTTCGGCCCGAAAGCAATATCGTCATAAACTGTGTTTTCAAAAAGCTGATATTCCGGGTACTGAAAGCAAAGCCCGACGCGAAAACGCGTTTCAAGCTTTTTGGCTTTTGACGAGCGAATATCCTCGCCGTCGAGGAGCACTCTGCCCTCAGTCGGTTTTAACAGACCGTTCAACTGCTGCATCAGCGTGCTTTTGCCTGAACCCGTTTGACCGATTACGGCGACTATCTCGCCCTTTTCGACTTCTATATTAACTTTATTGAGCGCGGTAACACAAAATGGCGTTCCCTCGCCGTAGATATAAGATAAATTTTCCGTTCTCAAAAAAGACATTATTTAACCTCTGTCCAGAATTTTTGCTAATGAATTTACAAGCCCGTCAACGCTCAACGTGTCGCCCGTTATTTTAATTCCGTCGTCTTTCAGCATCTGCGCAAGGGCAGATGTTTGAGGGACGTCAAGGCCGAGAGAGCGGATATAATTTACATCCGCAAAAATTTCCATAGGAGTGCCGTCAAGAACCAAACGGGAATCGTCCATAACTATAATTCTTTCGGCCTCGCACGCTTCCTCCATATAATGAGTAATGAACACTACCGTTATTCCGAGCTCGCGGTTTAAGCGTTTCATTGCGTTCATTACATCACGCCGACCCTCAGGGTCAAGCATTGCGGTGGGCTCGTCAAATACTATACACTGCGGCTGCATTGCAATTATGCCCGCAATCGCGACGCGCTGTTTTTGACCGCCGGAAAGCTTATGAGGCTCGTGGAGCCTATATTTATACATTCCTACGATTTTAAGCGACTCATCGACCCGCCTGCGTATTTCGGCAGGCTCAACCCCTAAATTCTCAGGTCCGAACGCCACGTCCTCCTCAACTATTGTGGCGACTATCTGATTGTCGGGATTTTGAAAAACCACGCCTACTGTCTGTTTAATTTTTAAATCGTCGTTTTCATTTTTTGTATTCATTCCGAGTACATAAACGTCGCCCGATTCGGGCACGATAAGCCCGTTGGAAAGCTTGGCAACGGTTGATTTACCTGAGCCGTTATGCCCGAGCACCGCCACAAACTCGCCTTTTTTTATTTCAAGCGATAAATTTTCAACCGCAGGCGGAAGAACCGCGTCGTCGCCTTCATAACGGAATGTTACATTGTCAAATTTTAAAATTGTGTCTGCCATAATTTATCCTTAAAGCGTATTTTTTGACCAGATTGCCGACGCGCCGCACGGCAAAACAAGATTTTTTGAGGATACGTTCAGCCCTATTTCACTGCCCGTTACATTTCCGCCGTATTTTTTCCTGACGGTCGACGCCAAAATATATTCCATAACGGACGGCGAAAGTCCTGTTGTATATGAATTTATAAGTACCATAAGCGGGTCGTCCGATAAGACCTTTGAGCAAAGCTCAACAAAACCGTAAACCTCGTTTTCAAGTTTCCAAACCTCGCCGCCGGGCCCTCTGCCGTAAGACGGCGGATCCATAATAATTATGTCGTATCTGTTTCCGCGGCGGATTTCCCTTTGAACGAATTTTATGCAGTCGTCAACTATCCAGCGAACCTGTCTGTCCGCAACGCCCGATGAAACGGCGTTTTCCTTTGCCCAAAGAGTCATACCTTTTGAGGCGTCGACATGCACGACGGAGGCTCCCGCTTTTAAAGCCGAAACGGTAGCGCCGCCCGTATATGCAAACAAATTGAGGACTCGCACTGGTCTTCCTGCGTTTTTAATCACCTCGGCAGTCAAATCCCAATTTACCGCCTGTTCGGGGAAAAGCCCTGTATGCTTAAATCCCATCGTTTTTATATTAAAGATTAAATCCCTGTAAGAAACTGTCCAAAAATCGGGAATTTTACGTTTAATTTCCCAATTTCCGCCGCCGGTGTTTGAACGGTGGTAAATTGCGTCAGCTTTTTTCCAAAGAGGATTTAATTTTTCGGTTTTCCAAATAACCTGCGGGTCGGGGCGAATAAGAATAACGTCTTTCCAACGTTCAAGCCGCTCGCCCGAAGAGCTGTCAATCAGCTCATAATCCTGCCACTTATCCGCAACGCGCATTACACTAACCTTTCTTCTACAACCTTTGCGATACACTCAGCCAAATATTGAATCTTATCGGAATCTTTGCCCTCAAGCATTACGCGCACAAGAGGCTCTGTACCGGAAACACGGACAAGAACACGTCCGTCGTCTCCGAGCTCTTCGCTCGCTTTACGGATTGCAAGCTGAACTTCTTTGTCCTTTTCAAGCCTTGTTTTTCCGAAATTTGAAACACGAACGTTAATGAGAACCTGCGGAAATACCTGCATTTCGCTTGCGAGTTCGGATATTTTTTTGCCGGTTCTTTTCAGAACGTTCAAGACTTGAATTGCGGACATCTGCCCGTCTCCCGTTGTGGCGTGGTCAAGGAAAATAATGTGTCCCGACTGCTCGCCGCCAATGGAATATCCGTTCTCGACCATATTTTCAAGGACGTATCTGTCCCCTACCTTTGTTTTTTCACAGTGAATACCGTTATCTTCGCAAAATTTGAAAAATCCCATATTACTCATCACGGTTACAACCGCCGTATCTTTATTAAGAGAACCGTGCTGTTTCATATATTTTGCGCAAACTGCGATAATTTTGTCGCCGTCAACAATTTCGCCGTCCTCATCGACAATAAGCATTCTGTCTGCGTCGCCGTCAAACGCAAAGCCGATGTCACACTTGTTTTCAACTACAAACTTCTGCAAGCCTTTCATATGCGTTGAGCCGCAGTTATCGTTTATATTTGTGCCGTTTGGTTCGTCGTTAATGATATGACATTCCGCGCCCAAACGTGTAAAGAGCGCTTTCGCCGTAACCGAGGCTGAGCCGTTTGCGCAGTCAATAGCGATTTTCATACCTTTAAAATCGCCGTCCGAAGTCATCGCAAGATGGAAAATATAATCGTCAACAGCCGAATCGGAAAAAGAAATTCTGCCTACATCTCCGCCGAGCATTATAGGAGGAATTTTTGTTTCGTCAAGAATTATTTCCTCAATCTCGTTTTCAAGCTCGTCGGGAAGCTTATAGCCGTTGTATTGAAAAATTTTTATTCCGTTATATTCGCAGGGGTTATGAGAAGCGGAAATCATAACGCCCGCGTCATAATCATACTCCCTGACAAGAAAGGCAACGGCGGGAGTCGGCACTACGTCAAGAATCAACACGTCCGCCCCCACAGAGCAAAGCCCCGCGCTTATCGCGGAAGCGAGCATATGCGAAGAAGCTCTCGTGTCCATACCTATTAAAACTTTAGGCTTGTGAGAACAACTCTCAGTCAAAACCATAGCCGCCGCTCTGCCGATTTTCATAGCAAGTTCGCACGAAAGCTCACTGTTTGCAACGCCCCTTGCGCCGTCTGTTCCAAATAATCTGCCCATATAATTATATCTCCTTAAATTACAGTAAAGATGTTTGTTGCTCTAACTTCAGATGCCTGTAAGCGAGCGGCGTTGCCACTCTTCCCCTCGGCGTTTTGGCGAGAAATCCTATTTGCATAAGGTAAGGCTCATAAACGTCTTCAATAGTAACGGCCTCCTCGCCTATTGTTGCGGCAATGGTTTCAAGGCCAACGGGGCCGCCGTTGAAATTTCGTATCATCGTTGTGAGCATCAGCCTGTCAATATTGTCAAGACCTTTTTCGTCAATTTCCATTCTGCCGAGAGCAATCTTTGCGTTGTCACGGGTTATAACGCCGTTGCTCATTACCTGCGCAAAGTCTCTTGTACGCTTTAAAAGCCTGTTGGCAATTCGCGGCGTGCCCCTTGAACGGGAGGCTATTTCAAGAGCGCCGTCGTCTTCCGTAAAAATATCAAGAATACCAGCACTGCGCTTAACAATTTCTGCAAGCTCATCCGGAGTATATAGCTCCAGACGAAGAATTACGCCGAATCTGTCGCGGAGCGGCGCTGTAAGCTGACCCGCTCTCGTTGTAGCTCCGACAAGCGTAAAGCGCGGTAAATCAAGCCGTATTGAACGCGCAGACGGACCCTTGCCTATAATTATATCAAGAGCGTTGTCCTCCATAGCGGGGTAAAGCACCTCTTCAACAGCGCGGGACAAACGGTGAATCTCGTCAATAAACAATACGTCGCCGTCATTAAGATTGGTAAGAAGGGCCGCCAAATCGCCGGGCTTTTCAATAGCCGGGCCGCTTGTCACTCTTATCTGAACGCCCATTTCATTGGCGATGATGCCTGCGAGTGTAGTTTTACCAAGCCCGGGAGGCCCATACAGTAAGACGTGGTCAAGAGTTTCTCCCCTGCTTTTAGCCGCGTCGATATAGATTTTTAAATTCTCCTTAACCTTTTCCTGACCGATGTATTCGTTAAGCGTTTTAGGGCGCAGAGAATTTTCAATATCTTTATCGGTTTCGGTAAAATCAGGAGTTATTATGCGGTTTTCACTGTTTTCAAAATCCATAATCTACTCCTATTTGGAAAGCAGTTTTAAAGACTGCTTAATAAGTTCTTCAACTGACAGCGACGGGTCAAGACCGCTAAGCGCAAGCGACGCCTCGGATTGACTGTAACCGAGCATTACAAGCGCGGCGGCCGCCTCGGCAGAGGAGCTGTTCTGTGCGACGGACGCGACCGCGGAAACGTTTTCCGCAGTGGCGGCGGACAGCAAACCGATTTTATCTTTAAGCTCCAGAGTTATTCTTTGCGCGAGCTTTGCGCCTATTCCCGAGGCTTTTGTAAGCGCCTTATAGTCGCCTGCCGCAATGGATAAAATAATTTTATCGGGATTGTATTCGGAAAGCAGAGAAAGCGCCATTTTTGCGCCGACGCCGGAAACACCTATAAGCATTTTAAAGCAGTCAAGCTCCTGCTTATCGTAAAATCCGTAAAGCTCAATAGCGTCCTCACGGACGTTAAGATAAGTATAGAGCGTAGCTTTTTCGCCTATAATAGAGCATTTGCCCGCAGTCTGCGCGCTTGTAAAGCAGAGAAACGCGACCCCGCCCGCCTCAATCGCAACAAAATTTGTGCCGTAATCAACCACACTGCCTGAAATTGAATAAAACATATACTACCTCATACTTAATTTTCCGAGTTTTGAGCCGCTTGCGTGGGCATGGCATATTGCCATTGCAAGAGCGTCCGCCGTGTCATCGGGTTTAGGTATTTTCTCAAGCTTTAAAATAACGCGGGTCATCTCCTGAACCTGCTTTTTTTCGGCTCTGCCGTAGCCTACAACGCTCTGTTTTACCTGTAAGGGAGTATATTCAAAAATCGGAATATTATTCTGAACGGCGGCAAGGTTGATAACCCCCCTTGCCTGGGCTACATCAATAACGGTTTTTGCGTTTGTGTTATAAAAAAGCTTTTCTATTGAGAGGGACTCGGGAGAATAACGTTTTATTATGCCGTCTATTCCGTCGTAAACCTCTTTAAGACGAATGTTAAACGGCGTGCCCGCCTCAGTTGTAACCGCGCCGTAATCAATGACGGTAAATCTGTTGGCGCTGTATTCGATTACCCCCCAGCCGACTATTGCATAGCCTGGGTCTATACCTAATATTATCACGATACACTACCTCACTGTATATTCGATATATTATAGCATAACGGATATTAAATATCAAGAAAAACAATAAAATATTAACTGTATAAAAAAACAGGCTGTGCAAAAACGCAAAGCCTGTTAAAATTAAGATTTGGTGTTAGTTTATTTCGTTTCTTCGCTTTCAGCCTGTTGCTTTAAAAGTTCCTTTTGAATTTCTGCGTTGTGACTGCCGTCGCCGTAATTTTTGTCAGTTTTCGCGAGAAATTCAGTATAAAGATTTTTGCCGAATGAAACCTGATTTTTGGCGGCGTCAACATATTCCAAATAAATTTTAGAGCTATCTAAATTCTCTGCGTTAATTCCGCTTTCAAGCTCGATTGTGCCGTTTTCACCGCCGCCTGTTACAGTTCCGTCCTCGTGAGCATAACCTGTAAAAATATAATACTTGCCGACCTCGGGCGTTAAATCATTATAACATAATTCAATGTATTTTCCATCTTCGGATATTCCGCCGCCCTTATAAAACGAGAACGAAACGCCTTCTGTCAGTTCGCCTTTTATATTTTTTATGACTTTTACAATACATTCCGTCGTTGGGAGGTCGTTCTTTTTTGTTCTTTCGGGAAATTCTCTTGTATCCTTTTCAGTCATATAATCGTGAGTTTCCTCAACAAAACCGACGAACACATAAGCCTGCGAGCCTATTACTTCTCTTGGGTCATCAGGATTATAATCGGTATTAGTATGAACATATTTTATTTCTGTTGGAGTTTTATCTGATTTTAAAAATAAATACCCACCTAAAATTGACGATACAAGAGCAATGCAAATCACTGGTATTATCCATTTTATGTGCTTTTTCATAAAATTTAACCCCCTTTAAAGAATATGTTAATGTTATTGGGTTTACCGTAAATTGCTTGCGCTAAAATGTACATTGGAATCACCCCCAAATAATAAAATTTGAGTTATTTTGAATAAAAAAACAGTCAAATTTCAATTTATATATAGCATTATTTCATATCAAATGTCAATACGAATTGCAGAAACGCAGAAAAAACGTGCAAAAATGCAAGAAAATAAGAAAAAATGATTACATACATAAATTACAGAACACAAAAAAAGGACTGCAAACCGCAGTCCTTTCAATTTGTAGAAAAGTCAAAACGCAAATCCTGTTAAAATCAACATTTAGTGTTATTTTTTATTATTTTTATCTCTTTCACGGATTACAAATTTTGTCGGCGTACCCTCAAGACCGAAAACCTCACGTATTCGGTTGTCGAGGTAACGCTGATAGCTGTAATGGAAAAGGTCTTTGTTATTTACAAAGCAAACGAATGTCGGCGGTCTTGTGGAGGCCTGAGTCATATAATAAATTTTAAGCCGCCTGCCCTTGTCCGTCGGGGGTTGAACGCGCGCAGTCGCTGACGCTAAAACGTCATTAAGCCTGCCCGTTGATATTCGCATTGCGTTTTGCGAGTCAACATATTTGATAAGCTCAAAAAGTCGGTCTATCCTCTGCCCTGTTTTTGCAGATATAAAAATAATCGGCGCATAGCTCATAAACGAAAAATCGTTCATCAGCTTTTTTCGGAACGAGTCCATAGTTTTGCCGTCTTTTTCGACTAAATCCCATTTATTAACCGCAATAATCGACGCTTTGCCGAGCTCATGCGCAATACCCGCAACCTTTGAGTCCTGCTCCGTAAAGCCCTCGGCCGCATCTATCATAATTACGCAGACATTCGCCCTTTCAACCGCCATACGGGCGCGGATTACGGAATATTTTTCAATATCATCGTCTATCCTGCTTTTTCTGCGAAGCCCAGCCGTGTCGGTAAACACAAACGAGCCGTACTCGTTTTCAACAAGGGTATCGGTAGCGTCACGTGTTGTGCCCGCTATATCGGAAACGATTGCCCGCTCCTCACCTGTAATTTTGTTTATAAGCGACGATTTGCCTGCATTCGGCTTGCCTATAACCGCGACCTTTACCGTTTCGCTCTCTTCGTATTCCTCGGTTTCTTTTGGGAAATATTCTACGACTTTATCAAGCAAATCGCCCGTGCCGTGGCCGTGAATTGCCGAAACCTGAATGGGGTCGCCAAGACCTAAATTATAAAATTCGTAAAATTCAGGCGGAGGCTCGCCTATTGAATCAGATTTATTGACGCACAAAACTATCGGTTTACCGCTTTTTTGGAGCATTGACGCGACTTCTTCATCTGTCGCTACAACGCCTGAGCGCACATCGGTAACAAGGATAATAACATCCGCGCTGTCAATAGCGAGCTGTGCCTGACGCCGCATTTGAGAAAGTATTATGTCGTCTGAATAAGGTTCAATACCGCCGGTATCGACAAGTATCATTTCACGCCCAAGCCACTCGCATTCTCCGTAAATTCTGTCACGGGTAACGCCGGGAGTATCGTCAACAATGGCGAGCCTTTGCCCGCAAAGCTTGTTAAACAGCGTTGACTTTCCGACATTCGGCCGGCCGACTACCGCTACAACGGGTTTTGACATTATTCCACCTCCGATATTTTTTGCATTATTTCTTCTACGCTCTCCGAAACGGGGATTATTTTAACTCCGAGCTCTTTTTCCGCCTGAGTAATCGTTACATCGTCGAGGAAAATATTTTCATTTTCCTCCTGATAAGAGCCGATTACCATATTTGACGAAATGAAAAGAGCCTTTCCGAGCTGTTTTCCCTTTAACTGGTTAATTAAATCCTGACCCGTAATAAGCCCCGCAACAGTTATACTCTCACCGAAAAACTCGTTTTTAATACTGTAAACATTTATTTTAAGCTGAGAAAATTTCTCCGAAGTTTGCTTTGCAAATGCGGAAATTAAAGGGTATGCCGCCGTCCCCGTGGCAAATGAAACGCACTTTTTCGCAAACGGAAAATATGATTTATCCGCATTGTTCAAAAAGTCCAGATAATCGGTTTCAAACGAAGTCCACATACCGACTCCGTTTTCAATTTGAGGGTAATCCTCATAAAAATCGTTGCCGGGCATGGGCATTTCCGCCGTTAAATAAAACTCATCTGCCGGAAAGCAAAGCCGCGTGCCGTTTCGGGATTTAAAATCATCGCCGAATTTTTCCATTATTTCTATAACGTTTGCGGCGGTTTCTTTAGTAAAGGGAGAAATGTCCGCAAGCCCGTCCCGGTATTTTGTAAGCCCGACCGGCACTGCCGCAACGCTTGAAACGGCGGGGTAAAACTTCGCCAGTTCGGTAAGTGAATATAAAAGCTCATCGCCGTCGTTTATGCCGGGACATAAAACGAGCTGAGCGTTCATTTTTATGCCTGCGTCCGCAAAACGGCCGATTATTTTAAGGCTTTCCCCCGCCTTCGGATTTTTCATCATACGCACCCTAAGCTCCGGGTTCATGGTATGAACCGAAATATTTATGGGGCTTATGTGCATTTTGATGATACGTTCAATTTCACGCTCCGAAATATTGGTCAGCGTTATATAATTGCCGAACAGAAAAGAGAGCCTTGAATCGTCATCTTTAAAATAAAGGGTTTTCCGCATATTCTTTGGAAGTTGGTCAATAAAGCAGAATATGCACTTGTTCTTACAGCCCTGCTGCTTGTCCATAAGATATGTTTCAAACTCAAGGCCGCATTTTTCCTTTGTGGTTTTTACTGTTTTTCTTTTCCCGCCGCACAAAAATTCCAATGTTACCTTGCCGTCGTTCATATAGAAATCATAGTCGAGCACATCCTCAATCTCGTTGCCGTCAACGGAAATCAGCATATCTCCCGCGCTGACGCCTAAAAGACTGCATTTTGAAAACTTTTTTACGCTTTTTATTTTAACCGACAAAGTATCACCCCTTTCGCGGCACGACTAAAAGGCGGGGAAGAAAACACCTCTCCGCCTTTTCTCATTCAGAAAGAAAATTAAGCTTCTTCTTTAACCGCAACGATTTGTCTGCCTTTGTATTTGCCGCATTCGCCGCATACTCTGTGAGGTCTTTTGTAAGCTCCGCACTCAGGGCACTTAACAAGCTCGGGCGCGTTGATTTTCCAAACGTTTGAACGTCTTTTATCTCTTCTTGCCTTTGAAACTCTTCTCTTCGGTACTGCCATTTTCAGCACCTCCTTATAAAAAATAAAAATTGTTAACTAATCGTCAAGCAGCTCTAAAAGAGCCGACATACGAGGATCAACGCACTTTTTACAGCCGCACTCCCCGTTGTTTAAATTTTTACCGCACTGCGGACAAATTCCCCTGCAATCCTCTTTGCACAAAAATACAAATGGAAGAGAAAGAATTATATCCTCGCAAATCAACGCGTCAAGGTCAAGCTGCTTACCCTCAACAAGGTAAAAGTCTTCGCTTTCCTCATTTTGAAGCTCGGAAACGAGCGTATGCTCAACCGCCACCGAAAAGTGCTTTAAAAATTCCTCCGCACAGCGGCTGCAAATTACGTTCGCTGAAAAATCAGCCTGTCCGTTTAACGTGACAATGCCTGCCGTATTTTTTACATTTCCGACAAACTTTATCGGGGAAGACAGCGCAAAATCATCTGAAAGCGAATAATCGGGAACAAAGGAATAATTGAAATTTTCTTCTTTGCCGACAATATTAAATACCTGTTCCAATGAAACCTGCATAGAGTTCGCTCCTTGTGACGCTAAAATATTATATATTTATATTTTGATTTTGTCAACATTTAATTTACATTTTTGCCAAAAAAGAAAGCGGTCATCAAAAGCCGATGGCCGCCTCCGAGGTCTTTTTAGTTAATTTTTTTGCAGAAATCAAAAATTTCGGGAGGAAGCCCGTCTTCATCAGCAGAAATTGTAAATGTAAACTGCGTGTCTGAAATGTCGGAAAGTGTTGAAACTTTCTTGAGAAATTCCAAAAGCGCCGCGCCGTCACGGTTGGCGGCAATTCTGAAAGTAGCGTCAACAAATAAATCCGTAATATCGTGATCCCCTGCGCAGATGCCGCTGAGGAATCCGTAGAAAGCGTCATAACCCGTAACAGAGAAAGTGTCTGCGGCTATGAGCCTCGCACGGTAATTAACGTCATAAGTAAGCTTAGTTTCTTTTTCAACGCATACCACGTTGCCGTTTGAACTGTGCACTGCGTCGTTAACTCTGTCAACGAGAATTTTTGTTTTACCTGTTCCTTTGTGTCCGATAATAAGAGATATCATATTATCTCCTCCTATGTGTGTTTTTATAATACCGTCATAACGACGGGCAAATGCCTGAAATAAAATTATTTGCCGAGCCTTTCAAGAAGAGCCTTACGCTGTTCCTCGTAACCTGGTTTTCCGAGAAGCGCGAACATATTTTTCTTATAGCTTTCAACGCCCGGCTGATTAAACGGGTTAACTCCGAGAATATATCCCGATACCGCGCACGCTTTTTCAAGGAAATAAACAAGATACCCGAAATTGTATGCGTCCATACGGTCAAGCTCAAGGCAAATGTTGGGTACACCGCCGTCAACATGGGCTAATATTGTGCCCTCATAAGCCTTACGGTTAACAAAATCCATCGTTTTTCCCGCAAGGAAATTAAGCCCGTCGGCGTTGGACTCTTCTTCTTTTATTGTAACGCTGTGTTTCGGTTCTTTGAACACGACTGACGTTTCAAAGAGCAAACGCTCGCCGTCCTGAATGTACTGACCCATTGAATGAAGGTCGGTGGAGCAGACGACCGACGCCGGGAAAAGACCTTTTCCGTCTTTACCCTCGGATTCGCCGAAGAGCTGTTTGAACCATTCGTTCATCATGGTGTAATCAGGCTCATATGAAACCATCAGCTCAACCGACTTGCCTTTTGAATAAAGGCAGTTACGAAGTGCGGCGTATTTATAGCAATCGTTGGTGTGAATGTCGCAGACGGAATAATTTTCACGCGCGTCTGCGGCTCCTTTCATCATTGCGTCAATATCAATACCCGCAACGGCAATGGGAAGAAGGCCGACTGCCGTCAAAACCGAATACCTGCCGCCGACATCGTCGGGAACTACGAACGTTTCATAGCCGATTTTGTCAGAAAGCTCTTTTAAAGTACCCTTTTGCTTATCGGTTGTAACGTAAATTCTGCCTGCGGCGCCTTTTTCGCCGTATTTCTCTACAAGAAGTTCACGAAAAATTCTGAAAGCAATCGCCGGCTCAGTTGTTGTGCCCGATTTAGAAATAACGTTTATTGAAAAATCTGTATCCTTTACCAAATCGACCAATTCATAAAGCGAATTGCCGCTTATTGAATTGCCGCTGAAATAAATATTGGGCGTGTCTTTGTTTATAAGGTTGTAATTTTGCGATTTGCAAAATTCAATAGCCGCTCTCGCTCCGAGATAACTTCCGCCTATGCCGATAACGACAAGCGCCTTTGAATCGCTTTTAATTTTTTCGGCGGCCTTTTTAATCCGCGCAAATTCTTCTTTATCATAGTTAACGGGCAAGTCGACCCAACCTAAAAAGTCACTGCCTTCACCGCTTTTATTTATTATCTTGTTGTGAGCGCTTAAAACTTTATCTGAAAATAAATTAAGCTCTTCATCGCCGACAAATTCTTTAACATATTTGTCGCTGAGTGTTAACGCCATTTAAACAGTCCTCCAAGCTGAATTTTAAAACAAAAATAAGTTCAACAAGTATTTTACCCTAAAAGCGGTAATTTTTCAATACATAATCAAAACTTTTTAGGAATTATTTCCTCAGCGCAAAAGATGACCATAATGAATATAAAATATAGGAAAAGGTTTTACGCTCTACGCGCTCTTCGCTTATTATCTGTGATTTAGCTATCTCTTTTCCGTCAATTTCATAGTAAATATATCCTAAAACCTGACCTTTTTCGACCGGAGCCTCAACATCGACGCAAAGGTCAACGCGCTGTGTAACGGAAGTTTCGCTCCCCTTCGGTAAAAGAGAACTTTCTGCAGGCACTACCTTTGGCGTAATCTCATTCGTTTTGCCGTAAAGCACGTTTACTTTTGTTATGAGCGTTTCGTCAAACGCGGGTGTGAACACGGTATAATTCGCGAATCCGTAATTGAGCAGTTTCTTGGCCTCTTCAAAGCGATGCTCGCCGGTATCCGAGCCCAAAACGACAGCGCAGAGTTTAACCCCGTTGCGTTCCGCAGTTGCGCTTATGCAATAGCCCGCCTTTGAAGTCGTGCCGGTTTTCAGCCCCGTTGCGCCCTCGTAAAATCTTATCAGCTTATTTGTGTTTACAAGCTGAGTTGCGCCGCCCCTCAGCGAATCCATCCAAATAGTTGTATATTCCTTTATTTTTTCATGTTTCATCAGTTCGCGGCTCATAACGGCAATATCAAACGCCGAGGAATAATGATTTTCGGCGGTGTCGTCAAGCCCCGAGCAGTTTTCAAAATTGGTATTTTTAAGTCCGAGCTCTTTTGCGCGCTCATTCATCATCACTACGAACGATTCTTCATCGCCCGCAATCTTTTCTCCGAGGGCGGTGCAGGCGTCGTTGGCGCTGGCGATAACCGTGGCTTTCAAAAGGTCTTGCACAGTCATTGTCTCATTTTCTTTAAGCCAAATCTGCGAACCGCCTTTTTTTGAGGCGTTTGTGCTGGCAGTTACCGTGTCGTCAAGCGAAAGCATACCGTTATCAAGCGATTCAAAGCACAAAAGGAGCGTCATAATTTTTGTAATAGAGGCAGGCGGCAATTTTTCGTTTTCGTTTTTTGCCAAAAGAATTTCGCCCGAACTCAAGTCCATAAGA
This sequence comes from uncultured Clostridia bacterium, assembly GCA_947598155.1. Classification (GTDB taxonomy): domain Bacteria; phylum Bacillota; class Clostridia; order Oscillospirales; family Acutalibacteraceae; genus Fimenecus. The sequence goes on from CANQFC010000002.1 coordinate 319,939, forward strand.
ACGCAGGATTTCGCGGTAAGCGTTTCTAAAAGCGCGTTCTTTTCCTCGCAAAACGCAGGTAAAGCGCAAAACGCGCATAAAAATACGCTCAAAAATACAGATAAAAACTTTTTCATATATATCCCTCCGAAAAAATATATATGAAAATCGTTAAATAGTATATGAAAAAATTTTTATATATGTTAAAATAGCTGTCAGGTGAGATGTATGAAAATTTTTTTCCATACCTTAGGCTGTAAGGTAAATCAATATGAAACGCAGGAGATGCGCGAGAACGCCGAACGAAACGGCTATTTTGTGACGGAAGATGAGAATGAGGCGGACATTTTTGTTATTAACTCTTGCACCGTTACAAGCGAGAGCGACAGAAAAACAAGACAAAGCGTTCGTCATTTTAAATCGGAACACCCTGATTCCGTCACCGTTCTTACGGGCTGTATGCCGCAATCGTTTCCCGAAATGGCGGAAAAGCTTACTGAGGCGGACATCGTTCTCGGCAACAAAAACAACTCCTTGTTAGTCCCCGCCCTTAACGAATATTTTATTTCGCACAACAGAATTTTACACTTAAATCAACACGAAAAAGGAGAAGATTTTTGCGGATTCGGCATTACGGATTTTGAGGAAAGAACAAGGGCTATCGTAAAAATCGAGGACGGATGCGACAGATTTTGCTCATACTGTATTATCCCTAAAGCCCGCGGAAGAGTTCGTTCAAAGGATATTGAGAGCATAACGAACGAGGTTTTCAGTTTAACCGAAAACGGATATTCTGAAATAGTTCTTGTAGGCATTAACCTTTCGGCATACGGTAAGGGAACCGAATATTCGCTTGCCGACGCAATTTTTGCAGTAGCAAAAAACGATAAAGTCAAACGCATTCGGTTAGGCTCGCTTGAGCCGGATCACCTTACAGATTCTCTTATCGAAAAAATGGCAGAATGCGAAAAGCTTTGCCCACAGTTTCATATCTCACTTCAAAGCGGATGCAATAAAATACTCAAAAAAATGAACAGGCATTATACGGCGGAGGAATATGAACAGCTTTGCCTGACCTTGCGAAGAGAATTTAAAAACGCGACGCTCACAACGGACATTATGGTGGGATTTCCCGAAGAAACAGACGAAGATTTTGAGGAAACAAGGAATTTCGCCGAGAAAATCGGATTTGAGAAAATACATATTTTTCCATATTCAAGGCGAAGCGGTACCGCCGCTGACAAAATGAGCGGTCAGATTGACAGAGCCGTTAAAGCGAAAAGGGCATCTGCCCTCGCAAAGACGGCAGAAAAAATCAGAGAAAAATTTTTAAAAGAACAAGTCGGAAAAACGCTTTCCGTTTTGGTTGAAGGCAAACAGAAAGGCGGAATGTCATTCGGATATACGGCAAATTACACTCCCGTAAAATTCAGCGGCGAGGCTCAAATCGGCTCTGTCTCCGACATCAGAATTACATCATCAAATAAGGATTTCTGCATAGGAGAAAAAGTATAGTGTCGGGGCAAGCCCATTATTGAAATATACGGATATGCGAACGCAAAGTTTTCTCTTTTACTATTCAGTTCGTGGAATACCAAACGCTGTTTGCGATATTTTCGGGTTTTACGGCAAATTTCATTCTGAATAAACTGCTTTTTAGAGAGTTGCCTTTTATTATAACATCGCAGAGCGATTTAACGGTAACATCGCTTTCGGAATATTCTTTATCTGTTTTTAATGTAACAACTTTTTCTTCGTTTGGAAGTAAGTCAAAATAGTTATCCGAAAACGGCGTTCTTAAATTTTCAATATCGAGCATCACACTTCGGCAGAATGTATCCGCTGAAAGTTTAACGGTCAAAAGCCCGTCTTTATATGAAACGCTCTTTCTAATATTAGATTTTTTCAGCTTGAGTTCTTTATCAGGCACAAAAATCTTTGTGCGTTCAGACACGCACCTGCCGTCGACAAACAGCTTTACATTAAGATAAATGTTTTTGGGATTCGCATTGTGAAGATTTCCGTTTATTATGTGCTTTGAGCAAAGCGGGTCCAAAACGGCGCTTATCTCGTTTTTAAACACTGTTTTGCCGTCTAAGGTGCAAAGCGAATATTTTACCGTTCCGTTTATAATGTCCAACGAATCGTTTATACAGTAAATTGAAAAGCCGTCTTTTCTGTCCTCCACGGAAACGCATACAGGCTCGAAAAAGCGCCTTGCGCAGTACTGAAGCGGTTTCCATTTACCCGTATAATCAACCGACGACCACGACGGCGCGGGCCAGTTGTCGTTATACTGCCAGAAAATCGAGCCGTTGCACCTTCCCCTGTTTCTGCGCCAATGCTCGGTAGCGTCGGCTATACACTCCTTTTGAATAAGGCCGGTTAAATATACTAAATCCTCAAATTTTTCAGGCTCGTTAAATTTTTCATATAGATAGAAAAGCATTTTAGGGTTTCCGCCCTTGCACTTTTGATGGGCATTGAAAATTTCCGTTTCAATACCGTAATCGCTTTTGTCCGCAAAAGTGCGTATTGCGTCCATAGACGGCAGTGATTCAAGACCGAATTCACTGCAAAATCTTGTCATACGCTTTCTGTAATAATTGAGCGGTTTAAGCCCGTGCCAAACATTCCACATATGCGTGTCGCCGAATTCGTCGCCCGTTACTCCCTTTTTAAAGTCCTCGCCGATAGGCGAAGTCTGGATATACGGAATTTCGGGGGCAATTTTTTTGACCTCATCAGGCAAAATCTCATAAAAGAATTTTTTGTACCACTTAACTATCTTCAGATTTTCGGGCATATAGGAAAACATTGCTTCAAGCTCGTTATTGCCGCAAAGCAGCGCCAATGACGGGCGGTCTTTTATTCTTTTTACATTTTCACGGGCTTCCGTAAGGCAGTTTTCAAGAAAATCCTCTTCGTAAAACGGGTACATAAGGCAGGCATACATAAAGTCCTGCCAGATAAGAATACCTTTTTCATCGCACTGAGAATAAAAGTAATCGCTGCCGTAATTCGCTCCGCCCCAAATACGGAGAATATTGAAATTTGCCTCAAGCGCGCAGTCAATGTAATAGTCGGCGGTTTCGCTTGACGCCCTGCCGATAAGCGCGTCCGGAATTATATAATTAGCGCCTTTGGCAAAAATCGGCACGCCGTTAAGCTCAATACAGAAATTACCGCCGAATTCATCTTTATCACGGTTAAGGCGGACAGTCCTAAGCCCCACCTTTTTTGTAACCGTTTCGCCGTCAAGCGTTGCGCAGACGGTGTAAAGGGGCTGTTTTTCCTTGCCGGAAAGCTCTCTTGTCCACCAAAGCGAGGGAGAATCAATTTTAACGTCGCTGTCGCCCGTAAATTTAATTTCACTGCCGTCCGGGCAGATTACCTTACCGTCATATTCGCTGACGCCGTCGGTTTCTGCGCTGATTTTAAGAGTTACCGTGCCGTTCTCGTGAATTTGGCGAATGTCAAGATACTCAATTCTGCTGTCAAACGCCGAAACGTAAATATCGCCGAGTATGCCAGAAAGCGGCGCCGAAATCCCCCAATCCCAGCCGAAATGGCAGTGAGGCTTGCGTATATAGGCAATGCCGTCCGTACCGTTACTGTTTTTGGGAAGAGGCGCCTCCTTTTGCCTTTTTAATGCAAATTCAACGGGAGAGCGGAAAATTATTTTAAGCTCATTTTCGCCCTCGACAGCCGCTGTCTTTATATCAAATTCATATTTAATATGCGCGTTTTTGCCCTCGCCTATCTTTTTGCCGTTTAAAAACAGCTCGCAAAGCGTATCAAGACACTCGCATATAAGCAGAACCTTTCTTTTTGAAAGCTCTTCCGAGGTCAAAACGAATTTGCGTGAATAACACCAATCCTCGGCGCCTATCCACTGCACCTCTGATTCGTTGTCTTTATAAAACGGGTCGGGTATCTCCCCAGCCTCCAAAAGCTGGGTGTAGTTGTCGCACGGGACAGACGTTTCAATCACCTTGCCTGTTTTTACGCGTGTTAAATTCCATTTACCGTTAAGATTTACTTTTTTCAAGAAAATCACCTCTTTAGATTATTTTAACAAAAAAGATATATTTTGTAAACATAAAAAACAATAAAAAAAACAGGGCGGTGGCAAATGCGAACCGTCCTGAAAAATGAGTTTATGTACCGTTATTTCAGTCTTTTTCTTATGTTCTGTATTCTTGTGCGAACGGCAGATGCGGAGATGCCGAATATTTTTCCGATTTCACCGCTCGAATAGCCTTTTGCTTTTAAATCTATGATAATCTTTTCCTCGGGCGACAGTACAGTAAGGCACAAGCGCATTATTACGGTATCTTCAAAATCAATTGAATAAAGGTCAGAGAGATTTTCCTCCGACTCCTCCAGCGAAATAAAAGTACCTTTTCTTCTGTAATAATCCGTAAGTACGCTCTGCGCAATCGTAAAAATCAGCGATTTATATGAACGAATATTGTTCACGACGGACATATATGCCCAAAGTTTCATAAAGGTCTGCTGTGTTAAATCTTCAACTTCAGAATAGGGCGCGCGTTTTGCAAAGAAAGACTTAACCGCTTTTTCTTTTTCATTGTATAATTTTTCAAAATCTTCTCTTTCGTTCAAGGCGACACCCTTGCCTTAACGTTTCTTTTTATTCTCAGGATTTTCTTTGGATTCTTCCATTTTATTTCCTATGTGGGCGTGGCTTTGAATACAGCCCCAAAGCTCTTTTCGGCAAATTATCTTATTTGCCGAGATAAATTTCATTTCCTTTTCGCGGAGCATATCGACTGTAACGGTATCGTCAATGTAAATTTTGTTATCAAAATCTTCAATGACAACTTTACCGTTGACCAAGCAAATTGCATCCTTTATTTTGTTATTTGTAATGTAAGACGTGAAAATAACAAAAATGTCCGCAAAAAATTAAAAAGATGCGCTTTTTTGCGCATCTTTTTAAAATATGAACCTGCCCCGCCGACAATAGCGGCGGGGCTATCTCTTGCTTAAATTATATAATTTCTCCGCCGCCGAGGACTGTGTCGCCGTCATAAAGCACTACTGCCTGACCTTTTGTGACTGCCCTTTGCGGCTCGTCGAATTTTACGTTTAAAAATCCGTCACTATCTACAAAAGCGGTACATGGGCTTTCGGTATGCTTATAGCGTATTTTCGCCTTACAGCGTACAGGCTCTGTGAAATCTTCGCCCGAAATAATATTAACATTTTCGGCTTTTAAGGAGTCGGTAAACAAATCCTCATTATCGCCGAGAGTAACATTGTTTGTTTCGGGGTCAATATTACACACAAACAACGGTTTTGTATATGACACGCCGAGTCCTTTTCTCTGACCGAGGGTGTAATGGATTATTCCCTTATTTTTTCCGAGAACCGTTCCGTCACGAAGAACAAAATTGCCCTGCGGAAATTGTTTGCCGAGATAGTTTTCGATAAATGCGGCATAGTCGCCGTTCGGAACAAAGCAAATATCCTGACTGTCGGATTTATGCGCTGTAACAAGGCCGTTTTCCTCCGCGATTTTGCGGATTTCAGGCTTTGAATAACCGCCTAAAGGTAAAATAAGCCTTGAAAGAACTTTCTGAGTCAGCATATAAAGCACATAGCTTTGGTCTTTATTGCGGTCTGACGCTTTTTTCAAAACATATTTACCTGTTTTTTCGTTAAACTCCACTCTTGCGTAATGCCCTGTCGCAAGATATTTACAATTCATTTCATCCGCTTTTTTCAGCATTTCCGAAAATTTAAGATTTTTATTGCAGAAAACGCACGGATTAGGCGTCTTGCCGAGCGTATAAGATTTTACAAATTCTTCAACAACATATTTTTTAAATTCATTTTTAAAATCAAAAAGCATAAAGGGAAAACCGAGCGATTCCGCTGTTTTCCGAGCGTCCTCAGCATCGCGCGAATTATCGGAAAACAAAGACATTGTCGCTCCCAAACACTCATAGCCGCTGTTTTTCAAAATGAAAGCGGCGACGGAAGAATCCACGCCGCCGCTCATAGCTACCAAAACCTTTGAATTTTTCATAACTTTCACACTATTCGCCAAGCTCAATCATTTTGTCAATACATTTACGGGCTTTTTCGATAGTTTCGCTGTCAAGGACTATTTCCTCTCCCCCGACTCCGCGTACTGTATCGTAAAGGTCGACAAGCGTTGTGGCTTTCATATTTGAACATATTAAATCTTTGGAAAGAGGGTAGAATTTTTTATCGGGACACTCATACTGCAAAAGCTCCGTAATGCTGATTTCGGTGCCGATAATAAACTCCTTTGCGTCTGATTTTTCGGCAAAACTCATAATTCCCGATGTAGAGCCGACATAATCCGCATATTTTACAACCTCAGGCTTGCACTCGGGGTGAACGAGAAAGAGCGCGTCGGGATGCGCTTTCTTTACACGCAAAACGTCCGATTCATCAATTTTGGCGTGTGTGGGGCATCCGCCAGAAAGGAGCATAAAATTCTTTTCGGGAAGCTGATTTTTAACGTAATCGCCCAAATTGCAGTCAGGAATAAAGAGAATATTCTTCTGCGGCATTTTTGAAACGATTTCAACAGCCTTAGAGCTTGTAACGCAGACGTCGCAAACGGTTTTAAGCGCGGCGGTGGTGTTTATGTAAGCCACTACGGCATAATCGGGGTACATCTCTTTAACCGCGGCAATAGCCTCTTTTTCCATCTGCTCTGCCATGGGGCAGCCTGCCGCCCCGTTTGCAATATAAACCGTTTTTTCGGGTGAAAGAATCTTAACCGTTTCCGCCATAAAGCGGACGCCGCACATTATTACAGTATTCTCTTTCGCTTTTTTTGCCTTTACTGAAAGAGCATAGCTGTCGCCCGTAAAATCGGCTATTTCCTGAATTTCTTTAGCAATGTACGAATGAGCCAATATACAAATATTCTTTTCTTTTTTGAGCCTTAAAATCTCTTCCTGAATTTTTTTAATTGTCATAATTATTCCTCAACGCCGTGCTCGTGTGTTTCGTTAAAATGGAACTGCGCCTCGTCATACTCAATCCCGTTTTTATCATAGTAATCGCGGACAGCCGCTTTTATTGCCTGCTCCGCCAATACGGAACAATGTATTTTAACCGCGGGAAGTCCGTCAAGAGCCTCAACGACCGCCTTATTTGTGAGCTTTAAAGCCTCCGATAAAGGCTTGCCTTTTATAAGATCCGTTGCCATAGACGACGTGGCTATTGCCGAGGCGCAGCCGTAGGTGTTGAATTTAACGTCGGTGATAATGCCGTCATCTATTTTAAGATACATTTTCATAATATCGCCGCATTTCGCGTTTCCGACCTCTCCTATGCCGTCCGCGTCCTCAATTTTACCGACATTGTGCGGATGCACAAAATGCTCCATTACTTTTTCTGAATATTCCATTACGCGTTACCTCTTTCTTTCTGTAATCTTTCCCATAAGGGCGACATATCGCGAAGTCTTTTTATGATAGGCGGAACCTGTTCAATAATATAATCGGCCTGCTCTAATGTATTTTCCTCACAAAAGCTGAGACGCAGAGAGCCGTGAGCAATTTCGTGAGGAAGACCTATTGAAAGCAAGACGTGGCTTGGGTCAAGAGAACCCGACGTACAGGCCGAACCGGATGAGGCCTGAATCCCTACCATATCAAGATAGAGCAAAAGCGACTCGCCCTCAACGCCCTCAAAGCACATACTTACATTTCCCGGAAGTCTTGCGGTTCTGTCGCCGTTAACTCTGCTGCTCGGAATTTTAAGAAGGCCGTCAATGACCCTGTCGCGGATTTCGCAAAGCTTTTTCGTATTTTCGCTTAAATTATCCGCCGCCTCTTTAAGCGCTGCCGCCATACCGACGATTGCGGGTACGTTTTCAGTACCGGCTCGGCGGTTCCTCTCCTGAGCGCCGCCCTCAATCAAATTCGGAAGTCTTATTCCGTTTTTGCAGTAAAGCGCTCCTATCCCCTTGGGACCGTGAAATTTATGCCCCGACATTGAAAGCATATCAATGTTGTCATTTTGAACGTCAATCGGCAAATGCCCGACTGCCTGAACGGCGTCCGTATGGAATAAAACGCCCCTTTCACGGCAAACCGCGCCGATTTCACGGATAGGCTGAACAGTTCCTATTTCATTGTTCGCAAACATTACCGTTACCAAAGCGGTGTCTTCACGAATGGCTTTTTTTAGGTCGTCAATATGAATTATACCGTTTTCGTAAACGTCAAGAAGAGTTATCTCAAAACCGTTTTTTTCAAGATATTTTAAAGTGTGCAAAACGGCGTGATGCTCAAATTTTGTGCTGATAATATGCTTTTTTCCCTTTTTAGCCATAAGCTCGGCCGTACCTTTTATAGCCCAGTTGTCACTTTCACTTCCGCCTGAGGTAAAGTAAATCTCATCAGACTTGCAGTTAAGTATATCTGCTATCTGAGCCCTTGCGTCACGCACAGCGTGAAAGGCGTTCTGCCCCACCGAGTGAAGGCTTGACGGATTGCCGTAAACGTCTTTAAAGCAAGGCATCATTGCATTTAACGCCGTATCGGAAATTTTCGTTGTCGCAGCGTTGTCCGCATAAACTTTCATAAGCAGCCTCTTTCGTTATTGTTTATATTTTCACAGTAAATTACTATGAATTCTTCAATATCATACTACTTTACTATGATTATGTCAATTATAAATTAAAAAAAATTTTGATTTTTTTATTACAGAAAATACATATAGATTATTGACAAATATGTTTTAAGTATTCGTCAGCACCCACAACCGCAGTTTCCCTTTTCATTATGCTTATCTACAAGATACTGAAGGGTTATTGAGTCCACAACATCGTTGACCGCGTCAAGTATTCTTTGCCAAATTTCAATGGTAATGCAGTCGGTGCAGCGCTCGCAGGTGTTCTCCTCACCCTCAAGGCATATTACCGGGGCAAGGCTACCCTCTGCCACACGAAGTATTTCCCCTACCGTGTAATCTTTAGGCTCACGCGTAAGCCGATAGCCGCCCTGCGCGCCTCTTGTGCTTTCAACAAGATTTTGTTTTGAGAGCATTTTAATTATCTGCTCAAGGTATTTTTCGCTTATATTCTGCCTTTGGGAAACGCTTTTAATTGAAATATATTCGCCGTTTCCGTTAATTGCAAGGTCAAGCATTAAACGCAGAGCATATCTTCCTTTAGTTGAAATTTTCATTTTTACACACTCTTTTTTGATATTATATCAAATTTATTTTAAATAAGGGACTGCCACGCCGAGCGGCGCGGCGCGGGGAACATCTCGCCTAAAATATAATAATACAAATTAAGTAGGAATTCAAGAGAAAAAGACAAAAAAACAGCGGAGAAAAATCTCCGCTGATGAAGAACAAATAAGCTTTACGCATTTTCGGTTTTTTCGCGGCGCTCCTGAAGTGCTTTTGAAATGGCCTGCTTTTTCTCACCTACTATGTCGTATTTAAGCATAGGTATTACCGAAAGCAGTGCAAGTATTCCGGGCAAAGCGGTGTATGCAAAGAAGATTATATCCTTTGTGCCGTTTGTAAAGTTACCCGACTCAAGCGCTCCGTAATAACCCGACGCCGAAACAAACACAAGCCCTACTGCCGTACCCAAAGCGAGGCAAACCTTAATTGTAAGGGTGAGTATAGAATACGCGGCGCCCTCCATTCTTTTGCCCGTTTCGTATTCATAGTAGTCAACAGCGTCTGCGGTCATAATCATGGGCATAAGGGTAACTGCGCCGAACTGAAGTCCTATGAGGAACAGCGAGGCGTAGAATAAAATTGTAAGCGCGGTGTTTTCGGGGTTTTGGAACCAAAAATGGCCTATTACGAAAGATAAAATAGATGCCGCAAAGCCATATACGGAAAGCAGTATATAAGCCTTTTTCTCATTGAGTTTTTTAATAAGTAAGGGGCAAAGCGCCATTGAAATCATTGAACCTACCGCTGTAACAATGCCCAAAACGGCGACAAGGTTTTGAGAGCCGAGTATAACAGTTGCGGCCTGAACCTGTATGCCCATTGCCATCTGCCTGCCGAAACCGAGAAAATAAGAGACAATTACAAGCATAAGCGGTTTATTGTCCTTTAAAGCCCTTACCATATCGCCCGCCGTAGTCTTCTCATTTGACTCTACCTTAACTCTCTCTTTATTTAAAAGAGGTATGAGCGCGAAAAGAACACAGCCGAAAATTGCCGTAAGTATCGCCGTGCCGAGAAATTCCGAAGAAATCATAGGCGTATCGGTCTGACCCTTTTCAACAATAACCTTTGAGCCGCCCGGTATGATAAGGCACACAATGGGAACTATGACAACGCAGGCGGAGAACCCTATCTGCTTAAATGTGTTTGAAATGGAAACAACATTCGTTCTCTCGGTTGGGTCGGGCGTAAGAGCCGAGGCTATGCCCTGCGAGGGAACATCGCCCATAGTCATGGCAATGCTCCAGATAAGATATGTAATGAATATCCACACATAAAGCCCGAATCCCTTAAACGGAACCTTTAAGAATACAACTGCCGTAAAAATAAGCAACGGAGCGAGTGAATAAATAATCATAGGTTTAAATTTGCCGAGCTTTGATTTTGAACGGTCAAGCATATTGCCTACTACGGGGTCGGCAACGGCGGAAACAATTTTGGCAACGAGTATTAAAATTGCGACAACGCTCACATTCGCGCCCAAAATCGAGCCGTCAAATTCCGCCTGATATGAATTGAGCAGGCCGACTATCGCCTGAAAGCCGAAAAGGCCGAGGGAATAAGCGGCAATTTCTTTAAAATTCATATACTTTTTTGACTGCGTGTTTTCGCTCATAAAGTATGCTCCTTTACATCAAAGATTAGGCTAAGTATATCACAAAAAGGCGTTATCCGTCAATATTATTAACGAATTATAACTCCCAAAAACAGTGGCTTTGAATTTTTAATTTATACTCACCGTCAAGTGGTATGGCAAGCGGAGGACATATTTTGCCTAAGTTACAAAGACATTACTGCGTCGTAAGCCGTGGCGGTTGCGTTGCGGATTCTGCCCGTCTTTAATGAATCGCCGACGTTCAAAATCTTTATACCGCTGTTTTTAAGCTCCTCGTAAAGATTGCAGTCGGGCTTTGAGCCGAGCGCCAAAACGACTGCGTCTACAAATAATTCGCAGGTTTTCTTAGTTTTGACGTTTTCGGTAATCACCCTGCCGTCATATATTTCAGAAAGCTTTTCGCCTGTCAAAAATACAGTCTGTTTTTCACGAAGGCGCGGCATAATATCGTCAAGATGCTGCATCCAAGTACCGGGGGCAACGGTTTCCGCCATTTCTATAACGGTAGTTTTGCAGCCGTTTTCATTGAGATATTCAGCCGTTTCAAGCCCGGTCATACCCGAACCTATCACAGCGACGTTTTTGTTATTGATAACCGTTTTTCCTGTCAGCACGTCTTCAAAGGTGCAGACAAAATCTTCACTGTAATTTCCGCCGAACCGCGGTTTAAGCGGCTTACTGCCGGAGGCGCAAATTACAGCATACGGATTATATTTTTTTATAATTTCGGCGTTAGCCTCCGTTTTAAGAAGGATTTCCACGCCCTCTTCAGCGCAGAGCGAAACCAAATCTTCAATAAACCAGCCTATTTTCGCCTTATGCGGCGGAGCAGAAGCGAGCTTTAACTGACCGCCCGCTTTATCGCTTTTTTCTAAAACAGTGACGGAAAATCCCCTAAGAGCCGCTATATAAGCCGAGGTAAGACCCGAAGCGCCCGCGCCGATGACAACGATTTTTCTTCCGTTGCCGTTTTTTTCGATTTTCTTGCCTTCATTACCGACAAACGGGTTGACCGCGCACTCGCCGTGGCCGCCGATATACGCGTTATTCTGCATTGATTCAATGCAGTTAAGACAGCAGATACAGCGCCTTATTGTCCTGCCGTCACGCGCTTTTTGCGCCCAGTCGGGGTCGGCGATATGCGGCCTGCCGAGAGATACGAAATCCTGAACGCCCTCTTTAAGCTGAGTTTCCGCCTGTTCGGGAGAGCGGATAAGATTTGCCGCTATTACAGGGATACCGACGGCCTCCTTGACCGCTTTGGCCATATATTTACGCCAACCGGGTTCAAACGAAACAGGCTCAAGCCAATAGTTAAACGCGTCGTACCCTCCGGAGGAAACGTCAATTGCGTCAACGCCTATTCGCTCAAGCTCTTTTGCTATTTTTACGCCCTCTTTAAGTGAATACCCTTTATTTGGCTCGCCGATGTATGAATAGCACTCGTCAACCGTCAGGCGGACAATAAGAGGAAAGCCCTCGCCGCACCTTTCTCTTATGCCGTTTATTATATTAGTGATAAATCTCATACGGTTCTCAAAGCTACCGCCGTATTCATCTGTCCTCCGATTTGTTACCGGGCTAAAGAACTGCTGAAGAAGATAGCCGTGAGACGCGTGAAGCTCAACGCCGTCGCACCCGGCGTTTTTAACGCGAACCGCGCCGTCGATAAAATTCTTTTCAAGCTCTTTTATCTCTTTATTTGTCAGAGCGCGCACCCTGCCACCTGAAAAATATGCGGGATCGCATTTAGACGGCGCGACCGATGACGGAACTATATTTTTTTGAATCAGTTTAGGCCCTATTGCGGGCGTAAGCTTATAAAGGAGCTTACCGTAAGCTCCCTTTGTCGCTTTCTCAGCGGCGATGCTTAAAGGGACAGTGCCGACAAGCAGACCTACATTCTGGCGGCCCGGGTGGTGAAGTTGTACAAAAAGCTTTGCGCCGTGCCTGTGGATTCTGTCAGCCATTTCGCGGAGAGGCTCGATTATTTTGTCAGAACTTACGGAAAGCTGTGCGAAGGCCGCCGCGCCCGTCTTATCGTTTATTCTTGTTATCTCGGTAATTATAAGACCGGCGCCGCCCTTGGCGCGCTCCTCGTAATAATCCATCATTTTTTCGGTAGGTCTGCCGTCAAATTTACCGAAACCCATAAGCATAGGCGCCATAACGATTCGGTTTTTTATCTCGCAGGAACCGATTTTCATAGGCGTAAAAAGCATTTTTTCACTCATCCCATTTTACCCCTGTTCCGTTTTTTATATTTTCTTTGTACTCATTAAATTTACGCTTTTCAAGCGCCCAATATGCCGTTCTTACAGGCGGGCATACTCCCATAAGCACCTTTGAAACGCCGAAAAGCGCGCAGGGGCTTACCTTTTTCCTGCCTTTTTCAATGCCTTTTACCATTTTTCTCGCAACAACGTCCGCCTTTTGCACGGGGAACGGTTTTTTATACACAATAGGAGCGGACGCTTTAAAAAAGCCTGTTTCTGTTGCAACGGGATAAAGACAGGTCAGCTGTACGTTATCCGGCTTTTCAAGGCGCACGCCCTGCTGAAAACCGTGCATAGCAAATTTTGAAGAGGCGTACACCGTAAATCCCGGCATTGCCATCTCGCCTATTGCGGAAACGGTTATTGCGAAAATTCCTTTTCTCCCGTTCAGATAATTAACGTATCTCTGATATGTATAAATCGGAGAGAACACGTTTGTATCAAACATCGCCCTTACTCTGTCCCAATCGCAGTAATTCATTTCCTCATAATAAGGGTAGCCTGCGTTTGCGTAGAAGATGTCGATAAAATCAAATATTTCCTCAGCCTTCGCAAAAATCTCATCGACGGATTCTTTTGTTGAAACGTCTTTTTGCATAACAATGATATTTTCGCTTGCCATTGTTTCCAGCACATCGGTATTTTTGTCAACACAAAGGATTTTGTTGCCCCCTGACGCCAAAATTTTCAGCGTCTCAAGCCCTATTCCGCTGTTACAGCCCGTTAAGACTATATTTTTATTTTGAATCACACATATCCCCGTCCCTTTTAAGTGTAGTTTAATTCAAATAATCTTCCATACCCATTTTTTCGGTCAAATCGCCGAGACTTTTGTCATACTGAGCTTTAGTAATTGCGCCGTGAGAGAGAAATGTGTCAAGAAGTTCTTTCTGATTTTTAAACAGCTCTATTTTCTTTTCATCGGGTTTATTCATTGACATAAAATCAATCCTTTTTCTGACCGTAATAGGCGTTTGCTCCGTGCTTACGAAGATAGTGCTTGTCAAGAAGTTCCTGCTGCATGGGCGGAATATCGGGATTCAGCATAAGGTTGTGCCAAGCCATAAACGCGATTTCTTCAAGTACGACCGCATTGTGAACCGCGTTAAAAGGGTCTTTGCCCCAGCAAAACGGGCCGTGGCTGTAAACGAGTACCGACGGAATATCGTCAGGGCTTTTGCCGTTAAAGGTTTCTATGATTACGTTGCCCGTTTCAAGCTCATATTTGCCTCCTATTTCTTCGGGAGTCATTTTGCGTGTGCATGGAATTTCGCCGTAAAAATAGTCGCCGTGAGTAGTGCCTAAGGCAGGTATCCCCATCCCTAACTGAGCGAAAACGGTCGCCCAGCGCGAATGAGTATGGACTACGCCTTTTATATTCGGGAACGCGTTATATAAAGCGCAGTGCGTGTCTGTGTCGGACGAGGGATTAAGTCTGCCTTCCACCTTTTTGCCTGTTTTCAGGTCAACAACGACCATATCCTCAGGTTTCATTGCATCATACTCTACTCCTGAGGGCTTAATAACCATCAAGCCGTTTTCACGGTCAACTCCCGAAACGTTGCCCCATGTAAAAGTTACAAGGTTATATTCAGGCAAAAGAAGGTTAGATTCAAATACCTCTTGTTTTAACTGTTCAAGCATAATTTACCTCTTATTTAAGTTTCCAAGCAACATCGGCAAAGAAAAGCTCCTTTTCAAGACCTTCCTGCGTTGTGTTTTTATCAATGTGAACGAACTCAATGTCCATAATTTTCGCGAAATCACGCATTTGCTCAGCGGTTACGTCGTGAGTGAGTACGGTATGGTGCGCTCCGCCTGCCGTTATCCAGCATTCAAGCCCCGTTTCAAGTGACGGTTCCGCCTTCCACATAACCCGCGCAACGGGAAGATTGGGCATTTCCATTATAGGTTTAACGCATTCAATATCCTGACATATAAGGCGCAGCCTTCCGCCCATATCAATGAGGCTTACTACTATGGCCTTGCCCGCTTTTCCCTCAAAGACCAACCTTGCAGGGTCTTTTTCATTCATTCCTATGCCGAGATGATGCGTTTCAATTCTCGGTTTTTCCGCCGCGAGTGACGGGCAAACCTCTAACATATGAGCCCCAAGACTCAGCTTATTACCGGGGACAAGGTGGTAGGTGTAATCCTCCATAAAGCTTGTGCCGCCGGTTTTGCCCTCGCCCATTGCCTTTATAATAGCAGTCATTGCGGCAACCTTCCAGTCGCCCTCGCCGCCGTAACCGTAGCCCTGCGCCATTAAATGCTGAGAGGCAAGACCGGGCAACTGTTCCATACCGTATAAATCCTGAAACGTATTTGAAAACGCTTTGCAGTTTTCCCTGTCAAGCATTTTCTTAATAGCGATTTCTTCCTTAGCCTGATAACGGATAGCGTCAATGTTATCGGTTGCAATATCGTAATTCTCTTTATATATTTCAACAAGAGCGTCGATTTCATCATCTGTTACAGCGTTCATTTCTTTTACAAGGTCGCCTACCGCCCAAGTGTTTACCTGCCAGCCAAGCTTTGCCTGAACCTCAACTTTGTCGCCCTCGGTAACGGCAACCTCACGCATATTGTCGCCGAAACGCATAACGGACAGCTCTTTGCTGAACGCCGCTCCCACAGCCGCGCGCATCCAATCGCCAAGCCTTGCCCGAACGCTCTCTTCTTTCCAGTAACCCGCGATAATCTTGCGCGGCATACGGAGCCTTGCGGCAATAAATCCGTGTTCACGGTCGCCGTGCGCCGCCTGATTAAGATTCATAAAATCCATATCAATTTCTTCATTGGGGATTTCCTTGTTATACTGAGTTGCAAGGTGGCAGTAAGGCTTTTGCAGCTCTGCAAAGCCGTTTATCCACATTTTGCTCGGGCTGAAGGTATGGCACCATGTTATAATGCCCGCGCATTTCCTGTCAAAATTTGCTTCTCTTACAACGTCTGAAATTTCCTTATTTGTCTTTGCCGTCACTTTATAGACGATTTTGCAGGGAAGCGAGTTGCTTTTATTTAATTCATCCGCCATTTCCTGCGCTCTTTCGGCAACCGTTTCAAGTACCTCGGGTCCGTAAAGGAACTGACTGCCAACCACAAACCAAAATTCATAATCTTTAAGTGCCATAATTTTTCTCCTTTTTACTTTATTGTTTCTGCCGCCTTGCGCTCAGCCTCAAGACCGGCAATATATTTTTTCATAAATTCATTAAAACCGACTATATCGCTGTCATCGGGTGTTTCAACACTTCTTTCAGCGTTTTTGAAAACCTCATTTTCAAGGTATTCGGGTAAGGAATCTCCGTGCTCTCCGCCCGCAAATTCGGCAAGCACCGCAATTCCCCAAGCGCCGCCCTCGGCAGCCGTTTTCATCACCGCAATAGGCGCTTTCATCGCCGCCGCCATCAGCTTTTGACCGACTTTCGGCGTTTTAAACAGACCGCCGTGGCCTGTAAGGCAGTCGATTTCCACGTTTTCCTTGTCGCTTAAAATGTCGTTTCCGTATTTAAGCGCCGCCATAGCCGAGAAAATCTGCGCGCGCATTAAATTGGCAAGGGTGAATGCCGCGTCCGGAGTGCGGACAAGCATAGGTCTGCCCTCGGGAACGTCAGTCACGGGCTCTCCCGAAAAACAGTTGTATGCGACAACTCCGCCGCAGTCGCTGTCGCCCGTGAGCGCGACTTCATAAAGCTTGTCGTAAAGGTCGGGCTTTTTTACGTCGATACCCATTAAGCCGTTATATTGAGTGAATATTTTGACCCAAGCGTCAATTTCAGACGAGCAGTTATTGCAATGCACCATCGCAACGGGGGCGCCCGAAGGCGTTGTTACCATATCAATTTTAGAATAAACGCCGTTGAGCATTTTTTTAAGAACTACCATTGAAAATACGGAAGTACCTGCCGAAATATTGCCCGTTCCCGGCAAAACCGCGTTTGTCGCGACCATACCTGTGCCCGCGTCGCCCTCAGGCGGACAAACTACCGCGCCGCCCTGCAAAACGCCTGTCTTGTCAAGCTTTTTCGCTCCCTCGTCTGTAAGCCTTGCGCTGTTGTCGCCTGCCAAAAGGACTTTAGGCAGAATATCTCTGATATTCCACGGCATAGCCGAAACCGCGGGAAGAGAAGAAAATTTATCGAGCATTTCGCTGTTGTAGTCGAGAGTAGAGCTGTCAATGGGGAACATACCGGACGCCTCGCCTATGCCGAGCGTTTTTTCGCCGGTAAGAGAGTAGTGAACATATCCTGCCAAAGTAGTTAAAAAAGCGATGTTTTTTGTATGCTCTTCGCCGTTAAGTATAGCCTGATAAAGATGAGCTATGCTCCACCTCTGCGGAATATTAAAGCCGAAAAGCTCTGTAAGTTCATCCGCCGCCTGCGCCTGCTTAGTATTTCTCCATGTTCTGAAAGGAGTTAAAAGCACGCCGTCTTTGTCAAACGGCAGATACCCGTGCATCATAGCGGAAAAACCGATAGCGCGAAGCTTTTGGATTTTGACGCCGTATTTTTCGGCGGCGTCCGCCGAAAGATTTGAGTAAGCGTTTCTGAGACCCGACCAGACATCGTCTAACGAATAAGTCCAAATGCCGTTTTCAAGTTTATTTTCCCAAGTGTAGTCGCCCGACGCCAGCACCGATGTGTCGGGAGCAATTAAAACCGCCTTAATTCTGGTTGAGCCAAGCTCAATTCCAACGGAAGCCTGACCGCTTTCTATTATTCCGGCTATGTTTAAACTCATAAAAATCACCTATTTTTTTATTTTTTTCAATAAAGGGCAGAGGCGTGGGACATCTTGCCTAAACTATATCATACATTATTTTCACGTTAAAATCAATTATAAATATAAAAAAACAGGAAAGGATTGCCTTTCCCGTTTTAATTCTTTCTGCCGTTTTAATTCTTATGACAATTTTTATACATAGAACAGCCCGAACAGCCGCATCCGCAGGAGGATTTGCCCTTTTTCTTGTTTTTTACCATATTCACTATAATTGCCGTAACAATCAAAATCAGAATAAGAGAAATTATTAAAGTCGCAATGTTTTGCTCAATAAAAGCGAGCATAAAACCGCCTCCTTAAATATTTACCGGAATTTTATCGGTTAGCTTTGTAACCTCCTTATACGGCTTTACAAGCATATAGCACATAAACCCGAGAACCGCCGCCGCGGCCGCTAAGCCTATAATATTGGCATTACCTGTAATCGCACAGCCGAACTGATTTATCATAAACGCTACCGCATAGGCAAAACCGCATTGGTAAGAAATCGCGAACAAAGTCCATTTTGCGTTGTTCATCTCACGTTTTATAGCGCCTATCGCGGCAAAGCACGGAGCGCAAAGAAGGTTAAATACCAAGAATGAAAGCCCCGATACTCTTGTGAACGCCGCGGAAATTTCGGCATATACGTTAGCATTTCCGCTCCCGTAAAGGATACCCATTGTGCCGACGATATTCTCTTTTGCGGTAAGCCCCGTAATTGACGCTACCGCCGCCTGCCAGTTGCCCCAGCCAAGCGGTACGAAAATCCATGAAATCAATCCGCCGATTTTAGCGAGAATCGACATATTGAGCTCTTCTTCGGTCAACATTCTGAATGTGCCGTCAACAAATCCAAAGTAAGACGTAAACCAAACGACTATTGTTGACAGAAGAATTATTGTGCCAGCCTTTTTGATAAACGACCAGCCGCGCTCCCACATTGAACGCAGAAGGTTTTTAACAGTCGGAAGATGATATGCGGGCAGTTCCATAACGAAAGGAGCAGGCTCACCTGAGAACATCTTTGTCTTTTTCAGAATTATACCCGAAACTATAATTGAAACCATACCTATAAAATACGCGCCCGTTGAAATGAGCGGAGAGCCGTTAAATACTGCGCCCGCTATCATAGCGATAAAGGGAATTTTTGCGCTGCACGGAATAAACGTAGTCGTCATAATCGTCATTCGGCGGTCACGCTCATTCTCAATAGTCCGCGACGCCATTATTCCGGGGACGCCGCAGCCTACGCCGACAAGCATTGGTATGAACGATTTTCCCGAAAGTCCGAATTTTCGGAAAATACGGTCAAGTACGAACGCTATTCTCGCCATATATCCGCATGATTCCAAAAACGCCAAAAGCAGAAAAAGCACAAGCATTTGCGGGACGAACCCCAGTACCGCGCCGACGCCGGCTACAATTCCGTCCAAGATAAGGCCTTTAAGCCATTTTGCTGTGTTCACCGCGTCAAGGCCCCTTTCAATCAAAGCGGGTATGCCGGGCACCCAAACTCCGTAATTTGACGGGTCCGGGCTTTCAAAGCCGTTATTTTTGAAAAATTCAACTGCGTCAAGATAAGTGACGGGAATTGTTGAATCTTCTTCAAAGTCTGCCGGAATATTATCGTAATAAACTGTTTTTTCATCGACAGCCAGCGTTTCTTCATCTACAATCTCCGCTTTAGCTGTTTTGCTTGCGGGAGAAAACGCCGTAAGAGCGTTAATTGTATTTTCGGCGTTAAAGTCCTCCGACTCCGCGTCAATTTCATAAAAGGCGTTTACCGCGCTCATAGCGTTGGAATAGTCTTCGGAGATTTTATTGTATTCGGAGCTCCCTATCCCGAACAGGTGAAAGCCCTCGCCGAAAAGGCTGTCGTTCGTCCAATCGGTTGCGTATGAGCCGACGGAAACCATTGCAATATAATAGACTAAAAACATAATTACAGCAAAAATCGGAAGTCCGAGCCAGCGGTTTGTTACAACTTTGTCGATTTTATCGGAAATTGTGAGAGCGCCCTTATTTTTCTTTTTATAGCAGGACTTAATTACTGAAGATATGTAATTATAGCGCTCATTTGTAATTATGGATTCGGAGTCGTCGCCAAGCTCCTCTTCCACAGATTTTGTAATTTTTTCTATCTCGGCGAGTTTTTCAGCGCTAATATTGAGCCTTTCAAGCGCTCTGCCGTCACGCTCAAAAGCCTTGACAGCGTACCACCGCAACTGATTTTCTGGCGCATCGCCGACAATTATTTTTTCAATATCCGAAACGGCCTTTTCAACGGATTCGGAAAATATGTTTTTCAAAACGTTGCTTTTGCCGTTCGCCGCCGCTACGGCCTCCTCGGCGGCCGCAAATACGCCGGTCCCCTTTAAAGCCGATATTTCAACCGCTTTACATCCGATTTGCCTTGAAAGCTCCGAAATGTTTATTTTATCGCCGTTTTTGCGGACAATATCCGACATATTGATTGCGGCAACAACGGGGATTCCCAATTCCGTCAGCTGAGTAGTTAAATAAAGATTTCTTTCAAGATTTGTGCCGTCGATTATATTTAAAATTACATCGGGGCGTTCATTTGTCAAATAATTTCTTGCGACGACCTCCTCCAATGTATATGGCGAAAGCGAATAAATACCCGGAAGGTCCGTGACAATAACGTCGTTTCGCTTTTTAAGCTTACCCTCCTTTTTTTCAACTGTAACGCCGGGCCAGTTGCCGACAAACTGATTTGACCCCGTAAGCGCGTTAAAAAGCGTTGTTTTACCGCTGTTAGGATTACCTGCAAGCGCTATTTTTACCGACATTGAATTTCCTCCTGTCTTTTTTAGTTAGTTAAGACTAACAAAATTTTAAAAAATAAAAAATTTCAATAAGAAATTTGCCCCGTAATTACAATATCTCTATCATTTCCGCGTCCGCTTTGCGGATAGAAAGTTCATAGTCGCGAACCGTAACTTCAACAGGGTCGCCCAAAGGAGCGACCTTACGAACGTATATTTCTACGTTTTTTGTAATGCCCATATCCATTATTCTGCGTTTTATTGCGCCCTCTCCGTAAATCTTTACCACTTTGACTGTGTCGCCGATTTTGGCGTCTTTAAGCGTTTTCATATAAATCCTCCTTAAATCAATATTTTTTTTGCCATTTCTTCGCTTATTGCAACGCGCGATTCTTTGATATTGACAATTACATTGCCCATAATCTTTGAAATTACGGTTACATCGGCGCCGACTGCAAAACCGAGGTCTTCAAGGCGGTTTTTAACATCATTTCCCCCGCCTACTTTTTTTATTGTGTTTTGCTCACCTATATTCGCAAATGTCAGCGGCATTTATTCCATCTCCTTTCACAATATTAGTTTAAGCTAACATTTAACCGAACAAATTAGTTAGCGACCGCTAACCCACAAATAAATATATAACGGTTTCCCCGATTTGTCAATAGGTTTTTCAAAAAAAATCAAAGAAACCGCAAAATTTATTTTTTCTTACACGCAAAGCAGAGCCAGCCGCCGTCCTCACGCCGCTCAATTACCTCAAAGCCGTTTTCGTAAAAGGCCGCCCTCACCTCTTCTTCACGCGCCGAGATTATTCCTGACGTTATAAACACTGCGCCTTCATTCATAAAATCGCCTACCTGCCCGGCAAAACGTATAATAATATCCGCAACTATATTTGCTGTGACGACGTCGAATTTTCCGACGACTTTATCTACAAGATTGCCCTGCAAAACAGTGTATTCCGGCTCGGAAAACCCGTTAACCGAACCGTTTTCCCTTGCGGTTTTTACGGCGAGCGCGTCAATATCTACGCCGACGGCGTTTTTAGCTCCGAAAAGCAGTGAGGCAACGGAGAGTATTCCGCTCCCGCAGCCGCAGTCAAGCACACTTTCACCGCCCGTTACGTACTTTTCAAGCATTTGAAGGCAAAGGCGGGTCGTATTGTGCGTGCCTGAGCCGAAAGCGAGCCCCGGTTCAATCGAAAGCACTTTTCTTCCGTCAGGGTTAAAATCGTCAATCCAAAGAGGTCTTATGAGAAGTCTTTCACCTATTTTCATCGGTTTAAAGTACTCTTTCCAGTTATTTTCCCAATCTTCATTTCGGCAGGCGCTGTGCTCTATTGTATGTTCAATACCCTCGGCTGTAAAGCGCTCGCGCAGGAAAGAAATCGCCTCATTATAATTCTCTTCTGGCGAAATATAAATGTGAATAAAGCCTACATTTCTGTCCTTTGCAAGCAAATCGTCATCAATTATGTCGATATTGGCAATTTCAAGAGTTTCCTCCTCAAGAGTGCGGTAGTCCTCGATATAAATGCCGTAAGGCACCGCCATCCCCGCGATGTCGGACGCTCTGTCAATGTCGTCGGCGTTAACTTTTATTTTGATTTCAGTCCATTCAGCCATATTTTAACCGCCAATCTTTTAAATAGATATTTTAATAAAAATCCAAACAAAAAGCAGAGGTTGACCCTCTGCTTTTAAGGTGCGTTTTTGTTTTGTCAGATTTGCTCTTTGACTTTAGCCGCTTTGCCGACTCTGTCACGAAGATAGTAAAGCTTACTTCTGCGGACACGGCCGTGCCTTACAACATCAACCTTGGCGACATTGGGCGAATTAACGGGAAATACCCTTTCAATACCTACGCCGTAAGAAACGCGGCGTACCGTAAATGTTTCGGAAACTCCACTGCCTTTCATTGCAATAACAGTGCCCTCAAAAACCTGAATTCTTTCTCTTGTGCCTTCTACGATTTTAACGTGAACCTTTACAACGTCGCCGATTCGGATTTCGGGCTTGTCTTCCTTAACCATACCCTCAGTAATAATTTTTAATGCGTCCATAACTAACCTCCGTAAAATTTTCAAGCGTTCGTGCCGAAAAAGCGCAGAGGACCGCCCGAGATTATCAGCTATTTTGTGACCGCCGTCACAAATGCTCTAATATAATAACACAAGAATAATCCGATTGCAAGTATTTTTTTCAAAAGTTTTGATTGATTTTAATCAGAGCAATATGTTATATTTGTTTTGGAGATGATTTTAATGAAAGAAAGACGCGATGTTATCAAATTTTGTCTTGAATTTCCGCACAGTTTTGAGGATTACCCATTTGAGGACGTTAATTGGACCGTAATGAGGCGGAAAGATACAAAAAAGGGTTTTGCGTGGATTTTTGAACGTGAAAATAAAATTTGGGTAAACGTTAAGGCAAACCCGGACTGGGCTGTATTTTGGCGTGATAATTACAAATCGGTTATCCCCGCTTACCATATGAACAAAACGCACTGGAATTCAATTATTTTAGACGGTACGGTGCCCGACAGCGAAATTAAACAGATGATTTCCGAAAGCTATGAGCTTTGCGGAAAAAATAAAAAACGCCGATAAAATTCCTATGGGAAAAATACGGGATTTTTAAATTGATGTAATTCTGCTGTAAACCTTTATATACGTTCGGTTAATAATTCGCTTTTTCATAGATACCAATTCGTTAAGGCGGGGACATCTCTTGCCAAAGTTATATCTATGTTCTTTACAATTTTGATACAATTAACCTACTAAAAACACTTTATTACGTCCGCGCCCTTTTTAACAAAAGCGACGAACTCGTCAATCTCAGCCGATATTTCGCAATACCCGGTACTGTATTCTTTTTTATTTTTCGTTAAAATCCATTCTCCTTCGGGCAGATAAACGCGCTTTTTAGTCTGTCCCTTTTGCGTAATAGGCGCAAACAGTATATCGTCACCGAACATATACTGCTCTCCGAGAGCGTAACATTCTTCGTCGTCGGGATAGTCAAAGAACATCGGGCGCATTACGGGGCAGCCATTTTCCGAGGCAATTTTCATATGCTTTTCGATGTACGGCCTGAGCCTTTCGCGCAGGAACACAAGGTCTTTAAGTATTTCAAAATTTCGCTCGCCAAAGCTCCAAAGCTCGTTTGGGTCGCCGGACGGCTCTTTAAGCTCGCTTTTTTCGCCGTGACGGTTTCGGTTGCCATGAAGCCTCATAACGGGAGAAAATACTCCGTACTGAAACCACCTAACAATAAGCTCTCTAAATTCTTCGCTTTGCGTATCCGCTCCGTAAAATCCGCCGATGTCGGTATTCCACCACGGAATGCCGCAAACGGACATATTAAGCCCTGCTTTAACCTGTTCCGACAGACTTTCAAAGGTAGAAAAAATATCGCCGCTCCAAACAAGCGCTCCGAATTTTTGGCTGCCTGTGTAAGCGCATCTGATAAGCGTTACAGAGTCTTCAACGCCCATTTTGCGAAAACCGTCATACGCCATTTTTGCATAATAATACGGATAAAGCAGCGCTACTTCATCACCTCTGCCTCTGTACCAAATGAGATTGTCAAAATCTTCGGGGTGAATTTCCGGCTCGGCCTCGTCAAACCAGAGGGCGTCAACGCCTTTGTCAAGATAATTTTCTTTTAATTTGCTCCACACATATTCGCGCGTGGCGGGATTTGTGACGTCAATTTCACACTGCCAGCCGTAAAAGCTGAAAACTCTGTCCGCGCCTTTTGCCGTGCGCATTAGCATATTGCTGTCACGCATAAAATTAAAGTTTTCGCTTGCGCCGTTTATTGTAGGCCACATTGAAACCGCAAGCTTTGTACCCATACTGTGAAGCTCGTCCGTCATAGCCTTAACGTCGGGCCAATATTCAGGGTCAAATTTATAGTCGCCCTGCTCGGTCCAATGAAAATAATCGGCAACTATTACAGAAAGAGGAATCCCCTCTTTTTTATATCTTCTCGCCACTGAAAGCAGTTCCGCCTGCGTTTCATAGCGAAGTCTGCTTTGCCAAAGCCCCGTTGCCCAGTAAGGCATAACCGGAGCGTGCCCTGTTAAATCCGCAAGCGCCCGCGACGTCTGCTTAGGATTACCGTCAATTACAACGTAATCTATTTTCCGTGTTGTAACGGCGCTCCAGCGTGTTCTGTTGTTTGAAAGCTCCACGTTTCCGATAGCGGGATTATTCCACAAAAAGCCGTAGCCGAGTGATGAATATACAAAAGGAACAGTGCACTTTGTGTTTACGTTTCTTATGTCAAAAGAACAGCCTTTTAAGTCAAATTTGCCGGTCGGCTCGTGCCCGAGTCCGTAAAAACGCTCTCTGTCATTAGCTTTAAACGTTACCCGCGCAGACCAAACGCCGCCTGACTTGCATTCGTAATGGCGGTATCCGCCGTTAAACGCAAGCTCGGGCTTTTCCTCTAAAATCACCTTTTCTCCGCTGTAAAATATAATTTTTCCGCTTTTTTCAAGCCTTGCCGTAAGCGTGCCCGATTTTATCGTAACAAAGTCTTTGCCATCAGTTATACGCGCATCCGCATTCTGCGGCATAAGCGTGAAATTTTCTTCATACACTCTGCCCTCGGGAAAAGATTCAAAGCGTATTGAATTTTCATAACATGCAGTAAGCCGCACTGTTTCGCCCTGTCTTGAAAAAATGACTTGATTGTTTTTTATTACGGTATTGTACATATTCTCACCTTAAATATCGGGGTCAATCAATCTCAATTTTAAAACAAATCGGATTGTCGCTTGTAAAATTTTTGTTCGATTTAATTATGAGTCCAGCATCATTTCTTTCAAACCGAAGATTTTCCCCCGTTGAAAGAAGAGTTACGCTCCTTATTAAAAAATCGTGCTTATCATACTTTTTCATAGTCTTGACAACCGCGTCTTTGCCGTCAGGGCGCATTTGGAAAGCGTAGACCGCTCCGCGCTTATATGTAAATCTGAAGTCTTTTTCGGTAAAAGGCTTTTCATTTCCGTCTTTAAAAAAGCCTTCTTCGTTATTTACGCCGCCCTCGCCGAATCGTTTCCAAAAAGTTGTGCCGTAAATGCCCTCTCCGTTGAGTTTCAGCCATTTACCCATTTCTCTCAGAACCGATGTTTCTTCGTCCGTTATTGTGCCGTCGGGCTTTGGACCGATATTTAACAACAGCATACCGTTTTTGCTGACTATATCGATTAAATCGCAAATAATTTGCCTTGAATTTTTATATTCGTTATCCTTTCGGTAGCCCCAAGAACATTTTCCGATTGCAGTGTCCGTCTGCCAAGGCACAGGCGAAATATCCGTCAGCGCTCCGCGCTCAACGTCAAACGTGGCAACGGTAGGCGGAAAAGCCTCATGTTTATAATTTATTGTTACCTCCGAGCCCCACTCCAGCGCTCTGTTATAATAATAGGCACAAAGTTTTTTCAAATAAGGCTTAAACGAATGGTTGTGAATCCACCAGTCAAAATATAAAATTTTAGGCTGATACCTGTCAATAATCTCACAAGTCCGCACAAGCCAATCCTCGAGCCACTCCTCGCTTGCGCCTTGAGAATACGTATCGGCAGTGGTTATATGAATATTATTGCTGTCAAATTCCGGACAGTAAACGGCAGGCCCGTAAAAGTCTGCGTATTTTTCGTCGTTTACGTCGCTGTCAAAAGTTCTGCCCATATTCATAAAGAAATAATGCTCGGCGCGGTGAGAGGAAGCGCAAAACGTCAGTCCCTTTTTTTCGCAAGCCGATTTTATTTCGCCGGCCACATCGCGGCAGGGCCCCATATTTTTGGCATTCCAGCGGTTAAAGCTTGTATCGTACATGGCAAATCCGTCATGGTGCTCGCAAACGGGCATAACGAATTTAGCGCCGCTTTCTTTAAATAACTCCGCCCATTCGTCGGCGTTAAACTTTTCTGCTTTAAACATCGGTATAAAATCTTTATATCCGAATATATTTTGATTGCCGTAATTCTTAATATGGTATTCAAATTCACGGCAGTTTTTGTCATACATTGCCCGTGAATACCACTCACTGCCAAACGCGGGCACGCTGTAAATACCCCAGTGGATAAAAATTCCCAGCTTGTCACGGTAATACCATTCGGGCGTTTTGTGATTTGACAGCGACTCCCAATCGTCTTTATACTTTCCGTTTGCGATAACCGAATCTATTTCATTAAGATATTGCTCTTTGTTCAAGACATTTCACTCCCACTCAAGCATTTCCGCCGTATAAGATTTAAGCTTAATTATTGACGCGCGGTCGGCGTCAATACCGCTCCCCTCGGCAATTTTGTTTATAACAAGCGAGGGGTTTATATTATTCTGAGCTCCCGAAGACAAAGTAATATTCAGAACGGTATTTCCGTTTTCGGAGGCTATGATGTACCTCAAAATTTTGTCCTTTATGTCAACTTCCTTTTCAACCTTTTTTCTGCCCTGCTTTACTTTTTTTACAACCGTTATTTCACTGCCTGAAAGAATATCATTCATATAAAGAGATAAATTTTTCTCGGCGCAGTTAAATATTATTTTGTAGTCAGCCCAGGCAATCTCCTGCGGGGAAAAGCGAGGAGCAGATATTTTGGAAATATGAATATCGGGCGGTAAGGCGTTGTCAAGACGGACTGCCAGTTCCTCCAAATCCTCATCCTGCATAAGTCTTATATCAACTGTTTCGCAGTAGCTTTCAACACCTAAGGAGAGGGGCATAGCGAAAGTTAAAAAGGCATGCGGGTTATACCCCTCAGTAAACCAAATCGGAATTTTAGCGCGCTTTATTGCCCTGGTGAAGAGATGAACCGTGTCAAGATGCGATATATACTTTGCCATTCCTGTCTTTTCGTAGAAAACGCGGACCTCTGAGCGCCACTTATTTGGTTCGGGCATCGCACTTACCTCCGTTCAGCTTATTTGCGCCGCAAGCGGAACATTTTACCCTGCAATTAGGCGTTGTCTCGCTCTTATGAGCTTTTTTATTTTCTTCAATAAGAAAATCCTTACGGATTCCGTAATCCATAACGTCCCACGGGAAAATCTCGTCATAGTTTCTTATTCTGTTTGCGTAAAATTCAGGCGTTAAGCCGCATTCGTCAAACGCCTCAAGCCAATTTTCAAAGTTGAAAAATTCGTCCCAGCTGTCAAACTTTGACCCCTTTTGCCACGCTTTGTATATTACTTTGCCGAGACGTCTGTCGCCCCTTGCAAGAACGCCCTCAAGTACGCTCGTTTTGGATTCGTGATAGCTGACCGAAATTTTACGGCTGTGAACGGAAGACAGCAGATGTTTTTGCTTTTCTGTAAGACTTTCGGGAGTGTCCTGCGGTTCCCATTGAAACGGTGTGAACGGCTTGGGAACAAACGAAGCGCAGCTAACCGATACCGAGGGAGTTTTGCCCTTTTGCCTTTCGGGGTTCTGATAGTAAATATCAAGCACCTTTTGGGATAAATCGGCAATGCCCTTTATGTCGTCCATAGTCTCAGTCGGAAGACCCATCATAAAATAAAGCTTAATTGAGCTCCACCCGCCCGACCAAGCCATTGAGGCGGTGCGGATAACGTCCTCCTCGGTAACATTTTTATTTATAGCGTCCCTGAGCCTCTGCGTGCCGGCCTCGGGCGCAAAAGTCAATCCGCTTCTGCGGATTTTTTTCAGTTCGTTCAAAAGCTCGTCCGAAAAATTGTCAACACGAAGCGACGGCAGGGCTACATTGATTTTTTCTGGCAACGCCCACTTAAAGAGCTTTTGGATAAGAGTTTCTATCTGCGAATAATCGCTTGTAGAAAGCGAACAGAGCGACACCTCTTCATAGCCTGTCGCGTCGCTGATTAAATGGCATTGTCTGTCGATAGTATCGGCGCTTTTTTCCCTTATAGGACGGTAAATAAACCCTGCCTGGCAAAATCTGCACCCTCTTATACAGCCCCTGAAGACTTCGCCGATTGTTCTGTCCTGCACGGTTTCAATAAACGGAACGACGAATTTTTCGGGATAATGAGCGTTGTTTAAATCCGATACAATTCTCTTTTTAACGGTTTTCGGCGCAGTTTCAAGGTTTTTGTACTCTTTTACCGTACCGTCGCCGTTATATTGCACATCATAAAATTCAGGAATGTAAACGCCGTCGATTTTCGCTGCTTGGCGTAAAAAATCAAGCCTTGACGAGCCTTTTTCTTTATGTTCAATCAAAAGGTCGATAAGCTCGTTAGTGACCTCTTCCCCCTCGCCGGGGAGAACAATATCAATAAAATCGGTTATAGGCTCCGCGTTGCAAACACACGGCCCCCCTGCAACGACAATCGGCGTGAGGGACTTCCTGTCTTTTTTCAGAACGGGAACCGAACCGAGGTCAAGCATATTAAGCACATTAGTATAGCTCAGCTCATACTGCATTGTAAATCCGATAAGGTCAAAGTCGCAAAGAGGGTCTCCGCTTTCAAGCCCATAAAGTTTAACGCCGTTTTCACGCATAAGCTTTTCCATATCGTTCCACGGTGCGAACACTCTTTCGCACCAAGCGTCATCCCGCGCGTTTACAAGGCTGTAAAGAATTTTAAGCCCCAAATGCGACATACCTATTTCATAGCTGTCGGGAAAACAAAACGCATACCTTAGCTTTACACTGTTTTTATCTTTTACTACCGAATTGAGCTCTCCGCCCGTGTAACGCGCGGGTTTCTGAACTTTATTGAGCAACGGTTCGACTTCCTTTTTTACCATAAACAACCTCACAAGTAAATATTGTGTTTATTATACTGCATATTTTAATGTTTTTCAACATTCCTCTTTTGAAAACATCGTCAATGTCAGCATTAAAGCGATAATCAACATTGTAAAGTTGCGGCGGGTCAAATAAAAAATATACGCGCCGTACGAAAGCATAAGCAAAATAAACACTGCCGACAGCACAGAAAGAGATTTTTCCGCAAACTTATATGAAACGAAATGCGATATGGAATAATAGAACGCTTTTCCGCCGTCAAGCCCTTTAACAGGCAGAAGATTGAATATCATAAGTATAAGGTTTACGGACGCCGCGTTGAAAAGCTTTACATTCCCGTTTTCCGAATAAAGAAGAATTAAAAAAAGGAACAAAACTAAATTCACAAACGGGCCTGCAAGCGCAATGATTATTTCTTTTTTCAGGCTTACAAATGTTTCACGCGTCCTTATTATGTTGATTCCCGTAAGTTCAAACGAAACGCTTTGAGGGGCGTTTCCGAAGGCGGTCATTGCGGCAATATGCCCTATTTCGTGTAATGATGAGAATAAAACGGCGTAAATAACATTTTCTGTCCGCAGTGAAAGCATAAAAGTAATCAGCGCTAAAAACTGCCAAGATATTTTGACGGGAATTTTTCCGATTTTAAAGCTCATATAAAGAAATATCGGGAGAAGATGTTTCATCCTCTCCCTGATTTTGCGCGCCGTTTGAAGGCGCAAATGTTTCTTTAGCGGCGTTTTTCAACGTACCGAACATCTCGGTAACCGCCATATCGTTCTTTTTTATTTCACTGTAAAAATCGCTTATATTTTTTGAAACCGAACCGCCCGTTCTGCTTATAAAGAACAATATCAGGATTATAACCGCTCCGCAAATAAGCTGAAGTGTCAACAGCTTTGTTCTGAGCGGAGTTTCGCTCTGCCTTTTATTACGCTTTCTTTTTGGAGTTTCCGTTCTTATTACGTTTTCTTCGTTCATATTAAAATCACCTGTTAGATAATATGAACTAAATCAAAAATTAAGAACTTTTAAAGCTGTTTTGAACGGTTAAATATATTTTCGCGTTTACTGTTCTGTTTCGCCGTGCGTATCCGCTTTTGATTCGGCGTTTGCCTCTTCAAAAACCTTTTCATCTGCATTTTCCGAATCTTCGGGCAAAACGCCGTTTTCCATAAGGCCGTTAAATTGCTTTTCGTTGATTTTTTCCAGCTTTACAAGCGTTTCGGCAACAAGATGCAGCTTATCAATATGCTCATTCAAAATCTTTTCGGTGCGGTTGTACGCATTTGAAATTATCTTTTCAACCTCTTCGTCGATAGCCGACGCAATCGTTTCGGAGTAATTGCGGACATGGTTATAATCTTTACCTATAAAGACCTCGTCATTGCCGCTGCCGAATGAAATAGGCCCAAGCTTTTCGCTCATACCGTATTTGGTTACCATACTTCTCGCAAGCTCGGACGCGCGCTGAATGTCGTTGGAGGCGCCCGTTGAAATATCGTTAAATATTATTTTTTCGGCGACTCTGCCTCCGAGAAGGCCGACAATATCGTCAAGCATTCTTGATTTCATAAGGTGCATTTCGTCCTTTTCCGGCTGGTACATAGTAAATCCGCCGGCCATACCTCGCGGTATAATGGAAATGTGAGTAACAGGGTCGCGGTTCTCAAGGTAATACGAAGAAACAGCGTGGCCTGCCTCGTGATACGCCGTAATTTTTTTGTCCCTTTCGGTTATTTGCTTTGATTTTTTCTCACTGCCGACTACTACCTTTATCGCGGCCTCTTCAATTTCAGCCATAGTGATAGCCAAAAGCTTGCGCTTAGCGGCAAGCAGAGCCGCCTCATTAAGCAGATTTTCAAGGTCGGCGCCCGTAAATCCGACTGTTTCAGCGGCAATAGCGCGAAGATTAACGTCGGGTGCCAAAGGCTTGTTTTTTGCGTGAACTTTGAGTATTTCTTCCCTGCCCTTAATATCAGGATAGCCGACCGTTACCTGCCGGTCAAAACGCCCTGGTCTTAAAAGAGCCGGGTCAAGGATGTCCGGTCGGTTGGTTGCCGCTATAACGATAACGCCTGAATTTACTCCGAATCCGTCCATTTCAACAAGGAGCTGGTTAAGAGTCTGCTCGCGCTCGTCGTGGCCGCCGCCCATACCTGCGCCTCTGTGCCTGCCGACCGCATCGATTTCATCAATAAATATGATGGCCGGAGAATGTTTTTTTGCCTCGTTAAAAAGGTCGCGCACACGGGAAGCGCCGACGCCGACATACATCTCAACGAAATCCGAACCCGAAATTGAGAAGAATGGAGCGTCCGCCTCGCCTGCCACTGCCTTTGCGAGCAACGTTTTACCTGTACCGGGAGGGCCGACAAGCAAAACACCCTTTGGTATTCTTGCGCCGAGTTTATTGAAATCGGCAGGATTTTTCAAAAATTCAACAATTTCCTTTAATTCTTCCTTTTCCTCATCGGCGCCCGCGACCATATCAAATGTGACCTTATTTTTTTCGTCATCGCCGCGTTTTACACGGGCTTTACCGAAGCTTATGGCTCTGTTTTCCTCATTGTTAACTGTATTGTTCATCTTTTTAAGCATTACTGCCATAAAGATAAGAACGGCTCCCGAAAGAAGGGCCAGCGGCAAAATACTTGCCCACCAAGAGTTTGACGAGCCCGCTTTATAGTTCATCTCAATTTTTGAATCGGGATGCTCAATATTATATTTGTGAACCGATTCGTGAATATCCGAAAGGAAAAGATTTACATTAGGAACGGTATATTTTTTAGCCTCTTTTTCGCCGTTTAGCTTGTATATAAGAGAACCGCTTGAAAGGTTAAGCTCATACTCCGTAACCTGACCTTTGTCAAAATATTCAACGACCTGATAATACTTAACATCCTTTGTATTATTGCCGTAATAGAAATACATTACCGCAATAAAGCACAGAGGAATTACAATATATGGTATAAGTATTTTCCAATTTTTCTGTTTCAATAGTTTACACTCCTGTTTTTTGATATACTGAGGGCTTTAGCACGCCGATAAACGGCAGGTTTCTGTATTTCTCGGCATAGTCAAGACCGTAACCTACTGCAAAGGCGTCGGGAATAGACATACCTACATAATCGGCGGTTATATCCGCCTTTCTGCGTTCGGGCTTGTCAAGCAGAGTGCATACCCTTATGCTTGCGGGGTTGCGGGCGAGCAAAAGCTTTTTAAGATAGGACAGCGTTACTCCGCTGTCAAGAATATCCTCAACAACAATTACGTCCGAACCCTCAATAGGTTCAGTTAAATCCTTTATGATTTTAACTACGCCGGACGTTTTTGTGCTTGAGCCGTAGCTTGAAACCGCCATAAAATCAATTTTGCAAGGTATCGTTATAGCTCTCATAAGATCTGCCATAAAAATTACCGAGCCTTTTAATACGCTTATAAGTATTAAATCCTTGCCCGAATAATCTCTTGAAATTTCTGCTCCGAGCCTCGCGACTGTTTTTCTCAGCTTTTCTTCCGAAATTAAAATTTCGGAAATATCATTCAGCATATATTATCCCCCATCCTTTCAAATGTTATAGCCGTTTTCGTTTCAGAATTTACAGCGCACCTTTCGCTGACTCCGAAGCCCTCAAGCCAGACCAAACCGTCATCGTCAGCCAAAATTGCGATTTTGCCTCGTTCCGAAACGGGAATTTTTTTCTCGTTATAAAGACATTTCAGCGTTTTGGTAATTTTTCGGTTATTTAGCCTTATACCGTCGCCCGAAATTCTTGAACGGATTTTCAGCCGCCCTATAATTTTATCACAGTCAATCAAATTATTAAAGGTTTGTTTATTAATATTTTGTAAATCTTTTTTTGCGAATTTGATAATTTTAAAGTTTCCGCAGGGACATTTTACCGTATCTGTAAAAATATTGACAGTTTCTGAAAAATCAAATATTTTTTCGTTTTCTCCGAAATAAAGCGTTCCGCGCTCGCTTACCGCGGTGTTTCCGCTGACATCGGCCTTGCCGCCGCACAAAATAATGTGATTTACAAGCTCGATTTGCTCACGGGATATGTTTTTAACGCCCTGTTCTTTAAGTATAATCGATACGGCTCTGAGACGCAAAGCCTTATGTGCGTTTTTTAGCTTTTCGGTATAATATTTTTCACCGTTTCGGCAGTCGTTTAATAGCTTTTCGGCCGCCTTCTTTATATACTCGTTTTCTTCTTCAAGAGAGCTTTCGCATTTTAAAAAAGCTTTTGGAAAAGAGGGATTCAGTTCAAACATTTGCGGAATTACGCTGTGGCGGATTTTGTTCCTTGTGTAATCGTCGCATCCGTTCGTACTGTCGGTAACGTATGTTAAACCGTTTTTACGCAAATACTCCTCTATTTCTTCACGGGTTACATCGAGTAAAGGCCGAATATAAATTCCTCTGACATACGGAATTGACAAAAGGCCCTGCAATGAAGAACCCCTTGATAGGTTAAAGAAAAACGTTTCCATTCTGTCGTTAAGATTATGTGCCGTTGCGAATTTGTCAAACCCAAAGCTTTCAAACGCCTCATACCTCAACCGTCTGGCGCAGGTTTCGGTGCTTTCTCCCGTTTTTTGGGCCTCTTTAGGCACGTCTACCTCAACAGATTTAAAATCAACTCCGAGCTTTTCACAAATACGCTCTGTAAAGAGCATATCTCTTTTCGCCTCTTCGCCTCTTATTAAATGGTTGACGTGAACGGCAGTGATACTTTCAATTCTGAGCGCCTCTTTATTTTTCACAAGTATGTGCAGAAGAGAAACGGAATCGGCTCCTCCCGAAACTCCCACGCCGATTTTATCGCCGCGCGAAATCATACCGTGCTTTTCTACGGTTTTAATGACTTTATCTGTCATCTCTTATCCTCTCAAGAGTTGAAAACATTGTAAATTCGGGATTCCAAGCGAGCTCAATATTATGAGTTTCACCGTGCCTGTTCTTAGCGATTATAATTTCGGCCGTATTTGCAACAACGTTTTCAGGATCCTCATTATTCGTTGGGCCGTTATTATAGTAATCGTCGCGGTGGAGCATAAGCACAATATCGGCGTCCTGCTCAATAGAACCGGATTCACGCAGGTCTGTAAGCTGGGGGCGGTGATTGTCCGACTTTGCGGCCGAACGTGAAAGCTGAGAGCAGGTAATAACAGGTATATTCAAATCCTTTGCCATTATTTTAAGACTTCTCGTAATTTCCGATACCTCATTAACACGGTTTTCGCTCCGTTTTGTACCGCTCATCAGCTGAAGATAGTCTATAAATACGCAGTCAACGCCTTTCATTCTCTGCACTCTTGCCTTCATTTCCGGAACGGTCAGGTTAGCCGTGTCGTCAAAATAAAGATCCGCTTTCGCAAGTGTTTGAAGAGCCGTCCCCATTCTTACCCAATCCGCGTCGTTGACCTGACCCGTTCTGAGCTTTTGGCTGACAATTCTTGCCTCGGTGGATATTACTCGCTGTGCAAGCTGTTCCTTTGACATTTCAAGCGAGAAAAACAAAACTTTTCTTCCGCTTACGGCAATATTCCTTGCAATATTAAGAGCCAGCGCTGTTTTGCCCATACCGGGGCGCGCGCCCACAAGAATTAAATCCGAACGGTGAAATCCGCCCGCAAGGTATTTGTCAAGCAAAGAAAATCCCGTTGAGATGCCGAGATACCGCTCGCGCACTTCAGGGTCGTCTTTACTTAGATTGTTAAGCCTTTCAAAGACGTCGTTTATAATTATGTCGGAAATTTTAGACGGCCCCGAAAAGGTTTTGCCTCTCCTTATGTCGTAAATCTTCTGCTCCGCCATATCAAGCAGAGTTTCAGTAGGAGTTGTCTGAGCGTTTGCCTCGTCAAGCACCTGCGAACAGGCCGCCATAAGCGTGCGCAGGTAAAATTTGTCGATAATTATATCAACATAACTCAAAACATTTTTAGTTGACGGCACTGAATCGGCAAGTTTCATAAGATAAGTTTTGCCGCCTATGTCATCATACACGCCGTCCTTTTTCAACTCCTCAAGGATGATAAGAGGGTCAATTTTTCCGCCGAGCGCGTCAATTTTAACCATTGTGCCGAAAATGCTCTGATGCTGAGGAAGATAAAAATATTCGGGTTTAACTCTTTCCTCAACGGTGTAAAGACACGGCGGGTCTTTCAGTATCGCGCCGAGTACAGCCTGCTCTGCGTCAAGGTTGTAAGGCTCGCCCGCGCCGCCTGTGAGCGGGGAAATTTTTTCACTCATATTATTCTCCCTTAATCCTTTTCAGACACAGAAACGGTCATCTCAGCCGAAATATTACGGTATAGCTTTATCTCTATTTTATATGAGCCGAAAGCTTTAATGTCGTCCATTGTTATTTTGCGTCTGTCAACATCTACTGCATACTGTTTTTTTATCTCTGCGGCGACATCCTTTGAAGTTACCGAGCCGAACAGTCTTCCGCTTGTTCCCGCTTTTGCCGTAATTTTAATGATTTTGCCGCCGAGTTTTTCTTTTGACTCATTCGCCGCGGCAATTTCAAGGTCAATCTTATGCTGATTTGCCTGTTCTCTGTTGCGAAGTTCCGTAAGGCTTTGCGCGTTCGCCTCAACCGCAAGCCCTTTCGGGAAAAGGAAATTTCTTGCGTAGCCGTCGCTTGCCTTTACCTTTTCGCCTTTTTTACCAAGGCCTTTAACGTCTGCTTTAAGAATTACGTCCATATTCTTCTCCTCCGATTTTTATTCGTTCAACAGTTTAACTGCTTTTATTGATTTTTTTAATCTGTCAAGCGCTTCTTCAAATGTAACGCCCTGCATCTGGCAAGCCGCCATAGTTCTGTGACCGCCGCCGCCCATATTTTCCATAACAAGCTGAACATTTACCGACCCGTAAGAACGCGCGGAAATGTTTATTGTATCGTCTGTTTTAAAAAGGATATAAGAGGCCTCAACGCCGTCAACGCTCAAAAGTTCATCCGCCGCCTGCCCCGCGATTATCCTCACGTTTTCGGATTCAAAATCGACAACGCCAACCGCCGAGCCGTCAAAAATAACTGATTTTTTAACGACCTCGCTCTTTTCCTTTTGGGTTTTAAGACTGTTTGAGAATAGCCGTTTTACGGCAACGGTATCCGCGCCTGCCGCACGCAGATATGCCGCGGCTTCAAATGTCGCTACGCCCGTTTTCATTACAAAGCTTTTTGTGTCAAGCATTATACCCGAAAGAAGGGCATCAGCGGATTTTTGAGAAATGGAAATACCGTTTTGCATATATTCAATAAGCTCTGTCACCATTTCAGACGCAGACGAAGCGTTCGGCTCATGGTAAAATACAACAGCCTTACTGATATGGTCTACCGTTTTTCGGTGATGGTCAATTACTACGACCTTTGAAATCTTATCAAATATCTGCGGCGCTTCAAGAAAAGAGCCTCTGTGAGTATCAACGATTACCAAAAGAGTGTTTTTGCCGACCATATCCTCCGATTCGTCGGGAGAAATAAATTTATCCTCCAATGAAGTGCCGTTTAAATGCGAAATAAGCGGGGACGCAAGCGTTGTGGCTTTGTCAAGCACTATTCTGCAATCTTTGCCCAGCGACGCGCATATCTCAGCTACTCCGACGGCGGCGCCGACAGCGTCAAGGTCGGAATTTCTGTGTCCCATAACAAGAACATTATCGGCTCCCGAAATTATTTGGCATATTGCGGTTGAAACTATTCTGGCTCTGACTTTTGTTCTCTTTTCCGACGATTGCGAAACTCCGCCGAAAAATGAATAATCGTTGTGGCCGTTGTTAAAAGCGACTTGGTCGCCGCCCCTGCCAAGCGCCATATCGAGCGCCTGCTTGGCAAAATTTTCACATTCGGTAACGTTTTCTCCGACTGAGGCGCCCACTGACAGCGTTATTCCCGCTTTTTTTCCTCCGTAAGCGTAATTTCTTACCGCCGACAGTACGGAAAATTTGTCGGCCTTCATTTTTTCGGAATTTTGCTTATCGGTAACAAGCATAAATTTGCCGTTGCCGAGTTTTCTTATGAGGCAGTCGTATTTCGCGAACCAATTTTCCGCAAGCCCCTCCACGCCCGAAA
The DNA here is from genome assembly GCA_947598155.1 of uncultured Clostridia bacterium. Lineage (GTDB taxonomy): Bacteria > Bacillota > Clostridia > Oscillospirales > Acutalibacteraceae > Fimenecus. The sequence goes on from CANQFC010000002.1 coordinate 357,413, forward strand.
TAATCTCGGAAACCTGACTTTCACGCAGATTGCGAAAATTTTCTTCTGCAAAATCGAATGTCATAAACATAACTACGGGTCTTGAGTTTCTGTATAGCTCCCGAAAATTTTTAAGCTCCGTATCCTCAATAAAATAAAGGGCGTAAAGCATCTGCTTTTTGTATTCTGTAAAAGAATGAAACGCCGTATAACATTTGCCGTTATATTCGCACTCAAACGTGTCAAGCTCTCTTATTTTTTCGGCGCCTATTCCGCTCGTAAACTGAATAATATTATCGCTGAGCGGAGGCGTACCCGAGACAAATTCTTTTCTGAATGCGTGATTGCACCATATAATTTTGCTGTCGCTCCCGAAAATCACTACGGGAATTGAAAAATTCTCAAGCCCGTTTCCGTTTTCAGCCGAAATAAAATTCTGACAGGCGTTTATTCTCGCTATCATTCTTTTAAACTGAAAATCTTTAACGCTAAGAGCAAAAATCAGCAGAACGACAATTACCGCCAACTCGCCGAGCGCTATCTTATAATTGTAAAAGAATGTGACAAAGCACAAAATCAACGAAACAGCAATTGAAAAAAATGTTACGGGATAAGCCGAAAAAAGTTCTTTAAAAGTAAGTTTTGGTCTTACGACTGATTTTTTCTCCATTACTGTCACCTCTTGAAAAATATCAGACAGATGTAATTACAGGCAGTACCATTGGGCTGCGTTTTGTTCGGTCGTAAAGAAGCTTTGAAATATCGTCCCTCATACGGTTCCTGATTACGCCCCAGTCAATGTACCCGTCATGTATGCACTCGTCAATAACGATTTGGGCAACAAGCCTTGCCTCTGCAATCAGCTTTTCGGAATCGCGCACGAACACAAATCCCCTTGAAATGACGTCTGGCCCTGCAATGAGCTTTCCCGTTTCTTTTTCAATAACCGCGCTGATTATCATAAGCCCGTCTTCCGCCAAGCGTTTGCGCTCTCTTATGACGGCATTGCCTACATCGCCTACGCCGTATCCGTCAACAAACACCTGACCTGCCGGAACGTCCTGCGCCTGAGTCATTTTGCGTTTTGTAAGTTCGATTTGCTTACCGTTATCCGCAATAAATATATTTTTAGGGCTGATACCCATACTTTCCGCTAAAGACGCATGCTTTTGCAGATGCTTTTGCTCGCCGTGCACGGGTATAAAAAATTTGGGTTTAGCAAGGCTGAGCATAAGTTTTAATTCTTCCTGACAGGCGTGGCCCGAAACGTGAACGTCATACATTCTCTCATAAACGACTTCCGCTCCGCGCTTTAAAAGCTCATCAACGACCTTGCCTACCGTTTTTTCGTTGCCGGGAATGGGAGTGGCAGAAATAATAACATAATCGCCGCTTCCGATTTCAACTCTTCTATGCTCCGAAAACGCCATTCTGTAAAGGGCGGACATCGGCTCGCCCTGACTGCCCGTGGTTATAATAACGAGCTTGTCGTTAGGGTACCGGGAAATTTGGTCTATGCTTATAAGGATTCCGTCGGGAACGCGCAAATACCCAAGCTCCGCCGCGGTCGCTACAACGTTTTCAAGGCTTCTGCCCGAAAGGGCGACTTTTCTGCCGACCGATTCGGCAACGTCGATTATCTGCTTAACTCTGTGTATATTTGAGGCGAATGTCGCGACAATGACTCTTTTTCCGTCAGCTTTCGGAAAGAGGCGCTCAAATGATTCGCCGACAGTTCTCTCGCTCGGGGTAAATCCGGGGCGCTGAGCGTTGGTGGAATCGGAAAGCAGACATAAAATCCCCTTTTCACCGAGCCTGGCAATGCGTGAAAGGTCAATAACCTCGCCGTCAATGGGGGTTGTGTCGATTTTAAAATCGCCCGTTTGAAGAATTACTCCCGCAGGGGTGGTTATTGCAAGCGCCAGCGCGTCGGGAATTGAGTGATTGACGTGAATTGCCTCCACTTCAAATACGCCGAGGCGTATTTTGCCCTTGGGCTTTATTTCATAAAGCTTTACCTTATCAAGAATCTTATGTTCCTCAAGTTTGCTTTTAATAAGACCAATCGTAAGCTTTGTTCCGTAAACAGGAATGTTGTAATTCATTAAAAGATACGGCAGCCCGCCAATGTGGTCTTCGTGGCCGTGAGTTATAAAAATGCCCTTAATTTTATCCTTGTTTTTCTCAACATACGCAAAATCGGGAATAACCAGGTCAACGCCCAGCATTTCGGGTTCGGGGAAAGCAAGACCGCAGTCAACTATGATCATATCCCCTTCGCTCTCATAAAGAGTCATATTTTTGCCGACTTCGTTAAGCCCGCCGAGGAAAGCGATTTTAACGCTCTTTTCGGGCGTTTGCCGATTCTTACTCTGCTTTTTACCTAAATTATTTTTATCGTTTTTCTTCTGTTCAGTTTTTCCGTTATACTTCTGCGCTTTTTTTGCAGTTTGCTTTTTGGAAATCGAATCCTTGGCGCGCTTTCTTCCGTTAACCGCTGATTTTGCGCCGTTCGAACGTTTTTCGGCTTTTTGATTTTTATTTTCAGCCATACAGTCCTCCGTCAATTTTTCATCTTATTCAATACGTTTTTATTGATAAAATATATGTAAATTTTCCCATAGTAATACAATTATAACAGTTTATTATAATACTCCAATTCCCCTATATTGTCAAGAAACACAGCAAGCTTTAAACAAATTTATTGTTGAAATAATATTTTGTTCGTGATAAAATCAATATGTAATATTATTTTTGATGACTTGGAAAGAGTTTATACAATGGGAGAAAATATGCCGCTTACAAAAGTTGAAATTTTTACCGACGGAGCGTGTTCCGGAAACCCCGGCCCCGGCGGCTGGGGCACAATACTTCGATGCGGAAAAACCGAAAAGGAGCTCTCCGGCGGGGAGAGCAATACCACCAACAACAGAATGGAGCTTTTAGCAGTAATCAACGGGCTTTCCGCTCTTAACAGAAAGTGCGATGTGACGATTTACACGGATTCGCAGTATGTTGTTAACGGAATTACGAAAGGCTGGGCGGAAAGCTGGAAAAAGAACGGCTGGCGAAAAAAAGACAAAAAGCCCGCGCTTAACGCCGACCTTTGGGATATTCTTTTAACGCTTTTGTCGGGTCAAAACTATTCGTTTGTCTGGCTGAAAGGGCATGACGGGCACCCCGAAAACGAGCGGTGCGACGCCCTTGCCGTGGCTCAATCTCAAAAATTTTCAAAGTAATTTAATTTTTTATCCTTTTTTAATTGATTATTTTTAAAGATTATGATATTATGAATTTGTATTATTAAATTTAGGATGTGATGAACCGTGGATGAAACCAAAACCACAGTTGCCGAAGAGCTTGACGAAGCAACGGTTGAATCGGAACTCGAAAAGCTTTCAACCTCCGACAGAAAATATCTCCGCCCGCGTGAGATCGTCGCTTTTCTTCTCACCTCTTTCGGTCAAAAGAATTTAAGCCAGTACGTTAATGCGTTCCGTCAATTCTTTATCATCAGCTTTCTTGGAATGTCGGGCAGCACATACGGAATTATTATGCTTATAGAGTCGCTTTACGACGCGTTTGACGACTCTATTTCCGGTATTATTATTGACCGCACAAGAACACGCTGGGGCAGGCTTCGTCCTTGGCTTGTTGTTCCGACCCCGTTCTGGGCTATCGCGAACATAATGCTCTTTACGGCTCCCACGTTTCTTGTTCACGAGTGGCAAAAAGTCATTTGGGTAGTTTTTGCAATATTTGTCTACAACCTCGGTATGTCATATTTCAGCGCTTGGGATATTTTGCTTTACAATATTACTCCGAACACTGACGAACGTGACTCGCTTATCGCAACGTCTAAGTTTATGGAACTTTTCGGCACTTGGCTTCCCTCGATAGCAACTGTTTGCGTTGCTTTCCTGCCGAAGGCTACGAAAAACAAAATCGGTATGCAGGACGTTTATACATGGTTTGCGATTTTACTGGGCATAATCGCTGCCGCAACGGCATTTTACGGCTTTAAAAATATGCGTGAGCGCGTTCCCCTCGCTTCACGGGAGCAGATGCAGGAAATCGGCGTTGTTGAATCGTTTAAAAATGTGTTCAAAAACAGACCTATGCTCGTTCTTGTTCTTTCGGGATTCTTTAACGGTTTTAAATCCGTCGGCGTCGCAAGCGAAAGCTTTTATTGGATGCACAATTCCAAAAATATCATTCATCAAACAATAGCAGGCTTATTCACAGGTATTCCTGCTTACATAATGACGCCCTTGGCGCCAAAGCTTATCCGCAAATTCGGAGCAAAAAATGTCTGCGTAGGTTCGGGTATATTCGCAGGTCTTGCGTATTTGGGGACTTTCCTTATAGGTCTGTGCGGCAACCACGGAAAAGGATTCCTTGTTGACTGGTCCGGCTGCAACGCGATAATCAATATGGCGGTTATTGCGCTGTGCCTCACTATTTGCGGTCTGCCCAACTCGCTTATGAATGTTGCCGGCGCGGTTTTGCAGGGTGATGTTTATGATTACAGCGAATGGAAAACAGGCGCCCGTAACGAGGCCCTTGTCAAGACGGTTCAAAACTATTTCGGCAAAGCGGCAAACGCGGTTATTCAGCTCCTTTCGGGCGTTGTTATTTCCGTTGTAGGATATGTCGCGCACAAAGACGAATTCGGCAACATAATCGCCGAGTCAAATCACAATGTTCTTTTTGGTTTCTGGGCAGTGTTCTGTCTGTTGCCCGCAATCGCAAGATTCCTTTACGGTATAACACTTATGTTCTTTAACGTTACAGGCGATACCAAAAAGCAGATGCTTAAAGACCTTGAAACACGCCGTATAGAAAAGGTTCAGGCGATGGAATCAAATTACGAAAATTCACTTAACGAAAACGGTTCCGAGGCTTAAATCAATACTAAATTTTTCCGCTGAATTTACTGAAAATTCAGCGGTTTTTTTATATAATAAGCATATTGCGTAACGCCCGCGAAAATTGTATAATTATAACTACATATTAAATATTTTAAAAGCGAGGGGTAAAATTAAATGAAAAAAGGTATTACATTTGATAAATCCAAAAAAGTATTCCCGATTATCATAATGTCAATCGGTATAGTACTTGCACTTGCAATGTTTATTATACGGCTTAACATTGTTGCAGTCGTAAACGTAGGGTATATGTGCGTAGTTTCCGCCATTATATTCCTCGGAATACTCATTTTCAAAAAGCTGTATCAATGGCTGTTTATAGGCTATGGCGTTTCAGCTCTTTCAATAGTGCTATACTACGCCATTTGGGGCGCGGACGCAGGTTTCGGAGCGTTTTCTACCGGTAAAGCAGGTTGGTCCTCAACGGCAAACTCTCTGTTTTCAGGCGAATCGGACTACAATTTTTTTGTAAGGCTCGGCGGAAATCTGCTTATTATTCTCCCCTGCGCGCTTGTTTTGCTCGCTTTGATTTTTGTCGGCAAAAAGCAATTTAATAAGAAAGGCGCTCATTTTACTGTAACAACAGTTTTAAGCGTTCTTCTTGCAGGAACGAGCGTTTTCTATGTACTTACGATGAATCTGCGTTCAAAACCGAACGTTGACCGCCTTTGGGAAGGCCATAACGATTACCTTGACGGCGTTGACAAGGCTAAAGAAGGCAGTCCTAACGTTCTGTTCATACTTATGGACGATATGGGATGGGGAGATACCTCTCTTAACGGCGCCATTTATGAAACTCCAAATATGGACAGAATCGGCGAAGAAGGCTTGAATTTCGACAATTTCTATTCAAGCTATTCGGTTTGCTCACCCGCTCGCTTTACGCTTATGACGGGTCGCTATCCTTTCAGAGGATATGCCGACAACGTTATGTACCCGACAATAGACACGTTATCTCCGTTTGCCTCTACCCGTATTTTCAACTCTGTTGAAATGGGCGCTAACTGCGACGGTATGCTCGGCGATGAAATCACTATTGCGGAGGTTTTCAAAAACGCGGGCTACAACACCGGAGCTTTCGGTAAATGGCATTTGGGAGATTACGGCGAATACCTTCCGACTAACCAAGGCTTTGATTATTTTTACGGGAGCCATCATGTTAACGATATGACTCCTTTTTACCACGTTTCCGAAGAGGGCGGAAAATATGAGATAGTTCACGGCACAGACGAAATGTTCCGCGACGGCAAGAAAGACCAAAGCCAGCTCAGCGAGTGGATAAACAAGGAAATGATAGATTGGATTACCGATAAGGTAACAAATACCGATGAACCGTTCTTTGCTTACTATGCCTCTCCGTGGCCGCACGCGCCTGTTTTTGCGGGAGACGAGTTTGACGGCAAAAGCGGTATGGGTACATATGTAGACTGCCTTACCGAGGTCGATTATTACCTCGGTCAGCTGTTTGACAGGCTTGAAGAGCTCGGCGTTATGGACGATACAATTATAGTTTTCACAAGCGATAACGGCCCTGCACTTGAAGGCTCCGTAAACGAACTTCGAGGCGGCAAATACCTTGCCTATGACGGAGGCCAAAAAGTGCCTTGTATGATTCGCTGGGGCAATAACGGCGGCCTTTGGAAAGAAGGCACAACCATCAAAAACAGTGCAACGCTTGTTGATATGTTCCCCACTCTTATTGAGCTTTGCGGCATCACAGGCGACGGCGGAAAAGAAAACTATCTGCCGTTTGACCGTGAGATTGACGGCGTTTCTATGCTTCCGCTTGTAACAAAAGACGCGGTTATTCATACCGCCGATCATCCGATTCTTCATATGAAACGCGAAAAGCTTAAAGCAATTCAGTACACTGTTCCCACAAGCAGCATACTTTCAAGAGAAGAATACGCGGATTATAAATATCCCGTCCTGACGGAAAACGAGTATATCACGTTTAAGTATTATCAGAAAATTCAAAACGATAACTCAGCTTTCTTTGATAAATTCAGAAAGAACTGGCTTCATATTATCAGCGACGACATAGGCGAAAATTACAACCGTTCGGTTACATATCCAACTGTCGCCTCCGAAATGAACGATAAGATGGACGATATTATGAAGAATCTTAAAGATAACCGCAGAGGCATAAACAAAGAGTATTACAAAGACAAATAATTAGGTAATTCTCTTAAAGGAGTGAAAAATATGCCGCCGCTTTCCATTATGATAAAGCCTGCCTCAAGCCTTTGCAATTTAAGGTGCAGGTACTGTTTTTACCATAACGTTTCCGAGCTCCGCGATGTTTACTCTTTCGGAATTATGACAGAGCAGACAGCAGACAATATCATAAAAAAAGCGCTTGACTTTGCGAACGGCGAAAGCGTGGCATTCGCTTTTCAGGGCGGCGAGCCTTTGATTGCAGGGTTGCCGTATTTCAAGCATTTTGTGGAAAAGGTAAAAGAGGAAAACCGAAAAAACAGTAAAATTTATTTCAGCATTCAAACAAACGGAACTCTTGTTACAGACGAATGGGCGCAATTTTTTCACGACAACGCTTTCCTTTTGGGGTTAAGCCTTGACGGTGATTATAAAAACAACAAATTCCGCTTGGATCAAAACCGTCAAAACGCATTTTACAAAATTCTCACCGCCGCCGAAAAGCTAAAGCAATATGACGTTGATTTCAATATACTGACTGTTTTGACCGGCCATTGCGCCGACAATATTGACGATATTTACAGATTTTTCCGCGGCAAAGGTTTTCGGTATCTTCAATTTATTCCTTGTCTGCGCCCGTTCGGCGACACAAGCGAAAACGAACTTTATATGACCAACGAGCAGTATGCGCATTTTCTTATTCACTGCTTTAACGCCTATGTAAAGGACTATGTAAAAGGTCAATATGTGAGCGTAAGGTATTTTGACAACATCGTTCACCTCTATTTGGGAAACCCAACGGAGCAATGCGGTATTTGCGGCCACTGTATGCATCAATTTGTAGCCGAGGGAAACGGAAATATTTATCCCTGTGACTTTTACTGCACAAACGAATGGCTGTTAGGAAATATTAACGACGAAAGTGAAAATTTTGACACGCTTGCCCACTGCAAAAAGGCGATTGATTTTCTCCGTGAAAGTCTTGCCGTTCCGGAAAAATGCAAAGCGTGCAAATACTACCCGCTATGCCGTGCCGGCGGATGCAAGCGCAGCCGCGAAGACAGAGATTACTGCGAGGCTTACAAAAAATTTTTCTCTGCCTGTCTGCCGCTGTTCAGAGCATTTATAAATGAAAAAATATCCGATACAAATGTGAAAAAGGAAAATTAAATAATATGGATTTATCAAAATTCAGAGGAGTTTTCGTAGCTCTTAACGCTATTTATGACGAAAACGACCGTATAAACGCTGAGGCAGTAAAAGCGCTTGTAAAAATTTACCGTGAAAAAGGCGTTAAAGGAGTTTATGTGTGCGGCTCTACGGGAGAAGGCTTTCTTCTTTCAACAGAAGAGCGAATGCAAATTGCCGAGGCCGCAAAGCAAGCGGCGGGAAACGACTTTACCGTTATAGTACATGTGGGCTGTGCGAGCAGTAAGGAAAGCATCATCTTAGCCCGTCACGCCGAGAAAATCGGCGTTGACGCTGTGTCGGCAGTCCCCTGCGTTTATTACCGCCTCCCCGCGAAAAGCGTTGAATTGCATTGGAACGCAATTATTGATTCAACCGATTTGCCGTTTATTATATACAACATTCCTCAGCTCACCTCTTTTAACCTTCCGTATGATTTGTTTGAAAGAATGGCAAAAAATCCTAAGGTTATCGGTATTAAAAATTCAGAAGAGCCAGTTTACAATATGGAACGGTTCAGAACCATTGCCGGAGATGACTTTATTATATTCAACGGTTCCGACGAGCAATATCTTGGCGGCCGTTTAATGGGAGCGGACGCCGGAATCGGCGGAACGTACGGCACAATGCCCGAGCTTTTTGTCAGGCTTGAAAAATATATTTCCGAAGGCGAAATCGCAAAGGCCAAAAAGCTCCAGCACAAAATAAACGACATTATCTTTGATTTGCTTTCGTGCGATTCGCTTTACGGGGCGGCAAAGCAGGTTATATCGGTCAGATTTAACATTGACGCCGGTCAGCCGAGACTGCCTTTTCTGCCCGTAAAATGTGATGAAAAGATTTACGCCATCGCAGATAAAATCGAACGAATTGTTGCTGAAATTTCCGAAGACGAATAAACATAAACTACATTAAAGCGACGCTCAGATTTATTTCTGCCGCCGCTTTTTGCCGTTAAAAAGCGAAAGAAAACGAGGTTTTTATATGTATGATTATTTAGTAGTCGGTGCAGGTCTTTACGGCGCTGTTTTTGCGTGCGAGGCGAAAAAAGCGGGCAAAAAAGTATTGGTCATAGATAAGCGTGAACACATAGCGGGCAATGTTTATACAGAAAAAATCGAGGGAATCAACGTTCACAAATACGGCGCGCACATTTTTCACACGAACAATAAAAAGGTATGGGATTACATCGGGCAGTTTGCCGAGTTTAACAGGTTTACCAACAGCCCTATCGCGAATTACAAAGGCGAGATTTATTCCCTGCCGTTTAATATGTTTACGTTTAATAAAATGTGGGGAATTACTGCTCCAAAGGACGCTTTGAAAAAAATAAACAATCAAAAAGAAGAGATAACGGGCACTCCGAAAAACCTTGAGGAACAGGCCATAAACCTTGTAGGCAGAGATATATACGAAAAGCTGATTAAAGGCTATACGGAAAAGCAATGGGGCCGTGCCTGCAATGAACTGCCCGCATTTATTATTAAGCGCTTGCCTGTAAGATTTACGTTTGACAACAACTATTTTAACGCGCTTTATCAGGGCATTCCAATCGGCGGATACACAAAGGTTGTGTCGAATATGCTTGAAGGCACGGAAGTTAAGCTGAAAACAGATTACCTTGAAAACAAAACGTATTTTGACAGTATCGCTCGTAAAATTATATACACAGGGGCTGTTGACGCTTATTTTGATTACAAGTTCGGGCCGCTTATGTACCGTTCCGTCAGATTTGAAAACGAGATTTTAAACATTCAAAATTTTCAGGGCAACGCCGTAGTCAATTACACCGACCGTGAAACTCCGTGGACGAGAATTATTGAACACAAATGGTTTGAATTCGGCAAAGACGAAAACGGACGCGATTTTCCGAAAACGGTTATCAGCCGCGAGTACTCATCTGAATGGAAGATTGGAAACGAGCCGTATTACCCTGTCAACGATGAGGCGAACAGCCGTCTTTATGAGAAATATAAAAAGCTTGCCGAACAGGAAAGCAACGTAATATTCGGCGGACGGCTCGGCGAATACAGGTATTACGATATGGACGAGGTAATCGCGTCGGCGCTTACGGCGGCAGAACGGGAATTAAAATAAAACTTTAAAATAAGAAAAATTTAATATATTTTCCCTTTACAAAAATAAACAACTCCTCATTACAGTAACGGTAATGGGGAGTTTTCAATATAGTTACGAAAGTTTTTCTGCGGCTCAGTCCAAAAAATCGCGGAGCTTTTTACTGCGGCTGGGGTGGCGGAGCTTGCGCAGAGCCTTTGCTTCAATCTGGCGGATACGTTCTCTTGTAACGCCGAACTGTGAACCGACTTCCTCAAGCGTTCTGGGGTGGCCGTCCTCAAGTCCGAATCGAAGCGACAAAACCTTTGACTCACGCGGGGTCAGTGTTTTAAGTACTTCGGCAAGCTGTTCCTTTAAGAGTGAAATTGATGCGGCGTCCGCGGGCGAAAGAGCGTCATCATCGGGTATAAAGTCGCCTAAATGGCTGTCCTCCTCCTCGCCTATCGGTGTTTCAAGGGAAACAGGTTCCTGCGAAAGACGCAAAATCTCACGCACTTTGTCTGGCGACATTCCGAGCTCGTCCGCGATTTCCTCCGCCGACGGGTCGTGGCCGTTTTTATGAAGGAGCTGAGTGCTTGTCTTTTTAACCTTATTTATCGTCTCAACCATATGAACGGGAATACGGATAGTCCTTGCCTGGTCGGCAATAGCCCTTGTAATCGCCTGTCTTATCCACCAAGTAGCATAGGTTGAAAACTTAAATCCCTTTGTATAATCAAACTTGTCAACAGCCTTTATAAGGCCGAGATTGCCCTCCTGAATAAGGTCAAGAAACGCCATTCCCCTGCCGACATAACGCTTTGCGATACTTACAACGAGGCGAAGATTTGCCTCGGCAAGACGTTTTTTCGCGTCGGGGTCGTTGTCGGCTATTCTCATGGCAAGGACTTGCTCTTCCTCGGTAGAAAGAAGGTCAACCCTGCCTATCTCTTTAAGATAAACGCGCACGGGGTCATCCATAGCGAGTGTTTTGTTTTCGCCTAACCCGCCGTCATCGGTCTTTGCAAGGTCTGTTTCGCTCGTTATAGCGTCCCTCGCCATATCGCTGAGGTCGTCAATAATCTCAATATTATGCTGTTCGATTATCTCATAAAGCTTGTCAAGCTCGTCCATCTCAATGTCAAGCTCGATAATAGCGGTGTCAATTTCCTGAGTGGTCAGTTTGCCCACCGCTTTGCCCTTTTCAACAAGCGCTTTTATTGCGGTTTTCTTGTCAAGATTTTCCATATTCTTTCACCCTTATGTATTATTTCGGAAGAAATTTAAGAAATCTTCATCGCTTATGTTTTCATTACCAAAAGACGACCTATTTTTCTTATTTTTCTCTCCGATTATTGTTTTTATACAGTCCTCGCATTCCTCCTGCGTATTTTGCAGAACCTGCGAAACAGTTTGAATTTTTGCTACCGCTCTTATTTCATCGTCAATAAGAGCTCCGTGAAGAAAAGATATTTCAGCGCTTTTACCTACTCTTAACCTGTCGGTTACGGTTTTGTAAATTCTGCCGTTAAAAGCGGTCACAAAATCTTCAGCCGTGATTTTCCCGTCCGCTATTTTTAAAAGCTCAGGATTTGACAAAATAATGGCTATTAAATTTTCCTCCGCTTTTGCGGCTTTGAAATTTTCTTTACGTTCCGGATTTAATTCGTCAAGAATATCCTCCGATTTGACAACGGTTTTAAATTCCTGCTTTTTCTGCGTTATCCTATTTGACTTACCAAGCTTTTTAACTTCATCCGTAATTGCAGATTTTGCAACGGACAGCTCTAAGGCCAGCCGCGACGCGTAAATGTCAAGCTCAATGAGACTTAACTCGGACAAAATCGGGATTGCCGCGCGCAAATAGCGCCGTTTGCCGTCGTCGGTAGTCAAATCTATTTTTTCACGCTCTTTTAAAAGCATAAATTCAATTTCATTGGCGGAGCCTTCAATAATTGATTTAAAACGCTCAATGCCGTATTTTTTAATTATTTCGTCCGGGTCTTTACCTCCCGATAACTTTAAAACGCGGATTTTTACATTCGTTTTTGAAAAAACCTCAAGCGCGCGGGCCGTCGCTTTCGCGCCTGCGTCATCATTATCATAGCAAAGGTAAATTTCCGAAGCGTATCGGGACATTAAATGTGCCTGCTCGCTTGTCAGGGCAGTTCCAAGCCCCGCAACCGCATTCGTAAATCCCGCTTGGTGAAGCATTACAACGTCAATATTGCCCTCGCACAAAATAAGACTGTCTTTACCCGATTTACGGGCAAAATTAAGCGCAAAAACCTCATTGCCTTTTTTATAAACAAGCGTGTCCGAGGTATTGACGTATTTTCCTTTATCCTCTTCGCGAATACGCCTTCCGCTGAATCCCAAAACATTGCCTCTTAAATCTATTATCGGAAAAACAAGGCGGTGGCGGAAATTATCATAATATGTGCCGTTATGCGACTTTTTAACAAGATTTGCCTCAAACAGCTCATAGTCGGTAAAACCTTTTGAATTAAGATGAGTTTTGAGAGATGACCACGAATCCGGCGCGTAGCCGATGCCGAATTTAATAACAGTCTCCTTGGTAAGGCGCCTGCCCGCGCAATAATCCGCTGCCGCTTTGCCGCCGTCTCCGAAAAGCTGTTTGCTGTAAAACCTGGCTGCCTCACGGTTGGCCTCATACATACGCAGTCTGCGCTTTGAAAGCGTTGCGTCATACGAATTGTCGTCCGGCAAATCCATACCGACTTTATCGGCAAGAAATTTTACCGCCTCTACATAGTCAAGATTTTCTATTGAGCAAATAAAACGAATTACATCTCCTCCCTCGCCGCAGCCAAAGCAATAAAAAGACTGCGTGTCGGGATAAACGGTAAACGACGGCGTTTTTTCGCTGTGGAACGGGCAAAGCCCTCTGCATATCTTCCCGTTACGTCTGATACTTACATAAGAAGAAATAATTGATTCAATGTCTGCGCGGCGGCGAAGCTCTGCGATATATTCGTCACTGATAGCCATTAGAAATCCCCCATTCCCATATCAACCCAAGAGTCGGGGATAAAAATACTGTGATAGACTGAGAGAAGATAACGGTCGCTCATTCCTGCTATATAATCGCAGACTGCCCGCTCAACCCCCTCGCTTTCGACTATATATTTAAACGCCTCAGGTATTTTACCGCTGTTTTTTACAAAATACTCATACAGACGGATTATGACGTCAATAGCTTTATTCTCTTCGCCCTTGCAGGTGGGATTTGTATATACCAAGCTGAACATCAGTTTGTGAAGCTCGTCAAAAGGAGCCTGTATATCCTCCGATAAACAAATATCGTCAACGCTGTTTTCAACGCAGTTTTTTACAAGTGTGTTAATCCTTTCAGATTTAGTATTGCCGAGCGCCAAACGGATTGTAATGGGAATATCCTCCTCAGACATAACCCTGCCCCTGACGGCGTCGTCAATATCGTGATTTATGTAGGCTATTTTATCTGCCAGCTTTACGATTCTGCCTTCAAGAGAGTCCGCCTCTTTTCCCCTTGTGTGGCACACTATTCCGTCGCGCACTTCGTATGTAAGGTTCAGACCCGCGCCGTTCTTTTCAAGCTTTTCAACTACGCGAAGACTCTGCTCATAATGGCGGAACCCTCCGGGAAAAACCTCGTTGAGCGCTCTTTCGCCTGCATGTCCGAAAGGAGTATGACCCAAGTCGTGGCCAAGGGCAATAGCCTCAGTTAAATCGGAATTAAGCGCAAGCCCGTTTGAAATTGTACGGGCAATTTGGGCAACCTCAAGAGTATGCGTAAGACGCGTGCGGTAATGGTCGCCCAAGGGGGATAAAAATACCTGCGTTTTATGTTTAAGGCGGCGAAACGAATTTGAGTGAATGATTCTGTCGCGGTCGCGCTGAAAATCTGTCCTCAGCGAACATTTTTCCTCAGGCACGGCTCTGCCTTTGGTATTCTCCGCAAGGCAGGCTTTAGAGGACAAAATCAGCCTTTCATTACTTTCAAGCCTTTCACGAACCGTCATAAAAATCCCCCTTTCGTATTAAATAAGTGTTTAGAAAACAAATTTTCCCGCTTTTACACTTAAAACTGCCTACTGAATAATAATATAACAAAATGTCGCAAAATACTTTTTTATTTTTCAGAATTCATAAAAATTTTCATTTATTATTTCGGGAATGAGCCTGCCGTTGCTCATTTCCGTGAGTTTTGATTGAAACAAGCCGTACTCACTCTCTTTTATACGGAATGTGGCGGTTACGCTATCTGCAAAATCCGAGCTTAAAATAATGGCGTTCTCCGAGCGCAAAAACGATTCCAACTTTCCGAAAAAGGCATAGTCGCATACGACGCGCACTTCCTTAGACTTTGCCATTGTGACTATTCCGCTTTTTAGGACGGCAGTCTTAGCGGCGTGTGAATAAGCCCGCACAAGCCCTCCTCCGCCTAAAAGTATTCCGCCGAAATACCGTGTGACAACAACGCAGACGTCCGTGATATTTTCATTCTCCAGCACGCTTAAAACCGGAACGCCGGCAGTTCCCTGCGGCTCGCCGTCATCCGAATACCGTTTGATGTTCCCCTCTCTGATAATATAGGCGTACACGTTGTGCGACGCGTCCCAATGCTTGGATTTTACCGACGCAATAAATTCTTCGGCTTTTTCCTTTGAAGACACCGGACGGCAATAACCTATAAACCGAGAACGCTTAACGATATACTCTTCATTTGCCTCTTTTTTTACCGTTCTGTACTCCATAACTCCTCCGCCGCAAAAATTGTAAATAAAACAAAAGGCGGCACATAATGTACCGCCCGATTTGTTATTTGGATTCAAGATTGTAACGCCTGTTGAAACGGTCAACACGACCGCCTGTGTCAACAAGCTTTTGCTTACCTGTAAAGAACGGGTGGCAATTTGAGCAAATATCAACTTTAAGTCCTGACTTGGTTGAACGAGTTTCAAATGTAGCACCGCAAGCGCACTTTACGGTAGTGGTTTCATATTTAGGATGAATTCCTTCTTTCACGAATTGTCACCTCTTTCAATTATCATTTATTAAGCCTATTAAGTTTATCACAAGAATAAATAAAAATCAAGTGTTTTTTAAAATTTTACAGAAATTTCCCGCGAAAGCTCAAAAGAGTACAATGTTACCTTAACATTTTTTACGCCGAAACACTCTTCCGCCGCTCTCTTGTAAACCCACATCTGCGTTTTATAGCGTTCGCAAAGCTCGTCGGCGGATTTTACTCTGTCGGTCTTGTAGTCGACTATTTCGCCCGTATTTCCGTTTACGATAAATCCGTCAACAACGCCCTGAACAACCGCCGTCTCGTCTTCAGCAAATTTAATATCTTTTTTTATAACATTCAGGGGAACCGACATCGTAAATTCCTTTTCGCGTAAAAACCGCTCGCCGCCGCATATCCTCTTAAACATATCGCTTTCAAAAAATCTCCTGATTTTTTCTTTATCTAAAGCGGCGGCCTCCTCGGCGGCGAACACGCCTTTATCAATAAGGCGTTTTATTTCGCCGTCAATATCAAGCGAAGCGAGTTCCATATCGCATACTTCCATAAATTTATGGATAAGCGTGCCTCTTTTTGCCGGAGATATTTTTCCTTTGCTTAAAAACGCCGGGTTTTCGCTCGCAAAATATTCGTCCTCCGTCTCTCTGTTTATTGACGACGCCGTATATTTGACGTCAATACCCGAAAGAGAGTCGAAAGGATAGGCGTAAGAAACCTTTTCTTTTATTATTTCGGTAATTTTGCGGTCAGGCGGATATGTTTCTTTTTCCCGACTGATTTCTTCGGTATTTTCAAAATCTTCGCAAAAATGAACGTCAATAACGCTCTTTGTATCTTTTTGAGTTCTTCCGCAAAGATTTTTCACAAACGAAAAATCCGAAAACGACGGATGATTTATCATAGAAAACAGTACAAGGTCAAAAAAGCTGTTGGCGTTTTTAATTGCCGTGTGAATATTCTGCCCGCCGACATTATTTTCAAAGAACAAATCCTCTATCCTTTTTTTTGGATTGCGAACACTGCCGACAAGCAACAGTTTTTCTTTTGCCCTTGTCATTGCAACATACAAAAGTCTTAAATTTTCGGCAGTATTTTCATCTTCGTTTTTATTTATTACAGCGGAATAAAACAGAGTTTTTATCTCACGGTTCTCCTCAGGAATAAACCTTAACGCTCCCGCTCCGAGCTCTTTGTTCACAGGTAGCTTTTCTTTAGATTCATTGTGGAATTTTGCCGACATATCCGCAAGTATTACAACGGGAAATTCGAGCCCTTTGCTCTTATGATAAGTCATTATTCTTACCGCGTTTTCGTTTTCGGAAGCGGTTTGAGCGTCCTCAAGGTCATAGCCGTTTTTTTGGAGCCTGTCTATATACCTTAAAAATCCCGACAGTCCGAATTTACCGCTCGCATTATAGCTTTCCGCGTAAGAAACAAGCTTTTGCAGGTTTAAAACTCTTTTCTCGCCGCCGTCCATTGCAAAAACAACGCAGTCAAAGGCTGTCACCTCATATATTCTGCGAATTAAATCGGCAACGCACAAGGTGACCGACAGTGTTCTGAAATAGGCGAGCATTTCAATGACTTGTTTTGCCTTTTCGCTTTTTTCCTCATTTAATTTCAACGCGGAATAAAGCGGAATACGCGTATGCTCGGCCTTTAACTTCGCTACATCGTCCTCCGTAAAAGGTGTTAAAGGCGAAAGAAGCACCGAAAGAAGCGGAATGTCGGAAAGAGGGCTGTCAATTGCGCGGAGCATTGAGATAACGGTCATAACCTCGGCGTTTTCAAAAAATCCTCCGTCTTTTTTGTAGTGAACGGGAATACCGTATTTTATGAGCTCCCCCGCCATTATATTTGCCTTATCCTTTACCGCGCGCATAAGAATGCAAATGTCGCCGTAACGGACGGGGCGTTTGGCGTCGCCTTTCCCGACGGGCATTTCATCGTCTATCATTTTTTTTATTAAAGAACCTATGTACTGCGACTCTTTTACGATATTACTTGAATTATCCTGCGATTCAACAATATGAAGTTGAGTATCGGCTGAATCGCTTTCGTCAAAGCCGACTGCCGAAAAGCGCAGGCGCTCGGTTTCTTTGTAGTTTAATCCTCCGAGCTTGGGAACCATCAGAAAATCAAAGAAAAAGTTAACGGCCTCAACCACGCCCTCACGACTTCTGAAATTGCTGTCAAGATAAATTTTAGCGGGATAGTTTTTCCCCTCAAAACGAGGCGTTTTATCTAAAAGAGAGACAAATATTTCAGGGCGAGCCTGTCGGAAAGCGTAAATGCTCTGCTTAACATCGCCTACGATAAACTGATTGTTTCCGTCTTTTGAAATCGCGTTAAAAAGGCTTACCTGAGCCTCGTTAGTATCCTGAAATTCGTCTATTAAAATTTCGTCAAATTCGCCTGTAAGTTCTTTTGCGAGAGCGGTTTTTACCGTTTCTCCCGATTCGGTTTTTTCATAGAGCAAATTGAGAGCAAAATGAAGAATATCGGTAAAATAAAATGAATTGCGTTCCGCTTTTACCGCCGCAACGCGGCTTAAAAACTGCTTTACCCTGTCTTTTAAAGATGACATTACGGGGCGAAGATACTCAATATCCGCATAATAGTCCTCAGCCGTACAAACAAGAACGGATTTAAGTTTTTCCGTATCTTTTTTTATTAAATCGCGGCGCGCTTTTATCTGGTAATACAGCGAATCCTTTTCTTCATCGGAAAAGCGCTGAAAGCTTTTGAACGTTACGCTGTTGACCGTATCCCTTATATCGTTCCACTCGGCGCCCGCGTCAATCTTGCAAAGAGCGCTTTTAAGCGCCGTTTCGGGTTCTGCCAAATCATCGTTCAAAGCGGATTCGGTCTTTCCGCCTCCCTGAGCGTCAAGTACGGCTCTGTCCGCCTTTTCAAGAATAAAACAAATCTGTTCGCGCAGAAGTGAAAGCATATATTGCCCGCAGACGCTTTTTTCAAGAGGTTCATCTTTAAAGTACGGCGCAAAAGCCGATTCTATCCAGTTTTCAGGGTCAGAATCCGCCATTGCAAGGTCGTACATTTTAATTAAAAGTGATTTTAAAGTTTGGTCGTTTTTTTGATTTGTGAAAAGCTCAAGCAAACTCAGGTCGCCTTTGCCGCCGTTTTCATAGATTTCGCTTAAAATTTCATCTGCCGCCTCGCTCAAAAGAATTTTATTCTCATTTTCGCTCAGCATTGTAAAATCGGGCGAAATCGGCAGAGCGTCGAAATTTTCTTTGACAATTCGCGCGCAAAAGCTGTCCATAGTGCAGATATTCGCCTCCGAAAGGCATAGCTTTTGCTTTTTTAAAAATACGTTTGACGGGTCTTTTTCCAAAAGAGCAGATATTGCCTCACAAAGGCGGTTCTTCATCTCTGCCGCGGCCGCCTTTGTGAATGTAACAACCAAAAGCCTGTCAACGGACGAGGGATTTTCGGAATTTGTTATTCGGTTAATTATCCGTTCCACAAGAACAGCGGTTTTGCCGGAGCCCGCCGCCGCCGATACAAGGACGGTTCCGCCAAGGGAATCTATTGCCTCCCTTTGCGCGGGAGTCCAATTTTTTACCTCACTCACATCCGTCACCTCCTAAAGCCGCAACCGCGTCTTCAAAGCTGTAATTTTTCAATTCACGCTGTTTTCCGCCGCTTTCGCGCTTGCATACGGATTTATAATCGCAGAAATCGCACGCATTTTTTATTGGATTTGCGTCAATTTCGCCGTTGTAAAGGCTTTTTGCCATATCTTTAATTTCGCCGTCAATATATTCCTTTAGCTTATAAAGGGAACTGAGGGAAATGACATTGCCAGACGCACTGCCGTTTTTGCCGAGCTTTGATGGAATAAGCACCCCGCCCGCGCCATGCTCCATTGCGTTGATAACATCGGGGTTATTGAGAACCATTCCTTTCATTTTGTATTCGTCATTTTCTGCCTTTTTTAATTTTTCGGCGGAAGTATATCTGTCATTCTTAGCGGAGGAAAGACGATTTACCTTTGCAGGAAAATAAAGCACTCCGGCAGGCACCGCATTGCCGTACTTTTCCTTTCCGTTCTGCCAAATGGCAAAAAGATAAATCAGCATTTGCATATTTATCCCCTGCAAAACCTCGGAAAGGCTAAAATCCTTTCCTCCCGTTTTATAGTCAATTACTCTTATATAATTATTTTCACCGTTTTTCCACAAGTCTACCCTGTCGACCTTGCCGACAACGGTTATTTCGCGGCCGCCGTCCAAATACAGCTTATATGCAGGAATATCGCCGTCAAGATTTATATTCAATTCAAAACTGACGGGAGTAAAATCACAGTTTTTAAATTCTTCAATCAAACGAAGTACAATTTTTAATGAACGCAGTTTTACAAGCTCTATCGTCCTTTTAAATGAGGCGGTTTTATTGGAAATTCCGCTCATTTGCTCCTCAATATATGAGTCTATTATTGAATATGTGATTTTTTTTGCCTCATCAAATGAGAGTGAAATGAATTTTTCCTTTGGGTATTCCCGAAGAACCGTTTCAAGCACATAATGAATAAGCGTACCCGCTTGAGCGGGGTCGACCTCAGCCGTTTTTTTAGGCATTGCTTTAAGCCCGTACCGACAGAAATATTCAAACGGGCAGGAGTAATATTTTTCTGTTCTTGAGGCAGTGAGAAACATATTTTTCCCAAACAATTTTTCCGCAATTTCCCTATCTTTAATGCCGAATGTGTTCTTGCGGATTTTATCTATCATACCGAGCCTGTTTTCACCGCCGTTCTCTTTGAAATATTCATATAAAGACGACGCCAAAACAGAGCCGTTCACGCTTTCGCCTGCTAGAACGGAAAACGCGGATTTTTCGCTCTCAATTCGGCTCATAACATCAATCTCGGCCGTCTTGCAGTTCGGAATCAAAGCTTTAATTTCGGAAACTATTTCAGACGGAAAAAGCGGCTCGCCGTCCGCGCCGAACGCCGAATAAGACGCATACAGCTTTTCGGTCGGCAGCGAAACGGCGCGGTAAGCTATAAACAGCTCGCTGACGCTGTTATATTCCATATTGCTTACAAGGTTTACGCTGTTTTCAATAAGCTCCGTGCGCTCTTTATCGGAAAGGAGCACTCCGCCCGAAACCGTGCCTGGAAAAACGCCGCTGTTAGCGCCGACAATAAATACAGCCCTTGGAGCGGAAGCGCGAATCCTGTCCGCACTGCCGACTATGACTTCATCTATGCCGTTAGGAATAACGCCGACGTCCTTTGCGCTTGCCAAAATGTCAAAAAGCTCCGCAAAGCGCTGAACGGAAACGGTTTTATTTCCGACGGTAAACCAAAGAGCGTCAAAAATATCCGCCGTTATTTTCCAAACAGTATCCTGTTCTATTGAAAGCTCGCTGTCGCCGCTGTTTTTAAGTGACTCGGCAATTTCTTTCAAATTTTTATCGACGCCCGTATTTCGCAAAAACGCAAAAACTTCCTTTGAAATGACGGAGCCGTCCGTATCCGTTATTTTATTTTTAAGGCTTAAAATCGGCGCGGCTATTTTTTTGCGAAGCTCGTTGAGCTTTTCGAGCTTACACTGCGCCTCTTCGTCAAATTCGGCTCCGAAACCCTCGGGATTATCCGTCCAATCGTTTTTCCACGCGGAGCTTTTTATATTCCACATTAGGATATAATCTTCAATCTCACCGATTTCCTCCGCTGAAAAGCCGTAAAGTCTTGTTTTAAGAAGAGTTAAAACGCTGTCCGCGGAAAATCCGTTTATTATTATATCAAAAAGCGTGCGTATAAACACGATAAGCGGCTGTGTAAGCACCGGCTGACGGGAATCAAAAAAGCATTTTATCCCGTATTTTCTGAAAGAATTTGCGAGGTCGTTTTTATATGAATTTTCGGTTCTTTCAATAACGGCAATATCACGGTAACGGTAATTTTCGGTGCGGACAAGGCGGCGTATTTCGGCGGCTACCGCGTCGCACTCGTCTTTTTTATTTTTGCTTGGGATAAGGCATACTGCGGGCGATTCCCCGCTAAATGAGCCCCGCCCGCTTGAAAACAGATTTTTTTCAAGAAAATTAAGTTCTGGGGCTTTATACTCCTCTTTCGGCAAAAGGTTTTCCCTTGGCGCGATTTTTACTCCCGCCCGATTCGCAATATCGGTCAAAGTTCTGATTTCGTTATAAACGTTTCTGAAAACGTCATACTGGCTGTTGCGGGATTCGCTGTCATAGCAGAAAGTCACATAAAGCTCGTCGGCAGATTTCATTATTTTTTCGAGAACATCATATTCCTGTGCGGAAAATCCGGAAAATCCGTCTACGGCGACTGTTTTCCCTTTAAAAAAATCGTCTGTTTCCAAAATATCAGAGAGAATATCAAGGTAATCGGTGTCGTCGCCAAAGCTCTCGCTTACAAGCGAATCATAGCAGGAATAAATTTGCGACAGCTCCGAAAGTTTTAAGGAAAATGTTTCACGCCTCATTTTTCCTGAAACGTCGCCGAGCTGTTCGGGTGTAATCCTGCACTTTTTAAGCTCCTTGCGAAATGAAACAAGTTCCGATATAAGAGCGGGATTTTTAATATATTTTCTGAACGAAACCGTCTTGTCCTGAAGCGACTCCGCCGCAATGCTCATAAGTACCGCGCGCACAGAATCATCAACTGTTTTTTGAGGAAGTCTGCCGCATTTTTTTAAAAGCTTTTCTCCAAGCCTTGAAAAGCTCAATACTTCGGCATTATTAACTTTACCGTTTCCGAGCAAAGAAAGCATCGCTCTTTCGGTTTCAAATGAAAACTGTTCGGGAACTATTATTATCGCCTTATCGGAACTTTTTTTTGCAATATCGGCAATAACAGAGCGTACCTTTCGCGTTTTTCCGCTCCCTGTTCTTCCTGTTATAATGCGAAGCATAAGCCGCCTTCTTTCAATAAATTTTATATAGCAGAGAGCCGTGTGCGGCTACTTGAAAACTCATTTCCTTTTCTGTTTTGCAAATGTCCTCCCTTTTCCATAGGTCGCGGAGCGTTTTGCCGGATTCAAATCCGAATTTTTCAAAATCAATTTCTGCGGTTTTTGCGCTGTCGTTTATATTGAATATCGCAAAAATAACGTTATTTTCTTCGTCCAGCGCCTTGCGGATAATAAAATCTTCATCACGGTAAATCTCTTTACCCCCGTGCGACGCCTGATTTACTGCCAGAACCTCGGGATTAGTAATAAGCGACAGCGTAAATTCATCATTTTCACGCAATTCGCCTCCGAACATTAAAGGAGAGCGAAAAACGCACCAAAGAGTAATTAAGGTTATCTGTTCGTCCTTTGTGAAATTTGTATATCTGTTTTTTTTGCCGTGGCACTCACCGTTTTTGGAAATTCTGCCCAGAGGCAGCATATCGCAGTCGGGCCAGCATCCTTCGGAAACAACGTCTTCCCATAATTTACATTTGTCAAACATTCTCAAAAGCTGCGACCAGTCGTCCCAAAAATCGCCCGTAAGCCTCCACATATTAGCATTTTCGCAAAGATGTTTCGCAACGCTTATTTCGGCGGGTCCGGGCGAAAGACTTAAAACAATATCACGCCCTGTTTTGTCAATGGCCTTTCTTATCATTTCAACTTCGTCCTTTGCGGAATAAGGATTGTCCCATTTTCTGAATTCGGTAACGCAAATGTCGTCCACCTTGACAAAATCAACGCCCCAAGAGGCATATAGCGAAAAAATCGAATCATAATATTCCTGCGCGCCGTCACAACGGGCGTCAACGCCGTACATATCGGTATTCCACGGGCAAACAGAAAAATGATGCGCGATTTGGCGCGCGGTTTTCTCAGAGCCCAATATTTTTGTGTTTCCGTGAACCGCCTGACGGGGTATTCCCCGCATAATATGTATCCCGAATTTGAGCCCCATAGCGTGAATTTTGTCTGCAATCGGCTTAAAGCCCGCGCCATTCTTTGAGGACGGAAAACGGTTTTCAGCAGGAATAAGGCGTGAATATTCATCCATACAAAGCTCTGTAAAATTGTTGTAATCATTATCTTTAGCTTTCGGCTCATACCACTGAATGTCGCATACAATATACTGCCATCCGAAGTCTTTAAGATTTTTCGCCATATATTCCGCATTGCCCAAAAGCTGTTCTTCGTTGACGGCGGCGCCGTAGCAGTCCCAACTGTTCCAACCCATAGGAGGCGTTTTTGCTAAATCGTTTTTATTCATATCTTTTTACCTTTCTCAGTTTAAATCAACAAATTGTGACATTTTTATTATGGGAATATATGCAATGTTTTGTTATTTGTTATTTGTTATCTGTCTAAAGGCGGCTATTTTCGCACATTTCCATAATCAATTTATTTTAGCATTATCTATATGATTTGTAAACCGCCGAGCGCAAAAAATCACTTGTAAAAACATCCGAAATTCCGCAAAATATATTAAGGATTTTCGCAAAATTTCTTGACAAAAAATAAAATGTATGATAAGATAATCAAGCCTAATACGGAGAGGTAGCGAAGCGGTCATAACGCGGCGGTCTTGAAAACCGTTTGAGGTCAAACTCACAAGGGTTCGAATCCCTTCCTCTCCGCCATATTATTAAGGATATTTTATTATGGGATTTGAACCCGCGAGGGTCCGAGCGTAAAAAAACAGTTCGGCGAACTGTTTTTAGCGAGGAGCGTGAGGCGGGTACCGAAATCTTAAATTTCGGTCGCCGAACGAAAGGATTTTGCCTGCAAAATCTGTCGAATCCCTTCCTCTCCGCCATATTTATTAAC
Organism: uncultured Clostridia bacterium; assembly: GCA_947598155.1. Taxonomy (GTDB): domain Bacteria; phylum Bacillota; class Clostridia; order Oscillospirales; family Acutalibacteraceae; genus Fimenecus. Next base: position 381,535 of record CANQFC010000002.1, read on the forward strand.
AATAATTTTATTAAGGGATTTGAACCCGCGAGGGTCCGAGCGTAAAAAAACAGTTCGGCGAACTGTTTTTAGCGAGGAGCGTGAGGCGGGTACCGAAATTTTAAATTTCGGTCGCCGAACGAAAGGATTTTGCCTGCAAAATCTGTCGAATCCCTTCCTCTCCACCATATTTATTAACAATAATTTTATTAAGGGATTTGAACCCGTGAGGGTCCGAGCGTAAAAAAACAGTTCGGCGAACTGTTTTTAGCGAGGAGCGTGAGGCGGGTACCGAAATTTTTAAATTTCGGTCGCCGAACGAAAGGATTTTGCCTGCAAAATCTGTCGAATCCCTTCCTCTCCGCCATATTTATCGCCATATTTATTAACGATTTAAGACATAAAAGCATTAACACGTTACACTTGCAGAAGTACTCAAGTTGGTGACGAGGCGCCCCTGCTAAGGGCGTAGGCCGGGTAACCGGCGCGAGAGTTCGAGTCTCTCCTTCTGCGCCATTGCCGTCGCGGACTATGTATCGTTCGCGGCGGCTTTTTATAACTTCTCTCTTTATCGCGTCGCCGCTCACTTTCATTGATTGCGGCGGCTTTTCTTTAATATACTATTAACAGCCCCTCCCCCCGGGGCCTTTATTTAAGGAGAACTTTATGATATTTTCAAACAAATTTATCTGCGCCGGCAAAAAATACAGTACCTTAATAAAGCGAGTTCCCGCGCCGCTGTTTTTAAAGAAAATCTCTCTTTCGGGAGAAGTTGAGAAAGCGGAGATTACCGTTTGCGGACTCGGCTTTTATGAGCTGTTCCTTAACGGGGAAAATATTACAAAGGGCAGGCTTTGCCCATATATCAGTAACAGCGAACAGGTGATTTTTTATGACAATTATGACATTGCCGAGCTTTTGAAAGAGGAAAACAGCTTTGAATTTCTGCTTGGCAACGGTATGCAAAACGCTTTCGGCGGATTTATATGGGATTTTGAAAAGACGAAGTTCCGCTCTGCGCCTAAGCTCGCCTTTGCCGTTGAAATCACTTATACCGACGGCAGAAAAGAAATTTACGAGGCCGACGAGTCGGTAACGGTTGCGCAATCGAATATTTTATCCGATGACCTGCGTTTAGGCGAAATTTACGACGCAAACAAAAACGAGCGTAAATGGAAAAATGCGGTTTTATCTGAAACGCCCCACGGCAAGGCCGTACTGTCAACTGCCCGTCCGATTACCGTAAGGCAGGAGTTAAAGCCCGTCAATATCTTCCGTGAGGGCAACGCATATATCTATGATTTCGGTATCAATACATCGGGCGTATGCAGGCTTAGTCTGAACGCCGAAAATGGTCAGACCGTTAAGCTCACATTTGCCGAAATTCTCCGTGACGGAAAATTCTGCATTGATACCACCACCTTTGACCACAGCAAAAAGCGCTACTATCAGAGCGATACATATATTTGTAAGAAGGGCTACAACGAGTGGACGCCTGCTTTTACTTACCACGGCTTTCGCTATGTAAGGGCAGAGGGCATAAACGGGGAACAGGCAACGCCCGATTTGCTTACATATTTAGTGTTTAATACGGATTTAGAGGAATTGGGCGAATTTTCCTGCGACTGTGAAACGCTCAACGAGTTGCATAAAATGACCTTAAACTCCACTCTTTCAAATTTTCACCACTTCCCGACGGATTGTCCGCACAGGGAAAAGAACGGCTGGACGGCAGACGCGGCGCTTTCATCTTCGCATACGCTGTTGTTTTTTAACGCAGTGGAAAATTATAAGCAATGGCTTATCGGCATATGCAGGGCGCAAAGAGAGGACGGCGCTTTGCCGGGAATTATCCCCACCTGGGGCTGGGGATTCGACTGGGGCAACGGGCCTGCTTGGGACAGCGTAATTACCGAACTGCCCTATCAGATATGGCAAAAGCGAAATGACCTGTCTGCTTTTGAGATATGCAGGGAGTCGGTTCTTAAATACATACAATACCTTGACACAAGAAAAGACAAAAACGGCCTGCTTGCAATAGGGCTTGGCGACTGGTGCGCGCCGGAAAATCCCCGAAAAGCGCCTTTGATTTTGACCGACAGCATTGAGGCGTTTGATATTGCCAAAAAAGCCTCGGAGATGTTCAGCGCAATAGGCGAAACTGAGAACGCAAAGTACTGCAAGGCTTTTGCCGAGCGTATGAGGTCGAATATCCGCGCCCATTTATTTAACAAAGAAACCTGCGTTTTTGAGGGCGAATCTCAAACATCGCAGGCAATGGGCATTTATTACGGCATTGTTGACGACAGCGAAAAAAGCAGGGCGTTAGGCGTGCTGATGGATATTATAAAGCTTGACGATTATCACATCTCAACGGGCGTGCTCGGCGGCAGAGTGCTTTTCCATGTGCTTGCGGAAAACGGTGAGATTGACGCCGCAATGAAAATTTTGACAAACAAAACTCCGCCGTCATACTGTCAATGGATTGCCGAAGGCAATATGTCGCTGTGTGAGAACTTTGACGAAGATAAAGACGGCCTTGCCTCGCATAATCACCACTTTTGGGGCAACATCAGCGCATTTTTCACAGAGCAGATTTGCGGCATAAAGGTGTGCGCCGATACCGTCAATATTGAGCCGCATTTTCCGAGCGCTTTAAATTCCGCAAGCGCAAGCTATAAAAGCGTATTCGGCGAGGTTTCGGTCTCTTGGGTAAGGGAAAACGATAAGGTGAATTTTAAGCTGAAATACCCGAAAAATGCAAAGGGCGTATTCAAATACGGGGATTTTATGTGCGACGCGGCGCAGATAAATAAATCAATACAACTGAACGTATCTAACACAGATTATATTGAAATTCAGAATAATCTTCATCGGGCGACAAATGATATTCCGCCAACTGAATAACTGCGCCGGCGCTGTATCCCATAGCAATACCATCGTGATTCATCAGGGTGTTGCATAAATCAAATTCTCTGATTCTATCTATAGAAACTTGACCAAAATACCAAGAAGTTATCGTGGACTGCTTTGCTGAATGGTATAATAGTAAAGAACCACGAAAATTCTGTGAAGAATATCTTAGAAAGGCTGGTGTTATTAAATGAAAATGGATACCGTTTATTGGAAATCTAATCCTGAGTGGTACGATTATGACGAAAATGACGAACCATATTTAACTGAAAAAGCACCGCCTGAAACACACGAAAGTTTTGAGCGTTGCAAAAAGAAGTTAGAAAAATCAATTAAGGATAATATCCTTTACGATTAAGCACTTGCGTTGCAGGTGCTTTTTTCATATCTACTCCGCCCGAGTATAAGGATTACACTACTCTCAAACTTCTCTTAATTCTCTTAATCTTGTTATCAGTTTTACCACCTTATGAAATTACACTACTCTCAAACACCTCTCCGTCTAAATGCCGTGCATACACGTTTTACCACCTTATGAAATTACACTACTCTCAAACTGATTTGTATTCTCAAAAACAGATACTTAAGTTTTACCACCTTATGAAATTACACTACTCTCAAACACCTCTCCGTCTAAATGCCGTGCATACACGTTTTACCACCTTATGAAATTACACTACTCTCAAACTAGCGAGTTTTCAGAAACGGTGCGCAATATTGTTTTACCACCTTATGAAATTACACTACTCTCAAACCCAAGACCGGCCAGCAAATTCACAAGCATTGTTTTACCACCTTATGAAATTACACTACTCTCAAACTGGTACTATGGTCGAAAAGCTTTCTTATTCGTTTTACCACCTTATGAAATTACACTACTCTCAAACCTCATTGAGGATTTACATCTTGAATGGGCTGTTTTACCACCTTATGAAATTACACTACTCTCAAACGCTGTCTGCATTATAAAAAATCTATCATTTGTTTTACCACCTTATGAAATTACACTACTCTCAAACGGCGTCAATAGTAAGCTCATCGAGAATTATGTTTTACCACCTTATGAAATTACACTACTCTCAAACCGATATTTTTGCCATTTGGATAATCCCGAAGTTTTACCACCTTATGAAATTACACTACTCTCAAACGAAGGTTTCATATATCATCGTCATTATTTGTTTTACCACCTTATGAAATTACACTACTCTCAAACCAAGAGGTTCTCTATCAATTTCTTTCATTCGTTTTACCACCTTATGAAATTACACTACTCTCAAACTTCGCTACCACTGCTGTTACCGTTGCTGTTGTTTTACCACCTTATGAAATTACACTACTCTCAAACTATATAAAGCTATCCCACGTGTCAATTTGGTTTTACCACCTTATGAAATTACACTACTCTCAAACCGGGAGCGACTGCTCCTGTAAATAGAATTTGTTTTACCACCTTATGAAATTACACTACTCTCAAACATTACCAAAAAAGAAATTGATGAAAAATTAGTTTTACCACCTTATGAAATTACACTACTCTCAAACCATTACCGGAGTTTCTGTCAGTACCCTGCCGTTTTACCACCTTATGAAATTACACTACTCTCAAACGCCCTCTTTAAGTGATTTGTCAAACAAAAAGTTTTACCACCTTATGAAATTACACTACTCTCAAACCTCAAATTTCAAAAATCATACATGAGAATAAACGGAAGACACTACAAAACCACCGGGCAATTTCATAAGACATATTTATAACTTATGCAAGAGATGTTCCCCGCCGCTATTGGCGGCGGGTTTCATTTTCGGAATCAGTGGGGGATTTGGTCTTCACTGATTCCTAAGCGCGGTTTACACCGCATTTCTTGCCCCGCCGCTTGACGGGGCAAGCCCCTTATTGAATACAACATTATTTTACTTTTCAACTATTTCGCACAAGTCTTCATCAATTATATATACCACCTCCTTGGAAGAATTATTAAAGCACTTTTTGTTTTCAAGCATCAGAACGCAAACGTTCAGATAAGCAACTTCATTGAGAAATATTTCTAATTCGTCAGGAGTAAGAAAACTATGTAGGTTTAAAAATATAAAACATTTAAACGAGGTGTATTTTTTCATAAACTTGACAAAATCAAGAATATTTTCCGGTATATCCTCGTTTCCTAATTTTGGCTTAAGACATTGTATTTTAAATAAATCAGCAAGTTCCAATTCTTCTTTAAAAGAAAAGTCAAAGTCAAAACCCTCGTTTAATTTTTCAAGAAATTTAAGGACTTCAGCTTTGAGGGCAGTCGTCTGCTCAAGCATAAAATCGCACGCATACATTGTAAAATCCTCATACAGCTTTTTTATAATAGAAGAAGAAAAATCCAAACGGCAGAAATCAGACACAAAACAAATATTTCCTTTGAAATTCAAAGGTTCATACTTTTCGGAAAACACCACGCCACAGTTTTTCGGACATTCTGCGTACAAATTTATTATTGTATTTCTGTAAAGTTTCTGATTTTCAATATATAGTGAACTTGCTTTTCCGGGAGAAAGCTCTATCGGGTCAGATAAAAAGTCAAAACTTACCATCATAATATTAAAAGCCTTTCATCGCTGTCAACAACATTGCCGACACTTTTTCCAGATATTATTTCCATTTTTGAATACTGCTTTTCTGTCACAGAAAGTATCTGCACAATACCCTTCTCAGGCTGAGCTTTTTTTACATCTCCGATTATCTGTCCAACCTGTGTTGAATTAAGAGCAAGCTTGGAATAAACAGATTCCTGTATCATCATAAAACCGCCCTTTATAAGGAATCTTCTGAATTTACTATAATTTCGCCTGTCGGCGGCCGTTTCCGTAGGCAAATCAAAAAATACCAAAACTCTCATAAATCTATAACTCATAGCTGTAAAATCTTATAAGCGCCATATCTTCGCGTTCGACAGCGTCAAAAACACTTTTTGAATAAATTTTAATTGTGTTGAGTAAGGATTGCTTTTTACCGTCAACAATAAATTCCTCGCTTAAAATCCTTAGAATCCGTTTCTTTTCCTCACTTTCAAATTTTTCGGGAGAAAGTAATTTTACCGCCCTGTCTATTATCGGACGAAAAGGTTCCATAATATCACAGCCCAAATTGAACTGATTGAACATATTGTTGTGATGCAATCCGAGCATCGTTGAATACCCGCAGCAGACTATTTCCCGGTTAAAGCAGGAAAGAATGATGCTGTAACCGTAGTTAAGAGCGGCATTTACGGGGCACTCATCGCTTCTTGAAAATTTTTTGCCAAAAAGAGCGTTAAAATACACTTTGGCGGAATGCCCCTCCCGATTTGTTTCATCGTTAAATTCAATTTCATCAATATACGAATAAAGCTTTGACGCCTCCGGAATTTTAAAATATTCCAGATTAAGAGCCTGCATTTTTATTTTCTGCGTAACAATAGCTGTCCATATTGCCTGTTTAGTGACTTCGTTCCATTCAAGCTGATTTCTGAATTTAAGCGAGCAATCATGGCAACCGTAATATGAAACAAGCTCTGACGAAGGATTTTGTTTTTCGTCGCAAAAAACAACTTTTATTTTTTGCTTTGTAAGCTCACTCAACAAAGCGGTAGTGACAGAGGATGCCGTATTTTCAATTATAAGCACAGAAATCTCGCTTATATGTACACGAACCGAGTTTTCGGAATCCCTTACGAGCATATATCCTAACCTCAAGTCAAGCTTTGACGGTTTTGAAACCACCACAGTCCTCCAACCCACAATTTTATATCTCCTTATTTCATCAAATTTTCATCAGGTCAACTTCCTGCTCATAAAGCCCTGTTACGGATTGATTTATCAGCTTTGCTGAGCTGTAACCCGACTGCAATCTATTGCTTATAGATGTTACGCCGCATTTCTTGACTTCTCCCAGAAACGTTAAATCGCCTGTCATAACATTAGCATGCAAAATGTTCAGGATTTGCTTTATTACATAGCACTGCTGATAAAGCGAAAGCCCGCAAAATACTTCTTTTTTATTTTGTAGCTTTTTACCGAGGCTTGCAAATTTTGACTTAAATACGGTGTTTACCATCTTATCGGTTATAGTATTATAAATATCAATGTTCTTTTCCGCCTCGATTCCGTCATGGGCGGTTATTTCTTTTTCCTTTTTCAGCTCATCGCATTTATTCAGATAGTTCATTATTGTTTTTACATATGATTCCCGTTCTTCGCCGAGAATGAGCTGAACTGCTGGCTTGCAGACAATTTGTAAACCTCCTCCGCTTTTCGAGCTTATATGCATTCGGAAACCGTCGATACTTATAAGCGCGTTGTATTTTACGCAAGGGATAAGTATTTTTACCGTTTCTTTTTCAACACCGAGTCGTTCGGAAATATATGACACGGGATCGGTATTATATTCATTTTCTCTATACTTATCCACTGGTTCAAATGAGCGTAATTTTTTACCTTTTTTGTCCGTATATTCAACAAACGCAAAGAATGACGATGAAGGAGAATTGTATCCGCCGTATTTTTCTATTGCGAGCCCTTTTTTGCGCTCTACTTGGCCAAAGCCCTTTTTCAGCGGATTCTGGTCAAACAGACCTCCCTGTTGCTTAAAGGCATATCGCGTAAATCTTACATTGTTTTTTGCCATAGTCGATTTTACTATGCCTATTGATTTGTTGTTTTCCGTTTCCCACGCGCCCTTTGCGGAATAGTCAAACATTTTGTTAAAGCTTTGTTTACTGCTTAAAATATCGGAATAAAACCTATAGCTGTGAGTCTTTACTGTGTAAACATTGCCTACAACTATATTTAGATAAGCGTCTTTTGCGTGGTGAATATCGTTAACTTCTCTGCATTTCGGCAGTTTAAAATCTTTTCTGAAATCGGACACAAGCCCCGCTTTTATATACTCCACATCAGTTTCGGGGTAGCGTTTTTTCAAAAGCTGTGCCACCGCCTTTGTGGACTGCCTTGTCTCAACAAGCTGCCTTGATATAAATTCATTTAATTCCTCTTCGGAAAGCGGAGCGTTTCTTACAAGGCGTTCAAATTTCCGCTTGCTGATAAGCTCTTTTGAAAGGAGCATTTCCCAAAACGGGCGCATTTTATTTCTGATTTCAGGACTTATAGGATAATTATTACCCTTCTCTTCATTGGATTTTTTGGTAACAAGAACTCTGTTGTCAAGGCTGTCGTCCTTTAGCTTAGAGCGCGGGAAAATATGGTCAATGTCGTAATTGGCGCTCAACTCACTAAGCGTTATAGTTGCGCCCGAATACATACATCTACCGAACTGAGTGTAATAAAGATAAAGAGCGTCGCGCTGCAAATCGTTTTCATTGGTATTTTTAAGGTTCTCATAAAGCTCGCTCTGTTGCTCTCCGCATTTTTTATAGAGTTCAAGCAGTCTTTGCTTTCTTGACATTTTTCTTACTTTTTCGCCTTCAAAACGCGCCACCTCAACAAATATCTTTTCGGGCGCGCCGCCTTGAATTTTTACGATTTCCTCAACTATCTGCATCGTCTGATAAATCGGCCTTTTTATTTTAGGCGATACATACAGTTCTTCAACCTCCTGCTTAAGCGATGTAAATTCAACGGCTCCGTTTTCTTTGTCTATATTTTCCCTGAACTGATAATTTTTGCTGAGCAGTTTCATAAGATTGTCGTTTGTTTCCCAAAGAGCGTGGATTATATTCGTTACCTCGCCTGTTTCGGGCAAAACGCTTTCTATCTCTGTAAGCAGTTTTCGGGAAAGCCTGCTCCAACCTGTAAATTTCAGCCTGCAAAGCTTTGTTATCTCTTCATCCGTTAATCTGCCGCTGTAATTCGTTTTAAGCCTCTTTTTCAACAGCTTTTTATCGTCTCCGAATATGGTTATTGCTTTTATAATGTCCTCCTTGTTGCTATCGGGCAGGGCGATAAAATCAAGCTCCATGTATGACTTTAAACTGCTTTTGAAATCGCCGTCCACTCCCGAAATCACAACATTTTCAAAACCTTTTGCTCGGAAATAATCAACGAGCGCTTTATGCGTGACCTTGTTTCTGCGCATAAATAAATCTTTGTATATAGATTGTTTCAGCTCAACAGATATAGGGTCACCGTCGACTTTTAGATTATTCAACTCATTAAGCACCATATACGAAGAATACAAAAGAGAATTTTTAGGGATAACATCCTCTCTCGGAAGATAAGTGCATTTGCTTGTCAGATTATCTATAAACTTTTCGGCGCTGGCATCGGTATTGACAACCTTTTCAAAATTCCAAGGATATATTTTTTCTTTTGTTCTAACGAGCCAGTGCTTTTCGCTGTGTTCATTGAGCGGGCCGACATAATAAGGTATTCTGAAACTGAATAAATCGATTATCTTGTCACTTACGGTTTTGCCGCTTTCGTCCGTTTCTTTAAGGAAAGGCAGATATTCCTGCGCGTTTTTCAGTATCGCCTTAAGCTCTTTCATATTTATCTGCATGGGTATAACGGAATTGTTCTTTGAAACAGCTTTGGGCATAAATGTACCTGCTTCTATTTCAGCGAACATCCTTTCATATTTCTCATCGGTTGCGCATTTTGGAAGTTGTTTTTTCAAAAAATCGCAGAAAAGTTCTTGTGAGCACTTTTTCACAACCGGCAGTTTGGTCGAATGACCCGAATAAGCGAGATAATTATATGTATCTTTTGTATTTTCATTAAATATCAAATCCCTCTTTTCGGGAGCAAAATCTCTTACGTACTCTTTCAGCAATTTAAGGTCGCTTTTGTGTTGCTCATATTCCTTAACCTTTGCAAAGGATATATATTTCTCGCCACGGCATATATCGGCAAGAATTGCCCAATCGTAAAGCGCTTTAAGCTTTTCTATCAATTCAAATTTTTCGCCAAATAAGCTCTCATACAAATCCCGTCTGTCATCATAACCGTCTTTAAAACATATGCTTTTTGCATCAGTATCGTTAAATTCATCGGTTAAAAAGATTTCCTTTGTATTGACCTTGGCTCCAGAAAGAAGTTTAAGCAGAGCTATTTCAAACTGATTTTCTTTTTTGCTCAGGGCGAACTCTTTTATCAGCGCATCTTTTTTTCGCGTTATTCCCAAAGAACGGTCTTTGAGTATATCTTCGACAGCAGATAAGTTTTCAGTGTACAATTCGCAATCATAATTATCCTCAAGATATTTGCTTATTTCTTTCCAAATCACGGAAAAATTTTCGGTTTCACCATTTCCGAGGTCATCGCTCTCAAACAGAAAATGCCCTCTGTTTTTTATAATGTGGCTAATCGCGAGATAAACGAGTCTTACGTCATGTGCCGAAGGATCGACTATCAATTTTCGGCGCAGATGATATATGGTAGGATATTCTTTATGATATTCCTTATCCGTGTAATTCTTATCATTGAAAAGAGAATATCTCCCTTCAACATTTTTGTCGCCGTCATACAAAGCGCTGTCCTTGAGCCTTTGAAAAAAAGATATATCAACTTTAGCGATTTCTTTATTAAAAAGCATTTCAAGACATTCAAGTCTGAATTTGCTGCGTTGTCTTCTTCTGCGCTCACTTCGGTGCATTCTTCGTTCCGCTGCAGTCTCACCGCCGTCAACAAGCCTTACGCCCCACATGGAGTTTCCTTTGAATTTGGGAATACGGTACTCCTCATCGGTAACTGCCCATCCTATTGAATCTGTTCCCATATCAAGACCTAAATAATACTTTTTCGTTTCGTTTTCCATTTTATTTAAAATCCCCCTTGACAAAGTGAAAAATATAGGTTATACTAAAAATACTCTCAACACCTTATTGAGATTACACTACAAAGTTCAAATAAAAATTTATTCAACCCGCCGTGAAAACGGTATCACAGAGTGTGATTTTGGCCTGCGTTAAACGCGGGCTTTTTTCATTTTAAACCGTTCTTGAAATCTAAAATTTCCCTGAATTTTCAAAAAATTACATTTCCAAAATCAATATTACCATTTAATTCCAGATTTGTAAAGGTAAAATTGTTCTTCTTTTGTCCTGATTTTCGGACTTAAAAAACTATAATTATTTTGGCGTTTTCATAAGTCAATCGGAGAAATCTCAGCTCCCGTCACGGAAATTTTTTTGTTGAAAACCGCCGAAAAACAAAAATCCCCTTGAAAAAGGTTCATTCCTCTTTCAAGGGGTGTTCTGGAAACGGAAATTTATTCCACTGTATAGCCTGCATCCGCAAGTAATTCCATAGCTTTGTCAAAATTACTCGCTTTTACAAGAATGTAATCTGTATAAAAGCTGGAAACTGCAAATATGGCAATTTTATTTTCTGCGAGAATGCTTGATATTTTAGACAATACTCCGATAAGAGAAAAGTCAAGAACACCCTCAATACGAAATCCCTTCCAACCGTCATCACGAGCAATAGTATTTTTCGGCGCGTCAGCCGTTTTGCAGACGAGGGACAGTTCTTCGTCCGTCTTAGCGATAAAAAAGAACTCATTATCCAAATTGATGTTCTCTACACTCGATACTTGACACACTGTGAAATCATACGGCAACCTTTTTAATTTCATTTTGTTCTCCTTCATAAATACCGATTTGTTAATTTGTTTTTTCTAAAAATGGGCGACTCCTAAAGGGAATCGCCCATTTATACAAGGCACAAACCTCTTTCAGCAGTTATTCAACTGGAATTTATATTAAAAAAGCAGAAATAATTCCTGAAAACAAATTAGAAGCGGTATGAATGATCCAACTTGGAATGATTGAGCCTTTGGAAAGTTTTTCGTTGATGTATCCCATAAACCATGCAATAGTTCCCGTAAACACAATAATCAAAGCAGTTTTTGCAGCTCCCGCAAACGAGAAAAACATCGCTCCGTGTAATAAACCGAATAATAAAGCCTGCACAATATTTGCAATGTTAAAACTAAACTTATTTGTCACTCTTTTCAATATAAACCCTCGGAATAAAAGTTCTTCCGGAAATGCTGTATTAAAAGCTGCATATATAACTATTGCCGGAATAGCTGCCGCACCAAGCCCTGCAAATTCAGAAGCCGCCGTTTCAATTCCACTTATCATATAAAGCAAAAACGCCCCTAAAAGCATAAAAGCAACTGATGCTATAACAACGGCAGCTAAAGTCTTTTTGCCGCCCTCAATTTTCTTTAACCCTATCCACTCTGCAAATTTTTGCTTCTTTCTTGCTGTAATAAGCCACCATACAAATGGAATGAACAAAAACAGTATAATTTGCAGTATGCTGCTGATAACTTTATTAACTAACAAATTCATAAATTTACTCTTTTCTGCCGAGCCCCGAACAGTCGCCCAGCCGATGTTTAATACTTTATAGTTAATTCACTCAAGTCTATTCTTTCGTAAATCCCAATTTGTTTATCTCCCTTTTCTAAAAATGGGCGACTCCGAAATGAAATCGTCCTTACACACAAGGTTTATTTTTCTTTCAAGGGGGTTCTACACTTGGGAAAAGCTTTCACACATAATATCTGCCATCGGAAGTCATATGTATCGTTCCCATTTCAACAAGTCTCTGCGTAAATCGATTGAAACCATTCGGATTTATTACGCCTGCTTCAGCCAATGTTTTTGCCGTTTTTTCCGAGGTCGCTCCGCAAGCATTCAACCGTTTTACGATTACTTTTCTTCGCAACAATAGTATCGGTGTAAAAAACTCCATAATAATTCCTCATATTTCTTTTACAGGCTTGTTCGGCAGACAGGAGATTGTCAGAGTGCAAATATGGTGTAAGTGGCTTTCCAGTTTCGCATAATTTGCACATCTGAAAAGCCCGCTTTCTTTAGATTATCACTTTGAAACAAAGTGTTTCATCGGTTCATTGAGATGGTATATTTCATTTTTCAAAAACACGGGATATATCGTTACTTTTTGGAGATCTTCAATAGGCATCCAACCAAGAACCACATTGCAATTATCTTTCTGCGAAACGAACTCGCCACTTTCGAGAATAGCCAATTCATCTTGGAGACTTATCTGATAGTAAAAAGCAATCGTATGCGCCCTCTTGCCATTCCATTCCCAAAAAGATTCTTCGCTCCACAAAAGACGATCACATCGTGTCTCAACGCCAAGTTCTTCTTTCATTTCACGAATCAATCCGCTTTCTAAAGTCTCGCCAACTTTTATGTGGCCTCCCGGCAAAGCATACTCATTTCCGTCTTTTTCTCTCTGCACTAAAATAATATTGTCTTTAATCAAGACCCCAACTGTTCTAATGCCACAAGTATAATCATCACCGGCAAATAGAAAATCCTTATCCATAAAAACCTCCGAGTTTCGGGCTGTACATTCGTTTAATAAATGGGCGACCCCAAAAGGGAATCGCGCATTCACGCTTTTTAGTCGCCCAAGGATTTCATTGTCGGGACGATTTAGGACATCGTTTCAATTCTTGCTATAACCCAACATAGTTCAAAATAAGTCGCAAATCAGATTTTTTCAAAATCCTACTTTACTTTATTTTCGATTAGTTTCGTGGGGGCTTTGTGTAAGAATTGATGTAAATGATGTAAATGCTTTTATCCACCAACTATGAAGTCCGTATCAATTTAATCTGTCAAACCGACACTTTATTATACTCATTTTTGAAGTAGGAGTCAAGACCTTCAAATTCGGACTTCCTCAGCTCCTTTGTTACATCGGTATAGATGTTGAGCGTAGTTGAAATATCCTTATGACCGAGCGTGTCCTGAATAACCTTAACATTTACCCCTGCTTCGCACATTCTTGTTGTGAAAGTGTGCCTTAAAGAATGGCAGCTAAAATGCGGGAGCAATACTTCTGCATTTTCATCTTTCAACAACTGCTCATCGTTACAGTCACGAATAATACGGCGAATTGCTTTGTTGAGGGTTGCCTGATGTTGCGGCTGACCGAAACGGTTGATGAAGATAAAATCGGTGTATCCGTCAACAGTCGCTTCACAATGAAGGTCAAGCAATTCCTGTCTTTCTTTTTCCATTAAAAATGCTTCTTTGACGAAACCGAGCATAGGCACTTTTCTTCTTCCTGCCGGGGTTTTGGTTGTATTAACATTGAAGTAACAGCCACGCTTACTGCCCTCGGTACGGTGGTCGTAGTAAACCAGCGTGTGGTTCACATCAATGATACCTTCTTCCAAATCAATATCGCACCATCTTAACCCTGTAACCTCACCAACACGAAGTCCCGTCCCAATCATAACCGCAAACACCGGATACCAATACTTTGATGTCGGAGAGTTTTTCAGATAGCCAAGAAACAATTCTTGCTCCGGCTTTGTTAAGGCTCTACGCTTCTCGGTCTGAAAACAATGGGACTGTTTCAACTCTTTAAGCACATTGTTTGACGGGTTATTCCTGATGTAGTCATCATCGACCGCCATATCCAAAATCTGATGGAGAACCGTATGAATATTATCAATGGTCGCCGGCTTCAGATGGCGTTCGTCTGCAAGGTAATTATAGAACCTCTTTATATCTGTTTTTCTCAGAGAAGATACAGTCTTTGAACCTATCTGATGACGGACAAAGGTCTCATACATATACTTGTAGTTTTCAAAAGTGTTGTTTTTCAGACCTCGCTTCAAATCCTTCCAAAGCTCATAAATGTCATTGACCGTTGTGTAACGAGCTTCTGCCTTAATGCCATCGCTCTTGTCTTTTGCGATTTGTTCCTCTTTGTATCGCAGTTCATCAAGTGTCTTAGCATACACATAACGCCTTTTATGATTGGCGTCCGTCCAACTGAAATGGTATGTACCATCGGCTCTCTGTGATTCGCCTGTACGAAGCACTACTCTTGATTTGTCTTTTCTTTTTGTTCTTGGCATAATTTTTCCTCCCTTAAATGCGAAATTGCTTATCAAGATAATCAATAAATTTGTCTCGGATTACACAGACCTGAACACCGTTAGTGACAGCAAAGGGACAATCACCCTTCATTATGATTTGCCTGATTTTTGTCCTGCCGATACCGGTGTACTCGGCTGCTTCCTCAACCGTTAGAACCTTCTTCTCCCAAAAGGGAGCGTTTTCTTTACGCTTTTCGAGTAAGGCTCTGTAAGCTAAAACATCGTTGTCCATAAGCCCTCCTTCCTATATTGAGTACATTTTCTCAATGTACTCATCAAAAACTCGTCTCTTAATCATTCGTCTGTTTCCTACCCACAGAACAAACGGACATTTTTCTTGGCTTGTCATCTCATAAAGTTTGTCTCTGCCTATACCTGTGTAAGCGGTCGCTTCATCAATCGTAAGATAAGGCTTTACCCAAACCGGCACGGTTTCCGACCGATTACCTGAATTATTCAATTCAGTCTGATTATTTCCCATAACACCACCTCCATCAGAGGGAATACTGCGATGACAGGTATTCCTCAAATTGTTTTCTTTTAATCAATCGCTTTGCTCCGTTCCAAAGAACGAAAGGACAATCTTCGCTATTCGATAGCTCTTTTATCTTTGATGTGCCAATGCCCGAATATTCCGAAGCTTCTTCAACCGTAAGGTTCATTTTCTTCCAAATAGGGACACTCGGCATATTGGATTTAAGTTGTTTGTCAGACATATGCTGTAACCTCCTTGCCTTTGGTGATTACAGCATACTCAAAAGTCTGCGGTAAGCCAATTATGCGAATCGGCTCATCGCAGACTTGACTTTTTTCTTAAATCGAGTATTGCCTTTCGATAAATTCGTCAAAGACTTTCCTTTTAATCATTCTTCTGCTACCAATCCAAAGAACAAAAGGACAATCCTGACTTTCCGTCATTTCATAGAGTTTTCCCATTCCAATACCGGAATAAGCTGCCGCCTCCTCAATAGACAGGTTTGGTTTACACCAAAGAGGAATATCGTAACGCTTCTTCTTTTCACTGCTATTTGACATTCCTGCACCCCTTTCCTTTGACCGAGGTGCGTTTGTCATAAACGATATAATCCCAACCGCTGTTATTACACTTATCGCAGTTGTCTTTGCTTTTAGCAAAAGGGTCAAGACGCCTGACAATATAATTTGGGTCGTGGATATAGTCGCTCAGGCACTTGGGACATAAGCAGCGAACATCTCCGTTTCTGTCTGTGTTGTAAATCCATAAACCGAAAGTCTTTTTAAGAGCTGCGTTAATTTGCTTCCAAAGCCTTTCGTCGTTTACCGAACCAATGTAGTCTGTCAGTTCGTCCTTATTGACGGTTTGTATCTGTTCAAGAAGAACCATTGACGGCTTCTTCAGACCGAAGTCCTCACCCAAAATGATGTGTGAAGGAAGATACTTCTTTTTCATCACAGCCGTAACAGCAGCAACAATAATTGTCGGAGCATTTGCATTAAAGTTGTCCGCCTGAATTACCATTACAGGTCTCTCTCCCGACTGGACAGACCCCTCTCTTTTTCCAAAATCGTAGTAGAATAAATCTCCACGCTGAATTTCTTTTCTCTGCATATATGTATAACCTCTCTGTTCATTTAGTTTTGAAAGTGCATTTCTTATCCGGAATTGAAATAACCCCTTCACTCATTTGGACAAAGGGGGTCAAAATGCACACCCAAAATCAGAGGTTTTCATAAAATTTCTTGAAATTTTTTCTTGCGGCAGCAATCGACTTATCTACAACGCTGTAATATACGCCTTCTTCCTTTGCGATTTTTCTTGAACTCATACCTAATAAAATCGCTTTAATCAGTCTTTCTCTCTGAACAGGTTTCAGCATTTCCAATACCTTTCTGACTTTCGCAATTTCTAACTGACGGAGCTGTTCCTTTTCTTCCTCAATCCGTTCTTCTTCCGCTTGCTCAAACGGGTCAACAAACGGAGTAATCAGTTCCCGGTGGAATTGTTCAGAGATGTCATCTTCATACCCGTACACATCGATTGTTCTTTTTGCTCGCTTTTCGTACTTATCGTTGTTTCTGTATGACTCGTCAATCACTTCGCCCTGAGCCATAGAAAGCAGAATGAACGGAGTGTACCGACGGATAACATCAGGGTATTTAACCCACAATTCTTCTTCCGCCAGTTCTGTTACAATCGCCCATTTCTCCGAGCCGGTGTAACCGTGATATTCATACCGAAGATTGATGAGCTTGCAGTCGTTCGAAAATAATA
This sequence comes from uncultured Clostridia bacterium, assembly GCA_947598155.1. Lineage (GTDB taxonomy): Bacteria > Bacillota > Clostridia > Oscillospirales > Acutalibacteraceae > Fimenecus. Next base: position 398,541 of record CANQFC010000002.1, read on the forward strand.
ATTCCTGTTGTTCTAATGTAAGTTTTGTCATTGTCGTAATCTCCTTAAATTTGAATTTTTGAATTTGGTTGAAATCAAAAATTCGGAGATTACGGATACTTGGCGATATATGCCAGCCACTTATATGTCACGGTCTTGCTCCTTTCGGGAGCTACAAAAAAAGCCGGACACCAAGAACATTAGGATATTTCTATCCCTTAATTCTCAGCGTCCGGCAATTTGATGACTCAGGAGCTTTCGCTCAAGGACTCGTGGCTCGGTACATCTGCCCGATATTTAATTGTTCGCTCTGTTATTACTTCTTGTTAATCTGTACTTGACCGTTCCCTTGCGGAGGGACAGGTCAACCTCTACTACTCTGTGGCAGTTCGGACATTTCAGTTCAATAACACCTGTTGTCATTGTTACCTTGTCAAAAATACGCCAGCCACAGTTTTTGCACCTTACGATTATCTTTTGTTCCAACGATTTCATAGCTCGCTCACCTCCGGATAAACCGTAACCAAATCAAAAGGATTATCAAGATACTCCTTTTTCAGTAGTCCGAGCTGTTTCATTCGTATGGCAAGTGCTTTTTTTGAACACCCTAAAAAATCGGCAAGTGCGTCAAACCTTTTATATACGCCCGGAAAGTATATCTTGTTTAGACACTCAATCTTTTCTCCAAGACTGAACAGATACATTCCCTGCTTTATAAGGTTTTCGGGAAGAAGGATGGCTGCTCCAAGCGTATTTGCCTGCCATTCCTCCCAATCGGATATAGGCTTATTCCTCTCGGAATTTGCCTTGTAATAATGTACTCCGGCAGATTTCTGTGTCACGCCGTAATCATTCGGGAACAACATCTTCTTTCCTAATCTTCTGCGTAAGAACTCAGGGTCGGTATTCGCTAAATCCCCGATGGTACGAATACAATAGCTGTCAAGCACTCGCTGGGTTGCCCGTCCTACACCGAGCAGGTCAGCGGCAGGAAGTCCCCAAATCTTTTCTCTGAATGTGTCCTTTGGTATCACGGTTACTGCGTCCGGTTTCTTCATATCCGAGCCAAGCTTCGCAAATATCTTATTAAAGGAAACACCCACAGAAATCGTCAAGCCGAGTTCAAACTTCATCGTTTCACGAATTTCATTTGCCACCTTTTCCGGCGAACCGAAAAGGCTCCCTGTCCCGCTAATATCCAGCCAACATTCGTCCATACCATACGGTTCAACTTGGTCGGTATATCGCTCATAAACGCTTCTCGCAAGCTTTGAGTATTTGATATACTCCTCATAATGGGGCGGTACTACAACCAAGTCCTTGCACTTCTGTTTAGCTTGCCATACTGCGTCCCCGGTTTTCACATCAAAAGCCTTTGCTTTGTAGTTCTTCGCAAGCACGATACCGTGTCGTTCCTCCACAGAGCCGCAGACAGCAATCGGATATTTCTTCAATGCGGGGTCGAGCATACATTCGACGCTGGCATAGAAGTTATTCATATCACAATGAAGTATGCTTCGTAACATTTTTAGAACCCCCTTGACATTTTGGGTAGTTTGGTGTACACTATGTGTAGTTCAACTTCCCAATTCATATTATATACACTTCAACTGTACTTGTCAAGAGCAAATGGGTAGTTCAACTGTAAATATTCTTTTAAGGAGTGAAATCACAATGACATTCGGTGAAAAAGTCAAGGCTGAAAGAACAAAGCTTGGTATGAGTCAAGATGAGTTGGCAGCTAAAATCGGCGTAACCCGACGCATAATTGGTTCTTATGAAAATGATAAATCCCGTCCGAGAGGAATGGAAAGATATAAGAAGCTGGCAGAATCCTTAAATGTAAATGTGAATTATCTGCTGTCTGAGGACGACGCTTTCATCGCCGATGTAGAGGATAAATACGGACGCAGAGGAGCAAGACAGGCTCAGGAGTTGCTTGCAGAAGTTACCGGTCTGTTTGCCGGCGGCGAAATGGCTGACGAGGATATGCGTGAAATGGTTGACGCCATTCAGGAAGCCTATCTTATTGCAAAGAAAAACAATAAAAAATACACCCCGAAGAAATACCGCAAAGACGAGTAATCCTCGAAGTGAACTAAGTCCAATATATGGGACATATAATAGTTTATAATTTATTATAGGGTTAATATCCGATATACTATAATATGGGAGGTGAGCCGGATTGGGGTATTACACTACGGCTGAGATTGTGAAAATCGTAAACAAGCTCATTGACCGCTGCGGTACTCGTGACCCATACAAGGTCGCAAAAGAGCTTGGTATCAATGTCATCTACCGGAATTTTGACAAGCAGCGTGGAGCATACAAGGTTATTCTGAAGAACCGCTTTGTTTTTCTTAAAAACGGTATGCACCCGGTCGTGGAGCAGATAGTGCTATGGCACGAAATCGGGCACGATGTTCTACACAGGCAAGAAGCGGTTGCTGTTGGCGGGTTCAAAGAGTTCAACATCTTTGATATGAGAGAGAACCGTATGGAGTATGAAGCAAATATCTTCGCTTCTCAGGCTTCGCTCCCGGACGACACCATTTTGGAATACATTGAAAACGGCTATGACATTCAGCAGATTGCACGGGCAATGTGTTCCGACATAAACCTAATTGCTCTGAAAGTAGATACGCTGATTGCACAAGGCTATCAACTTCGCAAACAGGAACACCAAAACGATTTTCTTAAATACAGTAAAAAAATATAAGACCGTCAAGTCTCGAATGAGATCTGACGGTCTTTTCGTTATTTATTACATTTTTCTTTATAATCTTCGCCCCAACTCCACATAGCGTCGAGAATAGGTTTCAAGCTTTGTCCCAATTCTGTCAGAGAGTATTCTACTCTCGGCGGAACTTCAGCATACACTTTTCGATTAACGAGTCCGTTTTCTTCCATATCACGAAGCTGAGCAGTCAAAACCTTTTGAGAAACGCTGCCGATTGATTTTTTTAATTCACCGAAACGCTTTGTACCCGGCAGTAATGCTCATGTACGGTAAAGAAGCAAGCAACCGAAAACAATAGATAGACCGCCAGCACTACACTATTCCGAACCAAA
>CANQFC010000003.1 GCA_947598155.1 uncultured Clostridia bacterium
AAGCGAAAAATTACACCGCAAAGGCACACTTTTTAATTTTTCCTCGGCTTTGTATCAAAATCTGCATGATTATATCATGTTCCTAATGATTTTGATACATACTGCCATATCGGCGGCGGAGAATTTGCCACTTATTTTTTCGGTAAATGGAAATTATAGTCGCTTAATGAATCTTTTTTGATCTTTTTCGTCAAGAAAATCCATTGCTCGATAAAACTTATGTGCCGCTGTTCTTTTCATTCCCGAATTAAGTCTTAACATATCAATACCATTATTTCTTGCCCACTGTTCCGCCTCGTTCAAAAGCTCTTTGCCAAATCCACAGCGTTGGTAATCCTCGGCAACGGCTAAACCCAATATATTTGCCATGTCCTCACAATAAAGAACCTTATACTTTTCTACATGAACAAAGCCTACAATTTGGTTGTCAGTTTCAACAACAAATACTGCTTCCCTGCTTTCATCTAATTCATTGATCCTCGCCTCGATAAAACCTCTTTCACATTCATATCCCAGTTCCTCAATGCAAATTTTCCTAACTTCTTCACAATCGGTAGATTTAATTTTTCTGACCATAATATCCTCCGGCAAATCTCGGTCTGTTTCTGTTATCTTCATCCAAAGTATAACACAAAAGTGTGAAAAAATCTACGACTGCCGCACCTGGCAACGCAACTTATACACCGTAAGCGGAAAAATTACACCGCAAAGGCGCACTTTTCAATTATTCCTCGGCTTTGTATCAAAGTCTGCAAGATTATATCTATGTTCCTGCTGATTTTGATACAAAACAATTCTTATCACCGTTTAATCGTCAGTAAGCAGCGCTTCTATTTGCTCTTTTCAGCAAACAGTTAATTTATCATTTCACAAAAGGAAATTTCCCTTCAATAAAATGTCGATACTCCGGTTGGTCAATCGCCTCTTCATATTCTTTTTGCATGGTTCTTTCGATCCATTCCAATTGCGTCTGACTTGCGTCCTCATATCGTGAAACAGAAAGAAGTCCTTCCTGTTCCGCCGCAAGGATTGCCTCATAAGCATCCGGCACAAACTCGCAAGATTTTACAAGTACAGGATTGCTTGATGTCACCGCATCGGGTATCTGTATCTGAAAGCCAGAATCAGTCACCTCTTCTGCCGCATAAATATATCCGGATACCCCTTTATATGTATCTACCAGTGCGTTTGGGTAGTATTCTTCTATACGTTGTGTGCCGTCTTTATGAAAGCCATAAGAACCCCATTTCGTGCATTTCCCGAAAAAGTCAAATGCGGTTTCTTTACAATACTTTTCAATGGCGTTGCTAAGATAAACCAGTACATTTTCACGCTTCTTTGAAAAGTAAATAAGCGGTATGCCATGATTGGAAATGCGCGGCTCCAGTAATTTGATGCCGCCTATAGGCGAAGCATGAAAATACACTCCATTTACCTCCATAAAATGCCGATAAACCGGGCGAATATGACCGTATCTCAATAAGTCGTACTGCAAAATCGTGAATAAATCTACCTCTATTAACCCTGCAACGCAATTTATACACCGCAAGCGGAAAAATTACACCTCAAAAGCATACTTTTCAATTATTCCTCGGCTTTGTATCAAACTCTGCAAGATTATATCATGTTCCTAATGATTTTGATACATACTGCCATATCGGCGGCGGAGAATTTGCCACTTATTTTTTCGGTAAATGGAAATTATAGTCGCTTAATGAATCTTTTTTGATCTTTTTCGTCAAGAAAATCCATTGCTCGATAAAACTTATGTGCCGCTGTTCTTTTCATTCCCGAATTAAGTCTTAACATATCAATACCATTATTTCTTGCCCACTGTTCCGCCTCGTTCAAAAGCTCTTTGCCAAATCCACAGCGTTGGTAATCCTCGGCAACGGCTAAACCCAATATATTTGCCATGTCCTCACAATAAAGAACCTTATACTTTTCTACATGAACAAAGCCTACAATTTGGTTGTCAGTTTCAACAACAAATACTGCTTCCCTGCTTTCATCTAATTCATTGATCCTCGCCTCGATAAAACCTCTTTCACATTCATATCCCAGTTCCTCAATGCAAATTTTCCTAACTTCTTCACAATCGGTAGATTTAATTTTTCTGACCATAATATCCTCCGGCAAATCTCGGTCTGTTTCTGTTATCTTCATCCAAAGTATAACACAAAAGTGTGAAAAAATCTACGACTGCCGCACCCGGCAACGCAACTTATACACCGTAAGCGGAAAAATTACACCGCAAAGGCGCACTTTTCAATTTTTCCTCGGCGTTGTATCAAAGTCCGCAAGATCATATCTATGTTCCTGCTGATTTTGATACAATCAGATAGACGCAACTACGGTTGTAATTCCTCCATGAATTTCTGCATACGTTCGGTTACCAATTCGCTTTCTTTCATAGAGATGAGTTCATTTCTGCTCACCCACTTATACGCAATGGTTTCCCCATCCTGCAAGATGATACTGTCTTTTTTACAGTCCGTCACACAAAGAAATTCAACATACAATGTATTATAGCCTCTCACTCGTCCTATTTCAGTCAAATGATCGGATTCAATTCCGGTTTCTTCCCGCAGCTCTCTCACCGCACATTCCAAAGGAGTTTCTCCGCATAATGCCGAACCTCCCGCGGTAGCCTCCCACATACCGCCGAAATGTTTGCGTTTGTCACGTTGCATCAGCAAATAGCTTCCGTCGTTATGTTTCACGATGATCTCGCTAACTAAATGAAAAAGCCCATCGGGAATAGGTTCTTCCCTTATCAACATCATATTGCTGATTTTATTGAAATCTTTATCATAAGCATCCCATATTTCCATATACTTTTCCCCTCCATGTAAATACTTACGTCAGTCAAATGCAGTTCTTGCTATCCGGTCAATCATATCTCACAAACCGAAATAAACAGTCTTTCACCTGTTCCCGGCACACATTTTACACCGCAAGCGGAAAAATTACACCGCAAAGGCGCACTTTGGGGTTTTCCTAGGCTTTGTATCAAGCTCTACAAAATTATATCCATTTTCGGAATCAGCGGGGATTTGGTCTCCGCCGATTTAAAGGCAGATAAAATCCCGCATTAAAAAATATCGGTCGGTTTTATTGATTTAACTTACCGTGTAATTTTTTGCCCAGCCGTCAACTACCTGTTCAAATTCTTGACCCTTCATTTGGTAAAGGCAGTCGGAACGGTACTGAGAATAACATTCAAATTCGCCCTTCTCTGCGCTGACTCTCTGAACAAGAAATACATAGCTCCCCAAGCTTATAACGCCCGCTTTGTTTATCTCGATTTTCTTGACCTCGTCCCAAAATCCGTCGGGGAAATTATCCGCTCCGCTTGAATTTACAACGGCATCGTGAATTTCGGCGGAATCTAAAATTTTAACCGCATCCTCAAACCCTGAGCCGCCGTTTATAACATCGGCCGCGTCTTTAAACGAGTCTTTCAGCTTTTCTTTTTGGCTTTCTGCCATTTCTGTTGTGCCGTTCTCCGAAATTTCAAAAAGGTAACCCGTTACAAACCGAATTGCGGCAAAATTTTGGCGAAAATACTCTTTTATATCATTTTCATTTACGGGAGACGAGCCGTTTTCACCGTAACGCTCCTCCAAAAGAAGAGTTTTATAGACCTTGGAAAGCTCAATTTTATAAATCGTTTCCTTTGAAATACCGAGATTTGTGTAATAATTGCCCCAAAATTGCCAAATATTGTTGACGTCATCGGAAAGCTCTAACCGAGTGCTCTTAGGAACGGTAAGAGAATGGTTATTAAATTCGGAATTTACGGCAACATACCGCGTGATAAGGGCGTTTACATCTTCGCCCTCTTTGGCCGACGCTTTAAAATACGCCGTTATTTCACTGTCGATTTTTGTGCCGTTAACTTTCACCGCCGCGTTTTTTCCGCAACCGGACAAGCACAAAACCAAAGTTAAAAGAGCAAGAAACAATGAAACCGTTTTTTTATACATTGTTCTCCCCCTTTAAATATTCTTCGTAAAGCCTTTCCTTTATCAGCCTTATTTCTTCTTTTTTTCTGTTTTCTTCACGTATTTTTTGCTTGTTTTTGCCTATTATGCCGTTGCGCAGGAATGAAACCCAGAACATTCCGATAAGAGAACCCGCCGCGCAGACGCAAAAATCCGTCATTGTGTCAAGCACGCCCGTTTCGCGGCGCTGTAAATTCAAGCCGTAAATACTGTCCATAGAAAATTCATAAATTTCCCAGCCGACTGAGATAAACTGCGCGTAGCAAATTGAGAAAAACGACGAAACGGCAGGCCCTAAATACCCTCTCTTGCGGAAAATGATATTTACAAGGTCATAGCCGAAATAAGCTGAAATAAGCCCGGCAATAAAATGAGTTAAAATATCTATATGCTCAAAATCCGTTCTGTTGTTAACGGTTGAACCTATGCAAACTGCGACAAAAATAAAAATGTTAAGCCCGGTAGCAGTTTCGGGCGAAACCTCAATGATAAACGAGCGTGTGCCGAATATTTGAAAAAAATCCCAAAGATGAGTAAAAATTACGGCAAAAATCGCCTCAAGAAATTCAACTACCGAGCCGTGGAAAAGCCCGAAAATACCCCAAGCAATGATAATTGCACGAAGAGTTATCCATAAAATTTTATATGATTTTGGCAAATTACCGTAATTTTTCTGCATCTTCTTACCGCTCTTTAAATATTATCAAAATGAAACCGTTTTTATAAACGCAACGCTTTTTGTGCCGTCGCTTGCAGGCTGCATATTTCCAAATTCGCCGTCCGTGCTCGCGGTTTTGCCTGCAATAACCGCCTGACCGTTTACCGTTGTGCAAACTGCAAGGGCGCTGTCGTCACCCGTTCCGCCGTAACCTATTGCGGAAACGAAATTGCCGTTTGAATCAAATCTTACTGCAAACGCGTCCTTTCCGCCCTGATTTCCTATTGTGGCAAAATTGCGCGTCGCGGATTCGGCTTCGCCAACGGCGACAATAAAGCCCTGCGAGGTTATGGTAACGTCCTTAAACGTTTCGCGCTTGTTGCCGTAGAATGATTTTACAAAAGCAATACTTCCCGAGCCGGTAAACTTTGCGATTACCGCGTCTTCATCGCCTTTATTTTTAATTCCCGCGGCGCCAATATCGCCGTCGCTTGAGGTTGAGGCCCCTACAATTACACAGCCTCCGTCATCGGTCACGGATATTGACTCAAAACGCTCTCTTCCAGAACCGCCGAACGACTTTCCGAACTGAAGTTTCAAATCTCCGTTAAATTTAAAGACGCCCGCGTCCGCTCCGCCCTTTTTTTCATACGCAGTCTGCGTACTGCCGGCATTAAGGGACGCAACTGCGAAAACATCACCGTTCTTTGCTATTGAAAGATCCGTGAAATAATCGCCAAAACCGCCTATGCCTATTGTATTCTGCGGCTCGCCTGCCGCGTTGAATTTAACTATAACTGCGCGGGAATCGCCTTTCGGAATAGATAAAGACTCCGCGTCGCCGTCACGGGAATAGGAAAAGCCCGCCGCGTAAATGCTGCCGTCCGCGCCTTCCTTTACGCCGTAAAAATTCTCATTTGAAGTGCCGCCCCAAGATTTTCTGAAAACCTCGCTGCCGTCTTCCGAAAGTTTCATAATGAACGCGTCATATTCTGAACCGTGAACCGTTATAAAGTCCTTTGCCCTTGTTTGGCCTGCTATAATCACACCGCCGTCTTTTGCCGGGGCAATGTCCTCTACGGAAACGCTTGTGGCGCCGCCAAATGCCTTTGACCAAATTAAAGTGCCGTCCTTACCGTATTTACATATGGCAAATGCAATTTCTTTTGTGCCTGAAATTGACGCGAACATTCCGTCTTTTGAGGAACCGGAAACAGCGGCAAATGTACCTCCGTCGGCCGCGGGGACTAATGCCACGGCTTCATCTGAGCCCGTTGTACCGCCCATAGTTTTTGAAAAGCTCTCGTTTGCCGCTGAAATAATGGTAGTTTCAGTTACGGGGTCGCCCTCAGGAGTTGTAACAGGGTTTCCGCTTACGTCGGTAACAGTGACGGTTTCAACTGCCGTTGTCGTCGGATTTGAGGGGAACCAAATACGCGTTGTAAGAACCTCGCCGTTTTCGCCGGTAACCGCCTCGTGATTTATATCGGTAACGGGCACGACAACCTGTTGAGGCTTGTAGTAAATAGACGTTTCAGGCTCGCCGTCCGCATTTGTAACGACATTGCCGTTTCCGTCTGTAATTGTAATTACCGAAGTTTCGGGAATAACGGTTATCGGCTCGCCGTTGACATCGGTAAGCTGAACTCCGTTTTCATCCGTAACATAGGCCGCTCCGTCGGCGCCTTTCTTTTTGCACGCCGCAAGGACGAACATAACAGAGATAAAAATAGCTGTGATAATAATAACTGCTTTTCTGTTTTTCATATAAATTCCCCTCTTCAAAAACAAAGAAATATATACAATATAAATATACCATAACGAGAGTAAATTATCAATACGTATTTGTTAGAATAACGAACGAGCAGGACGGTATGTTTACACTGCCGTATTTCGGGTTTTCGCCGTAAAGCGCCTTTGATGCGGCAAAATTCTGCGGAAGATTGTACCTTATTTCGTGTACGTTTCTGTTGGCTATCACCATAACACTGCCGTTTGCGTCTTCACGAATATACGCTACACACCCGAGAACACCTGAAACAGGGATAAATCTCCCCTCTTTAAAAACGCTGTTTTCAGTGCGTATTTTGCCTAAGGTCTTATAAAAGTCAACGAGTTCACTGTTCTCATTCCCCCAAGGGTAGCACCCGCGGTTAAAGGGGTCGCGGTACCCCTGAAGGCCCGCCTCGTCTCCGTAATAAACCGACGGCACCCCCGGAAGCGTATATTGAAGCGCCGCCGCCAGCTTTAACCTTTCAATCCCCTGACTGTATTCTACAAAGCTCAACTTATGTGTTGACTGCCATTCACGGTCACGGTAATCGGAGTTCTCCCCGGCAAGGCGTGTAATCGCGCGTACCGTATCGTGAGTGCCTATATGGTTCATCATTACGTCAAGGCATTGTTTCGGATAATTCTCAACAATAGTCATAACGCCGTCCATAAACTGCTCGGCGTTGCCCGTTCGGCAAAATTCAAGAATTGCCTCGGCAAAAGGATAGTTCATAACCGAGTCAAGCTGATCGCCCAAAAGGTAACGTCTGCGGACGCCGTAGCTTATTTTGTTGGTCGCGTCCTCCCAAACCTCGCCAAGCAAAAGCGCGTCGGGTTTCGCCTTTTTTACCGCGGTTTTTAAGTCGTCAAGAAAAATATCGGGCAGCTCGTCGGCGACGTCAAGACGGAACCCCCCTGCGCCGAGCCCGAGCCATTTTGCAACAATACCGTTTTCTCCGCAGATAAACTCTCTGTAAGACTCGTCCTCCTCCTTAACCTCCGGAAGCGTTTTAAAGCCCCACCAGCTGTCGTATTTATCGGGGAATTTTTGAAATTTGTACCATTTTGAGTAATCGCTGTTTTCAGACTGATATGCGCCGACGCTGTCATATCTGCCCTTTTTGTTAAAATAAACGCTGTCGTCGCCCGTATGTGAAAAAACGCCGTCAAGAATGATTTTTATTCCCATTTCTTCCGCGCTTTTGCAAAGTCTTTTAAAATCCTCTTCATCGCCCAAAAGCGGATCGATTTTACTGTAATCCGCCGTATTATAGCGGTGGTTTGAATGAGCCTCGAAAATAGGATTCAAATAAACGCAGTTAACGCCCAAAGCTTTAAGATAAGGGAGTTTTTGCCGTATTCCCTCAAGGTCTCCTCCGAAATAGTCGTTATTCAAAACCTCGCCGTTTTTGTCGGGACGGAAATACGGTTCGCCGCCCCAATCCGAGCGGACTATTCTGTCCGAAGGCACATTTTTCTTTTCTTTGCCGGAATTCATAAATCGGTCGGGGAAAATTTGGTAAATAATACCGCCTTTAAGCCAGCCCGGCGTATTGAATTTTTTGGATACGGTAAGCTGCCAATCGGAGTATTTATCAGCGGAGCCGTCAAATGAACCTATGCCGTTTCCCGAATTTAAAATACTGCCCCTTCCGAACGCGCCGAGAAAATCAAAATGATAAAAATAAAGGCCGTGTTCTTCTGCTTTAACGGTTACGGCGTAGCTTTCGGAGTCCTCACCCGTGCGCGTTTCGTAATCCATTCTGTATTCGGCGTATTCGCCGCCGTCTTTTTTCATCATTAAAAATGCGCCGCCGATATTAAAACTGCACGGCACGCAAATACGAAAAGTCAGCGTTTCGCCCGCCGTAATACTGCCGAATTTACTTTTAAAATATGCGTTTCGGGAATTGAACGGAATAAAAGTCATTTACTGGTCACCTCAAAAATTTAACCTTTTAATTTTATCAAATTATATGCGCATAGTCAATAAAATTAAATATGACAAAAGAAATTTAAAGCAAAATTCGGTAAAAACAAACACGGCGGGAATTTTTCCCGCCTCATTCTGTCGATAAACTGTTGTGCGATAGCAAAATAACTAAAAGTTTTCGCCCGCCTTTTTCAAAAGGCGGTGGGGTTGAGGGGCGACGCCCTCATCGCAGCCCGCAGGCTGCGAAATTCTTGTCTTTAAAAGAGCGCAGGAGGGGCGAAAAACAGTCCGGTGGACTGTTTTTCGGTGGGGAACCCTCGCCGGGGGTTCCCCATAATCTTATCCCTTTTGTACATATGCTTAGTAACGCATACTTTTTCTACAAGCTAAGGCGGGAATTTCTCCCGCCTGTGGTATTGCGTTTTATTGCTGTTGCTGTGTTGCGCTTGCGTCGAGCATATTTGACATAAATCCGCCTTTATTCTTTTTAGGTTTATATTTGGGCGGATTTTCAAGCTTTGCCCGAAGTTTTTTACCTGTTCTTGAATGCAAAAGCTCATTTACCGCCTTGACCGTTTCAAAAAATTCATCGTCGTCAATATATTTTCTGCAAACCTCCAACATTTCGGGGTCGTTGTCCATTTCCCCTAAAATTGTGACGCAAATTAAATTCTGTGTTTCGCTTGACCCGTCCAGATACATCTCTGTAAGCGTTTTAAAAAGCTTTTTCCTCGTCTGAGCGTCTCCGTTTTTAATTGTTGCCAAAATATAGCTGTTTGCGTGCTCTGTAAAAAATTCGTTGCTCAGAAATTGATCGTATTTTTCAATATTTTCCTTGTATTCGCCTTTAAGCTCGGGGTAAACGAGCGAAATTTTATTTGCAAGAGTGTTCGCGTCATAGGACATACCGGCTCGTACAGCCGATCTTGAAACGGTCGCGGGGGCTTTTTTAGCTGTTTTAACCGCCTTTTTGCCATAGATTTCATCAGCGCAGTCGTTTATCTCACTGCAAAGAGATTTGATTGATTTTTCATCGCAGTCGTCTAAATCCAAAAGATTGGCGGATATTTTTGCAAACTCGCCGTCTGAATTTTTCTCAAGAATATCTAAAATATTGTCGTGGCTCAATAGGCGAACAACGGTATCATTTTTAGTAAAATCCGCGTAAACGCCGTTATCGCCTTCAGCTATCCCGTCAAAGGCAAAACCGAGAGATTCAAACTTTTCGGCACAGCCCTTGTGAATATCTTTCATAACTTCATTTCTGTCAAGCATAATTTTTACCTCACTGTGTTTTTACAATATACATTCTAAGTATATCATACTATTTTACTTTTGTCATTAAATTTTTTTCTTTTGCAAGTTGAATATACTTTCTTTTTATGATAAAATGAATCTAATTTATTATTTTACATTGATTTTTGGAGTGAACTGAATGAAAAACGTTCTTATTGTTTTCGGCGGAGTTTCAAGCGAACACGATATTTCCTGTATTTCGGCAACATCGGTTTTAAAAAACATTCCTCGCGACAAATATAACGTTTATATGCTCGGAATTACAAAAGACGGTAAATCTTACGTTTACTCAGGCGATTTTGAAAAATTAGAAAACGACGGCTGGCTTTCCGATAAAAGTCTTTTGAAAAAGGCTGTAATTTCATCATCAAGGGAAGACCACGGGATAATCGTTTTTGAAGGCGATACCGTTAAAACCGTTTACATAGACGTCTGTTTCCCCGTGATGCACGGCAAAAACGGAGAAGACGGCACAATGCAGGGGCTTTTAACCGTTGCGGGAATACCGTTTGTCGGCTGCGGCACAACGTCTTCGGCAATCTGTATGGATAAAGCAATAACAAACAGCCTTTGCGACGTAAACGGAATCAAGCAGGCAAAATGGCTTTATATTACTAAATATGATTTCGAGGCAGACGGCAGGAATTTTGCCAAGAAATGCGCGGAATATCTCGGCTTTCCGTGCTTTGTCAAGCCGGCAAACACGGGTTCTTCCGTCGGGGTGAGAAAATCAGCTGACGAAGATTGTCTTTATGAGGATCTTAAATACGCCCTTACGTTCGACTCAAAGGTAGTCGTTGAAGAGGGAATAGCGGGCGCGGAGATTGAGAGCGCCGTATTGGGCAACGGCGAAACTTTTATAGGAGCAGTCGGCGAAATTGTTCCGTGCAATGAATTTTACGACTATGAGGCAAAATACGTTGACGGAAGTACCGCCCTTCACATTCCCGCAAGAATATCTGAAGAAAAGCAGGAAGAGGTTAAGCAAATCGCGTCAAAGGTGTATAAAATATTCGGCTGTTCGGGACTTGCGCGCATCGACTTTTTCATAAGAGAAAGCGACGGCGCGGTTCTTCTGAATGAGCCTAACACGATTCCCGGGTTTACAAACATCAGTATGTACCCTATGCTTATGAAAGAAGCCGGAATATCATACCCTGACCTTATTGACAAATTGCTTTGCCTTGCAATCGACAGGCAGAAAGAGGAAAAATGACAGAGAAAAAGAAGGTAAAATTAACGCTTTCATTTGTGCGCGACGGCGAGGACGGCAAAGAAACCGAGAGCTTTTCGTGCGCAGGCGAAATGGAGTTTGAGGATACAAAAACTCACATAAGCTATATGCGTAAGCAGGGCGATATGACCGAACACGTAACCGTAACGGTGCATAAAGACGGCAGAGCCGAAATTGACCGAATGGGCGCAGGGTATAACAGCAGGCTTTTTATACGGAACGGAAAAGTTATCCCCGCAAACTACCTAACGCCATACGGAGTAATGGATTTAAGCACAAAAGGCAACTTTGTGAGCTTTGATTTTGACGGGAAAAGCGGAATTTTAAAGCTTTCATACGACCTTTTGTTTTCAGGAAAATTTTATTCGTCAAACGACGTTACAGTTAAGGCAGAGGAAGAATAAGAGGAGAAAGAGATGTCAAAAATTGTAAAAAACGCAACTGAGTCTTTATATGGCTTAATTGTGAATGCTCTTGAAAAATCAATTAAAAGCGGCGCTTTGCCGCAGTCGGAAATTCCGCGGTTCAATATTGAAGTCCCGGCAAACCGAAACAACGGCGACTATTCGTCAAACGCCGCGTTTGTATGCGCAAAAGCGTTTCACAGAGCCCCAATGCAAATAGCACAGGAAATAGCAAAAAATATTGAGCTTTTCGGCTCTTATTTTACGAAATGCGAAACTGCGGGCGCGGGCTTTCTTAATTTCTTTTTATCGCAGGATTTTTACGCCGATGTTTTAATCGACATTTACACTCTCGGCAAAAACTACGGCAGAAGTGACTTTGGCAAGGGCAAAAGGTACAATGTGGAATTTGTATCCGCCAACCCGACGGGGCCTATGCATATGGGCAACGCGAGGGGCGGGGCTTTGGGCGACTGTCTGGCCGCAGTGCTTGATTTTGCCGGTTACAAAACAGAGCGTGAGTTTTACGTTAACGACGCGGGAAATCAGATTGAAAAATTCGCTCTTTCGCTTGACATTCGCTATCAGCAGCTTATTTTAGGCGAAAACGCTCCGAGTCTGCCGGAAGACAGTTATCACGGTTCGGATATTACCGAGCGCGCGGCGCAGTTCCGTGAAAAATTCGGCGACGGATACATTGACAAGCCAACGGACGAAAGAAGAAAAGCCCTCGTTGAATTTGCGCTACCTCTCAACATTCAGAAGATGCACGAAAATATGGAAAAATACCGCATAAATTACGATACTTGGTTTTTGGAAAGCACTCTTCACAACAGCGGCGACGTTCAGGACTGCATAGACTATTTAACGAAAAAAGGGCTCACCTATGAAAAAGACGGCGCCCTATGGTATAAAAATATACAGGTGCAGACCGAAATGCTCAAGGAGCAGGGAAAAACTCAGGAGGAAATTGACTCGCTGGAGCTTAAAGACGATGTTCTTATCCGCAAAAACGGCAATCCCACGTACTTTGCGGCGGATATTGCGTATCACCGCAACAAACTCGTTACAAGGGGCTTTGACAAGGCAATCGACGTTTGGGGCGCCGACCACCACGGCCACGTAGCGCGTATGAAGGGCGTTTTGCGTGCGCTTGACCTTGACGAGTCACGGCTCGACGTTATTTTAATGCAGCTTGTTAACTTAGTCAAAGACGGTCAGCCCGTTAAAATGTCAAAACGCACCGGTAAGGCTATAACTCTTACCGATTTGCTTGATGAAATCCCCGTAGACGCGGTACGTTTTCTTTTCAATATGCGCGAACCCGGCTCGGCAATGGATTTTGACCTTGATTTGGCGGTTGAGCAGTCGGCGAAGAACCCGGTTTATTACTGCCAATACGCCAACGCAAGAATTCACAGTATTATTAAGAAATTAGAGGCTGACGGCGTTAAATTCAGGGAATGCGGCAAATCGGAACTGACTCTTCTTAAAGAGACCGAGGAAATCGAGCTTATAAAGCACCTTGCCGCTTTCACCGGGGAAATTCAAAACGCCGCCCAAAATTACGACCCGGCGAAAATTACACGCTACTGCGTTGATTTAGCCACTCTTTTCCATAAATTTTACAACGCCTGCCGTGTTGCAGTTGAAGACGAAAGCCTTATGCAGGCAAGGCTTTACCTTTGCAAATGCGTTATGACAACAATTACAAACGTGCTTACAATGTTTAATATTTCCGTTCCCGAATCAATGTAAAATCTGCTGAAGTGCAACAAAAACCGCCCCGATGACAGTTAGCCATAAAACAGAATATCTGATAAATAATACCGTTGGCATTTTCACCGGGGAACCGGTATGTCAACGGTATGTTTTTTGGTATTCAGTTTTAATTGGCGGGGCAACAACGGAGAAGTTATTCGTCAACCCATACGTCAATTTCTTCTTTAGTAGGTTGCTCAAATCTCGATTCAAATTTTCTGGCAAGATTATTGTCAATAATGTACGCTGTCGTTTCTCCCGCATTTACTGATTGATTTCTTTGGTTTATACGTGCCTTCCAAATATCTTTTCTTATATCAATATAATGCAATTCACATTCTATATTTCTGTTTCTATAAAATTCTTTTGCCTCGTTTCTTCCGGCACTTGTCCAGAATCCCCAATCAAGAATTACATTAACATCTACTTTGATAACCTCTAATGACTTTTCAAACAGATAGTTACGCACTTTCTCTGCATATTCATCATGCTTTTCTCCTGCATAAAGTCCAAATACCGCAAGCATAATTTCGTCAACCGACAATATAACAGCTTTATTATCAGCTTGTAAATGTTTGGCATATGTACTTTTGCCGCAACATATTTTTCCACATATGATATATACTTTAGCCATGGCTATATGCCTCCAAAAACTCCAATTTTCATTTCAGACTTGCCAAACAGGTTAAAGACGCGAAGCGGGTTTATCTGTTTGGCAAGTACACAGGGGATAGCCGCTTTAGCTCCTAAAGGGTTTTACAACGTCTCGACAAACGGAAACTTGTTTACCCTTTATATTATATTTCTTTGACATACAACCGGTCTGTTCCGCCGCCATAATTGATAATATCCCTGAGATAACGATATCCATACTTTTCGTATAAACCTATATGTATTGATGGGATATATGTTTTATCAAATCCATTTGCCTTTGCATACTCGTTTGCAAAGGCAATTAGCTTTTCGCTAATTCTATGTCCACGATAATCTTCCGATACAAAAACACCCGATATCCATGGATATATTTCAGGTAACGGATAATAGTCTTTCTTCCTGATGTAGGTTGTACCTACAATCTGATCATTTACGATTGCCGCAAATGGAGTTTCCCAATCCGTAAATGTCCATGCCCTAAGTTCGCCTAACATATGGTCTTTTACTTCTTCCCATGAGAAATTTTCAACAAAACATATTAGCATATCTGCTAAGGCTGTACCTTTGTCTACTTTTTTTATTTTCAATATATCCATATAAATAAATTGCCTCCAACTCCCGATTGTCAAGCAGTCGCCCACTCGACAATTAACATTATACCACCCAAACGTGAAGAAATCTACTGTCCGTTAAGACGGTTGATTGAATTTTTACGGAGTTTCTGCCCACCTCTAATAGAAAACGCCCCGGCGATTTTGTCCTCGCCCAGAGCGTTCCTATCCGCTGTCCCGGCTTGTTCCCGTCAATCGTAGACAAGCTAAAACGATATAATGTTTTATGAACAGCCCCGAAAAGGCGGTTTTTGTTTTTTGGTTTTTTATCTGTTTGCTATTTTGGCAATCGCTTCGTTTATCATATCCATTTTTTCGGTATATTTCGCCAGCTTTTCCCGCTGTTCCTCAACAAGCTTTGCTGGTGCCTTGGCGACAAAATTGGCGTTGTTAAGCTTGTTGGAGATGAAGTCTATATCCTTTTGCACCGCCGTCTTTTCCTTGGCGAGCCGTTCAAGCTCCGCCTTAAAGTCAACAAGCTCATCCATAGGTATATAAATCCTTGCGTCGGCGGTGATAACGGTTACCGCCGTATTGTCCTCATAGCCGGGTATAATTTCAACCTCGCTTGCAGAGGCAAGGCGTACAAAGAAATCCGCTCCGTTTTTAAAGGTTTCCGAAAACGCCGTATCAATTATGACCTTAGCCTTCTTCGACGGCGCAACGTTCATCTCGCTCCTTCTGTTTCTTACGGCCTTGATAGCGGTCATAACCCTTTCCATTTCGCTCTCTTCGGACTTAAATTCAAGCTCCTTTGAATATACGGGCCAGTCGGAAATCATTATTGACTCTCCGCAGTGCGGAAGCGTCTGCCAAATTTCCTCCGTAATAAAGGGCATAAACGGGTGAAGCAGTTTGAG
This sequence comes from uncultured Clostridia bacterium, assembly GCA_947598155.1. Classification (GTDB taxonomy): domain Bacteria; phylum Bacillota; class Clostridia; order Oscillospirales; family Acutalibacteraceae; genus Fimenecus. The sequence continues at coordinate 15,192 of CANQFC010000003.1, forward strand.
CGTGTTGCTCATTACATATACCAAAACGGCCTTGGCTGTCGATTTTGCCTTTTCGCTGTCGGAATTAAGGCGGATTTTTGCAAGCTCTATATACCAGTCGCAGAAAACATCCCAAATAAAATCATACAGCTTTTGTACCGCAAGGCCGAGCTCGTATTTATCAAGCGAATCGGTAACCGACCTTATAAGGTCGTTGTACTGGGAAAGCACCCATTTATCCTCGATTGCAAGCTCCTCGGGTATATGTGGAGCAGGCTCGTTTTCGTCAAGATTCATCAAAATGAACCTTGCGGCGTTCCAGATTTTATTTGCAAAGTTACGGCTTGCCTCGACCTTTTCGTCGGAAAATCTCATATCGTTTCCGGGGCTGTTGCCCGTTGCAAGGGTAAATCTCAAAGCGTCCGCTCCGAATTTATCAATAATTTCAAGGGGGTCAATGCCGTTGCCGAGAGATTTTGACATCTTTCTGCCCAAAGCATCGCGCACAAGGCCGTGGATAAGCACCGTATCGAACGGCGGTTTTCCCGTGTACTCAAGCGCCGAGAAAATCATTCTTGAAACCCAAAAACCGATAATATCATAGCCGGTAACGAGGGTGTTTGTGGGATAGTAATGCTTTAAATCCTCCGTTTCGTCTGGCCAGCCGAGAGTTGAAAACGGCCAAAGCGCAGAGGAAAACCATGTGTCAAGCGTGTCAGGGTCCTGCTGTAAATGCTTTGAACCGCATTTCGGGCAAACGTCAACGCCTGTCTTTGAAACAACCGTTTCGCCGCAGTCGTCACAGTACCAGGCAGGTATCCTGTGGCCCCACCAGAGCTGACGGGAAATGCACCAATCGCGTGTTCCCCTCATCCAGCTCATATAATTTTTTGTAAAGCGTTCGGGTATAAATTTAATTTCGCCCTTTTCAACAGATTCAATCGCAGGGCCTGCAAGCGGCTCCATACGGACAAACCATTGTTTTGAAACCATGGGCTCAATGCTTGAATGGCATCTGTAACAAGTGCCTACATCGTGCTTAATGGGTTCAATTTCCTTAATATATCCGCCCTCTTCAAGGTCCTTGAGTATGGCTTTTCTCGCTTCAAGAGTGGTCATACCCGCATATTTTCCGCAGTCAAGAACCTCCGGCTCGTTTTGTGTTGCCTTTCCCGACGCCCTGATTTCATCGGCCTGCGCCTTTTCCTTGGCGCCCGTGAGATGCCCGTCATAGGTAAATGTGCGGACTATCGGGAGATTGTGCCTAAGGCCTACCTCAAAGTCGTTGGGGTCGTGGGCAGGGGTTATTTTAACAACGCCGGTTCCCTTTGTCATATCCGCATGCTCGTCGCATACTATGGGTATTTCCTTGTTGAGAAGCGGAAGTATTACATGACAGCCGTGAAGATGCGCATATCTCGGGTCCTCGGCGTTTATTGCTACCGCCGTATCGCCGAGCATTGTTTCGGGACGGGTTGTTGCAAGCTCAAGCTTTTCGCCCGTTTCCTTAACCGTATAGAGCAAGTGCCAGAAGTTAGAGTCCTTTTCCTCATACTCAACCTCGGCGTCGGAAATTGAGGTGTTGCAATGCGGGCACCAGTTTACCATTCTGTTCCCGCGGTAAATTAAACCTTTTTCGTAAAGGCGGACAAAAACCTCTTTAACCGCATTCGAGCAACCCTCGTCAAGAGTAAATCTCTCCCTGTCCCAGTCGCAGGACGAGCCCATTTTCTTTAGCTGTTCAATAATTCTGCCGCCGTATTTTTCTTTCCAGTCCCATGCTCTTTCAAGGAATTTTTCCCTGCCGATTTCTTCCTTCGTTATTCCCTCATTGCGCATTGCCTCAACAATTTTCGCCTCAGTCGCTATTGAGGCGTGGTCCGTGCCGGGTAGCCAAAGCGTATCAAAGCCCGCCATTCGGTGATACCTTATCAGAATATCCTGCAAGGTATTGTCAAGCGCGTGGCCCATATGGAGCTGACCTGTAATATTCGGGGGCGGAATAACAATAGTATAAGTTTTTTTGCCCTCCTCACGCTTTGCGTGAAAGTATTTATTTTCAACCCATGTTTTATAAATGCGTTCTTCGGTAGTTTTAGGGTTGTACTGTTTTTCAAGCTCTTTCGCCATTTATATTCACTCCTTAATATTTTTAAACCGTAAGCGATGTAATTATCGTTGAATAAACCTTAACCGGATCGTTGATAAAATTCTGTTTGACCTGCTCAAGCTGTAAACTGTCGCACACATAGACGGACAGTTTCATAAACTGCGTGTTTTTATCGAACAAGGTAAATGTTATTGTATATCCGCCGTTTTCCTCTTTAGTGACTTCTATTTTGTTTTCCCTTTCGGCCCTTGCTTTCGTAAGAAGCCGTATAGCTGAATTGACCGCCTTCTCACGGACGGTTTTCGGCAGGCTTGTCTGAAGCATATCGGCGGCCTCTCTGCCTTTTTGAGTTACGGTAATAACCTCTTCATCGTCCAAAATGTCCGCCGTAATATTGGCGGTTTTCAAGAGTTCTTCAATAGCTTGGCCGACCTCAAAATAGTTCGCTAACCCGTCCTCCTGCATAGCTTCGTTAAGCATTTGCCGCGTCATCGGGGAATCCACGGATTTCAGCAGGTAGCAAATCAGCAGACGAATGTCGTCTCTGCTGCGAAGCCCGCCCAATTCAATTCCTGCGTCAAAAGCGTCAAATTCCATATTTATTCTCCTGTAATATACTGTAAATTTCTTTAATATCCTCAAAAACAAAAGCCGGTTTTACTTCGCTTGCGTCAATATCCTCTTTAGAACTCTCGCCGCTCAAAACGCAGGCAGTGTCAACGCCGGCGTTTACTCCCGACGCTATATCGGTATAAAGCCTGTCGCCTATCACAACGGTTTGCGCCTTAGTAAATCCACTCATCTGAACCGCGTAATCAATCATAAATTTATCCGGCTTGCCTATGTAAAGCGGCCTTCTGTGCGCCGCGTAATTTATCGCCTCGCAAATCGCAAAGCAATCAGGCACTAAACCAAATTCCGTGGGACAGCCCCTGTCGGGATTTGTCGCAATATAAGGAATATCCTTTTTCGTCTGTAAAAGGTACGAAACGTCAATCAGCTTTTGGTATGTCAGCTCCGTGTCGTACCCAACCGCAACACACTCCGCGTCCTCGGTGCTGTTTGTGACCGATACTCCCATTTTTTTCATCTCGTTTATCATAGAGCGGGTGCCCAAGCAGTAAATTCTTTTATTTTTATGGTGCTCGTTCAGGTAAAGAGCCGTTGCCTGAGATGATGTAAAAAAATTGTCCTCTGTAACCTTAACGCCCATATTTGACAGTTTCACGACATAATCCTTAACGGAGCGCGAGGAGTTATTGGTTATAAAAATATATCTTCCGCCGTTTTTCTCAATATGTTCAAGAAATTCATTCACATATGGGAAAAGCCTTGCTCCCTCGTAAATCGTGCCGTCCATATCGAGTAAAAAAAGGCGCTTATTTTTTATTAAACTTTTGTCAAGCATTTTCTTTACCGCCTTTGTTCTCAGGCGCTTTACGCCTAAAAACGCCCAAAAGAAGAGTTACTAAATCCTTCATTTCCCGCGTCTTTATAAATATAACAAGATTTATTAAATTCGGAACAATTGCGCAGATAACCGCGCGGATAATCAGTTCCGCAAATAAATTTTCAGTGAACGACGACGCTTTTTCCGCTAAAATCCAAGTTGCCGCAAACGAAACCGCGGTAATAACCGCATAAAGCAAATAGGTTAAATAATACGACGACAGCCTGTGTTTAAGCACATATTTGTAAACAAGGTACGGCTGAGTCCACATCGGGATTATAAGCATACTGATGACATTGGCGGCGATAACTCCGTCTATTGACTTAAATTTCCAAGCTAAGACGATTGACAGGACAATATTTATTACAGCCTCTAATATTGCGAAACCGCAATCCTGCCTGTAAAGTCCGGCGCTGTCCTTTGCCATAAGCACAACGCGGCGCATACCGTAAATATAAAAATAAAGAACCAGCAGAATCAGAGTAGATGTCGGGAAAAGACTGTTTTCCTCACCCTGCATCCAAAGGCGCATAAAAGGCTGTACCAAAACGCCGAACGACACTGTAAAAAATGAAAATATTAAATAGTTGAAAAAATATAACAGCTTAAAACGATTATAAACCGTTTCTTCCTTTTCAACCGTGACAATATTGCCGAAGCTCGCCGTAATTCCGTTGAAAACCTGAGTTACAAGCTGATTGAGCGCGTTAGTTATCAGCGTGTAATTGCCGTAAACGCCCGCAACCGCCGTACCGATAAAATATGTGATTATCGCGGAACCTGTCGCCGTAACGCTGACTCCGCCCACTCGGTGGCAAAGCATTGCTCCCATATTTTTGGTAAGCGATTTTCGCTCCTCGCCCGTAATGGTATCGGTCGATTTATCAGAGGCTATTTCGGGGTAGCGTTTTCTGAACTGATAACCTATTGAAACTGCGCCTATAAGTCTGCAAACGATTTTAACTACCGCAAAAACTATAAAGCTGTGAGTAGTTTTAAGCAAAATCACCTGGCTTATAAGCGTTATTATTGAAACAAACGCGTCGTTTCTGTTAACGATATAGTTATTCTGGTCGGCAACAATCAAAGCTTTTCGGTTTGCGTAGAGGTAAGACGCGACCGTATCCGCCGCGTAAAGAATGAAAAGAATTGAAATATACCATTTCGGCTTGTCAGTATCTTTAATAACAAAATTAACGGCAAACGACAGAATAAACGCTCCGCCCATAAATACCGCCGCGATGACCTTGTAAGCCTGCTTATAAAAATTCAGAACCCGTTTAACGGCGGCGTTGTCTTTCTCTTCAATCGGCTTGTAAAGCTTATAAAGAAGGCCCGTGCTAAGCCCCAGTTCCGCCAAAGACAGAACCTGAAGAAAGTTTTTAAACGTTGTGTCAACACCGCCCATTGAGAGGCCAAGCTCAGAAACAAACACCGCTCTCGTAATAAAGTTGCTGAGCATTAAAACCGCGTAACCGCCGACGCCGAATATTGAGTTGACTAAAACTTTTTTACTTCTCATCTTTGGATTTTCCCGTAAATTTATTGTAAATATTTGCGATTAGCAAATCAATTTTCTCCGTAATTAAATCAGTTTTTAGCTTTTTGCCGTCATCAGTAAAGACCTGTATATAACCTAAGTACATCCAGAAAATAAACATTGAAAAACGCGTTATAAACAGAATTGTAACCTCTGCCATACTGTTTATCGCCAGCATCGCCAGCACAGCAAGCAATAAAGCAAACACATAATAATATTTATCGTTCTTCTCTATGTGCAAAAATATGTTTTTAAGCAGGTAAATCACCATAATCGCAAAAAAGACGAATATAAAAAACGAACCTACCGCCCCGACGCTGACCATTGTTTGAATTATGATGTTGTGAAAATGGCGAAGGTAATTGTCTACAATAAAAACGTTTCTGTGCGACTGCGGACCGTAACCGAAAATCGGCTTTTCTTTAAACTCCTCCAGCCCAAATTTCCAAATAACCGTTCTGCCGGTAAAAAGCCCGTAGTTCTCACCGATATTGCGGTCTATTTCAACGCCTACGATTTTTTCACTGTCATCATCTTCCGGAAGAAAGTCGGGGGTCTCGGGCGTGTCTTCAAAATAAAATTCTCCGCCTAAGGAGCGGTAAATACTCGGCAAATACGATAATCCTTTCCGTGAAACCGTGATAAGACCAAACAGCACGGCAACTGACAGCGCGGCGGCCAACGCTCCCGTCAAAGAGGCCTTTACGGCAGAAAGATTTTTATTTTCGTGAATTTTCTTTGCGGCAGAGAACATTACCGCAACAAATACAAACGCAAAAAGGGAGATAAACGCGCCCTTTGCGTTTTCCATACACATGGACATAAAGTTAACAACGGAAGTATATGCGAGAAACACGCCGTAAGGAACGCCTATTTTTTTGCCTTTTGCCCTTATTACGGCAATTTGGAGTACCGTTATCGCAAGGGCAAGCGCCGTTATCATATACCCCGTGTTGCTGTAAAGCCCGAAAAGCCTGTTCTGCGACCAGCCAATCGCGTATTTTTGATCTCCGAATAAAACTTCCTTATGGTAAAGAATTATAAACATTCCCATTGAAATCGTTGAAAGAACGGCAGTCATCGCGATAAAAATACCGTTTAAAACCGAAAGCTCAAAGAGCGAACGGTCTTTTGTTTTGCCGAAGGAATCGGGATAAAGCAAAAGCAGCGCTATTGCCGTATATCCCCAGCTTGCCACATTGAGATTAAACCCAGTTTTGAAATTCAGGACTACGGAAAGCGCAAAAACGAGCATAAAACATATCAGCCAGAACATTCCCCGTGCTTTAAGGAATTTTCTCTTAGCAAACAAATCGTAAAGCAGTAACAGCGCCCCCGCGCCAAGCATAACAAACATAAGCTTATAGCAATATGATACGCAAGGAACGAGCAGCGTCGGAATAAGAAAAATTAGAAGTACCGCTTTATAATAAAAAACTATCGAATCTTTTGCTTTTCCTGAAATTTTCATATTTTTCCCCCGTTATCGCTCAAAGTACAACTTTGATATAACATTTGCCTGAGATGAAAGTGAAAATCCGCTTTTTTCAAGCTTATCTGAAACATCATTGCAATCCGTTCTGCCTAAGTCAAGCATTTCGGACGCTCTTTGCGCCCATTTAAGAGACCCTTCCGACAGCGGATAAAACTCAATCAGTCCCGTTATATCGCATTCCCTTGTCACCGCGTCGCCGACAAGGGCGGAAAGTCCGTTTGCCTGCGCTTCCACAAGCGTTATCGGCAGACCCTCAAAAAGCGACGGCATTAAAAACAAGTCCATTGCGGAGTAATATTTGTATATATCCTCCTGAAAATCCACGAAGATTACATTTTCGCTCAAATTCAAATCATTTACCTTGTTTTTCACGCTTTCAAGGAGCTCTCCCCCGCCGATGAGCATCAGCGTACAGTCGTTTCGGATTTTACAAAGCTCACTGAATATATCAATAAGGAAAAGATGATTTTTTTGCGCTGTAAAGCGCCCGATATGGCCAATCACATATTTTGTGTTAACGCCGTATTTTTCGCGGATTTCACGCGCTTTTTCCGCATCATACGCAAATTTTGATGTATCGACCGCATTGTTGAGTATTAACGATGCGCGCGCTCTCTTTTTACCGTACATCCATTCGGCGGCGGGAACGGAGCAGGCGCATTTGACGTCATAAAATCTGTTCGCAAACACTCTCAAAATTTTATGCAGATTACTGAATACCGCTCTTCTGAGAGGCGAAGACAAATCGGTAAAACTGCTGTGAGAATGCATTATAATTTTTTTTACCCTGCACTTTTTTGCGTATTTAAAGACAGTCAGAGTTGAAATTGAGGAGAGGTTAAAATGAACGGCGTCATACCCTCTTGAAAATACGTCTTTCAAAAAACGCCTGTACAAAAAAGGCGCTTTATACATTGAAATATCAAACTCAAAATACTGCGTGCCATGCTCTTCCGTCCATTTTTTCAAACGGTCATTTCGGAAAGAGAGAATATCAACGCAAAATTGTTCCGGGTCAAGCTCGCCCAGAATATTGATAATATACTGTGTTATGCCGCTGCTCGGAGCAGTCGGCGCGAATATCAATATTTTCTTCATTCAAATTCCCGATAGCGTTATTCGCTATTTTCCTAAATCCTTTTTAATTTGAGTTGTAGAAATTTCAGGCGTCCTCTCAAGATAAACCACTTCGCACTCGTCTTTAAGAAAGTCAAATTTGCCTTTCCAGTCGTCGCCCATAACAAACGTGTCAACCTTAAATTCCCTGACGTCGTTCGCCTTTTGCTCCCAATTCTCTTCAGGAATAACCAAATCAACGTACCTTATCGCCTCAAGCAGTTTCTTTCTCTGCTCATAGGAAAAATAACATTTTTTATGCTTTTCGTTCCAGTTAAACTCGTCCGTTGAAAGCGCGACGATTAAATAGTCGCCAAGCTCTTTGGCGCGCCGTAAAAGATTGATGTGCCCGTAATGAAGTAAATCAAAGGTGCCGTATGTAATTACTTTTTTCATACATAAATCTCCTTTGTAAACGGTTTAAAGCGTTTAATACTGCCCAAAATCCAGCGCTTTTACCCCGTGGCGGTTATATCTTTTGTCCTCGGGAGGAGGAGTCATATAATCCCCGTAAAAATATTCAAGGTAAGAAGTGTAGCCGGCAGGGGCGGATATTTCAAAGTCCTCAAACGGAAGAAGTACCGTATTTTCAACCCATTCGTACCGTATTGTTTCCTTTTCATATCCGTAAGCTCCGCCGATATTTACGATTTTTTCGGGATTTCTGCCGGGCGCGTTGTAACGCCTGCACTCTTTATCCAACATTTCGCAGAGTTTCTCCCGCGAATAAAACGACGCTATAACCTTAAGCGCCGCGTAGGCCGCGCGTTTAACATATTCTTTTGGCCCGCAGACCTTGTAATTCTGCTTTGCGAGAAGCAGCCTTCTCAAATAATACGTCCTTTTTTTGTGCTTTTCTTTTTCTTCTTCGCTTTCGGGAACTGCGTCAAACGGAAATACGTCGACAAATATGCCCTTTTTCGCGTCATTTGCCGCGCTGTCCTCCTCAAGAACTGTGTTTTTAAGCAGGACTTTTGCAAAATTCAGGCCGTATGCGCCGTCCGTTTCGGTCGTCTGAAGAAAGAACCTTTCACCGAGCTGCGTTTTTGACAGTTCAATAAAAAGTTCATAGTCGCCGCGAAGCATTCCGATGTCCATATCGTCGTCCCAAGGAATAAACCCCTTATGGCGTACCGCGCCCAAAAGCGAACCCGCAATTATAAAATATTTAATGCCGTTTTCTTCGCAGATTCTCTTGATTTCCTTTGCGATTATTGTTTCACAGTCGTGAAGTTTCGGCAAATAATCAAAATTTTCCATAATTTCCTTGATGTTACGGCGTATTGCGCCGAACCGTTCCTAACATTATATTTTCAAAAAGGGGCTTTCCCCGTCATAATAAAAAATTTTTTGACAGCAATTCTTCATAAAGTTCCCTGTATTCGGAATACTTTTTCATTGCGTCAAATTCACAGGGGCAGTCCGTTTTGACTCCCGCCAAGGACTTCGCCGCGCTATACATTCTTTCCGTATCGCCGACGGGTACCGCAACGCCCCTTCCGTTCGTCAGGCTTTCGGGACTTCCGCCCGTTTCGTATGTCACTGCGGGGGTTCCGCAGGCAACGGCCTCAAGATTGGTCGTCGGGTAGTTATCCTCATAAGTGGGGTTTAAAAAGACGTCCGCCGCGGTGTAGATTTCCGCAAGCTCCTTTGCGCTTTGCGTGCGTTCAATTCCTATAACGCCCTCAGGCATTTTCGCGGCTTGCGCGCCCGTAAGCCCAACAATGACAAGCGTTTCGTCCTTATCTAAATAAGACGCTATTTTAATTAAATCCGAAAGTCCCTTGCGCTCTTCCCAAACGCTCGCCACTCCCAAATATATCTTTTTGTTTTCGGCGCCGTATTTTTTGCGGAAATCGCTCTTTGTCGGTTTAAAAATATTTGTGTTTATGCCGTTGTTTATCACCTTTACGGGATATTCTCTAAGAAAAGATTTTTCCACAAGTCCTTTAAGCCAAACGGACGGGGTAACAAGCGTTAAGTTTGGAAGACCCGTAAAAAGCTCTTTTTTTTCATTATAATTTTTTTCCGAGCTGTCAATCAGCAAGCTCTGCGGGTATTCTTTTTTTGACGGGCAGTTATTACAGCCGGTTTTCCATTTTTCACAGCCCGAAGCGGTAAAATACGCGCAGTGGCCTGTAAAGGACCAGCAGTCGTGCAAAGTCCAAACCAACGGTTTACCGCATTTTTTTAAATAGCCGAATAAAATTCTGACGTCAAGGTAATAACCGTGAATATTATGCAGATGAATAATGTCGGGGTCGTATTCTTGGATTTTACGCACTAAAGCCGCCGTCGCGTTTGACGAATAAAACCCCTGGCGGTCTGTGACTCTCGAAAGCGCTCCGTGAATTTTAACGAGCGTTTCACTGCCTATTTTGTAAGACGGCACGCCGTTCGGAGCAGTCCCCCTGCCGTAGCAGATAAGCCCTTCTCCGCCGTTTTGCTCAACGGTATTTAATATATCTACCGCTATTTTCCCCGTGCTGCCAAATCCGCAGGTAGAATTTATCTGAAGGATTTTCATTTATTCCCCTCCGAAGAGCCGATTATGCCGTTCAGCGCCCGCGTAAGGCTGTCAATAAAGCTTTTGCCCGTAAAATTGTTCACATAATATTCCCGCCCGCGGTCGGCGCAGACGGCATACTTTTCACTGTTGTCCGCATAATCCGCGATAGCTTTTGCCAGCGCTTCGCTGTCATCGGCGGGAACGCATATCCCGCAGCCCGACTCCTCAATTATCTGTTCGGCGGCGCCGCTTACCGCTGCGATTATCGGTCTGTTCCCGGACATATATTCCTGAAGCTTTGCCGGCACAGTTTGCCCTATAACTCCCTGCTGTTTAAGCGTTAAAAGGAAAACGTCGGTATTTTCGTACCGTTTCCAAAGCTCCTCTTTCGGAATACGTCCGTAAAATGTGATAATTTTATCGGTATGGAGCTTTTCAGAAAGTTCTTTGCATTTCTGAAGCTCGCTCCCGTCGCCGTAAATTTCAATTTTAATATCGTCTCTGCCTGAGATAATCGACGCGGCCTTTATTATACATTCAACGTTCTGAACACTGCCTATATTGCCGCCGAAAGAAAACACAAAAGGTTCGCCCTTATTGCGCATTTTCGGTTTAAGATTCATATCGTCAGAGTGCTGGGGAATATAGACTATTTTATTTTCAGGCACACCGTTCACCTTGCAAAGATACTCGATAAACGGCTTTGAGGTTACGCCGATGCAGTCCGCGCTGTTATAAATGCTTTTTGAATATTTGCTCATTACTTTGAAAAGGGGATTTTTCTCGCTTATGTTCCAAGCTTTAAGCGATTCGGGCCAAAGGTCAAGGCAGTAAATAAAAAAAGGTAGTGCGCCTTTTTTTGCGAACGCGCGCGCGGCGTTTGCCATAAGCACGGGAGAAGTCTGGTAGCAAACCGCAACGTCATAATCCCCGCGCAGGTTCAGCGCCTTACCCGTTGACGTCAGGCAAAACGAGGCATAATTTAAAGCGCGGAAAAATATGCCGTTCCGTCTTGAAACGGAAAAACAGCGGATAACATTTACGCCGTTCCAGACGAATTTTCTGTTTTTTAAACCTTTGCATCCCGCAGGCACTTTACCCGTTTCATAGTCGGGGAGCGACGTTAACACCGTTACCCGATGTCCTTCTTCCGCAAGCATTTTCGCAATTTCATTTATGCGAAAATTGTCCGGATAAAAGTGCTGAGATACTATAAGAATATTCAAAGCCATCCTCCTGAGGAATATTATCCTTCGTAATCGTCTTCATTCTCCCAATTATGATAAACATTCTGAATGTCGTCGTTATCGTCAAACATTTCAAGCATTCTGCCCATATTTTTTATATCGTCGGGATTTGAAAGCGCAGTGTATGAAGACGGAACATATTCGACCTCCGCCGAAATGTATTTGTATCCCTTTGATTCAAGGTCGTCGCGAACGGCGCCCATATCGTTGGGCTCAGTGCGCACATCGTAAATCTCATCATCCGTAATAAAGTCAACGGCGCCTGCCTCAATGGCGTCCGTCATAAGCTGTTCTTCGTCGATGCCTTCTTTCTCAAAAAGGATGACGCCCTGACGGCTGAACATAAACGAAACACAGCCGCTTGTGCCCATATTGCCGCCGAATTTGTCAAAAGCATGGCGCACGTCCGCGGCGGTTCTGTTGCGGTTGTCCGTAAGCGCTTCGACTATAACCGCAATCCCCGACGGACCGTAGCCCTCGTAAACTATATCTTCGTAATTGTCGCTTCCGCCCTCGCCCGCGGCTTTTTTGATTATTCTGTCAATGTTGTCGTTAGGCACATTCGCCGCCTTTGCCTTGGCGATAACGTCTTTAAGTTTTGAGTTTCCGGCAGGGTCGGGGCCGCCTTCTTTAACGGCTACGGCGATCTCTCTCCCGATTTTTGTAAACACCTTTGCTCTGGCATTATCTGTTTTTTCTTTTTTCCTTTTAATGGTACTCCATTTTGAATGTCCGGACATAGCTATACCTCTGCATTATAAAATTTTACTCTTTATTTTACCACATAATACTATATAATTCAATAGTTAACATTTATTTGTGCAAACGCCGTATTAAAATATTTCGCAAAAATATTTTAAATACTGTTCAAAATTCCGAAAATGTGTTACAATAGACAAAATTATTCAGTATAGCAAAAAATAAACTGAACAGTGGTGATAATTTATGAAATCGTTTATGGACGAGGATTTTCTTTTGACAACAGATACGGCAAAGGAAATATTCAATTACGGGGCAAAGGATACGCCGATTTTTGACTGGCACTGTCATTTGTCTCCGAAAGAAATTTATGAAAACAAAACTCCCCGCGACATCACGGAGCTATGGCTTGGCGGCGATCATTACAAATGGCGCGCCATGCGCAGTTACGGCATTGAGGAAAAATATATTACCGGCGACGCTTCGCCTTATGAGAAATTTTTAAAATACGCCGAGGCCCTGAGCTATTGCATAGGAAATCCGCTGTATCATTGGACTCATCTCGAACTTCAGCGTTATTTCGACGTTTATGAGCCGTTGACTTTGAAATCAGCGCCCTCAATTTGGCAGAAATGCAACGAAAAAATAAAAAGCGGCGGCTTTACTCCTAAAGAGCTTATTGAAAAATCAAACGTCGTTTGCGTATGCACAACGGACGACGCCGCTGACACGCTTGAATACCACAAGCTTTTGGCGCAGGACAGCGCCTTTAAGTGCAGGGTTCTGCCGGCATTCAGACCCGACAAAGCGTTTCTTATAGGCACCCCTGCGTTTACTTCGTGGATAGCCGCTATGGAAACCGCCGCCGAAATGAAGATTACGTCGTTTGAGGAGCTTAAAACGGCGCTTGGCAGGAGAATTGAATTTTTTGATTCCATGGGCTGCCGGGCGTCCGACCATTCGTTCGCGTCCTGCCCGTACACGGAGGCCTCCGCTCAAGAGCTTGAGGAAATATTTAAAAAGGCGCTTTCCGGCGGTTATTTAACGGACACGGAGACAGACAAATACCGTACCGCCCTTTTGCAGTTCCTCGGCAGAGAATACGCAAAAAAAGGCTGGGTAATGGAACTGCACCTCGGCGCTATGCGCAACAACAACACAAAGATGTTTTTATCTTTGGGCGCAGACACGGGCTTTGACTCTGTTGACGACCGGCCGATAGCCGAAAATCTTTCAAAATTTATGGATTCTCTTGAGAAAGACGGGTTGCTTCCGAAGACTGTGCTTTTTACGCTCAATCCTAAGGATAACACCGTGCTTGGCACAATGCTCGGCAACTTTCAATCAAGCGAGGCGCATTCAAAAATTCAATTCGGCTCGGCGTGGTGGTTCAACGACCATTACAACGGTATGCGCCAACATCTTACCGACCTCGCCTCTTTGGGCGTGCTCGGCAAATTCATCGGTATGATAACCGATTCAAGAAGTTTCCTTTCATACCCGAGGCACGAATACTTCCGAAGAATTCTCTGTGAAATGCTCGGCGGCCTCGTTGAGGACGGCAAATACCCGTGCGATATAGCGTTTTTATCACAGGTAGTCGCCGATATTTCGTTTAACAACGCCAAAAAATATTTCGGAATCAAATAAGCATAAAGAATTTTCACACATAACTTAGGCAAGAGATGTCCCACGCCTCCTGAGGCGGGTTCCATTTTCCTCCTGCCACGCCGCTTGACGGGGCAAGCCCTTTATTTAAAACCGTTTATCTGATAAAGGAGAAAAAATGTCAGTTCAAATTATCGCGACAGACCTTGACGGCACGCTTTTGGCGCCCGACCACATAACCGTTACGGAAAGAACGAAAAGCGCGCTCTTAAAAGCACATAAAAAGGGCGTTAAAATAGCAGTGGCAACAGGCAGAACGCTCGGATTCATCACGCCTGTAATCGAGCAGATTCCGTTTATTGATTATGTAATCTACTCAAACGGCGCAAGCGTTTATGACATTCACGGCAAAAAAATAATTTTTAAGAATCATATTCCGCCCGATATTACGGCTTCAATTTTGAAAAAGCTTGACGGGTTAAACGTATATTACAATATTTACATTGACAGCAAAGTTTATACGCAGGAAAACAAAGCGCAGTATTACACGAACCGCGATTTACCGGAAGAATTTTTAAAAATTTTTATCGCTTCCGCAAACGTCTGCCAAAACCTTTGCAGGGAGCTTGACGGCAAAGGCGCGGAAATTGTCGCGGTTTATTCCGAAGACGAGGTTCTAAGAAACAGCATCGGCGAATATTTTAATTCATTGGGACTCCTTGTCACCGCTTCGCTTAAAGACGAAATCGAGGCGACTGTGCCGTCGGCTAACAAGGGTACGGCGCTTTCAGCCCTATGCGAGATTTTGAATATCGGTCAAGACGGGGCTATGGCGTTCGGCGACGCCTTAAACGACATTCAGATGATTGAATTTGCAAAATATTCGTTTGCTATGGGCAACGCCTGCGAAGAATTAAAAAAAGCGGCGTCATATACCGCCCTTTCAAATGCCGACGACGGGCTCGCGAAGGCAGTCGAAAAATACGCTTTATGACGGCGGGTCAGCCCCTTGTTGTATCATGTTCTTGTTGACTGACTCGGTCGGTTATGTTATCATAATTTCATATTTTCTATGGAAAGGACTCTTAACTTTGAACACTGTAACAGTACCCAAGGATTATGCTCCTAAGCTCAACAGCTATGACCAGCAAAGAGCTATTTCATATATAAAACAGACGTTTCAGTTCGGCTTTGCGGACGCTCTGGGCTTAAAAAGGGTCTCCGCTCCGTTGTTCGTTACGGAAAGTTCAGGTCTTAACGACAATCTTAACGGCGTTGAAAGACCCGTGTCGTTTGACATTCCGGCAATCGGAGAAGACGCGCAGGTCGTCCATTCGCTCGCAAAATGGAAAAGGCTTGCCCTGAAACGCTACAATTTCAACGTTCACGAGGGGCTTTACACCGATATGAACGCTATAAGGCGCGACGAGGAGCTTGACAATCTTCATTCCGTTTACGTTGACCAGTGGGATTGGGAAAAAATCATTCTTCCCGAGGACAGGACGGAAAAATACCTTAAAAGTACGGTTCAAAATATTGTCGATGTTATTTGCGACTCCTCTGAAAAGCTAAAAAAGCAGTTTCCGCAGATAACCGTTTCTCTTTCAAGGAAAATTTCCTTTATTACATCGCAGGAGCTTGAGGATATATACCCCGATTTATGCCCTCACGAGCGTGAAAACGAATATCTGAAAATACATAAAACCGCATTTATTATGCAAATCGGCGGAAAACTGCGTTCGGGCAAGCCGCACGACGGCAGAGCCCCCGACTATGACGACTGGGCGCTCAACGGCGATATTCTGTTTTGGAATGATACGCTTGGCAGAGCCTTTGAAATATCGTCAATGGGAATCCGAGTAAACGCGGAAAGCCTTGACAGACAGCTTACAATTTCGGGCTGCGACGACAGGCGCGTTTTACCGTTCCATAAAATGCTTTTAAACGGCGAGCTGCCTCTGACAATCGGCGGCGGTATAGGGCAGTCAAGGCTTTGTATGCTGCTTATCGGCTGCGCGCACATAGGCGAGGTTCAGTCAAGTATTTGGGACAGTGAAACTTATAAAATCTGCGAAGAAAACGGCATAGCATTGCTTTAATACGGTAATTTTTTTACATATAACAAAAACCCGAACAGTACCCTAATTTACTGTTCGGGCATTTTTTATTTTAACAAGTGCTTACCCCGTCATTAAACGTGGCAAGGCGCGGTGTAAACCGCGCTGAGAAATCAGTGGAGACCAAATCCCCACAGATTCCGAAAATGTCTCCCGCCTTCTGAGGCGGGAGACATCTCTTGCCTAAGTTATATTCTATTTGCTATATAAAATTACTGCCTGTGTAAAAGCTTTGCCGCTTTTTTATATGCCCTTTTCAAGACGGGCATATATTTTTCCATAAGCTCATATTTAATTTTGTTGACAGGCAAAATAAATTCACCTGCATACTCAACAATTATGGGGCTGAACTGACGCTTAAATTCATAAAGTCCGTCGTCAAACGTGCCTGCAAGACCGCCGAGGTTGAGATAATCACAGCCGTTTTCTATGCACTCTGTGCACTGCGAACCGAGTCCGCAAAGCGTTGCGCAAAATGAGGGGAAAATTGTGAGGTCACTGCCTGCATAAAGATACTCAGCAATTCTGATACCGTCTGTATTTTGCGGATAAACCGTCAGAAGCGCGGCAAGGTTTACTGTATTGCCCCTTTCGTCTGAAATTTTTTTTGCTTCGGCAATTTGCCCTGTAATTTTTTCCGCCATATCAGGCTCTTTTTTCAATCTTGCTTCAAGATTTTTGATATATTTCTTTATATCGGTTTTCTCGAATCCGAAAAATGCTCCGTCAGAAAAAGCCTTTGACAAAAGCGTAAAATAGTCTTCCTCCCGAAGAGAAATATTCTGCCTTTTTTCGGTTGCGCTGATTATTCTTTTAAACTCCGTAATATTTTCGGGCGTCGGCACTGCTCTTTCGTAATAAAGACCTCTTGCCGACTGAAAATTAGCGTAATATTTGCGAATTTTCTGCTTATAATTCTTTTTTAATTCATCAAATTTGAGCGGCGTACCGTCCGCCTTTTTTAAAGGTATAAGCGCATTGAAACGTGGCTGAACCGCATCGTGAAGCCCTTTGCCGAAGCCGCCGTGAATAAATCCGACGTCAGTAAAACTCTGCATATCGCTTTTGCCTTTTTCAATGTCAAATACGTCAAGAAAATTTTCAGTCGGAATGTCAGGAAGCGTTTTGCCCACGGGAATCAATGGGTCGACGGTAATGGAATAAATGCCGTTATTTCTACAAAATTTTTCCGCACCGACAGCAAATGCTTTTACCATTTCCCTGTCAGAGTAATCCAAAAGCGGGCCGCGCGGAGCATAAGCGTACTTAAACCCGGGCAAAAGCTCACGCACAAGAATAAGGCAGACTCCGCAAATTGCGGTTTCATCATACATTCCGCAAAAATATGGCTTCCAATTGTTTTTAAGAACCGTCCAGGACTGCGTTTGCTGAATCGGCGCGCCCGAAAAGCTGTTTGCAAAGTCAGAAAACTCTTTTACATCAATATTTTCTTTGAAAATATACATAAACAACTTCCTTTTATTAAACACTGTTTTTAACTGTTTTCGCCTTAAGCGCACCTTTAAAAAATTTATTTTTAACGGCCATAAGCAACGGGAACATATCCTTAAATAATTTGAATTTCAGTTTATCGGCTATAAGGTACATTTCGCCCACATATTCGGTAATTTCTCCGTTATAGCTTTTTTTATACTTGCAAAGACCGAAAAGATGATTGTTTTCATCATAAGGGTCGCCCGTAATTCTGCCGAGATCGTGATAATCCATTCCGAGTCTAAAACTCTCTTCAATCCGCACCCAGTTAAGAAAATGCGTTGTGCGCAAGGTATTGCGGAGAAGATTTCTTGTACCGCCGTAAAGGCAGATTGCAGTTTTGCCAAAATGTGTGGTAATACCAACGCTCAACGCAATTTTCTGCGGATAAGTATCTCCGTATTTTTCATGCAGTTCCTTTTCAATTCTTTCATTGCGGTTAATTGTAACCGTACACTCTTCAATTTCTTTTTTTACTGCCGAAATTGCTTTTTTATCTTTTTTCTCGGCATTTTCAAGTGTTTCCAGCTCTTGTACAAGCCTTTCCTTGCGGCCTGTCGTTTCCGCATATTTTTCAGTTCTTTTGATATTATCAATATAAATAATCGTTAAAATTGCCCTGCCCTCTAATGATTCTATTATGTTTTCATAATAGCTTTTTTTGCGTTGGATAAATGAAACTCTGTCCGAAACCTCAGTCATTACCTCATAAAAATCGTCCATCTTTTCAGGATGCTTTTTGAGCGTTTCTGCATCGTAATTTTCTGCAACAAGACCGCCGTCCTTAGCGCCGTTAAGCCCGTGCCGAACACCCTTTTCGCACTTGGAAAGAAATGTTTCGGGGGTAAATCCTGTTAAATGCGACTGAACGGTAACTGTCGGCTGAATTAAATAATCATAACGCTTTTCTTCGGGATTTCTGACAAAGCCGGCTTTGAAAAGAGAATTAACCGCAGATATATCCTGCCGCTCTTTATCAACGATTTCAAAGACAAGCGGGTCGGTAATCAAAACACATATTTTGCGTTTTTTCATTTCCGCTTTAATAAACTCAGCAAATGCAAATACAAGCTCTTCATTATATGTGTCGCAGACAAAGCCGTCCTGACAGTACCAAAGCTTTGTCATTTTAACATCTCTTTCAAGACAAAGCGCGGCGAGTACGGGAGTTTCACCCTCAAAACCCATAAAAAAGGTCGGTTTCCAATTCGATTTTACCTTTGCCCAATACGATGTCTGGTAAATTGAGCCGCCGTTTTCCTCTGAAAACCTGTTAAATTCAGCCATATCCGCAGTTTCACGGAAAATATATTTACTCATACTTTTATTCCTTTAATCCTGTGTCATAAGTTTGATATATCTCTTAAAGAACGTCAGAGCGCCCTGCGCAGACGAAAGCGGCAATCTCTCGTTCGTGCCGTGGGTGCAAAGAAGCAGTTTTGTGTCGACAACAAACGGGGCAAATCTGTAAATATTTTCGCATACGGGCTCATAATTGTAAGCGTCCGTTGCGCCCATAACAAGAAACGGCGCGACAAGATTTTTGCTGTCGGCGCTCTCGCAAAGCTCTTTTATTGCTTTAAACGAGCGTGAGGACGTGGGCGAAACCGCAGAGGCGTCTTTCCCTGTGAGGAATTTTATGTCGATATTTTTATTCCTTACCGATTTTCTTATATGCTCCTCAACGTCCGCCCTTGTAACGCCCGGCATTGTCCTGAAATTAACGGTAATTGACGCCCTTTGGGGCAAAACGTTGAACTGCGGACTGCCCGACGCCATTGTAACCGCCGTGCAGGTTCTTATAAGCGACGCGGCGGGCGGAATTTTTGTCATAACGGCGAGAATAATCGGTTTTAAAAGCCAAATATTGCAGGTGACAAGCCTTGCGGGGTACGAGCACCTTTTACCTATTTCAGTAAAGAGCTCGTAAACGAATTTAGGCATTATAGCTTTAAACTGATGGTTTTCAAGGTCTTTTATTACGTCCGCAAGGTGGCCGAGCGCCGTGTGCTTGGGCGGCTGTGAGGAATGTCCGCCTTTCGCGTTTACGCTGATTTCATAGTTAACGCTGCCCTTTTCCGCAACACCTACGCCGGCTAAATTGCAATTAAGAACGCCGTTTACATTTACGGGGAGAATTGCGCCGCCCTCATCTATAATTGATTCAAGGTGAACGCCGTGCTCTTTAAAATATTCCGCAATTTGCTTGGCGCCGTTATCAGGAGCGGCAACGACCTCTTCATTGTGGCCAAGGCAAATATATACTGACCTTTTAGGAGTATATCCGTCTTTGATAAGCTGTTCAACGCTTTCCATAACGGCAATGAGGTGGTTTTTCATATCCATAGCGCCCCTGCCCCAAATATACTCGCCGTCATTAAAGCCTTCAAACGGGTCATACGTCCAGTCGCCCAGCGTGCCGTCGGCAATAGGTACTACGTCTTGATGGCCGAGCAGAGCTATTCCGTCAAGCGAAGGGTCTGAGCCCTCCCATTTATAGATAAGGCTTGCGTCGCCAATCTCTGTTTTTGAAAGCGTTTTATGGATTAACGGGTACCTTTCCTCCAAAAAAGCGTGAAATTTTTCAAATTCTTTCCAGTCGACCGCTTTTCTGTCGTAATTGGAAACTGTTTTTATCTTTATTGCGTCGGAAAGATTTTTGCAATAGCGAGCAACGTCAACTTCTTCTTTTTCAACCTCTTTTTCTACGGCGTCTTTCTTTGAAGGTACAAAGAACGCCGCGCGCACTGCCGTTACAGCCAAAAGTAACGCGATTACACCTAAAATAATATACCCTGTCATATCGCACCGTCTTTCTTTTTTATGGTTTCTGTATCTACATAATAAAAATTTTTGCGCTTGGGAAGATAGTAAACAGTTACCGCTGTATTGACAATTTCTTTCGGAAGTTTTTGCTTTATGGTTTTGCTCTTAAACGGAGGTGCGTTTTTACCCCTGATTTTTGTGCTGTCGCAAAGAATTTTCTGTCCGCCTATTACGTCAACTGCTTGTTCAATTCTTACGAGCTCCGTTTTGCCGTTTTCTTTTATATATTTCCTCACTTTAACGGGGACAAGCGCAAACGCCAAAATCAAAGCGGATACCGCCGCAAGCGCAAGCCCTGCATAAAGAAATATAAAATATTTTTCTTCCGTTTTAATAAATATTTTTTCCGGAGACCCTTTTGTGAAGTAAACTTTTATTTCCTTGCCGATATAATCGTCTTCGTTATAATCGTCATAATAAGGCTGATAATTTTTTCCTTCGGCATTATACCAAAGAATATATTTCCTTTCGCCGTTCTCAAGCTGAACCGAGGAGATAAACGCAGACTCACTTTCGGCGGATTTCATATATTTTTTGTCGCGTGTTATCACTCCCGCGCCTAAAGCCGCAAAAAAAACGCCGATAATAATAAATGCCAGTAGAACCGCGGTTATTGCCTTTAGCTTTGATTTTTTCATAAATTTAACTCCCCTTTTAAGAGAATAATGATATTTGAGCCGTATCGGGAAGCTCTTTGAGCGCGCCGGCGTCTTTAAGCGCGGCGACGACTGAGCTTGAAGCCCCGGTTCTAAGCTGAAAATCGTCTACGGAAATAAAATGGTCAACGCCCGCTCTGCCTTTCGCAAGAGCCTTTGCGGCGTTTTCGCCGACTCCTGACAGCGCAGAAAACGCCATTCTGATTTTTCCGTCCTCAATGTAATATTCGGTAGCCCTTGATTTATAAATATCAACAGGCAAAAGCTCAATTCCCCTTGCCATCATTTCATTTACCACCTGCAAAGCGGTAAAAGCCGATTTCTCTGTTGCGGAGGCGTTTCTGTTTTTAATTTTTATATCGAGCTGGGACATCTTTTCTTTTACCGCCGCATGGCCTTTCATAACCGTTGCGGCGTCAAGGTCGCCGCCGCGGACTGTCAAAAATGCCGTGTAATACTCGACGGGTTTGTAAATTTTGTACCAACCGAGGCGCAAAGCCGCAATAACGTAAGCCGCCGCATGTGCTTTCGGGAACATATATTTAATTTTTCGGCAGGAGTCCATATACCATTCGGGCACATCGCATTTGCGCATAGCCTCTTCCGCTCCCTCCGGGAACCCCGATTTTGCCACAATTCCCTTACGCGTTTTCTCCATAATGTTAAAAGCCATACCTGGCTCCAGCCCTTTGTGCATAAGGTAAATCATTATGGAGTCGCGGGTACCGATAACGTCCGAAATTGTGCAAATTTTCTTTTTTATGAGCTCCTGAGCGTTTCCGAGCCAAACGTCAGTACCGTGTGAAAGCCCCGATATTTGCAGAAGATCGGAAAATTTCTGCGGTTTACACTCAACAAGCATTCCTCTTACAAAATCGGTTCCCATTTCCGGGATTGAAAGGGTGCCAGTTTCAACGCCTATGTCCTCCGCTGTTACTCCAAGCGCCTCCGGGGAAGTGCAAAGGCTCACTATTTTCGGGTCGCAAATGTCAACGTCCATAACGGGAATACCCGTTAAATCTTCAAGATGCTTGTAAAGTGTGGGAACATCGTGCCCTAAAATGTCAAGTTTCAAAATTGTGTCATGCAGAAAATGGAAGTCAAAGTGCGTTGTTTCCATATCGGAATCTGTATCATCGGCAGGAAACTGAACGGGCGTAAAATCGTAAACGTCATATTCGTTTGGCACAACCACCATTCCGCCGGGGTGCTGACCGGTAGTGCGTTTAATGCCTGTGCACCCTCTTGTAAGCCTGTCCTCTTCGGCTTTTGTAACCTTAAGTCCGCGTTCTTCAAGATAATTTTTTACAAATCCGTAAGCGGTCTTATCGGCGACTGTGGCAATAGTGCCCGCCTTAAAAACGTGCGACGAGCCGAATAGCTGTTCGGTGTATCTGTGCGCTTTTCCCTGATATTCGCCTGAAAAGTTTAAGTCAATATCGGGCGCCTTGTCGCCGTGAAAGCCGAGGAAGGTCTGGAACGGGATTTCGTGGCCGTCGCGAACCATAGGAGCGCCGCATTGAGGGCAGTTTTTCGGCGGCATATCAAACCCCGACGCGTACTCGCCTTTTAAGAAAAATTCAGAATATTTACATTTTGGACAGCGGTAATGCGGAGCCAAGGGGTTTACCTCGGAAATACCGGCCATTGTAGCTACAAACGAGGAGCCGACAGAACCCCTTGAGCCTACGTGATAGCCGTGAGCCTCCGAATCCCAAACGAGCTTTTGAGCGATAAT
This sequence comes from uncultured Clostridia bacterium, assembly GCA_947598155.1. Lineage (GTDB taxonomy): Bacteria > Bacillota > Clostridia > Oscillospirales > Acutalibacteraceae > Fimenecus. Next base: position 37,776 of record CANQFC010000003.1, read on the forward strand.
GTAAAGAACGGCAAATCCGTGTTCGATAATGGATTCAAGCTCCATTGTAAGGCGGTCGGCAACGTATTCGGGAACGGGGTCGCCGTACCATTCCTTTGCCTTATCCCAGCAGATTTTGCGCAGTTCCTCCTCACTGCCCTCTATTGACGGCTGAAACGTTCCTTTCGGAACGGGGCGGACATATTCAATCATATCGGCGATTTTATTTGTATTTTCAACAACGACTTCATAAGCTGTGTCCTTGCCGAGATATGAAAATTCCTCAAGCATTTCATCCGTTGTCTTAAAATAGAGCGGCGCTTGATTATCCGCGTCCTTAAACCCTTGACCCGACATTAAAACCGCGCGGTAAACCGCGTCCTCCGGGTCCATAAAGTGAACATCGCCGGTAGCTACGGTGAGCTTGCCGAGGGAATCCGCCAAGGTAATGATTTTTCTGTTTATCTCTTCAATATCGGCAAAGGTTTTAATGTGAGCGTACCTTGGGTCATCGGAACGAATCATAAACTGATTGTTACCGTTCGGCTGAATTTCAAGATAATCGTAAAATTCGGCGATTTTTCTTGTTTTCTCTTCAGGGTCGCCGAAAACGATACTTCTGTAAAGTTCCCCCGCCTCGCAGGCGGAACCGATAATAAGCCCCTCTCTAAACTCGTTTATCTTTGAACGCGGCATCCTCGGCCTTTTGTAAAAGTAATCTATGTTAGATGTTGAAATAAGCTTGTAAAGATTTTTAAGCCCGGTTTTATTCTTAACAAGAATTATTATGTGGTAGCTGGGCAAATCCTTATACGAGACATTCGGGTTGCCAACATCGTCCACAAGGTACCCCTCAACGCCGTAAATTATTTTTATCTCTTTACCGTCTTTTGCCAGCTTTTCAGCCGCGTTCATAGCGTCGGGATAACCCTGCACGTTGCCGTGATCCGTTATCGCAATAGCGGTGTGTCCCCAAGACGCCGCCCGTTTTACGAGCTTGCCCGCGTCGGTCATTCCGTCCATCTGCGACATATTTGTATGTAAATGCAGTTCAACGCGCTTTTTCTCTGCGTTGTCCTGTTTTTTAATTTTCACGACCGAATTTACCGACGTTGCGGAAATAATGTTTTCACCCGTAAATTTGTCATAAGTTACCCTTCCGTAGATTAAAACGGTCATATCCTCGGAAAGGTGGTCTATAAGATTTTGCGCCTTTTCTTTGTCTTCAAAAATCTTTACACTGTAAGAATAATCATCGTCCGTAATATTAAACGTGATTATTGAATTGCGTTTGTCGCGGGTAAGCCTTACGTCAATCCCGAAAACTCTTCCCCAAACGGTGACTGCGCCGCTTTCAATATTTATTTCCCGAAGTTTTACGATGTTTTTATACCTTATCAAATTGCCGTAAAGGGGTTTAAGAGTTTCAAAGTAAAGCGGAAATCCCTCTATTAAAATATGCTTTTTCGGCGTACCGTCTTCAGAGCGTTCAGGTAAATCGGGAATATTACGCTCTCTTTTGTACTCCTCATCGGCCTTTTTCTGCATTGAATCAAGCGCCGACTGCGAGTCAAAGGTTTCATCTTCCGAAAAGGTGACAACGGACTCAAAGCCGTATATCCCCTTGATTATTTTTTCAGCTTCCTTTTGGCATTTTGCGTTTTCAAGAATTTCCTTGCCGCCTTTTTTCAGGCGAATTTTTATTTCATTGCCGTTTAAGGAATATTCGGCGCCGTTAAAATATCCGTTGGCGACGGTTATTCTGTCCCGAAGTACGGAAACAACCGTATCCATATAAGAAATAAGAAATCCCTTTCTCTCGTTTTTAATGACGAGTTTTACCGTAACGCCGACATTTTTTGATACCTCGGATTCAATTTGCGAAATTCTTGTTTCATCTATTTCTCTATACGGATTTATGTAAAAAATCGCTTTGTTTTCCTCGGTTTTCATAGAAATAATTTCCGAAAACGCTATATCCAAATATTCGTCTGTATTAAATTTTTCGCCGAATAAATCTTTGAACAATGTCATAATTGCTACATCCTGTCTATCTCTTTCAAAAGCTCCGATACAATATTTTCCTCGCTGACTTTTCTAAGCACCTCGCCGTGCTTAAACAAAACCGCGCACCCGTCGCCGCCGGCAATGCCGATGTCGGCTTCCTTAGCTTCTCCCGGGCCGTTCACAACGCACCCCATTACCGCGACCGTAATATGTTTTTTGCAGTTTTCCAAAGCGCTTTCAACCTGATTTGCCAAAGAAATAAGGTCTATTTTAGTCCGTCCGCAGGTGGGGCAGGAAACAAGCCTTACACAGTCGGTTTTAATACCCGCTCCCTTTAATATGTCAAACCCCGCTTTGACTTCCTTGACAGGGTCATCCGTCATTGAAACGCGTATCGTATCGCCGATGCCGTCAAGAAGTAAAGAGCCTATTCCTATGCTCGATTTAATGAGCGCCATATTGTGCGTGCCGGCCTCCGTTACGCCCAAATGGAGCGGATAATCGCATTTTTGCGCCAGCATTTTGTATGACGCAACCATTCGCTGAACGTCCGACGACTTGATTGAAACTACAATATCGTTAAAATCAAATTTTTCAAGAAGAGAAATATGGTAAAGCGCGCTCTCGCAAAGGGCTTGCGGCGTGGGCGAACCGTATTTCGCCAAAATATCCTTTTCAAGCGAACCCGAATTTACGCCTATCCTTATAGGAACGCCTTGAAGACGGCAGGCGTCGGCAACGGTTTTAACTTTACTTTCATCGCCTATATTACCGGGATTTATGCGTATTTTATCCGCGCCTGCCGCAATACTTTCAAGCGCGCATCGGTAATCAAAATGTATATCTGCAACAACGGGAATTTTTACGGCCTCTTTAACGGCGTAAAGCGTTTTTGCGGCGGCGGAGTCTGGAACTGTCAGCCGTACAATTTCACACCCCGCTTTTTCAAGCTCTATTGCCTGTTTAACGTTCCCCTCTATATCGTCCGCGGGAACATTCAGCATTGACTGAACGGTAATCGGGTTATCTCCGCCTATTGAAATATTGCCGATTTTCACCGTTCTCGCCTTTCTTCTCTCTATCACGCGGCGTGCCCCCTTACTATTGTCAAAATATCGTTGAATGTCACAACGAGCATCAGCCCCAAAAGCAGTACAAGCCCCGTTGCATGGACAAATCCCTCATATTTCGGGTTAATCGGTTTTCTGCGGATTCCCTCAATAATGAGGAAGAAAAGTCTGCCGCCGTCAAGCGCGGGGAGCGGAAACAGATTGAAAACGCCTATATTTATTGAGATAAGCGCCATCATCTCAAGCGCGGATTTTAACCCGTCCTTACCGCTAACCGCGTTTTGCGTTGCATCCGCAATAACATTTACCGTACCCACGGGGCCCGATAAATCGGTAAGCCCATATTTGCCCGTTACCAAGTCAAAAAGGCTCAGCCAAACTATCCGCACTATTGAAACTGAGCGCTTGAACGAATTTTTCAAAACATTCAGCGCGGTCGGCTCTTCGCCCAAAATAACAAAATCGTATTCTATCAACGTATATTTATCTTCTTTTTGGCATTTAAATGTGACGTCTTTAAGCTCGGTTTTTTTGCCGTCACGGCGCACCGTCATATCAAAAACGCCGTCGTCGGAACGCGTCATAAGGAATGAAATGTCCATATCCGAAAAAACCCTGTGGCCGTCAATAGACAAAATTTCATCGTTTACCTTAAGCCCGGTCTGCTTGCTTGACGCGCCGTCGTAAAAATCAATTATTTTATTTGTCCCTATAAGGTTTTCCATTGAAAGCACAACGGCGACAAGAATCAGCCCTACCAAAAGATTTGTGAGAGCGCCCGCGGCAACTATTATTATTTTCTGCCAAACCTTTTTACGGTTAAAAGCGTTTTCGTCATCGCTGTCCTCGTCTTCGCCCTCCATACTCACAAAACCGCCTATCGGCAGAACGCGCAATGCGTAAGTCGTGCCGTTTTTTCGGCGTTTAAATATTGCGGGACCCATTCCGAGAGAAAATTCATTTACCGTTACCTTGAAAAGCTTGGCAAACGAAAAATGCCCCAGCTCGTGAGACGCTATTAAAAATCCGAAAAACAATATTGCCACCAAATATGGCCAAACCTTTGAAAAAATTTCCAAAAAAATCACCGTTTCTGTGCGTATTTTATAACCGTTTCCCTCGCAAGTTTATCCGCGTTTTCAACATCCTCAAGAGTATAATTCTGAATGTCCGGCGCAAGTGAAGACGCCTTTTCAACTAAATCGCCTATGTCTAAAAATCCGATTTTTCCCTCACGGAACATAAGGTTCGCCTGTTCGTTCGCGCTGTTTGCAAACGCAGGCGCCACACCGCCTTTCATAAACGCCCGCTTGCAGACATCAATAAGCTTAAATGTTTCACAGTCAGGCCTATAAAAAGACAAATTACCTATTTCAGTTAAGTCGAGTTCCTTTGTAGGGGCGTCATATCTTTCGGGGTAAGTGAGCGCGTATTGAATCGGTATTTTCATATCGGGAACGCCTAACTGCGCAATTACCGCATTATCATCATACTCAACTGCCGAATGAATTATACTCTCCCTATGCACAACAACGTCTATTTTTGACGGGGCAATGCCGAAAAGGAACGCCGCTTCAATAATTTCCAAACCCTTGTTCATCATAGTAGCGGAGTCGATGGTAATTTTTGCGCCCATCGACCAGTTGGGGTGTTTAAGCGCGTCCTGCACCGTCACGGATTTCAGCTCATCTCTCGTTTTGCCGAAAAACGGACCTCCCGACGCTGTCAAAATCAGTTTTTTGACGGCCTTATTTGACGGCTTTCCCTGAAGACATTGAAAAATCGCTGAATGTTCTGAGTCAACGGGCAAAATCCGAACGCCCTTTTCCTTTGCCCTGCTCATTACTATCCTGCCGCCCGCGACAAGTGTTTCCTTATTGGCAAGCGCAACCGTTTTTCCGCAGTCAACGGCGGTAAGCGTGGGCCTTAAGCCCGCCATTCCCACAATGCCGTTAATTACCGTGTCCGCTTGCGGAAAGGCAGCGCATTCGCAGACTCCTTTAAGCCCGGACAAAATTTTCGTATCGGTATCCGCAACGCGCGTCTTGAGCTCAGAGGCCGCATTCTTATCAACCAAAGCGGCAATGCGGGGCTTAAATTTGCGGATTTGCCCCTCTATTATATCTACATTAGAATATGCCGAAAGTGCGGACACCTTAAAGCCGCACTTCTCCGCAATTTCAAGGCTCTGCGTACCTATTGAACCCGTAGAACCTAAAATACTTAAATTTTTCGCGGCCATTAAAATACCACTCCAAAAATATTTATGATAGAGTAAAAAGCGATAAGTACAAACACCTCGCTGTCAAAGCGATCCATCACTCCGCCGTGTTCAGGAACCAAATTGCTGAAATCCTTAACGCCGCAGTTCCTTTTAAGCGCCGAAAACGTGAGGTCGCCGAACATACCGATAACGCAGAGCACAGCCGAAACAAGCGCTACCGACAAATACTTTCTGTGAGGCTCATCAAATATAAGATTGTCAAATACAGCGTACAAAATCAGCGTGCTTGCGATTCCGCCGATAACTCCGCCGACAGCCCCCTCAACCGTCTTTTTGGGGCTTATTTTCGGGCAAAGCTTATGCTTTCCGCAAAAACTGCCCGTGAAATATGCAAAAGAATCGGTAAGCCAAGCGCAGAACATCACATAAAGAATAAAGAAAAGCCCGTGATGCCTGCCATACCCTGCGTTAGGAAACATTTTATCTATTTCGTTACAGTAAAGCAAAACTGTTATTGAAAACGGAATACCGCAGGAGGAAACGATAACCGACGCCATATCCTGAAACCTTATGTTATCAAAATCAAAAATCATAACGGTAAAGCACAAAACGGCGTAAAGCATAAGTAAATAAGACGGTTTTAAGGATAACCCCAGCTTTTCGCCGAGAGCTAAAAGCTGTGTTCTGAACCCGAAACACATTGGAATAGCAAAGCTAACCGCTCCCGTCAGAAATTTTACGATTTTATTTTTTATTCCGAGCGCGTGGTTTATTTCATATGTCGCCATAATGCTGACTATGGCGGCGGCAAGCGGAAACAGCCACGGCGCAACGCCTCGCAGCGCGATTACGGCAATTCCCGCGGCCGCGCAGAGAATACCGGCAAATACTTTCTTCTTCATAGCAGAATATATATCCTCTCTCAGTATTTAAATTTACACTCCGCCGAATCTTCGGTTGCGCCGCTCAAATTCGCGCAGGGCGGCGACCAAATCTTCTTCCTTAAAATCCGGCCACAAAACGTCGGAGAACCAAAGCTCCGAATAAGCCGACTGATACGTCAGAAAATTTGAGAGCCTGCACTCTCCGCTTGGGCGGATTATTAAGTCCGGATCGGGCATACCTTTAGTGTAAAGGTGCTCGGAAATTGCATTTTCATCAATGTCGTCCACATTCATTTCGCCGTTTTTAACTTTTTCGGCTATTGCGCGCACTGCCTGCGCAATTTCGTGCCTGCCGCCGTAATTTATAGCGATATTAAGAATAACCTTCGACTTGTCGCTGCTGATTTTCTCAATATGGTCCATAAGATTGGCAATATCTTCGGGGATTCCGTTTTTATCGCCGATAAACCTCAGAGTAATGCCCTTCTCTTCGTTTTCGGCGGAGCGTTCGTCCGCTTCACGGAGATATTCACGGAAAAGCTCCATAATAGCGTTAACCTCTTCCTGAGGTCTTTTCCAATTTTCAGTTGAAAAGGCGTAAAAGGTGAGACATTTAATGCCTATATCGGCGGCAAATTCGCCTATTTTGCGAAAAGTTTTCGCGCCCTCAATATGGCCCTTGTAGCGAGGCAGATTTCGTTGTTTCGCCCACCTGCCGTTGCCGTCCATAATAATTCCGATATGCTCCGGCAGAACGGAAAATTCGGGAAGATTGTTTTTATCCATATTTGTTTTAAACACATTTAAGGGCAGCTTTGTTAAGGCTACCCTTAAATATTATATCTCCATAATTTCTTTCTCTTTCTCAGACGACGCCTCGTCTGTTTTCTTCGCGAAATCATCGGTAATCTTCTGGATTTTTGTCTCCGCGTCCTTTTGATCGTCCTCGGTAATTTCGGAAGATTTTTTAAGAGCCTTTATTTGGTCTATGGCGTCGCGGCGGATATTGCGTATCTTAACTTTGCATTCCTCGCCCATAGCCCTGACGTTTTTTGACATTTCTTTTCTGCGTTCCTCAGTGAGAGGAGGAAAGTTAAGCCTAATAACCCTGCCGTCATTCATAGGGTTAATGCCGATGTCCGAAGCCTGAATTGCCTTTTCAATGGGTTTGATTGTTGAGACGTCCCACGGTTGAATAACAAGTATTCTGCCCTCCTGAACCGAAACGGCGGCCATCTGCTGAACGGGAGTCGGAACGCCGTAATAGTCCACGACTATTTTGTCAAGCACGGCGGCGGAAGCGCGCCCTGCGCGCATACCGGCATACTCGCGCTCTAACGCCGCAAGAGATTTTTCCATTTTTTCTTTCATTTGTTCAAAAACTTTTTCCATAAATTATTCCTCCGTACAAAGTGTTCCTATTGTCTCGCCAAGCGCCGCTTTAACCATATTTTCAGGCTCGTTAAGGTTAAACACCAGAATCGGTATTCCGTTATCCCTGCAAAGAGAGGCGGCTGTGCCGTCCATAACCTTAAGCCCTTTGCTTAAAATATCCTGCTGTTTAACAACATCGAATTTAACGGCGTCGGCAAATTTGTTCGGGTCTTTATCATAGACTCCGTCAACATTTGTAGCTTTAAAAATTATATCCGCGTCTATCTCCGCTGCGCGCAGCGCGGCGCCCGTGTCGGTTGAGAAAAACGGACTCCCCGTTCCGCAGCCGAAAATCACTGTTCTGCCGTTTTCAAGATGGGCTACCGCTCTGTCTTTTTTAAACGGTTCCGCAATTCTTACCATATCAATCGCGGTTTGAACGACCGCCTCAACGCCAAGGGATTTAAGCGTGTCGGCAAGAGCGAGCGAATTCATAACAGTTGCGAGCATACCTATATGGTCTGCCGTTGTCCTGTCCATATCTCCGCTGGACCTGCCTCTCCAAAAATTTCCTCCGCCGACAACAACGGCTACCTGAACGCCCAAATCGACTAAATGCTTAACGGACGTGCAGACGCTGTTCATAACGTCAAAATCAAAGCCGTGGCCTTTTTCGCCCGCAAGAACTTCGCCGCTTAACTTCAAAAGGATTCTTTTATATTTGATTTCCAAAAAAACACCTCCGAGGTTTAAAACTTTGTATTAAATTTCCATTATATTCTACATTAAATTAACAATTATGTAAATAGAAAAATTACACAATTTAACCTTTTGTTATTCTACATTTTTATTATTGACTTAAATACCGCCGAATTATATAATATGTTTAATTCTTTTCGGAGGAACAGTATGGAGAATCAAGATTTAAACTTGGATATGGATATAATATCGTTAAAATTCGGCATTTCAGGCGAGTTAACCGATTTTCGCCGATACGGAAACGGAAATATTAACGGCACTTTTTTTCTTGAATTTAACAACGACGGTCACGCCGACAAATATATACTGCAAAAAATAAACACTGATGTTTTTACAAATCCCGCCGGTCTTATGAAAAATATAATAGACATTACCGAGCACATTAAAAAGCACTATTCGCTCAAGGGTATTGACGGCAGCCGCAGAACGCTTGAGTTTTTGCAGTGCGACGACGGCGAATACTGCTTTACGGACGAAAACGGCAACTGCTGGCGCATTTACAATTTTATTGACAATGCTTTTACCTGCAACACCATTGACAATGCCGATATATTCTGCGAGGCCGGCAGGGCTTTCGGCGAATTTATAAATATTCTGAGCAGTTTCGACACTTCGGCTCTTTATGAAACTATCCCTGATTTTCACAACACTCCAAAACGGCTTGACGCATTCAAACAGGCTGTCAGCCTCAACAAAGCCGGCAGGCTTTGCAAGGTGCAGAAAGAAGTCGAATTTATACTTGCGCGCCAAAGCGACGCCAGCGTTTTAACGGACTTATCCGAGGCCGGCCTTATTCCGCTGCGAGTTACCCATAACGACACAAAAATAAACAACATTTTGTTTGATGAAAAGACGAACGAGGGCATCTGCGTTATTGACCTTGACACCGTTATGACGGGGCTTTCTCTCTACGATTTCGGCGACTGCATAAGGTCCGGCGCCAATAAAACCGCCGAAGACGACCCGAATACGGACAATGTCGGCATTGATTTAGCTCTTTACGAGGCGTTTACCTCGGGCTTTCTTTCATCAGCAGGCCAAGCGCTGACCGAAACAGAAAAAGAATATCTGCCGTTTTCCGCAAAGCTTTTGACTCTTGAGTGCGGAATGCGGTTTTTGACCGATTATTTAAACGGCGATACATATTTCAGGACTGCATATCCCGAGCATAATTTAGACAGATGCAGAAATCAGTTAAAATTAGTTGAGGATATTGAAAGCAATATGGATACGTTAAAGGAAATCAACGAAAAATATTGCCGAGATATTCCTCGCGCAAATAAATAAAATTACACGCGCCGTTTTGCGCCAACCGTAAAAGCGTTTATCATAAAAACCCCTGACTTTAAAGTTCAGGGGTTTCTTTTTGATGTTCTTCCCTTTGTACGGCTGTCAGCGCCGCCACGGCGCAGTAGACTCCTTTCGCTCCCGCGATTTTCAATACTCTTGCGCATTCGTTAAGCGTTGAGCCCGTTGTTTTAATGTCGTCCACAAGCAAAACCGTTTTACCCGTTAAATCCGTATTTGAGGCAACATCGTACGCGCCCGCAACATTGCCGCGCCGGTAAAGCGCGCCCGAAGTGTGCTGTGTTTGCGTTTCAAAAGGCTTTACAAGCACATGGCAAACGGGAATGCCGAGAATTTTGGACAATTCCGCCGCTAAATTTTGCGCCGGGTTATACTCTCTTTTAGCTTTTTGACTTTCACTGAACGGGACGTAGTCAATAAAATCAAATTTTATTTGGCCAAAATCATTTTTAACCGTTTCAGCTAAATCCTCCGCCAGCGTTTTCGCAATATACGGCTTGTCGGCGAATTTATACCGTCGGATTGCGGTTTCAACAGTTTTTTCGTAATAAAACGGAGCGCAAACACCGTCATATTTCATTTTTGCCTTTTTACACCTGCACCGCTCCTTGCCCGCCCCGCAAAACAAGCATTTTTCGCCGGTAATTCTCGGTAAATCGTTTTTACATCTGAGGCAGAGACTTTCGCCGAAATTTATCAATTCTCCGCAATATTTACAGTGATTACCGAAAATCAAGTATGAAATAAAATTATTCAGCATTTTTAACACCCACAACATATTAACATATTTTTATTTTTTTGTCATATTTTGTCTGAATTTTTTTCGGATATTTTAAAAATGTTCGATAAAAATAGTCTTAAAAGGGTGGTAAAAATGGCAGAAAAAATCGGTAAACAAACTTATTTATTAAATTCAAAACCGTCGATTTGCGGTTACAGCGCCGTTGTCGGCAAAACCGAGGGCGAAGGGCCCATAGCTGAGGATTTTGACTATATTTTCAGCGACGATACAATCAACGACAGCGCATCATTTGAAAAAGCGGAAAGCGCTTTACAGCGTGAAGCCGTCACAAGGGCAATCGCCAAGGCAAACGCCTGTACTGATAATGTTGACATTATAATGGGCGGCGATTTGCTCAATCAATGTATAGGCACTACCTTCGGAATCAAAGAAATGAATATCCCGTTTTTAGGGCTTTACGGCGCTTGCTCTACAATGGCTCTGTCTTTAGCGCTCGGTTCGACCCTTGTGGATTCGGGCGCTATGCAAAACGCGGTCGTCACTACGTCCTCGCATTTCGCGTCTGCCGAAAGGCAGTTCAGAATGCCGCTTGAATACGGCGGCCAGAGAACGCCGACCGCGCAGAGAACGGCAACCGCCGCAGGCGCCTGTTACCTTTCGGAGCATAAAAAAAATACGCCGAGTATCGGCGCCGCTATTTTCGGTAAAATAATCGACCTCGACATTAAAGACCCAAATAATATGGGCGCGGCTATGGCTCCTGCCGCGGCGGATACCATATCCCGATTCTTAAAGGACACGAACACAAGGCCGTCGGATTACGATTTAATTTTAACGGGGGACCTCGGCAAAGTGGGCAAAGACCTTTTGATCGAGCTCTTGATGAAAGATGAAAACATCGACATCTCCTCGGTACACGACGACTGCGGCCTGATTATTTACGATATTGAAAACCAGGACGTGCACGCAGGCGGTTCGGGGTGCGGCTGTTCGGCGGCAGTACTCAATTCAAACATTATGAAAAGAATGATTAACGGCGAGCTTAAAAAAGTCCTGTTTGTAGGCACGGGAGCACTTCTCTCTCTCACGTCTAACCTTCAGGGCGAAAGCATACCCGGCATTGCGCACGGAGTTCTTATTACTACGGAGGAATAAAAATGGCAAGCGATGTTGCTACAATAATAAATATGTCAAAGGCGCTCAGACTTTTGAGCTTTATGGAGACGGCACTGACTGTTGGGATAATAGCCTTTACCGTTTTCAGAATTATTTGCGGAATACGTGAAATTCGGGAATCATAAATAAAAATATAACGATTAAAAGCCGTTTGCTGTATATAGAGCAAACGGCTTTGTTTTTTGTTTTATTCAAATTATGCTTTATCCTTACAGCCGAGAACAGTCTCAATTTTATGCGCAACGACCGCCTCAATAGCGTCCCTCGCGGGGGTAAGGTACTTTCTGGGGTCAAAATCCTTCGGATTTTCGGCAAAGTGCTTGCGGAGAGCGGCGGTCATCGCAATGCGAATATCAGAGTCAACATTTATCTTGCAGACCGCCATTGAAGATGCCTTTCTGAGCATATCCTCTGGGATACCGATTGCGTCGGGCATTTCGCCGCCAAATTCGTTAATCATTTTGATATGGTCCTGATTAACTGAGCTTGCGCCGTGAAGAACTATGGGGAAACCCGGAAGTCTTTTCTCAACCTCCTCAAGAATATCAAAACGCAGCTGCGGCTTTTGACCGGGCTTGAATTTATACGCGCCGTGCGACGTACCGATAGCGATAGCCAGCGAGTCAACGCCCGTTCTTGTGACAAAATCCTCAACCTGCTCGGGCTTTGTGTAGGATTCGTTGCCGGATTCAACTACAACGTCGTCCTCTATGCCGGCAAGCGTGCCAAGCTCACCCTCAACAACTACGCCGTGAGCGTGCGCATATTCAACGACCTTTTTTGTAAGAGCGATATTTTCTTCATAAGGATGAGAACTACCGTCAATCATAACCGATGTAAATCCGCCGTCAACGCAGGCTTTGCAGGTTTCAAAGTCGGGGCCGTGGTCAAGGTGAAGAGCAATGGGAAGACCCGTTTCATCTGCGGCCGCCTTAACCATAGCTACAAGGTAATCGTGAGAGGCATATTTTCTTGCGCCGGACGAGCACTGAAGAATTACGGGAGCGTTGAGCTTTTTGGCGGCTCTTGTAATTCCCTGTATAATCTCCATATTGTTTACGTTAAAAGCGCCTATGGCATAACCGCCCTCATACGCCTTTTTGAACATTTCTTTTGTTGTTACCAATGGCATAATAGATACACTCCTTATAAAAAATCGAATATATTTATATCATATCTGCAAAGCGGGTATGATACACTGTTCCCGTTGCGCTCAAAATCTTTTATTTTGAGCACCGCAGTGGCTATTATACATTAGTCTGCCCAAAAAGTCAATAAATTAACAAATAACGGCGGAGCGAATAATATAAAACGAGGTGATTTTTTTGGAAAAGTATTATTCATCCGTCCTGACAGCGTCGGGGCTTTTGTGCAATATGAAATTTTTTTGCGAAAAATACCCCGAAAGTAAATTTTACATAATACCCGACGGTACGGATTTTGAAAGGTCTGTCTTTTTTGACGAAATCCTGAAACGCTTAAACGGGTACAGCGCCGTTATATATTCCCCGTTTTACGACGATACGCCCAACGGAATTTACGTTAAAAATTTTGACACCTACATTCTTGCCGACTCCCCGTACAGCAGAGTATGCCCCGTGTCCCCGGGAATTTGCGAAAATGAGATTGTATTTTCAAAGAACAGAAAAATCCCGCAGGATGACAAAATTCAGCTTGCGGAATACTATTCCGCCGAAAAAAAGCAGTATAAAAAAGCTGTTTCCCTTTTAAATCTTGCGAACGTCTGCAAGGAAAACCGCAATTCCCTTTTGGCGGATTATATTGTCGATGAAAGACTTGTAAACGCGCTTAAAAGAATCCTAAAAAAATTGCCTTTAAACATCAGAAAGGGCAGACCATCCGTAAAATTTCTTTCCGCGGTAACTCCCTTAGGCTATCATACCATTTGGAATACGGTGTTTGAAAATTTTGAAACCGTTATCGAGCTTGAAGACGAGGCGGCGTTTTCCTCGGCAATAATCGCAGGGATAGTCCGCGACAGGCTTTTAGACGAACGCGAGGAATTTATCCTGATTCCCGATTTATTCCACCGCACGATTCCGCAGATGATATTGCTTCCGCAAAGCGGCTTTGCTATTGTCCGCTCAGATGAAAATCACCCTCTGCCGTTCGCTCCGTCTTACAGAATAAACACGGAAAAATTCACGCTTGCGCCAAAAGAGGTCAAGCGCAAATGCTCGCTTTTGCTTGAAGCGGAAAATACATATTTGGAAAACGCCGTTTCCTGCGTTTACGAGGGCAGAGACGCCCGCCGCAAAGCCTGCCGCCTGCTTCTGCCTTACAGCGACGTTGAAAACGCCAAAAAGACAGCCCAAGAGCTGTTCGACAAGATAACGGTATAACAGTATAAAAAAGCGGGCTGAAACTGCCCGCTTTTAGTGTTTATCAGTCGTTTGTGTAGGGAAGAAGAGCTATCTGCCTTGCTCTCTTAATCGCCGTTGTAAGCTCTCTTTGGTGGTACGCGCAAGTACCCGTTACACGGCGAGGAAGTATTTTCGCACGGTCTGAAGTGTAACGACGAAGCTTTGCGGCGTCTTTATAATCAATTTTATCAACCTTTTCTACGCAAAAAGCACAAACTTTTTTACGTGCTTTTCTCATAGGTCTGGCACCTTTTTCGTAAGCCATTATATGTTCCTCCTATTAAAATAAATCAAAACGGAAGCCCCTCGTCGTCATCTGAGCCGAAAGGGAATCCCTGAGAATCATCGGGTAAAACCGAAAAGCTGCCTGCGTCTGCGCTTTGGTAAGAAACTGCAGGCGCCGCCTGCGGCTGAGCGTAATTACCGCCGCTCTCGCTCTTGCTACCGCAGAACGAAACGTTTTGAGCTACAATTTCAACCGCCGTGCGTTTATTTCCGTTTTTATCTTCATAATTGCGGGTCTGAATTGAGCCCTGAATCGCAATCATCTGACCCTTGGTAAAGAAACGCGTAATAAACTCGGCAGTGTTTCGCCATGCAACCACGTTAATGAAATCAGTCTGTTTTTCTTCGCCTGCTTTAACGTAAGCTCGGTCAACCGCAACGGTAAATGAAGTAACGGAAATACCGCTACCTGTTGTACGAAGTTCGGGAGTGGCAGTAAGCCTGCCCATAATAACTGCACAGTTAAGCATATCTTCTACCTCCGATTACTTCTTGACAATCAATGAACGGAGCACGCCGTCAGTGATTTTTGCAATACGGTCAAGCTCTGCCGGGAAATCTGCCGCGCTTTCAAAATTGTAAAGCACGTAATAACCCTCTGCCTCATCGTCAATAAGGTAAGCAAGTTTTCTTTTGCCCCACTCATCAACGCTTTCAAGAGTGCCGTTTGCCTCGATAAGAGCCTTGAATTTTTCGTTAAGCTCCGCCGCCTTTTCTTCGCCCGCGGCTACCGAAAAGACAAAAACCGATTCGTATTTTGACATCTTTTGCACCTCCTTATGGACTTTGCCCCTTGTGTGTCACCCCAAGGGGAAGGACGCCGATTTTCTCGGCAGAAAGAAATTATACCAATACTTAACCGAAAAGTCAAGCATCAATTACCTTATTTTTACGATTTTGCTGTTTTGGTTTTGATCGTCCCGGCGTAATCTGCGCCTTTTAAAAATGCTTATTCTTTCCTGATATTCTCCCGTATCACACTTTTCGACTATAACAAAAAACATAGTTATCAGAAAAAGATAGGGAAGAGGACAGAAAATTCCCGGATTTACAAGCGACATCATTTCAAGCCCCGCATAAGAAATAAACACAGTTATATTGAACAAAGTGACTTTTCTCCAAAGGAGCATATTCCTGCGGATAAACTGTACGACATACGCAATTATTCCAACCGTGCCGAAGGACGCCGCGATTTGTATCGGTTCGCAGTGGTACCAGCAAAGCGCAAATTCCTTTGACTCGTGTACGTCGCGGTTGCCCATATAGCCGAGCCCCGTCCCAAAAAGCGGATGATTTAGAAAATCGTTTATTCCCCTTGCGCAGTGAATTGCCCTCACTTCCGTCGATTCGCCCATCAGGAACCCGCTAACCGCCGTAAAGAGCCTGTTTATCGTATAGCCGAATATCTCTACAAACTGCCTGAAGAAAACCATTACGGCAAACAAAATACATCCGCAGATAAAAAGATAAGCTATTCTTCGGCTTTTGTCGTACAGCGTATACATTATTATACACATTGCGAGCTCGACCGCGCCGAAAACCATTCCGCCCCTTGAACCAGTTAAAAGAATAGCGAAAAAATACACAAATCCTAAAATTGTCGCATAGCTTTTTCGGTTCGCGAGCAAAAACGGGAAAGGCATTACCATCATTAAGAAAGTGGACAGATTATTTCTCCACTGCATAAATAATACGCCTTTAATGTCAAGCACCTTGTTTATATTTATAATGTAAAACGAGAAAATTATAAACGAGCCGAAAGCGCCCGCTATAACCATTATTTTTGTTACCATATTTATCAGCGAATAATCTTTGTTTACGTCGATGTTCGCGAAGAAAAGCAAATACATAAACGCCATACCGAAACCGAGCCCCGCCATATGGTAAAGCGATGTGGGCGCCCAATACTCCTGGGCGGTAATAAACCCAAACCCCCCGAGAATTATTGAAAGAGATACAAACATCATGGGCCAGAACTGAGAGCCCTGAATTTTTATCGGCCTCCAATAGAAAACGAAATGCAGTAAAAGGCACAAGATAAGCGGAATAGCCAACATTTTATACCGAATAAACGTGCTGTATGAGTCATAACAGTGAATGGCTATCATATAGGTCAAAAGAAAAGGCAGTAGAGTAGCCATAAAATCGTCGCTAATCAAAAAAATCAACGCCACTATAAACCCAAACACAAGCGTGCCGTAAACATGAAGACCGAGCGTTGTAAAAACCGCCGCAAGACAGCAGAGCATAATCATCCACTCCGTAGTCAAAAAAAACGAGCGCACAGATTTAAGCGTATTCTGAAATTTTTCAGACTTTACAAACGACATCATACTTCTCCTTTATATCATTTTGATTATAAAGGAAAATATAAAAAATTCAATAATTGTAACAACAATTTAATAATTATTACAAAAGTCTTACAACGGAAAAATGTAAAATATACTTGACATTTTAAAATACAATGATATAATAAATGTAAAGTAAGTTTTACTTTTTTGGAGTGATACTTTGAAAAACCGTTTAGAGGAGCTAAGAAAATCCCGAAATCTTCGGCAGGACGAGCTCGGCGAGGCGCTGGGCGTTTCCCGGCAGACTGTAATATCCATTGAAAAAGGAAAATATAACCCCTCAATAACGCTTGCGTTTAAAATAGCGAGGTTTTTCGGCGCGTCTATTGAGGAAATATTTATTTATGAAGGTGACGGGAATGAAACATAAATCAATCAAATATATCGTTATATCTCTTCTGAACTGCTTTGTCATTACAACCGGCGCTTTTTCCGCGGCGTTTTATTTTTCCGAAGTCGGTTCAAAAGCTTCCTCATATTTTTTCGGCGCAGGTTCGGGAGCGGCGGCCGTTATGGTGTTTAACACTGTTAAGCTCGCGGTAATGCTTAAAAATCCTAAATACCGCAAAGAACAGGAGGCCGCGCAAAAGGACGAGCGGCTCATTTCGATTCGCAACCGCTCTATGGCCGTGTCTTTTTACACAATGATAATATGCGCCGCCGTCGCGAGCTTTATTTTTGCCGCTAAAGGCGATTTGGAAAAAGCGGGGCATTTTTCCGGGTTTTTATGCGTCAGCACCGCCGTCTATTTTATCGCGTATATAATTTTATCCCACAAGGAGTGAAATAAATGAATTTAACCGTAAACCAAATTTACAAAAGCTTTGGCGAAAAGAATGTTCTTAAAGGAATTTCTTTTTCTGCCCAGAGCGGTAAGGCGCTGGGGATTTTGGGCAGAAACGGGGCCGGAAAAACCACGCTTATTCGCATAATTATGCAGGTATTCGGCGCAAATTCCGGCACTGTCACGCTTGACGGCGAGGCAATAGACCCGGAAAAAGTACGAATAGGCTATCTGCCTGAGGAGCGCGGCCTTTACCCAAAGCAAAAAATAATGACTCAGCTTTTATACTTCGCGGAGCTTAAGGGCGTCGATAAAAAAAGTGCGAGAAATACCGCCGATAAATATTTTAAAGAGCTTGAAATCGAGCAGTACAAAAACGTTCGGCTTGACACTCTCTCAAAAGGCAATCAGCAGAAAATTCAGCTTATCGCGGCGCTCATTGCAAACCCCGACATCGTTATTCTTGACGAGCCTTTTTCGGGGCTTGACCCGGTTAATGCCGGAATGCTTAAAAATATTGTAAAAGAGCTTATCGCGGACGGTAAAATGGTGCTTTTCTCCAGCCACCAAATGAATTACATTGAAGAATTTTGCGACGATATTGTCATTCTTAACGGGGGAAAATCGGTACTTGAGGGAAGTATAAAGAAGATAAAGAGGAGCTACGCAAGAAATATTCTTGAAATATCCACGCAGGAGACCGAAAACGCCTTGAACGCAGTTTTAAACGCCTCGCTCCCGTTTGTCAGCAAAGCGGAGGTTATTGACGGCAAACTTACAGTTATTCTTAAAGATGAGGAAAGCAAGCCACAGCTTATTAAATTCGCAGCGGAAAATATTCCGGATATTGACGGAATAGCGGTAAAAGAGCCGACGCTTGCCGACATATTTATTCATTACACGGAGGGCAGCGTATGAAACAGTTTACAAAGATTTTCAGATTTGAATTTTTAAACATAGTAAAAAGCAAAGCTTTTATTTTCCTTACGCTTATTTTATTTATCGGCACAACGGCGGCGCTTTTTTATCCTCGTTTTACGGGCGGCAAAAAATCACCGTCTGTAAGCGTGGACGAACCCGAAAGAGTCGCGGTATTTGACCAATCCGGCGATTTGGGAGAATATATAAAAGAAAATATGACGTCTTACGAAATTACGCTTTGCAAAACCGAAGGCGAGGCCGCGGAGCTTTTAAAGGCAGAAAATGTTGACGCGTCGGTGGTTATCACCTCTCCCCTTACATATGTTTACTCCGTTAACGATATGGGGCTTTACGATGAGACGGCGAACATTATAAGCGAGCTTTTGCAGGTTAAATACCGTGAAACGCGGCTCAAAGAGTTAGGGCTTACCGATAGCCAAATTACGGAAATACAGTCGGCCGTTGCAGTACCCGAATACAAAATAGTGGGTCAGGACCAGTCGCAAAGCTTTTTTTACACATATATTTTACTGTTTATGCTCTATATTTCGGTAATTGCGTATGGCCAAATGATCGCTCAGAGCGTTGCGACGGAAAAGAGTTCAAGAGCTATGGAGCTTTTGATTACAAGCGCAAAACCCGACAGCCTGATTTTCGGCAAGGTGCTGGGCACAGGATTCGCCGGCCTTTCGCAGATGCTCATAATTCTTTTGTGGGCGGTCGCCTGTTACCGTATAAACGCGCCGTACTGGGAGGACAGTTTAATAATAGCCTCCATTTTTGATATGCCTGTTTCGCTCATATTCTACGCGGCGGTTTTCTTTGTGCTCGGATTTTTGATTTACGCTTTTCTTTACGGAGCTCTGGGCTCGCTTGCCTCAAAAATGGAAGATATAGGCACGCTGACAACTCCGCTGACTTTCCTTATGATTCTCGCGTTTATGGTGCCGATTTTCAGCATAACCTCCGGAAAAGTCGACACAGCCATTATGAAAATTCTGTCGTTTGTCCCGTTCTGTTCGCCTATGGCTATGTTTGCGCGAATCGCAATGAGTACGGTAAAGCCGCTGCACATTGCAATTTCAATAATAATTCTTATAGCGTCAAATATCATCATAGGTTATGTAGCCGTTCTTATATACCGAATGGGGATTTTAATGTACGGCAAGCCGCCTAAAATTACTCAAATTTTAAAACAGCTGAAAAAATAAATTTATGATGCGCCGATAAACTGTTTACAGAATGTTCATCGTTTATCTATTGTTTTTCAATAAATTTGCGGTATATTTAATACAGTTCTTCCAAGTGACAGACATTTCATTTTCATTCTCCTTTCTTTCGCTTTTAAAAAGCAAAAAAGCGGCTCCCCCGACGGGAGCTGCTTTTTTATATATAAAATTATTCAATAATGGGCTTGCGCCGTCATTATGCGTTAGGCGTTGCCGCCGCCTTTTACTGAAATTCCTTTATTCCTTGATTTTTTGCTTTCGCTATACGGCAGTCGTCCATCATTTTCACACAGCCGTTCACATCCACTTTGCCGTGGAAAAGCTGATTAAAAGCGGCTGTGGCGTCGTCGCCGCTGTATCCGATTATTCTTGAAGACGATGTGGATACGCGTTCATTTTCGGCTATTGACGCCGCCGCGTCCGTCACCATTTTTGACTGTATATTTGTATTCTGACCTTTAAAACAGCTCACCGTAGAAATGCCCGCAAACGCCTTGTTATAATTTTCCGCCGTGGCGCAGAAGTTAAGAAAATCAAGCGCCATATTCAGCTTGTCGCTGTTTTTGTTTACCATCATCATATTTAGGTTGCCGCCCTCATATGTACCCTTTTCCGCAGTATCCATAAAAACAGGCATTAGGGCGAAATCGTCAACCGAATATTTATTTCCTTTTTCCAAATCGGTATAAAACCACGTGTCCCATATAAATGTCATTACGGCCTTTCCGGATGCCATTGTGGGGCTGATTTCCGACCATCCGGTATTAAGATAATCAGTGCCGAACCACCCTTTTTTCTCAGCGTCCGCTATCCACTGCACCATATTTTTAACTTCGGGAATATCGGCGTATTTTATCTCGTTTTTATTTATCTTGCTGAGCGTATCGGCGTTGTCGGCGAACAGAGGGTCAAGGCCGAACTGTATCATCCACGAACAGCCGTCGGCAGGCCAGCATATCGGCGTGTATCCGCTGTCGGCGAGCACTTCGCAAAGCGCGTCAAACTCCTCCTGAGTAGTGGCGGGTTTAAGCCCTAAACTGTCAAAAATTGTTTTGTTATAATAACAGCCCGAAACAGAGCTCTCCCAGAACGGCAGACCCAACAGATTGCCGTTTTCATCCATACAATATGCTTTTGCGCTGTCGGTAAGGTCGCTTACCCAGCTTTGGTCGTTTAAGTATTTAAAGTTTCCCGCCACGTCAAAGCGTTTTAAGTCGGAATTGTGAAAATGCAGGAATATATCGGGAACTTCTCCTTTGGAAAATTTTTCCTCGCAAGTCGTTTCATATTCCGAATCCTCGTAAGAAATAATTTCCAGATTATTTCCGGTTGATTCCTCATATTGCTTAAAAATACTTTGCATATAGCTTTTTTCAAGGTCGCTTTTTTTGCCTATCAAAGTAATGGTATTTGCGTTTTTACCGGGCAATTTGCCGCAAGAAGTAAGGGTAAATATCGTTGAAATCGCCAGTATAAGGCTTAATATCTTTTTTTTCACTGCTCTTTTCCTCCGTCTGTGTCTTGGCTGTCAGTGTCATCCGATTTTTTCAAAAGCTGTCTCACAATTTCCTTTACGGCTTCCATATCTATCGGTTTTGCGAGGTGCGCGTCCATACCCGAATCAAGCGCGTTGCGGACGTCCTCTGAAAAAGTATTGGCCGTCATTGCCGCTATGGGAATTGTCTTAGCTTCAGGGTGTGAAGACGCCCGTATTTTTTTCGTGGCCTCATAACCGTTCATAACAGGCATCTGCACGTCCATAAAAATCATATCGTAACGCCCCGGCTCTGATTTTTCAAACATCTCGACCGCTTTTTCGCCGTTTTCGGCGAGTTCGCAGTTTGCGCCTTCCATTCTAAGCATCTCGGTAAGTATTTCGGCGTTCATCTCATTGTCCTCCGCTACAAGGAACATACGGCCTTCCATCACTTTGGCGTCGGTTTCTGCGGGGCGTTCTTTTTCTGTATCTTCACAGGCAAATAACGGCTCGATTGTCTGCCAGAACGTTGAAACAAAGAACGGCTTGGGCATAAAAGCGTTTATTCCGGCTTCGCGGGCCTCCGTTTCAATATCGCTCCAGTCATAAGAAGTTAGCACAAGGATAGGTACGTCATCTCCCACCTGTTCCCGTATTTTACGGGCAGTTTCAACGCCGTCCATACCGGGCATTTTCCAGTCAAGAAGTATAACGTGAAAGCTTTGAGAGTCGTTATGGGCGCGTACTGCCGCCTCAACTGCGGCGGCGCCGCTTGTAGCTATTGAAACATCAACGCCCGTGTCACGCATAAGCTCCTTTATGTTAAGGCAAATATCCTCTTCATCGTCAGCGACAAGTATGCGCGTCACCTTACTGCGGGATACCATTTCATCCTGCTCGGGCTCAGGCAGAGCAAGAGAAATCTCCAGCGTGAATGCGCTGCCTTTTCCCGGCGCGCTCTCAAGATGTATAATTCCGCCCATAAGGTCAACAAGATTCTTTGTAATGGCCATACCGAGCCCCGTTCCCTGAACGGTATTGGTAACCGAGCTTATTTCACGGCTGAACGGGTTGAAAATAATCTTTTGAAATTCTTCGCTCATACCTATGCCGTTGTCCTTTACAACAAAACGCAGATTAGTGTACTGCGGAGCGGACGAGGGAAGCTCGCTTATTGAAAAATCAATATTTCCGCCCTCCTGCGTATATTTTACGGCATTGGAAAGAAGATTAAGCAATATTTGATTGAGTCTCAGCTTGTCTCCGAGAATCTGTTCGGGCGGAGCGCCGTTAACGTGTATTTCAAAGTTTTGCGATTTTGCCTTAGCCTGGGGCATAATAATTATATTGAGTTCCTCAAGTAGCTCAGGCAGACTAAAACGGTCAATATTAAGAGAGGTTTTACCGCTTTCTATCTTGCTCATATCCAAAACATCGTTAATAAGGCTCAGCAAGTGGTGACTTGACGCCGTTATCTTGCGGGTGTATTCCCTAACCTTTTCCGGGCGGTCGGCGTCCTTTTCAAGAAGTATGGAAAACCCTACTATCGCGTTCATAGGCGTGCGTATATCGTGGGACATATTTGAAAGGAAATTGCTTTTCGCCTCATTAGCACTTCTTGCCGCGTCCAAAGCCTCCTGAAGTTGATGGTTCATCTGCTGCTCAACGGTACGGTCGGACATAACCACAATGTATTTTTTCACATCTCGTATGCTCATACTGTATATAGTTACTCTGTACCAGCGGCGCTCGCCCGTATTCTGATGCATATACTCGCATTCCCAGAATTTATTGCCGTTGAGGGGAATTTCGCTCAGCTCGTTTTTCGGAACTATTATATTGTAATCAACAGCGCATTTTGCGAGGCTTTTTATGTTGCTCTGAACCTCGCCCACGGGAATACCCAGCAGGCGCTCAACATTTGGGCTTATGTAATCCACGTGCTGATTTTCTGAATCAAGCATTATAAATATATCTTCAACCGTACTTGAAAGTACGTCGAACATACGCTCCCTGTACTGGAGCTCGGTCTTGTTTCTGCGATACTGCATACGGTTTCTCACAAGGATAACGGTGAACGCCATAACGCCTATCAGCAGAAAAATTATAAGTAAGACATTCATCGTCACCCTCTGCACAGAGAGGAATCCGGCGCTTAAAACGCTTTGAGGCACAACGCTCAGAAGGATATAATCCTGATAACCTACCGACTGGTATAAAATAAAACTGTCGACCCCTGCTATGTCGCACTGCAAAAGCCCGGAAGTACCGTTTTTCCAGTCATTCTGCAATTTTGCTATTTCTGTTTCATTAAGACCGGATTTCGCTTTAAGGTAAACCAAGTAATTGGAAAAAATGTTTCCTCCCTTTTGCGTGGAAAGAAGTACCGTTCCGTTGTTATGGATAACAAAGCATTTCGCTTTTCCCGAAAAAGCGTCTACATTGAGAGATTTTGACATATCTTGATTGTTATATGTGATGGCTATGGCGTCATAGCCAAAGTCCATATATTCCTTATGAGCAACGGGAATAACAAAGGCGGTCACGTCTTGCCCGTCGGGCATCTTGTAGCCTGCCATAATTTTTTGGCCGTTATCTATAAGCAGATTCCATTCCTCTCCGAGATTCTCCATAGAGGCTTTTGCGCCGTCCAAAGACATAGCGCTCTTATCCGAAGAGATAAAGTAAAACCCTGAAAATCCCCAAAACTCCTGTTCTTTTTTTATGTAATCGTTAATTTTTTCGCTTTTATCGCCGCCGTTGAGTTCAATATATCCGTCCCAGTTGTCCAGCATTCCCCAGTTTCTTTTTACAAATGAGCCGAACGAACGGTTGACCTGTCCGTATATTTCTTCAAGATGATTGGCGCTATCCTCATAAATACGCTGAGCGATAAAATTAAAATAAAACTGTCCTATAATAACGGACGCAATACAGACTATACACAGCAAAAATACGGGCAACAACTTAAAAAACCATTTTTTCATAAATATTTCCTACTCCTTAATATTCCCGCCAAATCCCATTATTCGGCACAATTATACATATTTTATTCTATCATAGGCCATTTGAAAAGTCAAACTGAAAAGGGCGAGCAAAAAAGTAAGCTGAAATCGGCAGTACAAACCGTTTTGAAATTATTTAAGTATTTCGGCTTTGCCGTTAAGCAAATTGAAATTTTTTATATAATCGGGAAATTCGCTCTCAACTCGGCCTGCGTTATGAATATCAACGAGTTCTCTTGCCTCACAGCTTATAACCGTCAACGCCAGTAATAAAAGCGGATTATTCTCAGCGTCGGCGGTTCCGCCCGTTATTTCATTTCCTCCCCAGATTATCAGCTCGTCATCATCGTCAAAAGAGCAGGCCACGCGAAGTTTTGAAAGCGTTTTGACGGTTAAATCCACCGTTTTTCGGTCAATGCCTCTCAGACCCGTTATCTGCGTAAAGCCTTTTTCGCAGACCGACGCCAGCGCGCAGTAAACAAAAAATTCCGTTTTGCTGTTCAAATTTACTGACATACCGAAAAGTCTGTTCCGTGAAACCGTAACCCTGTTCCCTTTTACGCTGACATTCGCGCCGATATATTCGAGCGAATTCAGCAATTTTTCGGTAAATCCGTCAATTTGAATTTTTGAAAGCGTCACGCCTTTTTTTGAAAGGGCTCCCGCGCAAAGCAAAAAAGCTATGGAGCTGTCGCTTGTTTTTAAATCAATTTCGCCGTGTAAATCGGACGGCGTGCATTTTATATTCATAAAAATCCCCGTCTGTCAGAAAAATGACATTTTTTTAAAGCCGAATATCTCAAAAGCGCAATTAACTAAATCGGCACAGCGTTGGGCTGTGCCGATTTTAACATACGCGCAAAAAATAACCGTTGATTTGTTCTGTTGCTTTCGCTGTACGGCAGTTTATCGGTCTATCTGAAAAAGCCCTGTTTTTTTCATAGCCTTGCCGAGTGTGCGGTATGCCAGACGGCTCGCCTTTTCGGCGCCTGCTTTCGCGCACTCCGTCAGATACGCTTTGTCGTTCATAAGCCTGTTAAATTCAGTTTTAAACGGGCGCAGCTCTTCAACAACCGCCTGCGCAACAGCCGATTTGAAATCGCCGTATCCTCTGCCGTCAAATTCTTTTTCTATCTCGTCAAACGTTTTGCCCGTACAGCAGGAATAGATACCCATAAGATTGTTAATTCCGTCTTTGCCCTCGCCGTATCTTACAATAGATTCGCAGTCCGTTACGGCGCTCTTTATTTTTTTGACGATGGCGCCGTCATCATCGAGCATTGAGATGTAGCTCTTGGGATTCGGGTCGGATTTACTCATTTTCTGCGCGGGGTCCTGAAGTGATTTTACCCTTGCGCCGATTTTTCCTATAAACGCCTCGGGAATTTTAAATGTATTCCCGTAAACGTTATTAAAGCGTTCCGCAATATCCCTTGCAATTTCCAGATGCTGCCTTTGGTCGTCGCCTATGGGCACAAAATCCGTCTGATAAAGCAAAATATCCGCCGCCATTAAAATAGGATATGTGAACAGCCCGACATTTACATTTTCGGGGTGTTTTTCGCTCTTATCCTTAAACTGAGTCATTCTCGCCGCCTCGCCGAACTGAGTACAGCAGTTAAGAATCCACGCAAGCTGGGTGTGCTGAGGCACATGGCTCTGAATGAACACAATATTTTTTTCGGGGTCGATTCCCAGCGCCAAAAGTACCGCGTACATTTCAAGCGTTCTTCTGCGTAAATCGGCAGGTTCGGGGCGCACCGTCAAGGAATGCAAATCCGCCACTGCGTAAATGCAATTATAATCGCCCTCCGACATATCCTTCCAATTTTTCAGGGCGCCCAAATAGTTCCCAAGCGTCGGCGTACCCGTCGGCTGAATTGCGCTCAAAACGATTTTCTTTTTTACCTCGGCGTTTTCCATATTTTTCACCTTTCCGATATACCTTAAACAAATTCTATATTTTTAATATTATCCTATTTTTTACTCTGTTTGTCAAGAAAAGAAAAATGCGGCAAAATTACCGCATTTTAGTCTGTCGATAAATTGTTTTGCGATAGCAAAATAACTAAAAGTTTTCGCCCGCCTTTTTCAAAAGGCGGTGGGGTTGAGGGGCAACGCCCTCATCGCAGCCCGCAGGCTGCGAAATTCTTGTGCTTTAAAAGAGCACAGGAGGGGCGAAAAACAGTCCAGTGGACTGTTTTTCGGTGGGGATTCTCGCCTGTCGGCTCGGTCGGTGCTTTTGCCTCGTTGACGCAAAGGTCGCCCCCGGCGACCCGCACCCCTCGCCGGGGGTTCCCCATAATCTTATCCATTTTGTGCATATGCTTGGTAACGCATACTTTTTTCTACAAGCTGAAATGCGGCAAAATTACCGCATTTTATCATATGTTAAATCAAATCACAACACCTTAGAAAGAAAATCTCTAAGCCTCGCGTTTTGCGGATTGCCGAAAATCTGCTCGGGAGAGCCTTCTTCCAAAATTTTACCGTCGTCAATAAAGAGGACTCTGCTGCCGACTTCTCTCGCAAAGCCCATTTCGTGCGTAACGACAACCATAGTCATTCCCGCCTCGGCAAGCTCTTTCATAACGTCCAGAACCTCGCCGACCATTTCAGGGTCAAGAGCGCTTGTCGGCTCGTCAAAAAGAATGACGTCGGGATTCATCGCAAGCGAGCGCACAATGGCGACTCTCTGCTTTTGGCCTCCCGAAAGCTGCGACGGGTAAGCGTCCGCTTTATCCTCAAGCCCTATGCGCTTAAGCAGCGCCATAGCCTCTTCTCTTTTTTGCTCTTTGATTTCTTTTGAGGATTTTCTCTGCGCGCGGCTGAGCTTTTTATTCTCCTTCTTCGCAACAAGCACAGGCGAGAGCATTATGTTTTCAAGAATAGTCTTATTGTTGAAAAGGTTAAAATGCTGAAAAACCATTCCCATCTTCTGGCGGTGAACGTTTATGTCGACCTTCATATCGGTAATATCCACGCCATGGTACAGTATTTTACCGGAGGTTGCGTCCTCCATACAGTTAAGACAGCGCAGAAATGTGCTTTTGCCGGAACCCGACGGCCCGATAACAACGACTTTATCGCCTTTGTTTATTGTGATGTCAATCCCTTTAAGAACCTCATTGTCGCCGAAGGATTTGTGCAAATCAACGACCTCTATCAATTTTTTCCCGTTATCTGTCACTTCTTCTCAGCCTCCGTTCCATAAGCTTAATGCACAGCGTTATTATCAAAACTATTACAATATAAATCAGCGCCATAACAAGATACGGAATCATAAATTCATAGTTGTTTGTACCTATGTATTTAAACGCGACGTAAAGGTCGTTCGCGCCTACAAAGCTGACTATTGAAGTATCCTTAATAAGGGCTATAAATTCGTTTCCGAGCGTGGGAAGAATATTCTTTACCGCCTGCGGAATAACTATTTTTGTCATCGTAGTCAAATAACTCATTCCGACGGAGCGTCCGCCCTCCATTTGACCGGGGTCAACGGAATTGATGCCGCCTCTCATTATTTCGGATACATACGCGCCGCTGTTCATACCGTAAATTATAATACACGACCCTAACGCCGAAATATGCAGCCCGAGCAGCGGACGGATTACATAATAACCGACCAACAGCTGAACGACCAGCGGCGTACCCCTGAAAAACGCAACATAAACCTGACAGATTTTGTCGAGTACGCGGGGAATTACCTTGTATTTCGGCATAACCTCAACCGAGGCTATGACCACTCCTATAAATATACCTATTATCAAGCCCAAAACGGCTATGATAATTGTGTTCCGCAAGCCCTCAAGTACCATTCGGTAGCCGCCGTAATCGACAAACGCTCTTAAAAAAGCCTCCCATTTAGCTTCAAAATTTCCCATTTAGATTGCCGCTCGGTACAAGTTTAACACAGAAAACCGAAAATAACATTTTCCGCAGGTTCCCGTACCGCTCCTTTCTGCGTATTTTCACACTTAAATTCCAAAATAATTGTAAACTACCCCGTTCGTTAAATAAACGGGGTAGCGCTTTCACAAAATTAAATAATCTTACTGCAACGCGTTGATTGCTTTTGTAATGCGTTCTGCCGGAGCTTCATCAATGATAACGTAGTCAACATCGCCGTTAAGCATAGCCGTTACCGCGAGAGAGCCGTTTGTGTAGCCTACCGATTTTGCCGTAAGGCCGTCAAAACCGAGGTCCTCGCTTCCGTCAACATAAGAATTTCCCGTAGTGCCTGTCTGAACGCCGATTTTAACCGTTTCCGGGAGCTCTTTAAGAAGAGCGGATACTTCCTGAACCGTCTTGCAGTTATCAAATTTAGTATCGGTGCTCTTAACTATGAGTTTCTGCGAGGCGTTAAAATATGTATCGGAGAACTTAACGAGTTTTTCACGCTCGGCGCTTACCGTAATACCTGCCATACCTATGTCGGCGCCGTTTGTATTGAGAGTTGTGAAGATTGAGTCAAAGTCGATAACCTTAATTACAAGCTCGCGTCCGAGGTAATCGGCAAGCAATTTCGCAAGCTCCATATCAATACCTGCGAACTTGTCGCCTATTGTGTATTCAAATGGCGCAAAACCGGGCTCTGTAACAACAACCAGCTGGTCTTTTGTCTTATCCTCAACCGCAGAAGTAATTTCAACGGGCTTTGCGTCGCCGAAATTGTTGTTTACGATTTCGTCAAATTTGCCGTTTTCCTTAATCTCCGCAAGGAACTTGTTAACCGAATTAAGAAGTTCCTCGTCATTGGGGTTTACCGCGAACGCGTACTGCTCATCTGAAAGCTTAACGTCAATAACCTTTGCCGTTACCTTTGCGCTCGGCGTGTCGCCGGAAGGCTCGCCGTCCGTCTTTTTGCCGCAGGCGGCAAAGACAGCCCCAACAATGACAAACGCCATAATTACTGCTAAAATTTTAAATGCTTTTTTCATATTTTATAATCTCCTTTCGGAATTTTCTTCATTATAAATCTATTTTATTCAAATGTCAATACCTTTTATGCATAAATATTTATATTTTTTCAATTTTATGTATTTTTATTCACGTTAAATGTATAATTTCAAATTTTAACCGCATATTTTACAAATAAATAAAATATTATTCACAAATTCAATAAATGCTTGCCCGCAATATTGTATTGCTATGCGCTTTTATTCTTTTTAAAGACAAAAATTTTGCTGAACACATAATTGAGTATCACCACGGCAACGCTTACCGTAAGCTTTGAGAGCATTCCCTCTATACCCAGTACGGTTTGATTGAGCCCGATGTAAACCAAAAACGGAACTCCGAACCACTCAAGAGCGCCCGTAAAAAGCCTTGACGCGGTAAATTTCCAAAACTCTGTGAATATTGTCCGCGCGCCGCCTGCGCGGCTTTCAAAGACCCAGA
The DNA here is from genome assembly GCA_947598155.1 of uncultured Clostridia bacterium. Taxonomy (GTDB): domain Bacteria; phylum Bacillota; class Clostridia; order Oscillospirales; family Acutalibacteraceae; genus Fimenecus. Next base: position 67,135 of record CANQFC010000003.1, read on the forward strand.
TTTTATTTGTTATAAACGCAAAAATTACCGCGCAGACCCAAGAAATTATGTTTGACAGAGCTATCCCGGCGATTTCGCTCCGAAAATTTATAAGCTTAGTGCAAACGGCGTAAGAGATAAAGCTTACTGCCGTGGTGAGAACGCCGAAAAAAATATATAAAATTATTTCCTTATATTTAATGAAAAGCTCTTTTATCTTTTTCATCATACGGACTTCTTTCTGCAAAAAGTTTCAATAAAGGGCCTGCCCCGTCATTGTAAAATATTTTAACATAAAATGTCCTTATTTTCAATTATATGAAAATCTTCTTTTATTCCTTGACAAACCCGCAAAAAATTTGTATAATTGCTTTTGCAATTTGATATGCTGCTATGGCTCAGTAGGTAGAGCGCGTCCTTGGTAAGGACGAGGTCACCGGTTCAAATCCGGTTAGCAGCTCCACGCCGCCGCAAGCTGTATATCGCTTGCGGCGTTTTTTAGACTGCGCGCGTGTATTCATCTGTTTCAGTAATCGGTTCTTTGCTCATAATATCACTTTTTAAGGCTAAAAAGCCTAAAAAATAACCGCTGACGCTATGTGCGCCAACGGTTTAATAACAGTAATAAATTTTATACGCTTAATATTCCGAAAATGAGCACAGCGCAAATAAAAATACTTGTCAGGAATTCTCTTTATCTTTAAGATACGGAGAGCCTTTCGGGACAACAAAAGTAATGGCGTTTTCCATCATTTCAAAAGAACGTCTGTCAACATATTCACACTCGCCGTCCACATTGACAGCGGCGCTCTTTTTGCTTTCTATCAAAACCTTTTTCGCCCGGCGGAAGGTAGTAATATCCCAGTCAAGGTGCTCGCCCGCCTTATATTTGCTTATGAGCGGGAGGAGTCTTAAACGACTTCTGTCAAGCTTTACCATAACAACGTCGATAAGTCCGTCCGCGGGGTCCGCGAGGGGCGCGGCCTTATATCCGCCGCCGTACCAGCGCGAATTTCCCACATAGCAGAAAAGATATGTATCCTCAAATTCTTCTCCGTCAACGGTAATTTTGAATTGGCTTTTGAGCCTGCCCAATAAACAGTAAAGCAAAGAAAGAGTGTACGCCGCCTCACCGCTGATAAGCGGCAGCTTTTTAAAATCGGCCTGCTTAGCGCAAACCTCGGCGTCAACGCCCATAGAGCATTGGTTAATGGCCACCTTATCCTCGGTGAAAATCAGGTCAAGTCTTGTAGGCACGCCGTTAACATGGTTGTCAATATCGGTATCAGAACCAAAAAGCCGTATAAAATCGTTGCCTGAACCCAAGGGGATACACGCTACCTCGCAGTTGGGGTATTTGTAACATCCGTTAACAATTTCATAGAGCGTTCCGTCGCCGCCGCAGGAGTAAAACCTGACGTACTCGCCTTTTTTAGCTATCTCCTCAACGTACCTTTGCCCGTCCCGAAACGCTTTCGTAATATAAATTTCGGCGTCAAGCCCTTTATCTTCGATATACTTTTCGATTACCGGAATATATGATTTTGCCGCTTTTCCCTTTCCCGAAACAGGATTAACTATAAAATAATGTTTCATTTTAACACCGTCCTCATTTAAAATACATATACAGTTGACATTTAATCATACCGTTATAGAGTTTTCTCCGCTTATCCGCTTTTCTGCCGAAAAAGGACTCGAAATCTTCATCGGGACTGATAATGTAGTACGACCAGCCCGGTTTCCTTACAAAAATTTCGCCCAAAGTGCGGTAAATGTTTTCCGCGCCCTTTATATCAAGCATCCTTTCGCCGTAAGGCGGGTTGCAGATAACCGTTCCCTTTTCGCTTTTGCGTGTAAAATCCTTTACATCGCGCTTTGAAAAGTCAATTTTCATCTCAACGCCCGCTCTACGGGCATTTTCCTGCGCGATTTGAATAGCTCCGCCGTCAATATCAGAGCCGTATGCCCTGAAATCCGAGTCTCGGATAACCAAGTCGCCTGCTCTCATTCTCTCATCACGCCAAACAGATTCCGAAATAGCGGGGAATTTTTCACAGGCAAACGTGCGGCGTAGCCCCGGCGCAATGTTGAGAGCTTTCATTGCGCCCTCAATCAAAATCGTACCCGAACCGCACAACGGGTCGTAAAGCGTGTGGTAATGCCTTACCCTCGCAAGCTCCGCCATAGCGGCGGCAAGCGTCTCTTTAATAGGGGCGGAATTTGCCGTCGGTCTGTATCCCCTTTTGTGAAGCCCCTGACCAGTCGAGTCGATAAACAGCGTTGCTTTATCTTTCATTATTGAAAACTGAATCTGATAAAGCGTGCCGGTTTCCTCAAACCAATTCAAACGGTATTTGGATTTAAGACGCTCAACAACCGCCTTTTTAATAATCGCCTGGCAGTCGCTCACAGAAAACAGCTTTGAACTAAGAGAATATCCCTTTACGGGAAACGCATCTTTTTCGCCTATGAACATTTCCCACGGTATTTTTTTTACGCCCTGAAAAAGTTCCTCAAAGGTTTCCGCGTGAAATTCGCCCATTCGTATTAAAATACGCTCGGCATATCTTGAACAAATATTCGCGCGGGCCAACAGAGCCTCGTCTCCGTCAAAATCTACTCTGCCGTTCTGAGCGGCGACATTTTGAGCGTCCATTTTCCGCAGTTCGTCTGCAATAAGTCCCTCAAGTCCTAAAAGGCAAGGAACCGAAAAGTTCATCTGCATACTTTATCCTCAATAAACAAATAATCAGGTAACTTATTATATCTTATTTTCAATACAATGTCAATTTACCGATTTTGCTATACAAAAACGGATATTTTTGCATATTTTATCGAAAAATATGTTTAAGCTGTCAAAGTTTTGTCAATTTTCCTATTGAAAATATAATTGAGTAAATGTATAATCTATAAGGTTGAAAAATAAACTAAGTCAATTCAGAAAGGAGTTTATCTTTATGATTAACTATTCACATGAAGTAGAAAATATGTGCTGTGTTAAAAAGGGTCCTCACCATGACCCTGCTCCCATTCCCGAAGAGGGCAAATGGGTTGCCTCCAAGCAGATTACCGACATTTCGGGATATACGCACGGCATCGGCTGGTGCGCTCCCCAGCAGGGCGGGTGCAAGCTCTCTCTCAACGTTAAAAACGGCGTTATTGAGGAGGCTCTTGTTGAAACAATAGGCTGTTCGGGTATGACCCACTCCGCGGCTATGGCGGCGGAAATTCTCCCCGGCAAAACAATTCTTGAGGCTCTTAACACTGACCTCGTTTGCGACGCTATCAACACCGCAATGAGAGAATTGTTTTTACAGATAGTTTACGGCCGTACACAATCTGCATTTTCCGACGACGGACTTGTTATCGGCGCGGGTATGGAGGACCTCGGAAAGGGTTACCGCTCAATGGTAGGCACTATGTACGGCACAAAGTCAAAGGGCGTTCGTTACCTTGAAATGACCGAGGGCTACTGCACAAGAATGGCTCTTGACGAAAACGATGAAGTAATCGGTTACGAGTTCGTTTCTTTGGGCAAGATGACAGACTTTATTAAGCAGGGTATGGAGCCCAACGAGGCATACGAAAAGTCAATCGGAACATACGGCAGATTTAACGAGGCCGTAAAATATATAGATCCGAGAAAAGAATAAGAAAGGGAGGATTTTCACAATGGCACAGTTTGAAGGTTATGAAAGACGAGAGGCTAAAATCCTCGCAGCTCTTAAAGAATACGGCATCTCTTCTATTGATGAATGTAAGAAGATTTGCGAAGACAAGGGCATTGACCCCTACACAATCGTTCAGGAAACACAGCCCATATGCTTTGAAAACGCCAAATGGGCTTATACCGTAGGCGCGGCTATCGCAATTAAATCCGGCTGCACCAAGGCCGCCGACGCCGCCGCCGCTATCGGCGTAGGGCTTCAGAGCTTCTGTATTCCCGGCTCGGTTGCCGAAAACAGAAAAGTCGGCCTCGGCCACGGCAATCTCGGCAAAATGCTCCTTTCCGAAGAGACGGAGTGTTTCTGCTTCCTTGCAGGCCACGAGAGTTTTGCCGCCGCAGAGGGCGCAATTAAAATTGCCCTTAACGCAAATAAGGTTCGCAAGAACAAATTAAGAGTTATCCTTAACGGGCTCGGCAAAGACGCGGCTTATATTATTTCAAGAATTAACGGTTTCACATATTGCGAAACTGAATTTGACCCTTACACCGAAACGGTTACCGTTACCGAGCAAAAGCCTTTCTCAAACGGGCCGAGAGCCGATGTTAAATGCTACGGCGCGGACAATGTTCCCGAGGGCGTTGCAATAATGAAACTTGAAAATGTAGGCGTATCTATCACAGGCAACTCAACCAACCCCACAAGGTTCCAGCACCCCGTTGCAGGCACATACAAAAAATGGTGCGTTGAAAACGGCATAAACTACTTCTCCGTTGCATCGGGCGGCGGTACAGGCCGTACTCTTCACCCCGATAATATGGCGGCAGGCCCCTCAAGCTACGGCTTAACCGACACAATGGGCAGAATGCACTCCGACGCACAGTTCGCGGGTTCTTCTTCCGTTCCCGCCCATGTTGAGATGATGGGACTTATCGGTATGGGCAACAACCCGATGGTCGGCGCTACCGTTGCAGTTGCGGTTGCAGTTGAAGAGGCTATGAAAGCATAACCGGCCTTGCGTCCGATTATCAACTAAACATCAAAATATTAAACAGGCAAGTGATTTTACATCGCTTGCCTGCTGTTTTTTGTATATTCAGTTCAATAAGAGCCTGCCCCGTCAAGCGGCGCGGCAAAAGGCTCGGCGTAAACCGCGCTGAGAAATCAGAGGAAGATTTTACCTCCGCTGATTCCGAAAACGGAACCCGACAGCAATAGAGGCGGGGGGACATCTCTTGCCTAAGTTGTATTATGAATATTCTCTAATTATGCCGCTGGCGATTTCACGCTTTGTTTTTGAAGTGTCCATCGCCTGCTTTTCTATATATCGGTGTGCGTCCGGCTCGGTCATATTCTTTTTTTCTATAAGCAGCCATTTTGCCCTGTTTATGAGTCTTATTTCCTCCATTTTTTCTTCAATGGTAAAGGTCTTCTTTTCAAGCCGGCGAAGCTTTTCCCGCATTGAGACCATCCATATTATGCCCTGCGAAACCATAGCCGCTGATGTAGGTTTCGGCAAAGGAAATACGCCGTACTCAATAATCTGCGCGCAAATATTGTCAAAAAGCTCAGTTTTTACAAGCTGCATACAAACCGTATTTTTCCCTGTTGAAACGTCGATAGCAAGCTTTGTGCCGAAATCGTCGGGCAAAGGTGAATTGATTATTACAAAATCATAACTGCTTTCAAGAAGCAACCGGTTTGCCGAGGCAACGCTGCCCGTAAACGTTACTTTTTTGAAATTTCTTTCCGTAAGAAGAGGTTTAAGCGCCTCATTCATCTTTTCAGAGGATGAAACAACCAAGACGCAGTACGAACGCCCTTCGTAAACCATATATGTTTCACCCTCCTTTTTTAATATTTTTCGGAAAATTATTCGCAGTATGTTTTTATCATCATCGCGGGCAAACTCTTCGCGATAAATTCGCTCGACCCCGCTATTTTAACCGCTTCTTCTCTTGTCTGCGGCAAACGCTTATATTCCGATAGCGTTTTTCCGTCCGCTTTATATAAATTTATATTTGCGGGTCTTGGCAGTTCAGCACATTTTTTTATGCCGTCAAGCCCGGCGTATATAAGCAGAGCGAAAGCCAAATATGGGTTGGCGGACGGGTCCGGCGAGCGGAGCTCCGCTCTTTTATACTCGCCGTATGCCGCAGGTATCCTCACAAGCTGCGAACGGTTTTCGCTTGACCACGATACATATTTCGGCGCTTTGTCACTGCCCAGACGCTCATACGATTTTTCAGTAGGATTTAAAAACGCTGTCATTTCGGGTACGTGCTCCAAAACGCCTGCTATCATAGAAGTTCTGACGTCGGAGCCGTCTTTGCTCTTCACTGACATATTTATATGCAGCCCGTTGCCCGGCTTATCCTTGAGCGGTTTCGGCGAAAACGAGGCGTACAGACCGTTTCTTGCGGCGATAGCGCTTACAACGTTTGCAAATGCAATGGTGTTATCCGCCGCGGTAAGAGCGTTTGAATACCTGAAATCAATTTCATTCTGACCGGGGCCCTCTTCGTGGTGCGAGCTTTCCGGCCGCATTCCCATCTGCTCCAGAGTTAAGCAAATCTCTCGGCGGACATTTTCGCCCTTGTCGGCAATGGCGACATCCATATAACCGGCATTGTCGTAAGGAATATCGGTAGGGTCTCCGTTTTCATCGAGCTTAAAGAGATAAAACTCCATTTCGGCGCCGAAGAAAAACTCATATCCCTCGTCTTTGGCGTCTTTAACCGCCTTTATTAAAATACTTCTTGTGTCATTTTCAAAAAGTCTGCCGTCGGGGTATGTTACAGTGCAGAACATCCTCACTACCTTGCCGTGCTCCGGCCGCCACGGCAAAATTGAAAGCGTGTCCGGGTCAGGGTGAAGGAGCAAGTCTGAATAAACGTCTCCGCCAAAGCCCTCAATGGCGGAAGCGTCAATCGCAATACCAAATTCAAAAGCCCGTTTAAGCTCGTCAGGCATTATGGAAATATTTTTCTGCTTTCCGAAAACATCGCAAAAGGCAAGCCGAATAAATTTGACGTCCTCTTCGATTACGAACTGCATTATTTCCTCTTTTGTGTATTTCATAACGCACCAGCTTTCATTTAACGGTGATTTAAAAATAAAACGCTCATCTTGACAAACGGACTGCTTGCCCGAATCAAAATAAACGCCTTCTCTCATACAAATTATACATAATATATAAGAAAATGTCAATAACGGCGTTTAAAAATCGGTTCCTTTGACAAATTTTTTTAAGCGCCCATTTTTTTATTGACAAACCAAAAACAGAATTGTATAATTATTCGCATAAGGCAATGGCGTCTTTGAATTTTAGGGTTCAAAGGCGCTTTTTTGCGTTTTTTAGGAGGATATGCAAATGTCATACGTTGATGAAGCCATTGAACGAGTTATAAGAGAAAATCCCGGCGAGCCGGAATTTCATCAGGCTGTAAAAGAAGTTTTGGAATCTTTGCGCCCCGTTATTGAGGCAAATGAAGAAAAATACAAAAGAGACGCTCTGCTTGAAAGACTTGTTAACCCCGAACGTCAGATTAAATTCAGAGTTCCGTGGGTAGACGACAAGGGCAACGCGCAAATCAACACCGGTTACAGAGTTCAGTTCAACTCGGCAATCGGACCTTACAAGGGCGGTATCCGTCTGCACCCGTCGGTTAACATCGGTATTATTAAATTTCTCGGCTTTGAGCAAATTTTCAAAAATTCGCTTACGGGACTTCCGATAGGCGGCGGTAAAGGCGGTTCGGATTTTGACCCGAAAGGAAAATCTGACCGCGAGGTTATGGCCTTCTGCCAGAGCTTTATGACCGAGCTTGTTAAATACATTGGCCCTAACGCGGACGTTCCTGCCGGAGACATCGGCACCGGCGCGCGCGAAATCGGCTATATGTTCGGTCAGTACAAGAGAATCCGCGGATTATTTGAAGGCGTGCTTACGGGCAAGGGTCTTTCTTACGGCGGGTCGCTCGCAAGAACCGAGGCTACCGGCTACGGTCTTTTATACATAACCGAGGAAATGCTTAAATCAAACGGCATTGATATTAACGGTAAAACTGCGGTAGTTTCAGGCTCCGGCAACGTTGCGATTTACGCTATCGAAAAGGCGCATCAATTAGGCGCAAAGGTGCTTACGGCGTCAGATTCAACGGGCTGGGTTTACGACCCTGACGGAATTGACGTTGAGGCTCTCAAGGAAATTAAGGAAGTAAACCGCGCAAGGCTTACGGAATACAAAAAATACAGACCTAAATCGGAATACCACGAGGGCAAAGGCGTTTGGCAGATAAAAGCCGACATCGCTCTTCCCTGCGCCACTCAGAACGAACTTGGCCTTGAAGACGCAAAGACGCTCGTTTCCAACGGCGTTATCGCAGTTGCAGAGGGCGCGAATATGCCCACAACGGAAGAGGCTACAAAATACTTGCAGGAAAACGGAGTACTTTTTGTTCCCGGCAAAGCCGCTAACGCGGGCGGTGTTGCAACATCTGCCCTTGAAATGAGTCAAAACAGTGAAAGAACAAGCTGGTCTCTTGAAGAGGTTGACCAAAAGCTCAAAGAAATTATGGTCAATATTTTCCACAACATTGACGACGCGGCAAAAAGATACGGTTTTGACGGCAACTATGTTGTAGGCGCAAATATTGCGGGCTTTGAAAAAGTCGTAAACGCAATGGACGCGCAAGGTATTGTCTAAACCTCCATATGGGGTTAGAATCATAACGGCATAAAGGCAATGACGTCTTAGATTTTATCGGGTTGTCATTGTCTTTATGTGCATTTCGGAGGAATTTTTTATATTAAAAATAAAAGCGTTTGAGAAAAGAGAAGTAACAGAGCCAACCGTTTTCAGAGAGCGCCGTCGCTGAAAAGGCGCAGCGAGTCCTTTGCGAATAACACTTTTCGAGCCGTTTGCCGTGCGTTAACCGGCAATTTAGAAAATTAAGTAAAAAAATAGGTGGCACCGCGAGAACAGCACTTGCCCTATTGAATGCTGATTTAGCTTTGTAAGGAGAGAGATTTTTATGTGTTCAATTATCGGTTTTTGTGACGGCGGCGCCGCTTTTGATTTATTTAAGGACGGTTTTGACAAAACAAAATCAAGAGGTCCGGACGACAGCAGAATAATAGATACGGGCAAAGGATTTCTCGGTTTTCACCGCCTTGCTATTATGGGGCTTACGCCCGAGGGTATGCAGCCGTTTAAGCTCGGAAAAAATTATGTTGTGTGCAACGGTGAAATTTACGGTTTTGAGTCGCTTAAAGACGATTTAATTAAAAAGGGATATTCGTTCGCAAGCGGAAGCGACTGCGAAATTCTTTTACCGCTTTACAAAGAGTACGGCACAGATATGTTTGCAATGCTCGACGCGGAGTTCGCGCTTATAATATACGACGGAGAAAAAGGAGAATATATCGCCGCGAGAGACCCGATTGGGATTCGTCCGCTTTACTACGGGTATAACGATGAAGGAGTAATAATTTTTGCGAGCGAAGCAAAAAATCTCGTAAAGCTTGTCAAAAAAATTATGCCGTTCCCTCCGGGACATTATTATAAAGACGGCAAATTCACCTGTTACTGCGACATTGCAAAGGTTGAAAGCGTTTGTAACGACAGTTTGGAAACGGTTTGTAAAAATATTCGTGACAAGCTTATCGCAGGTATAGATAAACGCTTGGTATCCGACGCTAAAGTGGGATTTTTGCTTTCGGGCGGTCTTGATTCCTCCCTTGTATGCGCCGTAGCCGCAAGGCAAAGCAAAACGCCTATCAGAACATTTGCCATAGGTATGAGCGAAGACGCTATTGACCTAAAATACGCCAAACAGGTTGCGGATTACATAGGCAGCGACCACACCGAGGTCATTATTACAAAAGAAGACGTGCTTGAAAACCTTGAGAAAGTAATTGAAATTCTCGGCACCTACGATATTACGACGATACGCGCAAGTATGGGTATGTACCTCGTGTGCAAATACATTCATGAGAATACGGATATACGCGTTCTGCTTACAGGCGAAATTTCAGATGAGCTTTTCGGATACAAATACACCGATTTTGCTCCGAGCGCACAGGCTTTTCAAGAGGAGGCCGAAAAGCGCGTCAGAGAGCTTCATATGTACGACGTTTTGCGGGCCGACCGCTGTATTTCGGTAAACTCGCTTGAGGCAAGGGTACCCTTCGGCGACCTGGATTTCGTCCGTTACGTAATGTCGGTTAACCCTGAAATGAAACTCAATAAATACGGCAAAGGCAAATATTTACTGCGTCACGCTTTTGAGGGGGATTTTCTTCCGCAAAGCATTCTTTACCGTGAAAAAGCGGCGTTTTCGGACGCGGTCGGGCACTCGTTGGTTGACGATTTAAAGGAATACGCGGAAAACTTCTATACAGACGAAGAATTTATGTTAAAGAAAGAAAAATACAGCCACGCCAAGCCGTTCACAAAAGAGTCTTTGCTTTACAGAGAAATATTTGAAAAATACTATAAAGGCGAATCGGAAATGGTGGTTGGCTTTTGGATGCCTAACAAGGACTGGGAAGGCTGCAATGTTGATGATCCGTCAGCTCGCGTACTTTCAAACTACGGGGAAAGCGGAAAATAATATACACGGATTTTGCGGGAGGAAAAATTATGACAAAGTATATTTTTGTTACAGGCGGCGTTGTTTCGGGACTCGGAAAGGGAATTACCGCCGCGTCCCTCGGCAGACTTTTAAAGGCAAGGGGGCTTAAAGTAGCTTCGCAAAAGCTTGACCCCTACATTAATGTTGACCCGGGCACTATGAGCCCCTATCAGCACGGCGAGGTCTATGTTACAGAGGACGGCGCAGAAACCGACCTTGACCTCGGCCATTACGAAAGATTTATTGACGAAAACCTAAACAAATTTTCAAACCTTACGACAGGCAAGGTTTATTGGAACGTGCTCAACAAAGAGCGCAGAGGCGAATATCTCGGCAAAACTGTTCAGGTTATTCCGCACATCACAAACGAAATTAAAGAATTTGTCTATTCTGTCGGCAGAAAAACGGGAGCCGACGTTGTAATAACCGAAATCGGCGGTACAATAGGCGACATTGAAAGCCAGCCGTTTATTGAGGCGGTTCGCCAAATTTCCCTTGAGGTCGGCAAAGAAAACAGCCTTTTTATTCACGTTACGCTCGTCCCGTTTTTGAGCGGCTCCGACGAACACAAATCAAAACCCACTCAGCACTCGGTAAAAGAGCTTCAGGGAATGGGAATAAACCCGAACATAATAGTTCTTCGATGCGACGAGCCGCTCGAAGCCTCAATATTCCAAAAAATTTCCCTTTTCTGCAATGTTAAACCCGACTGCGTAATTGAAAATATCACCCTTCCCTGCCTATATGAAGCCCCGCTTATGCTTGAAAAATCGAACTTTTCAAGCGTTGTATGCCGTGAATTGGGGCTTAATACCGAAAAGCCCGATCTTAAAGAATGGGAAGATATGGTCAAGCTGATTAAGGACGATAAAATTCAGATTGAAATAGGGCTTGTCGGAAAATACGTTCAGCTTCACGACGCTTATCTTTCCGTTGCGGAAGCTCTGCGCCACGCAGGGTACGCCAAGCACGCCCACATAAATATTCACTGGATAGATTCTGAGACTGTAACGGAAGAAAACGCAGATGAAATACTCGGCTGTCTTGACGGTATCCTTGTTCCGGGCGGCTTTGGCGAAAGAGGAATTGAGGGTATGATAACCGCCGCAAAATATGCCCGCGAGCACCGTATGCCTTATTTCGGGATTTGCCTCGGTATGCAAATAGCGGTTATAGAATATGCCCGCCACAAAGCCGGCGTAGCCGACGCAAATTCAGGCGAATTTGACGATAACTGCCCGCATAAAGTCATTGATTTTATGCCCGGGCAAAGCGATGAAATCGACAAAGGAGGTACGCTTCGCTTAGGCGCGTACCCCTGCGAGATTCAAAGCAATACCAAAATGGAAGAGTTGTATCAATTAAAGCATATTTCCGAGCGCCACAGGCACCGTTACGAATTTAACAACAGTTTCCGTGAAATATTGACGCAGGCCGGCCTCACGCTTTCGGGTCTTTCCCCCGACGGCAGGCTTGTTGAAACCGTGGAAATTACGGATATGCCTTTTTATGTGGGAGTTCAGTTCCACCCCGAATTTAAATCCCGTCCGAATAAACCCCACCCCCTTTTCCAAGGCTTTATAGGCGCGGCGGCAGAACTGAGAAAAAGTAAATAAAGAAAAAATAAATAAAAAAGGCGAAGAAAATTCTTCGTCTTTTTCAATAATGGGCTTGCCACGCCATTATATATTCATTCCGCCGTTAACGGAAATGTTTTGACCCGTTATGAAGTCGGCGTCGGCCGACGCGAGGAACGACACAGCCCCCGCAACGTCTTCCGGCATGCCTATCCGCCCTAACGGTGTTTCATCCTTCAGCCCGTTTATGGTACTCTCATCAAAATGCGACGTCATATCGGTAAGAATAACCCCGGGGGATACGCAGTTTACCGTAATTCCGGAAGGGCCAACCTCTTTGGCAAGAGCTTTTGTCATACCTATAACGCCTGCCTTAGCGGCGGAATAATGCACCTCGCACGAGCCGCCCGTTTCACCCCAGATTGAGGCGATATTTACGATTTTACCTCTTTTGCGGTGAATCATATACGGTAAAACCGCCCTTGAGCAGTAAAAAGCGCCGCTGAGGTTTACGTCTATCATTTTTTGCCACATTTCGTCCGTAATGTCGGTAAAAAGCGACTGTTCCGCAATGCCCGCATTGTTGACGAGCACTTCAATCTCCCCGAAATCTTTTTCAATATCGGCGATTACGGAATTTACATTTTCACTGTCTGTAACGTCAAGTCGGTAAGCTTTTGCCTTTGCGCCTGACAAAATAATATCGGATACCGTTTTTTTTGCCGCCTCTTTTGAGCGGTTATAACAAACGGCGATTTTATATCCGTCCCCCGCGAGCCGTAAGGCTGAGGCTCTGCCTATTCCCTTGCCCGCGCCGGTTATTACCGCAACCATTGTTCATTCCCCGTTTCAATCTTATTTCTAACTTTGCTTTCTATATCATATCATAAATTAAAGTAAATTTCATCAGATGTTAAAAATTTATTGACTTTTTCCGCCAAACAACATATACTTACGGTAATATTTTGTTTTCCGAGTATAAATTGTGCGCAGCGAAAGAATAAAAAGCGCGATGTAATCAAAAACTGATTTCAAGTCCTGCGGCATTAAATCACCAAATAAGCCGTCGGTAATTTCATATTTTTTTATAAATCGCATTAAAGGGCTTGAAATTTTCAAAGTTTTATTTTATAATGTTGTCTGCGGTTAAATTTGCGTTCAATATGGGGCTCGCCCGCCATTATTTTAACCGCCAAAATAAATGCTGATATGGCTCAGTTGGTAGAGCAGCGCATTCGTAATGCGCAGGTCGTCGGTTCGAGTCCGACTATCAGCTCCAAAAACGGCAGGGAAAGAAAATATTTCCCTGCCGTTTTTATTTTGCCTGTATGCGCATTTTGTTGACAAAACGACACATAAATTTGCGCCGCCCTTAAATATAAGGACTTACGGCCGTACAGAAAAATCGCGTACCGCCTATGTTTTTACTTTGCGCGCAAGCGCGCGCCTCGTTTTTCGGCTTTGCGGGCTGTCAACCTTGGCGGTAAGTCGACAGAAAATCGGCGATAGCGCCGGTAGCCTCCTTTAAGACCTCTATTCTCGGAAGATAAACCACGCGGAAATGGTCTGGCTCATTCCAATTAAATCCGCCGCCGTGAGTTATAAGTATTTTCTTTTGATGGAGCAAATCGAGCGCGAACTGCTCGTCATTATAAATATTGAATTTCTTTGTGTCGATTTTAGGGAAAATATAGAACGCGGCTTTCGGCTTGACCGCTGTTATACCCGGTATATCGTTGAGCGCCTTGTAAATATACTCTCTCTGCTCATATATTCTTCCGCCCGGCACAATGTAATTGTTGACGCTTTGGTAACCGCCCAGAGCCGTCTGAACAATCGACTGCGCGGGCACATTTGAGCAAAGGCGCATATTTGAAAGCATATTGAGCCCCTCAATGTAATCCTTGGCGGATGATTTATCTCCGCTTAAAATCATCCATCCTATTCTGTAACCTGCTATCATATGCGATTTTGAAAGGCCGCTGAACGTAACGCAAAAGAGGTCTGGAGCAAGAGATGCTATTGAAATGTGTTTCTCGTCGTCCATCACAAGCCTGTCGTAAATCTCATCGGAGAAAATAATAAGGTCATTTTCTCTCGCAATTTGCACAAATTGCAGCAACAAGTCCTTAGGATACAGCGCTCCTGTCGGGTTGTTGGGATTGATTATTACAATTGCCTTTGTTCTGTTCGTTATTTTACTCTTTATATCGTCAATATCGGGATACCACTCGGCGCTTTCATCACAGATGTAGTGAACCGCCGTACCGCCCGCGAGCGTAACGCAGGCTGTCCAAAGCGGATAATCCGGCGACGGCACCAAGACTTCGTCTCCGCTGTCAAGAAGAGCGGACATACTTAAATTGATAAGCTCGCTGACTCCGTTACCCGTAAAAATATCGTTCACCGACACATTAGGTATATCTTTATTCTGCGCATACTGCATTATAGCTTTTCTCGCCGAAAAAAGCCCCTTAGCGTCAGAATAGCCCTCGCATTCGGCAAGCTGGCGCTGCATATCAAATACTACCTCATCCGGCGTGCGGAAACCGAACGGAGCGGGATTGCCTATATTCAGCTTTAAAACGCTCATTCCCTTAGCTTCCATTCTTGCCGCCTCGTCGACAACGGGGCCTCTTACGTCGTACAGCACGTTATCTAATTTTCCTGATTTTTTAAATTCACGCATATATATTACCTCTTTCAATAAAGGGCCTGCCACGTCAAGTAGAGGGGGACATTTTGCCTAAGTTATTATAAACTTATTTAAAGGCAATTTCAATCCCGAATTTTACTTTGTTTTAATAAAAGGCTCCCGTCATTATAGTTTTGGCAAAGCCCTGTGTTCGACTGTTCCGACGGATTTACACGGTTGATACGACGTACTTACGCTCTTTGGCGGTATTGTCTCGGCATTTCACCGCTCATATGTCATTTCTCTTCAAACAGGCAACCGTCTCAACATGTTTCGTTCTCGGGAACATATCAACGGGAGTAACCTCTGTTGCTTCATAACCGAGCGTTTTCAGCACCGCGCAGTCCCTGCTTTGCGTTGAAACGTCGCAGGAAATGTACACTATACGTTCGGGGCGCATCTGCGCAACGCACTCAAGCACATCACTGCCGCACCCTTTTCTCGGCGGGTCAAGTAAAACAACGTCGGGCTTAATGTTTTTATCTCTGAGCATTTTTACGGCGGCGAAAGCGTCCGCGCAATAAAATTCGCAGTTTTTTATGCCGTTTCGCTCGGCGTTTTTCTCGGCGTCCTTGACGGCTTCGGGTATTATCTCCACTCCTATAACTTTTTTTGCCTTATTTGCCATTGAAAGTCCTATAACTCCGGCCCCGCAGTAAAGGTCTATCACCGTTTCTTTGCCGGTAAGAGCGGCATATTCCGCGGCCTTTTTGTATAAAAGCTCCGCTCCGTCGTGATTTACCTGATAAAACGACAGCGGAGAAAGCTCGACTTTCACGCCGCAAAGCGTATCGGTAATTTTCTCACTGCCCCAAAGAATTTTAACTTTTTCGCCTAATATTACGTTGGTATTTCGGCTGTTTATATTTAACGCTATGCTCTTAACTCCCTTAACCGCCGACAATTCGGATATAAGCAGGTCTTTATTCGGCAAATCTTCACCGCCCGCGACAAGGCAAACCATTATTTCGCCTGAGGCAAAGCCTTTGCGGATGTAAATATGGCGCAAAAACCCCTCGCACGTTTCACAATTCCATACGGAAACATGATTTTCCATAATCCATTTTCTTATGATTTTCGTTATTTCCGCAAACTCCGCGGGCTGTAAAAGGCAGTCCTCTGCGTCAATTATTCTGTGCGAACGGTTGGCATAAAATCCTATTTCAACAGAATTTTGCGTTCTGCCGACGGGATATTCCGCTTTATTTCTGTAACGCCCGGCGTTTGACGTGACAATATCCCTTACGGGAATGTCAATATGCGCAATACGCAAAAAGGCGTCTTTCACCCTGTTCATTTTTATACGCTTTTCGGATTCATAATCAATATGTCTGTAAACGCATCCGCCGCACTGACTGAAATATTTGCAGTCAACCTCCGTTCTGTCCTTGGAAGGGGTAATAATCTCTTTAATCTTACCGATGGCGTACGTCTTTTTGACCTTTATTATGTGCGCCGTTAGTTCATCACCGACTGCCGCGCCCGGCACAAAAACCGTCTGCCCGTTAAATCTTCCGACTCCGCTCCCCTGCGAGGAAACCGCGTCAATATGAAGTTTTATATCCTGATTTTTCAAAAGTGGCATCAGTGCTTATCTCCGCTCCAAAAAATGTAATCCGACACTAACAGCGCTCTGCACGGAGCGGCCTCCGCCCCGTTAATTTTAAGGGGTGGCGCTATAAGAAAATAATCGCCTTCCTGAACGCCTTTTAAATCAAGCCCCTCAAGCACAGCAATATTATCCATCAAAAGCGACCTGTGCGTGCGCCCGTTTGACTCTGCCGCCTCAATGGACGACGCGTCTGTTCCTACCAAATAACAGCCGATAACCGCCAGCTCGGTTGCCGCGGTTTCATGCAAAAACGCCTTGCCGTTTGATTTAATAAGTATCCTTTTTGTATTTCTCGGGAAATACCGCTCAACTATTGCGCCTGTGATTATGCCCTCAGGCACTTCAATTACAACGCACGGACCGATAAAAGATGTGGGGTCAACAGAGGAAATGTCGCCGCCGTCATCGAGAAAATGGAGGGGAGCGTCAATATGAGTCCCGTTGTGCAGGCACATTGAAATTTCGCTTAAATTATAGTCCGCGCCCTTGTTCATATCGGCAATTTGATTGATTTTCGGCTCGGGGTCACCGGGGTAAACTTCAGAGCTTAAAATGTCCTTTGAAATGTCAAAAATCTTCATAAGTTTCCGCCTCCTCTTTTCTGTACACCAAAAAATCAAACTGAATTTCAGTTTTTATTGCGCCTGTTCCGCGGATTTTTTCAACCGCGGAAAGTTCCGTTTTGTAATAATACGGCGTCATTTTGAAAAGGTCAACCGCCTCTTCGCCCGAAACATTGATTTCCCCGCGGACAGAATGTCTGCCCTCAAAGCGAAATCCTTTGTACGCCGTGTCTTTTTTTTCGTTTTCATAGGGCTTGTCGTAAACTGCCTCTTTAAGTCCCATTAAGTGGCGGGCCGCCGGTACGGCGTAAATTAAGTAACCGCCTTTTTTTAAAATTCTGTAAAATTCGCTTTCCGCCATAGGCGAAAAGACCGAAACGGCAACATCGGCGCTGTTTTTCCTTATTGGAATGTCAAATACGCTGGCGACGGCAAAAGAGACGCCTTTGTACTTCCCCGAAGCGGCCTTTACCGCGTCTTTGGATATATCAACGCCGTACAACTTATATTTAATTTTCAGTTTGTCAAGATATTCGCAAAGTCTGCCGTCGTAATATCCCTCTCCGCAGCCGCAGTCAACTATTGTGTTTTCCCGGCAGGAGTTTAAGCAATTCGCGGTAAGTTCGTTCAATTTATCCGAAAAAATATCGTATTTACCGCTTTCAAGGAATCGGCGGCGGCTTATTATCATTTCACGGCTGTCCCCTGGGGCTGACGAATGGCGGCGGTTGGGCATAAGCAAATTTACATACCCCTGCCGCGCTTTGTCAAAGGAATGGCCGTTTGGGCAAATATAACCGTTACCCTCAAGCCGCAGACTTTCACGGCATTTGGGACAGCAAAACGAACACATACTTTTCACCCTGAAAACTTGAATATCCATATTTGAGGGGCGTCAAGGCTTTTAGCCTTAAACCGCCCCGTTCTGCAAATATTTATTTTGCAACGATATTTACAAGCTTACCCTTAACGTAAATTTCTTTTACAATATTTTTGCCGTTTAATTCCTCGGAAATCTTCGCGTCGCTCTTCGCCAAAGCTATCGCGTCCTCGTTTGTTATTTCAACGGGAACGTTAAGCCTTGCGCGGATTTTGCCGTTGATTTGAACAACGATTTCAATTGAGTCGTCAACGCATTTTGTCTCGTCAAAGCTCGGCCAAACGCCGTCGCTCGCCAGCATTTTACCGAAACCTGTTTCAGACCACATTTCCTCCGCGATATGCGGCGCAAACGGGCTTACAAGCAAAACAAACGTTTTAAGTTCGGCTCTGTTTATGCTGCCTTTATCGTAAACCGCGTTAAGGAGCGTCATAAGGGCGGCGATTGCCGTGTTGAATTTCATATTTTCAATATCTTCGCTGACCTTTTTAACTGTTTTATGCATTAAAGACGAAAGCTCTTTTGAATACTCGTCGCCGTCGGTGAGCATTTCTTTAAGATTCCAAATTCGGTCTATAAATCTCTTACAGCCCCTAACGCTTGACTCGCTCCACGGCGCGGCCTGCTCGTAATCGCCCATAAACAAAACATAGGTGCGCAAAACGTCGGCTCCGTAAACGTCGACTACCTCATTCGGGTCAATTACATTTCCCCTTGATTTACTCATCTTAACGCCGTCGGGCCCTAAAATAAGACCCTGCGCAGTTCTCTTTAAGTACGGTTCTTTAAAAGGCACTGCGCCTATGTCGTAAAGAAATCTGTGCCAAAATCTTGAGTAAATAAGATGGCGTGTAACGTGTTCCATACCGCCGTTGTACCAATCAACGGGGCCCCAATATTTGAGCTTTTCCTCGCTCGCGATTGCTTTATCGTTGTGCGGGTCAATGTACCTTAAAAAATACCACGAGGAACCCGCCCACTGAGGCATTGTATCAGTTTCACGCTTGGCGTCTCCGCCGCATTTCGGGCATTTGCAGTTAACAAACGAATCAATTTTGGCAAGAGGACTTTCGCCGTCCTGACCGGGTTCAAAATTTTCAACCTCCGGCAGCTTTAACGGCAGCTCCTCATAAGGTACGGCAACCATTCCGCATTTTGGGCAGTGAACTATCGGTATAGGCTCGCCCCAATAGCGCTGGCGGTTAAACGCCCAGTCCTTCATCTTATACTGAACGCCGCCCTCGCCTATGCCTTTTTCGGAAAGGTAATCTATCATCTTGGCTATTGAATCCTTTTTGTTCGTCATACCGTTAAGGAATCCCGAATTGACCATTTCGCCGTCGCCGGTATACGCCTCAACTGAAATATCGCCGCCCTTAATGACCTCAATAATATCAATGCCGAATTTCTTGGCAAAATCATAGTCGCGCTGGTCGTGCGCGGGAACAGCCATAATAGCCCCCGTGCCGTAGCCCATCATAACGTAATCCGAAATATATATCGGTATATCCTTGCCGTTTACGGGATTTTTAGCGGTAAAGCCCTGAAGTTTTACGCCCGTCTTATCCTTGACAAGCTGTGTGCGCTCAAATTCGGTTTTCTTCGCGCACTCTGCCCTGTAAGCGTTTACCTCGTCCATATTGCCGATAATATCCGCATACTTATCTATCATCGGGTGCTCCGGCGCCATAACCATAAACGTTACCCCGAAAAGGGTGTCGGGACGCGTAGTGTAGATTTTAAAGCTCTCATCAACTTCATTTACCGAGAACGTGACAAAAGCGCCTCTTGACTTGCCTATCCAATTTTCCTGCTGAAGTTTAATGTTGGGGAGGTAATCTACATCGTTAAGCCCCTCAAGGAGCTTGTCGGCATATTCGGTAATGCGAAGATACCAAACGTCTTTTGACCTCTGAACAATATCGCTGTGGCAAATGTCGCATTTGCCGCCCTGCGAATCCTCATTTGAAAGAACGACCTTGCACGACGGGCAGTAGTTAACAAGCGTTTTGTCGCGGAACGCGAGCCCGTTTTCAAACATTTTAAGGAAAATCCACTGCGTCCATTTGTAATAGTCCTCCTGAGTAGTGTCTATTACTCTCGTCCAATCGAATGAAAAACCGACCTTTTTGAGCTGGGACGTAAACTTTTTGATATTCATATCCGTAACCTTTCTCGGATGAATACCTGTTTTTATGGCATAGTTTTCCGTCGGCAGACCGTAAGCGTCAAATCCTATGGGAAAAAGTACGTTATAACCCTCAAGCCGCCTTTTCCTCGAAACGACTTCAAGGCCGGAATAAGCCTTGATATGCCCTACGTGCATACCTGCGCCGCTGGGATACGGAAACTCAACGAGAGCATAGAACTTTTTCTTATCGGAATTGTCCTGAGCGTGGAATACGCCTGATTCCTCCCATTTTTCCTGCCATTTTTGTTCAACATTTTTGAAATCGTAATTCATTGTATTACCCTCTTTTGCTATTCGGAAATAATATTGCTTAGTTCAATTTCTTTTGCGTCCGCCCAAAGGTGTTCAAGGTTAAACAGCTCTCTTTGGTCAGGCGTAAAAATGTGGACTATTATTGTGCCGTAGTCAAGAAGAATCCAGCCCGTGGTTCTCCCCTCAACGCTTTTAGGCTCTGCCCCAAGCTTTTTTATTGCCTCCTCAACCTCGTCGGCAAGCGAGCGGATATGCGTGCCCGACGTACCCGTCGCAATTATAAAATAATCCGCAACAACCGTAAGGTCGGTAATTTCAAGCGCTTTAATATCGGCGGCCTTTTTACTGTCAAGAATTTTGACAATATTTTGCATAAGCTCCTGTCTTTCCATTTTATTCTTCCATCCTTTCCGCAAGATAATTGTAAGCTTTTACCGTGTCAATATGAATAGGTCTGTTTTTTTGCGCGTTGCTCTCTATTGTGAACGAAAGACCCCTAAGCGCGGCTTTGTCAAGGCTGGTTTCAGCGGTTTCCCTTACCTCGCTCACATCGGGATAATCTCTGTCTTCGCTCGTAAGATCGGCAACGTAAATTATTTTTTCAAGCAAGCTCATATTTTCCCTGCCCGTCGTGTGGTAACGCACAGCCGAAAGTATTTCTCCGTCGGCAACGCCCAGAACCGTCCGCAAATAGACCTCGCCGGCAACGGCGTGAAGCGTAACGGTAATTTTTCTTTCAAGCTCAGATAATTTGTATTTGCCGTCGCCGTCTATGAGCTTTAACATATTTTCGGGCGGTTCATAACGCATTATATCGTGAATCAGCCCCGCAGTATATGCCTTTTCTGCGTCTGCGCCAAATTTTTCGGCTAAGCGCTTTGCCTGCTCCGCAACGCAAATTGAATGGTACAGCCGTGACGGAGTCAGCCTCTTTTTAAGTATTTCCAAAAATTCACCGTTTCTTTCCGTATCCATAAAGCTTTCGGCTCTCCATATATTCAATTATTTCAGGCTCAATTAACCCGTAAACACTTCTCCCTTCGGAAATTAAATTTCGGATTTCGCTTGAGCTTACCTCAAACGCGTCCATCGGAGAAATGTGAATATTCTTTGCGTCAAGCTCTTTAATGTAAATTCCCAAATTGCTGAACGCGTAAGAACGAAGTGCGTTTATAGTGTCTTGATTTTCGCGCACGGCAACGCAGACGGTGCATTTTTCCAAAAGCTCCCTGTGCTTATACCATTTGTGGAACATCAAAAACATATCCGACCCGATTATAAGGTAAATTTGCGCATCGGGGTATTGTTTCCGTATTTCGTCGACCGTAAAAATTGTGTAGCTGTCGCTTTCCCTGTCCATTTCAACAGAACTGATTTCATATACGGACCCCTTGAACGCCAAACGGCACATATTGAGCCTGTCTTTATTGTCCGCAAGGTCGTCGCAGCGCTTGTGTGTCGGTTTTTTGTTGGGAATTATCAGCACCTTGTCAAGAGAGAGCTCTTTCGCCATTTTTTCAACCATTCGCGTGTGCCCCTTGTGAGGGGGATTAAACGTACCGCCAAAAATACCGATTTTCACTGTCTTTTCGCCTTCTTTTCACCCTCGTGAAGTTTCGGGTTGTATCTGTATAAAATCATAACTCCGCCTATGACTCCTACGACCTGCGAATTTGTGGCGTTTGCCAGCTTTTCAGCCGTTTCTCTGGGAGTGCTCGGGCAGGTATCCCTTAAAACCTTTAATTTAATAAGCTCCCGCGCGGTCAACGCGTCGTCGGTCTGTTTGATGAGCGTATCGGAAATTCCTCCCTTTCCCACCTGAAAAACAGCCTCAAGCGAATTTGCCCGCGCCCTTAGGCTTGCTCTTTCCTTGCTTGTCATAGATGCTCCTTTAATATATTCCTTCAAAAATTTATTCACCCAAATATTTAGGCAATTCCTCCGCTAATTTGCGCAGAGCCTTGCCCCTATGGCTTATCTTATCCTTTTCCTCGGGAGAAAATTCCGCGAACGCCCTGCCGTCAACGTAAAAAAGCGGGTCGTAGCCGAATCCGTTGCTCCCTTTTTCCTCAAATCCGATAACTCCGCGGCATTCGCCCCTGACGGTAAACCTTCTGCCGTCAGGAAACACACAGCAAACGCAGGACACGTATTTCGCCGTTCTGTCAGAGGGCTTTACGTTTTTAAGACATTCAAGTAACTTATCGTTATTTTTTTTGTCGTTGCCGTGGCCGCCTGCAAACCTTGCGGAATACACCCCCGGCGCGCCGTCCAAAGCGTCAACGGCAAGCCC
Organism: uncultured Clostridia bacterium; assembly: GCA_947598155.1. Lineage (GTDB taxonomy): Bacteria > Bacillota > Clostridia > Oscillospirales > Acutalibacteraceae > Fimenecus. Next base: position 89,480 of record CANQFC010000003.1, read on the forward strand.
CGAATCGTCCGCTATACAGGGCATACCGCTCTCTCTGCATCCCGATTCCGCCTTCAATTCTGCGTTTTCTTCAAATGTAGCGCCGGTTTCCTCAACGTCTGTCAGGTCAATTCCGGCCTCGTCCGCGGTAAGAGCGTTTATTCCGAGCGGCTTTAATATTCTCTCAAGTTCGTTCCTCTTTTTTATATTATGAGTGGCGATTAAAAAATCCAAAGAAACCCCTCTTTTCTTTCTTTTTGTCATTTTCGCTTTCTTCGCCGTCTGTATTTTCTTCCGCTTTTTCGTCCGCTTGCTCTATTTTTTCCGTGTCGCTCACCGACGGCTCTGCGCCTTCGGTATCTTCGGTATCTTCGGTATCTTCGGCAAGTTCTTCTACTGCCGTTTCTTCAGTCGCCTCAGAGTCCGGCAGTATTTCGCCGAGCATAGCCGAAACGGCCTCGTCAATCTCGGCTAAATCGTCATATGCGCTGTGAATATGCTCCGTGGGAGTAATATTGTCAAGCAGAGAGCCTTCCTCATCTTCTTTGTAATCAATTTTATCGAAAAGCCCGTCTGCGAAAGCTGTCGGGTTAAACGGCTGTAAATCGTCAATCTGCTCGCCGACGCCTATAAACTTGACCGGTATTCCAAGCTCGTTTTTGATTGCAAGAACAACGCCGCCCCTTGCTGTGCCGTCGAGCTTTGTCAACACAATACCCGTAATTTCGGCAACATTCTGAAATTCACGCGCCTGATTTACCGCGTTCTGACCCGTTGTGGCGTCAAGCACAAGCAAAACCTCACGGTCGGAATAGGGCAGTTCACGGTCAATAACCCTGTAAATCTTGTTAAGCTCGTCCATAAGATTTTTCTTGTTGTGGAGCCTGCCGGCCGTATCTATAATAATTATTTCCGAATCTCTTGCCTTTGCGGCGTTTATTGTGTCGAACACAACTGCGGCGGGGTCTGCGCCCTCCTTATGCTTAATAATATCAACGCCTGCGCGGTCAGCCCAAATCTGAAGCTGGTCAATGGCGGCCGCGCGGAACGTATCTGCGGCGCCCATAATAACCTTTTTGCCCTGAGCTTTATACATTGCCGCCATTTTGCCTATGGTCGTTGTTTTGCCGACGCCGTTTACGCCGATGACAAGAATGATTGACGGAACGGTAATAAGCCCCATATCCTCGCCTCCGTAAAGCATTTCGGATATGATTTCTTTCATTTTTGCGCGTATTTCGTTTGTGCTTTTAATTTTGCCTTTTGCCGTTTCCTGTTTCAGCTTTTCCGTTATTTCAACGGCGGTTTTTACGCCGACGTCGCCCATAACGAGTATTTCCTCAAGCTCCGTGTAAAGGTCGTCGTTAATTTCGTCAAAGCTGTCGAGCATATCGTCGATAGCCCCCGCCATTTTATTGCGGGTTTTTGAAAGGCCGAAATTTATTTTTTTGAAAATTCCCATAGTGATAAATCCTTTCGAGAATTGTTGTATTTAATATATATCTGCAAATTTTAGGCCGCGTTGCATTCAATAAGTGGCTTGATAGGTCATCGTATTTAATTTATGCGGCGAAATCGGTTCTGAAAAATTAAGCCAAGCCCAGCTTTTTAGCCATTTCAGCCGTTTTAAGCTCAAGAATTTTGGAAACGCCCTCTTCCTGCATGGTAACTCCGTAAAGCATATCGGCCTCTTCCATGGTACCCCTTCTGTGAGTGATAAGTATAAACTGCGTGTTCTTTGTCATTCGGCGCACATACTGCGCGTAGCGGGCAACGTTTACATCGTCAAGCGCCGCCTCAACTTCATCAAATATTACGAAAGGCGACGGCGTGACCTTTAAAATGGCAAAAAGAAGCGCTATTGCGGAAAGCCCCTTTTCACCGCCCGATAAAAGGTTTATATTCTGAATATTTTTGCCGGGCGGCTGAACCTTAATTTCAATGTCGCATTCAAGCACATTCATCTCGTCCTCAAGCTGTAATTCCGCCTTTCCGCCGCCGAAAAGCTCAGCGAACGTTTCGCCGAATGAGGTGTTTATACGCTGAAACTGTTCACGGAAACGTATGCTCATATTGGTTGTGAGCTCGTCAATAAGCCTTAAAAGCTCCGACTTTGACTTTTCAACGTCGCTTATCTGCTTTGACATAAATTCGTATCTTTCGGATATTTCCTTGTACTCCTCGACAGCGCTTACATTTACCGAGCCGAGCGCTTTGATTTCATTCTTTATCTCCGAAAGCTTTGCCCTTGATTCCTGAATATTTTCAATCACTATGCCAAGCGCCTGAGCCTCTCTTTTTGTAAGAGAGTATTCGTCATACAGCTTTGAGTTGAATTCCTCAAACTCATTGAGCATTGCCGCCTTTCTCTCCTCAAGTCTTGCAAGTTCGCCGCTGATGACCTCCCGTTCGCCGGATTTTTCCTTTTCAAGAGTTCTGAGCGCAGTTGAATCCTTTTCAAGCTGTTCACGCTTTTCCAAAAGATTGCCGACTGCCGTTTTAGCGTCCGCTCCCTTATTTTTAAGGTCGTCTGCCGAGGCGTTTAACGAATCAATATCCTTTTGAAGCCATATATTCTTGTTTTTAAGAGCCTCGATTTCCGCGTTCAGCTCATCCATACGCGAAGTATGAGTGTTCTTGTAAGTTTCAAGACGCCTTATGTTGTCGTCGCTTGACTCAATGTCCTTTTTATAGCTTAATATCTCAAGGCGGATACTTTCAATCATCGACGTAAGAGTTTCTCTGTCTCTGTCGGTGTTTTCACGGTCGCCCGCAACGCCGTCCAAAGCCGCCTCTTTCTCAGAAATTAAAGCTGTAAGCTCTGTAACTTTTAATGCGGCTTGTTCGGCGTCCGACTTAATCTTTTCAACGCGGTCCGCCATTATTTTCTGTTCCGAAAGCAAATCTTTAACTCCGCCTGCGGAATTTTCAAACTGTTCAAGCGCAAGCTTGTATTCACCCTCTAAGCGAATCTTATCCTCATTACGCGTAATAATGTCGCCCTCAATACCGTTAAGATCGGCAACCGCAGAAGCCAAATCCTCGGCGATCTCATTTGCCCTTTGCGCGGTAAGCGCCCTTTTCTCTTCAAGCGATTTTACTGTTTTACGCAATTTTTCTATTTCACTCCCGCGTGAGAGCATACCTACGCCCTGCGCCTTTGAACCGCCCGTCATACTTCCGCCGGGGTTCATAACCTGACCGTCAAGAGTGACTATTTTAAACCTGTTGCTGTATTTTTTCGCCATGGCAACGGCTGAATCCATATCCTCGCAAACCGCCGTTCTGCCAAGCAGATTTTCAATTATATCGCGGTATTTTTCGTCTACCGAAACGAGCTTTGACGCAATACCTATAAAGCCGTACTGACTGTCAAGCCCTTTTTCCTCAAACGCTCTCGGCCTTATCGATTCAATCGGTAAAAAGGTCGCCCTTCCGCCACGTGAGTTTTTAAGGTACTCTATGGCTCTTTTGGCGTCGTTTGCCGTTTCGACAACAATATTCTGAAGCGCCGCGCCGAGAGCCGTTTCAACTGCGGTAGAATATTTGTCATTAACCGTTATGAGCTGTGACAGCGCACCGTGAATGCCTCGCAGAGCGCCTCTTTTTTGCTCCTGCATAACCGATTTAACCGCGCCCTGATAGCCCTCCATATTTTTTTCCATATCGGAAAGAATCCGAAGACGCTCCTGTTTTCTTTGGATTTCCGCGGTCAGTTCAGCCATTTCCGCCTTAATTTTTTCGTCTTTTTCTTTTCTGGAATCGGCTTTGATTTTGTAGCCGAGCGCGGCATTCTTGTACTCAGTAAGCTCTGCCGAGCAACGGTCAAGATCCGCCTTCGCCTTGTCACGCGCGCTTTCAAGGCCGTGCAGAATATCCCTTCTGTCGCCCAAAAGCTCGTCAATAGAGGCAATTCTGGCGTTCAAATCTTCAATCTGTGAATTTGCGGTTTCGCTTATTACACGGCTGTCGGCCAGTTCTACCGTTAAAACGGAAATTTCCGCTGAAAGAGCCGCTCCCGCATTGGCAAATTCGCTGTTGGCGCTGCGAAGTCGTTCTATTTTTTCAAGCTCTGACGAAAGCTTATCCTCGGCCTCCTTTAAACCCTGCTGAGCTTTCCTTTTTGCCTCCTCTGAGGAAGAAATCTGAGAATCTATATCGCTCTCATTGGCGTTTTCCGACAGCTTGTCTTTTTCAAACCGCTCAATAGCCTCGTTGTTATGTAAAATTGAGTTTTCGTAAACCTTCGCTTGGCTCAAAAGCTCCGCCGCCTGCTCCTCAAAATGAGACGAAGATGAGCGCACTTCCTCAATTTCTGCATTTATGGCGTGCGTTTCTTCAGTAATATCGTTAAGCCGATTTTCTATTTTTTCAAGCTGATTTCCGACGTCTTCATAGTTTACCTTTGAAATGTCTATTTTTCTGTCCTGTTCACGCAGTTTTTCCTGCGTTTTTTCGATAGCGTTAAGCCAAATTCCTATTTCAAGATTTTTGCGTTCCTCTGCCAGGACAAGAAATTTCTGCGCTTTTTCGCTCTGAATTTTAAGCGGCCCTACCCGGCTTTCCAGCTCCGATAAAATATCGCGGAGCCGCACAAGATTTTCTTCCGCCTGGGAAAGCCGCTTGAGAGCGTCGCTGCGCCTGTAACGAAAATGTGAAATTCCCGCCGCTTCCTCAAACATTTCGCGCCGTTCGCCGGATTTAGGCGAAATCAAATCGGCAATTTTGCCCTGACTTACGAGCGAATACCCGTCGCGCCCCAGACCTGTGTCCATAAATAGCTCGTTGACATCGCGAAGACGGACAGATTCCCCGTTGATTTTATACTCGCTTTCGCCGGAGCGGTAATAACGGCGCGTAACGCTGACCTCGTCGTTATCATTGTCAATAGTTCTGTCCGTATTGTCAAGACACAAAGTGACCTCGGCATACCCCGAAGCCCTGCGTATAGACGTTCCGCTGAAAACGACGTCCTCCATTTTTGAGCCACGCAGACTTTTGGTTGACTGCTCGCCGAGTACCCAGCGCACGGCGTCGGAAATGTTGCTTTTTCCGCTGCCGTTAGGGCCGACAACGCCTGTAATCCCGCTGTTAAATTGAAGCACCGTTTTGTCGGGGCAGGATTTAAACCCCTGCATAGTAATCGACTTTAATATCATCGCTCTTCTTCAACCTCAATTTCAAATCCGTCTAAAAGATCTTTTCCCTTTATTTTACAATAATATCCCTGATTTTTCAATGCTTTTTCGTTTCTTTTATTTAGTCCTTTTGCCTTAGAAAGGCTTTTTTCCGGCACAAAAACCGTATATTCCCGATTTTTCTCTTTTGATTTCAGCTTTTTTTCAATTTCGCCTAAAAAAACGTATCCCTCGCAAAGCTCCCTGAACGCAGGGTGGTAAGCGCCTGCGAGCATATCTCTCTCCACCGATTCCGACGAATGCAGACCTATTTTTATAACTCTTATACCCGATTTCTCAAATTCGGTTAAAAGCCGGGCGGCAAACGGCGCCGTCTCTTCGGCTGTCGGCGGCAAATACCTGCCCTCTTCAAAAAGAGAGCCGAGATATGTGTTTTTCAGTACAACCGTAGGATAAATCCGAACGGTATCCGGGCGCAGATTTATAATTTCCCTCGCGGTAAAATAATCCTTTTCAAAATCGCTTCCGTAAAGCCCCGTCATCATTTGAAGCCCCAGTGAAAACCCGTGCCGTTTTATGAGGTAAGACGCTTTTCTGACATCTTCCGACGTATGCCCTCTGCGGTTAAGAGCCAAGACCTCGTCGTTCATACTCTGCGCGCCCAGCTCTATTGACGTTACGCCGTATTTTTTAAGCGTCAGGAGAACCTCTTCATCGATAAAATCCGGCCTTGTGGATACTCTTATCCCCTCAAATCCATATTTGTCCAATAAACACTTTGCGGCGGTTAAAAGAGAAACCATTTGTTCTCTCTCAATCGCCGTAAAACTACCGCCGAAGAACGCTATTTCGGTATTCTTCGGATCACATTTATGTAAAATTGCCGTATTTACCGCCTCAAAAACGTCCCGCTCCGTTGCGGGCTCGGTTTGACCGCTGATGGCCTTTTGATTACAGAAACTGCAATTATTGGGGCAGCCCTTATGCGGCACAAAAATGCTTATATTCGCATGTTTCATAATCCCATCAATTCCAATGCGTATTTGGCGGCTTCCTGCTCCGCGCGTTTTTTGCTTGTACCTATACCTCTTCCTATAACGTTACTGCCGTTAAGGCGAATTTCCACCTCAAACCGCTTGTCGTGGTCCGGCCCCGATTCATTTACAACAACATATTCAAACTTTTCGTCCGGATTTTGCTGTAAAACTTCCTGAAGCATACTTTTGTAATCCTTAAATTCGTGATTTGTTTTCGTTGAGCCGGCAATAAAGGGCAGTACGAACTTTTTTGCGCTTTCAATTCCGCCGTCAAGGTAAATTGCGGCAAGGAGCGCTTCAAAAGCGTCGGACAAAACTGACGGACGGTTTCTTCCGCCTGTAATTTCTTCGCCGTGGCCGAGCCGTATTTCTGCGCCCAGCTCGATTTTTTTTGCGTAATCAAAAAGAGTGCTTTCGCAGACGGCATAAGCTCTTTTTTTAGTGAGCTCGCCCTCCGGCTCATTTTTAAAATTCTCAAACAGATATTCCGCAGTAATAAATCCGAGAACGGAATCGCCCAAAAATTCAAGGCGCTCATTATCTTTCCCCGTGCCTTTTTCGTTTGCATAAGAGGAGTGAGTAAGCGCTCTTTCCAGTATTTCCGTATTTTTAAATTTGTAACCTATTTTATTTTCAAATTCTGTCATTTCAATCTCCTTTACAGCGGCTCGTTTAAAAATATTTTCTCTGCGCCGTTCCTTCTGAGCTGTTTTCCAAATATTTTTACGTATTTTTTTCCATATATAATTTCAGACTTTCCATTGCCCTTTCAGAAAGGCGGGTATAACGTTCCTGCTTATCGCGTATTTTTTCGGAAAGCGGCGGAATTATTCCGAACGCGGCGCCCATAGGCTGAAAATTCTTAACGGTTCCGTCAGAAATATATCGGCTCAAAGCTCCCGTCATTGTCTCCTCTGGCAAGACAAGCGTTTCCTTTCCAAAAAGCCGGCGGGCAAGATTAAGCCCCGCCAAAAGTCCCGACGCGGCAGACTCCATATACCCTTCAACACCGGTAATCTGACCGCCGAAAAATAAAAGCGGATTGCTTTTCATTGAAAAGTCAGCCGATAAAAGCCTCGGAGAGTCAATAAATGTGTTCCTGTGCATTACGCCAAAACGCACAAATTCCGCGTTTTTAAGGGCAGGGAACATAGAAAACACACGCTTTTGCTCGGAAAATTTCAGATTAGTCTGAAACCCTACAAGGTTGTACATAGTGCCGTCGCGGTTTTCCTTGCGGAGCTGAAGATTTGCCCACGGCCTTCGGCCTGTTTTTGGGTCGGTCAATCCAACCGGCTTTAACGGCCCGTACCTCATGGTGTCTTTCCCCCGTGACGCCAAAACCTCAATGGGCATACAGCCCTCATAAACGTCCTTTTTTCTGTCAAAGGAATGCAATTCGGCGCTCTTTGCGGTTATTATTGCCTCATAAAACGCCTCATATTCCTCACGGTTCAAAGGGCAGTTTATGTAATCGTCCGCTCCGCCCCTGTCATAGCGCGACTGTGTGAACGCAAAGCCCATATCAATACTTTCCGCCGAAATAATCGGAGCGGCGGCGTCAAAAAACGAAAGTCCGTCACCGCAAAGCGAGCGGATAGTTTTTGATAACCCCTCGGAGGCAAGCGGCCCCGCGCAAATAACCGTACCGTCATACCCGGAGGGCAAAGACATTACCTCTTGCTCTATTATATCTATATTTTCATCCGCCCTGATTTTCTCGGTTATTATTTTTGAAAACTCGTATCGGTCAACCGCCAAAGCTCCGCCGGCCTCTACTTTGCATTCATAAGCGGTCTCCACGCAGATTGAACCGAGATAGGCCATTTCCGCCTTTAAAAGTCCTGCCGCCGAATTAAGCCTTTCGGCTTTAAGCGAATTTGAACAGACAAGCTCGGCGAGCGTGTCAAGCTTGTGCGCAGGCGAATGCTTTTTCGGTTTCATTTCGTAAAGGTCAACCTTTACTCCGTTTCGGGACAGCGCTTTTGCGCACTCAACCCCGGCAAGTCCGCCGCCGATAACCGCGGCTTTCATACGTTAACCTCATCTTTTTTTCTGCGCTTTCTCTCCGCCTTGCGCTCAAATCCGCAATTTTCGTTGAGGCAAACCTCTAAATCGCCTTTTCTCTTGAAAAGCGATTTTCCGCACTGCGGACATTTTTCATCGGTAGGCTTATCCCACGTCATAAAGTTGCATTCGGGATAGTTGCTGCAACCGAAGAAGGTGTGCCCTTTTTTGGACTTTTTCTGAATGACCTTGCCGCCGCAAACAGGGCATAATGCAGTTGTTTCAAGAACCAGCGGTTTTGTGTTTTTACACTCGGGGTAGCCGGGGCAGGCAAGGAATTTTCCGAATCTGCCCACCTTTATGACCATATTTCTGCCGCATTTTTCACATATTACGTCTGTTTTATCTTCCTGAAGTTCCACCTTAACGCCCTTCATTTCGTTCTTGGCTTTGCTTAAAGTGGTGCTGTATTCGTCGTAAAACTTATGGAGCATTTTAATGTAATCCATATCGCCGCTTTCAACTTCGTCAAGCTCGCTCTCAAGCCCTGCCGTAAATTTTACATTGACGATTTTAGGAAATTTCTCTTTTAAAAGTTTTGTTATAGCCTCGCCCAGCTCCGTCGGCTTTAAAATCTTTTGCTCGCGCACAACGTATTCCCGAGATGTGATAGTGGAAATTATTGTGGCGTAGGTGGAGGGTCTGCCGACTCCCGTTTCTTCAAGCGTTTTGATAAGGCTTGCCTCCGTATAACGCGCGGGCGGCTGAGTAAAATGCTGATTTGCGCCTATTTCTTTGATTTTGATTTTATCTCCCTCAAATATTTCGGGAAGAGTGCCCTCTTCGGCGTCACCGTTTAATTCGTCCGAGTCCGATTCGTAAAGGCGGGTGTATCCGTCGAATTTCACCGAATATCCGCTCGCGGAGAAAGAAACATACCGTCCGTTTTGAGCGTCGTCGCCGTTTGCGCCCCTGATTTCAGCCTTAACCGTGTCCTGCACGCAGGGAGCCATTAAGCTCGCCATAAACCTCTTCCATATAAGCGAATACAGCTTATACTGTTCGGGGGTAAGACTGCCTTTCGCCTTTTCGGGAGTTAAATCCATAGTTGTCGGGCGGATTGCCTCATGCCCGTCCTGCGCATTGGAGCGCGACTTAAAATAACGGGGCTTTGAGGGAAGATATTTTTCTCCGAATGATTTTCTAATATATTCGTTGCCTGCCGCTCTTGCCTCCTCCGAGACGCGCAGTGAATCGGTTCTCATATATGTTATAAGACCTATTGAGCCGTAACCCTGAATTTCAATGCCCTCATAAAGCTCCTGCGCAACCTTCATTGTGCGCCGCGCTTGGAAATTCAGCTTTCTTGACGCCTCCTGCTGCATGGTTGACGTTGTAAATGGCGGAGCGGGCTGGCGGGTCCTTACGCCTTTCTTCACCGACTCCGCGGTAAATTCGGCGTTTTCAAGCCTTGACAAATAAAAATCCGCCTGCGCCTTTTCGGTAATTTTTACCTTGCCGGTTTCATCGCCGGTAAACTGCGCTTTAAACGCCTTTCTTGAAGACGGAGCTGTCATTTTAGCGTCAAGAGACCAATACTCCTCGGGGACGAACGCCCTGATTTCATTTTCACGGTCCACAACAAGCCTGACCGCCACCGACTGCACACGGCCCGCCGAAAGACCGCGGCGGATTTTTTGAGAAACAAAAGGACTTAACGTATAGCCGACAAGCCTGTCAAGAATTCTTCTTGCCTGCTGTGCGTTGACAAGGTCAAGGTCTATTTTTTCGGGATTATTTATTCCCGACGTAACACAGTTTTTGTTTATTTCGTTAAATTTAACACGGTTTCGGTCATCGGTTGAAAGCCCTAAAAGCGTTGCAAGGTGCCACGAAATAGCCTCTCCCTCACGGTCCGGGTCCGCCGCTAAAAATACCGCTTCTGACTCATCGGCCATCGCTTTAAGCTCTTTAACGAGCTTTTCCTTGCCTTTAATAACAGCGTATTTCGGCGCGAAATCATGTTCAATATCGACGCAGAGCCTTGCCGCGGGTAGATCCCTTACGTGCCCTTTTGACGACACAACGGTGTAATCATTGCCCAAATATTTCTGTATGCTTTTTGCCTTTGAAGGGGATTCAACAATAACAAGTTTTGACATAAATTTCTTCCTTATCAGTCTTTTATAGTGTATCTTCTGCCGGAAAGAGACAGCGCCAGCGAATAAACCTCCAACTCGGTCAGCGCAGAAAGAGTTTGCGCGGTTGAAAGCCCGCTTTCGGCCGACAAGACGTCAACGTGCTTCGGCTCTTCGGTCAGAACATTGTATATCCTTTTAGCTTCTTCTGTCAAGTAATCGGGCGCCTTTGCTTTTGCCTTAACGGTTTTTTCGTTGCGGAAGTTTGATTTTTCCTGAGCTTTACCGGCGGATTCCCTGACGGGGTTTAACAAATATTTTTGCGCTCTTTTTATTATTTCATCATCGGGAAAGCGCGCCTTATCAATTATTTTATCATAATATTCAAAATAATATTCCTCCAAGATGTCATTTGGAGAGAAAACCGCGACGGCGCCGTCGCGAATGAGCTTATTTGTGCCCAAAAACGAGGAATGAACCAAATCGCCCGGAACCGCAAATACATCCTTGCCCTGCTCAAGCGCCAAACGGGCGGTTATCAGCGAACCGCTCCTTTCGCCGGCCTCAACTACTACCGTGCCAAGCGTCAAAGCGGAAATTATCCTGTTCCTTACGGGAAAAGTTGTTCTGCTTGCGGGCGTTTTCGGCGGATACTCGGATATTACCGCTCCGTTTTCCGCTATTTTGTCACGCATCGGTTTTAGTTCCGCAAGATAGTTTGTGTTAAGCCCGCAGCCTAATACGCAAACAGTCTTACCGCCCTCTTCAAGGGCTCCGAAATGCGCCTCGCTGTCAATTCCCCTCGCTCTGCCGGAAACTATCGTAAACCCTTTGCTCGCAAGGGCGGATGACAGCGCTTTTGCCACCGCACAGCCATAGGCCGACGCCTCCCTTGCGCCGACTATTGAAATCGACAGTTCGTTTTTTAACACAGTCTCATCGCCGTACAAATACAGCACAAGCGGCAATTCGTCTATTCTTTTTAAAGCGTCAGGGTAAAATTCGCTTTGCGGAGTTATTATTTTCATACCCGCAGAAACGGCGTCGTTATATGATTTTACCGCGTTTTCCAACGGGTACGCCTTAAATTTTCTGACCCTTTGAAGAGTGTAAATTCCCAAAGAGAAAATATCGCTCACTCCGGCGTCATATATATTTTTCGCGTTCCAATTAAAAGACGACGCGAGCTCAAGCGTTTTTTCACCCTGTCCGAGCGCCTGCGAAAGCCAAATCCAATAAACAGCATCGTTCATTTTGTCATTTCCCACATAATTATCGACGAGGCCTGCGCCGCATTCAGCGATTCGGCTCTGCCCCGCATTACAATAGTCAGTTTTTCACCGCAGGCCTTTCGTACCTCATCTGAAACTCCGTTGCCCTCATTGCCGATAACGACAAGGGCGCCGCCGGAAAAATCCGTCTTTGAAATATCCAGAGCGTCTCCCGACGCCACAGAGGCAAACGTGCGTATGCCCGCTTTTTTATAATCTTCCGTTAATTTCGGAAGATTGTCCGAAACGGCGACTGGCATTCTGAAAACCGAGCCCATAGAAGCGCGCAGAGCCTTGGGGTTATATATATCGCAACAGCCCGAAAATATCAGCCCGTCAATTCCAAGAGCCTCCGCCGTGCGAATTATCGCTCCTAAATTGTCGGGATTCTGAACCCTGTCAAGAGCTATGTATTTTTTGCGTTTCTGGGGAATAAAAGATTTTGTTTTTGCGTGCGCGGCGCATATTATGCCTTGCGGCGAAACAGTGTCGCTTACAAAGCTCATAACGCTGTCGCTTACAAAATATACCTTTTGCGCCGACGATAAAACGCCCTCAATTTCTGAAAAATACTTTTCCGTACATTTTTCAGTTACAAAAGCCGCCTCAATTTTTATGCCCGATTTTGCCGCGTCATTACAAAGACGGACTCCGTCGCACACAAAAAGCCCTGATGAGCGCCGAGCGGCAGACTTGTTCGTCAGCTCTTTAAGCTCTTTAATTTTCGGATTTGATTTTGCGGTTATAATATCTTTTCTCATAATTGTAAAAAATGGAAAACCACGCGCGAAGCATTTCGGCGTGGTCCGGAATTATTTAAGCGCTACTTTTGCCTGCTCTGTAAGCGCAGTAAACGCCGCAGGGTCTGCAATAGCTATTTCCGAAAGCATTTTTCGGTTAAGGTCAATTCCCGCTTTTTTAAGGCCGTTCATAAATGTTGAGTAGTTCATACCGTTCATTTTGCAGGCCGCTGAAATTCTTGTTATCCAAAGCTTTCTGAAATCACGCTTTTTCTGCTTTCTGCCAATATAAGCATACTGACCTGATTTCATTACCGCCTCTTTTGCGGTTTTAAAAAGGGTGCTCTTTGAGCCGTAATAGCCCTTTGCCATTTTTATGGTTTTATTTCTTCTCTTGCGAGTCATCATCGCGCCTTTAATACGTGCCATTTGTATCTACCTCCGAAAAAAAGTGTCAGTGCTTTACGCACATTAAGTCGAATATTATTTATAAGGAATAAGACGCTTGATCTGCTTGCAGTTTGTTGTGTCCGCAACAGCTGTCTTGCGAAGATTGCGTTTTCTCTTTGTGCTCTTCTTGTTAAGAATGTGCGACTTATATGCATGTGCTCTGATGGGTTTGCCGTTTTTTGAAAGTTTGAAGCGTTTTTTAGCTCCGCTGTGTGTTTTAATTTTCGGCATATTAAATTCCTCCTAAAAATATTACAATGTAAATCATTTTGCGGCTTTAGGCGCCAAGAACATCAACATCTGCCTGCCCTCAAGCTTTGCGGGCTTTTCAACAGTGCCGTATTCCGCAGTCGCCTCGGCAAAGCGCTCCATAATACCGTTGCCAAGCTGTGTGTGAGCCATCTCTCGGCCGCGGAAACGGATTGAAACCTTAACCTTGTTGCCGCCGTTTAAAAATTTGACAGCGTGATTTACCTTTGTGTCAAAGTCATGTGTATCAATGTTAACAGACAGCCGAACCTCTTTTGTTTCAACGATTTTTTGATTTTTTCTTCGGTCCTTTTCTTTTTTTGCCTGGTCAAAGCGGTACTTTCCGTAATCCATAATTTTACATACGGGCGGATTTGCCGAAGGCGAAACCTTGACTAAATCGAGATTGCGCTTTTCAGCCTCGCGGACAGCGTCTTTAACGGACATTATGCCGAGCTGTTCACCCTTGTCGGTGATAACTCTGACTTCCCTGTCTTTGATTTCTTCATTGATTTGCAATTCTTTGGTAGCGATAAATAAACACCTCTCAAATTTTTTCACAAAAATTTAAAATGCGGACAGAAAAATTCTGCCCGCACCAATACACTAAAAAATTAAACGTATTGACCGTTCCGAGAAACCCGAACGGTGAGAGAGAATTTAACTGCTCTGCTTTATTGCTCTGTTATTATAACATATTTTTAACTGTTGTCAAGAGTTATATTTAATTTTTGATAATTTGGCTGAGTTTTCCGTCCTTTATAGACACAGACGAGCCACAGCAGTCTATAACAAAATCGTCGTGGCTTACAATAATTACGGTTGTTCCGTTCTCGTTTATCTTTTTGAACAGCGACATTATATCCTGTTTCATTTTGGAATCAAGCGAACCTGTCGGCTCATCTGCTAAAATTGTATTAGGCAAATTAACTATTGCTCTGGCTATTGCAACCCTTTGCTTTTGACCGCCCGAAAGCTTTTTTACCTCTCTGCCCTCATATTCAAGCATAGAGGCTTTTTCAAGAGCTTTTTCGCATAATTCTTTCCTCTTAGCCTTATTTATCCCTTTCGCAAATAAAAGGGGAAGCTCAACATTTTCAAATACTGTATTATTTTCCAAAAGTAAATTGTTCTGAAAAACCATTCCTATTTCTCTGTTTCGGAAAATCGCAAGCTCCTTGTTGTTTAAACGGGCTATATTTTTATCATTATAAAAATATTCTCCCGAATCATATTTAAGATTACCTGCCAAAACATTAAGCAGGGTAGATTTTCCCGAGCCCGAAGGTCCGCTTACGGCAAGCATTTGCCCGTCTTCAACCGTAAGGCTGACATTATCCAAGGCGACTACCTGATTATTCTGATTAAGGTTATAAATCTTTGACAAATTTTTTATATCAATCATTAAACTCATCCCTTATTTTAGCTTGCTTTTTTTGACACCAAGCGGAAACCGACAGTGATATAAACATAAAAATCAGATTAAGCAAAATTATAAATACGATATTGTAATTAACAAAGGATACATCTATTTCCGCAAATTCAAAGTGTATAAGCAAGGGCATTATAAGCGCAATCACGGCGTCCGAAATAACTATTGCGAGGAAAAACATACTGTTTAGTATAGTATATATTTCCCTTTCCGTTGCGCCGCATATTCTGAATATCACAAGCTCAGGCTTTAACAGAAAGACATTAAGATAAATCATAACGGCAAAACCAACCAATGAAGCCGCCAACAGACAAAGCAGCGGCGGAAGCTGAGAATCCGTATATTCTTTTATGTTTTCAAAATCAACGGAGGTTTCATAATCAAAAACGCACCCGTTTTTTTCTAATATTTCTTTATTTTGACGCATTTGGCTTTCGGTAAGCCGACCGTCAAAAAACAGTAACTGTGAATATATCGGGCTGTTCTTGTTTTTATCTAAACCGTTATCGTTAATAAAGTCCGATATGTCATTATAGTCCACCCAAATAATTGAATAGCCTAATGCTGACAGCTCTTCGGGAGAAGTAAAAGTAAAAATGTCTGAAAAGCCTTGCTTTACGCCCGACGTCAGCGGATTTAAGTCAAAATACGGAGGATTCATTACACCGGCGACTCTAAGCTTTAAGTCGCCGCCTTTGCTTTTAGCGTAATCCGAAACCAGCGATACAGTGATAAGATCTCCTGCGTTTAACCGGCTGTCCGATACAATACAATTAACATAATCCTGCGACCCTTTTCGGCTTTTTAACGGGCCGCCTTTTTTAAATGAAATATTAAGATTTTCAAACACATTGCCGCTTATTGCCCTTACCTCAAAATTGCCATCGGCATTTTCTGCGCTGAACGTACAGGACATCGAATAGCCTTCAAGCCCCGTAAGCTCGGAATATGTTTTGAGCCGCTCCTCATGCAAATTTTCCCGTAAAGCCGATTCATACGAAGATTCACCGTTATTATATAAAAAATCCGAAATAGGCATATAGCAAACAAAATTCGTCTCGGAAAACGGCGATGTAAAGTTTAAAACCGACATCTCTTTGCTTATGTAGTTAATTGAATTTAAAGAAAAAATTATTACAAACAGCATTTCAAATATCAAGCTGCCAAATAATAACGGATGGTAAAGAACTGTGTTGATAATCAGCTTTATTCTTTTTATCATTGAATTACCTTCCTTTTCCGTCTTTTATCGCTTTTGCCGATGTTAAAATAAAAACAGGAAAAACGGTAATCAGTATCCCGACAACGCAGGAAATCAGCAAATCGGCAGCCGAAACCGAATAATTAAACACAAATCCTTTTGATAAAAACGCAAAGAAAAATATATTACCTGTCAAAACTCCCAAAACGGCATATAACAATATTTCAAATACATTTATCAAAACCGCTTTTAGCCGCGTTCCACCGCACAGTATCATAATATTAACTGCTTTTTCCTTTTTATATAAAAAGAAAAAGCTGACAAAACCGATATTGCACAAAACTAAAATTAAAGACAGAACCGCAGACCTAAACAGATACAAATATCTTGTGCTGAAAGAATGTGAATCCGGCTCTTTTATTTCGTTTATTTCAAATGATGTTCCGATTTCCTTAAAAAAGCTGTTGAGTTTTTTTGAGCTTAATGAATTTTTAAATGTAACGGTCAGGCTGTCAAACATATGTTGATTATGCAATGAATCAATGGATATTTCATCGTACTCGCCGCCCGCTCGAATCCCGATTACCTTGTATTGATTTTGAGAAATTTTAACGGTGCCGTCAATTTTTACGCCGGCTTTTCTTTTTTCCTCACCGATAATTATTTGATTTTCCTTTAAATCCTTTCTTCCCTGAGACACATCATAGTTCCCGCAAAAATAAACCAATAATTTGCCGCCGTATTCGCATGTTGTAATATATGCGCTCTCTATACTGTGTGAATATTTTTGCAGTATGCCTTTCAGTTTTTCGGAAGCGTTGCTTTGCGAAAAGGAAATATTATATGTATATTCTCCGAAATGTACGCGCTCCATTCTCCGAGCTTCTCTGAATTGATACAAAGAAAAATTAAAACAGTTTACTCCTATGGATATTAAAATAACAATCAGGCAAATGCTTAAAAGGCTATCTCTGGCTGACGCCCTGAGGCTGTTCTTTAACAGTGTTATCATTTTTTCTCCTGAAATTGTATTTTACAAAAATAATGAGAGTGACTATGCCGAACATAGTAATAACTGCGGAAACAACAGCCATTCCAAAACATATATGTAATTCATCTAAATATTTCAGCCACTCGTAATGAGAATCCTCAAAAACGATGGCGCCGTTGCTGTTTGCGGCCTCATAAAGTAAATTTATATTGTCTGTATCTGTTTTTTTGAAAACTGGAAGAAGTTTTATGTTATGATTGTAAGGGTCTTTAATTGCATAATCTTCGTCCTCGTATCCATAAGTAAATGCGGTAATATCAACATAATCCACTATGTTCTGAATAATAATATTTGGATCATACTTGCCTGTTTTCATATATCCGTATCCTAAATGAGAAAGAGAGCCTAAATCCTCTTTCGGAAAGAAAAACGGTATATATTTTTTATACTTTCCTACTACCGTAGAATTGAGTTCAATATGTTTTCCGTTTTCGTCATATAAGCCTTCGATTGCTAATTTAACTTCGTCTCCTACCGATACGTCAAAATCCGACGGAACCATAATCTCTATGCCGTCTTTCCCGTTATGATTTATATCTATACAGCGCCCTTCGGTTATTTCAATAAAATTCTGGTCTACCATATCCTGATAAAAAACATACGGAGTTACATAAGTATCGGGGTTTTTAAATTCATCTTCAACGCCTTCTACACAAATTTTAAAATTAGGGGCGGGAATTAAATCAACAAAATCAGGATTTTTAGATAGCACTTCTTTCATAGAGTTGTATTTTTCATAAAAATTATGAAATGTAGTTTCCAGTCCGCTTATTGACGTTGTGGCTTGCGTGTCATATTGTACAGTTTCGGATATTCTTTTAAACTTAACTGCATTATACACTGTTATAACAGACGAATAAATTATTATTGCGAACAAAAAAATAATTACTGCAGCCTTAACTATTTTTTTCATAAATTATACCCCTTTAATTTTATTATTTCGGATCATTTGGATGGGATGCGTCATAATAGTAAAAAATATGTTCCCTCCCGCTACAAAAACTGGGGTGAGAAGCATAATGTTCGACAACTCTTACATCGACCGATGATCCTATTTTTACTTTAGCATTAATATTACTATTCAATTTTGATGACGGACGTTTTACCTCCGTTTTATAATGCACGCCGGTTAATGTTCCGTTGTTTGAATAAACGCCTGTTACAACATAACAGTCTAGTGAATTCTTTACCAAAATCCGTGTGCTAGCAGAATTGTTATCCCGCTGCCTATAAACTGACATATGTTCCATTGTTGTGATCTCATACTTATGAAAATTATATTTCTTTTCAATTGTACACGTACTATTCTCAAAACCGAGCGTACTTACCCCGCCGAAAGCAAAGCAATTCACCGTTGCCGTAATAAAAATCACCATTACTGCCACAGAAAATATTATTCTCTTTAATTTCATGTTAAAAACTCCTTTTGTTTCTAATTTTTATATGCTTTTTATTAAAACTACAGCCGTCCTTTTTCAGTAAAACGCAAATTCCGCTTACTCTTTGATTTCCTTATACCATAAAGCCTGATTATTTGTCAATATAAGTTGTCAAAACGCAATAAATTCGCGTCGAAACGCAAGTTTTAAGGGTTTTTCAGAATAGTTCTGTCATATTTTGCGTTTTTGCCGCCGTATTTGAATAAACAGAAATTTCCGTAAAAAACACGGGGAACGCTTTTCGGCGTTCCCCGTAATAGGAGTTATATATAAATGTTTTTGCAGGGCTGAGTTTGACCTCAGCGCTTGTTTTTTAACTGTATCAAGTCTGTTAAGTATTGTCAATCATAGAACACTGTATGGTTTTTATCGCACACAACAGATGAAAGTCAGCTTTTTATATGTCGTACTTTTGAAATGCGTTTTCTACATATAGTAGACTTTCACGCTAACACCGCATGATTTTTTATCGCACGCAACGGATGAAAACCTGTGATAGAATAGGGGTTGCGGGACAAGGTCGAGGGACGGTTTGTCGATACAATCACGACTCTAGAACATGACCGGATTATCTTTGAGTACACGGAACTGCTCTTTGAGAGCGCACGCTAAACTTCTTTTTTCGGATAATCATTCCCGTTATTCTTTCAAGGGAGTGTGATATATGCAACCAATTTTAGAGTGCTGTTGCGGTGTTGACGTTCATAAAGATATGATTGAAGCTTGTATTATCTGCGGTACGGAGAATCCGATTTTTATTCGGAAACAGTTTCAAACGCTTCCGTCTGCTCTGCAAGACTTTGTGCATTGGCTTTTTGAAAATGACTGTTTTCATATCGCCATGGAAAGCACCGGTGTTTATTGGCGTCCGGTTTATGAAGCGATTGAAGAGTTTTCGCCCTACTATGAAAGCATCATCGTTTCTAATGCGCACAACATGCGCAATTTACCGGGCAGAAAAACTGATGTAAAAGACGCAGAATGGATTGCAACGCTTTTACAGCACGGCTTGCTTGAGCCGTCTTTTGTACCAAACAGAATCATTCGGGATTTGCGCGAATTTTCACGCACTTACAAAAACTGTATCGGCGAGAAGAGCCGATGTCTAAACCGTTTGGAAAAATTTTTGCAAACACACGGATTTAAATTGTCCAGTGTGTTAAGTGACATCAACAGTCTAAGCGGCATCCGCATTTTAACCGTCCTCTCGGAACGAGGTTCTTTATCTGTAGATGATGTCAAGAAAGCAATCAGCAGTAATACCAAAAAATCCGCCACCGAAATTCAATCCGCAATCTGTGGAAGATTAAATCCAAACGAATGCTTCTTACTGAACGATTTTCTTGAACAACTACGAATTATCCAAAATCACATCGACAAAATCTTGTCTAAAATGCAAGAGCTTGCCGCGCCTTATGCGAATATCCTCGAACAATTAGATTCTATCGTCGGAATTGATATTACTGCCGCACTTTTAATTTTAGCAGAAATCGGTCCTGCTCCGCAAGAGAATTTTAAAACTTCTGCTCATCTTTGTTCTTGGGCGGGACTTTCGCCGCGTAATGACCAAAGTGCAGGTAAGATTAAGTCCAAAAAAATTTTACCCGGAAATCCGTACATCAAGTCTATTTTGTGTCAGGTTTCGTGGTCGGCGGTTCGCTCTCGAAAAACACCTTTCGGTATGTGGTTTTGGTCGCATCAAGGCAAGTTAGGCAAGAAAAAAGCGATTGTAGCTGTTTCAAGAAAAATACTTTCTCTCATTTACTATTTACTTTCTACAGGTCAATTTTACAATAACGAGGTCGCTATGCGCCCTTATCTGAATTGACCTTTCCACAACTGATTTTTCGCTCATTTTCTATGGGCTGGCTTTGCTGTGTTCTTTTTTATCTTTCTGCTTCTTCGGTTTTCACGCTAACTGTCCCCTGATTCTCCGAAGAATTTAATTTTTTCTTTTCCTAAATAAACACAGCGCTATTTCTATTGCCCATAGAGACGCTCCTATTAACTTGTTCTGCAATGATGCAAGCGCCTATTATTAAAGCGCCCGATATAATTAAAGATGCGTCAATTATATTTTTCAAGTTGTTTCACCCCATTGTATAAACTCTTGGCTGACAATATAACATTCTCAATTCAACATTCCATAAGAATATAAAGTTGCCGAATATTATTCAGCCGTTTTCCAGCCGAAATCAAATGTCATCTGATTAGTACAAGGGAATGTGATGAGCATTGTGCCGTATTTCTCAAGAGCGCCCGTAAATGTTACGTTCATTGTAACGGTCATATTCTTTTGATATGTGCAATAGGTCATTTCATCGTTTACCGCGTTTATTCCTGCGGTGATGTAGCACGGGTCAAATTTCACCTCATAAGAATTAACCGTCATATAAGCCTTCGCCGCATCAAAATATTTGAGGATTTCAGATTCGTTTCTCATTGAAAAGGCCTTTTTAACGCTCTCTTCCTCAGGCTTTACGCAGATATTGATAGTCCTGTACCACTCCGTCGGAACAAATATGTACTCGCCGTTCTCATCTTCGGCATTGTTGCCCTTGCTGTCAAGGTCAAAGGTCAATGTCGGCACTAACGATGTGTACGCCGGGTAAATCTTATTTTCCTTGTCCGTATATAAATCGGAAACTGTCAGCGCGCTTGCGGTCTTACTGCCGTAAAGGTACATTTCATTTGTAAGGTCCGCTCCGTATTCGGTTGCGTCCGCCTGTTCTTTGTTTTTAAGCACACTGCCGATTCCTTTGAGCGAATTGTCTGCATAGAGCCTAAACGCCGCGCGGAGCTCCTTTTGATTTTCAAGCTCTTTGCCGTCGGTATCCATAAACACAACGCCGTCGCCGTGATTTATCCAAAACTCCTCACGGTATGAAACGCGAACGTCGCCGTTTCCGCCCGACTTGATATTATTGATAAGCCCGTTGAAATATCCGAGAACCCTTTCGGCATTGTTGCTGAATTTTTCAAAATCCTCTTTCGGAATAAGCGCAAGCATATTGTCAAAATAATCTTCGCCGCCGAATGTCGAAACAAGCTCATAATATGAGAGAGTAACTGTTTTATCATCGGTTTTTTTCTTAGTATTTTCAAACAGCGGCGCCAGCTTGTCGCCGGAAACACCGGCGTCTCTAAGATCCCCGTATTTAAACGTGAATCTGACGTCGCCAATATCGGTTTTAATCTTTGCCTCGACCGGCCTTTCTACCGTCTTACTGCCGCAGGCGCTGAAAACCGATGTCATTAAAAGCAGAACAAGCGCCAATGAAACACTTTTTAAAATTACCTTTTTCATAAATATAATCCCCTTTCAGAGATAAGTTTAATATTCATCGCAAAGACCCTGCCCGTCAAACAAGAACGCCGTTTCGAGCATAATCTTTAAACTTGTTTCAATGGTTTTTATGTCAATATTATCCGCCGTGTCGCGGCGTGTGTGAATATACCCCGCGCTGCGGTCAACCGCCGATAAAGCCGCGGATTTAACGCCGCCTTTCATTGCCGCCGAAGCGTCGGTAGAGGCAAGCGGCCCAGATGTGACCGGAATGTCAAGGCCGCAGATTTCAGCCGCCTTGCGGACTAAATTCGCCGCCTGCTTATCAAGCGGCGCAATCCCCGCCGTATCCTTACCGAAAACGCTTAATGATTCGTAACCGTTAAGCGCGTCAACCGCAATAAACACCGTTTCGGCTCCGTCTTCGGCAAAGTCTTTCGCGTGAGCATTCGCAAAAGCTTGGGCGCCCCTCTGGCCGCACTCCTCACAGCCCGTTGAAACCGCGATTACCTCGGTATTTTCAAAGCGGATACCGTTATCCTTGAGGTACTTCAGCACCGCCATGGAAGAAAATACGCCCGTAAGGCCGCCGTTTGCGCCCATAACGCATAATTTCCTATTCTCAAAAAAAAGAACCGCAATAAAAATCGGTATTGTAAGCGCCTGAATAACCGTCATTACAACCGATAAAACGCCTTCGTCGGCAAACATTGACACGCCCGCCGTAACAACCGTTAAACACCATGCGCCTATTCCTAAAATTACTACCGTTACGTTGAGCTTTTCTCCGCCAAGATTTAAAAAGCGCCGTTCATATGACGAATCAATATGCCCCGCAAAAATAATTCTGCGTTTCAATTCACCTGCCGCGTTTCTGGCGCATATAACATTTGACGACGAGCTCACAGGATAAAGAAAATCGACAACTTTTTTGCGGAAAACAAATTCTCCCAAAAAAAGAACTGCGGCTAAAACGGAAATCACAATCGCCGCCGCTCTGAAAGCCTCACTTGCGAACGGGACTAAATCAAGATGAGCCAAAATCAAAAGCGCGGACGCAATAAGCATTCCTATGCCGTCTATCAAAATCCAGCCGGTAAAGGCTTTCGGGTGAACGTCAAATTCCTCGCTCTTAACGCTGTCCGCGATACCGCCCATAAGAGATTCAATATAATTCTGAGCCTTCCGTTCGCTTTCCCCGCCCGACGGCCGCGGGCCGATTTCTTTGCAAATCTTTTTTATTTCTCTTACGGTAAAGTTTGAGCATTCCCTGACTTTTGAGTCAAAATGCGGACTGCTTTCGTTTGCTTTCAAAGCGAATACCTCATTTCACAAGTTTCGTGAAGTTATTATAACATAAAAATTTCCTGCTGTCATCAATTTTTTAAAAAAATAGGGCAAAACAATAAAATTATTGACAAGTTTGATAAAAAAATATAAACTAAATATACATATTAAGAGAAATAAGGTAATTTTATGGCAATACATATCACAAGGCGTGAACTTAAAATCAAGACGCGGCTGTTTGCGGCGCTCGTCATTATTTTAGGCGCAACGTCAATTCTCTATTTCGCATTTTGCAGGGGCAAGGGCTACAATCAAGTAAAAATAGAGGCGAAAACTGCCGAAACGGTCACTGCGGAGCCGGTCTCTGCCCCGCCGGAGACCGCCCAAAGCGAACCGCCCTCGGAAAGCAATACAGAGCCTGAAAGCGAGCCGGAAAGCGAATCCGAAAGCGAATCGGAAACTAATCGCCATATTTCATGGGAGTCCTACGACCCGCTTACCGTTCTTGCAGGCGACGAGTGGATGCTCACGCTCATCAACGAAAGCCACCCCATAGGCAAAAATTATTCGCCGACGCTCTCCCCCGTAATTGAGGGGTCTACCGTCACGGCGGACAGCAGAGTTTCAAAAGCGTATAAAAAAATGTACGACGACGCCAAATCGCAGGACATTATTTTAGCTCCGTACGCGGCCTATTTATCCTACTACCGTCAGCAAGAAAATTACAATAATCTTATTAACAACTTTAAAGAGCAGGGTATGAATGATGAAGAGGCTCAGCAAGCTACGAACGCGCGTATAGACAAGCCCGGAACAAGCGAAAGCGGAGCGGGGCTTAGCGTTGACATTGTCGGGACAAGCTCTGATTTTGACAGGACAAAGGAATATGCCTGGCTTACGGCGAATGCTCATAAATACGGCTTTATTTTGCGTTATCCGGAAGAAAAATTCGCGGTAACGGGCGTGCGCGCCCGCCCGTGGCATTGGCGGTATGTGGGCGTTGACGCCGCAACCGAAATGAAAACGCAAAACCTCTGCCTTGAAGAATATCTTGAAAAGAAAAATTCATAGCGAAAATATATATTGAATATTTTAACAGGGCAACCGAAACGGTATTAACTTGTTTTTGGTTTGTTCTAAAATTTTCAGCTATGAATTTAGTCCGTCAATAAAAATTTAAAATTGACAAAATATCTGTATAATACAAAACAAAAAAGCGCGGTTTTGCCGCGCTTTAATTATTGCATATTAAATTGTATGCTTTATATACTCTCAATTTTAATGAGATTTGTATTGCCTGATTCTCCGTTTGTGTCGCCGCCCGTAATAACGATTTTGTCGCCTTTATTCAGCGAAAACTCTTTTTCCGCGATTTTCTTTGCGGTGTAAAACAGCACGTCGGTCGAGGTGAACTTTTCACACATCGCGGGGGCTACGCCCCATGAGAGCGACAGCTTGCGCCAAGTGCTTTCATCTGCCGTAAGCCCCAAAATAGGAACGGGGGAACGGAAACGTGACACCATACGCGCCGTCATTCCCGAAAGAGAGCAAGCGACAATCGCTTTCGCGCCAACGTCGATAGCCATTCCGCAGGTAGAATGCGACACGGCGTCAACCGAATTTGCTATCTGAAAATCGGTATTTCTGAAACGCTTGCTGTAATGAATATTGCCCTCCGTTGTTTCCGCGATTTTTGCCATAGTTTCCACCGCTTTGACAGGGTATTTGCCCGCGGCGGTTTCACCCGAAAGCATTATTGCGCTTGTGCCGTCGTAAACCGCGTTTGCAACATCGGAAATCTCCGCCCTTGTGGGGCGGGGATTTGTTACCATAGATTCAAGCATTTCAGTCGCCGTAATGACAATTTTGCCGAGGAGCCTGCACTTTGTTATCAGCTTTTTTTGAATTGCCGGCAGAGTTTCAAAAGGAATCTCAACGCCCATATCGCCCCTGGCGACCATTACTCCATCGCATTCTTCGCATATTTCGTCTATATTGTCAACGCCGGACTGATTCTCGATTTTCGCGATGAGCTGAATTCCGTCCGCGTTAAGCTCTTTCAGATAACTGTGAATGTCTTTCAGATCCTGACGGCAGGATACGAAAGAGCAGGCGATAAAATCCACGCCGTTCTCAACGCCGAAAGCTATGTCCTTTTTATCCTGCTCCGATAAATATTTCTGCCTTAAAAGCTTGCCGGGAAAGCTCATACTCTTTCTGTCCGAAAGCTCGCCGCCCGTTATGACCGTACATTCTATATCGGTGCCGTTAATTCTGTCAACCTTAAAGCTGAGCAATCCGTTGTTTAGCAAAATCGTATCGCCCGGGCAAAGCTCCTCGGGTAGCCCCGGGTAACTTACGGAAACGGCTTTTTCATCGCCTATAATATCCCTTGCCGTAAATGTAAACCTGTCGCCCTCGCTGAGCGTAATTTTCTTATCCTTAAACGTCTTAATTCTGTATTCCGGCCCTTTTGTGTCAAGCATTAAGGCTATGGGCAAGCCCATTTGGGAGCGCACTTTTTTAACTGTATCTATTCTTTTTTGATGTTCCTCAAATGTGCTGTGCGAAAAATTAAGTCTTGCTACGTTCATTCCCGCGGCGCACATATTTCTAACAGTTTCTTCGGAATCGCTTGACGGCCCTATTGTGCATATTATCTTGGTTTTTCGCATTGTATATCCCCTTATCCTTTAACGCGAAAATCTTTATCCGTGTATCTTTGCTTTTACATACAAAATTTAAAATTTACGATTCGCTTTTCTTGCTTTCTCTTTCATTTTTTAGCTGTTCGCTTGCTTTTTTAGCCTTTTTCTCGGCCTTCTTTGCCTCTTTTTGAGCCTTTTTAGCCTTTTTCTCAGCTTTCTTTGCTTTTTTTATCGCCCTTTCGGTTTTATCGTCCGAATTAACAATAATCACCGAAAGAGACCAAACAAGAATTGCTATCATTATAAACAGGACGGTAAAGAAAGCGTTTTCATACCGTATTTCGACCACGTCCCCTATAAGCTGAAACACCATAGAATCGGAACCGATTAAACTGCCGATTGTGGTTGTGCCTTTAAGCAGAGGATTCGCAAAACGCGTGACGAACAGTACGTCTGACGCAATTCCCAAAACCGAACCCGCGCCCGAAAGAGCGGCTATGAGTTTCGGCTTGTTTTTAAATATCGAAACAATAAGGATTACCAGAGCCAAAACAATTACTGCGGCAAAAAGCGCGAGCGAAATTACCAGAGGACGAAGCCCCGCGTTGCCGAACAAGACGTCCCTTATATTTACATCTTTTCCCGAGGACGCCATATTTATAATTGATTTAAACTCATCAAACTTTGCAAGGCAAATATATCCCTCAGTAATTTCCGTCACTTGCTGGCCGGCACTGCCGGAAGGCGCTAATAAATTTTTTAAACCCTCAAGAAGGTTTTCGGAATTAAGAATACTGCCTATATTGTTTATAAGATTAGTGATGTTCGTGCTGTCAAAGGCGTAGTAAATTAAATTCATAAAGTACGCAACGGGGAAAACGGCAACCGCAAGCACAGCGGTGACCGCTCTGTACATTATTTCAAATCCGCTCGCTTTTCTTTTGAGCTTTTTTTTGCCGAGGTTTGACTCATTTTCTGTTTTACTCATATTTAACACCTGCCGATACCCATCTGCGCGCAACAAGCGCACGGTACCGTTCCTTTCCTGTGTTTTTTACATCTTTTTAAATAAGGGATTGCCCGCTGTTAAACGCGGCAAGGGGCGGTGTAAACCGCGCTGAGGAACCCGCCGACAATATAGGCGGAGAACACTCTTGCTTAAAATATTATTTTCCCCACGAAGAGTTGAGTTGTACCGTCCTGTTAAATACAATTCTGTCTTCATCGGAATCTTTATCCGCGCAAAAATAGCCCTGACGCATAAACTGAAAAGTATCCCCTGCCTTAACAGTTTGGGCTATGCTTTTTTCAACAAGACAATTTTTTAATACCACAAGCGATTCGGGGTTGAGAAAATCTCTGTACGTTCCGTTTGACTCGTCGGCAGGATTTTCAACCGTAAAGAGCCTGTCGTAAAGCCTTACTTCGGCCTTTACACTGCCCTCGCTGCCTGCCCAGTGAATAGTGCCCTTAACCTTTCTGCCGTCGGGAGCGTTGCCGCCCCGTGAAAGCGGGTCATAAGTGCAGTGAACGCAGGTAACGTTTCCGTTTTCATCAGTTTCATAGGATTCGCACTTGACAAGATAAGCGCTTTTTAACCTAACCTCATTGCCCGGGAAAAGTCTGAAATATTTTTTTACGGGCTCCGCCATAAAGTCTTCCTGCTCAATATAAATTTCCTTTGAGAAAACGACTTTTCTTTTGCCCATTTCGGGGTGGTCGGGGTGAACCTCAACCTCCAATTCCTCAGTTTGGCCGTCGGGATAATTGTCAATTATGACCTTTAAAGGGCGAAGAACCGCCATAACCCTCGGAGCATTTTCGTTAAGATTATCCCTTACGCACGCTTCAAGCAGACCGTAATCTACCGTGCTGTCCGCTTTTGAAACGCCGATTCTGTTTATAAAATCCCGTATAGCGGCGGCAGGATAGCCTCTTCTTCTCATACCGCAAAGCGTAATCATTCTTGGGTCGTCCCAGCCCGTAACTATGCCCTCGTTGACCATTTCAAGGAGCTTGCGCTTGCTTGTTATACAATAATTTATGTTAAGACGGGCAAATTCAATCTGCCGGGGAGGATTTTCAAAAAGCCCCGTCTGCTCAATAAACCAATTATATAACGGGCGGTGATTTTCAAACTCAAGCGAGCAAAGCGAATGCGTTACGCCCTCACGCGCGTCGGAAAGCGGATGCGCGAAATCGTACATCGGATAAACGCACCATTTGTCGCCCGTTTGGTGGTGCGAAACGTGGGCTATTCTGTAAATTACCGGGTCGCGCATATTAAGGTTTGGCGAAGCCATATCGATTTTAGCCCGCAGAACCTTTTCTCCGTTTGCAAATTCGCCCTCGGTCATTCTGCGAAACAGCTCTCTGTTTTCCTCAACACTTCTGTTTCTGTACGGGCTTTCCCTGCCGGGTTCGGTAAGAGTGCCTCTGTACTCTCTCATTTCATCCGCCGTAAGGTCGTCAACGTACGCCAGACCTTTATCAATAAGGATAAGAGCGCACTCGTAGATAAAATCAAAATAACTTGAAGCGAAAAGGCATTTTCCCCACTTAAAGCCGAGCCATTCAATATCTTCCTTTATGGCGTCGATATATTCGGTATCTTCCTTTTGCGGGTTTGTGTCGTCAAGCCGAAGGTTGCAAACCCCGCCGTATTTTTCCGCCGTGCTGAAGTCAATGCAGATAGCCTTTGCGTGGCCGATATGCAAATATCCGTTAGGCTCGGGCGGAAAACGCGTCTGAACGTGTGTGTAAACGCCCTTTTCCAAATCCTCGTCAATAAAATCGTGAATAAAATTTGAAGTTTTAACTGTCTCTTCCATCTGATTAAACCGCCTTATTTTTTGTGTGCCTTATAACTTAGGCAAGAGATGACCCCGCCGCTGTTGTCGGCGGGTTCCGTTTTCGGAATGAGTGGGGGTTTAGGCTCCCGCTGATTCTTTTGCGCGGTTTACACCGCGTTTCCTGCCGCATTTAATGACGGGGCAAGCCCCTTATTAAACAATCTATCGCCGTGTTTATCCTTGAGCCGACCTCATCTTTGCCGAGTATCTTCATAATGTAATAGAGGTCGGGCGAATTTACTCTTGAGGTAACCGCTACGCGGATAACCGACGTGACGTCGCCCACGTGGCCTTTAAACGCTCCGGGGTTTGCCTTATACTCCTTTACATTGGGGGTGTACCCGCACTCGGTGCAAAGCTCTCTTATTTTTGCAAACCACTCGTCTTTAGTATCATTTTCAGAATAAAGCTCTTTATACTTTTCAAGGATTAGGACGGCGTTTTCAGGCTGTATGTTTTCGGGAAACGAAATATCCGGACTGTAAATCTCGTTATAAAAATACGAAAGATAAGTTCTTACCTCGCTCCAGCAGGCAATGTCCTTTCTCGGTTTCGGATTTTCCCTGTCTATGTTCAAAATTGCTTTTGCCTTTGCCGGATTGGACGTTAAAAGCGAATAAAGTTCGCCGTCATATTCCTTAGCCCAAGCGGTTACATATCCGTAAACCTGCTCCGCGTTCATAAGCGAAATAACGTTTTTTGAAACGTCGTTCAGCTTTACAAGGTCAAAGAGCGCGCCCGAAACAGACATTTTTTTGAAATTAAACGGAAATTTAGAAACGCTTTCCGTCTTATTGGCTCTGCGCCAGTCCTCAAAATTTGAATTTAGAATCGTTAAAATATATTCCTGAACGCTTTCTTTAGGGTAGCCCTTTTCAATGTAATATGTCACGTTTGCCTCGGGGTCTTTTCGCTTTGAAAGCTTGCGTTTGCCCCCGTTTTCCTCTTTCATAAGCGGCGCTATGTGGGCATATTTAACGGGGCGGAAGCCGAGCGCCTTAAAAAGCTCAATGTGAAGAGGGACGGAGGCTATCCACTCGTCTCCCCTTACAACGTGAGTCGTTCTCATAAGGTGATCGTCTACCACGTGGGCAAAATGATAAGTCGGAATTCCGTCCGTTTTGAGGATAACAACGTCGTTTACGTTTTCGCTCATCTCAATTTTGCCCTTTATCAAGTCGTCAAACGTTATTTTACGTGTAATGTCGCCCTCGGAGCGCAGCCTTACCGTAAACGGCGCGCCCGAATTTATTTTTTCCGTTATTTCCTCATCGGTCAAATCCCTGCATCGGGCATATTTACCGTAATAACCCTTTATATCTTCGCTTTCCTGCGATTCGCGGATTTTTTCTAAGTCCTCCGCCGTGCAAAAGCAAGGGTAAGCCTTTCCCTCTTCAACCAATTTTTTGGCAAACGCGCGGTAAATATCTCTCCTCTTGCTCTGAATATACGGACCGTATTCACCTTTTTCGGAGTCAAAGCCCGTAACGCCCTCGTCAGGCTCAATTCCAAAAGCGGAAAGCCCGCTGACTATGCAGGAAACGCCGTCTTCTATTTCACGCTTTTTGTCAGTATCCTCAATCCTGAGCAAAAATACGCCGTTTGTAGAGGCGGCGGTAAATTTTGACGCAAAGGCGGCATAAAGCCCTCCGAAATGAAGATAGCCCGTGGGGCTTGGCGCAAACCTTGTTACCCTCGCCCCCTCGGGGAGCTCGCGCTTTGGATATTTTTCCTCATAATATTCAGGCGTTTTTGTGACGTCGGGGAAAATTAAATCCGCAATTTTTTTACAATCTGTCATATATATCCTCACATTCAGTCGGGAAGTATTGCGTTTGTGGTTATGTATTTAACTCCGTTTTTAAGCATGGCGTTGAGCATTTCTTTGGTGTCGACCGTCCAGCAGGCGGTCTTAACGCCGTTTTCCTGCGCTTTTTTAATAAGCGCGGAGTTTTTAAGGTTCCTGCTCGCGTCAAACGCAACGCCGAATTTGTTGTAAATACATTCGTCAAGTTTTTCCTCCGTAATTTTACCCATTAGGTACCAAAGCTCCATATCGGGTGAAAGGCGGCGGAACTCACGCAGAATCTGCGGATGGAACGAAATTACGATAACGCTGTCCTCTATGCCGTAATCACATATTATTTTGTAGAGGTTCTCCATTTTCTCAACGCGCTTGTCCTTAACCTCTATCATCGGCTTTTTGCCGTTTTCAAGGCAAATGTCAAGGTATTCTTCAACTGTACACATACGCGCCTGCGGATACATTTCTATATTTGCACCGTTATTAAATTTAACGGTTTTCAGCTCTTCGTAAGAAAAGTTTTTAACGTCGCCCCGTTTTTCGGTCATTGAGCGCATATTGTAATCGTGAATTATTACCCATCTGTCATCGGTTGTGCAGTGTACGTCGCACTCCAAGGCGTAGTAATTTTCCTTCGCGGCTAAGCGGAATGCGTCCAGAGTGTTTTCGGGAGCCGCCGCGGAAAGTCCCCTGTGAGCTGTAAGATGAACATTTTCCGTGTCGCCCTCGGCGATTTCTGAAAAATGAAGGAGCGGCTTAGCCTCTCTTTTACCGTAGCGCAGTTTATTGTACGCCCTGTTCATACCGAAGGCTGTTACAGCGGTAGTCCCCGCAAAAACAGACAACGCGATTTTTGAATTCTTTTTCATAAAAACACTCCCTTTTTCAACATACTTACAGATTATTTTATTTTACCATATAAATCCTAAAAAGTAAAGAAAAAACGCCCTGTTAAAGAGCGTTTTCCGATAATATTTTTCAACAATGGTCTGCCCCGTAATATACTAAATATTTAACCTTGTAACCGAACGTCTATCCAATATCTTTGTTTGATAATTTCGCCTACTTCAACCTCGTTTTCAAGGATACCGCCGTTGTTCATAATACTTTTTGCGCTTGCGGTATTTCTTTTGTCACAGCACATTAAAACCCTGTTTAATCCTAATTTTTTCGCCTCTTTGAGGGCAAGACCTATCATTGCCGTGCCGTAGCCCTTTCTGCGCTCGCTCGGTCTTATGCCGTCGCCGATAAGCCCTGCGTTTAAGAGCCTTTCCGTAAGATAGTGTCTTACGGTAACAGCGCCGACAAATATATCTCTGTCCAAATCCAGACAAAAGAAAGTAGTTTCGGGTACTATTCCGTCGACCTCCTTTTCTCTGCACAAATGATTCATATAATAATCAAAATCGTGATAATCGTTTATCGCAATAGCAGTCGGCATAATCCTTTCGCCTGACGAAATCCACTCTTCCATTAAGTCGTCTAAATGATTTTTATATTGACTTGTAAGTTTTACTAATTTTATGTTCATATGTTACCGCCTGTTCTAACTGTATATCCTTACATTCACTATATTTTAACTTGTATGGGGGCAGACAGTCCCGTCTGCCCCCATACGGCGCCTTTGCGCCGAATAATTATTACATAGAATAATTATTGCCCTTTGTATTTCTCTGCCTGCAATCTAAACATTTTGGCATATGTGCCGTTTTGCTCCATAAGCTCGCTGTGCGAGCCTGATTCGATTATGGCGCCGTTCTCCATAACGTAAATTTTATCAGCAATAACCGTGGTTGAAAGCCTGTGAGAAATAAATATAACGGTTTTATGCTCCGCCGCCGTCAGCATAGCCTGATTCAGCTTGTATTCGGCAACGGGGTCAAGGTTGGCGGACGGCTCGTCAAGAATTATATACGGACAGTTTTTGTAAAACGCCCTTGCAATCGCGATTTTCTGCGCTTCGCCGCCGGAGAGCATTGCTCCCTCATCGTCAAATTCTCTGAGAAGTTCCGTATCCGCCCCGTTTTTAAGCTCTTTTGTAAATCCGCTGTGCCTAAGCGCCTCAAGAACCGCTTTGCTGTCGGCGTCCTTATCAAGCGCAACGTTTTCGCTGACTGAGCAGGCAAATATCTGAAAATCCTGAAACACGGCGGAGAACCTGTCACGGTGCGATGAAACGGTCACATCTTTAATATTTTCACCGTCAATAAGAATACTTCCCTCTGTTACGTCATAAAGTCTTAGTAAAAGGTTTGTCAGGGTTGTCTTGCCCGCGCCGTTGTAGCCGACAAGCGCTATTTTTTCATAAGGCTTTATTTCAAGATTGATATTGTTGAGGGTCGGCTTGTCATTGCCGGGATAAGTAAACGACATATTTTTAATTGAAATCGTTTTCGGCTCGGAGCACTCGGCCTTGCCCCTGCCGTCTTTGATTTTGTAGTCAGCCTTTAGGAACTCTCTGTATTTTTCAATCATCTTGGCTCTTTCCAAAAATACGGCGCTTGCCCAAACAGTCAGGAAATTGACCGACATAGCTATTGAATACGCCCCGTTAAAGGTCCCTACGAAATCGCCCGCCGAAAGAGTGCGTTTTACGCACACGCAATACCCCAGATACAGCGGCAAAACCAGCATAAAGCCAAGGCCTTGAACGCCCACCTGCTGAACCGCATAATATGAGGCGATTTTTTTCCAATATCTTTTCTGATTTGCGATAACGTCATCGGCGGCGTCATTGTAACGTTTCATCAAAAGCGGGCGGATGTTATTCATACGAACCTCTTTCGCATAGTCCTGTAAATAGAAAATCCGCTGAAAATAATCGCTTCTTCGGTGAAACTTTGTGTTGTCGATTCTTCTGCCCATTTGGAGCTTGCCGATTTTATTGCTCAGAGGCATAAATATAAATATTGAGGCAAAAATAATCAACAAACACACTGGGTCAATAACCAATATTACCGAGGCGATGGCGGCAAGCGAAATCAAATTCGCAACGTAATCCTGCACCATACCCAAAAGCCCCTGTATGTTTTCTGACGACGATTCAATGGTCAGAATGAAATTATTGTAAAAATCAGGGTCGTCATAGTTTTGCAGGTCAAGGCTGTGCGCTTTTTCGTAAAGCGTGGAATTCAGCCTGTAATAGAGCCTTTCCCTTTCCATATTCCAATAAAACTCTCTGTAAAGAATCGTTGCGATATTGCTAATAATTATTATCGCCGCGATAATTAACACCGCCTTGTAAATGCGGCTGACATCTCCTCCGCCGCTTACCGTGTCAACGATATATTTTATTCCTACAACCGAAATGAGCTTAGGCGGAAGATTGCGCATAACGCTTGAGAGAATGTCGCCTATGACAAGGCCGGGGGAAAGCTTAAACATCAGCCCCACAAAATAAACTATATTTACAAAAACCGAATGCTCCGTTTCCCTCTTTTTCTTTTTAAATTTATTCAATTTCCTCGCCCTCCTCTCGCTTGTAGGCCGAGGCCTGCAAATTAAACATTTCACTGTATTTTCCGCCGCGCGCCATAAGCTCTTTATGCGTTCCGCTTTCAATAATATTGCCGTTTTCCAATACGATAACTCTGTCCGAAAGCACCGCAGATGACAGTCTGTGCGAAATGTAAATTACGGTTTTGTCCTTCGTTGCTTTTATAAGATTTTCATACATTTTGTATTCGGCTATCGGGTCGAGGGCTGACGACGGCTCGTCAAGAACCGCGATTTCATAGTCGCCGGCAAAAAGCCTCGCAACCGAAACTTTTTGGTTTTCTCCTCCCGAAAGCCCCGCGCCTGTTTCGTCAAACTCTCTGGTGAGGACGGTATCGCCGCCGTTCGGAAGTGCCTGCACTTTATCCCAAACGCCCGCCGCCTCAAGCGCCTTTTGCGCCTTTATTTTGTCCTCTTCACTGCACTCCTGGCATATTACGTTTTCAAATACCGATACGGCGAAGTTTTTATAGTCCTGAAAAACCGTTGAGAACGCGTTTCTTAAAGACTCGACAGTGTATTCCTTAATATTTACGCCGTTATAGAGGATTTCGCCTTCCGTTACGTCATAAAATCTTAAAAGGAGCTTGACAAGCGTGGATTTGCCCGCTCCGTTTATGCCGACGACGGCGACCGTTTCTCCCTTCTCAATCTTAAAGGACGCGTTTTCAATAGAATTTTTCTTCGCGCTCGGGTAACGGAACGTGACATTTTTAAATTCAAGGCTTTGGAATTTATCCGCTGTTCTTGTGCCGTCGCGGATTTCGCTTTCGTATTCAAAAAAGTCCCTTAAATTTTGGAAATAGAGAGACATTTGTATAAGGTCGTCAAAACCCTCCTGAATGTACCACGACATTCCCTTTACCGCGCCGACTGCGGAAACGACGACCGAGAACCCGGACGCCGTAAGAGCGCCCCGGCTAACAAACTGCCAGCCCGCGTAAATATATGTGCCTATTACCGGTATAAATTCCGAGCAAAGCGTACTCGCCATACTGTAAAGGAACAGCGTCATACCGTATTTTTTCAGAATTTCAACGTTTGCGTTTATGGCCTTGTCAAAACGTTTCATCATAACGGAAAAAATATTTGACGTTCTCATATCCTTTGAAAAGTCCTTAAGGAAAACCGTTCTCTGAATATACGCCTTTGTGCGGTTATTGCCGGTCATTTCAAGGTCGCGCTTATATACCTGCTTGCTTTTTGCCGTTTCTATAACGAACACAAATACGCTTGGCGCCAAAAACAGCAAATATGCGGGGTTAACCGAAATAACAGTGCCGATTACAAGCAAAAACGATATTATACCGCCGATTATAGCGGCAACGTCCCAGCACACAATGTCAAAATACCCGGATGACGCGACGACCGTTGCCCTTTGGTATTTGTCATAAAACTCGGGGTTTTCGTATTGCCCGACGTCAAGCACTGACGCCTTTTCAAAAATCATATTGTTGAGCACCTTCAGCACGTTTTTAGTTGAAACCTGCCTTACATATGCCGACGCCCAAACCGAAATTTTTATAAACACGGTAACCCCGAAAAACATCATAAGACTGCGGAAATACGCCGAAAAGTCGGCGCCCGAATCTATTATCGAGAGCAAAACCTTCAAAAACAGTATGCTTTGAATGTAATACTGAAACACGTTGTCTACTATGTTGCTGTAAAGATAACTCAAAAGCAAACGCTTGTCCGCTCTCCAAACAAGCCCTACAGCATAGACAACGTTTTTTAAAACGGGGACTTTTACGTCCTCATGAACCTTTATTCTCATTTTTCCTCCTCTTTTGCCTATGCAAAACAAAAAGCACCGCCGATACCTCGACGGTGCTGTGAAAATCCCATAATTACCTTGAATTAAAACAAAAGGCAATCCGCAAGTATGGGAACACTCTTCCTATCGGGGCAGAAAACTATATTAACAGAATCCATTGGGCGATACTGTTCGGATATTCTTGAAAGATAATTAAACGAATATGTCATTTTTCTGCCTCCTTCATTAAAAATTTGTTGCGCAACTTTTTTAAGAATAGCATATTAAAAACATATTGTCAATCACTTTTTTACAAAATTTTCATAATCATTTTGTTTATAAAGGTACCTTCGTGATGTATTGTAGACCACTTATTAACTAAAGTCAATAGTTAATTTGTGAACTATGGTATATTTCTGCTGAATTTATAACTTATGCAAGACGTCCCCGCCTCTATTGGCGGCGGGTTCCGTTTTGAAATCAGGAGGCAACAAATATGGAATATTACCAAAGATTAAAAGACCTGAGAGAGGACCGCGACTTAAAGCAGAGCGATATTGCGGAAATTTTACAGACTACTCAAACCTACTATTCGCAATATGAACTGAACAAGAGGCCCTTGCCCATACGGCACTTAATTACGCTTTGCTCCTTTTATAACGTTTCGGCGGACTACGTTTTAGGCTTTACAAACGACAAAAAAGAACTGCCGAAAAAGTAATTTAACCGAAACGTCAATTTTCGACCGCTATTGACAATAACCGATACGTGTTGTATCATTTAATAAAAGCTTAGTTAGTCAAAGGCAACTTTTGTATAAATTAGATTCGGTGATATTATGACTCTTAAAGACTTAAAAATAGGCGACAGCGCCGAGATTGTCGCCGTCGGCGGAGAAGGCTCTTTGCGACAGCATTTTCTTGATATGGGTATTATACCGGGAGCGTCAGTCACGCTTATGAAGTACGCGCCCATGGGCGACCCTATGGAGCTGCGCATTCACGGCTACGAACTGACTCTTCGGCTTGACGACGCCGCAAAAATAGAAATCTGCGAAACGGCTGATTCAAACTGCAAAAAACAGCCTCCGCAACAGCGGCAGTTTGTCCGCGAGCACCCCGGATTCGGCGAAAACGGCAAATATCACGTTAAAGCGGACGAAAATCCGCTTCCGAAAAACAAAACGCTGACTTTCGCGCTTGCGGGCAACCAAAACTGCGGTAAAACGACACTTTTCAATCAGCTTACAGGTGCAAATCAGCACGTCGGCAACTTTCCCGGCGTTACGGTTGACAGAAAAGACGGCCCCATTAAAAACCACCCCGAAACTCTTGTCACGGATTTACCCGGTATTTATTCGCTGTCGCCGTACACGAGCGAAGAAATTGTTTCCCGTGAATTTATAATAAACGAAAAGCCGGCTGGCATCATAAATATTGTTGACGCCACTAACATAGAACGCAACCTCTACTTAACGCTTCAGTTAATGGAACTGAATATTCCGACAGTGCTGGCGCTCAATATGATGGACGAGGTCCGCGGCAACGGCGGCGTTGTTGATATTAACACTATGGAGGATATGCTCGGAATCCCCGTCGTAGCGATTTCCGCCGCCAAAAACGAGGGCGTTGACGAGCTTGTCCGCCACGCGTTACATATCGCTAAATATCAGGAAAGACCCGGCAGGACTGACTTTTGCGGCAAGGACGAAAACGGCGGCGCGGTGCACAGGTGCTTACACAGCATTATGCACCTTATTGAGGACCACGCCGAGGCGGCGGGCATACCCGTTCGTTTCGCCGCGAGCAAGCTCGTTGAGGGCGACGAAATCGTAATGAATGCCCTAAAGCTTTCGCAGAACGAAAAAGAAATGCTTGAACATATAATAATTCAAATGGAAGAAGAACGTGGACTCGACCGCTCCGCCGCGATAGCAGATATGCGCTTTTCGTTTATCGGCAAGCTGTGCGACGCCTGCGTAATAAAGCCCAAAGAGAGCAAAGAACACAGGCGCAGCAGACATATCGACCAAATTCTTACGGGCAAATATACCGCAATCCCGTCGTTTATACTCATTATGGCGGCGGTGTTTTTCCTGACATTCAATGTTATAGGTTCGTTTTTACAGGGCATTCTTGAAACGGGAATCGACAGGCTCACCGAAATTGCGGACTCGGCTCTGCGCGCGGCAAACATAAGCGAAATTTTGCGTTCGCTGGTAATTGACGGCGTTTTCGGCGGAGTCGGCTCTGTTTTAAGCTTTATACCCGTAATCGTAATACTGTTTTTCTTCCTCTCAATGCTTGAGGACAGCGGATATATGGCAAGAGTCGCGTTTGTTATGGATAAGCTCCTGCGTAAAATCGGGCTTTCCGGCAGAAGCATTGTGCCTATGCTTATAGGCTTTGGCTGTACCGTGCCGGGCGTTATGGCGAGCAGAACACTTCCCTCGGAGCGGGACAGAAAAATGACAATAATGCTAACTCCGTTTATGAGCTGTACGGCAAAAATCCCTATATACGGCTTTTTCGCGAGCACGTTTTTCCCGAAATACAGCGGGCTTATCACCGTAGGGCTTTATTTCTTAGGTATATTAACGGGAATTATTACGGCGCTCATCTCAAAAAGCACCGTATTCAAGGGCGAGGCCGTTCCGTTCGTTATGGAACTTCCTAACTACCGCCTGCCAGGAGCAAAAAACGTTGTAAGACTTCTTTGGGATAAGGCAAAGGACTTTTTACAGCGCGCGTTCACAGTGATTTTCCTCGCGACTATTGTCGTTTGGTTTTTGCAGTCCTTTGACTTTAAGCTCAATTACCTCGGGAGCGACACGGACGCAAGTATTCTTTCGGTAATTGCAGGGTATTTGTCCCCTGTATTCAGACCCATAGGCTTGGGCGACTGGCGTATAGTAACCGCTCTTATAACGGGCTTTATGGCAAAAGAAAGCGTCGTTTCAACTCTTGAGATACTGCTTCCGAATATAACGTCCGTCATTACTCCCCTTTCGGCGGCGTCAATGCTCGTTTTTTCGCTTCTTTATACGCCTTGCGTTGCGGCGATTGCCTCAATCCGCAGGGAACTCGGCGGCAAATGGGCGGCAGGCGTTGTACTGCTCCAGTGCACGGTCGCGTGGATCTGCGCGTTTATAGTGAGAACGGTTTTGGCGGCGTTCGGCGTTTAATTTGAAAGGAAATGCACTATGAACATTCAAAATATTATTTTGCTTTCGGCGATTATTACCGCTGTGTTGCTTGCGATTATATTCGCGGTACGGCACAAAACCGCGTCAAAATGCGCGGGCTGTACCGGCGACTGCTCCCGCTGTCACGGGAATTTAACCGAACGGCAAAAATAAAGCTTTTGCGCACGCTTATTCTTTAAAAGCATTTTTATTTTAAATAATCGTTTTAATAAAATTTCTTTAAATACCTTTATACCAAACAAAAAAAGGCACGCCCA
Source organism: uncultured Clostridia bacterium (assembly GCA_947598155.1). Classification (GTDB taxonomy): domain Bacteria; phylum Bacillota; class Clostridia; order Oscillospirales; family Acutalibacteraceae; genus Fimenecus. The sequence goes on from CANQFC010000003.1 coordinate 128,202, forward strand.
AAGGCGTGCCTTAATTATTTTATTTAACCGTGATGGTGGGGCTTACCGTTGCTGAAACGGTGAGGCTTTTTATCTCTCCTCGGCTCAGCGTCAACATCGTTTTCGGGCGTCAGACCCTTAACCTCAATAAGCGCGTCACGGCGCGAAAGATTAAGTCTGCCCTGGTCGTCTATTTCAAGCACCTTAACAAGCACGCTGTCGCCTACATTGACAACGTCTTCAACCTTATCAACGCGCTTTACGTCAAGACGGCTTATATGAACAAGTCCCTCTTTGCCGGGGGCGATTTCAACAAACGCGCCAAAGCTCATAAGCCTTGTAACAACGCCGTTGTAAATAGTGCCGGGTTCCGGGTCCTTGGCTATTGTATCGACAATCTTGATTGCTCTCTCGGCATTTTCAAGGTCAAGAGCGGAAACAAATACGTTGCCGTCCTCTGAAATGTCAATCTTGCAGTCGCAGTCCGCCTGAATTTTCTGAATGACCTTGCCCTGCTTACCGATAACGTCGCCGATTTTTTCGGGGTCAATCTTTGTTGTGAGCATCTTGGGAGCCCATTTTGAAAGCTCGGCTCTCGGCTCGGAAATAACGGGGAGCATTATTTCGTCAAGAATATAATTTCTTGCCTTGTGCGTTTTTGCAAACGCCTCCTTGATAATTTCGGGAGTAAGACCGTGAACCTTTAAGTCCATTTGAATAGCGGTAATACCTTTCTTTGTACCCGCAACCTTAAAGTCCATATCGCCGTAAAAATCCTCAAGACCCTGAATGTCGACCATAGTCATAAAGTCGCCGTAAACGCCCTCGTCGCCCGTGATAAGTCCGCAGGAAATACCGGCAACGGGAGCCTTAATCGGAACGCCTGCCGCCATAAGCGCAAGCGTTGAGCCGCAGATTGAGCCCTGCGAGGTTGAGCCGTTTGAGGACAGAACCTCAGATACAACGCGAATCGTATATGGGAACTCTTCAATCGGCGGAATTACGGGAATGAGCGCCTTTTCGGCAAGAGCGCCGTGGCCTATTTCACGCCTGCCGGGGCCTCTTGACGGCTTTGTTTCGCCTACCGAATACGACGGGAAATTGTAATGGTGGATATATCTCTTTTCTTTTTGTTCGTCAAGGCCGTCGAGCATCTGCGCGTCGCTTGCGGGGCCAAGAGTCGCAACGGAGAGGACCTGAGTCTGCCCTCTTGTAAACATACCTGAACCGTGAGCGCGGGCAAGCAGGTCTATCTCGGCGTTGAGGGGACGTATTTCGTCAATTCCCCTGCCGTCAACGCGTTTGTGTTCGTCCTTGAGCCAAGAGCGTACAACGTGTTTCTGAACAAGGTACATAATCTCGTCGATTTTACCCTCGCTCCCCTCGAATTGCTCGTCATATTTCTCGTGAACGGCGGCGTATATGGGAAGAAGAGCCTCATCGCGTACAAGCTTGTCGTCCGTGTCAAGAGCCTTTTTAACGTCCTCTATGCAAAAATCCTCAATCTCCTTGAAAATTATGGGGTCGGGGTCGGACGACTCGTAGGCAAATTTGGGCTTGCCTACCTCTTCAACTATGCCCTGAATAAATTTAACGATTTTCTTATTCTCCTCATGGCCCGCCATAATGCAGTCAAACATAAGGTCGTCGGGGATTTCGTTGCCGCCCGCCTCAATCATGGCGACAAGGTCTGCTGTGGACGCAACAGTAAGATTAAGGTCTGTTTTCGCCCTTTGCTCCAATGTGGGATTGATAACTATTTCTCCGTCAACAAGCCCTACGTTAACGCCCGAAATGGGGCCGTCCCACGGAATATCGGAAATCGCGATGGCGGTTGAAACGCCTATCATAGCGGCAATTTCGGGACTGCAATCGGGGTCAACCGACATAACCGTTGCGACTACCGTGCAGTCGTTTCGCAAATCCTTTGGGAAAAGCGGACGAATAGGCCTGTCAATGCAACGCGATGTAAGAACGGCCTTTTCGCTGGCTTTGCCCTCGCGGCGCCCAAATGAGCCGGGGATTCTGCCTACCGAATACATTTTCTCCTCATAATCAACAGAGAGTGGGAAGAAATCAACGCCCTCGCGCGGCTTTGCCGAAGCAGTGACTGTGCAAAGCACGTTCGTTTCACCGTAGCGAACCATAACGGCGGCGTTTGCGAGCCCTGCCATTTTGCCCGTTTCAATGGAAAGTTTTCTTCCGGCAAGCTCGGTTTCCCAAACCTTAAAGTTTTTGAAAAACATAGTTTTTACCTTCCTTTTATATATTTCAAGGCAAAAATCTCGTTTTAGCAATAAACGGAACGTTGGTTACAGCACAAGCGCTCTGTTTACCGCTAAACCCGGGGAAATTCGCCTTGTTTTTACCGTGTTAAAAAGCAATTTAAGGCAAACAGCGTTAAACTGTTTGCCTTAATAGGGTCTTATTTACGAAGACCAAGTCTTGATACTATTGAACGGTATCTCTCAATATCAACCTTTTGGAGATATGCGAGAAGGTTGCGTCTGTGACCTACCATTTTAAGAAGACCTCTTCTTGAGTGGTGGTCTTTTTTGTTGGCCTTTAAGTGCTCGTTAAGGTCGTTAATTCTCTTTGTGAGAACAGCAATCTGAACCTCGGGAGAACCTGTGTCGCCCTCGTGAGTGGCATACTCAAGCATAATGGCCTGCTTTTCTTCTTTTGTCATCTTTTTCACCTCATTAAAAATATTTGTTTCGCACACCTCAGGATAAGGACAGGTGAACACTTGAAAAACAAGTTTACGCCATATTCCGAGAATGCCGAAATGCGCTAATATTATATAACAAACTTATTTATATGTCAATAGGTTATTTCCTTATTATCTATATTCTTATCCTTTTTGTCTTTAATAAACTCAAATTGAGTATAAAGTGTAAAGATAAGCGCCGCAAGGAATAATGAGGCTCTTATAAAATATAGCACTTTACTGCCGCCGTCATATATTGCCAAAAGGCTTGCCGGTATAACTAATCCTGCGCCCACAAGTGTTTTCACTTTATAAGATGACGGTAAGCTTTTGTTTACAGCCAAATAAACCGCTCTGATTAAAGTGTACAGCACTAAAGCGCCGAACATTATTACATAATATTCGGAAAATATATCGGATTTTATTGCTCCGGAATTTTCAGCATTGATAATAATAAAGTATATTCCGAAAAGAATATAAACAGCCGCGCTTATAACACACAAAACACTGCTTGACCGCTCGGGTCTTTGAGCATTTTCCTCTTTGCCGTCATCTGTTTTGATATTGACAAAAATTGCAAAGCCTAAGCATACCGCGCAGATTACAGCCATTATTGCGCCGACTATTTTGTTGCCGGAACAGCCAATAAACAGCATAACCGAAAACAAATAAATAAAATTCATAATTAAAATTTTTGCCTTGCTATCATTGGAAAGCTCTTTTTGAAATACGCAGGCCAAGGTTTTAGCTACCAAAACTGCCAATATTGCGGCAATTATACTTACCAATGTTTCCTCGCCACTTGAGAAATAGATAAAGAATACGTCAAAAAAGGCCATTGCCTTATCCGAAAGAAGCGGTATTTCACGGCTCCAGGTTTCACTGTTCCAGAAAAAAACATTTGATGCCCAATAAGCCGCCGCTCCGTAAAGCCAAGCGTACAAAACGCAGGTAATAAAAGATATTATTTTGTTAACAGTTTTGCTCATAATATACCCCCTTTATTAAGTGAAACTGGCTCCGCAGGAATCAAACAGTTTATATAAAACTCCGGCAGAACAAAATGTTGCTAATGTTATTGTTATTTCGGCGCAATCGTCCCAATATTCCTTGTTATTACCTTCAATATTTTCATAAAGCGGCTTTACTACATATGCCGCTCTATGTGTATATTCCTCAACCGTAATGTTTCTTGCGGTTTTATAATACTCGCTGAGCGCTGATTCAATATCTCCTATATAATTATTTAACCATGGGAATCACCTCATTTCTAACTCTTGTGTAACATATTTTAAGCAAATTGTCAATACTATTTGCAAAAATGCAGAAAAATCACGTCTAAATGCAAAAATTATTAAATTTCAATAAAAAAACAGGACTGCCGAAAGTGTAAACCACACCGAGTACAGCCCTGTTTATTTATTGATTTTATCGGTTTATCTCAGCACCGTTCCGCCCGTCTGCGACGGATTTACGCCCTTGTTCTGCTCAAAATACGCGTTGCAAATTTCCCCGACGTAATCCGCTATCCCCGCCGATTTTGAGTTTTCAATCGCAACCGCTATTGCAATTTGCGGATTGTCCGCCGGAGCATAAGCTATCATAAATCCGTTTGTGTATTCAACCATTGTATTGTTTATTTTCTTTTTTATCTGCGCGGTACCCGTTTTGCACGCCACTTCATATGGCAGTGCCCTAAACGCGCTGTAACTGTTTCCCAAAGATACCATACCTTTTTTAACCGCGGCTTTTGATGAATCGGAAATATTTACCTTGCCGAGGACCTCGGGCTGAGCCTCATAAACAGTCTGCGAATAATCCGCCGATTTAACCGCTTTAATAAAATGCGCTTTGTACTTTGTGCCTCCGTTCGCAAGAGTAGCAACGTAAGAGGCAAGCTGTATCGGTGTAAAAAGGTTGTCCGACTGGCCGATTGCCGACTGAACAACGTCGCCCGGATACCAGATTCCGCCGGCCGCTTTTCGCTCTTCCGGCCCGGCGATAACCCCTTCCGCCTCGGTAAGCTCAACGCCTGTTTTTCTGCCGAGGCCGAACGAATAAAAATAATCGCTCATTTTGCTGATTCCAAGCAACCTGCCGACCTCATAAAAATAGCAGTTACAGGAATTTTTAATAGCCGTAGAAACCGTTTGGGGAGTGCCCGCGTGGTAGTTATTGTTATAGCACTGAAAAGTCTGGTCCTTGAAATATCTGTAATAGATGTTGCAGGGGAGGGGCGTGTCTGCTTCTACTATACCCTCTTCAAGACCCGCTATCGCAACGGCGGGCTTTACGGTTGAACCGGGCGCGTAAGTGCTCCTGAGCGCCCTGTTCCAAAGCGGAGCGCTCTTGTCCTCATTCAGCGAAACAATATTTTCTTTATATGTTGACAAGTCGTATGACGGGTATGTTGCGCAGGCAAGAACAGAAAAATCGTTTACGTCAAGCACCACAATACTGCCCGCGGCGTCCGCAACAGCTTCGTCTTTAAGACTCTCTATTCTTGAAGAAAGAATGTTCTGCACTTTTTTTTGAAAATCGGCGTTAAAGGTCAAAATTACGTTCCCGCCGTTTTGAGGTTCCGTTGTAACGGTACGTGTTTTCGTTCCGTCGGCGTTGTTAACGGTCGTCATAACCCCGTTTTTCCCTCTGAGCGTTTTTTCCATAGCGTTTTCAATTCCGAATTTTCCTATTTTGTCGGTAATTGAATAGGCGCTCAGCTTTAAATCGGCCTTTTCCTCATCGCTCAACCCCGCGCTGTTGAACTTCTCGTTATACTCCTCCGTAACCCTCTTATATTCGTCGGCGTTCAGAAAGTCGTAAAAGCCTACGATATGCGGCGCAATCGTTCCGTCATAATATTCGCGCACAGTGTCAATCCTCACCTCAACGCCCTCATAAAAGCGGCTTTGCTCCTTTAAAACAAGGACGGCCTCTTCGGGTACGTTCTCGGCAAACGTAAACGGATTATAAGTTGAAAAATCCGCCTTTCTCATTGAAAAATATACAGACGCAGTTTTAAGAGCCTCCTCTTCCGAAAGCTCTTCAAGCGAATAGTATTCCACAAGCGCGTCAAAACAGTTCCGCGCCGTTGCGTAAACATTCAAATTAAGATAATCCTTTGCGATTAAATACGCCTTATCGGCATCGGAATTTTCTTTAAACACAAATTTGCCGCCAACATTTTCAATGGGCAGATTTGCGGAATACGGAATGCCCATACTCTCAAAAAGCTTTATAAGCGACAGCACAATACTGTTCCGTTTCTCCCGCAAGGACGCTTTCGGAAAATATGCCGCGTCAAAATAAACGGTATTTGACGGGACGTTGTAAACCAGCGGTTTGCCGCTGCTGTCAACAATTTCACCCCTGACTGCGGGGATTTTGGAGGTGCTTGATGAAAGCGACAACTTTTTGGACATATATTTATCTTTTTCGACGATTTGTATTCTGAATAAATCCGCGCAGAAAATTGAAATGAAAAAAATGATTGATGCAATAAGCGCGGCTGCTCTTACTCTGAAATTAAAATTGCGTTTCATCGTTTTCCTCCTTTTCTTTAGTTTAATAAGCGGCTTGCCCAAGTTATTATTTAAAAATCAGTATTCTATATACGCTACCGGGAATTTCCTGTTTATTCCCCTTATAATAAGATACCAAAACGGAGTAAGAATTAAAGAATACGCCGCCATTGGCAAATAAAATTTCAGGAAAATCGTCAGTCCGCCGTCAATTCCCCTTGACGCGACAAAGAAAATCGCATACGTCGCAAAATAGATAACCGTTATAATCGAATTTATCCATATATAAGTTAATATGTTATTCCTCAGAAATACGCGCAGAATCACACCGCAAAACGCGCACGAAATTGCCAAAAACAGCGCGTTGTATCCGTCTGCCGTAACCGTTACCGTGTCCCACAGCGCGCCCGCAAAAAGCCCCACCGCCGCGCCTACAATTTCACCCTCGTACATGGCAATACAGACCGCCGCCGAGATAAGCAAAACAGGTCTTATCCCTAAAACAGCGGGGAAAATCCGCAGTGAATTCTGAAACAGGTGCGAAAGAAGTAGTATAACCGCGTAAACCGCATATTTTTTTAGATTTGTTTTATTTACAAAATTCATTCAATCGCCCCGCGATACGGCAATCCGTTCAAAGTCTCATTATACATCAGACTTCCGAGCACGGTACCGCCCTTTTTGTATTTTTTACTTTGCTTGCCCCGCGATACGGCAATCCGCTCAAAGCCTCATTGTAAATCAGACTTCCAAGCACGGTACCGCCCTTTTCGTGTTTTTTTACTTAGCTTGCCCCGCGATACGGCAATCCGCTCAAAGCCTTATCATAAATCGGACTTCCAAGCACGGTACCGCCCTTTTTGTATTTTTTACTTTGCTTGCCTTGCGATACAGCAATCCGCTCAAAGTCTTATCATAAATCGGACTTCCGAGCACGGTACCGCCCTTTTTGTGTTTTTTACTTTGCTTGCCCCGCGATACGGCAATCCGCTCAAAGCCTCATTGTAAATCGGACTTCCAAGCACGGTACCGCCCTTTTCGTGTTTTTTGCTTTGCTTGCCTTGCGATACAGCAATCCGCTCAAAGTCTTATCATAAATCGGACTTCCGAGCACGGTACCGCCCTTTTTGTATTTTTTTATTTCACGCCAAACGAGGTTATTACAAAACAGCCGCTTATGTCTTTTGAATCGGCAGCCGGCTCCAACACGGCATTAGCCGAAATATCTGTCTTGCTCTGCTCAACGTTTTCAACTGTGCCGATTATAAGGTCTTTCGGGAAAATTCCGCCCGTACCCGATGTACACACTATTCCGCCCTTTGACACCGATGTGTTTTTATCGAGTCCCCAAAGCGCGCATCTTCCGCCGACCGACTGCTCCGCGCTTGACGAAACATATCCCATTTCGCCTGTGCGCACTTCATATGCCGCAATGTTTACGCTGGGATCCGTTACCGTTCTTACAACGCATGACGTAGGATTTACCTCTGTCACCACACCGATAAGATAATCGCTGTAAATTACTGCGTCGTTAACTTTTATTCCGTCGGAGCTTCCTTTGCTGAGCGTAAACGAATTAAAAATATCGGCCGAATCCCTGCCGATAACCGTGCAGTAAACCCACTGGTAATCGGGATTTTTCTCTCTTACATCCAGAAATTGCTCATATGATTCAAGCTGTTTTTTCACGTTTTCATAGTCCACAAGCTCCGCCCTGTACTGAGCGACCTGCGCTTCAAGCTCTTCGACTCTTTTTCTGTATGAATCGGCGGACACAAACCCGCCCGTGAACGAATCTGCCTTTGACGATAGGTACGACGCGGCTTTTTCAAAAGGCGAGGTTATAACGCTTACAGCTCTTGTAAGGGGCGAAGAGGCGGAATCCGACACGGCGGCAAAAACCGTCGCCGCAATAAGGATAACCGCGGCCACCGTTAAAACCTTAAAAGTTGTTCCTTTAAAAAAATTGCTCAATGTTCTTCCCCCGATTTATCTTCTGCCTCTTTCAAGGCACATTCCCGTTCCCAAAACGGTGCAGTCAAGCGGCTCGCCCGCAATGTGTACGGGGATTTTTGTCTCCTCCGAAATAAATCTGTCAATTCCCCTCAAAAGCGCTCCGCCGCCCGTAAGCATTATTCCGTTGTCAACAATATCCGCCAAAAGCTCCGGCGGCGTAATTTCAAGAGCGGAACGGATAGTTTCAAGAATTTGAGAAAGGCTGTCATAAAGGGCCTCCCGAATATCTTCCGATGTAATTTCAATATCCTTGGGCAGTCCGTCAATAAGACTTCTTCCCCTAATATCCATTGCGCCCTCCCCGTCATACGGCAGTGCGGAGCCGATTTTAATTTTTATTTCCTCGGCAGTGCGCTCGCCGATAAGTACGCTGTGCTTTTTGCTGATATACTCGACAACAGCCTCGTCAAAGCTGTCGCCTGCCGTTCTAATAGATTTTGAAGTAACAATATCTCTGTATGAAATAACGGCGATTTCGGTGGTGCCCGAGCCTATATTTACAACCATATTGCCGACGGCGTCGGAAATGTTGATGCCCGCTCCCATAGCCGCGGCGAGCGGCTCACTGATTAGAGCGGCATATTTGGCCCCGGCGTTTCTTGCGGCGTCGTGAACCGCTTTTCTTTCAACCTCCGTAATGCCGGACGGGACGGAAATAAGCACCCTTGCCCTTGAAAACGGCGAACGCCTTATCGCCATTTTTATAAATTCCTTGAGCATATCGGAAGTTATCTCAATATCGGCAATAACGCCGTCTTTAAGCGGCTTTACCGCCGTAACCGAACCGGGTGTTCTGCCTATCATTTCTTTAGCCGCGTTTCCTATCGCGACAACCTCAGGAGGATTTCCCTTAGCCGTAACGGCAACAACCGAAGGCTCTCGGATTACTATTCCCTTGCCCTTTAAATAAACTCTTGTGTTAGCCGTGCCGAGATCAATTCCTATGTCCTGTGCAAAAAGCATATTCACAACTCCAGTCTTCACTTACTTCTGCCGCGCAGATATATTCAAATTAAATAAAATTTACTTACAGATAGTTTCAATAAGGGCCTGCCCCGTCAAGCGGCGCGGTGTAAAGCGCGCAAAGAAATCAGCGGGAGAACAAATCCCCACTGATTCCGAAAACGGAAACCGCCGACAATAGCGGCGGGAGGGACGTCTCTTGCCTAAGTTATTATATCAAAAAAGCAGGTGTTATACAATACCTGCGAAAATTAAATTTATTAACAAACTGTAAAATTAAGGATTTACGGGAGCATAAACTTCGGCTGAAAAATAAAACGCCCGCCCTATTGGACAGACGCTTATGTTTATGTCGGCATTACCTATTTTCCCGGGCCGCTTCCAGCCAAGTATCTTCGGCACAAGTGAGCTTAACTACCGTGTTCGGGATGGGAACGGGTGGACCCTCACTGTAATAAACACCGACTCGTGAAACTTGTACGCCTCACGAATGTAAGTTGTATTTTAGCACGGAAATACTCGAAATGCAAGTGTTTTTTTTAACATTTTGTTAACTTTTTGCATAATTCACATTTATAGCGCAATTATTCGGTGCTTTATATTATATTTTGCACAAAACGGTTGAGGCAAACGCGAATTACCGACTGCCGTCAACCGTTTTTATGATAAAACAATTTTTATTTTGCCTGTTCAAACGCTTTTGAAACATCAAGAACTACATATTCAAAGCCCTGGTTCGGGTCGACCGCCGTATAAAGCACAGTATTTTCGTCAATATAGCAGAGGGTGCCGTGGGGAGCGTAGTTTTTATCCTGAAATTTTGCATATTCGCCCGTCTGCAAATCGAAAATATGAATCTGATAATCGACCGCGTTTTTCACCGTGCCCATCATTACAACATATCTGCTGTCGGCGCTTACGGCGAACGACGTTGCATTCATTGAATAGCCTACAAGGGAATAATCCTTGCCGGTAACAATGTTGTAAAGGCGGCCGTCCTCCTTGCTCAGCAGATAATCGCCGTTTATCATATAGCCCGTGTCCATAGAGCCATAGAAAGACCGCGCGATTTTTTCTTCACCGTTTGTGTTGTGAATTACGTCAAATCCCGTTGTAGTCTTGCGCAGGTAAACTATCTTTGAGGAATCCGCCGTTAAATATCTGCCATATACGTTAGACGCCAGTCGCTCTTCTTTGGCCCCGTCTTTCACAAAAATATCCTGCATTCCCGAACCGCTGGGATATTCCCGGGAAGAGATGAACGGAATTTTCTGCATAGTCGAAGTGTAGCCGGCTCTGTTTAAAATGCAGAAATCGAAAACGCCGGCGCCCTTTTCGTCGATATTTCTGTTAACAACGCTCAAAAATCTCGTCATTGAACCGTTGCTGAGATTTACGTCAAAGCTCTCTGCCCACAGCGAATCGTTTCCTTCAAGCGCCGACTTGTCGGTCGAGGCGAGCAGGAGCGCGTGACCCTCTTTGTTGTATTTTGGCGGAAGAACCGTCAGCTTAAATACAACTAAATCGTAAAAATAATTTACTCCGTCATCTTTATTGGAGGTATATACGCTTACTCCCGAAAGATATTCTCCGTTTTTAACATAATTCATTTTGACGTTTAAAATTCCGCTTCCCATATCGACCTTAAGGTCAATAGAGTCCGTATATTTTACGGGAACAATTTTACCGTTGCTGTATTGGTAATACTGAATTGAATAATCGGTGTTTATGCCGTAAAACACATTCGGAAAGTCGGTCTGTATAAGGTTGACTATTACTCCGTCACGCGCAATCTGAATCGTCGACAGCTTGTTTTTATTCTCGTCTTCTCCGCTTCCTTCGTTTATAACGTATTCGGGGAAAATCTTGCCGAGAAACGATATTTTGGAAACGATTTCAACCTTTTTTTCGTCTGTGCGTGAATTAAAATACGCAAAAAAGCCCGTGCACGCAACAAGAATCAGCGCCGCAAACGAAAGCGCTATTGTAAATATATCCTTTTTTTGAAGTGGTTCACGCTTTTTCTTCTCTTTTTTAGGCTTATCCTTTTTCTCTTTTGGTTCTTTTATTTTTTTCTCTTTGGGCTCTTTTATTTTCTTTTCTTTGGGTGTTTTGGGTTTTTTTGGTTTTTTTGCCTTTGCCCTTTTTTGGTCGCCCGTGTCCTGCGAAAATCCGCCCTCATATATTATTTCTTCTATATGCCTGCCGTTTTTAACGGAAATTTCCTCTTCCTGAGGCATATTTTCATCGGAAACCGTCTCTTCGGCGATAGTTTCCTCGGACGCGCCTGCGGCGGCAATCGGCTCTTCGGCCTGCTCCCGAGGCGCCGATTCGGGCTCGGAAACGGGTGTTAAGTCAATCTCGGTATTTTCCGCCGTTTTCGGTGTATCCGCGCCGCCGGCGTTGCCGCGTTCCCTCTTTTTTTTGTCTTTTTTAGGCGGTTTGACCTTTTTTTCTTTAGGTTTTTTTTCTTTTGGCTCTTTTTCTTTCTTCTCTTTTGGTTCTTTTATTTTCTTTTCCTTGGGCTCTTTCGGTTTTTTCTCAGCCTTTTTCTTTTTGGCTTTGGGAATTTTTATATTTACTTCCGTTACGTCCGCCTCGTTCTCTTCCTGTTCAGGTTCAAAATTTTTATATTTGTCATTAAGGGAATTATTATCGCTCATACTCTTCCTCCGTAAAAGAAAGTCTTATTTGTTTCAATAAAGGGTCTGACCCGTCATTAAATGCGGCAACAGCCGCGCCGAAAAATCGGAGGGCAAATCCACTCCCGATTCCGAAACGGAACACGCCGCCTGCAAATTCGGCGGCATCCTGCCTAAATTATTATACACTACATCGCCCGCCTTTACAAGTAAATATTATTTTATATTTTTTGACTTACCTGATGACAAAATCAAAAATACGTTATATAATAATATGTATCAGTATTTGGAGGCATAAATTATGGCAATAAGGCGCATAAAGCTTGATGACAGAAAGCTCCCCGATTACACACGGAAAGAAGATATATTCAATATGGTGACGCACATAGTAGGCGGCGGGTTTGGCGTTCTCGCGCTGGCTCTCTGCTGTGGATTCGCCGTATATCACCGCAACTGGTGGGGGCTTGTCGGCGGTTTCGTTTACGGAATGTCGATGATTTTTCTTTACACTATGTCAAGCGTTTACCACGGGCTTCGGCCAAACAGGGCAAAAAAGGTTTTGCAGGTGCTTGACCATTGCACGATTTACGCGCTGATTGTTGGCTCTTATGTCCCCGTTCTTATAACACGGCTCAGAGAGTACAATTTAAAGATTACCCTTATTCTCTGCGCGGCGGCCGTCGTTATTACGGCTGTCGGCGTAACCTTTACAGCTATCGACCACAAAACATATGCCGCTGTTTCATATACCTGTTATTTTCTTTTGGGGTGGATGGCGATTTTCGCAATAAAGCCTATCATATCCGCTTACGGTTTTGAATTTTTTATATGGCTTCTTTCGGGCGGAATATCATATACTCTCGGTATAATTTTTTATGTGCTCGGCAGAAATCACCATTATTTTCACGGTATTTTCCACCTGTTTATACTACTTGGCAGTGTACTTCAGTTTATCTCAATTTTTAAATTTTGTATTTGAATATACAATAGAGGTGATTTTATGGCGCAAATCAAGCTCCCGAGCTATCCGCTTATAACTATTGACCCTTTTATGAGCATCTGGTCGCCCTCCGACAAGCTTTACGGCAGTGACTCCGTAATTTGGCACGGTCAGAAAAAGAAACTGCGCGGGTATATACTTATTGACCGCACAGATTCCTATTGCTTTATGGGCGTTCCAGAAAAAGGCGCTGAAATTATACCGCAAACCGAGTTAGACGTTACCCCTCTTGTAACCGAATACGTTTTTCAAAACAAAATACTCAAGCTGACGCTGAAATTTTGGACGCCGCTGATTATCGACGATATTTACAAGCTGTCGCTGCCCGTTTCTTTTATTGACTACAAAGCGGAGTTCCTTGACGGCAAGCGCCGCGAATTTGAAATTTTAATTGATGTTGACAAAAGCTTTTGCTTTAATAAAACGCGCAAAAGGCTTACGGGCGACGAAAAAAACTGCGGCGTTCTTTCACTTGCGTTTATGGGGTGTAAGAACCAAACGCCTCTTAATAAGAGCGGCGACGGCGTTTCCGCCGATTGGGGATACATCTATATTGCGGGCGAAAATTGCTCCTGCAAATTTGACAAAACGGGAATACGCGCAGTCAGCGAAAAGACGGAGGGTTCGTTCATTTTCGCCTATGACGACGTAAAATCAATAGAATATATGGGAACGCAGTACCCCTGCCTTTGGACGGAAAAATACGGCGATATTTTAAAAGCTATCGTGTACGCGCGCGAAAACCGCCCTGAGCTTTTGAACAGCGCCGAAAGATTAAACGAGCGTCTCCTTTCCGATTCCGAAAAATTCGGCGAAAGCTATCAGAAAATTTTGACGGCATCTTACAGGCAAGTTCTTGCTGGGCACAAGCTCTTCAGGGGCAAAGACGGCGAAATCTATTATTTTTCAAAAGAATGCCACTCAAACGGCTGTATTAACACCGTCGATATTTCTTATCCGTCCATGCCGATTTTTTTGCTCTACAACCCCTCTCTTATAAAAGGTATGGTAACTGGCATTTTCGAGTTTGCCCGAATGAGCTGTTGGAAATTTGACTTTGCTCCGCACGATATTGGCCGGTATCCTATTGCGAACGGGCAGGCCTACGGGCACAAAAATTCACCGCTTTTTCCGAGGAAAAAAATATACCGCGAAAACGTATGCCGTTTCCCGTTAAAATCCCAGATGCCCGTGGAGGAATGCGGCAATATGCTCGCGCTTACCTACCTTCACTACCTGTTTTCGGGTGACAAATCCGTTATTGAGCGCAACTACGATATGCTTGAAAAATGGGCGAACTACCTTGTAAATGCGGGAGTGTTGCTCGAAAATCAGCTTTGCACGGACGATTTTGCCGGCCACAGCGAAAAAAATATCAATCTCGCAATTAAGGGCGTTTTGGGTATAGCGTTTTTTGCGAAAATAAGCGACGCTTTAGGCAAGGAAACAAATATGTGGGACACCGCGAGGTCATATGCCGAAAAGCTTTGTTCATTTGCCCTGCCCGACGGCACTTTGCCTTTCTCGGCGGGCGACAAAGACACTTGGAGCCTTAAATACAATATGGTTTGGGATAAAATTCTTGCGTTTTCCCTTTTCCCGAAAGAGCTTTATGAGGCCGAAAGCCGTAAATACAAAGAAAAGCTCGGCAACTTCGGCGTTCCGCTCGATTACAGGAGCTCGCTTGCAAAAACAGACTGGATGCTTTGGGCGGCCGTTCTTGACAGCGCCGACGACTCGGTTAAAATATTCTCCGACGCTATTGTAAAATATCTGTCGGAAACAAAAGAACCGTACCCGTTCCCTGACTGGATTGACACAAACGAAGCTTTCCGCCACGGATTTGCCCACCGCACCGTTCAGGGCGGCCTTTGGTTGCCGATTTTGGCGGATAAGTTCGGCGCGGATAAAAAATAATTCTCATTAAATAAGGCTCGGTTAACCCGAGCCTTTGGTTTTTAATAGGGGCTTGCCCCGTTTTTGCTTTAAGGCGAGGGGAGCCGAACCCGCCTTATCTATATGTATTTTAGACAAAGATTTAAAACGCGCTTAGCGGTTCTCTGCATTTCGCCCGTAGTAATGCCCTCGGCCCTGCCGAGCGTTTTAAGAAGCGTACCGTCCGGCTTTTCTTTGCCCATCCTGTCGCCGCCGGGCATTAAAACGTCTACCGACGAGCGCACTCTGTAAGCGTTGTCGCACATTTTCGGAAATTCGGGGGATTTGCTCCTGCGCATCCACCAATCCGTCATCACTGTGCCGTCAAAGCCCCATTCGTCACGCAAAATCCGCTGGCAAAGCTCATAATTGTAGTGTCCCCAAACGCCGTTTATCTTGTTGTAGGATGTCATAATGCAGTTTGGCTTGCCCTCTTTTACGCAGATTTCAAACCCGCGGAGATAAATCTCTCTGAGCGCTCTTTCGGAAATACGTGAATCGTTATGCGTTCGGTTTGTCTCCTGATTATTGCAGGCAAAATGCTTGGGAGTCGCACTGCCGCCGAATTTTTGAATACCGCGTACTGCCGCCGCGCCCATTTTGCCCGTAAGAACAGGGTCCTCCGAGTAGTACTCAAAATTTCGCCCGCAGAGGGGATTTCTGTGAATGTTCATTCCGGGCGCTAAAAGAATATCACTTCCCTTTTCCTTCATCTCTGCCGACAGCGCCGAATAAACGTCCTCAACAAGCTGAACGTCAAACGAGGAGGCAAATGCCGTGCCTATGGGTATCAGCGAGCAGTAATGCAAAAGCCTTATTCCCGACGGTCCGTCGGTTGTTATCACAGCGGGCACGCCCTTTTCACGGAGGCTTTCGGTAACTCCGCCCATAGCGCCGGCGTTTCCCTTCGCGCCTAACGGACTGTCCATTTTGTACGCGCCTCTTGAAATGGCCTCAAGCTCGGTCAAATCAAGCTGAGCGGTAAATTCGTCAAGCGTGCATTTGCCCAGCTTAACGTCTGAAAGCTTAAGCCCTTTGTCGCCGGTCATAGGAATCGGCTGGGGAAGATTTTCAAGAATTATTTTTTTTAGGTCGTACTTTCTTTTCGGCGCTTTTTCAAATACCGTGCCGCTTTCAAGAATTTTTTTCCTGTTAAAATCGGCAGTTGCCGCCGAAACCTGACAAAGCTTTTTAAAGCATACGGTCTTTCCCTCAAATCTGCTCCAAACCTTTTTTGTATCTCTTACGTTTGCGCCGATGTGTATTTTATATTCGCCTGCCTGCAAGACGTAAGAATAAGGGAACCCGGTAACTCCGCTGTCGTCATAAGATGTAAAATAATATTTCGGAACGCTGATTTCAAGCGTCTGCTTTTCGCCCGGATTTAAAGTTTTCGTCTTGGCAAAGCCCACAAGCTCTAAATCCGGATTGCCTAAAACGCCTTTAGGCTTTGAAAGGTACGCCTGAACCGATTCCTTACCGCAAACCGCGCCCGTATTTGTTACGCTTACGGTAAAATCAACCGAATCCTCAAGGACTTCAGCGTCTTCATACTCAATATTAAACGACGTATAAGAAAGACCGTATCCGAACGGATATATTACGTTTGTCGGGTCGTCGGTCTCAAAGCCTCTGTAACCCACATAAATGTCCTCGGCATATTCGTTATAAGCCTTTTTGCCGAAATTGCCGAATGCCGCCGCTTTGCTGTAATCCTTGGCTACGGTATCGGGGAGCTTGCCGCACGGATTTACGTTTCCGCAGAGGACGTCGGCGACGCCCGCGCCGCTTTCCATACCGCCCTGCCAAGCTATTAAAACCGCGCCGATTTTATCGCCCATTTCCTCAAATACCGTCATATCAATGACACTTCCGATATTGAGAATTACTGTAACCTTGTCAAAATATTCCGTAATTAAATCAAGATTTGCTTTTTCCTCATCGGTTATGTAATAACTGCCCTTTTCGAGTACGTTTTCACGGTCCTCACCCGAAGAACGGCCCACAATAAATATAGCGTCGCTGCTTTTTTCAGCGGCGGATTTGACCGTTTCTCTCGTCAGAACCATATCGGGATAAAACCTCGGCCACATTCCCCAAACGCCATGGTCAACGGGGTTTTCGGCGACCCATTTTGAGTAAATATCCGCAAGATGCGTGTTATACTTAACGCCGCACTCATTTAACCCGTCGATTAAATTTTTGCCGTAAGGAATTTTCACGTCTCCGCCTGAGCCGTACCCCGTAAAGAACCAATCAAACTGATTTCTGCCGAATACAGAAACAGTCGTTTCCTCGGAATAAGGCAAAACGCCGTCATTTTTAAGCAGTACGCACGTTTCAGCCGCCGCTTTCCTCAAAATCTCGGGCATTCCGTCCGTTACAACGGGGTCGCCCAGCGCATTGACCGCCTCTTCCTGAGAAACGCCGTTCGTAATTTTTTCTCCGATTTTAACGCCTAATTTGTAAATCTCTTCCCATATTTTCGGCAAGGTAAATCCCTCCTTTTTTATTTTACAAAATCATTCTATCATAAAAGAATCATTTATTCAACCGTAAGCGCGGTTCTAAGGAGATTTAATATTTTAACAATCTAAAAAAGCCTCATACAGCAGATTTTGCTCTGCCGTATAAGGCTGTTTTTATGTCGGTTTTACCGTGTTATGCGCGGTGAAACGCGTTTTTTTCTTGCGGATACTCGGGATTAAAGCTCCGCAAAGTATTTGATAGTTCTAACCATCTGTGATGTGTATGAGTTTTCATTGTCATACCAAGAAACTACCTGTACTTCATAGAGGCCGTCGGCAATCTTAGAAACCATAGTCTGTGTAGCGTCAAAGAGTGAGCCGTACTTCATACCGATAACATCAGAAGAAACGATGGGGTCAACATTGTAGCCAAAGCTCTCAGATGAGGCGGCCTTCATAGCGGCGTTGATGCCGTCAACCGTTACATCGTCGCCCTTAACAACGGCTGTAAGGATTGTTGTTGAACCTGTCGGAACGGGAACTCTCTGCGCAGAGCCGATAAGCTTGCCGTTAAGCTCGGGAATAACAAGGCCGATTGCCTTTGCCGCGCCCGTTGAGTTGGGAACGATGTTTGCGGCGCCTGCTCTTGCTCTTCTCATATCGCCCTTTCTGTGAGGACCGTCAAGAATCATCTGGTCGCCAGTGTAAGCGTGAATAGTTGACATAATGCCCGACTGAATGGGAGCATAGTCGTTAAGAGCCTTTGCCATGGGAGCCAAGCAGTTTGTTGTGCAGGACGCGGCGGAAATAATTTGATCCTCGGCGGTAAGAGTCTTCTCGTTAACCGAGTAAACGATTGTTTTAAGGTCGTTGCCGGCAGGAGCGGAAATAACAACTTTCTTAGCGCCTGCGTTAACGTGAGCCATTGCCTTATCCTTTGAGCAGTAGAAACCCGTGCACTCAAGAACTACGTCAACGCCGATTTCTCCCCAAGGAAGCTCGGCGGCGTTTGCCATAGCGTAAATTTTAAGAGTTTTACCGTCAACTGTGATTGTGCCTGCCTCATCGTCGGCAGAAACTGTGTGAAGATTTTCGCCGATTTTGCCGCAGTAGCCGCCCTGCGCGGTATCATACTTGAGAAGATTTGCGAGCATTGAGGGCTTTGTAAGGTCGTTGATAGCAACAACATCGTACCCTTCAGCGCCGAACATCTGTCTGAAAGCAAGGCGTCCGATACGACCAAAGCCGTTGATTGCAACTTTAACTGACATTTTAAATTCCTCCAATAAAGTTATTTATTATTTATTATTCGCATTATTGCAAATAATATTTTATTACATCTCGTTAAGTTTTGCAAGAGAAAAAATGTAATTTTTGCCAATTTGTCAAGGTTTTGTCATACTGCCGAAAATTCGGTGAATAAAAATAAAAAATGCGTGTAATATTTATAGTACGAGGCGGCGAATTTATGGAAAAAAGAGAAAAACTGCGTGAAGAATTGCACGAAAATTTTTCTTCGGCTCTGCTTGAAGACGATATTTCGTTTCTTCACACGCTCTATTCAAAACTGAAAAAACTTAACAGGAGCATACTTGACGCCGAAACGGAATGCGTTGATTTGTCTGATTTATCGGAAAACATCTGTATAGCTTCGGATATTCTTCTGCGGGATTCAGGCAAAACAGTGGTTTTCTGCGGAAACGACACGTCTCCCGTTTTTGGGAATAGACAAATTTTAACTAAAGCCGTTTTGGAGGCTGTAAGCGGCGCGTGCGTTTTAGGAAAAGGCTCGCTGATAACGGTAAAGACCTGCGAACACAGCGATTTTGTTACCGTGGAAATTCAGGGCGGCGGAAGATTTTTATTTAACGGCGGCGAAGGAGCGGATTTCATCAGAAACGCGGTTAAGCGTTTCGGCGGCGAAACGGTTACGGTGTCGGGCAGAGAGTATTCCTCTGTCGTAATGGCATTTAAAAAGTCCGCAAATCTCCGCCCACTTGAAAACAGGAGCTTTATAGACCTTGTTACCGACCGTCTGTCGCCGGTTTTCATTGAACTTTACGGATTATAACTTAGGCAAGCCCCTTATTGAATGACGGGCAAGCCTATTGCTTTAAGGCGAGGGGAGCCGAACACGCTTTACAAATTTCGGAAAATCGTATATAATGACGGGGCAGGCTCCTTATTGAATAAATGAAACAAATATACACAGGAGGGTAATTATGTGCACCGCGGTTACTTACAAAAGCAAAGATTTTTATTTCGGCAGAACGCTTGATTATGAGCACTCATATTCGGAAGAGATTACGATTACGCCGAGGAAATTCCCGTTGGTTTTCAGAAACGCAAGGGTTATAAACTCCCATTTCGCTATAATCGGTATGGCGTTTGTTCAGGACGGCTACCCGCTGTATTACGATGCGGTCAATGAAAAAGGGCTTGCAATGGCAGGTCTTAATTTTGTCGGCAACGCCCAATACAACGGATTTTCAAACGATAAAGACAACATTGCTCAATTTGAATTTATCCCGTGGATTCTCTCTCAGTGCGCGAGCGTTAACGAGGCAAAAGCGCTCCTCGGCAAAATCAATATCACAAACACAAACTTCAGCGAGTCTCTGCCGGCTTCTCAGCTTCACTGGATAATCGCCGACCGCGAGGAGGCAGTTACCGTTGAATCCGTAAAGGACGGTATTCACGTTTACGAAAACCCGGTAGGCGTACTTGCCAATAACCCTCCGTTCCCCGAACAGCTCTTTAATTTGAATAATTATATGCACCTGTCGCCTAAACAGCCTGAAAACCTGTTTTCCGACTCCCTTAATCTCACGGCGTACAGCAGAGGAATGGGCGCTATGGGTCTTCCCGGCGACTTATCGTCACAGTCGCGTTTTGTCAGAGCGTCGTTTGTTAAAATGAATTCCATTTCCGGAAACGGCGAAAACGAAAGCGTCAGCCAGTTTTTCCACATTCTTGACTCCGTTGCCCAACCGCGCGGGTGCTGTGAGGTTCGGAACGGACAGTATGAGATAACCATATACTCCTCATGCTGTAACTGCGATAAGGGAATCTATTATTACACCACATATGACAACCGCCAAATAACGGCCGTCGATATGAACGCGGAAAATATTGACGAAAACGTTTTGATTCGCTATCCGCTGGTACTTGAACAGCAAATAGATTTTCAGCAAAAATAAGAGATAAAACAGAAACGAATATTTTAAGGAAAAACAAAAATACCGCAGAGTAAAATTCTGCGGTATAACTTTATTCGGCGGGAGAAATTATTTTTTCCATGCCGATTTTTTGTTTTTTCAGCCCTAACTTTTCATAAAATTTAACTGCGTTCACGTTATCCGCCCACACATTGAGCGTTACGTTGTAATATCCGTTTTCCTCGGCGTATTTCAGCACATATTCATAAAGAGAAGTGCCGATACGCATATTCCGCACGGACTCGTCAACGCACAAATCGTCGATATAAAGCGTTTTTATGTCCGTCATATTGTTGTTATCAATAAACTGCTGATGAACGCAAAAGGCATATCCCAACACCTTGCCGTCTTTTTCCGCCACAAAAATCGGACGGCCGTTGTCGGAAATTATTTCGAGCAACTCGCTGTCGGTATATTTTTTCGTTCCCGCCTTAAAAATGTCGGGTCTTACATCGCTGTGAACCTTTAAAACCTGGTAAAGCAGGTTGTTTATTGCATCGGCGTCCGAAACCGTTGCTCTGCGGATATTTAAGTTTTCCATTTGAATTACCTCATACAATCACGGGGCAAGCCCCTTATTGAATAAATTTAAATTATTTTAGCAAAAAATCTTTCGTTTTTCAAGACAATAAACCCCCAAACAAAAAAATTACATTCGTAACCCCTGTGTTTACCCGATTTTTACTATCGGCACGGCAACGGACGTTTTTATGCTTTTTCGTAAAAAACGGCTTAACTGTGAGCGAATATTTGTTATAAATAAAGAGCCTCGGTTCGCGACTTGCGCGTCGAGGCTCTCATAGGTTTTTCACGTTTTAATATCGGACTTAAACGCGAGCGAATATTTGTGATAAATAAAGAGTCCCAGTTCGCGACTTGCGTGTCGAGGCTCTCATAGGTTTTTCACGCTTAAATATCGGACTTAAACGCGAGCAAATATTTGTTATAAATAAGCTCTTTTTTACTATTCGGTAGCCTTTATCGACCTTAACAGCCTTAAAGCAACCTCGTTCAATGAGTTTGTAGACCGTCTGACGGACTACACCAAGTATCTGCATTACTTCCTCAACGGAGTAGCTTTTCTTCTGAGAAGTCCCGTTGAGTTCTTTAACCCTTGTTTCAATCGACATAATCTTCAACCTCCTCAATTTCCATTACTTTTTTGAATTTGTCTTGAGAAGCGTACCACTTTTCAAAACTTTCTCTGCTGATGTGTCTGTGACCGTCAACCCATATAAAATCGACAATGCCATTGTTCATCAGGTCGTTTGCTGTGCTTCTCGGAATACCTAAGACCTTTGCAACGGTAAGAGGTGTAACTGTTTTACCGTGATTTTTGCCGGGTCTTTCGCCATTGACCTTTTTATAGTGAAATTGGCTTGCGTTTCTTTTTCATATTTTTATCAAGCAATATGTGCCATAATTTCTTATACGTAACTGCCATTAGTAGCCTTCCTTTCATTAAACGTGAAAAAGTCGATGTAACTATATGTATTATTATATCATAAAACTTTCAATTTTGAAATATATTTTTGATATTTCAAAAATAATTGCGAAATACCGAAAATGTATTGAGTTGCTTTCAATCAAACGCATTGGATTTGCCAATAGTTACTTTTCGCCTTGGAATATGTTAGAAAGTCATAGAGCTGTTAAGTTATAAAATTCACCAATGTACTTGACATAAGAAAAACTGAGGAGTATAATATATAAAATTCTTTAGGAGGTAAGGCGATGTTGAATCGTATCGACCGTTTTAATAATGTAGTCGTTATGCAGTCCGCAGTCCCTGCTTATTTTTGGCAGAACAACGGGCTTACATTGCTATACCCTTTTTCAAGCAATTAGAGTGTTTATCTAATTTGATTAAGTTAAATGCAGTGCAAGCTATGAGTGAATCTTAGCCTGCACTGTTTTTTTATACTTTTTTATAGGAGGTTTCGAGATGGAAACAAAAGACTACTTAACAAACTATTATGAGAGATATGATGAGAATGGTCGTCTTATCTCCAAACACGGTATGGTGGAATATCTTACCACTATGAAATATGTGGAAAAGTATCTCAAGCCAAATATGCGAGTCTTGGAGATCGGCGCAGCTACAGGTCGTTATAGCCACGCTTTAGCACAGAAAGGCTACCGAGTAGATGCGATCGAATTGGTTGAGCATAACATCGAAATCTTCAAGCAAAACACCATTGAAGGCGAAACCGTCACAATCACACAAGGTAATGCTATGGATCTGTCTGCTTTTGAGAGTGACACTTATGACATTACTCTGTTGCTCGGTCCGATGTATCATTTATTCACAAGAGAAGATAAGTTAAAAGCTTTATCAGAAGCTATCCGAGTCACAAAGAAAGGCGGTGTTATTTTTGCCGCTTATTGTATGGGAGATGCAAGCGTTTTGTCATACGGTTTTATTCGTGGCGAAATCTACAACATTATTGAGAAGTGTATGCTCAACACAGAAACATTTGATACTTTCTCAAATCCGTGGGACATATTTGAGCTACACCGTAAAGAGGACATCGACAATTTAAGAAATGAGTTCAATGTTACTCAACTTCACTTTGTAGCTTCTGATGGCTACACAAATCATATGAGGGAAACCGTAGACAAAATGGATGACCGAATGTACGAACTGTATCTAAAGTATCATCTTGCAATTTGCGAAAGACAAGATATGATTGGTTACTCTCATCACACACTTGATATATTCAGAAAGGAATAAAGAAAATGAACATAAATATACGAACTGCTGTCATAGATGATTGCGAGCGTATCCGCCCGCTTCAAAAAGAAATCGCAGACTTACATCATAAGGGCAGACCTGACTTATTCAAAACCGAAGCTCGCTACTTTACAAAGGAAGCGTTTGCAGAAAGGTTAAATGATCCGAAACACACCATCTACATTGCCGAAACTGATAATGGCGATGTAGTAGGATATGCTTTTGCTTGGATTGTTTCTTACAGAAATCACTCTACGTAGCTTGCCTAATTGCTGTACAGACGGCGGTGATTCTTTCCCTTCTTTTCGTGGCCTGCCTTTTGGCTTGATTTCTATTCCCGCAGCGAGTTTCCGTTGGTTTCGATTATGTCGTTTGAAAAAATTATGTATCTTTTCATAGGAAATACCGAATTTATCTGCTATTTGTCTTTGACTTAGCCCCTGCTCCTTAAGCTCAAATATTTCCTTTTCGTACATCTTGATGTGTCTATATTCTCTTGCCATAAAATTTCCTCCTGTAGTAGTTTCTTCCATTCTACCACAGGAGGTGTCTTTTTTCTATTGTCCGTTTTTACTGGACTTGTTCATAAGGAAATAGACGGCTCTAAATTTTTGCTCAGTTAGTGAAATATAAAATTATATATATAAATGTATAGAACAAATTGTTCAGTAAATAAAAGAAAAACCGAATAACAATCGCCTTTAAAATTAGCAAGATTTTTAGCTGAGAAATCCCTTTTCTTAGCAGAGTGGGTGAAATTCTTTGCATAAGAACATTTTTCTTGCTAATTTTTATTAGCAAAGCGTTCGCCTAAGTAGGTGATTGTTCCATAGTTCACAGTTCATTAGCAGACAGACACTTGCTAAGAATTTTCTGCATTATATTTTAAAAGCTTAGAAAAAAAGAAAGCCTGAAAACCTTGTAAAATCAAGGCTTTCAGGCATTGTTTGTGGCACCCCCTGCGAGAATCGAACTCACAACTAACCCTTAGGAGGGGTTTATTATATCCATTTAACTAAGGGGGCTTCTAAAAAATATATAACAATATTCAATTATATAATAACTCGTTATCAATCGCTTTTGCTACAAAGGTGATTGTTATAACAAACTCTTAGGAGGGGTTTATTATATCCATTTAACTAAGGAGGCATTTTGTACTGCTCCGCTATTTTACCAAAAATACGCTCCTTTGTCAAGAAAAACGCTCTCCGAAAAACGGAGAGCGTCTGACAGATATTTTAAAAGAGATTATCTATCCGCAGTTTCTTCTTTAGTTTCGTTTGCCTCTTCCTTTGTTTCATTCGGAAGAATTGCATTTACAATGATGCCGAGTATAAGCGCGCAGGCAACCGAAGTCAGCGTTACCTTACCGAACGTAACGGTAAGTCCGCCGATGCCGCAAATCAAGATGACCGCGACTACAAAGAGATTCCTGTTTTCGCCAAGGTCAACCTTTTGAATCATTTTAAGGCCGGACACAGCTATAAAACCGTAAAGAGTAACGCAAACGCCGCCCATTACGCAGTTTGGAATTGTGGAAAGGAACGTTACGAACGGCCCGAAGAAAGAAATTACAATTGCCATAATCGCGGTTGCAAAAATTGTAACGACAGACGCGTTGCCTGTAATAGCTACGCAGCCGACAGATTCGCCGTATGTAGTGTTCGGACAGCCGCCGAAAAACGCGCCCGCTATTGAGCCTACGCCGTCTCCTAAAAGCGTTCTGTGAAGTCCCGGGTCCTCAAGAAGCTCTTTTCCGATAACCGATGAAAGATTTTTATGGTCCGCAATGTGCTCTGCAAAAACAACAAACGCAACGGGAACATAAGCTACAGCAACCGTAATAATGTATTTAGCGTCGATTGCGCCCAGCCCCTTTGCCGCCATTATAAACGAAAAATCGGGAACCGCAAAAATCTTCATATCGTTAAATACCGAAAAGTCGATTATTCTGAGAGCGTCGTTGCCTGTTTTAAGCCCTATTAAGGTGTAAATCGCGGCTACCGCGTAACCGGCAAAAATACCGATGATAAAAGGAATCAGTTTTGCCGTTTTCTTTCCGTAAACCGAGCAAATAATAACCGTAAAGAGCGTAACAAGACCGCAAACAAGGGCGGCATAGGGGCTCGCTACGGAAGCGCCCTGAGCGTCCAGAACTTTACCTACCGTAAGATCGCCTACCGCGTTGCCCGCAAGCGAAAGACCGATAATTGAAACAGTCGGCCCGATAACAACTGCCGGCATAAGCTTGTTTATCCACTTAACTCCCGCGACCTTAACCACAATAGCTATCACTACATAAACAAGACCGGCAAACAAAGCGCCGAATATAAGGCCGGCGTACCCCGCCTGCGCGGAAACCGCGCCGCCGAACGCCGCGAACATTGAGCCGATAAACGCAAACGACGAGCCGAGGAATACTGGGCTGTTGAACTTTGTGAAAAGAAGATATACGATAGTGCCGACGCCCGCTCCGAAAAGCGCCGCCGACTGGCTCATACCGTTGCCGATTATTGTGGGAACCGCTATTGTCGCCGCAAGAATTGCAAGCAGCTGCTGAAACGCGAAAACAATAAGCTGTCCGAATTTCGGCTTGTCTTTAATGTTGTAGATTAAATTCATTTTAAATCCTCCCTATATTTTATGGCTTTCACCATTTATTCCTTTGAAATCGCGACCTCGGTTACGCCGTCAATTTCTTCCAACCTGACGTTTACAAACTCTTCTTTGGACGTGGGAACATTTTTACCCACATAATTCGCGCAAATCGGAAGCTCCCTGTGACCGCGGTCAATCATCACCGCAAGCTGAATAACGGACGGCCGCCCAAGGCCTATTATCGCCTCCATTGCCGCCCTTGCCGTTCTGCCGGTATAAAGAACATCGTCAACAAGGATAATGTTTTTTTCGTTAACGTCAAAATCAATAACGGTTCCGTTGACGTGAGGAGCGATATATTTTTCCGTAAGGTCGTCACGGTAAAGGGTGATGTCGAGCTCGCCTGTTCTTACCTTGATATTGGAAAATTTTTCGATATTTTTCTGCAGCTTTTCCGCTATCGGCACGCCTCTGCGCTTAATGCCTACAAGGTAAAGCTCCGTTTCGTCGGCATTGCGTTCGATTATTTCGTGAGCGAGCCGCGCGAGGGTGCGCTCAACCCTAAGCCCGTCAATAATAACCTTTGAATCCATAATATTCGCTCCAAAAAAAGAAGCCTTGCCAAAAAACGGCAAGGCATAAAGTTTTATCACGTTCAGCAACCCTTGCCGGCATCTCTGTACCGAATTAAAGGACCTTTGCTGACTTTTATTTTAACACACCGAACGGCAAATGTAAACAATTTTTTCTGAATTTCGCGTTTAAACTCAAATTTATTTTGTTAAACTTTTATTTCAACCTCAAGGCCTAATAAATCGCCGTATTTTTCAAGAATGGGCTTAACCTCCGCCTCAATAAACTCCTCAACCTGCTCGGGCGCTCTTCCTATGAAGTTTTCGGGTTTCATTTCGAAAAGAATTTCCTCCTTGGTGAGTCCGAATATGGGGTCATCCGCAATTCTGTCTATTAAATCGTTGGGTTTCCCCTCAGCCTTTACAACCTTACCGGCCGCCATAGAATGAACGCGGATTCTCTCGTGAAGCTCCTGCCTGTCGCCGCCCTTTTTAACTGCCGCCATCATAATATTTTCGGTTGCCATAAACGGAAGCTCCGCCAAAAGGTGCTTTTCAATCATTTTCGGATATACGACAAGGCCGTCAACAACGTTTATATAAAGCTCCAGCACCGCGTCAACCGCAAGAAACGCTTCGGGCACGCTTATCCTTTTGTTTGCGGAGTCGTCAAGCGTTCTTTCAAACCACTGCGTTGAGGCGGTAATTGCCGGGTTGAGCGCGTCGGCGATTACATACCGCGAAAGCGAGGAAATTCTTTCGCTTCGCATAGGATTTCTCTTGTATGCCATAGCCGATGAGCCTATCTGATTTTTTTCAAACGGCTCCTCTATCTCCTTTTCGTGCTGAAGCATTCTGAGGTCGTTTGAGAATTTATACGCCGACTGCGCTATCTGCGCCAAAACGGAGAGAACATTGTAATCGAGCTTTCTTGAATAAGTCTGCCCCGAAACCATATAACAGCTTTCAAAGCCCGTTTTTTCGGCGATTTTTCTGTCGAGCGCCTTAATTTTTTCGCTGTCGCCCTCGAAAAGCTCAACAAAAGACGCCTGTGTGCCCGTTGTTCCCTTTGAGCCGAGAAGACGCATCTGCGAAATCTGAAATTCAAGCGAGGCCATATCCATAACCAAATCGTTGAGCCAAAGCGACGCTCTTTTGCCCACGGTCGTGGGCTGAGCCGGTTGGTAATGCGTGTAGGCAAGGCAGGGCAAAGCCTTATATTCATCAGCAAATTTTGAAAGCTCGTTAATAAGGTTTACCAGCTTTTTGCGGACAAGCTTTAAAGCCTCGGTCATTGTGATAATATCCGTATTGTCGCCTACATAGCAGGACGTAGCGCCTAAATGGATAATGCCCTTTGCGTTGGGGCACTGAACTCCGTATGCGTAAACGTGGCTCATAACGTCGTGACGAACCTGTTTTTCACGGGCCTCGGCTACATCATAATTTATGTCGTCGGCGTGCGCCTTGAGCTCCGCTATCTGCTCGTCGGTAATGTTAAGCCCCAGCTCCTTTTCGCTTTCCGCAAGGGCTATCCAAAGCTTTCTCCAAGTTCTGAATTTAAAATCGGGTGAGAAAATATATTTCATTTCCTTACTTGAATATCTTGAATTTAAAGGACTTTCATAAATATCTTTCATCTTTCTGCTCCTTTAAGGCGTTGCCCGTTTTATTTTACGAAATGGTTTTTAATTCTTTCGACTGCCTTAGCCGTATTCTCCGCCGAGCCGAAAGCCGTCAGCCTGAAATAGCCCTCGCCGCTCGGCCCGAAGCCCTCGCCGGGAGTGCCGACAACCTGAATTTCATTGAGAAGCGCGTCAAAAAAGTCCCAACTGCCCATATTGTCCGGCGTTTTAAGCCAAACGTAAGGTGAATTTTTGGCGCCGTAAACCGTAAATCCGCATTCTTTAAGCCCGTTGTAAATTACTTTTGCGTTGTTCTGATAATATGCGATTATGTCACGAACCTGTTTTTTGCCCTCATCCGAGTAAACGGCCTCGGCGGCTCTTTGGGTAATATAAGATACTCCGTTAAATTTAGTCGCCTGCCGCCTTGCCCAAAGCGCGTTAAGCTCTGTGCCGCCCGCCTTTAAATCGTGCGGGACAACAGTGTAACCGCAGCGAACGCCCGTAAAGCCTGCCGTTTTTGAAAAGCTTCTGAATTCAATAGCGCAGCTCTTTGCGCCCTCGATTTCATAGATTGAATGGGGAACGTCGTCCTCTGTGATAAACGCTTCATAAGCCGAGTCAAACAAAATGAGGGAATCATTTTCATTGGCGTAGTCTACCCATTTTTTAAGCTCTGCCCTTGTAATTGCCATACCCGTAGGGTTATTGGGAAAGCAGAGGTAAATTACGTCTACTTTTTCGGAGGGAAGAGACGGCAAAAAATTATTTTCGGCCGTACAGGGCATATAGTAAATATTTGACCACGAGCCGCCCGTAAAATCGCCCGCTCTGCCTGCCATAACGTTTGTGTCAACGTAAACCGGGTAAACCGGGTCGCAAACCGCGACCTTGTTGTCCGCTGAGAGAATATCGCCGATATTTCCGCAGTCGCTTTTAGCGCCGTCGCTTAAAAATATTTCGCTTTCGTCAATATCAACGCCCTTTTGGCGGTAATCGTTTTCGGCTATCGCGTTCAAAATCCATTTGTGACCGTACTCGGGCGGATACCCCATAAAGGTTTTCTCATCCGCCATATCGTCTACCGCCTTATGCATAGCCGTAATGCAGGCGGGCGCAAGCGGCCTTGTGACGTCGCCGATTCCAAGACGTATTATGGGCTTGTCCGGATTAGCCGCAGTGTAAGCGTTTACCTTTTTCGCAATGTTTGAAAAAAGATAAGAGCTTTGTATCTTCAAAAAATTTTCATTGATTTTCATTGTCTTTCTCCTTATTTTATATTTTTCCCGTAAATACCTCAACCGCCTCGCCGTTAAGGTAAACGTCGCCGTCACTTCCCCAGCAGACAAAAAGCTCTCCGCCGGGCATTTTTACCGATATTTCGTGTTCCCTGTCGCATTTTTCAAGTAAAACCGACGCCACCGCGGCGGCGCACGCCCCCGTTCCGCAGGCGAGCGTTTCACCTGCGCCGCGCTCATAAACTCTTGCTTTCAGCATATTTTTCCCGATAACGCTTACAAATTCCGCGTTTATTCTGTCGGGAAAATACTCGTGATTTTCAATTTTCTCGCCGTAAACGGATAAATCTATTAAATCGGGGTCGTCGCAAAACGTAACGCAGTGCGGATTGCCCATTGAAAGGCAGGTAACGTCAAAATACCTGTCATATACGAAAATGTTTTTGTTTTTGACGACGGAATCGCCGAACCGGGTGGGAACCGACTTTCCGTTAAGCACGGGCTTGCCCATATTGACAGTCGCGGAAACGGCCTTGCCGTCCCTATCCTCAACCGCAACAGTCTTAATTCCGGACAGAGTGTTTATCTTGGCGCATATTCCGCTGAGCCTTTGCCTGTCATAAAGGAATTTAGCGACACAGCGAATCGCGTTCCCGCACATTTTTGCCCGTGAGCCGTCCGCGTTGTATATATCCATAAAACAGTCCGCCGATTTGTCGGGGCTGATAATTACAATTCCGTCTGCGCCGATGCCGAAATGGCGGCGGCTCAAAGCTATTGCCAAGTTTTCGGGGTCTTTCACTTCCTCGCGAAATCCGTCTATGTAAATATAATCGTTGCCTGCGCCGTGCATTTTTACAAAATTCATCATATCTCCTCCTGAGAAAAGATATGATGAACCGTTATTGTTTATTCATATAAGGGGAACCGCGCGACTATATCCGCAACGTGTTTCGCGACGCTTTCCTTTTTGTTTTCAAAATCGGTCGCGCAAAGATAAATGCACTCTGCGATTTCATCCATCTCGCCAATGCCCATACCTCTTGTTGTAACCGCGGGCGTGCCGAGGCGCACTCCGCTTGTAACAAACGGTTTCTCGGGGTCGTTGGGGATGGCGTTTTTATTGGCTGTAATGTGTACCTCGTCAAGTCTTCTCTCAAGCTCTTTGCCCGTAATGCCGACTGAACGCAAATCAACAAGCATAAGGTGGTTGTCGGTTCCTCCCGAAACTAAATTTATTCCCCTGTCCGTAAGTCCCTTAGCGAGAGCCGCGGCATTCTCAACTACCTTTTTTTGGTATTCCCTGTATTCGGGCTTTAACGCCTCGCCAAAACAAACCGCCTTGCCCGCGATAACGTGCATAAGAGGTCCTCCCTGCGTGCCGGGGAAAATAGCTTTGTTGAATTGCTTGCCGAACTCGGAGTCTTTGCAAAGTATGATACCGCCTCTGGGCCCCCTGAGAGTCTTGTGCGTTGTCGATGTAACAACGTCGGCATAAGGAATCGGAGACGGATGCACGCCCGCCGCGACAAGACCTGCTATATGCGCCATATCTACCATTAAATACGCGCCGTTAGCATGCGCGATTTCTGCCATTTTTTCAAAATCAATAACTCTTGGGTACGCGGATGCGCCCGCAACTATGAGTTTCGGCTTATTCTGCTTAACAAGCTCTTCAAATTTTGAGTAGTCAATATACCCGTTTTCATTTACGCCGTAGGGAATGAAGTGATAGTATTTGCCCGACATATTAACGGGGGAGCCGTGCGTTAAGTGGCCGCCCTCCGCAAGATTCATACCCATTACCGTGTCGCCCGGCTCAATAAGGGCAAAGTAAACGGCCATATTTGCCTGCGCTCCCGAATGGGGCTGAACATTAACGTATTCCGCCCCGAAAAGCTTTTTCAGCCTTTCGCAGGCAATATCCTCCACCTTGTCAACGAATTGACATCCGCCGTAATAACGGTGGCCGGAATAGCCCTCCGCGTATTTGTTTGTAAGAACACTGCCCATTGCCGCCATAACCTCAGGCGAAACAATGTTTTCGCTTGCGATAAGCTCAATATTCTGCTTTTGCCTTACAAGCTCCTCTTGCATAGCGGAAGCAAGCTCGGGGTCGCTGTTTGCGAGAAATCCTATGGTGTCCATAATATTGCTGTACATTACAGTTTCCTCCTTGTTTTTATATCAATCACTCTTCCGGGAAGAACGCCTTGTGAATTGCCGAAACCGCTTTATCGGCAGAGTCTGCGTCAATAAGAACGGATATTTTGATTTCGCTCGTTGAAATCATATCTATGTTAATGTCGTGCTCATAAAGCGCCTCAAACATTTTGGACGCCGTGCCCGGGTGCGACTCCATACCTGCCCCTACAACGGAGACCTTGGCAACATTTGTGTCGCAGATAATGTCGTTTTCTGAAATGTCAAACGCGTCCGCAATGCAGGAGACCGCCTCTTCGGCATTGCCCTTTGAAACTGTAAATGTTATGTCCTTTGTGTTGTCGCGGCCGACTGACTGCAAAATAATGTCAACGTTTATTTTATGCTTTGCAAGAACCGAAAAAAGCTTAAACGCAATTCCGGGGGTATTTGAAATTTTTGTAACCGATATACGGGCAACATCCGTATCTTTAGTGACACCTCTGATGAGCATTTTTTCCATTTTGGCGACCTCCTTAACTATTGTGCCGGGAACTCTCTTAAGGCTTGAGAGCACCTCCAATTTTACGTTATATTTTTTTGCCATTTCAACCGAACGGTTGTTAAGAACCTGCGCGCCGAGCGTTGCAAGCTCAAGCATTTCGTCGTAAGTGATTTCCTGAAGCTTTTTCGCGTTCTGAACCTTTCTCGGGTCTGCCGTGAAAACGCCCTCAACGTCAGTGAATATCTGACAGCGGTCCGCGCGCATTGCCGCAGCAATCGCAACCGCGCTTGTATCTGAGCCGCCTCTCCCGAGCGTTGTTATGTCGTCATATTTATTTATTCCCTGGAATCCCGCCACAATAACAATATTATGGCGGTCAAGCTCCGCGCGGATTCTGTCCGCCTTGACCGATTTTATTCTCGCGATACCGTAAGCCGACGTGGTGTTAAAGCCGGCCTGCCAGCCAAGAAGGGAAACCGCGTGGCAACCGAGCTTTTCAATAGCCATCGCGAGAAGTGAAATTGAAATCTGCTCGCCTGAAGATAAGAGCATATCCAATTCTCTTTTTGACGGTTTTTGTGTAATTTCATAAGCCTTTTCGATAAGGTCGTCCGTTGTGTCCCCCTGAGCGGAAACAACAACTACTACATCGTTGCCCTCACGGTATGTGTCCGTAACGATTTTGGCAACGTTCATCACTCTTTCGGCGTTGGCAACCGAACTGCCGCCGAATTTTTGTACAATAAGTCCCATTATATTTCACCTCACGGGAATTTAATCAATAATCTGTTATTCTGATAAAGGATTCTATTTCAATTTCAGAAACGTTTTTAAGAGCTGCAACGAGCTTTCTCTCTTCGTCCTTTTTCGTGACAAAAGCAATTTCGTCTTGCGAAGCGCCCGCAAAACTCAAAAGCTCAACGCTGCCTACCGCGTTCTCAACCGCTCTTACCGCGCTGTTCCTGTCTGATGTCTTAGCCCGTATGTAAAGCGGGTTAACATCGGTATCATAATCGACAACGTAATTTTCCACGCTGTCGCCCCAGCCAAACGGTTTCCTCTTGTCGGCGTTTCTTGCGCAGTCAATAACGTCCGCAACTACTGCCGACGCCGTCGGGAGCTTGCCTGCGCCCTTGCCGTAAAAGACAACGTCGCCCGTAGCGTTCCCCCTAACAAGAATCGCGTTGAACACGTCGTTAACCGAGGCTAACTGGCTGCCGTTCATAACTATCGCCGGGGAAACGACGGCAAAAATTTTGTCGTCCGAAATTTTCTTTGCTCTGCCTAAGAGCTTTATGACGCCGCCGAGCTTTGAAATGTACGAAACGTCGCTGAGCGTAATTTTCGTTATGCCCTCGGTATGAACGGAATCGGGGTAAACGTGCTTACCAAAACAAAGAGACGCGAGTATGCAAATTTTTCTGCACGCGTCGTGGCCCTCAATGTCCGCGGTTGGGTCCTTTTCGGCGTAGCCGTTGTCCTGCGCAAGCTTTAAGGCGTCGTCAAAGCTCATATTCTTTTCTATCATCATAGTCAGAATAAAATTTGTCGTACCGTTAAGTATGCCCGCAATTTCGTCAATTTCGTTTGCGGCAAGGCATTGCGAAATGGGGCGGATAATCGGAATACCGCCGCCCACGGACGCTTCAAAAAGGAAATTCACGTTGTTTTCCCTCGCGAGCGTCAAAAGCTCGTATCCCTTTGACGCGACAAGCTCCTTGTTTGACGTAACAACGCTTTTGCCAGTTTTAAGGCACGACGAAACAAACTCATACGCAGGGTGAAGCCCGCCCATGGTTTCAACAACAACTTTTACCTCGTCATCATTAAGAATAACGTTAAAATCTTTTATCATTTTTGATTCGTTAGGGTCACCGGGAAAATCGCGCAAATCAAGAATGTACTTGACTTCAAGTTCGCTTTGCGTGCTCCGCTTTACAATGCTTTCGTGATTTGTGGTTATAACCTCAACAACACCGGAGCCGACCGTTCCGTAACCCATTACTGCTACTTGCATTATATTCACTTCCAGAAAATTAGTTAAAAGGCGAATTCAATCCAAGATTATAGAGGCAGTGGACATCTTGCCTAAGTTCAATAAGGGGCCTGCCCCGTCATTAAACGTGGCAAGGCGCAGTGTAAACCGCGCTGAGGAATCGGTGGGGGACCAAATCCTCCACTGATTCCGAAAATGGAACCCGCCGACAATAGTGGCGGGGGACATCTCTTGCCTAAGTTACATTTCATACCGTTCGCCCTAAAATAGTAATAAACTACCACGCTATGTATTTTAACATAAATTTTCATTGTATAAAAGTGGAAAATATTATATAAATAAGGAAAAATTAAAGAAAATTTTAGAAATGTTTACATATTTTATTAAATTTTAATTGTATTGCGGGGAAAAAAGGTTTATTATATATTGTATAGTATAATTAACGAGGTTGTAAAAATGGACGCTACTCAAAAAAAGAAAAAATTTATAATAGATGTAGTTTATATCGTCTTTGTTCTGATAATATTTTATTATTTTATGAAATACGCTTTCGGGCTTTTTTTTCCGTTCCTTGTGGCGCTCACGGTCGCCGCTCTCCTTCAAAAGCCCGTAAACTTTATCTGCAATAAAACTCCGCTGAAACGTGGCATTGTTTCGGTTTTTCTGGTGCTCTTTTCCCTTACGGTGGTGCTCGGCGTTTTAACCGCGATTATGGTGCGGCTCGGCCTTGAGCTAAAGGGCTTTTTCCAATATCTTTTAATTCAGCTCCAGGACATCCCCGCTTTTATTGAAAAGCTGGAGGCGTCTGTCGGCAGTCATCTCTCTTTTCTGCCTGACAAGCTTGAAAATTCTATAACATCGTTTATGAGCGAAAAGGTAAATTCGCTTTTAAACAACGCCGGCTCCGGCGATATAGACATTTCAGCGTTCAAAACTCCGCTTTTAGGGCTTTTTAATACTGTAAAACATATCCCGTCAACTCTTATCGCGATAGTTATAGCAGTTGTTTCCTGTTGCTTTATGACGGCGGATTTTGACACGGTACGAAGAATCATTCTTTCGCTCTTCCATACGGAAACGAGAGATAAAATCGTCCGCGCAAAACATCTTCTTGTGCCGGCTCTCTCAAAAATGGGCAAGGCGTACGGCATTATCATCATTATAACGTTTTCGGAGCTGGTGCTCGGCTTTTTCCTCTTAAAGCTGATGGGCATTTACGAGGGCGGTTATATTTTCATCTTTTCACTTATTACCGCCGTTGTCGATATTATCCCGATTCTCGGCACGGGAACAATTCTTGTCCCTTGGGCGCTGTACTGTTTGCTTGACGGAAAATATTCGCTTGCCATCGGAATATTAGTCATATATGCGTGCATAACTGTAATCAGGCAGATAATTGAGCCGAAACTCGTTTCAAATCAGCTCGGGATACCGGCGTTCGCGACGATAATTGCGATGTATGTGGGTACTCAGATTTTCGGTGTGTTGGGCATATTCATTCTTCCCATAACGCTGGTTATGGTTAAGCTGCTCAATGAAGAGGGCATAATTCATCTTTTCCATAAAGTTGACGCCCCAAATGAAGACACTGCAAACGGAAACGGAGGCACAGCAGATGATTGACATACACAGCCATATAATTTACGATATTGACGACGGAGCGGTAAATATTGTAGAGTCGGTTGAGCTATGCCGTCAGGCGTTCCATAACGGCTTTGACGGAATAGTCGCCACTCCGCATTTTACAAATTATTACGATATTGACGGTTTTGTTTTGGAGCGCGATTCAAAACTTGAGCTAATTCGTGAACGGCTCGCGGAAGAGAAAATAGACATTGCCCTTTATTCGGGAGCCGAGCTCTATTTGAGCCGCGCCGTTTTTATGGCGGGCGATTTGGATCCGCTGACGATAAACGACTCTCAATATATGCTTTGCGAATTTCCGCTTGGCCCGTTTAACATTGATGAGGGGCTGTCGGAGCTGTCGGAGCTTACGAGCAGGGGGTACACTCCGGTTGTCGCCCATCCCGAGCGTTATTACGCGATACGCCACGATAAACGGTTGGTCGATTGGATACTTGAACGGGGCGCTGTTTTTCAGGTCAACGCCGACAGCCTTGGAGGAAATCTTGACTCTCTCGCGCAAAGAATTGCCGTTGATTTAATTAAAAGAGGCGTTGCAAAATTCATTGCGAGCGACGCCCACGACAAATACCGCAGAAATATGGATTTCAAAAGGAAATTTTCGGCGGTGCCGTCTGAAATTACTCAAAAGGACTTGGAAAACTGCCTTAATATAAATCCCGGCAGGGTACTTAAAAATGAGGATATTTTTGACTGATAAATCCGCGCTTGCAAAAAAACGCTTACGGCTCCTACCGTAAGCGTTTTTTGTTTTGGCTTGCCCCGTCAGTATATCTGCAAACAGTTTTAACTGTACGCTTTTTTTACCGCCGCCATAACCTTTGAGGCAACGGGAACCGCCGTTTTTATGCTGTAAGTGGAATTTTCTACAACTACAATTATCGCAAACGGATAATCAGGATTTGAGGAAAATCCTGCAAAAAGCGCGTTTGGCTTTGCGTCCTCGCTGTCGCTTATTTCAGCGGTGCCGGTTTTCCCGCACATTGTAAGTCCCGAAAATCTGTAATCGCCGTAATTGTTTTCAACGTTTGAACGCATATATTTTTGGAGCTTTTGCGCCGTTGTCGGAGAAAAATATTCGGTTGAATTATTTGTTTTTGACGTGTAAAGAGTTTTTCCGGACGGCGTTGTAATTTTGCTGACAAGGTACGGCTCAACGGCCGTTCCGCCGTTCGCGATTGCGGAAACCACCGTCAGAAGATGGCACGGATTCACAAGCGTAGTATATTGGCCTATTCCCGCCCAGCCGACGTCCAATGCGCTTGAGCCGTCGAGCTTTATGATTGAAGAACTGCGGGAAATTTTACCGTTAATTTTATTCATTTGCGTGTTAAATCCCAATTTTTCAGCGGTCGCGGTCAGCTTATCTTTGCCAAGAGCGTCCGCAAGAGAGGCGAAAGCGCAGTTGCAGGATTGATTAAACGCCTTTTCAATTTTAATGTTTCCGTGCACACCGCTGCAAAAAACATATCCTTCGCCGATTTGGATTTGCCCTTTGCCGTTTTTCCCCTTACATTCAAATGTCATATTCTCTAAATTCGGCATATTGTCGATTGCGGACGCGAGCGTGATTATTTTAAACGTAGACCCGGGCGTGTAAAGTCCCTTAAAGAACTTGTTGAGGTACATTCCCTCTTTTTCCTCCGCGGGCTTGTTGAGGGGGTCGTATGTCGGGGTCGAAACAATACATATTATCTCGCCCGTCTTATAATTCATAACGCCGACAACGCCGTCCTGACCGTTCATCGCGCTGTAAGCCGCCTTGCAAATATCCGAGTCGAGAGTAGTCGCAACGTCATTGCCCTTGCCGTAGCGTTTCAAATTAAAGATTCCGTCAAGTATTGTGTAACCGGTAAGCTCGTCTTTAAAAGAGGTTTGTATTCCGCCTGCGATGTACCCCGCGCCGTCGCCCACCGTTTGCAGCGTCGCTTTTCTGACGGAAACATCGTTGCTGTATGTGCGAACGCCGTTGACAGTGGAAACGAGTACATTGCCGTTTCTGTCTGTGATGTCGCCTGCTGTGGCAAGTCCGCCGTCTGTGTAAAGATGCCTGTTAGCCTTGTTCATAGCCCATTTGTCCGCGTTGACCGCAAGTCTGTAATAGGTCAGGACGGAGCCTGCCAAGAAAACGAAAATTAAAAGGTAAAGGGTCAGCGCCCTGCGTGATATTGATTTCATTGGCGAACACCTCCGTATCTGTAAGTGCCGCGGTCAACCGCTTTTATGAACGCAAGCAGCATCCAACAGCTTATTATTGACGAACCGCCGCGCGACACAAACGGCAAAGTAACGCCGGTCATCGGCAAAATGTCGTTTACGCCGAACACATTGAGCGAGGCCTGAAACAGCATCAGCGCGGACGCCGCGCAGGCGCAGATAGCGTAAAACGACGAACGGGCATATCTTGAATGTTTTATTGAATAAACGAGCAGAGCGCCGTATGAAAGAAGGATAGCCGCCGCCATTATCCACCCAAATTCCTCGCAGATAACGCCGAAAATCAGGTCCTCCGTCGCGGCAAAAATATTTCTGAGCTTTCCGTTTCCAAGCCCCACGCCGAAAAGTCCGCCCGACGCGGAATAAATCATAACGCGCGTTTGCTGGTACCCCGACGAGTCAAAATAGTCCCAAACGTGCCCGAAAGCTTCAAATCTGCTTGCCACATACGGCTTAAAGCGGAGAATCAGCACGCCGCCCATAAGCGCCGCCGCGCAAACGAGTATAAGCGTGCGCACATCGCCCGAACGCATAAAGGATATAACGAGAAAAGTAAAAAAGAAAATCAGCGCAGTGCCGAAATCATACATTAAAAAGAGCGTGCCTATACAGCCGAGCGCGAAAATAAGATATTTTGTAAGGCTTTTGTTGGATTGCAGCTTTTCAAGGGTAGCCGCGCCGACGAATATAAACAAAACCTTAACAATCTCCGAGGGTTGGATTGAAAGACCGCCGATATATATCCAGTTTTTCGCGCCGTTTGTGAATTTGGCGAAAACAAGGGTAAACGCAAGCAGTGCAAATGCGAGAAATGCGGCGGGGTAGCGCATACGCATACAAAAATCAATGTCGCGCAGTATTATTTGCAGAACAACGAATCCCGCTATGCCGAGAAGAGCCGCAACGAGCTGTTTTACCGCGAGAGAGGGATATACGCTCGCCGTGACGGAAAGGCCGATTGACGTCAGCAGAAAAGCAATAAGCTCAACCTCAAAGCTCCGCCTGCCGAGAAACAGCCTTGAGCCGATAAAATACAAATATTCCGCCGCAATGTACCCGGCAAACGTAATAATAATGTTGAGCCTGTTTTTGCTTTCGCCCTTTTCAATGAGAGTGAAAGCGCAGATAAGCTGGAACAGCGTAATTACTGCCAGCATTATCGCAAGATTAACATTTTTGCCTTTTTGTTTCATACTTTTCACCGTTTAATTTTAACGCTTAGCCGAGCGGTTGGCGCGGCAGAGGTTAAACTCGATTTTTTAGTTATAGCTTGCCCCGCCATTCAATAAGGGCTTGACCGTCATTACACATCGTGAAATCGGCCGTTGGGTTACTCCTGTTCGCCAAACAGGAACGCGAAATCGGCGAATTTTATCACATCGCCCGGGCGCAGAGCCGTCGGTTGCAAAACGGGCTGACCGTTTAAGAGGGTCGGCGTTGTTTTGCTTAAACTGCGGATATACCAAGCGCCGTTTTCATTAGTGAACACCGCCTGTTTACGGGAGATATTCGGCGCGGATATTTCAATATTGCTTCCGGGTTCCCTGCCGACGGTGGCATAATCGCCCTCAAGCGGAAATTCACTCCCCGAAACGATGTCCGTAAGAATATACTGCTTGTATTCGGGCGCGGATTCGTCGGTATTTTTAATATCGGAGCTTGCTTCCGAGCCGATGTAAAATTTCATTATTCCCATACCGAACGCGACGGTATCGCCGTGCGCGAGTTTAGCTTTTTTTTCAATTTTTTCGCCGTTAACATAGACGCCTTGTTTTGACTCTGTGTCAAAGATGTAAAAGCCGTCTTTTCTGAGGGCAAGGACTGCGTGCGAGCGTGAAACAGAGGGGAGCTTTATGCGAATGTCGGTATTGGCGCTTCTGCCGACGGCGGTTTCGTAACAGGTTATGGGATATTCCTCATTTGTGGCGAGGTCACGGAAAACGGCGTACACTTTTTTCCGCGGGCGGAGCCGCAAAAGGGAGACAGCGCAGTTTATGAGCACTGCGAAAGCGCATGCCGAGAGCAAATACCGTGTGTAATATTCAATTTCAGCCATATTATCCCTCCATATTTTGCTGTTTTTAGGATATATTTTTTTACGGTAAATGTCAAGTATTATTACAGCTTTGTAACCGCGGATTTTTTATTTCTTGTTCAGTTGAAGAGCATTCGGCGCCCGTTTTCGGGCAAAAAAAGCCCCGGCAGTTACCCGCCGGGGTTTTTTTGTCTTTGCTCTTATTATCTGTAATACTTTTGTTACCGGTTGTCCGCTGTTGAACAGACTCCTTCACTTTCACTAATGGAACGGCGGCTTAGCCGTACCATTGATCATCGCCCGCATCCGGGTCGGTATCGCCTATTGAAAGTGTAATTATATCCTCAACTTCATAAACAGTAACGTCAAAGTCAGGTGTTAAGTATTCGCGCATGTTTATTACTCCTTTCAATAAGTTATTTAGCCCTGAAAATAGGTGGTGTAAAGAGTGTTGAAATCAGCTTTCGCGGCGGCGTCAAAGTAGTAATACGTACCGTCGAAGCATACATAGCCAAGGCAGCTTACACCGTCTGTCTTATCCGCATCGGGGATGTCGGAAATAAGGCAGGTAAAGATGTAGTCAGCGCCCGAACTTGCGTGCTGCATGTAGGTAACGCTCTTCTTTACATAATTGTCAGCCGAACCGCCCTCGGCAACCTGTTTTGCCGTAGCAACATCAAATGACGGAACATTTGAAGTTGTAGCGTAAACAAAGCCAAAGTCTGTAATCTTTTCTTTTGCTGTCGCTTCATCTGTAAATGTAGCGTTGAAATCAGCCTCACTGATCTTAGCAACTGTTCTTACGTCAAACTGTTTCTGGTAATTGGCGAAATCGCCATCAGCCTTAACGCCGTGGAATCTAATCTGAGCCTTGCTGTACTGAACAGGTGAAGATGTTGTAACAAGTGCGTCCGAGAATATGCTCGCTTTTGAAGCATCAATACCACCATGTTTATTCAAGTTCTGAGGTGTTGAAGAACCGTTAGTCAGTTTGATATACTGGTTGTTATCGGTAACCGGAGCAATGGCAATATTAATATTACCTGTCGCAATTGCATCGGCATCGCCTGTAACATCAAAATCAATTGAGCATTCTGCAACCGAAAGACCATCGTCGCCTTCAGTTACGTTGTAGCCCATCTTGCTTGTGCACCCTTTTGCAGCGTCAGCACCGCATGTAACCATAACTGCGCTGTTATACTTTGCCTGCTCTTCTTCACTCCATGTTGAAGCTTGCTTAACAGCCAATCCGTATGCTGCGGCGAGCTTAGCAGTTGTGGATTCTTTAGCATAATCTGCCCAGTCTCCAAGGAATGTACGGCTATCAAGATCAGGTGTATATACTGTATCATCAAATTGAAGAGCAAACTTTGTATCGCTCATCAATTGACTGTAGTCAGCCATTTCAAAATGGAAATAGACTGTAACTTTTGCCCCCGGAACAACCTCTTCTTTTGTTTTGTCTGTTTTAAGAACTAAGCCAACTTTTACACCCTCTGGAAGTGCAAATGCTGAAACGGCAATAGTGCTTAAAAGCATTACTACAACAAGAGCAACACTTAAAAATTTTCTCATTTTAAGCATGTAAAAAACTCCTATTTGTAAATAAATTTATAATTAGATGTAATTACCAAACTGCATTAAAGTTTTCGGCGAGTACGTTTTGGTCATCAAGTGTGTCAAGCCACTGGTCTTGGGCTTCTATCGCACTTGCATCAGAAATATCTATT
Source organism: uncultured Clostridia bacterium (assembly GCA_947598155.1). GTDB lineage: Bacteria > Bacillota > Clostridia > Oscillospirales > Acutalibacteraceae > Fimenecus. The sequence continues at coordinate 169,690 of CANQFC010000003.1, forward strand.
GTAGCATCACCGTTAACATCAGCCGCATAATATGCTGCTGTGTCTTCATCAATAGTTTCAACCCACTGGTCATGAGCCTCAATGGTAGATGCATCAGAAATATCTACTGTACCGTCACCGTTAACATCACCAAAGTAAATGAAAACATACGTAGCTACTGTACTGCCGCCATCATCTTTTAGCAGAATTGTAGCACCGGTAGTAAATTCGCCACTATCTTCGTTTTCAACAACTTCAATTGAACCAATTTCAGTTGTTACGTAATCCTCAATGGATTCACCGTTGAGCGTATCAATACCGAAAACACAGCCGTCGTAATCTGTTACGCATAAATCGTCTCTAATTATAGTTCCGTATTCTTCGCCCGTTTCTGTAAGAATAAGTTCCGGATCTCCGCCGGCAGAAGCAGATAAAGAAATTTGTTTTTTGGCACCCGAAATGTCATAATCGTCTATAACTTCGGCGTTGGAATCTACGGTATCATTACCGCTTGAATTCTTGCCGACGTAAAGAGATCCGCCCGGCTTCGCGGTAGTTTTAACTGAGGCATCTACGCACTCAAAAACAACTGCACCCGACGCGCCGTCGGCCGGTGTAACTGTAAACGTCATAACTGTTTCATCGGTATATTTCTTAATTGACTGACCCCATTCGGGTACCATAACAAGCGCTCTTACGCCATACTGGTCTTTGGAAAGACCCGACCCGTTATAAATCTGAGAGTCAACTGATTCCGAATCCTCAGTTACAACCGTAGCGCCAGAAACTGATGTTTCTTCTTTGCTGACAGTTACTTTAGACTTATCAAAGAAAACAGGAATTGAAATAGCGCTTACGTTATAATTAGCGGTAAGCTTTACCGTAACCGTTGCGCTCTGCCCGGCTTCAAGTGTAGTTTTGTCCGACGTAATAGTGATTGAATACTTATCACCATCAGCCGCAAAAGCTACCGCAGCCATTGAGAGAGTCATTACCAACGCAAGCAAAACACCAATTATCTTCTTGATATTTGACATCTTTTTCCCTCCTATTAAATTTTCCTTTTTAAGCGGAAAACCCAAAATCCGCCTGACCCGCTTTTTTTAAGCTGTTTGGTACGAAGCCTAAAATGCGTTTGCACACAGTGCCACAAATCCGCCGTTTGTTCAGCTTTTCTAAACATTCGGCAGGACGCGCCCTGTGAAAGGACAGCAAACGCGGCGAACCACGGAACATATTTCGCAAATTAAAATGGCTTGCGCCGGCTGTTCCTCACCGGTCGGGAATTACAAGTCCATGCTTTCCGGGGAACCGCAATGATACTTTGCGGTGTAAAAATTATATATATTCACTGAAGCTTTCCTTTCAGGAATATGCTTTTTACAGCCCCTACCGTATACTATTAGCATACGGTACTCTAAAAGTATACACTTAACAAACTTAATTGTTAACTGTAAACTAAATTATACACTTAACAAACTTAATTGTCAACTGTAAATTATGGAAAATATCAAAATCATTAAAATGATTTTTCCGGCGCAGGGCAAAGAAGCTTTGCCCCGCGCTTTATTTGGAAATTAACCGATTTTATCCCTGGCTGATAGTGCCGGCGCACTTAACGCATTCCTTGATTGCGGAGTAGTCCTCCGAGTCAATAATGCCGTTGTGGTCTATATCGGCGGCGTCATCATAAACATCGCCTATATAGTAAGCGGTATGATAATCATTATCAACCTCGATAGCGTCGAATGCGTCGATCGCTCCGTCACCGTTTACGTCACCGTAGATAACAAGGAAGTAAGTAGCGAGAAGTTCGTCGCCGTTCTTAAGCTCAACGCGTGTGCCTGTGCCGTATGCGCCAGCTTTAGACGCCGTAACAACAGGTTTAACAGCCGCGTTGCCCGTTACCTTAACTTTTTCAAGGAGCGACTCAACTGTCGGAATTGAGTTCGGTTCTATGCCCTCAATGTAGCGAACAGCCTGGTCAACTGTTGATTCGCCGTTATTGCTTTCAAGTTTAACCGTGCTCTCAAAGTTCTCAATAGCCGCGCGGAGCTTGTCAGCAATCGCGTCAACCGCTCTCTTATTCTTAGCTGTTGCCGTTCTGTCATACTCTGTAAAGGTAAGAGCCGAACGGTCATAAAGAATACCTGCGTACTGCTTATCGGCAACATTTACGTCATACTTAACGCCAAGAGCCGATACAAGCTGAGCAAACGCATCTTCATACTCAACGCCGCTCTTTACATTGTAAATAGTGCCGTAATTCTTAATGATAGCGTTAGCATGCTCAATAAGCGGAACAAGCTCTTGATTCATATAGCCGACTTCTTTCATTGAGCGCTCTTTAAGCTGGAGCTTGTTCTGAGCTACCATAAGCTCATACTTAGCGTCGAATACTTCTGATTCTTTCGCGCTGCCGTTAGTCTCTACCGCTTTTGCGTTCGCAAGAGCCTCGGTGTAACGTGACCAAGAATCCGCAGAATACTTGCCTTCTTCGTATTTCTGACCTTCAGCGTAAGCGATCTCCTTTTGAAGGAATGTCTTATCAACTACCTTCGCGTTAGCAATCATAAAGTCGTAGTAATACTGAAGCATAGCCGTCTGATTTTGTACCTGAAGATCCGTATATTCGGGAGCTACGAAATCTGCCAATGCTGTTTGGTAATCCGCCATCTCTTCCTTAGTAGGCTCAACAACGGTAGCGTTGATACCTGCCTTAACGTTAGCATTTGCCTGCGCGTTCGCGATAGCCTCAACAAGAGCGTTGCCCCAAACGCCGTTTTCAATGTACTTTTCGGGAGCCGACGGAGCAGTTGATGCTTTAATCATTTCGCGAGCCGCTGTTCTCTCGTTCTCATACTTAAAGTACTCGAAGAGCGCGTAATCCTGATAGTTGATGTCTCTGTCAGGATTTGTTTCAAGCGAATTGAGCTTGTTCTGAACATCGTCAATAGTAACAGCCGTCTTGGACATCTTGCTGTTTATAAGATTTTCATACGCTTCATCAATAGCTTGAATTGCAGGTTCAATCTGCGGCTGAATCGTCTCAACATAGTCGGTTCTCTTAGCGGTGCCCGCAAGAGCGACTACTTTCATAAGAGCTTCTTCATATTTGTTCCACAAAGACTGGTCAACAAAGTCTTCCGCCTTAAGGTTGTAGCCCAAATATTTCTCCGCAACCTGATCTACGTCAAAGTCATTGTAGTAAATGAAGTCAACTTCAAACGGTTTACCACTATTATTGTATTTGATTGTAGCAATACCCATATCGTAAGTGCCGTACGGGAACTCGGTTTCAGCCGTAACGCCGGCCTTAGCCTTATACATATAACCCGAAGAGGCTCCTTTTGAACTAACTTTCTCAAAGCCTGACGCGCCTACATCGTTCAAATGCTCAAAGTAATCTGAAGCGGGAGCAGTCGGAGCTGCGTCGGTGTACTGATCTTTGGGTGATCTTGAAATTACATTGCTGGTACTAACAACTGTGCCTTGATAGGTCGTTATAGCCGTGTAAATATCTTCTGTGAATTCATACTTTCTGTAGTTGCCCTGACCGGTATTGTCTTTTTCGGTAATCGTTTCGCCTAAGCCTTTGCTTGAATCATACGGGTCATTCAGGTTGTCAACAACATCTGAACAGTAAACGTATTTGATTGACGTTCTCTCGCCGCCAAGTGGTTTGCCGTCTTTACCGGTAAAGCGGTAGGTAAGCTTAATCTTCGCTGTGCCGTTGTATGCCGGAATGGTTAAAGGAATATCCTTTGTTTCACCGGGGGCAATGGTAACCGGAACGAAGAATGTTGTGCTCAAACCGTTATCAAAGTCGATTTTGTCAATCGTGATTGAATACGCAGAGTCGTTTTTACCGTTGGAATTCCTGTGTTTAAGAAGCATACCGGATGAACTATTCGTGATATGCATAACAGGGTGATTCTCCGAATAAAAATAAGTTGAACCCCAGTCATTTGTGAAATAGGTGAGCGGGTCAGCAAACTTCTGCGGATCTGTTGTCCAACCGACAAAGAAGTTAGCTATCGGAAGAATCGGTTCAAGCAAACCATTCGTATACGCTGTGTTAAGCAAACCTACAATGTTAACTAATGCCGCTCTGAGATTTGCGTGGTTAAGAAGCGTTTCTATTGAATTGATCTGCGAATCGTTAATGAATTTAGCTCCGCCTGTTACTTTCTTAGTAATGCTGTTGAGCATAGTAACGATCAACTTAACAAGATTGTCAGCGATGTTATTCTGTCTCAGCACACTCGCCTCAGGAATCTTGAACAAGCTGAGAAGCGACGGAACGTCAAGGTTAACTATGGAGTCAACAAGACCGTCTTTAAGTATCTTTTCAAGCCATGTGCCCGAACCGTAGTCAGTGCCGGCAAAACCGCTTACATTGAGAAGGTTCTCAAGCTCAGGAATGAATGTAAGAAGAACTGAGTTAATCTTATTGAACGGGTTCTGATATGTTGCAAGGTTAACTTCGCCTTCAACATCTACAAGTCTGCCGAAATGCCAGCACCAGCTTGTATCAACGTCAAGAGCCCAGTCAATAATCCAGTCAACCGCTACAAGCCAAGACGCCATGCCGCCAGTTGCCTTATAAGAATTCGCGGTGAACGTGATTGCCTCGCCGGCTTCGGTTGTGTTTTTACCTGTAAGCTTCGGAAGAGCGCCGAGGCTTTCCATTACAGAGTAATAACCCGTATCGCTGTCTTCGCCGACGTCGGCAATGTTGCGAAGGTAATACATACCAAGGTTAACGCCCATATAAATTGTAATGTCGAGCCATTCGTCCGCTGTGTGCGAAGCGATCTCTCTGGTATTATTTGATGAGTCGCCGTAATTAGCGAAAATCATAGCGTCAAAGTTGTATCTGGGCATAAGCTGTGTGCAAAGCTCACGAACAACCAACGCCGCAATCGCTGTGATCGGCTCGTCAACGATGTTGTCGGGGAACGCAATCTGCGGCATAATAAGCTTAACAAGCTCGCAAACAAGACCGTTAACGGCCTCTGCCTTTGTTCCGTTCATCATAGCGTTGTAGAACTGTGCTTCCTCAACATATTCGTCAACTATTTCTTCGGGAGCAATCTTGAAGAACGCTCTTGCGCAATTCATAAGGTTGTCAAGAAGCTTTTCGTTGCCGCCCGACTGCCAATTAAATACATCAGAGCGATTGTATTGTGTGCCCTTGGAAGTCCAAGTCTCGGCAATCATGGTGTTAATAGCTTTTCCGATTATGTTGTTAAGGCTGTCCAGCGCCCAAGTGCTGCCGACAGTTTTCGGGATAAATTCGTTGAAGAAATCATCTCCAACATTCCAATCCCAATTAAAAATGTTGTAATACGCGGAAATGTTATTCGGGATTTCACCCTTGAAATAAGTATCCTGGTATCTGTAATAGGGAACGCCGTCGATTACTTTGTAATCTGAGTATTCCCAAATGTAGAATTTCTGATCCTTTGTAAAGAAGCTGTCGGGATCGCCCGTTGAAGAAGCTACAGCCTGAACAGCTGCGTCACCCTTAACGCCTATCTTTTCAAAGCTAACGTCAAACGCCTCTGCGATAAGCTTCTTTGCGGAACCGTTAAGTACCGTGGGAGCCATCTCTGCAAAAATATAAGGAATGAATTTGTAAAGAAGGCCGAGAAGCGAATCTGCACCGTTGATTGCAAGCGTAAGGTCGCCGTTATCAAAGGCCGTTTTAACCGAGGGAAGCCAGTAACCCGACTGTATATCGCCGTTAGCGTCAGCCTTGTTTTCCGACTTGTACCATTTAAGGGTCTGGTCGCCGCTGTATCCTTCGGGAGCTCTGTAAACATAAGTCGTGCAATCTTCCGAATCATATTCTTTAGTCTTCGTGTATGTTACTGTTTCTACCCATTCGCCGCCAACGGGGTCACCGAGTATGCCGGCGTACTGATAATCGTACTGGGTAATAGTGTCGCCGCCTAAAACGAAATACCTTGATGTAGCCTTTTCCTGCGTCGGAAGAGGTAATGTGTAACCAAGATCATCGCCGCTTGCTCCGACTCTGTAAGAAGTCCAAGCCATAGGCTTTGTGAAAAGACCGTTAACAAAGCTTTGCGCAATTTCAATAAGGCTTGATTGCTTGTTGCTGAGCTTTGCTCTCTGGTCTGCGTCATCGTCCGGTCTGCCCATAAGCGGAAGGGCTATTGAGTTGATAGCGCCGGGAAGGTTTGTAACAAGATTGTTGATAGCGGTAAAGTCGACGCCCTTTAAGAAGCTTCCGATCAAACCGAGATCAAGACCGTCAGTTAAAACTGAGTTTACCAAACTGCTGTTATCCGAAAGCAGCTTGAAGATTTCGCCCGCGATTTGTAAGTTGGTATTCTTTTCTCTGGTCATGCCGTTCTGCCAGTTCTTAACATTAAGGTCAGCAAGGATACCAAGGCTGCCCTTAAGAAGAGAAACAAGGAAACCGGAGAAACCGCCGTTAAGCAATGTGTCAATCGAGTCTACGGTTGAGCAAAGACCGTTAACCGATCTGAGGTCAACGTTCAATGTACCGAGAATCGAAAGGTTCTGGCTAAGCGTAATGTTTAACGGAGCAAGCGTTTGGTCAAGGAAGTCAAAAATTATAGACATTCTCGTCTCTGTGTCAAGCCTTGTAACAGTCCCGTAAGGGCTGTATGCATTCTTTCCTTCAAGATCGGCAACAGTCTGATATTTCTCTTTTGCAGCTGAAGCCATCATTGTCATGCAAGAAAGAACCATCACAAACGCTAAGATTACGCTTAACAATTTTGTGGTTTTTTTCATAACTTTTCCTCCTGTAATTCTATACATTTAGAAGTATTGATTTTCCGCAAATCTGCTGCGGAATTTTCCGCGAGAAATGCCGCCGCGCTCTCTGACCATTACCGAAAGGCACACTGTAATAATAATGAATAATACAGCATACAATTCGGCAGAGTAGCATGCTTTTCTCTTGAAATACCCGTATCCGCCGCCACCACATCTCCGCCATCGCAGAAAAGGGTGGAGACCGATGTTGCGCATTCGAGTGCACAGACCACTCGGATGTACTGTAAAAGCATATATGTTTTTTGTATACACAATGTTTCTGTAAAAAGGGGACACTGCCCCCACTGCTTGACCATCCTTATGGCTAAGCTAATGATACAATTTTTTCACAAAAAATTCAATACTTTTGTGATTTAATATGAAATTTCTACAAAAACATCAAAAAATTTTCTCTGTTTTGTGCAAATACACAATTAAATTTTACGTCGAGATAGCAAAAATATGAACAAACTGTGAACAATTTGAAATTTATGGTAATTTTTATCAAAAAATGTCGAGTTATGGGACATTTAGCCATATATTTGTATATTATTTTGGCTTTTTCAATATATGGTATTACAAATTTTTTTATCTCAACATATTGTGTAACGGAACTTTTAAAAAATTTTAAATAAAAAAAGGGAGAAACAAAGTCCTCCCTATTTTTTATATGCCGTTTTTATGACGCCGAGCTTGCCTCGGCCTTTTCGGTTTGTTTTAACGTTAAGTTGTTAAATATTTCAACTACCTGGTCAATACTAAGCTCTTCATCTTTGCTTGTCTGATAAAACGCTTTGTATATTTTGTCTTCAAACGTAAAATATGCCGAACAAGTCCTAAGCAGATTTTTTTCTCCGTCCTTTTCAATTTCTGCATAGAAAATCATATAAAAGGCGTCTATCTGATTTGAGGTTATTTTTGTGTTTCCTTTTGTCAAATCGGCCTTCCCGCCGCTTTTTTTGACCTCTTCAACAATTTTATCCGCCATAATGACTTCTTCGGAAACAGTCGCGTTGAACTGAGCGGCGCTGCCGTTTATTTTGTTGAACTGTATTCTTGATAAACCGTCTTCCGACTCCGCTATAAAGGTTTTATCTCCGGCCTTCCAGCCCGCCGGAATATTAAATTCAAACTCGCTTGTCCGATATTTGTTGTCCGTTATTAAAATTTCCGGCATTTTAACGCTGTTTTCTTTCGGCTTGCCGTTTTCATCTTTTACGATTTTTCCGTTTTTGTCGGTTTCATATACCCTTATGTCGCCGTCCTCGTTAAGGAGCGTGCTGCCGTCTTCATCGGTCACATAAGCGTGTTCAAACCCGTTTTCATCTTTGGCAAGCAAATAGCCCTTATTTCCGCAGGCGGAAAATACCGCCGCCATAAGAATTACCGCGCAAAATAATGCTGTTATTTTCTTATTCATAAAAATTCCTCCATGAATTTTTGTATGAATTTACCCTTAAGCCTCAACCGTTGTCTGCTCTCTGTTGTCGTTTGGAATAACGCCTATCCAAGTTTGGCCTCTGTTAACGGTAAGCTCTTTTCCGTACAGGTCGTAGAATTTAAGGGGAGAGTTCTTGTCGCCCTTTTTCCAAGTAATCTTTTCGCCGTTGCCGTTTGATATATACAGCGCGTCTCCGCCTGTAAGGTCCCACTCGCGGAGCTTTAAGTCGCCTTTATTGCTTGTCTGGTATCCGCTGACACCGGTGTACATAACTATAACGTTTTTAACGGCCATCTGCTCTTTGGTGTTGCCGTCTATCATCGGGTCGTTATTCATAAAGTTTTTGTAAAGCCCCGTTTCCGAGTCATATTTAAAGGTATGCTTATATCCCTGTGAGAAAACAACGGTAATTGACGAGCACATACCTGCGGTCGCCTCGCCAAACGGAATTCTCTCTCCCGACGTTATAACCGTAAACGGCGCCCAGTCTGACTTGGTCTGATTAAAGTTAATGCCCCTCTTTTCCGCCGCCGCCTTTAAATATGCGCCGTTAGTGTATCCGCAATGCTCCGTTGCGCTGCTGTGCGTCGGGTCTTTAAAGAAATAGTAGCCTTTTTGTGATTCGTTTCCGTTTGTGCCCATTGTTTTGCCGTCAATGTCAAGATACCCCTTGTCCGCAAGCGAATTAAGAAGGCTGTACGCCGGGCGGCTTCCGCCCCAATGCGCAAATACGGCGTTCATTCCGTACGCTATTTCAATATAGTCGTGGCGCGCGCTTCTGACAGGCCCAACCTTAGGGATTTGTGAAATGTCGGCATAAATCCACATCATCCTCGTAATGCCGCCTTCAACAAGGCCCTCAATAACAATATCCGGCGTTGAAAGCCCCCACTGAGGGCGGGCGGCAGGTGAGTTTTCAACCATAATTGCAACGGGGCGATTGCCGCTTGCGCTTTCGGAAAGCTCAAGCCCGGTAAGCGGATTTATGTTTGCGGGATACGCCTCTTGTTCTACATTTTCAGTCTGCGGATTCGTTGTTTCGCCGGTTTTATTGTATTCTTTCTTTTTACAGCCCGCAAAAGAAAGAAGTATAATCGTAACCGCAAGCAATACGCTTAAAATCTTAAAAAGTCTGCTTTTCATAATATTTACATACCTCTTGTTTCGCTGAAGTTTAATAAAAATATATCTTAACGATATTATTTTTCAATTTTTGTTTTACCGCCCATATACATTCTAAGCGGTTCGGGAATATTTACGCTCCCGTCGGCATTAAGATTGTTTTCAAGGAACGCTATAAGCATTCTCGGCGGAGCCACAACCGTGTTGTTGAGGGTGTGCGCAAAGTAGTTGCCGTCTTTGCCCTTTATCCTTATGCCAAGGCGCCTTGCCTGAGCGTCGCCGAGGTTTGAGCAGGAGCCTACCTCAAAATATTTTTTCTGGCGGGGACTCCAGGCTTCAACGTCGCAAGATTTGACCTTTAAATCAGCCAAATCGCCCGAACAGCATTCAAGCGTTCTTACCGGAATATCAAGCGAACGGAAGAAATCGACCGAATTCTGCCAAAGCCTGTCATACCAAGCCATACTGTCCTCCGGCTTGCATACTACAATCATTTCCTGCTTTTCAAATTGATGGATTCTGTAAACGCCGCGTTCCTCAATGCCGTGCGCGCCGACTTCTTTGCGGAAGCACGGAGAGTAGCTTGTAAGCGTTTTGGGGAGCTCCTCTTCAGGTATGATAGTGTCGATAAACTTACCTATCATCGAGTGCTCCGACGTACCTATAAGGTAGAGGTCCTCGCCCTCGATTTTATACATCATATTTTCCATTTCGGCAAAGCTCATAACGCCCGTTACGACCTCGCTTCTTATCATAAACGGGGGAATATAATAGGTAAAGCCTCTATCTATCATAAAATCTCTTGCATATGACAAAATCGCAGAGTGAAGCCTTGCAATGTCGCCCTTAAAATAATAAAAACCGTTTCCGCTTGTTTTTCGGGCAGAATCAAGGTCAATGCCGTCAAAGCTCTCCATAATGTCAACATGATAGGGGATTTCGTAGTCGGGGACCGCCGGCTCGCCGAATTTTTCAATTTCAACATTTTCGCTGTCGTCCTTGCCTATGGGAACGCTGTCGTCAATAATGTTCGGAATAACGAGCATTATCTTGCGAACCTCGGATTCAAGCTCGGTTTCTTTGGCCTCAAGCGTTTCAAGCTCGGCGTTTATGTTTTTAACCTGCTGTCTTGCGTTTTCGGCGTCGTCCTTCTGACCCTTTGCCATAAACATACCGATTTGCTTTGAAATTGAATTTCTCTGCCCCCTAAGCTCGTCTGCGCGGTTCTTTGCGTCACGGTACTCCTTATCAAGCTCAATAACCTTGTCGACAAGTTCGATTTTTTCAAATTGAAATCTTTTTTTGATGTTTTCCTTGACCTTGTCGGGATTATTTCTCAAAAATTTAATATCAAGCATTTTCTTCTCTCCTTATTTATCAAAATCTTTCGCGAGCTTTTTCAGGTCTTCTTTGCCGTAAAATTCAAATTCTAAAGTACCTTTGCCGCCCTTTGAAAGATAAATTCTCACTTTTCTGCCGAGAGTGTGCGTAAGCGCAAGCTCGACCTCGTCATAATATTTATCGCGTTTCTTTTCCGTTTTTTTCGGTTTGGCCGCGTTGCCTGCCAACGCCGCTTTTACCGTTTTTTCAACGTCGCGCACCGTAAGTCCGTTATCAATTACCGCATTGGCAATCCTGAGCATTTCGCCCTCGTCCTCAAGCGAAATCAACGCTCTTGCGTGGCCCGCGGTTATACTGCCGTTTGAAACCATTGAAAGAATATTTTGAGGGAGCTTTAAAAGCCTTAATGTATTTGTGACGGCGGTTCTCGATTTGCCGACCCTGTCCGCCGCCTCCTCCTGCGTCATACCGAATTCCTCAATAAGCGAGCGGATTCCCTCAGCCTCTTCAACGGGATTTAAGTCCTCGCGCTGTAAATTCTCAATAAGCGCGAAAACTGCGGCGTCCTCATCGCTCATTTCGCGGATAACAACGGGAATTTCCGCAAGCCCCGCCATTCTTGCCGCGCGCCATCTGCGCTCGCCTGCCACTATCTGATAAGCTCCGCCCGCAGAGGGTCTTACAAGAACAGGCTGAATAACGCCGTTCTTTTCAATGCTTTTTGACAGCTCAGAGAGAGCTTTTTCATCAAATTTCTTTCGAGGCTGTTCACGGTTCGGCTCAACCTCATTGACAGAGAGCTTTATTATTGACTTTTCGCTCTCAATAGGGGAATTATCCTGAAACAGAGCGTCAAGCCCCGTTCCGAGTCCTCCTTTTTTTGCCATATCCGCCACCCTTTACTGCTGTGATAAAAATTCCTCGGCAAATTCTTTGTATGCCAAAGAGCCTTTTGAGTTTTTATCATAATAAATAATCGGTTCTCCGAAAGACGGCGCTTCCGAAAGACGCACATTTCTGGGAATCGTCGTTTTATAAACCTTATTCGGAAAATATTTTTTAATCTCCATAACTACCTGCTGTGTAAGGTTAAGGCGTCCGTCATACATTGTCTGCAAAACGCCCTCAAGCTCAATGTACGGATTGTAAAGCCGTTTAACCTGCCTTACGGTAGCCATAAGCTGCGCCAAGCCCTCAAGCGCGTAAAACTCGCACTGAACGGGAACCAAAAAAGAGTCGGACGCGGTAAGAGCGTTTATTGTGATGAGCCCTAACGACGGGGGGCAGTCGAAAAATATATAATCGTACCTGTCCCAAACCTTTGCGACGGCCGTTTTAAGTCTTGATTCCCTGTTTTGAAGCTCGATAAGCTCTACCTCCGCGCCGGCAAGATTTAAGTCCGCGGGCAAAACGTCGACATTTTTAAAATTTGTTTTAATCACGGCCGTTTCAGGGTTCGCGCCGTTTATCATAACGTCATACGACGACGCGATGATTTTTCTTTTGTTAATTCCGTAGCCGCTCGTTGAATTTCCCTGAGGGTCAATATCTGCAAGCAGGACTTTATATCCTTTATCGCCGACGCAGGCGGCCAGCGACACGGCGGTAGTTGTTTTTCCCACGCCGCCTTTTTGGTTAATAATAGATATTACTTTAGCCAAAATCCGCCCTCCAAGCAAAAAATTTTATAAAACCGTCAGATAATGAATAAAGTATATCATATTATTTTGTAAATTAAAAGAGTAAATATAAAAATTTAACAACTCTCCGTATTTTTTCAACAATGGCTTGCCCCGCCATTGTAATGTTTCACGTGAAACATTTACCGATTTCCGCGTGCTTACAAAGAGCCTCGAATAAGGCCTATTACAGCAAAAGACCCCTCTTGCGAGGAGCCTTTCGCTGTGGATGTGGGGTGTGAAAGAGAAGGATATGGGTGGCTTTCGCCACTTTATATAAAAACGCAGCTTATCGGGGGATAATAATGCGTTTTTAACGGGGGAATCAGGTGGCGATTCCTATCGGCTTGTCGTCAAGCTTCGGAATCCTTACTATATATTCAACATATTCGTCGGTTTCGGTCTTTACGGAATCCGCGTCTATTCCCGCGCGCCTTATCGAGTCAACGGCGTTATTAAGAGTATTTATGAAAATACGAATATCCTTAAAGCCTTGCAGCATCTGCTTTTTCGGGGCGGTATTTTTGCGAAGCATCTGCTCAATAAGCGCCTCGCTCTCATTTACCGTTAAATGTCTGTCAATTATGATTGCAAGCGCCCTCGCGCGCTGGTTTTCGTCGTTAATTGCGAGAAGAGCTCTTGCATGGCGCTCCGTAAGCCCGGCGCGGGTAATTTTAAATCTCATTTCATCGCTGAGCTTTAAAAGCCTGAGCTTATTTGAAACGGTTGACTGCGCTTTGCCCAGCTTTTTGCAAAGCTCTTCTTGACTTAAATGATAGTCGCTTACAAGGCAGGCAAGCGCTTCCGCTTCCTCAAAATAGTCAAGGTCCTGCCGCTGAAGATTTTCAAGAACCGCAAATACGGCCGAATCGGTTTCGGATATATCCGTTATGATGCACGGCACGGTGGTCAATCCTATAAGCCTTGCCGCGCGAAGCCGCCTTTCGCCCGCGACAAGCTCGAACTGCTCGTTTTCGTTTAGACGTACAATAAGCGGCTGAATTATCCCGTTTGTGCGAATGCTCTGCGCAAGTCCTTCAAGCTCGTCAAAATCAAAACGTTTTCTCGGCTGATTGGGATTCGGCAATATTTTATTCTGAGGAATATGTACTATTTTATCTTCAGGCCGAATTTTATTTGTTTTTCTCATAATAACCGCCTCGCTTATGTCATTGGCGCGCCGCGTTTTGTAATGGCCTGCGCCCGGCGCCGTTCCGTTTAAATTGTCAAATTAAAAGCTTCACAGTGCTTGTCCTTGATTAAAGAATAGCACTGCGAAGCAGTTTTGTAAAGAAAATTCGATTGTCAAAATCCCTTTATTTTCAAGGGTTTTCGAGTTTATTTCAATGCTTTTTTAGCGATTTGTGCCGTTTTTCTCGGATACTTTGTCAAAGTTTGCGATTTCTTTTTTATGACAATTATTCTTCGGGGCATATTTTCGACAAGAGAGAACAAATTATCCGACTCGGTTTCTCCGCCGAGAATTTTTATAGCTCCTTTCGCCGCGTTTATTTCCTCTGAAATATCCGCCGATTTCATCGAAATGAATTTTCCGCCTATCCTTACAAACGGCAGGCAATATTCCGACAAAACGGGGAGAGCGGCGACAGCCCTTGCCGTCGCAAAGTCAAAATTTTCACGGTATTTGGGCAAAAGGGCGGCTTCCTCTGCGCGCATATGCGCCGTTTCGCCGTCCATACCCGTCTCTTTTAAAACGGAGTCGATAAAACCCAGCTTTTTCTTTGTGCTGTCAAGAAACGTTACGTCAATATCAGGTCTGAAAAGCTTTATTACAAGTCCCGGAAAGCCTGCGCCCGTACCGACGTCTATCAGTCTCGCCCTTTCGGGAATGTCAACGTATCCGAAAATTGAAAGGCTGTCGGCAAAATGCTTTACCGTCATACCGTCAGGGTCCGTAACGGCGGTCAGATTAAAGTGTTTATTTGTCTCGGCAAGCATTTCCGCGTATTTGTCGAGCCGAAAAAACACTTCGTCGGAAAGAGAAATTCCGAATTTTTCGGTTGTTTCGGTTAAAAGTTCTCTGTTAAGCATATTTCCCCCGTATTTCCCGTTAAAAGGGATAAATTATTTTACTTTTTATTCAAATAAACTATCAGCACTGAAATGTCGGAAGGGGACACGCCCGAAATTCTTGAAGCCTGACCGACGCTTTGCGGCCTTACCTTTTTTAGCTTTTCTCGGGCCTCAAGCCGAAGCGAATAAACGTCGTCATAATCAATATCGCCGGGGATTTTTTTAACCTCCAGCCGGCGCATCTCCTCAACCTTGGCGTTTTGGCGCTTAATGTATCCCTCATATTTGAGCTCGATTTCTACCTGCTCCGCAACGTCCGGGGGGAGCGGCGGTCTTGTCTTGTCAAACGGCGCTAAAACTCCGTAGTCAAGCTGCGGCCTTTTTATGAGTTCCGAAAGGCGTACCCCTGTGTTCATAGGCGCTGTTTCACGTGAAACGAGGATTTTGTTCAGCTCTTCGTTCGGCGCAATCGTTACCGACTCGCACCTTGTCTTTTCTTCTTCTATTAAACGAAGCTTTTTAAGCAGTCTTTCATACCGTTCCCTTGAAACAAGCCCGATTTCATACCCGTAAGGCATTAAGCGAATGTCGGCATTGTCCTGGCGAAGCAACAGTCTGTATTCGCTTCTTGACGTCATCATTCTGTACGGGTCGGAGCATCCCTTTGTAACCAAATCGTCAATAAGCGTGCCTATGTATGAGCTCGCCCTGTCAAGCAAAAACGGCTCCTCTTTTTTAACATATCTCGCGGCGTTAATTCCGGCAATAAGCCCCTGCGCCGCCGCTTCCTCGTACCCTGACGAGCCGTTAAACTGGCCCGCTCCGAAAAGCCCGTCAATACTTGTAAACTCAAGAGAAGATTTTAGCGCGAGGGGATCGACGCAGTCGTATTCAATGGCATACGCCGTTCTCATAACCTCAACATTTTCGAGCCCCTTAATACTTCTTAAAAATTTAAGCTGAACGTCTTCTGGCAACGATGAGGACATTCCCTGCAAATAAAGCTCCTCCGTGTCCTCACCGCACGGTTCAATAAACAGCTGATGCCTTTCTTTTTCGGGGAAACGCACTATTTTATCTTCAATACTCGGACAGTAACGCGGCCCTACGCCCTCAATTTTGCCTGAATAAAGCGGAGAGCGGTGAATATTTTCATAAATGATTTTTTTTGTTTCTTCATTTGTATATGTTATATGGCAGACGGCGCTGTTATTAAGATTTTTTCTGTCTGTATCAAACGAAAACGGGACGGGGTGTTCATCGCCGTACTGTACCTGCAATTCGGAAAAATCAACGCTACGCCTGTTAACTCTTGACGGAGTGCCGGTTTTAAACCGCCTTAAAGGAATATTCATTTTTTTCAGCGATTCCGAAAGCCTCTTCGCGGGGAACATTCCATCAGGTCCGCTGTCATAAGACACATCGCCTATGAAAACTTTGCCGCTGAGAAAAGTGCCGGTCGCGAGCACAACTGCTTTTGCGGAGTAAACTGCCTCAAGCTGAGTTGTAAGATAAAACATTCCGTCTTCCTTTTTAACAAGGTCAACGATTTCGGCCTGCTTTAAATCAAGATTTTCCTGCTTTTCAAGGGTATGTTTCATATATTTTGAATACTCACGGCGGTCAATCTGCGCCCGAAGTGAGTGAACGGCAGGCCCTTTTCCCAAATTTAACATTCTTATCTGTATGGAATTTTTATCGGCCGCTTTTCCCATCTCTCCGCCTAAAGCGTCAATCTCACGGACAAGGTGGCCCTTTGAAGTTCCGCCTATTGAGGGGTTGCAGGGCATATTCCCCACCCAGTCAAGATTAACGGTAAAGCAAACGGTTTCAGCGCCGAGCCTTGACGACGCCAGCGCCGCCTCAATGCCCGCATGCCCGGCGCCGATAACGGCAACATCGTATTTTTTTGCAAAGTATTCCATTTTATTTACCTATCACTGTTACAAAAAACGGCGGAAAATCCGCCGTCGTTTTTTTATTCTTCTTCCGTGCTCCCATCGGCGGCCGATTTAATGTCAATCGGGCCGTAAAGGAACCCGTCCATATCGCTTTTCGGCTCTCTGTTCGGAGAAAGCTCCGGTTTATAGACCTCGCGTCTTTCGCGCCTGCCGCCTCTGTCGCGGTTATAGCCGTTTCTTCTTCCGCCGTTTCCTCTGCCTGCGTCAATCGGGGCAATAACCACTCTTCTGTCAAGATCCGTGCCCACCGAATAAGAAGTAGCGTTCTCAATATCCTGAACTGCGGTGTGAATAACGCGTCTTTCATACGGGTTCATAGGCTCAAGAGAAATGCTCCTGCCCTGCCTTACAGCCCTTAAAGCTGTTTTATGAGCGAGGGATTTAAGCGTTTCCTCTCTTTTTGCTCTGTAATTCCCCACGTTGATTGACACTCTCTTATAGCTCTGCCTGCCTTTATTTGCGACCATTCTCGCAAGGTACTGCAAAGCGTCAAGAGTCTCGCCGCGCTTGCCGATGATAATTCCGTAATCATCGCCGCACTCCAGCTCAAAATATATCTCTTCATCATTTGACATCTCGGTAACTTCACATTTTTCCATACCAAGAGCCAATACCATGGATTTAATATATTCCGCCGTTTCGGTATAATTATTCGTCTTTTCAAGAGGAAGTTCCGCCTTTTCCTCCTTTGCAGGTTCGGGTTCTTTTACCTGTTCCTTCTTTACGGGCGCACTTTTTTTGGTTTCAGCCCTTTTTTCCTGCTTTTTCTCAATTTTCTGAGGTTTCTTATTTACCTGCTCAACATTTTTTTCAGGCTTTTTATCGTTAACATTAGTTGAAACTTTAACTTTTGCCGGCGAACCGCCGAAAAGTCCCAAAATCTTTTTGGTGGGGTTCTGAAGTACCTCAACTGTAAAGTCATCGTATTCGCTGATTCCCAGCTTTACGAGCGCTGAGGTTTTAGCCTCTTCAACGGTAGCGCCTGTACCGATTTCTTCTTTAATCATAAACGTATTTCCCCTTATTCTTCATTGCCGTTGTCTAAAGTTTGGGCAACGTTTTTAATAATTTTTTCTTTGGCGCGGCTGTTTATCGTCTCATCAACCATAAGCCTTGCAAGCACTTTTTTAGGCGAATGCGTGTTGTTCAGAACAATCATTTGAATGAAAGAAAGCACTGTTGACATAATGATGTAAACGCCTACCGACGCCGGGAACAAAAACGAGAACCAAATGCTCAATGCAGGCGACATAAAAGTCATACAGCCCATTGACGGGTTGTTTGCCATTTCGGGGTTCATCTTCTTTTGGCGTATATATGAGTAAAGAGCCATCGCCAAAGATACGACTCCCGTTAAAATCGGGATAAGCCAAAGTATATTGAATACTTTATACTGCGGCGTCTGCTCAAGATTCATTCCCAAAAACTTGAAATTGTCGGCAAAATCAGAAATCTTTGCCACATATTCGCTCGGAATACCCGTTAAATCAAGCTCGTTAAAATGGCTGATAACGGTGAGCTCCATTCTGAAATCCTGCTTTTCGTTGTTACTGAGCGTACCAAGCGTCTTGGCCGTTTCAGTAAGCTTTGCTATTATGTCAGCCGGAATGCGGAGAACATAGGACAATAGCTTGTAGTTAACGGCATAAACGCCCATCATAACGGGAAACGTAATGAGCAGCGGCAGGCAGCCGCCCGTCATTGAAGAAAAGCCTTCCTGCGAATAAAGATCGTTCATAGCCTCCTGCTGTTTTCGCTGGTCATTCGCGTATTTTTCTTTTATGCGCCTGATTTTTGGCTGAAGTCTTTGGCTCTTAGCCATACTTTTTTGTTGCTTAATCGAGGACGGAAGTAAAACCAATTTGACGGCTATCGTCATAAACAACAAGGATAAAATGTAGTTGTCCGTAAGGTTATAGAAAAATCCTATCAAATAACCGAACGGAATCGAAAATAATTCTCTGATAAATTCCATTTTGTCCTCCAAACAAACAGAAACTCACTTTTTCTCTCTTTTTTCCGGAACAGGGTCATACCCTCCGGGGAAAAAAATGTTGCACCGCAAAAGTCTTTTAACCGCTAAATACGTGCCGTAAAGGGCACCGAACCGTTCAATAGCCTCGGCCGCATATTGCGAACAGGACGGAAAATAGCGGCAGCGGGGCCCGAAAAGAGGTGAAATGCGGCGCTGGTAAAACCTGATTAAACGAATCAGAAAATTTTTCATACCGAAATAACCCCTGCTTGGCAAAATAAATCAAACATTGTTTTTTCAAGGTCGGTTGATTTAACGTACTTTGTTTTGCTTCTTGCCACAAACACAAAATCGAAATTGCCGGTGATTTTAGGTTCAAGCTCTCTGTAAGCGGCGCGTATAACTCTTCTGCAGCGGCTGCGCTCAACCGCGTTGCCTATTTTTTTTGACGTTGTAATTCCTACACGACAAATTCCCACACGGTTTTTCATTACATATAAAACCAGTGCAGGCGTCTTAAACGATTTACCTTTGCCGTAAAGGCGGTGAAATTCATAATTATTTTTAAGAGTTACCGTCCGTTTCAAAATACAAAACCTAAACCGACAAAAATCAGTATGTCAGCTGCTTTCTGCCTTTTGCTCTTCTGCGGGCAAGTACCTTTCTGCCGTTTCTGTCCGACATTCTCTTACGGAAGCCGTGTTCCATTTTGCGATGACGCTTTTTGGGCTGATAAGTTCTTTTCATTACTGCTCCTCCGTTTCTGTAAAATAAACTCTGTTGGTAAAAAACAAAAATTACCTGCGGACAGACATTATACAATAATTTAAGATAAAAAGTCAACTTATTTGAAAAATTTAATTTTACACAATATATTCCGATAATAAATAAAAGGTCGTAAAGTTTTCAACAATATGTTGTATTTTATGTTTAAAACTTTTTTCAAAAAATTTTTTTGATTTTTATTTTTTTACAAAACTTGGCTCTTTATATTATATATAAATGTATAATATTTTACGATTTACTTATTGAAATGAGCTTTAAATTGTGCTAAAATTAACTTTGTATAAATAGCGGTGTATTGTGCCGTTTTGTATAAAAGCCTTAATTTGCCCTTTTAATATTTAAAATAACGGCATTTCGTTTTTTTAATAGAAAATAAAGGATGTGATATGATGAACTCTTTTGAAGAAATGTGGGAAAAAATTTGCGGCGATTTAAAAACAGAGCTTGACAACGAAGTCGCTTTTGATATTTGGATTAAACCTTTAAAATTAGTTTTTGTTGACGATGAAAACGTCACTTTTACCTGCCCGAAATGGAAAATTGAAATGATAAATAAAAAATACAGCCCCGTCATTTCAAAGCTGTGGTCTGAAAATTTGGGATTTGACGTAAATATACGTCTTTTGGAGGAAAAGCAAAAAGAAGAATCCGACGGCGCCGACTCCAACGGCGCGGCCGACATAACCTCTCAGGTTTACACTTTTGAAAATTTTATTGTAGGCAGTTCAAACAATATGGCGTTTTCCGCCTCAAAAAGGGTCGCGAATACGCCGGGTTTGGTGGCTTTTAATCCTCTTTTTATTTACGGAAATTCAGGTTTGGGCAAGACGCACCTTTTAAACGCCATCATTCAAAAAATGCGGGAAAACAATTCAAGCTCAAATATTATATACACTACGAGCGAAGATTTTACTAACGAGCTTATTATTTGTATAGATTCAAAAAATACGGACGCTTTCCATAATAAATACAGAAACTGCGACGCGCTTTTGGTCGACGATATTCAATTTATAGCCGGAAAAGAGAGAACCGAGGAAGAATTTTTCCACACTTTTAACACTCTTGTCAAAGATGGAAAACAAATTATTTTAACGTCTGATAAAAAGCCAAACGAAATCCCGAAAATTGAGGAACGGCTCAGAACAAGATTTGAAAGCGGTCTTATCTGCGACATCCAGCCGCCGGATTTTGAAACAAGGGTGGCGATTGTAAAAAACAAAGCGGAATATTTTAACCTTGAAATGCCTTCCGACGTGAGCTTTTTTATCGCGGAAAACATCAAAAACAACATAAGACAGCTTGGCTCGGCGGTAAAAGGGATTTACGCTTACTGCGACATTAACGGAATTAAAACGCCCACAATAGAAATTGCGAAAGAGGCGCTTAAAGATATTCTTATTACGAGCCTTCCTGTCGCTGTAATCAATGAAAACATTATAGATAAAGTTTCCGAAACATTCGGCGTTACAAAGGAACAAATCAGGAGTGAAAAAAGAGACGCCAAAATAAACGAGGCGCGCCAAGTAGCCATGTACGTCATTCATGAGATAACCGACCAGTCGCAACAGGCAATCGGCGAAATTTTCGGCAGAAATCACTCGACGGTAAACAATTCCTTTAAAAACGTTCAGAAAAAAATAAACTCCGACATTAAATATAAAAACCTGATAGGCGATATAATTAAAAACATCAACGGTTAAATTTTTACTTAATTTTCAACAGTTTTTTACTTTTAAACAGCAGAGTTTTTAACGAGTAATTTTTTAACATACTTTTTAACATTTTTATTAAAAAGTTTTCAATACCGTTTAATTCTGCTTTCCGTTGAATTTAAAAGAAATTACGCGGTTTTCAACAGTTTGTCCGCCGCTAATACTACTACTTAACTATATTTATTTTTTATTATTAAATTTACTGTGAAGGAGATAAAAAAAATGAAATTTACATGCTCGTCAAACGTCCTTTCTGAGAGCTGTGCGAACGTTCAGCGCGCGGCGTCGTCAAAAAGCACCAACCTTCCGACTATTGAAGGTATTCTTATTAAAGCGGAAAACGACAGGATAATGCTCACAGGCTATGACCTTGAGGTAGGTATTATTACGTCGGTAGAGGGCAGAGTTGAAAGCACCGGAAGTGTTATTCTTAACGCGAAAATACTTTGCGATATTTTAAGAAACGTTCCGGACGACACCGTTTCGATTGAATGCGACGACAGGCTCATATGCAAAATTAAGAGCGGAGACAGCGAATTTTCAATAATGGGCTTTTCCGAGGCCGATTACCCTGAACTTCCTACTGTGTCCGGCGGTTTTCCGATAGTAGTTGAGGGCAATATTTTAAAGGATATGATTAAAAAGACTGTTTTTGCCGCGGCGGAAAACGATTCAAGAGTTATACATACCGGCATACGTTTTGAAATTTCCAAGGGAAATATCCGTCTTGTAGCCGTTGACGGTTATAAGCTTGCGATAAGAAATGAAAAAATTGATTATTCGGGCGAGGAAAAGATATTCGTTGTTCCGAAAAAGACTCTCAACGAGGTAGTTAAGCTCATAAGCGACGGCGTTGAAACCGTTTCAATGGTAGTGGCTCAGCGGCATATTCTGTTTGAGTGCGGTGATTACGTAATAATTTCAAGGCTTTTAGAGGGCGAATTCTTAAGTTATAAGAGCGCTGTTCCCACAACGGCAAAAACCGAGGTAAAAATAAATACGAGAAGTATTATAAGCGCTATTGAAAGGACTTCGCTTATCATTACCGAAAGGGTAAAAAGCTACATACGCTGTATTTTTGACAACGATTCCGTAAGAATTTCGAGTACTACGGCTTTAGGCACCGCAAATGACAGAATGTTAGCGTCAATTCAGGGCGAAAGAGTTGAAATCGGTTTTAATAACAAATATTTGCTTGACGCATTAAGAGTATGCGATACCGACGAAGTTGTATTTCGCCTTAACGGTCCGACCTCTCCTCTTATTATCGTTCCGGATAACGACAATACGCTGATATATGAAAAATCGTTTTTATTTATGGTTTTGCCCGTAAGGATGAACTGAAATGAAAAAAATTTCAGCGCATATAAAACAGGTAACCGAAAAACAAATTAAAATCGACACGGAATTTATAAAGCTTGACGCGTTTTTAAAGCTGTGCGGAGCGGTGACAACCGGCGGAGGGGCAAAGGCCGTAATACTTGACGGCAAAGTATCGGTAAACGGCGAAATCTGTCTTGCGAGGGGAAAAAAGCTCCGTAAAGGCGACAGGGTCGTATTTGACGGAAATTGTTTTGAGGTTATCTGATGTTTGTAAATGAAATAAAGATTGAAAATTTCAGAAACATAAGCTTTATGGGGCTTTTTCCGGATAAAGGCATAAACGTTATTTACGGTGAAAACGGTCAGGGAAAGACAAATATTCTTGAGGCAATTTGGCTTTTTACAGGCTGTAAAAGTTTTCGCACTTCAAAGGACTCGGAGCTTATAAAATTTAACTCCGAAAACGCGAAAATATCCGTTGAATTTGAGTCAAAGCTACGCAAAAATACGGCGTCGGTTTTTATAGAAAAAAATCGTCAGGCGTTTTTAAACGGGGTACAGCTCACTTCGCCCAGAGAACTTATCGGCAAGTATTACAGCGTTATTTTTTCGCCGGTTCACCTTTCGCTTATAAAAGACGGGCCTTTAAACAGGCGAAAATTTATTGACGCCGCTATAAGCCAAATAGACGAAACATACGCTAAAAAGCTTATGTATTACAATCATCTGATAAATCAAAAAAACGCTTTGCTTAAAAATACGGCGGAGGACGCGTCTTTACTTAATACTTTTGATATTTGGGACGAAAAAATAGCCGAATCGGGCGCCGCCGTAATAAAATGCAGAATAGATTATTTAAAAATGCTTGAAGAGATTGCAAGCGATATTTACAGCGGGATTTCCGACAAAAAAGAGAATATGAAAATAATTTACGCCGGTTCTTTCGGTTTTGAAAGCGAAAGTACGGATTGTATAAGGGAAAATTTTCTGAAAAATCTTCGCAAAAACCGCTCTAACGACCTTTACCTTAAAAACACGACATGCGGTCCGCACCGAGACGATATTGAAATTTTGATAAAAGACATCTCCGCGAGAAAATTCGGTTCGCAGGGCCAGCAAAGGAGCGCATCATTGGCTCTTAAATTCGGAGAGGCCGAAATTATAAAAAGAATAAAGGGCGAAGAGCCGGTTATTTTGCTTGACGACGTTTTAAGCGAACTTGACCTGACGCGCCAAAATTTTATACTTAACAAGATTAAAAACAAGCAGGTTTTTATTACCTGCTGTGAAAAAGAAACAGTATCAAGGCTTTGCACAGGCAAGGTTTATAAGATAGAAAACGGGAACGAGGTGAAGTAATGCTGTTAAATATAGGCCAAGAAAAAATGATTTTTGACAAAGATATTATAGGTATTTTTGACCTTGATAATACGACAGTTTCAAAGGCTACGAGAGATTATATAAATTTTTCCGTTAAAAAAGACGAATGCGTGACCGTTTCAATGGACGATTTGCCGAAGTCTTTTATTGTGTGCGAAAAAAACGGAAAGAGAACAGTTTATATTTCGCCTTTTAACACCGCTACGGTTTACAGGCGGATTGAAAGCAAAAGCTATTAAATTAACAGGTATATATACTTAATTACAGTTTACGGAGGAAAAGATGAGCGAAGAAATTATAGGGGCACTTGAAGAGAATGAAATGAATACCGTTGTTACCGAAGAATACGGCGCCGACGCTATTCAGGTCTTAAAGGGACTTGAGGCCGTCAGAAAAAGGCCCGGTATGTATATCGGTTCAACAGGACCCAAGGGTTTGCATCATCTTGTATATGAAATAGTCGACAACTCAATAGATGAGGCTCTCGCAGGGTATTGCACGCATATCGAAGTAGAAATTCTGCCCGACGATATTATTACGGTTCGCGATAACGGACGAGGCATACCCGTAGGCATTAACGAGGAGGAGGGCCTGCCTGCCGTAACGGTTGTATTGACAGTACTTCACGCCGGCGGTAAATTCGGCGGAAGCGGATACAAGGTTTCGGGCGGTCTGCACGGCGTAGGCTCTTCGGTAGTTAATGCGCTTTCGGAGTGGTTTGAGGTTGAGGTCAGCCAAAACGGACACATATACAAGCAGAGGTTTGAAAGAGGAGAAATCGTTTCAGACCTTGAAATTATAGGCGATACCGACGAAACGGGCACATTTATCCGCTTTAAGGCCGACCCGGAAATATTTACGGAAACAACGGTTTATGAATTTGAAATATTACAGCGCAGGCTCCGTGAGCAGGCGTTTTTGAACGCCGGACTGCGCATTTCGCTTACGGATAAAAGAGATGCAGAAAATATAATAGAAGAAACATACTGCTATGAGGGCGGTATCCGTTCTTTTGTAGATTATATCAACACTTCGAGAGGACTTACGCCCATTCACGATGAAATTCTGCATTTTTCGACCGTTCAGGACGACAGAAGCGCAGAGGTTGCCATTTCCTACAACGACGGCTACAACGAAATAATACTTTCGTTTGCCAACAATGTCCGCACTATTGACGGCGGCACCCATGAGGACGGCTTTAAAACGGCGCTGACAAAGGTTTTCAACGATTACGGAAGAAAGTTTAAATTGCTTAAAGACGGCGACAAAAACCTTTCGGGCGACGATGTACGAGAGGGCTTAACCGTTGTAATAAGCGTTAAGCTTACGGAGGCCGAGTTTGAGGGGCAGACAAAGGGCAAGCTCGGCAATACCGAGATGCGCTCCCTTGTAAACAAGATGCTTTACGATAAAATGATGACCTATTTTGAGGAAAATCCCGCGGTCGCAAAGACAATTTTTTCAAAAGCGCTCGACGCTTCAAGGGCAAGAGAGGCCGCAAGAAAGGCGAGGGACACCGCAAGAAGAAAATCTGCGCTTGAGGGAAATTCTCTTCCCGGCAAGCTGGCCGACTGTATTGACAAAAATCCGGAAAACACAGAGCTGTTTATAGTAGAGGGAGACTCTGCAGGAGGCTCCGC
The DNA here is from genome assembly GCA_947598155.1 of uncultured Clostridia bacterium. Taxonomy (GTDB): domain Bacteria; phylum Bacillota; class Clostridia; order Oscillospirales; family Acutalibacteraceae; genus Fimenecus. Next base: position 194,876 of record CANQFC010000003.1, read on the forward strand.
AAAAGAGGGCAGGGACAACAGAATACAGGCAATTCTTCCCCTTTGGGGCAAAATGCTTAACGTTGAAAAGGCGAGAATTGACAAGGTAATAGGAAACGACAAATTAACGCCCGTTGTTTTGGCTCTCGGCACGGGAATAGGGCAGGAATTTGACATAACAAAAATCAGGTACCATAAAATTGTTATTATGGCGGATGCCGATGTTGACGGCCAGCATATCAGAACCCTGCTTTTGACCTTCTTCTTCAGGTATATGCGTCCGCTTATAGACGAGGGCTATGTTTATATAGCTCAACCGCCTCTTTATAAGCTTTCAAAGGGCAAAAGGCACGAATACGCTTATACGGACGAACAGCGCGACACGTTGACCGAGGAAATGGGCGGAGGCTGTGATATTCAGCGTTACAAAGGCTTGGGCGAAATGGACCCCGAACAGCTTTGGGAAACCACTATGGACCCTGCCACAAGAATAATGCTCAGGGTAACGCTTGAGGACGCAATGGAGGCCGATGAAACTTTCTCAATTCTCATGGGCGACAAGGTAGAACCGAGAAGAGAGTTTATTGAGAAAAACGCAAAATATGTTAAGAATCTTGACATATAATTAAAGAGGTAAAGAAATGGCAGAGAAACACAATCACTCTTTGGGCGAATATATACCGCTTGAAGCACAAAACATAGTAAATGTTGAAATAAACAGGGAAATGCGAAATTCTTTCCTTGATTATTCAATGTCTGTTATTACATCAAGAGCTCTTCCCGATGTTCGCGACGGCTTAAAGCCAGTTCACAGAAGAATACTTTACACGATGTATGAAAACAGTCTTTATCCCGACAAGCCTTACCGTAAATGCGCCGATACCGTCGGTTCGGTGCTGGGGCGGTACCATCCGCACGGCGACGCCTCGGTTTACGACGCAATGGTTCGTTTGGCGCAGACCTTTTCAATGAGATATATACTCGTTGACGGGCACGGAAACTTCGGCTCCATTGACGGAGATCCGCCTGCCGCTTACCGTTATACGGAATCGAGAATGAGCAAAATTGCCCTTGAGATGCTCACAAACATTGACAGGGACACGGTTGATTTTACGACAAACTATGACGACCGTCTTAAAGAGCCCACCGTTCTGCCGTCAAGGTACCCAAATCTTCTTGTAAACGGTTCAACGGGTATCGCGGTAGGTATGGCGACAAATATCCCCCCTCACAATATGGGCGAGGTTATTGACGGCATCTGCTGTGTAATTGACAATCCCGACGCCACGCTTGAGGAAATTATGGAACACATTAAGGGTCCCGATTTCCCGACGCAGGGCATAATTATGGGCAAGGCGGGAATTAGAGCCGCCTACGCCACCGGCAGGGGAAAAATCACCCTCAGGGGCAGGGCGGAAATAGTTGAAAATGAGAAAAACGGAAAGTTCCAGATAATTATCACGGAGCTCCCCTATCAGGTAAACAAGGCCCGTCTTATCGAGTCGATGGCGGAGCTTCACAAGGAAAAGAAAATCGAGGGTATGTCGGATATAAACGATTACTCCTCACAGCGCGGCGGCGGCATCAGAATAGTTATTGACTTAAAGCGGGACGCAAATCCGCAGGTTATTTTAAACCAGCTTTATCAGATGACGCAGCTTCAGATTTCCTACGGCATAATTCAGCTTGCCCTTGTAAACGGCGAGCCGAAAATCCTTACTCTTAAAGAAATAATCGAGCAGTATATCAAATTCCAGTGCGAGGTCATTACAAGGAGAACCCGTTACGACCTTAAAAAGGCTCAGGCGAGGGAGCATATCCTTGAAGGTCTTGCAAGGGCTATTGATATTGTTGACGATATAATTGCCACTATCCGCGCCTGCAAAGGCGGAAAGCCCGAGGCAAAGGCGGCGATTATGGAAAAATTCGATTTTGACGACCCTCAGGCGACGGCAATCGTCAATTTCCAGTTGGGACAGCTTGCAGGTCTTGAAATTAACAAAATAATCAGCGAACGGGACGAGTTAAGGCAGAAGATAAGCGAATACCTTGAAATTCTCTCTTCCGAGGCCAGGGTTAAGGAAATTGTAAAGACGGAGCTTTCCGCCCTTGGGCAGAAATTTGCCGACGAGAGAAAAACGGAGATTTCAAGCGTTGCCGGCGAGGTTGACATTGAGGACCTTATCCCGGAGGAGGACTGCGTTTACACTCTTACAAAAATGGGATATATCAAACGCCAGCCCGTTTCGGTTTACACCGTTCAGAACCGAGGGGGTAAGGGAATTAAAGGTATGAGCCGCCGTGAAGAGGACATCGCGGACACAATGTTTATCGCCTCTTCACACGATTATATACTCTTCTTTACGGACAAGGGCAAAATGTACCGCCTAAAAGGCTATGAAATTCCCGAAGGCAGCAGGAACAGCAAGGGAATGAATATTGTAAATATTTTGCCTATAACGACTGACGAAAAAGTAACGGCAATGCTTAAAGTTCCTGATTTCGGAGAAAATAAATATTACCTTTGTATGGCGACAAAGGGCGGAGTTATTAAGAGAACAAAGCTTGACGACTACAAAAATATAAGAAAATCGGGTATTATAGCGATAAATCTTGACGAGGGCGACGAGCTTCGCTGGGTACGCCTTACCGACGGCGGGCAAAAGCTGATGGTTGCCACCCGCAACGGTATGAGCATTTGCTTTAAAGAAAGCGACGCGCGCTGCATAGGCAGAACCGCCCGCGGAGTTAAAGCAATTACGCTTGACGAAAGCGACGAGGTTGTGGGAATGATAGTATTCTCCGACAGCGGCAAGGTGCTGACCGTCAGCGAAAAGGGCTACGGCAGAAGAAGCGACGTTTCAAATTACCGCGTTCAGAACCGCGGCGGCAAGGGGCTTACGAACTATCATACGCAGCAGTACGGCAAGGTATGCGCGGTTGATATGATTGACGAGACGAAAGACGTTATTATGATTTCATCCGACGGCATAATCATAAGGCTTTTGGCCTCGCAGATTCGAGAATGCAACAGACCCGCGAAGGGCGTTATCCTTATGAAGGTCAAAGAAGGCGAAAAGGTAGTGACAATTTCTATTGCCGAACACGAAAACGGGGAAGAGTCTGCCGAAACTCCGCCTGAGAACACAGCGGAATAACGCTTAATATTTTCTTTAGTTAAAACTTTGTTTGAGATGTGGTAAAAATATTCACGCCCGGTTTGGCAGCAACAGGGAATTACGTGAGGATCAGACTATTGTTGCCGGAAAGGTTTAAAAACACTATGGATTACGAAAAAAGAGAAGAAATGGAGCTCGGTTCCCAAAAAACAGCCGAAGCTGAAGAATTTGAGGCGGAAACGGCGGAAGTCGAAACCGAAGCTGAAGAATTTGAGGCAGAGACGGCGGAAGTTGAAACCGAAGCTGAAAAATCTGAGACGGAAACAGCGGGGGGAACATCTGAAAACGATAAAAACGGTGTAAACGGTTCCGCCAAAAAAAAGAAAAAGAAGAAAAAACTCCTTTTCCTTATCCCCATTTGTATTATATTGCTGTTCGCGGTAGTCATTGCCGCTGTGTTAAATCACAAATTAGGGCTTATACACTACGGCGAAGGTCTAAGCTATACCCTTAATACGGACGAATCGTTTGTTGACGATGAAACGATAGATTTCGGCGAGATAGACGACGTAACGGGCAGCACATATAAAGAGATACTTAAAAATTGGGCGATGATGTCGGACGCTCCGAAACTCAAAAACAAGAATATAATAAATATTTTGCTTATAGGGAGCGACGCCTCAGCCGAGGAAAAAGGCCGCGCCGACGTTATGGAAAACGGCAATACCGACGTTATGATGCTGGTTTCCGTAAATACTCAGGCAAAAACTATCAAGCTTGTTTCGTTTATGCGCGACAGCTACACATACTTAAAGGGATACGATTATTTTGCAAAGCTCAACGCCGCCTGCTCAAAAGGCGGGCCGGCATATCTTGTCGATGTTATTGAGGATAACTATAAAATTGAAATTGACGGTTACGCAATGGTGGATTTTGACACGTTTGTTCAGTGCATTGACATTGTAGGCGGCGTAAATGTAGACGTTCCCCAAAGCGTGGGATTGAAACATCATATTCCGTACGGAGACAACGTTTTGCTTAACGGCGACCAGGCTCTTCTTTTCTGCCGTGAAAGAAAACTGTATTCTGACGCGGACGTTTCAAGGACAAAAAATCAGCGTATGGTAATAACAGCGCTTATAAACAAGTGTAAATCAGCCTCTGTTACAAAAATAAACAGCGTGCTTGATACAATTCTTGCGAATGTTCACACCTCTTTCCGCCGTAAGGAAGTAATAAACTATATGACAAAAGCGTTTGCCAACGGATGGGCGAATTATGCAATTTCGCAGAGAACCATGCCTACCGCCGACGCAAGGTACGGTTATTCGGGTTCGGCTTGGATTTGGGTAGTTGATTATCCGCTTGCCGCGCAGAAATTGCAGACAGAGCTTTACGGAACAACTAACATTAAGTTAGAGGAAAACCGCAGAACGGCCATTACGGTTATGGGCGGCTATGTTACTGAGGATAAGGGGAATTAAGGAGGTCTTTTAATGGACTTTAACCCTAACGGACAATTTAATCAAAACGAAAATATGAATGGGCAGAATACGGATTTTAACGGTTTTAACAGGCCCGCGCACAATACTCCGCCGTATAATTTTGGAGTGCCTCGGTATATTTTAGATCCCCGTGAGGAGCAAAAGAAAAACGACAAAAAAATCCTTAAAACAATGGGGTTTTCGTTTGGCATAGCGATAATACTGTATTTTGTATTATCAACGGCGTTTGCGGCGTCTTTAATTGTTCTCTCAAACTTTTTCCCGTCTGTTGCCGAGTTTTTAAACAGCTCGACCGGCGAATACGCTTTACAGGGATTTATGTCGGTGTTTTTTATCGGAGCGCCGTTCCTGCTCTCTTACTCGATACTAAGGTCAAAAAAATATGTCGGAATTCTGCCTTTCGGCACAGCGTACAACAAAAAAGCCGCTGTAAGTCTTACAATGTTTTTTGCACCGATCGTGCTTATTTCCACGGTAATAATAAATCTTATTTCATCAATATTTCAGAGTATGGCAGGCGTATCATTTGAAAGCGGTATAGATGATTTGACCGCCGAGGGGCCGATTGGCGCGGTTATGCTTACCTTTACTCTGGCCGTTATTCCCGCGGTTGTGGAGGAATTTTGTATAAGAGGCGTTGTGCTTCAGCCGCTGCGCAGGTACGGCGACAAATTCGCGATAGTGATGTCTGCCGTAATATTTTCAATTCTTCACGGCAATATGGTACAAATCCCGTACACCCTCGTCGCGGGGATATACTTCGGCTACCTTTGCATAGCGACGGGCAGTCTTTGGCCGTCAATAGTCCTTCACTTTGTTAACAATATGTTTTCGGTTATTCAGTTGACGGTATTAAGCAATTTCGGCGAAACGGCGGGCGCCGTCTCGGTTGTTGTAATGTTCGCCGTGCTTATTGCCGTGGGAATCGCAGGCGGAATAATATTTTTCAATATGGGTTATAAAACAAAGCTCAAAAGCGGCGTTGACACCTTAAAAACAGATGAGAAGGTAATTTCTGTTCTTAAAAGCCCGGCTATGATAATCGCGATAATATTTATGCTTATTAGTACATTGATGAGCATCAATTTTTAAAGCGCTATGGAAAAAGAAGATTTTATGAGATACGCGCTGGGGCTCGCCTCTTTAAGCTCGGCTGAGGGCGAAGTGCCCGTGGGCGCAGTGGTTGTATGCGACGGTAAAATCGTCGGCGAGGGTAGGAACCGCCGCGAAACGGTGAAAAACGCGCTTCACCATGCGGAAATTGAAGCGATAAATTCCGCGTGTGAGTCATTGGGCGGCTGGCGGCTGTGGAAATGCGATTTGTACGTTACTTTAGAGCCGTGCCCTATGTGCGCAGGCGCTATAATAAATTCAAGAATTAAAAACGTATATTTTGGCGCGCCCGACCCAAAAAACGGAGCCGTTATATCAAAAGCTCGGCTTTTTGACGTCGACTTTACACATAAACCGCAATTTGAGGGAGGAATCCTTGAAAGCGAATGTTCTGAAATTTTGACCTCTTTTTTTAAAAATTTAAGGGAAAGCAAACGGTAAGCAGGTGTTTTGATGAGTACAATTGCGGCAATTTCAACGGGAATGGCTGCCGGCGGTATAGGCATTGTACGTATTTCCGGGGAAAACGCAATAAAAATCGCAGACAGCATTTTCAGTTCGGTAAGCGGCAAAAAAATTGCCGATATACCGGGCTACTGCGCGTTGTACGGAAAAGCCGTCGACGGCGGCGATGTGCTTGACACGGTGATAGCGCTTCTTTTCAGAGCGCCGAAAAGCTATACCGGCGAAGACGTTGTGGAAATTTCCTGTCACGGCGGACTGTATGTGACAAAACGGGTGTTAAGAGCCGCCCTTTCCGCAGGCGCCGTTCCCGCGCAGGCGGGAGAGTTTACGAAACGGGCCTTCCTCAACGGGAAAATGGATTTAACAGGCGCCGAATCCGTAATGAACATAATATCGGCGCAAGGCGAGGAGGCCGAAAAAATAGCCCTCGGAATATTAGAAGGCGGGCTTTTTAAGGAGATAAAAAAAATCAGCGATAAACTGCTTTACGATATGGCGCTTTTGTCTGCTTGGGTGGATTATCCTTATGAAGAAATTGAGGAACTTTCAAGCGAAAATCTCGGCGGCGACATTCGCTTTGCCGTTAAAAGCCTTGAAAAGTTAATAAATAACTATGACGCGGGAAAAATAATTATAGAAGGCGTAGACGCGGCGATAGTCGGCAAGCCTAATGTGGGTAAATCCACGCTGATGAATCTTCTTTCGGGAACAGACCGCTCAATCGTTACTGAAATTGAGGGCACAACGCGCGACATTGTTGAGGATACCGTGACGCTCGGCGGGGTAGTTCTGCGCCTTTCGGACACGGCCGGCGTTAGGCAGACAGATGACGCTGTTGAGAGCATCGGCGTGGAAAGAGCCGTTAAACGCCTTGAAAACGCGCAACTTGTGCTGGCGGTTTTCGACGCAAGCAGACCTCTTTCCGATGATGACAGGCGGTTGATTTCCCTTTGCAGAGGCAAAAGGGCGATAGGAATAATAAACAAAACCGATTTAGTTAAAAATTATCTAACAGATGAATTAAAAGATAATTTTGAAAAGTTAGTTTTTATCTCAGCAAAAACCGGCGAGGGAAAAGACGATTTAACAAATGCCGTTGAGTCGGTTCTCGGCACGGCGAATTTCGACCCGGGCGTCGCCGCTTTAATAAACGAGCGCCAGCTTGGCTGCTGTAAAGACGCTCTTAAGGCATTAAACGAGGCCGAGGACGCGCTTTTTTCGGGGCTTACTATGGACGCAGTAACCGTCTGTCTTGACAGCGCGGTTGAAAATTTGCTCGCGTTGACAGGTGAAAAAGCGACCGAGTCGGTAGTAAATGAAATATTTGCACATTTCTGTGTAGGAAAATAAAGGAGATTTTTGATATGGATTGTAACGGTAATTGCAGCGCTTGTTCGGAGAATTGCGGCAACAAAGAAAAGCAGGATTTACACATTCCGCTTAATGAAATGAGCAGTGTAAAAAAGGTCATAGCGGTTGTCAGCGGTAAGGGCGGGGTAGGCAAAAGCCTTGTTACGTCTATGCTTGCCGTTACCGCGCAGACCATGGGCAAGCAGGCGGCAGTGCTTGACGCCGACGTTACAGGTCCCTCGATTCCGCAGGGCTTTGGCATTCACGGCAACGCCGAGGGCGATGAAACGGGGCTTTACCCAAGAGAATCACGCCTCGGGGTGCGCATAATGAGCGTCAATTTACTTCTTGAAAAAGAGGATCAGCCGGTCGTTTGGCGCGGCCCCGTTATTTCGGGACTTATTCACCAATTTTGGCAGGAGGTAGTTTGGGGCGATGTAGACTATATGTTTGTCGATATGCCTCCCGGAACGGGCGACGTTCCGCTCACTGTTTTTCAGAGCTTGCCCGTTGACGGAATAATTATTGTCACAACTCCGCAGGACCTTGTCACAATGATTGTAAAAAAAGCCGTGAATATGGCAAAAATGATGAACATTCCGATACTCGGCATAATCGAAAATATGAGTTATTACGAGTGCCCGGACTGCGGTAAAAAGCACAGCATTTTCGGTGAAAGCAAGCTTGACGACGTTGCGCGGGAAATGGATGTTCCCGTTCTCGCAAAACTTCCGATAAACCCCAAAAACGCAAATTTAGTTGACAAAGGCGCTATTGAGCTTTGCGAGGAAAAGCAATTTGAGAGTATTATTAAGCGCTTAGAGGATTAAACTCGCTCAATCGTCAACACTTCGGAAAATAAAGTTTTTATGAACGTAAAACCTCATTGCGTCAATTCGCAATGAGGTTTAAAAAAACTTTCTGTTATAGGGCTTACAGTCATAGATTGTTTTTGTCTACGACTGTTTTTTGACGGTAGTTAATTTTTGTCTGCGGGCTGTATTCAATCGGCTTAGCTTTTGATTTTTGTTATCGGTTTCATATTATTTTTATACAAGCGACGGTAATATCGTCGCTTTTTTCCGTCATTTTCGATTTTGCGACAGTGCAAAGTCTTTCGGAAAGGTTTTCGTCGCCGCTTGATTTTAACAGCTCGTTTTTAATATCGACAAGGGCAAAATCCGCCGCTCCGTCCGACATCAGCACAACGGTATCGCCCTTATAAAGCGTTCCCGAAAGCGAGCCGAACTGAGCCTCCCGCAGAATCCCGACAGGCATTGCAGAGCGTTTAATTTCGCTTACCCTGCCCTTGCGCTTAATCAGCGAAACGGTGGCTCCCGCCTTGTAAATTACGGCCTTTCCCGTATATAAGTCAAGCTTTAGAATGTCAAGCGTCGCGAGGGATTCCTCGTGACTTTTTATAAGTAAAGCGGAATTTACAAGTTTCATAGCGCACGGAAACGAAAAGCCTGCAAGAATAAGCCGCGACAAAAGGCTCAGAGAAAGCGTTGAATCCACCGCCGCTCTTGAACCTGTACCCATTCCGTCGCTGAGTATCGCCGCAAAACCGCCTTTTCCGTCGTAAAAGGCGTCAAAACAGTCGCCGCATATGTCGCCCGAATCGGCGGAAATTTGGTAATAATCACACTTAATATCAAGAGAGGGCTTTTCCCAAAGAAACAGCATTTTTTTGTCCTCGCCCCTGACTGTTACGGGCGAGGGGAAATTTTTTTCGAGAGCCGAACTAATACAGCTTGCTATGTTTTCGTCGGAAACGGCGGTATCCAAGGGCAGTTCAAGATTTACCAGAGCTTTTCCGATTTCATTTTCACAGTATGTGGCGATTCCGTTTATTCCAAGGCTTTCAACGGCGCTGGAAAGCTTTGTGGAAAGCGCGGGAACGGAGTGTAAATCATTTTCAAAGCCGCTTAGAACATCGTCTATCATAAGACAAAAGCTGTCGTATTGGTCAGATGTGATTTTCCGCATTTCATTTATCCTCCCTTCCGCCGCGAAGCGGGCCGAATAAGACGAGTAACTTTTGTTAAAGCTGTCGCACAGCGACATAATCCTGATACATTTTGAAGATATAAACGGCGGCGAAGCGGACGGTGTAATGCTCCCGTTTTTTCTAACCAACTCAAGCATCTCATCAAAGCCCTCAACCGTCCTTGAAAGCTCTTTTCCCCAGCATCCGCCGTATCCTCCGCAGCCGGAGCAGACGGAATCACGCACCCTAAGGTAGACTCCGGCGGTGTCGGCGGGAGCCTTTTCGGAGAGCATCTCCGAAACCTTTGAAACGGTGGATTTTGTCTGTGAAAGAGCGTCTTGAACAAGCCTTAACCGCTGTTTTATTATGGCGCTGTCATCCGAATCCTCGGATTTTACGGAGAGCACCGTTTTAATTTTTTTCAGCGCTTTTTTGGGAATCAGTATGAAAATGACGGAGGCGGCGGCAGTTTCAATGAGCAGGCCGAGCCTGTCCGTTCCCCCGCCGAGATATACAAACGACGCGCCGTAGGCAAAGATATACGCCATCGCGCACAAAAATTTTCCCGAATAGGAAAACAGACCGGCAAAAAGTCCGGCGACGCAGAAAGAAAAGCTCAGAGGGTCGTTGCCGGCAAAAAAAGAGCCTACGCTCCCGCCTATCCCCGTAAGCGCGCCGCCGCTCTCATGAAAAAGATACGCAAATGTGATTACGCACAGCGAACCGCATATTCCGCCGACGGATACGCCCAAAAACCTCAGTTTTGTAAGCGAAGAAAAAATTATTACGGCGGAAACGGAGAACGCCGTTAAATCCTTAGGCAGAAGGCGCGTGTTTTCGCGGATTTTATTAAAAGCGCAGGTCGCAAGCGAGAAAAAATACGCTCCGCCGAAAGAGGTTATACTCCCCGCTATCAACGAAAATAAAAACTTGGAATTAAAGGGAGAAATTATCATTACCGCCGCGCCGGTTGACGCAACTGAAAACGCCGAAATAAGAGCCGGCAGAATAATACTGCCGCGTTTTGAGGGGAAGGTGTGCAGATACGCCCTTAAAATATATACTATAAAAGTTGCCATAGCGAAACGGAACGAATTTACGTATTCGCTTGATATTAGATAACCGAAAATACTTCCCAAAACGGAAAAAAGCAAATATTTCCTCTTACAGCCCGCGCAAAACGACAGCGCAAGCGGAGAGATTATTTCGCTTTTCCCTGAGGCGAGCAGTGCGGCAACGCCGAAAAATACGCCCTGAGTCAACGCTTTTTTGAAAAATTCAGGGACTTTTACGCTCTCTTCGCCTACAAATTCTATTTTTCGGTCTTCCATATTCTCACCTCCGCATAAATTTTCGGTATATGTGTATAGTTTATTATACTTGTATGAACGTCAATATTTTGGCGAAAACGGGGCGGTAAAAGAAAAATGATTTAATCGAAAGTTGTTTTTATTTGTAATTTTTATAAAAATACGCTTAAAACGCTTTAAAATCAAGGAGTTTTATGGTACAATAGGCTCAAATGTTTATCCCTTTGGCTCTGCCCCGGCAAGCGGCCGAAGGCAAACTGTTTTTTAATATCGTTTGCGCTTTTGCGGCGAAATGAGAGGAGGCGTTTTTTTGGCAGAGGTGATTACCGTTCTTTCCGGTAAAGGCGGCGTGGGAAAATCCACATTTTGCGCGAATATAGGCAAGGCTTTATCAAAAAATAAAAAAGTACTTTTAATTGACGGCGACATTTCATTTCGCTCTCTTGATATTCTCTTAGGGCTTGACAGAGAGGTCGTTTTTGACTGGTCAGATGTAATTTTCAACCGCTGTACCAAGGAAAAAGCGCTCCTTTCAGTCTCCGGGAACCTTTGCTTGCTCGCCTCCCCCTTATCCGAGCCAAATTCTTTCGGGAGCGCGGATTTTCTGAAACTTGTCTCGGAATATAAGGATATGTACGATTTTATTTTTATCGACGCGCCAGCGGGCTTTAATTCGGCAACGCGGATTTACGCTAAAGCGGCCGATGAAATAATCGTTATCGCAACGCCTGACAGCATAAGCCTGCGCGCCGCATATATGGTCGGAGAAAATCTTTTAAAGGAAGGCGCCGCTGAAAATCAAATTCGCCTTGTGCTTAACAAGGCCGATTTCAGGCATATGAAAAACGGCGTACAGAAAAATCTTGACGACGCCGTAGACAAAACTTATCTGCGTCTTTTGGGCGTTATTCCCGCAGATAAATTGCTCGCTGTTGCGGGCGACGCTGATTCAAACCTGATTTCAGGGCGAACTACCGAGGCTTTTTTGCGTATTTCGGAAAGAATTTTGGGAAAAGACGTAAAACTTTATATCTGAAACTATTGAAATACGGCGTTTTTTTTGGTATTATATTCTTCTGAATATATATGACTTATTTTTTGTGTAACAGTATGAGGTCGATTTATGAATATTGCACTTATGGCGCATGACTCAAAAAAAGAATTGATGACACAGTTTTGCATTGCTTATTGCGGAATACTTTCACGGCATAATCTTTGCGCAACGGGTACAACGGGCAAAATAGTTTCGGAGGCGACCGGGCTTAAAATAATGCAGTTTTTAAGCGGTCCTCAGGGGGGCGACCAGCAAATCAGCTCAAGAATTGCCTGCAATGAAATAGACTTGCTTTTAATGTTCCGAGACCCGATTTCTCCGAAACCGCACGAGCCTAAGGACAACACGCTCCTGCGGCTGTGCGATGTCCACAATATCCCCGTCGCGACTAATATTGCCACGGCAGAGGCGCTTATTCACGCTCTTGACCGGGGCGATTTGGACTGGAGAGATATTATAAATCCGAAAAACTGAAACAACGCCTCCCGTTAGGGAGGCTCACCTATTATTACAGATAATGAGGGAACGATATGGCGCTTATCACAAATGCGATTAAGGGCACGCAGGACGCGTTGCCGAATGAAATTTATAAAACACAGTATGTTGAAAACGCGATGAGGGAAACGGCTGAAAATTTCGGATTCCGCGAAATGCGCACGCCCGTTTTCGAGCATACTGAGCTTTTCCAAAGAGGAGTAGGCGAAACTACCGACGTCGTTCAAAAGGAAATGTACACATTTCTTGACAAGGGCGGGCGTTCAATTACCCTTCGCCCGGAGGGTACCGCAGGAGCGGTAAGGGCGTTTCTTGAGCACGGGCTTTTTAATGAGGCTCTTCCGCAAAAAATTTATTATCTTACATCTTGCTACCGTTACGAAAAACCGCAGGCAGGGCGTTTGCGTGAATTTCACCAATTCGGAATAGAATGTTTCGGAGCGGGCGAACCGTCCGCGGACGCCGAAACGATTTCGCTTGCCAATGAAATTTTTAATTATCTCGGTATTGAGGGGTTAAGTCTTGAAATAAATTCAATCGGCTGTCCCGAATGCAGAAAAGAATATCACAAGGCGCTCAGAGAATACTTTGCAAAATATGAAAACGAACTTTGCGACACCTGCAAGGGCAGGCTTGAGAGGAATCCTATGCGCATTCTTGACTGCAAAAGCCCCGTTTGCTCCGAAATAGCCGAAAACGCTCCCGTGGTTTTGGACTATTTGTGCGGCGAATGCAAAGCTCACTTTGACGGCGTTAAAAAATACCTTGACGCTATGAATATCGGGTACACGGTAAATCCGCAGATAGTCAGGGGCCTTGACTATTACACAAGAACGGTTTTTGAATTTGTGTCAAATGAAATCGGCGCGCAGGGAACCGTTTGCGGCGGCGGCAGATACGACGGGCTTATAGGCGAAATGGGTGGAAATCCACTTCCCGCATGTGGTTTCGGTATGGGAATTGAAAGGCTCCTTCTGCTTATGGACAAAAAAAATTCTCAATTCCCCGAGCCCCGTAAAACTGACCTTTATATAGTTTCTTTAGGCGAGAGTGCAAGCCTTGTGGCGTCGTCGCTTGCTAAGTCGCTACGCGAAGAGGGCTTTTGCGTTCAGTTTGACACTATGGGCAGGGGCTTTAAGGCGCAGATGAAATACGCAAATAAAATCGGCGCGTCGTATGCGCTTGTTTTAGGGGATAATGAGCTTGAAACAGGGAACGTTAAGCTTAAAAATATGACGAACGGAAAAGAACTCGAAATGACGCTTGATTCCTTTTCGGACGATTTTCAGTCTGCGGTAATAAAGGACGTGACAGCGGATTTTGAATCTTTGGGAATTGAGCTTGACGAAGAAACGCTTTCCGCGCTGACAGGGGGTAATGAATGATGGACAAAATGACAGGTCTTAAAAGAACCGATTACTGCGGCAATTTTACTTTGGCGGACGCGGGCCGCGAGGTCACGGTGTGCGGCTTTGCGCAGAGACGGCGTGATTTAGGCTCCCTTATTTTTATTGACCTTAGAGACAGAACGGGCATTGTTCAGCTCGCTTTCGGGGAAACGACGGAAAAGGAAATTTTTGAAAAAGCATTTACGGTAAGAAGCGAATATGTGCTTATGGCTAAGGGTACGGTGCGCGAGCGTTCTTCAAAGAACAAGGAAATTCCGACAGGCGATATTGAAATTGACGTTTCGGATTTAAGAATACTCAGCGTCAGTGAAACTCCGCCTTTTGAAATTGCGAAAGCGGACGAGGTAGGCGATGAAACCACTCTTAAATACCGCTATCTCAATCTGCGCAATGAAAAGCTGACAAAAAATATTATTATGCGGCATAAGATTGCTCAAATCGCAAGGGAATATTTTTACGCAAACGATTTTATTGAGATTGAAACGCCGATGTTGATTAAGTCAACGCCCGAGGGCGCGAGGGATTACGTTGTTCCGAGCAGAATCCATAACGGCAATTTTTACGCTCTTCCGCAAAGTCCGCAGATTTACAAACAGCTTTTGATGGTCGCGGGGTTTGACCGCTACGTTCAGCTTGCGAGGTGTTTCAGAGATGAGGACTTGCGCGCGGACCGTCAGCCCGAGTTTACTCAAATCGACATTGAAATGAGCTTTGTAGATACCGAAGACATTATGGAAATGGCGGAAGGCTTTGTAATAAAGCTTATGAAAGAAACGCTGGACGTTGACATCGCCTCTCCGCTCCCGCGCCTTACATTTGCCGAGGCAATGGATAAATACGGCTCGGACAAGCCCGACACTCGCTTTGAAATGCTTATTGAGGATATTTCGGACTGGGCTGTTAAAACTGATTTCGCGGTATTTAAGAGCGCAGTTGAAAACGGCGGAGCGGTTAAAGCTATTGTCGCCGAAAACGCGGCTCAGGTATATACAAGGAAAAAAATCGACAAGCTGACGGAACAGGCAAAGGGCATCGGCGCAAAGGGGCTTGCGTATATCCGCTGGGCAGAGGACGAGCCTACCTGCTCGTTCGGCAAATTTCTGAAAGACGGCGAGCTTAGTTCTCTTATTGAAAATTTGGGGGTAAAAAAGGGCGACTGCGTGTTTATTGTCAGCGACAAAACAAGCCTTGCGCTGTCGGTTATGGGGGCTTTGCGTTTGACGGTCGCCAAGGAGCTTAACATTATCCCCGAGGGAAAGTGGAATTTCCTTTGGATAACGGAAATGCCGTTCTTTGAGTACGATGAAGAGAGCGGCGAATGGCTCGCGATGCACCACCCGTTTACAATGCCTCTTGACGAGTGCGTTCAGTATCTTGATACCGATAAGTCAAAAGTGCGCGCAAAGGCGTTTGACTTAGTCCTTAACGGAACGGAGATGTCATCGGGTTCAATGAGAATTACGGACTGCGAACTTCAGAACAAAATGTTCTCGCTTTTGGGTATGGAAAAGGAAGAGATTGACGCGAAATTCGGCTTTCTTGTTGAGGCGTACAAATACGCGTCTCCCCCTCACGGAGGTATGGGCATAGGGCTTGACAGGCTGGCAATGCTCATTTGCGGCGCGGACTCACTTCGCGATGTTACCGCGTTCCCGAAAGTTCAGAACGCAAGCGAGCTTATGAGCGGAGCGCCGTCGGTTATTGACTCAATTCAGCTTGACGAGCTGGGCATTGATTTAAAAACAAAGGAATAATTTATGAAAAAGCTTTTTTTGACCGCAGTTTTAATTTGCTTTATGACAGTAAATTCGTTTGCGGCAAATGACAACAGAATACCGCTTACCCCTACGGTTACGCCTTTGCGGATTTTCTTTGCGGCTCTGGCTGTTTTGGGATTTATTTTCGCGGAAATTTACATTGAAAAAAAGCGTGAGCAAAGAGTGGCGGAAAGACCTGCGCGTGCCGCGAAAAAAGCGGAAAAAGACAGAATAAAAAAGCAGAATAAAAAATAATTATTTGATATTATGACGGGCAAGGTCATTATTGAATATCGACAGAAAATTGAAAATCACTTAAAAAACAGCAGTCTTACATTTTTTGTAAAACTGCTGTTTCTTTATGTTTATGATTTTTAAATTAAAATTCCAATGCGCCGTAGGTTCTGGGGTAAGGCAGAACATCGCGGATATTCTGAACGCCCGTTGCGTAAATTAAAAGTCTTTCAAAGCCCATACCGAAACCCGAATGGGTACATCCGCCGAATTTGCGGAGATTTACGTACCAATACATAGCGTCCTTTGAAATTCCCAATTCGTCCATACGGGCTGTCAGCTTGTCAAAATCCGTTTCTCTTTCACTGCCGCCCATAAGCTCGCCCGCTTCGGGAACAAGAAGGTCAACGGCCCCGACTGTTTCGCCGTCGTCGTTCTGATACATATAAAAAGCCTTAATGTCTTTCGGCCAATCGTAAATGAATACGGGAGCGTCAAAATATTCTTCGGTAAGGTATTTTTCGTGTTCTTTTGCAAGGTCCTCGCCGTATTCGGGCCGGAATTTGAAATCCTTGCCTGAATTTTTAAGAAGAGTAATGGCCTCTTTGTGGGTAATACGGTGAATTTTTGAGTCAATTACCTTTTGCATACGCTCACGCAGGGGAAGGCGCGTATATGTTTCAAGGAAAGCAAGCTCGTCGTCGCACCTTTTGAGGATTTTGCCCAGAACGCATTTAAGAAAATCCTCTTCAATGTCCATAAGCCCCGAAAGATTGCAGAACGCGATTTCGGGCTCAATCATCCAAAATTCGGCCGCGTGGGTAGGCGTAACCGAGTGTTCGGCGCGGAATGTGGGGCCGAATGTATAAATTTTGCTGAACGCAAGGGCAAAAGTTTCGCCCTCAAGCTGGCCTGTAACCGCTAACGATGTGGGCTTGCCGAAAAAATCGTTTGCAAAATCAAATTTGTCATCTTTCGGGTCAAGGCTCGTTACGGTAAAAGTGTTGCCGGCGCCTTCGGCGTCATTAGCTGTAAGAAGAGGGGTGTGAACGTAAACGTAGCCGTTATCCTGAAAATATTCGTGAATTGCCATAGCGGCGACACTTCTTACTCTGAAAACCGCCTGAAAAAGTCGGGTCCTTGGGCGAAGATACGCAATCTCACGCAAAAATTCAAGCGTATGGCGTTTAGGCTGAAGAGGATAATCCTCAGGGCAGTCGCCGACAACCTTGACAGACGAGGCGTTTATCTCAATTTTATCTCCGTTTTCAACTACCGTTCCCTCAACTTCAATGGCGGCGCCGATGTGCGTCGCGCTGATTTTCGCGAAATCGGGATTTGAATCGCCGTAAACGAGCTGAATGGAATTGAAACAAGTTCCGTCAAAAAAGTCGATAAAGCCGATATTTTTTTGCTTGCGGTGGTTCCTGACCCAGCCGTGAAGTGAAACTTCTTTGCCTGTAAATTCGGATTTCTTTTCGTAAAGCTCACGTAAATCCATATAATAACACAGCCTTTCAATAATGCTGAATTTTATTTTAGCACTAATATTTTTTCAAGTCAAGAATTATACGTCCGCGCCGAATCTGTAAATTTCGGGTTCGCTTTCGCTGTCAAAATCAAGAGCCGCGCCGTATTGCTCGCATTTGTTGCCAAAGCGGACGGAAGAATCGTAAATTTTGACTTTTCTCGCGTTGCGGATGAAAAATCCGCTGTTTTTGTGCTTTTCAATATCCTTGTTAAGGCCGGGACGCATATCGTAAAGCCCCGACTCCCATTTTGTCGATTTTAAAAGCGTAATATCGACATTTTCAAAGGTGACGTTTTCAATAACGTTTTCACGCGTTCCGTGAATAAGCACACCGTTTTCGCCTTTGGCGGTGATGTTTCTGAATACAATGTTTTTAACGTGACCCGCTCTTGTGTTCTCGTCACGGTCAAAAGCGGTAATGACAATCGGCTCTGCCGTACCCCACCAGTCGGGGCAAAAACGGCGGGTTTCAATTATGATGTTGCTGTATCTTATATTTTCAACGTTTCCGCCGTCGCGGATTTGAATGGAGAGTCCCCTGTTACTTCTCGAAATTATGCAGTTTTGAACAAGCACGTTGCGAAAATCGCCCACGCCCTCCGTGCCGATTTTAATCGCGGCGGAGGTTGAAATGAGCGTGCAGTCCGAAATAACAATATTTTCACACGGGCCGTATTCGGAGTTGCCCTTTGACGTTTTAAGGCAGATACAGTCGTCGGCACATTCTATGTGACAGCCGAGAATGCGCACGTTTGTGCAGTGGTCGGGGTCTATGCCGTCTGAATTAGCAACATCTAAATCGTTCAGAATACGGATTTTTGAAATGAGAACATCGTCGCACCCCGCGGGGTGAAGAGTCCAGAAAGGCGCGTCGACAATCGTCACGTCCTCAACAGTTATGTGATTGCTTTTTTCCAAGTAAATTACGGTCGGGCGGGGGTAAAAATTGCCGGTTACATAATATTTGTCTTTGCGCTCAACAAACGAATGGCCGTTTGCGTCAATAGTGCCGAAACCCGTTATTTTACAGCCGTGCGCCTCAAAGCCGTAAATAAAGCAGTAGGACGGCTTGCCCGTTACGGGGTTGCCTATTAAAGTGTTGGTTTTATCGTTTATAAAATTGCACGGTCTGAAATAGCCGTTAATATCGGCCGTCGCTTTAAGACGGGAGCCGATTTGCAGATGAAGTTCAACATTCTCTTTAAGTACAACCGAATTTGAATAATAAGTTTTGCCGGAGGACAGCACAACCGTTCCGCCGCCGTTTTCGCAGGCTTTGTCCACCGCTTTCTGAATTGCCGCGGCGTCGTTTGTTTTGCCGTCCGCCTTAGCTCCGTAATCTTCGGGATAAAAATACATAAAAACACCTCGGTATGCTGACGCGCTTTAATTTTAATAAAGTATAGCGCATAAATAATGGCTTAACAACATTTGAGTTTGCTGTTTTGTCGCTAAATCTTTTAAAGTTTCTGCCTCGGTAATTTCTGCCGTATTAGCCGAGCCAGACCGATAAACATACAAAAAACGCCAATCTCAACACTAAATGCATTAAAATTGGCGTTTATTTGGTGCGAGAGACGGGACTTGAACCCGTACGGGATTACCACACGCCCCTCAAACGTGCGCGTCTGCCGATTCCGCCACTCTCGCAGAAGTACTGTTCATTAACAGCATATGAATTATATCAAAACACTTTCGCACTGTCAAGTGTTTTTTGCAAAATTTTGATTTTTTCTTTTGCCGTTGAGCTATTTAAGACCTTGCGCAAAATGCAGAAGGTCTGATTTTCTGTTAGGCAATGTTTCGTCAATCACTTTTTCAAGAATTTGATTCAGCGTTTCGCCTATTTTTTTGCCCGTAAACCCCAAATTTAAAAGGTCGTAGCCGTTAATCGCAAGGTCTTTTAACGTGAGGCATTCGTTTTTGTCGGCAATTTCGCGGGCGATTTGCTCGCAATCGCCGTAAAAGCTGTCGCCGAGAAAATACTTGGGATTTTGCGCAAGGTTGTCGCACCGCCTGACTTCCAACAGCTTAAGGCTTAAATTTTTGCCGAATTTTGACAGAGCGAGTTTTATCCGTTTCGCGGACGCGGTTTTCATATCTTCGTTTAAAAACTGAAAATCGTGGTACTTAATAAGCGTTAAAATTTCTTCCTTTTCGGCGTTTGAAAACCGAAGAGAGGAGAGAATTTTATCGGCAATTTCAACGCTTTTTCCGGCATGTCCTTTAAAATGCATTTCGCCGTTTTCGTCAAATTTTGCCGTTTTCGGTTTGCCGATGTCGTGAAGGAGCAGAGCCATACGGATATTCGGGTCAAATTTTGCGTTTGCCAGCGCCTTTACGGAATGTGTAAAAACGTCAAAAACGTGATGCCTGTTGTGCTGGGCAAAGTCAAATTCGCATTGTATTTCAGGGATACAGACCGCAATAATATCTCGGTATTCAAGCAAAGCTTTCTCCGCATATCTGCCGTTTATCAGTTTTAAAAGCTCATCTCTTTTACGTTCGGCGGAGATATTTTTAAGCAAATCTTTTTTGCCGAATAACGCTTTTTTTGTGCTTTCCTCGATTTCAAACCCAAGAACCGAGGCGAATCGTGCGGCACGCAAAATCCTGAGAGCGTCCTCTGAAAATCTGTCTTCGGCGTTCCCGATGGCGCGGATAATCCCGTTTTCAATATCCTTTTGTCCGCCCACCTCGTCACGGATTTCGCCGCCGCTTGAAATTCCTATTCCGTTTACCGTAAAATCGCGGCGCAGAACGTCGTCCGAAAAACTGTTTGAAAACGAAACGCTGTCGGGACGGCGGTGGTCGCTGTACGCGCTCTCGGTTCGGTAAGTCGTTATTTCAATGCTCTCGCCGTCAATCAACACTGTTACCGTGCCGTGGCGAATCCCTGTGTCAATTACTTTAAAACCGACAAAGACCCCTCGGACTTCGTCGGGGGTCGCGTTTGTTGTAATGTCTTTGTCGCCCAAAGGCAGATTCATTAAAAAGTCGCGCACACTGCCGCCTATAAGGTAGGCCTCAAATCCGCTTTGCTCAAGCTTTTGGAGCGCAAAAAGCGCCGAAGAGCCAAATTCCTCAAGCATTTTTGAGAGCCTCTTTCAGAGCGGCGGCTAATTGGTCGGGGCAGGACGTGCCTTTAAACCCGCATTTTATTCCCTCAAGCGTTTCTATAAGCTGTTCGGCAGGCTTGCCCTCCGCAAGCTTTGAAATCCCCTGCAAATTGCCGTTGCATCCGCCGACAAATGAGACGTTTTTAACAATTCCGTCTTCAAGCTCAAAGTTGATTTCCCTTGAGCAGGTACCTTTTGTTTTGTAAGTGTATTTCATATTTTCACCTCAGTTTAAATATTTCGTTTGACAGGCGGACAAGCTCTTCCATAGTAAGCGCCTCCGCACGAATATTATTGGCAATTTTCGCGTTGCTTAATGCAATCGCAGTTTTTTCTTTTGTAAGATTCAATCCGTTTGACAAAGAATTTAAAATCGTTTTTCTGCGCTGGCCGAAAGCGGCTTTAACGGTGTCAAAAAAGCATTTTTTGTCCGCCGTATTGTAATTTGCGCGCTTTTTAAGGTCAAGGCGGATAACACAGCTGTCAACCTTGGGGCTGGGCATAAATGAAGTTCTCGGGACGTCAAAGAGCTTTTCTGCGTCCGCATAGAAATTCACTGCCGCCGTAACGGCGCCCGCCTCCCTTGCGCCGACTCTTGCCGTAAGCCGTTCGCCGGCCTCTTTTTGCACCATAACTATGATTTTGCTTATGGGCAACTCGTCTTCAAGCAGTTTCATAATAACGGGCGACGTAATGTAATACGGCAGATTTGCGCAGACAACCGTATCCATACCGTCAAAATTTTCTTTTATGATTGAATGAAGGTCGATTTTAAGAATATCTCCGCGCACGAGCGTTAAGTTGTCGTATCCTGCCAGAGTTTCGTTAAGAATAGGGAAAAGGCGCTCGTCCAGCTCCACGCAGACAACTTTTTCCGCTCTCTCCAAAAGCTCTTTTGTGAGCACGCCGATTCCCGCGCCGATTTCAATAACGCCGACCTTGCGCTCGGCGCCCCTCACGGCCTCCTCTGCCATAGCCGGACATACGGCGGGGTCAGTCAAAAAGTTTTGGCCAAGCGATTTTTTAAACACCGCGCCGTGGCGGCTCATCAGGCTTTTTATCACCGTAATATCGGTTAAACTGAACTTGAATTTATCCAATGAAGCTATCCTTAACCTTTTCCAAAATGTCCATACCTTTTACAATTTGCTCGTCTGACGGGGTGGAGAAATTCATTCTGAAGCAGTCCTCGGCGTCGCCGGGATTTACCGCGAACGCTGTGCCGGGAACGAGCGCCAGCTTATTTTCAACGCATTTGCCGACAAAATCCATCATTTTTATGTTTTCCGGGAGCTTGCACCAAACGAACAGACCGCCTTCGGGGCGGACAAATGTGACGAATCCGCCCAGCTTTTCCTCTGTAAGTCCGCACATTAAATTGAGCTTTCTTCTGTAAATACCGCGGATTTTCTCAAGATGCGCGGGAAGGTCGGTGCTTTCAAGCCACTCGTGAACAAGTATTTGCGAGAACATAGTTGAATGTGTATCCGCCGCCTGCTTGCCGACGGTCATTTTAGATATGACTTCTTTCGGGGCGCAGACGTACCCCACCCGTATGCCGGGGGCAAGAACCTTTGAGAACGAACCTGCGTAGCAGACAATGCCTTCGGTGTCCATACTTTTAATTGAGGGCAGAGCCTCGCCTGTGACGCGCGTGTCGCCGTAGGGGTCGTCCTCCAAAATCATAACGCCGTATTTTGCGGCGAGCTTGTAAAGCTTTTTTCTCTTTTCAAGACTCATAGTCGCGCCCGACGGGTTTTGAAAATTGGGGATAGTATATATAAATTTAACCTTTTCCGTATTTTTAAGAGTTTCTTCGAGGGCGTCGGTATCCATTCCGTCTGCATCAACGGGAACGCCGCTTAGGTTACAGCCGTAAGAGCGGAAACAGTTAAGCGAACCGATAAACGAGGGCGACTCACAAACTACCGTGTCGCCGAAGTTGCAGAAAACCTTTGTCATAAGATCCATAATTTGAGTGGCGCCCGAGGTTATGATGATTTCATCGTTTTCCGACCCGATATTCTTGTCCGTTTTAAGAATTTCCCTGACCTTTTCACGAAGAGGAGCGTAACCCTCCGTAATGCCGTATTGAAGCGCCGTGATGGGCTTTTCGGCGAATATTTTTTGCGATATTTCACGCACCTCGTCAATGGGAAAAGCCTCCGCGTCAGGGTTGCCGGCGGCAAACGGGATAACCGACGGGTCAGAGGTCGCCTTTAAAATTTCCCTTATAGCGGAGGGCTTGAGAGACGAAATCCTTTCTGAAAAAACGTAGTTCATATTAAGCACATCCTTAATTTAAGAGTATTAAATAAATATAGTTCATTCTAACATAGAATTATTCTGTTTTCAAGGTGTATTTACGCTCCGTTTCACCGCTTTGGCGCAGGCCGTGTTAAAAAACAGTAATTATTTTGGCGTGTAAAACGGCGCTTTTATTACTGTTGTAAAAAAAATAATAATATGGTAAAATATTTGAAGTACAGTCGTCATATCTTGAAGATATATTAAATCAATCTGCTCTTTGTGAAATGTAACTGGGGGCAAGCTCTTTATTGACATTTTTTCTGTAAGGCGGTTTTATGGATAACAAAAATGCGGTTAAATATTTAATATGCGAGGCTCCGGTTTGCGTTGGTTCGCCCACAAACGGCTCTCAATGGGCATACTCTCGCCTTATGCAAAACGGACTTAGGGAGCTTTTCGGCAAAACGGCTCTTTTTTGTGATTTTAAAGGCGAAAGAGAGACGGTTGAAACCGAGCCGAATGAAAGGCTCAAAGGGCTTTCCACCGTTATGCTTGTAAATAGGCAGAATTATCTCAATATGCTGAAAGGGCATCTTGACGGGCTGATTCCCGTGTGCCTTGGCGGCGACCATTCAGTCGCCATGAGCAGTATTGCCGCGTTGTCGGATACAACGGGGGCTAACGGAATTGCGGTCGTTTACGTTGACGGGCATACGGACATCAACACCGCAGAGTCTTCGCTGACGGGGTATATTCACGGAATGCCGCTGTCACAGGCTCTCGGCCTTTGCCCGAAAGAGCTCGACATTGGCGAAAATAAAATCCACCTTTACGGAGAAAATCTCTACATTGTCGGCGCCCGCAGTATTGACCCGGAGGAATACGCGATTTGCGAAAATCAGGGTGTGCATCTTTATACGGCAAATGACGTTAAAGAACTCGGCGCTGAAAGGGTGACAGACGAAATCCTTAGCGGCATAGGCAGTAAAAAGATTCATTTGAGCTTTGACGTAGACTCGATTGACGGCGCAGAATTTCCGTCGACGGGCTACGTTATGCCCGGCGGCCTGTCGTTTGAATGCGTTTACGGGATACTGAAAAAAATTATCCGGCGCGGAATTTCGTCACTTGACATTGTTGAATACAACCCCTTGCTTGACGCGGACGGAAGCGACAGACAAAAGCTGTTTAAAATACTTGAATTGCTTAAATAAAATACACGGGATTTGCCAAAGCAATCCCGTGTTTCAGTCTGTCGATAAACTGTTTGCGATAGCAAAATAACTGAAAGTTTTCGCCCGCCTTTTTCAAAAGGCGGTAGGGTTGAGGGGCAACGCCCTCATCGTAGCCCGCAGGCTACGAAATCTTTGTTCCAAAAGAGCGCAGGAGGGGCGAAAAACAGTCCGGTGGACTATTTTTCGGTGGGGAACCCTCGCCGGGGGTTCCCCATAATATTTTCCCTTTTGTACATATGCTTAGTAACGCATACTTTTTCTGCAAGCCAATACACGGGATTTGCCAAAGCAATCCCGTGTATTTTTGTATATAATGGCGCGTTTTTGAAACGTTTGCGGATTAGACCGACATAATAAAGTCATAAAGCCTCGGAACAAAAAGCCCTAAAATATACGGAAGCGCAAACGCAAAGCCTACGGACGTAATAAGAGTAAGGCCAAAGCGTTCAAGCTGCGCGCCTATGTAGAGAACGGCGAAAAACGGAGCGACAATAATTTTTACGGCGATATTCGTCTTGCCGTTATAAATATTCTCTTTCAGCATCATAACGTCTTCCATCTGGGGGAAAAGGTTTGTCAAAAGAGATATTCCCATATAAAACAGGAACCAAAGGAGCGCGTTTTTGAAACTGCCGAGATAGAGAATCGCGACCGACCCCGAACAGAGGACGGCAATTCCGAAAAACAGGTTGAAAATAAACGGAATGAAACAAATATCAAAGCTTGCCCCTCTCCTTTTAACAAGCTCGTGTTCAATGTGGGAAAGCATTTCGTCTGCGCGCACCGTTCTTGCGTCCTCGACAAGAATTTTGCATATACGGCAACTCATATGCTCAAAAAACGCGTGAGTCATCGCACCGGGCAGGGTAAGCAATTTAACTATTACATATATAATTCTCATAAGTCTGAACCCTCCCGTTAAAGCACGTCAAAATAACCTGACTGAACAATTTCCTCAAGCGAGATTTTATTGTTCTTGTAGTCGTAAACATAGGACGAAAAGTCATATTCTTCGCCGTTTTCCTCAACGTTTGCGGCAACGGCGCTCGCAAGGTCGTCATATTTCTCTTTATTGTTCGTGGCGAGAGCGAGTATAGCGAACAAATCCCTTGCGTACGGGCTTGTGCTGCCGTAAAAATCATTTTGGTAGGAAACGGCCTCCTCAGCGGAAGCATAGGCGCCGCTGTAATCCTTTAGCATTATAAGGTTGAGCGCTTTTTCCATTGAAAGAACCGAACCCGCGTAGGCGATTAAATCATAGCTTTTGTATGATGCGGCGGCGGTTTCAAGACCCGTAAGGCAAATTTCCTTTGCCGCCGAATAGTTTTTGTTTTCAAGCCGATTTAACTTTGCCAGAAGATAGTGGTAAATAACGCTTTCGCTGTTTCTTTCGCCTATTCGTTCAATCAAGGTTTTAGCCTGCTCATAATTTTCGGCGTCAAAGCTGAACTGCGCGAAAAGTATATCGGAATAAACCTCATAATCCGTAGAGGCGTCGGCCGCTTTTTTGATATAAAGAGCCATATCGTCCGTCTTGTTTTTACGCTCTGCCAAATCAAACTGAAAAAGTCTTACCCAGCCTTCGTCGTAATCGACGGCAATATCGCCGTCTGACGGTTTATAGCCGTCGCTGAGCTCGTCGTGAACGGTTGAAGAATCAAAATTTTTAACGTCGGAAATATAAATCTTTTTGCCGATAAGCGATTCGTATTTTGCCATCAGCCTGTTGTAATCCTCTTCAGTTTCGGCGTCGCTTTCATATGTTCCGAGCATAAAAATATTCGCTCTTGCTTTTGTGATATTGTTGAAAATTTCTGATATTTTTTTATCTCCGATTTTCTCAACATCATATGTGTTTTCAATTAAAGTCAGCGCGCAGAGGAAAGCGGGGTTTTGAAAGCTGTTGCTAACCCATTGGTCGTCGCCGATTTCATAAAACAAAAGAATTTCATTTCGGCGCAGGTTTTTAAAATCAAGGGATATTTCATTTTCAATCGCGTAGCTTTCAGCCTCGGAGTAATATGAGAGAGCAGAATAAAGCTTTTTGTCGTTATACGCCGCCTTTCCCCTATATACGTTTGAGAAAATCGGGGCAAGCTGAACAAAAGTTATGAGCGAAACAAACAATGTGCCAAGAACGGCTATAAGCATAAGTATTCCCTTGAAGTCATAGGGGTATTTCTCCATTATGGCGGCGCATTCTTTGCAGAAAGGACTGTTCGGGTCGCGTTCAGTGCCCCTTGGGCGCTCGCCGCAGCACTCGCACATTTCTTCGGGCTCGGCGTTCGTTTTTTCACCCATGGTAACCGCATACCCCTCAACCTCATATCCGCCGTTCAGAGCGTCAATTCCGTTTGCAATATCCGATTTTGTTTCGTTTTCTGCTTTTTCGGCCTCTTCCTTTGATTTGCTGAGCTCTTCACGGAAAATTCTTGCAAGCTCTTCCATCTCATCGTGAACGGAAGACTCGTTTTCGGAAGATTTGTTTTCGGGAATTTCGTTTTCGGGAGATTTGTTTTCTTCTGCCATCTGTTTACCTCCTCAGCCTTTGTATTTGGTGTTGTATCCGTGGTTTTCGGGCGGCCGCATATCGTTTGGATACATGGTGTCGCTGAAAATATCGGTTTGAAGTTTCTTTACGAGGTTAAATACTTCGGAATAGTTTGAGATACTTGAAATCTCAACGCTTGCCGTACCCGTTTTTTCGGAAAACTGACTTGACAAAGCGATTATGTCGCCGACGCCGAAAAGCTGGTCAAATATGCCTCTGTGCAGGTCGATATGCGACATCTCGGCAAAAGGCTTTGTCTTCAGCGTTTTTGAAAAAGTTCCGCCTGAAACGTAAATCGCGCGGTCTGTAACTATATAATAAGTGTTTTTGTATCTCAAAAAAGAGAATATGACCCCCGCAAGGTAAATCCATACAGGCATTAAATGGAGCGCGAAAAAAGGTATCATAAAAAGCGTCAGTCCGCCTGCGTTTGAAGATGAAAACGCCGTTCCGAGAAATCCGAAGTCCATTACAGCCCAAATAACGGCAAAGGGCAGAAGTTTGTTAAAAATGCTTTCGGCGATAAAACATTTTTTGTCGGGCTTGCCTTCATAAAACACGGTTTCGTTTGAGCCTACTAAATTTTTTAAGTCGTTTACCATAGTTTTTACCTCAATTTCTGCAAACCTTGTTTGCGGCGTTTATTATACTATCATATTAAGGTTTTTAAGCCTACTTTCCACAGCAATTTTTGTACTTCTTGCCGCTCCCGCATGGGCAAGGCTCGTTTCTGCCGATTTTCTTACCTTTTTTTACCGGCTGTTTTTTCTCGCTCCCGTCGGAAGCTCCGCTTGCGCCCGTAATTTTCGCTGTCTGCTCGCGTTTAATATCCTCTTCGCTCTTGAGACGGAAGGTGAGAAGCATAGTCGCGGTGCCCTCTCTTATTAACGCGTTCATTTCGTCGAAATAGTCAAAACTCTCCATTCGGAAAGCGACAACGGGGTCTTGCTGACCGTAGGAACGCAGGTAAATACCCCTTTGAAGCTCATCCATAGCGTCCAGGTGGTCCATCCAGTGGACGTCAACATTGCGCAGCAGTACCTTACGCTCAATCTCATTCATAATTTTTTCGCCGTATTCCCTGTACTTTGCGTCATAGGTATCAAGCGCTTTTTTGCGGAAATAGTCGGTATATTCTTTCGACGAATTAAAATCGGGCGTTTCGTCCTCACAGAGGAATTTCAGCTTGGCTGTAAGCCCCGCCTTGTTCCAATCTTCGGGGTTGTTTGACTCGGGGCAGAAAAATTCTACCGTTTCCGAGATATATTTTTCAATCATCGAAATAATTGTGCCGTGAATATCCGCGCCGTCGAGCACCTTGTTGCGCTCGCCGTAAATAACCTCTCTCTGCTTGCTCATAACGTCGTCAAATCGAAGAACGTTGCGCCTTGCCGCGAAGTTGTTGCCCTCAACGCGCTTTTGAGCGCTTTCAATGGTGTTGGTAAACATCTTGGTTTCAAGCGGAAGTTCGCCTGCCGCGCCGAAGGAGTCAAGAATATTGAAGAATCTGTCGCCTGCGAAGAGCCTTAAAAGCTCGTCCTCGGCGGAAAGATAAAACTTGCTCCTGCCCGGGTCGCCCTGGCGCCCCGAACGGCCGCGGAGCTGGTTGTCTATTCGTCTTGACTCGTGCCTCTCGGTACCGATGATGAAAAGACCGCCCGCCTCCTTTACTTTTTCGGCCTCGTCCCTAAGCTGTTCCTTATATTTGTTTTCAAGCTCGCGGTAAGTGTTTCTCGCGTTGATAATATCCTGATTGTCCGTATCGGCAAAGCCCGTTGCCTCCTCAATGAGCTCTTCGGGGAACTGCATCCGCCTCATTTCGGCTTTAGCCATAAAGTCGGGGTTGCCGCCGAGGATAATATCCGTGCCTCGGCCCGCCATATTTGTGGCAATAGTTACGGCTCCCAAAGCGCCCGCCTGCGCAATGATTTCGGCCTCTTTTTCGTGATACTTCGCGTTGAGGACGGTGTGCTTGATGCCCCTTCGCTTGAGCGCGGCCGAGAGAGCCTCGCTCTTTTCAATGCTTATTGTGCCGACAAGCACGGGCTGGCCTTTTTTGTTGCACTCAAGAATTTGCTCAATAATAGCGTTGAATTTCGCGTTTTCTGTTTTGAAAAGCACATCCGGCTCGTCTACTCTAATCATCGGCTTATTCGTTGGGATTTCAATGACGTCAAGTGTGTAAATCTCCTGAAATTCGCCTTCCTCGGTCATTGCGGTACCCGTCATACCGGAAAGCTTTTTGTAAAGCCTAAAATAATTTTGGAATGTTATAGTGGCGAGCGTCTTTGATTCACGTTCAACCTTGACGTTCTCTTTGGCCTCAATAGCCTGATGAAGACCGTCGGAATAGCGCCTGCCGTGCATAATTCTGCCGGTAAATTCATCGACAATAAGCACCTGCCCGTCGCTGACAACATAGTCGACATCACGTTTCATAACGCCGATAGCCTTTATAGCCAAGTCAATGTGGTGCTGAATCGTGAGGTTTTCCATATCGGCAAGGTTTTCAACGCCGAAAAACGCCTCTGCCTTTTTGATACCGTTTTTGGTCAGCGACGCCGTTCCCGCCTTTTCATCTACAATGTAGTCGTCGTCTTCGCCGACAATATCTTCATAATTTGTTTTTGCCTCAATTTCCTTGACCTTGAACATTTTGAGCTTTTTGGCAAAATCGTTCGTAATCTTGTAAAGATCGGTTGATTTGTCGCCCATACCAGAGATTATGAGGGGCGTCCTCGCCTCGTCTATAAGGATTGAGTCAACCTCGTCTACAATCGCGAAATTGTGCCCTCTCTGAACTCTCTGCTCGGCGTAAATTACCATATTGTCACGCAGATAGTCAAAGCCCATCTCATTGTTGGTGCCGTACGTTATGTCGCAGGCATATGCCGCGCGGCGCTGGTCGCCGTCCAAATCGTGAACGATAAGCCCCACCGAAAGACCCATAAACCTGTAAAGCTTGCCCATCCATTCGGAGTCGCGGCGCGCAAGGTAGTCGTTAACGGTGACAATGTGAACGCCTTTTCCGGTAAGAGCGTTTAAATATGCGGGAAGAGTCGCAACGAGCGTTTTGCCCTCGCCCGTTTTCATTTCGGCTATTCTGCCCTGGTGAAGAACTATGCCGCCGATAATTTGTACGGGGAAGTGCCTCATATTAAGCACGCGGGCGGACGCCTCTCTCAGAGCGGCAAACGCCTCGGGCAAAATGTCGTCAAGCGTTTCGCCGTTTTGCAGCCTTTCTTTAAATTCGGGTGTTTTGGCCTGAAGCTCTTCGTCGGAAAGCTTTTTGTAATCTTCCTCAAGCTCAAGAACCTTTTTCTGAATAGGGATTATTCTTTTGATTTCACGAGCGGAGTAATCTCCGAAAATCTTTTTAAAAAGTGACATTTATTATTCCTTTCATACCGTGTTTTATTTTTACGGCGTTTTTTGAATTTTTGCGCAATTTTCCGTTTAATAAGATGCCTGCCCGCCAAGCGTCAACAGCCGCCTTGGGGAATTGAAGAGGAACCGAATACCCTCCCGATTCCGAAACGGAACCCGCCGCCTATAAAGCGAGGGACAGCTTGCGTAAGTTATATATTTTTAAGTATAACATATATTTTCACAAAAATCATTAACAATTTTAAAATTTATTTAAGTAAATATGTATAATTTTTCTTGCAAAAGATCATAAAATTTGGTATTCTTTAAATGAACATATATATTTTAAAAAACGGAGGCACAACTATGACTGATGCTAAGACAATGGCCTACATAAATATGTACGCCGTACTCGGAACATTGGAAAACCTTTGTGAGCTTGACTCAAAGGCAAAAGAGATAATTTCTTCTCTTAATAAGCCCGTTTCTTTGGCGTTTGAGGTAAAGGACGGCCCCGCCGCCACGCTGACTTTCAGTCAAAACGGGTGCCGTATGGAGGACGGCGTCAACAATCCCGATATAAAAATTCCCGTTTCCTCGTGTGAAAAGTTCAATTTGATTATTGACGGCAAGGCGACTCCCGTTCCCACAAAGGGAATTGCGAAAATAGGTTTTCTCCTTAAAACCTTCACCGCGCTTACCGACAGGCTGACGGAGCTTATGCGTCCGTCTCAGGAGGCGTTAACGGACAGGGATTTTTTCATTCTTTCAACCCGTTTGACTTTCTATACGATTTCAGTTGCCATTTCGCAGATAGCAAATCAGGACGAAATAGGCAAGGCGAGCGCATCTTATATGGTAGACGGCGATATTCTAATCGGCATAAAGGGCGGCGACGCCGCGACGGTGCGTGTTAAAAACCACCGCCTTGTCACAATAAAAAAAGCTCCCGAAAAGCCGAGGGCGATTATGACTTTTGCTGATTACGGCCTGGCCTCGGCTCTTTTCAACGGCAAAGTAAACGCGCTTGAGGAGCTTTGCAGGGGAACGGTTGAAATCCACGGTATGGCTTCTATGATAGACAATATGAACAGACTTCTCGACAGAGTCGGTCTTTATTTGGCATAAGGGAGGAAATTATAATGAGTAAATATCCGGAATATAATCACGATAAAGGCCGCGAGTATTTTGAAAGAGCGCTCAAGGTTATTCCCGCGGGCATTTACGGCCACTTAGGTCCGTCCGAAGGGCTTTGGATACCGATACAAAAATGGCCGTTTTATTCCGTAAAGGCGCAGGGCTCATATTTTTGGGACGCCGACGGC
Source organism: uncultured Clostridia bacterium (assembly GCA_947598155.1). Classification (GTDB taxonomy): domain Bacteria; phylum Bacillota; class Clostridia; order Oscillospirales; family Acutalibacteraceae; genus Fimenecus. The sequence goes on from CANQFC010000003.1 coordinate 226,033, forward strand.
AACAAATACATTGATTATATGTGCGCTTACGGCCCGAATGTGCTCGGCTATAACGACCCCGATGTTGACGCCGCGGCAAAGGCTCAGCTTGAAAAGGGCAACTGCACCACGGCGCCGTCAACGGTTATGGTTGAATGCGCCGAAAACCTTGTAGACACGGTAGCCTCCGCTGATTGGGCGTTTTTCTGCAAAAACGGCTCGGATACTACAACTCTTGCGGTAATGTCGGCGAGAGCGCATACGCACAAGAGAAAAATTATTTTCTTAAAAGGATATTATCACGGCGATTTTCAGTGGGCGCAGAAAATCGACTATCCCGGTATTTTGCCCGAAGACGTGTGCCATAATCTTGTAGCACCGTGGTTCGATATTGACGCGCTTCAAAAGCTCTATGACGAAAACGACGGCGACATAGCGGGTCTTATAGCCCAGCCGTATGACCACGGCAATTTTAAGGATAACGAAGTCGCCTCAAAGGAATACTGGCGTTCAGTCCGCAAATGGTGCGACGACCACGGCGTTGTGCTTATTTTTGACGATGTGCGCACGGGTTTCCGCCTTGATATTCAGGGGTCGGACCATTATTACGGCATTAAGGCGGACCTTATCTGTTTCTGCAAGGCGCTTGCCAACGGCTACAATATGTCGGCTCTTTGCGGCGGCGAGCATATGAAAGCCACCGTTTCGGGTATGACATACACAGGCTCATACTGGATGAGCGCGGTTCCGTTTGCGGCATGCATTGCCTGCATTAACAAAATGAAGGCTCTTGACGTACCCTCGCTTTTCCGTAAAATGGGCACGAAGGTTACCGACGGATTTAAAGCGGCGGCGCAGAATAACGGCTTTAATCTTGTAGTTTCGGGCGAGCCCGCTCTGTTTTATTTAAGAATAGCCGACGATGACAGCCTTATGCTCCATCAGGAGTGGATTGCCGAGTGCGTTTCAAGAGGACTGTTCCTTGCGTCTCATCACAACCATTTTATCAACGCCTCCCTGACGGAAGACGACATCAAGCTTTCGGTTGACATTGCGGAGGACGCGTTTAACACAGTCCGCAAAAACCACCCTGAGCTTAGATAATACTCGGTTAATAATATTATAATGAATCACGGGGAAAGCCCCTTATCAAATACAAGGTAAAAAAGGAGGAATTTTTTCATGGCTAATTTATCAAAGCAGGAGTGGACGGCGCTTGAGAACAAGGCCTATGAACTGCGAAAGCTCTGTATGCAGACTACAATGTGGGCAGGCAGCGGTCATATCGGCGGAGGGCTCAGCGTTATGGATCTTTTGACGGTGCTTTACTACAAGTACCTCAATATTAAGGTTGACGAGCCCCTTTGGGAGGACAGAGACCGTTTTATTTTAAGCAAGGGCCATGCGGCAATTGCTTATGCCCCCGTTCTGTGCGATAAAGGCTTTAACGATAAAGATCTTCTTAAAACCTTTAACCTTTCGGGGTCAAAAATGGGTATGCACCTCGACTCAAACAAGATAGTGGGCGTTGACGCTTCAACAGGGTCGCTTGGCCACGGCGCTTCCATCGCGGCAGGCACCGCTCTTGCCGCAAGGCTTATGAATAAGGATTATTTAACTTATGTTGTAACGGGCGACGGCGAATTGGGCGAAGGCTCAAACTGGGAAGCCTTTATGACGATGAATCATTATGAACTCTCAAATTGTATAGTTTTTATCGACCGCAATCACTGTATGATTGACGGGCCGACGGAAGAAGTTATGAAGCTTGAACCGCTTGATGACAAAATGCGCGCATTCGGGTTTAACGTAATTTGCGTAGACGGCAACAACATAGGAGAGCTTTGCGAGGCCATTGATAAAGCCAGAGAAAGAAGCGGTGAAAAATGCGCTCCTACCTGCGTGCTTATGGACACGGCAAAGGGCGCCGGAATTAAGTCTATTGAGGGCGATTACCACTGCCACTATATGGCGCTTGACGATGAAACTTACGATAAATACAGTAAAGAGCTTGAAGAGGATTACAAGGCAAGACTTGCAAGAGCGGAAAAGGAGGGCAAATAATTATGGCAGGCGGATTTGTTTATAACGCGATTGACCAGACAGAGGTTGCCACCGCTGAAATTTACGGCAAGGCGATTACCGATATAATGTTAAAAGACCCAAAGGTTGTGGCTATTACCGCAGACCTTGCGAAATCAACAAAACTCGGCGACGTTTTAAAGGTTTGCCCGGAGCGGGTTATTAACGTGGGCATTGCGGAACAGGATATGTTCGGCGTAGGCGCCGGTATGGCAAAAGCCGGTATGATACCGTTCATCTCGGGCTTTTCGGCATTCACCTCAATGCGCGCCTGCGACCAGCTGCACACAGATATTTGTTACCAGAACGTGAACGCCAAAATTATCGCCACTCACGCGGGCACGTCTTTCGGTCAGGCGGGTTCAACGCACCACGCCATAGTAGATATAGCCATTACAAGGGCTATGCCCAATTTAACGGTTATTGTTCCCGCGGACGGAATTGAAACCGCGAACGCGGTTAACGCCGCTTATGCCAACAACGGCCCTTACTATATAAGAATTAACCGGGGCTTTGACCGTGTTCTTTACAATTCTCAGGATTACGACTTTGAGGTAGGCAAGGCGGTTGAGATTCACCCCGGCACCGATATAACGGTCATTGCCTGCGGCTCGTGTGTGTTCCAGGCAAAACAGGCGGCGGAATTTCTTGAGAATGCCGACGGGCTTAAGGTTCGCGTTCTCAATATGCACACCATAAAGCCCATTGACGAAGAGGCTATATTAAAGGCCGTTATGGATACAAGAAGAATTATTACCGTTGAGGACCATTCGGTAATCGGGGGCTTAGGCTCTGCCGTTGCCGAGGTTATGGCGCAGGCAGGCAAGGGCTGTGCGTTTAAAATGCTCGGACACCGAGGGTTTGCCCCGATAGGACTTCATGAAGATATTATGTCCGAAGTCGGTATTGACGCCAACGGTATTATTGATGCCGTGCGTGAGGTTATGAAGGCCGACTTTGAGGAAGACGATAACTGGGACGACGACGTTTAATAAGAGCGCCTTAGGTTCAGTAAGGGCTTGCCCCGTCAATATAGACGCGGGGTATCTTGCCTAAGTTATATCGGAAAGGAGTCTGATTAAATGCCCAAACAGGAAGAGCTTTATTCAAATAAAATATTCTTTAATGCCGCTTTGCCTTTAATTAAGGTGCTCGCGCAGGACGTTCCTTCGCTTAAAAAGCAGTATGAAAAGGTGCACGCCGTAATTCAGGTAAGCGCGCTTGACCCGCAGGCCGAGGGCGGCAAAATCGGGATGCATTACGTTGTTAACGGCGCCGATGATTGGCTCGTTCACCTGAACGCCGTTGACCCTAACCCCCATGTGGAGCTTGAATTTAAGTCCGTGGAGGCGATGAACGCTTTTTTCAAAGGTAAAATGTCGCCCGCGACACTCCCGAAAATGAAGGGCATTGTAAAAAATTTCGGTGCGTTTAAGGCGTTCATTATGTCTTTGCTTAAAATGTCAAGCGTACTCTCCGCGACTGAGATTCCGGAAAAAGAAGAGGACAAAACGCTTATGGTTAAGTGTATGTTCTATCTTTTGACGAGCGGTATAAGTCAGCTTAACAAAATGGGACATCCCGAAATTCACGAATGGGCGGCAAAATCGCCCGACCGCGTCTATGCGCTCGCGGTAAACGGCCACCCTGAGGTTGCGGCGTTTATCCGCGTAAAGGCTGGTAAATCAAGGGCGGGCAGAGGCGAATATAAGCGCGCAATGCCGTTCTTTACGCTTAGATTTGACTCGTTTGACTCGGCACTCGGAACACTTCTCGGCAAGGACGATATGCTTACAGCCGTAAAGCAGGGGCATATAATTATGGACGGCGCTCCGGAATTCGGCGGTCAGTTCGGCGGCTTTATGCTTGAAATCGGCGCGCTGGCGAAATAGCTGAAAAATATATTTTGGATTTTGCACAAAATACGGGGAACCCTTTTAAGGGTTCCCCGATTTACTTTATCCGATTTTAACGGCTTTATTGAAATAAAACTGCCGTTACTTTTGACCGAATTTTTTTCTTTTGCTTTCTTCGTTCGCCTGTTTGGAAAGTCCCTGAGCAATTTTCGGGTAATCGTGATGCGTGTCAGACGTCGGCTGAATGTTGTAAGTGCCGTATTTGTTTATCAAATCAAATGCGTCGAACGGCTCACCGTAGACAGGGTCGGCAGATATATCGATTTTTATGCTGTTTTGATTTTTGTTTTGCTCTTTATCTTTTTTCACTTTAATCACCGATAATATTTTCGGCAGGAAAAGCGGTTTTATACATCAAATTAAGCGGCGGGTTCAATTTTACCGAAGTTATATATTTTCACGCTGTTTTAAAACGGCGGAGTGAACGTCCTCTTTTGTTTTGCCCGTCAACTTATAGAAGAAGAACGGAACTCCCGCGAGGAACATCATAATTCCGTGGAAAATCGTGTAGAAGAAAAGAAGCAGAACTTTGGTATGGAACGACTGTTCAAGGTAAACAAGACCTGTTTCTGTTTCAAGCGGACGGATATAACCGATAAGCGAATCCGCGTCGAAAAGTATCTGCGGAGCGATATACCCCGCAACGGCGCTGCTGATAGTCGTTCCTATGCCGATAACAAACGGCAGCGAGGCGTCAAGGCGCTTGCCGTTTGTCTGAAGCTCAAGCGATTCGAGCACGTCGGCCTGAAACATTGTCGGGAGAAGGTTTGACGCGCCGAACTGAATGCCTATAAGGAAAAGCGAAATTATGAAGATAATCTGCAAAATGCCGCTCCCGTGTTTGAAATAAAGATACCCCGCGCCGAAAGCGAGAGTGTTGATAATAACAGAGTATATGCCGCTCGCTATATACAGCACCCTTGAATCAAATTTCTTTAAAAGGAAGTTGATTACAAGCATACCTACTGCCGTGCCTATACCCGTGGGCAGGCCGAAGAAAAGGAATTTTGACGGGCTCCCCAAAAGCGCGACCGCAAGGTAAATGCCCATATATGTAGCGATGTTTCTGAAAGTTTTAATGAAATCCGAAGCAATAATCGTCCAAGCGTACTTGTTGGAAAGAATGTCAAAAATGCCTATAAGCGGATTCTTTTTTTCCTGAACGCAGACAACTCTTTCACGCACAAGTTTCATAGCGAGAAGCATTGATATTACTCCGCAGGCGCTGCAAAGCGAAGCGCCGACAATGTATTGAAGAGCAAGGTCGTTTTTCCAAATAGCGTTAAGAACAAGTATAACGACCAGCGGAGCGGAATTGCCCACGGCCGAGGAAATGCTCCTGAAAGAAATAATGCTGTCACGCTCTTTAAGATTAGGCGTCATAAAGTTTGCAATCATATTAAGACAGCCGCAGAAGTTCGTTACTATCGTCCAGCCGAGCGCAACTATTAAAAGGTACGCCAAAAGCACATTCCCCGTAAGAAACGACGGGGCGAAGAACGTGAGTACAAGCAGTATGCCCGCCGGAACGGTCGCAATAAGAATCAGCGGGCGGAATTTACCTGATTTTGACGGCTTTCTGCCGTCAATATACATTGAAACAAAGAAATTGATTATAAATCCCGCAATGGGAAGAATCAAGTTGAAAAACGAGATGTAATTCTTGCTGACCTGCAATACGTCGGAGAGATAATTATTCCTGTAATTGCCTATCATACCTGTCATCATCGTGTAAAAGAAAAGCGATGCGACATACATAACAAATTCGGGTTTTTTAACATTCTTTTGAGCTGCGGAGGCCGTTAGGGTTTTTTCTGACATAACCGTCACCTTTCAAAATAATATTATTTTTAAATAATGGGTTCACTTATGTTTATAATACCGCTTTTTTGATAAGTTTTCTATTGACGCGGGAGTAGAATATAAGCGCAAATAATAGTGCAAATGCAACAACTTTACGCGCGGCAACAGCCGATTGTGAGAAAGAAATCTTGCCGAAGTTATATATTGAAAACCTATATCATCTATGGTAGAATAAATACGGCTTAGGAAAATTAAAAAAACAAAACAATAAATTTTTAAAAGGGGTGGCGTTATGTATAAATTTTACGCGGAAATCTTAAAAAACAACGAACTATGCGGTCACAGCGCGGAGGAAAACGAGGACTTTAAGTTTGAATTTACCGAAGACGGCGGTCACATTAAGGGAACGGTTACCGCCTTTACGGATTTGACCTTCCGCTCGCTCTCTTTAAAACGCGGGCGCGAATTCGGCTTTGACGACCTTTTCTACGCAAACGGCTACCAAGCGTGGACTACCTCGCGTGAGTTTTGCCGAACCGACGTGCTTAAAGGCGTAATGCCGCTCAGCAAAATTTCAAATTTTACCGAAGATTTAACGGGGATGTCGGGCGACTATAAATTTGCCTCATACGGCAGGGAAGGCGTTTTTCACTCGTACACATACTGCTATTTCAGAACCCGCGGGCAAAGGGCGATAAATCTTTACGGCTCAAAATCCGAAAGGCAGGGCTTTACCGTTTTTGAGGCCGATATGAACGAAAATACGTTTAAAATCTATAAGGACATTGACGGGCTGGAGCTTAAAAAAGGCGACAAATACGAGGTTTTTGACATAATAGAGCTCAGCGGCGATTTTGACGAGGTAATGGACAGATATTTCTTCGACTTTGTCGGATGCAAAAAGCCCGAAAAAACGCGCCTTGCGGGATATACGTCGTGGTATAACTATTTTCAGAAAATAAACGAGCAGATAATTCTTCGGGATTTAAACGGACTGGAGAGAGCGGGCGAATACGCCAATATTTTTCAGGTGGACGACGGCTATGAATCGGCTGTCGGCGACTGGCTTAGGGTAGACCCTCAAAAATTTCCCAACGGAATGAAATATATTGCCGACAAAATCCATGAAAAGGGCTATAAAGCGGGCATCTGGCTCGCTCCGTTTAATGCGCAGAAGAGCTCCGCTATTCTTGCCGCCCACCCCGACTGGGTAATATGCGACAATGAAACGGGCAAACCCTTGTTAGGCTGCGCGGGCTGGGGCGGAGCTTATACGTTTGACATTTACAATGAGGAATTCAGAGCATATCTTAAAAGCGTGTTTAATACCTATTTGAACGAATGGGGATACGATATGGTAAAGCTGGATTTCCTTTATTCGCAGTGTATGCAGCCCCGAAACGGAAAAACAAGGGGTGAAATTATGTGCGACGCCGTCGATTTTTTAAGAGAATTGGTCGGCGACAAGATGATTCTCGGCTGCGGAGTGCCGCTGGGCGCTTGTATGGGCATATTTGATTTTTGCCGAATAGGCTGTGACGCCAACAAAATTTTCGCCGGCCCGTTTTACAACAAACTCGGCGTAAATTGCGAAATTCCGTCGTGCCAAAACGCAATCAACAACGCGATTTTCCGCAACCATCTTGACGGCAGAGCCTTTATAAACGACCCCGACGTCTTTTTCCTTAGAAACACAAATATCAAATTTACATTACAGCAAAAATTGCTACTCGGCAAAATCAACGCGGTTTGCGGAAACGTACTTTTCGTATCCGACAACGCGGGCGATTACGATGAAAAAACATTAAGCTATTTAAAAGACTTTTTCAAGGACAAGAATTATAAAATAAATATGGCGGAGTATGTCAGCCGTGACGTTATACTGCTTTCGTTTACGGAGGACGGCGAGGAAAAACAGCTTAAATTTAATATCAAAAACGGCAACAGCAATATAGGCAAGGTTGTGTGACGAAAATACAGCGCGGAAAGGAACGGCTTACGCCGTATTGAATAAATGAAAATCACGGTAATTGGCGGCGGCGGAGTCCGTTCAATGTTTTTGGCAAAAAGCATATCGCATAGGGCCCGGGAGCTAAACATAACGGAGCTTGTCTTTATGGACATAGATTCCGAAAAACTGAATATTTACGGCAAAATGGCGTCGCAGGTCGTAAAAAAACTTGCGCCCGGCGTAAAATTTTGCTTAACCGAGGACCCGGTTGCGGCAATCAGCGGCGCGGATTACATAATAACAACTATCCGCGCGGGCGGCGACAAAATGCGCTGCCGTGACGAGCGGATTGCTTTGGATTTGGGTTTGTTGGGACAGGAAACGACGGGTGCGGCCGGCTTTTCGTTCGCAATGCGCAGCATTCCTGCGCTGGCACAGTACTGCGAATACGTTAAAAAATACGCAAAGAGCGGGTGCGTTTGCTTTAATTTTACGAATCCCGCAGGCGTTGTGTCGCAGACTCTCAGCGATATGGGCTATGATTTTTCAATCGGTATTTGCGACGCTCCTTCGGGAATGGTTCGCTCGTTTGAGGAGTTTTTAAACATTCCTGCGGGAACATCGCAGGCTTTCTGCTACGGGCTTAATCACCTGTCGTTTTTCAATGAAATAATTTCAAACGGCGAAAATATAGTTCCTAAGCTCATAAACTGCGGCGAGGCTTACACAAAAACCGATTTACGGTATTTTCGCAAAGAGGATTTGTCAAAAAAACAGTTTATTCCCAATGAATATCTCTATTATTTTTACGAGCCGGAAAAATCGGTTCAAAACATCTTAAACGCGCCCGAAACAAGGGGCGAGCAGATAGAACGCATCAACCGCGAAATGACAAAAGAGCTAAAAAATACAGATATTGAAAACGACTTTGAAAAGGCGCTCGCTGTTTTTGAGCATTACTACGGTATGCGTGAAAACACATATATGGCGAGCGAAACGGGCGAAAAACGGGATAAGAAATATAAGTTTGACCTATACTCGCAAAACGATTCGGGCTATGCGGGCGTTGCCCTCGGAATAATAGAATCGCTTATCGGCATAACCGAGAGGCCGTTTATAGCCTGCGTGCCGAATAAGAACCGCGCTTTGAGCTTTCTTGACGAAACGGACACGGTAGAAATCACCTGCGAAATAAAAAACGGAAAAGCGTTGCCGATAGCCCCCCGCACCGTGTCAAGGGAAAACGCCGAGCTTATTTTAAAAGTCAAGGAATATGAGCGGCTGGCGTCAAGGGCAATAAGGTTTCACGACAGGTCGGCGGCGGAAGAGGCGCTGGCGGTTCACCCGCTTGTGAACAGCAGAAAGGCGGCTCAAACTCTTGTGAGCGCTTACGGAGAACTTAATAAAGACTATTTTGGAGAGTGGAAATGAAGGATTTTGTAGCGTCATTCGGAAAATTAAACTGTGATTTGCTTTTTGCCGGTATGCCCCGAATCCCCAACGAGGGCGAGGAACTGTACGCGAAGGATTTTAAGCTGTGCTTAGGGGGAGGACTGCCCGCCACTATGATAAACTGCTCAAGGCTGGGCGTTCCCGCGAAACTCGGCACGTTTTTGGGCGGCGATATGTTTTCGGATTTCGCCCGCGGCGAGCTTGAAAAGTACGGCGTTGATTATACCGCTTTCGAGAGCAAGGAATATCCGCTCAATATCACCTGCGCCGTTATCACCGAAAACGACCGAACCTTTGTCTCCTACGGCGGAACGGAAAAGTACAGTGATGATATGCTTGAAAAAATTTACGGCGTATTAAAGGGCGCGAAAATTGTCGCTATGCAGGAAAAAATTCTCCCCGTCTACGAACAGCTCAAAAAGGACGGAACGATTTTGGTGCTTGATACGGGCTATTCCGACGATATGTCGATAGATAACTTGAAAGATTACATAAAAATTGCCGATTACTACACTCCTAATATTGACGAAACGGAAAAAATAACGGGAACAAGGGATTACAAAAAAGCGCTTGATTTTCTCCGCGATTATTTGCAAAAACCGATAGTAAAGCTCGGCAGGGACGGGTGCGCCGGTTTTGACGGCGGTTATTTTGTCATTCCAGAGATTGAGGAGTTTTCCTGCGTTGACGCCACGGGAGCGGGCGACGCGTTCCTTGCAGGCTTTATAACCGGGCTTTTTAGGGGCGAGGACTTCCGAAAATGTATTCTTATGGGCAATATAACGGGCGGAAAATGCGTTACGGGCGTGGGCTGTCTTACGGAATATTTAACAAATGACGGCTTAAATGATTATGTAAAAAGATACTTTACTAAAATATTATGATATGATAAAATTATTAAAATAGAGTTTTTCAGAGGTGATTACGCTGGACCTCAAAACACATCATAAGCCGACGTTTGACAATATCCCTTCCGAAAAACGCGCAAGGGTCATTGACGCGGCGACAAAGGAATTTGCGAAAAAAGGCTATCACGACGCCTCCGTCAGCGCTATTGCGGCAAAAGCGAATATCAGCGTCGGAGCGATTTATAAATATTTTGAGAACAAACAGGACTTGTTTTTAACAATAATTGACGACAGCATCAGCCGTATTGAAAATCTTTTGCTCGGCCTTATAAAAACCGATGAAGACGTGATGATAAAGGTTGAGAAAATCCTTCGTGAAATCATATCCGTTTCACGTGAGGACGGGGTTTTAATCAACCTGTACAATTCAATGACGTCAATCAACGATAAACGGCTGGCAAGCCAGTTTGCCACGGAGATGGAGCGTGTAACGGCGGAAATTTATATACAGGCAATAACCGAGGGGCAGGAAAACGGTGAAATCCGAAAAGATATTGACCCTACCGTTGCGGCGTTTTTGATTGACGATTTGTTTATGTCGCTGCAATTTTCTTTTGCCAACGACTATTATATTCAGCGTTTCAGGCTCTACTGCGGCGAAGACGCAACAAACAGAGAGGAATTTATAATACGCGAAGTACTTAAATTTGTTAAATCGGCGCTTAAAGCATAATTGATATAACTTAGGCAAGAGAGGTCCCTGCTTTTATAGGCGGCGGGTTCCGTTTTTGGAATCAGCGGGGTTTGGTCTTCGCTGATTTCTCAGTGCGGTTTACACTGCGCCTTGCCGCGCCACTTGCGGGGTAAGCCCCTTATTGAAAGGAGAATGGCAAATGTCAGAGCCAAAGTATGTAATCGCCTATGATATAGGCACTACGGGTGTTAAAACCTGCGTTTTTTCAATTTCGGATAAAATTGAACTTCTTGCGGCGGCAAGCGAGGGATATAAGCTTTACGTTATGCCGAACGGCGGCGCGGAGCAGGACCCCGACGAATGGTGGAACGCGATGCGCAACAGCACAAACATCGTTATGAAAAAATCCAAAATCAACAAGGAAAAGATTACCGGAATTTCGTTCTGCTCTCAAATGCAGGGCGTCGTTTTAGTAGATAAAGACGCAAAGGCCGTTCGCCGGGCGTTCAGCTATATGGATCAGCGCGCGACAAACGAGCTTCGCGACGGAATGGGCGGCGGAATACAAATTGCGGGCGGAAACGCGGTTAAGGTTGTAAAATCGCTTATGTACACGGGCGCGGCGCCTCTCTCTGTTAAAGACCCTATTTGGAAATATAAATGGACGCAAAAAAACGAACCCGAGAACTTTAAAAAGGTTTACAAATGGCTTGACGTAAAAGAATACCTCATCGCGAGGATGACGGGCGAGTTTGTTATGACTCATGACTCCGCGTTTTCAACGATGATTTACGATATTAAAAAGAAAACGTGGAGCGAAGAGATGTGCAGAATGCTCGGCGTAAATATGGAACACCTCGCAAAAATCGTTAAATCGACCGACAAAGTCGGCGAGCTTTCCGAAAAGGCCGCTGAGGAATTAGGGCTTGCCGAGGGTACCGCCGTGTTCGGCGGCGGCGGAGACGCGTCGCTTATAGGCGTGGGCGCAGGTTCGGTTGAGCTTGGCGACACGCACATTTATCAGGGTACTTCGGGCTGGGTGTCAACGGTAGTTGACAAATCCATTGTAGACACAAACTCAATGATTGCGGCTATCGTCGGCGCTAAAGACGGCTATTACAATTACTTTGCGGAGCTTGAGACGGCCGGCAAGTGCGTTGAATGGGTAAAGGATCACCTGGCGCTGGACGAAATCGACGTTTATTTGGATAAGAGCCACAACCTTAAACGCTCAAAAGGCGATATGGAAACCGTATATACCAATCTTTTTGAGTATATGGCCGCGGTAATAAACGAGGTTCCGGCAGGCTCAAACGGCGTTATTTTTACTCCGTGGCTTCACGGCAACCGCTGCCCGTTTGAGGACCCGAACGCGAGAGGAATGTTCTTTAATATCAGTCTTGATACGGGAAAATCGGAGATGATTCGCGCCGTTTACGAGGGCGTTTGTTTCCACCTGCGCTGGTTCCTTGAAACCGAGGACAAGAAAATCAAGACGTCTGACACAATAAGGTTTGTGGGCGGCGGCGCTCTTTCGGACGTAACCTGTCAGATTTTGGCGGACTGCACAGGCAGAACCGTTGAAACCGTTGACAGTCCGCAGAACATCGGCGCGGTAGGCGCGGCTATTGTTATTGCGGTCGGCACCGGAATCATAGACGACATTACGGACGCTAAAAAGTTTATTCCGGCGTCGAAAACCTTTAAGCCGAATTTCGCGCACAAGGCGGTTTACGACCGAAACTATAAAGTATATAAAAATCTTTATAAATCAAATAAAGATAACTTTGCCGATTTAAACGGGCAGTCTTAATTTACATTCAATAAGGCGCTTGCCCCGTCATTAAACGCATCAAGGGGCGGCCGCGCAAAGGACTCAGGAGGGATAAAACCTCTCCCGATTCCGAAAAGGCCCCGCCGCTTACAAAGGCGGGGGCAGTTTACCGGAGTTTAACGGCGGTGAAAATCCGCCGTTGTTCGTTTTAAAATAAAGGGAAAGGACAGTACGGAAAGCCGTACTGCGGGGCTACATATGAAAATTGGGGAAATTATGGCGAAAGCAAAGGGCGCTCCCGCTTATATTAAGCGTTATTGGAAAACTCCAAACGAAGGCGAGTACCTTTCGCTTTCGGAAATGACTGCATACACTCTGACGCAGGCGGGAACATACATCTTTATGACGTTTTCCTCTATAATGACCTTTGCGGCAACTTACTTTACGGGGTCAATAATGGGGATTTCAAATCTTGACTTTACCATAATCGGCATTATGGGTACGGTAATAGGATATATTTTTATATTTTTTAACCCGATAGGCGTTTTGCTGTATGAAAACCACGGGCGTCTCACGCCGAAAATGAAACTTTTCGCGCATATCGCGTATTCGGCGCAGATAATCATAGGTATATGCTGTTATTTTATTCCGTCGCAGGGATTTGAATTTATTATCAAAGGTTTTCCGCAGTTAGTCGGAAACAATTTGCTGATTGCAGGTATCACAAACTATATAAACTGGGCTATAAGACGAGCTTTCAGCGCAAAATACGGCCGTATGAAACCGTTTATTATAATTTGCTCAATTCCGTCTGCAATAATGATGTCGGTTATTCCGTATATTCCGTTTACGGAAATGAGCTATACAAAAAGGCTGATAATTTTAAATTTTGCATTTTCGCTTTTGAATTATTTTGTTCAGCAATGGATAAACGTTACGGGTATAGTTGCTTTTATGACGCCAAATTCCCAGGAGCGCCAGAGGCTTTATTCAATAGTGCCGATTATTACGGGGTTTTTCCCGTCGATAATCAACCTGTTCCTGCCTATGCTCATTTCAATTACAGGCGGCTATCTCAACATTAAAACTTATAAGGTATTCGTTCCTATTTTCGCTTTTCTCGGCGCATTCGCCTCGCTTGCGGCTATAAAGTGCAAGGAAAGGGTCATTGAAGAGCCGATTGAAAAAAGGGCAAAGGTCACGTTTTTTAAGGGCGCAAAAAACGTGTTGAAAAACAAGTATTTTTGGATAATCAATATTTCAAATGTGCTCGGGCAGTACCAGTGGCTTATAAGCAATTTGCTCGGGTGGTGGTTTATCTATTCACTGCGAATGGAATGGTTTATGGGCGTGGCGTCCAACATAGTTGTGGTGGGAATGACGCTCGGCAACCTTGTTTGCCCCATAATGACCAGAAAATTTGAAAAGAAAAATATTTTGATTGTTTCAAGGGCGCTTATTGTTTTAATGACCTTGGGAATTGTGCTCGCGGTAAAAATCGGAAACATTTATGTATTCCTTATAGCTCTTGCGCTGAGAAATTCCATTACGCCTGTTGTTGACGGCGTAAATTCGGGATTCGGCGCGGACGTGCAGATTTACCATCAGTGGAAATACGGTGAGCGAGCGGACTCAATGTCCGGACTGTTCACTTGGTTCTTAAACCCCGTGACTATGGCTTTAAGCTATGTTGTTCCGTATCTTTTAAAAATTTCGGGCTTTACGTCCGACTGGGACGTTCTCTACGACTCGGCAATTTTAACAAAGGTATTTTCAATATACGCATGGGCGACGATAGCCTCGTTGGTGCTTTGCACAATACCGTTTTTCTTTTACGACCTTACAAAAGAAAAATATGAGATGTGCGTTTCACAGCTTCAGGAAAGGCTTGAAGAATCCGAAAAAGCGGAGGAGACGGCGGTATGAAAAAGAAAACAGCGTTATTTTTAGCTATCCTTATTGCGGTTTCGGTTTTGTTCGGCGGTTGCGGCGAAGAGCTCGGGCTCGGTAACTCGGAGGTCAAAATCAAGGTTGAGGACGGAAAAGCCGTTGTAACGGAGCTTCCGAACAAGTCGGGAATAACCGAAATCACCATTCCCGATGTGTATGAAGACGCGCCAATAACCGAAATAGCGGATTTCGCGGGCTGCAACCTTGAAAACGCGGAAAAAATCAACATAGGCAAAAATGTTGAAAAAATCGGCGTTTGGGCATTTGAAAACGACCAAAATCTGAAAGAATTTTCAGTAGACCCCGAAAATAAGTATTTTTGCTCGGTTGACGGGGTGCTTTTCACGAAAAATATGAAAGAGCTTTTGTTTTATCCGCTTGCGAAGGGCGTTCAGACGGTTGAAATTAAAAATGCCGACGGTAAACCGGAAAAAGTAAAGAGAATTACATATTCCGTTCCGGACGGGGTGGAAAAAATCAGGACAAAGGCGTTTTACAAATGCGGCAGTCTTTATTCAATTACGCTTCCCGAAACGCTTAAATCCATTGAGGAAAAAGCGTTTTTCAGATGCTCCTCTCTTGAGGAAATAAACCTCCCCGACGGAGTTACGAATATAGATATGGACGCTTTCGGCTATTGCACCGCGCTGAAAAGCATCACAGTTCCAAAGTCCGTTTCGTCTATCGGAGATTACGCGTTCTATAACTGCACGTCGCTTCACAGCATAACAATGAAATGCAAAAAAGACAGCGTTTCCTTGGGTCAAAAATGGCAGCCGACGGATAACGGCATTGAAATCAAAGAAGTCAACATATTATGGGAATAAAATTCGCATATGCCGAAAAAACGGCAGTAATTTTACGAACGCTTAAAAGGCTTTCCAAATGAGCCGAAATCGCAAAAAAAAACGCACAAAAAATTACACAGACCTGTAAATAACGGACAATAAAACCCCTTTACGGCAGAACAAAAATCCGCCGCAGAGGGGTTTTTTCCGTCAAACTAACGAAGTTTTGCATAAAACACGCCGTAGTTTTTGTTTTTAAATAATAAAACTTGACATTATGCAGATTTTTTATTAAAATATAAAAGATAGTGGAAGAGAAGCGTTCTATTTCCGTTATTGTTATAATTTCAATACATTTTTTCCGATATATTTGAAATTAAATACTACTTAGGAGGTACGGCAATAATGAATCCCGTAATATTCATTATAGCTGTCGTAGCCTCTGCCATTGTGTTTGGAGCGTTAGGTTTTGTTTTAGGCGGCCTTTACCGAAAAAAAGTCGCCGAGGCTAAAATCGGCTCCGCCAACGAAGAAGCGTTAAGAATTGTTAATCAGGCTGTTCAGACTGCCGAGAGCAAGAAAAAAGAATCTATTCTTGAAGCTAAAGACGAGATACACAAGTTAAGAAGCGAAGCCGACAGGGAAATTCGCGAAAGACGTGCAGAGGTTCAAAGACAGGAAAAACGAATCGATCAAAAAGAAGAATCACTTGACAAAAGGGCCGAAAATATTGAGAAAAAAGAAGAGGCTCTTGCCGAAAAGCACAAGGACGCCGACCGAAAGGCGGAAGAGCTTGAAAAGCTTAAAAAAGGCCAGCTTGAAATCCTTGAAAGAATAAGCGGCTACACAAAGGACCAGGCAAAGGAATATCTTCTCAAAGAAATGGAAGACTCGCTCATCCATGAAAAAGCCGTTAAGGTTATGGAGTATGAGCAGAAAACCCGTGATGAGAGCGAGGCAATCGCCCGTGAAATCATTACAACCGCAATTCAGCGCTGCGCCGCAGACCATGCGGCGGAAGCTACCGTTTCGGTTGTCGCTCTTCCCAATGATGAGATGAAGGGCAGAATAATCGGCCGAGAGGGCAGAAATATCCGCACGCTTGAGCAGATTACAGGCGTTGACCTTATTATTGACGACACGCCGGAGACGATAACGGTTTCAAGCTTTGACCCTGTCCGCCGTGAAATTGCAAGGCTTACGATTGAAAAACTTATTCAGGACGGCAGAATCCACCCGACCAGAATTGAAGAAATGTACGCAAAGGCGACCCGTGAGGTTGAAATGACAATTAAGCAGACGGGCGACCGCGCCGCTATTGAAGCAGGCGTAAACAATATTGACCCTGAGCTTAAAAAGCTTCTCGGCAAGCTTCGTTACCGCACAAGCTACGGGCAGAACGTACTCAATCATTCGCTGGAGGTTTCTTATCTTGCGGGGCTTATGGCGGCGGAGCTGGGCGCCGACGTTAAAACAGCTAAACGCGCGGGTCTTCTGCACGATATAGGCAAGGCACTTGACCACGAATTTGAGGGAACGCATATTGAACTTGGCGTTGAATACGCTAAAAAGCATAAAGAGAGCGACGCGGTCGTTCACGCTATTGCCGCTCATCACGGCGACATAGAGGCGCAGACGGTAGTTGCGGTTCTTGTTCAGGCGGCCGACGCAATTTCGGCGGCAAGGCCGGGCGCACGCCGTGAAAACATTGAGAATTACATAAAGCGACTTGAAAAGCTGGAGGAAATTGCCTCCTCGTTTGACGGCGTTGAAAAATCATTTGCGATTCAGGCAGGCAGAGAGATAAGAATTATGGTTGACCCTGTTGAGATAAATGATGAAAAAATGGTTCTTGTTGCCCGTGATATAGCTAAGAAGATTGAAGAAGAGCTTGAATATCCGGGTCAGATTAAGGTTAATATTGTCCGTGAAAGCAGAGCGGTAGATTTTGCAAAATGATACAAAGGCCCCGATTGGTTTAAATCGGGGCTGAAATTTAGATATAGAAACGGTGCTTAAATGGTTGATACTGTTAAAATTCTTTGCATAGGAGACGTTGTCAGAAATCCCGGGTGCGATTTTTTAATGCGGACCCTTCCGAAGTACAAAAAAGAGAATAATATAGACGTTTGCATAGTTAACGGCGAAAATTCCGCTAACGGCGACGGAATGCTTAAAATGTCCTGCGAAAATATTTTTGCCGCAGGCGCAGATTTTATCACAGGCGGTGACCACTCCCTTCGCCGCCGTGAATTTTACGAGTATCTTGACTCCTCACAATCGGTTATCCGTCCCGCAAATTACGGCGAGGGCGCGCCCGGCAGGGGATTCGGAATAATTGATAAGGGCGCCTATAAGGTGGGCGTTGTAAATTTGCTCGGCACAGTGTGGACCGGCGGCTTTCAAAGCCCGTTTAATATAATTGACGGTATTTGCGGCGAGCTGAAAAAGGAGACAGACATAATAATTGTTGATTTCCACGCGGAGGCCACAAGCGAGAAAAAAGCGTTCGGGTACTTTGCGGACGGTAAAGTTTCAGCCGTATTCGGCACGCATACGCATATTCAGACCGCGGACGCCGCCGTTCTTAAGGGCGGTACGGGCTACATTACCGACGTAGGTATGACAGGCCCCGAGGAATCGGTTATCGGAATAAAGAAAGAAATAATTATAAGGAAGTTTTGCACAGGGTTTACGGAGAAGTTTGAACCTGCCGACTCGCCTTGCTTTTTTCAAGGGTGCGTTTTTACGGTTGACCGCAATAGCGGCAGATGTTTGGACGCGCAGGCAGTAACCGTGAGGTAAAAGTATGAAAAAAACGCTTAAAATTTTATCTCTTTTTCTTGCTGTCACACTGCTTTTCAGCTCGTGCCAAAAAGGCTCCGGGCAAAAAGAGGACAGCACAGAGCGGGAAATTCCGCAAAGCGAAAATACCGAGCGGCAGGAGCAAAACGGCGAACTGCGCCTGCCGTACAATAACGCCGACGGAATAAATCCCTTTTTTGCAAAAAGCTATGAAAATCTTTATCTTGCAAGGCTCCTGTATTTTTCTCTATTCTCCGTTACATCTTCTTATGAGGCGGAGCCTTTAATTGCGGATTCGATAAGCGTCAGCGGCAAAAATTCGACCGTCAAAATAAAAAGCGGTCTGGTATGCCGCGGCTCAACGGCTATAACGCCTGCCGATGTGGTTTACTCATTCAACAAGGCGAAAACATCTTACGCTTACGGCGAATCCCTTAAAAGTATTGAATCCGCCGCCGTTTCGGGGAACAGCGTGGTATTTACGTCCGCCTTTGCCGACAGCAGGACGGCTCTAAAGCTGACGTTTCCGATAGTTAAAGAGAACACGGCGGAGCTACAAACGGATATTCCGATAGGTTTCGGTAAATATTATTTTTATGAAAACACGCTTGTCAGCACAAAGGGGGACGCTCCAACCGTTTTGCTGACTTCGGTAAATAAGGAGGATACGTCGCTTAACGCTTACAAAATCGGAAACACGGATATTTTTTTCAGCGATTTGGCCGACTGTTCATATACTCAGCTCCACGGAAATTTTGTATCCGCCGACCTTAACAATATGGTGTATTTGGGCTTTAACGAGGCAATGGGCGGGCTCAGCAAAAATATCCGTTCCGCTGTGGCGGTGATTTTAAATTCACAGGATATTGCGCAGGAATGCTATCAGGGGCACGCAATACCGTGCAAAATGCCCTGCAACCCAAATTCGGCGCTGTATAAGGCAAACAACGCAAATCAGCCTGCGCTTGACGGCGACGTTCAAAAGGGAGCCGATATAATTGACAGGTGCGCCTTTACAAGATATGCAGGCAAAGCGCTCACAAACGGCGCGTTTACGCTGTCGTTTTCACTTATAGTAAATGCGGATAACAAATACCGCGTCGCCGCCGCTTACGCTGTGGCCGACGCGCTGAACAATTCGGGATTTTACATTGAGGTAACGCCTCTCTCATTTGAGGATTACAGCGAGAGAATATCGTCAGGCAATTACAATATGTATATAGGTGAAACAAAGCTCGATTTTTCTATGGATTTGTCGCAGTTTTTTACCGAGGACGGTTCGCTTTCAAAGGGTCTTGCTCAGGAGAAAACGGCGCAAAGCTATTTTGATATGCGTTCGGGTAAAATATCTTATGAGGATTTTTACAGAGTGTTTGTAGAGTATCACCCGTTTGTGCCGTTGGTTTTCAGGACGGGGGCAGTTTTCAGCACAGACAATTTCAACGGGG
This sequence comes from uncultured Clostridia bacterium, assembly GCA_947598155.1. Lineage (GTDB taxonomy): Bacteria > Bacillota > Clostridia > Oscillospirales > Acutalibacteraceae > Fimenecus. The sequence continues at coordinate 245,523 of CANQFC010000003.1, forward strand.
ATTTTTCGCATTTTCCGTATGACTTGTTAGAGGTCAATTATGAACTTTTCAGCTGACATAGGAACAGTTAAGGGCGTAGGCAAGGTGCGCGCCGACGGATTTCGTTCGCTGGGCGTGCGCACGGTCGGCGAATTACTGCGGTTCTACCCGCGCGCATATGAGGATTGGAGCTGTGTTTTGCCCATTGACCGATGCCCCATAGGCGAAAACGTCTGCATTAAAGGCACGCTCCTCTACCCTTTGAAAAACGAAAGGGTACACGGAGGTATGCTGATAGCCAAAGGCTCCGTTACCGACGGCGAAAGCATAATTACGCTGACTTTTTTTAATAATAAATATATAACGTCTATGCTTAAATCGGGCGAGGAATATCTTTTTTACGGTAAAATCACGCTTGGCAGATACGCGGCGCGGGAAATGCTTTCGCCGATGTTTGTTCCCGCTAAGCAGTCAAAGGCGATTCTGCCCATTTACCGTCAAAATCCGAAAATAACGACGCGGCAAATTCGCTCCGCTATTGAAACGGTGCTTTCCGATAAGACAGAAATTCCGGAAATTTTACCGCCGTATATTTTAGAGAGATTTTCGCTTGTTACGCTTGATACGGCCATTCGGCAGATTCATTTTCCCGAGAGCGCGTCGGCAATTCAGTCGGCCCGCGACAGGTTGATTTTTGATGAGCTTTTCATATTACAGCTCAGCTTAATGCGGCTTAAAAGCGCAAATTCGGCGGTCAAAACCGATAACATAGTTAAATTTGACTGTACGGACGAGTTTTTCGGCTTGCTCCCGTTTGAACCGACAAACGCGCAGAAAAAAGCGGTAAAAGCGGCGGTTTCGGATATGAAAAGCGGAAAACAGATGAACAGGCTTTTGCAGGGCGATGTAGGCAGCGGAAAAACTGCGGCCGCGGCGGCGTTAGTCTATGTCTGCGCTAAAAACGGAATGCAGTCGGCGTTAATGGCGCCTACCGAGGTCTTGGCTGTTCAGCATTTTGAAACATTTACAAAGCTCTTTGCCTCAGCGGGTATAAATTGCGCTCTTTTGACAGGCTCGGTTAAGCCGTCCGAAAAAAAGCGGATAAAAGAACGAATTAAAAACGGCGAAACGGATTTAGTAATCGGGACTCACGCCCTTATTCAAAACGATGTTGAATTTTCGCGGTTAGGGTTGGTTATAACCGATGAACAGCACCGTTTCGGCGTTAAGCAGAGAACAGGACTTTGCTCAAAGGGGAAAAATCCGCACGTTTACGTTATGTCGGCAACGCCTATTCCCAGAACGCTCGCTTTGATAGTGTTCGGCGACCTTGACGTTTCCGTTTTGGACGAACTGCCGCCCGGCAGGCAGAAAACGGTGACATACGCAATTTCATCCAAAAAACGAAAGGGTATGTTTGACTATATAAAAACGTATCTTGACAAAGGCTTTCAGGGGTATATTGTTTGCCCGCTTGTTGAGGAAAGCGATGCTGCCGCGGGCGTTCAGAATGTTGAGGAATATTACGAAAAAGTAAAAAATACTGTTTTTAAGGGGTACAGCGTAGGACTTTTGCACGGCAAAATGACGCCGAAGAAAAAAGACGAAATTATGGCTGATTTCAAAAGCGGAAAAATCCAGCTCTTAATAACGACGGTTGTTATTGAAGTCGGTGTTGACGTTCCGAACGCGGTAATAATGGCGGTTGAAAACGCAGAGCGATTCGGGCTTTCACAGCTTCATCAGCTCCGAGGCAGAGTCGGCAGGGGAACGCAGACGTCAACGTGTATTCTTGTTACAGATTCAACGGGCGAGGACACATTAAAGCGAATGAATATTATGTGTTCAACAACGGACGGGTTTAAGATAGCCGATGAGGATTTACGGCTGCGCGGCCCCGGAGATTTTTTCGGTACGCGTCAGCACGGGCTTCCCCAGCTTCGCATTGCGGATTTGATGACAGATTCAAAAATCCTTGCCGAAACCCGTGAAATAGCTGAGGAAATCACCGAAAAAGACCCGGATTTTATAAGAGACGAACATATAAAAATCGGCAGACAGGTTAAGAAGAAAATAAATTCACTTCAGACTCCTGCCGCTGCCAATACAATATAATGGGGGAATTTATATGCGCAGAAAAACCGATAGATCCTTTAGATTGCTCAGTATCAGCAACAGACTTATTGACGGAAGTGAGCTGAATCTTGAAAAGCTGGCGGAAGAATTCGGCGTTACAATGAGAACTGTGATGAGGGATTTTAACACGCTTCGGGAATATCTTTCGGAGTCCGATAACGCTACGGGGAACGCCATTGCGTACAACGAGGCGAAAAACACATATTTTCTTATAAAACCCGAGCGCGAATGGGTCACGGCAAGCGAGGCCGCGGAGGTTACGGAAATCTTGCTTGACAGCAAAAGGCTTACCAAGGAAGAGGCCGCAACCGTGCTTCATAAAATCATAACGCAAGTAGACCCGAAAGAGCGTGACGCCGCGCGCAAGGTGATAACGGAAGCTTATGAAAGGTATGAATAAGCGAGAGGTGTTTGCGGTATGAGAGATTGGATAAACGAGCACAGAAATATATTTATAGGGATAATCATCGGCTTATCCGCCGTTGCGCTTTTAGCCGCCGGTATGATTTTTGGCCAAAGAAAAACTCGGGTTCAGGCAAAACCGGCCGGCAACGAAAGCGTCTTTGCAACATCTGAGGAGGAGACAGACGGGCAAAGCGAAATTTTACCGTCCGTATCCGGGGAAACAGAATCTCAAATTGAGTCGTCAAACGTTACAAATATAACTCCGTCCGTTTCCGAAAGCGAAACACAATCAAAATCAAGTCCCGAAACACAGTCCCAGAAGGCGCCGATTCCCGACGGCGTTAAATCGCTGACCGACGGCAACAAAAAGGTTTACTACCCTGCGGCAATGGAATCTTTACAAAAGCGGTATCCCGTTGTCGTTTGGGCAAACGGCACAGGCTGTGCGACCGAAACTTATGACGGACTTTTAAAAAGAATTGCCGAGGGCGGTTACATTGTCGTCGCGGATTCAAGCGTAATGACGGCTGACGGCAAGGCGCAGATAGATTCGATTGACTATATAACGAGCCAAAACAAAGACGCAGACAGCGTATTTTACGGCAAGGTTGATTCCGCAAAAATCGGGGCCGCCGGCCATTCGCAGGGCGGCAGAAGTTCTGTTAACGCCGCTCAGGCGGATTCAAGAATTAAGTGCATAGCGTCGATTGCGGGCGCGTCGTCACGGCAGGAGGCGGAAGGTCTTAAAACGCCGGCGCTTTACCTTACGGGTACGGCGGATATGGTTGTGGCGTCCTCGCAATGGTGCAAGCCGTCTTACGACGTCACTGCGGGCAGAGCCGTTTACGCCTCTTTAAAGGGCGGAGTGCACACGACATGTATGACAAATCCCGACAAGATTTCGGGGTATGTCGTTTCTTGGTTTGACGCGTACCTCAAAAACGACGCGGCGGCAAAAGAAAAATTCAAAGCCGGAGGGGCTCTTTCAAAGGATACCGCCTGGCAGGATTTTGCAAGCAAAAATTAGTTAGGCAAAACGCAGGGCAAGATGTTTTTCGCCCCTCCTGCGCTTTTTAAAGCGCAAGAATTTTGCGCCCTGCCGCGCCGTTAACGCGGCAAACCCCTTATAAAAAAAGCGGAGCAACGGCTCCGCTTTTTTATGGTCATTTCGCTCTGAATTTTTACGCATAAAAGCCAATTACGGCAACGGCTAAACCCGTATTATCCGTTGTTTCGGCTCTAAAAATCAAAGAAATATTTTTAAATTTTTTATGCCGCGACGGTTTTTGCCTCCGCTTTCATCAGCGTTAAATTACCGCTTACGGACTCCACTTTAATAGACGTGTAACCGTCGCCGAAATATGAGGAATTGCCAAAATCTCTTGCGCTGAACGAGCCCGATGCCGTTTCTCTTGAAACATTAAAGCCCGAAACGTCGCTCGGAAGGACGACGTCCGCGTCGCCGCTTACGGATTCAACGTCAATTTTTGCGGGCGGGACTGCAAATTCAAACCGTCCGTTGCCGCTGACCGTTTCAAAATCAAGCTTGGTTACGTTAAGTCCGGTTGCGGATACGTTGGCGGACACAACGGCGATTTCAATATCCTCCGCCTTAAATGTCAGCGGGATTTTTACAGTTAAATCCTTGACTTCCGAACTTTTAATTCGGGAAAAAATCTTTTTATGATACTCGTTAATTTTAAGTGTTCCTCCGTCAATTTTATAGCACAACGGAAAAGAATTTTCGCCGCCGTTTTCCTCAATATAAACGGTTTTGCCGTCATAGTACTCAATATTGACGTCTCCGCTCACCCAGTCAATGTCAATACTGTTTAGGCGTTCGGCGTCAAACTCCGCAAAGGTGTTTATTTCGGTATAATCGCCGTTGTCGCTAAAGAACGAGCTTATCACGGCAAACTCGCCGATTCCGCCTTTAAGGAAGGAAAAGAACGCGATAATAGCGGCAATAACAATGGCGGTTATAGAAAAAATGACTGAAATAATTATGGCGGCGGCATTGGATTTTTTAGGCTGAGTATATGTGTTCTGAACATAAGGAGGAACGTTCGGTTCGAGGGTCTGAGCGCCCTCGGACGGCTGAAACGGAGGCGGAGAGGGGATACCGCGGTTATCCGCGTTAACATTGTTTTTGTTTACATAATCGCAGACGGCGTAAAACGCGGGAATAGTAACAAATAAAACCCAAGTAGGGTGCCAAATTCCGAATCCTAATCCGATTGCGAGAAAAACAGCGGTTACAAGAACGGGGTACACAAACGCCGACGGATTTTTAGTTTTAAACGCCGTAAAGGCGGACTCTATTATTGGAATAAATAAAAATACTATCCAGCCTACCGCCCAGCCCCTGCCCTTAAAGCAATATCCCAAAATGACGTAAATTATCACAGCGGCAACAGGCAAAAGCGCATGGAGCAACGGATTTATATTTCTGTTTTTCATAGGCAAACTTCCCTTCGGTATTTAATACTGTTTTGATTTTAGCATAGTAATATATTTTTTTCAATTACAAAATTGTAATATTTTTTTAACCTTTTTTCGGCAAAAAATTACACAATAACCGTTAAGGTTTAATAAATCTCTTGAAACCGCGGTTAATATATGATAAAATAAATATTATTTATGGAAAATGGAGTCTGCCGCCTATAAATGCGGGTGACATCTCTTGCCTCAGTTATATAAATTGTAAAAAAGAGTTTTTGTATGGACGATGTAAAAATTTCGGTAATAATGCCGGTCTATAAAGTGGAAAAGTTCATAAGAAAATGTATTGACAGCCTTTTGGCGCAGACTTTGACCGAATGGGAGCTTATCGCGGTTGATGACGGCAGTCCTGACAACAGCGGTGTAATTTGCGATGAGTATGCCGCCAAAGACAGCCGTATTACCGTAATTCACAAGAAAAACGGCGGCGCTCCGTCGGCGCGGAACGCGGCAATTCCGAAAGCTCGGGGAGAATATCTTTATTTTATGGACTCAGACGACTGGGCAGAGTCAAATATGTTTGAGGAAATGTATTCTCTTGCCAAAAAGCATAATGCTCAGCTTGTTGTTTCGGGATATTACATAGAGACTTATTTCAGTGAGACAAAATTCTATTTACAGGAGCAGTCGCTCCCGTCAAGAGTGTTTGAAACTCAAAAGGATTTTCGCGATTACGCATACAAAATGTTTGACAAGAATCTCCTTTACGCTCCGTGGAACAAGCTGTTTTTAAGGAGTTATGTGATTGATAACGAAATTACGTTTAAAAATACGTTTTGGGACGATTTTCCGTTCAATTTGGACGTTATAAAGGACGTTGAACGGGTTGTTTTGACAGAAAACAAGTATTATCATTTTATGCGCGCCCGAAAAGAGAGCGAAACCGCAAAATACAGACCCGATATGTATAAAAAGCGTGAGGAAGAGCACGTGTGGATGCTCACGCTCTACAAATATTGGGGGCATGAGGACGCAAAAAGCCTTGAGATGATACACCGCCGATATATCGAGCGCGTAGTCGGCTGTATTGAAAACGTCACCAACGAGGCATGTACTTTTTCCGTAAAAGAGAAAAAAGCGCAGATTAAAATGATGATAAACGCCAAACCTACACGCATAGCTCTTAAATATGCGAAGCCGAATACCCTTATGATGAAGCTTATGCTGATTCCGATAAGGATTAGAAGCACAGAAATTACATATCTTGAGGGAAAGTTAATTTCAAGCGTAAAAGACGGCAACATCAAGCTCTTTGCTAAGCTAAAAGCAAACAGGTAATTTTAGGGGGTAATTATGGCAAAACAGCGTGTGGCACTGTGGGACAATGTGAAATTCCTATTGATAACAGCGGTAATTTTGGGCCATTTGGTCGGTGTTGACACAGGTTCCTCTCACTTGTTCCGAAGCTTATTTATGTTTGTTTCTTCTTTTCATATGCCGCTTTTTATATTTATATCGGGATTGTTTCACAAGAACAGTAACATTAAAGAAAAGGCGGTAAGCTATTTTTCAATTTATGCGGTTTTAAAAATATGCTATTTGTTAGTAAAAATATTTACGCACCAGAAAATAAAATTTGAGCTTTTTGACGGAGATGGATTGCCTTGGTATATGTTTGCCATGGCGGTTTTTATAATTATAACGTATTTGCTCAAGGATATTGACAAAAAATACATTTTCGTTATTTTTCTGCTGCTCGGGCTGTTCAGCGGATACGACAAAAACATAAATGATTTCTTGGTGTTGTCAAGAATAATCGTTTTTTACCCCTTCTATTTGCTTGGCACTATGGTAAATCGGGAGAGAATAGAACAGCTTGCAAAAAAGAGATATTTAAAGGTTTTTTCCGGCGCGGTAATTACTGCGTGGGGCGCGGTCTGTTTCTTTTTGACTGATAAAATTTATATAATAAGGCCGCTTTTAACGGGCAGAAATCCGTTCGGAGAAAAAATTATCGGTTATGGAGTTTTATATAGAGCGGGCGTATATGCGCTTATGGCGGCGCTGAGCCTTTGTTTTATTCTTGTTACTCCAACCTTTAAGTTAGGCAAAATAACAGATTTCGGGCAAAGAACACTTCAGGTTTATTTCTGGCACGACCTGATAATTACTGCGGCGTGCAATTTGGGAATATACGAATTTTTCTCATCATCTGGATATTTAAAGCTTGCGTGGGCGGCGCTTTGCATACCGCTGGTGTTTATTCTGTCGCTTAAAATATTCAGGTTCCCGTTAAATTATTTAATATACAAACCGAAACACGAAAAATAAGTTAAAAATTATCCGCTTATGAAATAAATCATAGGCGGATTTTTTAGTTTAAAAGACTGTATATCTGCTCGCAGGCGGTTCCGTTTTCAAACGAGCCCAAATCGCTGTGGTGACGGTCCATATTTAGTTTAAAGCGCTCCTCGTCGAATGTGAGCACGTTTTGCCTAAGCTCTTCATTGCTTTTGCACACGGGAAATCCCCATAAATAAATATCCCTGTCAAAGCCGCGCATTTTTTCGTATTCGTCTAAATCGGGGACGTAGAGAAAGCACGGCTTTTTTGTGAAGGAAAAATCCCAAATACAGGAGGAATAGTCTGAAATGAGCATATCGCAGGCAATTAAAAGCTCCTGCATATCGGGATAATCGGAAACGTTGACGGCGTTTTCGAAAACGCATTTTTCCGAAAATCTGTGCGCGCGGTACAAAAATACCGCATCTTTTAGGAAACGCTTTTTTACACAGTCCGACAAATCCCTTACCTCTAACGTGGGGATAGGTTTTCCGCTGTCGCGGTAAGTGGGCGCATACAGAACAACAAATTTACCGTCGGGAATGTTCAGCTTTTGACGGACGGATTTTCGCAAAGATTCGCAATCCGAAAACAGCAAATCGTTACGCGGCATACCGATATTTAAAACATCGCCGTAAAAGCCGTACTGCGAATGTATTACCGAATCCGTAAAAAAACTGCTGCTTGAAACGTAATGCGTTATATCAAATTTTGACTGGCGCTCCAATACCCAGTTATGAACGGACGAGTTGTACCCTATTCCCTTACCCGTTTTTTTATAGCATCCGCCGCCGTGCCAAGTCTGAAGCCGTATTTGGTTTTTCCGCGACGGCATTTCGTTTGTCCTGTGGAAATTGAAAACTATCATCTGAGCGGTAAACGAATAAAATTTGTGCTTTAAAGAGCGGTATTTACATATTTTTGTGTTTTTATTTTCCGTCAGAAATTCAAATTTTTCGGGATTTTTGAACGCCCAAATATATTCAAATCGGTCGGGAGCGTTCAACAGCAAAAATTCATACAGCGCTTTGGGATTGCAGGAATATTGCTCGCCGAGATAGCTGTCAAAAACAATCCTGCCCTTTTTTACGGGGAAAAAAGGCGCAAGAATATTCCAAGAAATTTTTATTATGAACGCAAGACAATATTTAACTAATTCTATCATTTGTTTTCAGGCGGGCTGCGAATCGCAGCAAATATATTTTTTTATAAGCTCAACGACCTGCTTTGAGGCGGTGCCTTTTTCTTTACAGCCTCTGGCGTCAAGAAATTCCCTGACTTTTCTGTCATAATCACTTGCGTCAAAGCTCTTGATGGTTTCTGTAAGCCGGCGGTTGTTTTGCGCAATCGGGAAAGGAGTGCTGTCTAAGGGGTAATAGAACCCCCTTTCGGAGTCGTATTTTGAAAGGTCGTTTGCGTAAATGAACCCGGGTTTTCCCGTCAAAACAAAATCGCAAATCCAGCTTGAATAGTCTGTAATTCCAATATCAGAGGCGAGCATAAGCTCTTGAATATCGGGGTAAAGATCGCCCGGTAAAATGTTGGGATTATCGCGTATTTCCTTTGCCTGGTTAATGGCTTTTGCTACCTTAAAATGGTAACGGTTAAGAATCATCCATTCGCCGCCGAATCGCTCTTTTGCGGCCTCAATTACGCCGGTGTAGTCTATGTCGTAGCATTTAACCGTTCTTTCGTCACGAAATGTAGGGGCGTATAAAATCAACTTAACGTTTTCGTCAATGCCGTAAAATTCGCAGACCTTTTTTTTGATATTTTTTGCCTCTTCGGCGTTTGCAAATAATATGTCGTTTCTCGGATGGCCGTATTCGAGGATTTTAACTTTTTCATTCGGCCAGTATGTTGTGCGGTAAACCTCGGTTTCAAAAGACGAGTTTGAAATCATATAGTCGGTAATCCTGCCCGCGATTTTTGCGGCTTTAGCCCATTTTTTGCTGACAATTTTGTCAGGGTCTATTTTTTTAAGACCCATTGAACCGTGCCAAGTGTTAATGTATATTTGGTTTTTCTTTTTCGGAACGTATTCCCAAGGGAAACATACGGCGTTGTCCACCCAAACTTTGGCGCTTGCGGCCTCATAGAAAAATTCCAAAGAATTTCTGCGTACAAGCCGAACTTTCTCAGGGAATGGCGACGGGAGAGTTTCAAGCGTTTTTTTGTCCGTCGCGAAAACTATATCGCAGTCAATATTTTGGCGGATAAGCTCGTCGCAGATATAAGCGGGGTTGCACTGGTATTTGTTTGAATAGTGCATAAAGATAATTTTGTTGTCTTCAACCTTTGTTTTCATTGAAATTATGCGTCTGGCAACTTTTGCAATCGCTCTGTCAAAAAACTGTCTGAGCCGCAGAAAAAAATACTTTAAAAAGCCCTTTTCGGCCATTCTTCTTTCAATCTGCGAAAGCGCGCCTTTTTTTTCAATGGTACTCATATTTTCACTCCTAAGAAATTAAGCGTTTTTATTTGCCTCTGCTGTAAGACATATCTTCAATCAGATTTTTAAACATACTTTCAAGACCGACCTTTGCCTCCCAGCCGAGTTCCCGAAGCTTTTGGGTGCCGAGTTTGATTTTAACCGTCGGGTTATACCCCATTGCGGCGGCGTTCCCGTTGTCCTCAATTACTGTTTTGATGTTCTTTTCCGGGTAAAACGAGCAGAGCATCTGCGCCATATCATAAATTGAAATATCGGAGTTTTCGTTCGCGACGTTGTAGGCCTCGGCTATCTTCCCCTTTGCGGCAACCGTAATCAAAGCAGTTACGGCGTCCGAAAGGTAGCAGTAGTTCCTGACCGTTTCGCCCTTGGTGTGCAGAATTATATCTCTGTTTTCGATAACGCAGCGCGCGAAATCCGCAAAGACTCTGCCGTCGCTGTAAGCGACGCCCGGCCCAAAGGTCTGCGTAAGGCGGACGATTTTAACAGGCACGCCGTACTGCGAGGCAAATGACGCGCAAAGGCATTCAACCATTCTTTTGCCGAGCGAATAGCTGCTGCGAACGTTTAGCTGGTCAATATATCCGTAATCGTTTTCGGTAATTATTTTGAGCTCGGGCGGTGTAACGCCGTAAACCTCAAGCGATGACAGGTAGACAAACGCCTTTAAGTTTTTCTGCTCTCTTGCGGCATTAAGCATATTTTCCGTGCCCTTAAAGGCAATATCAATAGTGTCAACGGGCTTATTTACCATATCCTTTGAGCTTGTAATGCTTGCGCCGTGAAAAATGTAGTTAACGTCAAAATCAAACGGTTTGGCATTGACAATATCGCCGACGACAAGCGTTACCTCATTCCCAAAAATTTTTTCCGCTTTCTGTCTGTTGCGGACAAGGGCATAGATTTTGATGTTTGCGTTCTGTGTTTTGTTTAATTCAATAAGACATTTGATAAAGAACGAACCGATAAGGCCGGTTGCGCCTGTAATTAACACAGAAGAATTGAAAAGCTCTTTGCAGACAGGGTCGCCTGTAACAGATTTAATATCGTTTAATTCAACCGAGCTTGGCATATAAAATCTCCTCATTAAAGAATCTGCGCGTTCTCTCTCGCTTCCGTAATGGCGCGGAATATGTAGAAATCAGACGGAGTTGTAATTTTTATGTTTTCGGTGGGGCCTTCAACAACGTGAAGAGTCGCTCCGTAATGCGACATAAGCATAGCCGAGTCAATGGCGCTGAAATTTTCAGAGTCCGCCTTACGGTGCGTTTCAACAATATCCTGCAAAATAAAGCTTTGGGGGGCGCGCGCCATTCTGCATATCGAACGGTCCATTACCTCGTCTATTTCGTTGTTTTCGGTAACGCTGATTATTGTTTCAATGGCGGGGGTAACCGTTACGCTGTTGCCGTTTGCCTTTACGCACTCGATATTTGCCGTAATCGTCTCCTCGTTAATAAGGGGGCGCACGCCGTCGTGAATGAGGACGATTGAATCCTTGGGAACGCTCTCGTTCTCATAAAGCGCAAAAAGCCCGTTCCTTATGGAGTGCTGACCTGTATCTCCGCCCTCAACAACGCCGATTACCTTGTTAATGTAAAATTTCTGAAGAAGTTTTTTCATATAAGGAATCCAGTCTTTTAAGCAGACAACGATGATTCCGTCAACCATCGGGTGGTTTTCAAAATGCTCAATAGTATGAATGATGATGGGCTTGCCGTTCAGTTCAAGAAACTGTTTGGGCTTATTTTTTGTATTCATTCTCTGACCGGTTCCCCCGGCGAAAATCAAAGCGTAGTTCATTTTAAAATCTCCAATACTGTTTCATATATTTTTCGGGGAATTTAAGCTCCGTTACAGCGTGGCGCTCACGGCTGTTTTCGGGCGGAGGGGTCATATAGTCCTCGCCGAACAGCCCCGTAAGATAAGCTTCATACCCTGACATAACATAAAACTGCGTGTCCTCAAAATCCGTTAAAACGGCCTTTTCAAACGTGTTTCTCGGCTGCATTTCACCGAAATAATGCTTTCTGCCCGTCGGAATTGAAACAAAACGGCTGTCAGTGTTGCGGCACCGGGAAAGGTTTTTTTCGGTTATAAGAAGCCATTTCCTCAAAGAGAAGAAGGACATCAGCTTTGCTAACCTAAGTTTTCGCTCAATAACGCCGAGCTGTTTTTTTTCGGTAATATACGGAGTAATTTTTGAGGCGTTGTTTTTAAGCCTTACGCAGGAGCAAATAAGCAGTAAAAGCTCACAGACGCAGCCGTGAAGCTTTCGGGCAAGCTTGTTGTCATAAACGTTTTCAAGAGGATTTATGTCGATAAAAATCCCTGCGTTTTCGGGTTCGCTTTCAAATATTTCACGGCAAACGGAGCCGACAAGCCGTATTTTCATAAAGTTCGCGTCGTATTTCTCGTTAATGCGTATTTCTTCATAAAAATATTTATCGGGAAATTCGGCGTTTAAAAGCTCGGGCAGTCTGTCGTAATCGGTTCTTGGCATAATTACGTCAATATCGTCGTCCCAAGGGATAAAGCCCTTATGCCGAACAGCGCCCAGGCACGAACCGCCTCCAAGAAAATAAGTCAGCGAATATTTTTCGCAGACAAAATGAATATCCTTCATCATACTGAGCAAAACGCCTTGAAGCTCTTTGGTTTGCCGTTCGGTGATGAAATGAATGTCCTTATTATTCGTGATAATCTGCCGAAACATAACGTTTGTTTCAAACATTGATTTTAATTTGTTTAAGAATTTCATAACGGTTACGCGCTCGTGCAGGTGCAGTCTATGTACATTATTCCCGTACCCATAAATGCGTCGGATTTTATTTCAAAAGGTTTTTTGTTCATAACGCCTCTGACAAAGCCCGATTGTGGGTTCCAAATTTCGCATGTTATAAAATAGTGCCCCGCAAGAAGCTGAGGCTGATGCAGTACAACGTGAAGCTTGTGCTTGCCGAGACTGTTTTTAATGACAAACTGTTCGCCCTGCCTGTCGGAGGAAAATATTTCTTTCTGTTCGCTGTCATAAACGGTTATCGCGCAGTTAAGGCTGTCCGCGGGAGTGTTTACCTCGTAATTTGCGGAAATCTCAATGTCGTCCCCTGCCGTAAATACTGTTTGCTCTTCTCCTAAGCCGTTGATAAGACGCGCTTTGTTGGGGTGGAGCATATCGTCCTTCGTAAGAAGTAAATCGGCGTTTTCCTTGCGCCTCGACTCGTTTTCAGCCCGCCGTTCCGCTTTAAGATAATCCTGATACATTTGAACGGCGTTACCCGTTTGGCCGTAGTACATCAGCTCGCCGTTTTTAATCCACATACACGATGAGCAAAAGGCTTTAATTGTGGAAAGGTCATGGCTGACAAAAAGAATGGTTTTGCCTTGCTTTCTGAATTCTTCCATCTTGGCAAGGCATTTTAGCTTGAACGACATATCGCCGACGGCAAGCACCTCGTCAACAATTAAAATATCGGGGTCAAGATTTACACTTACGGCAAATCCGAGCCTTGATTTCATACCGCTTGAATATGTTCTTACCGGCTGGTCAATAAAATCGCCTATATCGGCAAATTGCAGTATCGAGTCCATCCGCTCGTTGATTTCCTCTTTTGTAAGGCCGATTGTTCTGCCTTTAATGTAGGCGTTTTCACGGCCGGTAAGCTCTTTGTCAAAACCTGACGTCAGTTCAAGCATGGCCACTATTCTGCCGTCGGTTTCAATGGTGCCAGAGGTCATTTTTGTAACGCCCGTTATCATTTTCAGAAGAGTGGACTTGCCGTTGCCGTTTTTGCCGATAATTCCTACCGCCTCGCCCTTTGGTATGGTAACGGAAAGGTCTTTCACGGCGTAAAACTCTTTGTAAGGGACTTTTGAGGAAAACGCGTGGATGATACGGTACCACGGGCGTTTGTATTTTTTGTATATTTTTGTAAGATGTTCAACTTTAACAGAATAATTGCCGTTTTCCATATTTATAAACACCTCTTAAAGAACATCCGCAAATTCGGGAGCGAGCTTTTTGTGCAGAGTGGCTGTAAACATAGCGGAAAGAACAATAAATACGATTATATACAGCGTGTATTTCTGATGCTCCCAAAACCAAGCCTGCCCCAAAAAAGAGTCGCGGTAGCCCGTAACAAAATAGTTAAACGGATTGAGCTTTAAAATAAAAGCGATATATTTGTTATGTACCTTTGAAATCTGCCACAAAACGGGGGACAACCAAAAGAAAACGTTTAAAATCGCTTTAATAAACTGCTCAAAATCACGGCTGATAACGCCGAGCGTGGAAATCAAAGTCGCGACTATACAGCAGAATACGAAATAAAGTATAAGGTAAAAAGGCAGTTGGAGCATATAAACAGTCAGCGGATATTTAGCCAATGCAAAAATTATTATTGATATTACTATCATAAGAAGGTGAGAGAAAAAATAGCTTATTGTGCTGAATACGGGGATAGTACCCACGGGAAAAAGCATTTTGTTGACAAGATGGCTGTTATGCCTTACGCAGACAACGCCTGCCGAAAGAGTTTCCTGGAGCACAAACCATGCCACAACGCCCGGAATCATCCAAATTATATAAGGCACCTTTTCGCCGCTTTCAAGAACTATCGGCTTATTGCCCCTAATGCCCACCGACATCGCAAACCAATAGACAAATATAAAAACTAAGGGGCGGACAATGGACCATGCCCAGCCAAAAAGCGTACTGCTGTATTTTTTCTTTAATTCACTTCCCGCCATTGAAAATGACTGCTTTACGTGTTTTATATTCAGCACAGTCAATTCGGATAAGGCTTTAAAAGGATTCATTTCGCAACCTCGCTTTAACATCAAAGGTATAGAACCGCCTTTTGATGTATTTACAGTTATTCTACCATATAATAATATAAAAATCAACAAAACATATTTATAAACATTTATTTACGACAAAAAATGTATTATTTAATCAAAAGCCTTTTCTATTGTAATTTCAGCCGTAATATGGTAAAATAACAGTGTATAACTTAGAAAAGTTGTTCCCCGCCGTTATAGGCGGCGGGTTCCGTTTCGGAATAAGTAGGGTATAGAATCCCCTTCTGATTCCCTCAATCGTCCGTTGCCTCGCCGCTCGGCGGGCAAGCCCCTTACCCAAACGGCTGTTGACTGTTATTGCTTTCGGGAGTTGAAAAATATGATTAAAATTTCTCCGTCCGTTCTTTCCTGCGATTACGGCAGAATGGCAGATGAGATTAAATGTATGGAAGAGTGCGGAGCCGACCTTTTGCATATTGACGTTATGGACGGGCATTTTGTTCCGAACATCACGTTGGGCGCCCCCGTGTGCAAGTGCATAAAAAAATATACGAGCCTGCCGTTTGACGTTCATTTAATGATAAGCGAACCGTTAAAATACATTGAGGATTTTTGCGGGGCAGGGGCGGATATTATCTGTTTTCATACGGAATCGGAGTCCGATATTGGTGAAACGATAGACAAAATAGTTGAAAACGGCGCGAAACCCGCTCTGGCGGTCAAGCCGAATACCGCCGCAGACGTTGTTTTGCCGTTCCTTGACAGGCTTTCAATGGTGCTCGTTATGACGGTTGAGCCGGGTTTCGGCGGTCAAAGCTTTATGGCGGACCAAATGGAAAAAGTAAGAAAAATACGCAGTGAAATAAGAAAAAGAGGGCTTAAAACCGACATTGAGGTTGACGGCGGAATAAACGGCGAGACCATAGGCGTTGCCGCGGCGGCAGGCGCCAATGTTTTCGTGTCGGGCAGCGCGCTTTTCGGCGCTCCCGACAGAAAAAAAGCGATGGATGAATTTAAAGAAAAAGCGCGAAAAGCGTTTGAACGCGGCGTTTGAGGAGAGCTTATTTTGGAAAATTTTGTAAAACCGCAAAAACCGAAGGAATTTTTTGAAACAAGAAAAATTATGCTGAGCTTTGTGTGTATGCTTTCGGCTTTATCGGTTCTGTCCGTCTGCGCGTACGGCTCACGGGCGCTGGCGATAACGGCGGTTTCGGTCATTACTGCCTGCGCTTGTAAAAAAATATGCGAGGAAATATCAAAAAGCGACTATCCGCACGGCGATTTATCGGGTCTTGCAACGGGGCTTATGATTGCCCTGCTTTTACCCGCGTCTGTGCCGCTGTATATACCGTTTTTTGCCGCCGTTTTCGCGGTAACGGTGTGTATGCTCCCATTCGGTACGGCAAAGAACTCGCCGTTTGTGCCTGCGGCGGCGGCGTTTTGCTTTACGGCGCTCTGCTTTAAAGATAAAATATTCGCTTATTCTCAGCTCCCGGGCGGTTTTTTTGAAAGCGACAAGCCGGGGCTCTCGCTGACTTCGCTCTTGGAGTCAGGAACTTCAATAAAGCTTAATTCAGCCGTAGTGCTTGAGATACTGACGGGCCAAATGCCGTCCGCTATCGGCACGGGCTTTGTCATTATGCTGTTGGGCGCTCTTTTGTTTTTACTGATAAGATACCCTAAAAACGCGGTTCCTGCGGTTGCCTTTCTTATATCGGCGTCACTGTTTTCAATTATGTTCCCGCGGGTAAAGGCGGGCGCTTTGACGTCGCTCACAATGGAAATGTGCGGAGGAATGTTGCTGTTTTCGGCGGTGTTTTTTATGACATATCCGTCGGTTATCCCGTCAAGGCTTTTCTCATCGGCTGTTTGGGGGCTTGTCAGCGGCTCCGTTTGTATGACGTTCAGATATTTCGGAAAGACCGAGGATTCAATAGCTTTCGGTATTCTTATTATGAACGCGACCGCGAGTCTTTTTGACGAGCTTCCGCTGACAAAATATGAGAAACGGAAAATAGACAATGACGCGCCCTATCAAGAGACCGAGGGGGCGGCCGGCGTAGTGCCGGAGGAAATTTTAAACGAAATCCCCGATATTTCCGACGAAGAAATTATTGCGCAGAGCGGGGACGGCGCTCAAACAGAAGAACTTTCGGAAAACTTCTCCCCTATTGAGGATTTACATACCGCGTTTGCGGCGGAGACGGGAGGTGACGGTGATGCAAAATAAAGTCGGCGTTAATGCAACCGAAAGAGTAAAAAATCTCAGAATGATTCGTACAAGCGCCGTCATAAGGAACCCCCTACTTTTGGAGGCGATAGGGCTGTGCCCTGTTGTCGCTATTGCGTCATCGCTTAAATCCGCTGTGTTTTTGGCTGTTGTAACGGCGCTGGAGCTTATCGTATGCGAGGTGTTGACTTCGCGCTTTTTGAAAAATGTAAAAAGATATGTCAGGGTGCCGCTATATTTCTTAGTCGGCACATTAATCGTTTACCCGATAATGTATCTTGTAACAAGGTTTATACCGAGTATTTCCCTTGAATTCGGCGTATTTTTGCCGCTTATGGCGGTTAATTCTCTGCTGGCGCTTCACTGCGAGCGAGTCGCCGTAAAGAGAACGGTTAAGGACAGCTTTCTTGACGCAGTATCAGTGTCTGTGAGTTACGGCGTGGTTACCGTTTTAACGGGATTTTTGCGTGAAATAATCGGGAGCGGCACGTTGGGCGGCAAAGCGTTGGGTCTGCCCGTCAGCTTTTCCGCAATGCTGACCCCGTTCGGAGGACTGCTTATACTCGGATTTTTCGCGGCAATGCTGAAATTTTATATTTACAAAAAATATCCTCAATCCTCTCCCGACAGAGCGTTCAATACGTCTGAGGTGCGCCAATCCCTCCGAGGTTCCCTGCGGGAGCTTATGAACGACGACTTTAACCCGTATGACGACGGCGAGGAGCCATCGGCCTCTTCGGGCGACGCGGATTCGCCGCTTAGAATCCGACGGGACATTTCAAGGAAACCCGAAAAAGAAAAGGCGGAAAAGGCGCGTAATAACAGAAAGCGAAAACAGGATAAAGAAAAATCTCAAAAAATAAAAAGCGAGCAAAAAACCAAAAACGAAATGATATTGGAAGAGCTGAACAAATCAGAGGAAAGAACGTATCTTGACGACTTTTCGGATATGCTCACTGACCTTGAAAGCTATAAAGAAAAGGAAAAAGAAAATGAAAACGACGTCAAAGGCGGTGGCGAGGAATGAGAATAATATTTGAACTGTTATACGCTTCGCTTTATGTGTCGTTGATGCAGAATTTAATATTTAACGGCGGTTACGGGGTAAGCGAAGCGGTGCGTATGAGCGCGAAACCCAGAAAACTCATACCGCTCGCGATGTTTATGACTTATTTTTCGGTGACGGTTTCCGCCGCTTGCGCGGCGCTGGAGTTTATCCCGAAATTTCACTCTTCAAGCGAGTTTTTTCATATCGCGGTATTTTCGGCGGTCGTATTTGCCGTCTATATTCTGACAATGGCGGCCGTTCAGATTTACGGTAAAGTTCAGCCGAAAACTGTTCGCAGAATCAGCATTGCGGCGTTTAACACGCTTGTTATGGCAGTGCCTTACATCAATTACCGCTCGGCGTTTACGTTTACCGAAAGCATAGGAGCGGGGCTCGGAGCAGGGCTCGCCTTTCTTGTCGCCGTGCTATTGATTAACGAGGGCCTTAAACGGCTTGACCTTAATACGAGCGTTCCGAAATGCTTTAAAGGGACTCCCGCGCTGTTCATTTATACGGCTCTTCTCTCGCTTGGCTTTATGGGACTTAAATAAAGGATTTTCTGTATGGATAATAAGAACAAAAGACGCCTTCGGGGGTTTTACGAATTTTCAAAAAAATATCCGACTCAAAGGGGCGCCGTCTACGCGATAGGCGAAAGCAAACGGACTAAAAAACGGGAGCGGCGGAATAAAATTCTTCTCACCTGCTGTGCTTTGGCGCTTGCCGCCGCGGTTTTCGTGCTGTTTCTGTTTTTCAGGGATTTGTCAAGAAAACCTATTCCCGATGAGCCAAAGGACGAGAAAGCCGAAGTCGTTTCCGCCGACAATATCGGCAAGCTGAAGGTGCTGTGCATTGAAAACGGCATTTTAGGCGATGAAAACGATTTAAGCAAAAAACTTGAAAACGCAAAAAAGAACGGCTTTAATGCGATAATGCTCGATTTTAAGGATGAGGACGGCGGCGTTTTGTTCCCTTGCGCCTCGGAAAATTATAACGGGAAAAACCTAATTTCCCAAAGCGTAATTGAGCAAATTAAGGGCGAGGGATTCGCGGTTTTGGCAAGGATATACTGTTTCTGCGATTCATACGCTCCTCAGAGGACGGGCGCTTATGTTTATGCCGACGATAAGCTCACCGAGCCGTGGTTTGACGCCCCGAGCGCGCTTTCCGGCAAGGTTTGGCTCAACCCTGCGGACAGCCGCGCTCAAAATTACATTTTAACGGTTATTGAAGAGGCGGCGGATTTCGGCGCGGACTGCATTTACCTTCAGAGCGTTGAATTTCCCGCATCGAAAGAAAATCCTCCCGTGTTTACCGAAAATGACGCCTCGCTTTCACGCAACTTTATTTTGCTGAATTTCATTGAAAAGGCGGTTGAAAAATCCGGAAAATGCCCCGTAATCCTCGGCTTTTCGTTTGAGGGAATAGAAGGCGACGGCGAAAGATGGGGAGGAACGCTTTTCGATTCCGCGGCCGCGGCTTGCTCGCCGGAGATACCGGATTCAGAGAATTACGCAAAATATGTGGGTGATATGTGGAAGGTTTTGAACGACCGCGCAAAAAATAATTTTTCAACGTTAAATTGCATTCCGACGGTGAAAGACAGACCCGAAAACCGTCAGTTTTACAGTGAACTTAACGAAAACGGCGCCCAAAGTTATATAATTATCCCGTGATTTATTAAAAAGCACTTGAAATATATGGTTATTTATTGTAAAATGTCAGTGAATTTAATTATAAAACGGAGGAATAATATCAATGATTTCAGCAGGTGATTTCAGAAACGGAGTTACTTTTGAAGAGGACGGGCAGGTTCTTCAGGTTATTGAGTTTCAGCACGTTAAACCCGGCAAAGGCGCCGCTTTCGTAAGAACTAAAACAAAAAACGTTATCACGGGGGCGGTTGTTGAAAAGAGCTACAACCCCACGGCGAAATTCCCGACGGCGTTTATTGAGAGAAGAGATATGGAATACTCATACACCGACGGCGACCTTTACTATTTTATGGACAGCGAAACTTTTGAAATGACGCCTATCGCCCAGAGCGACCTTCCCGATTCATTCAAATTCGTAAAAGAAAATATGGTTTGCAAAATTCTCTCATATAAAGGAAATGTTTTCGGACTTGAACCGCCGACGTTTGTAAATCTTCAGGTTACTAAGACCGACCCCGGCTTTGCGGGCAACACGGCGACAAACGCCACAAAACCTGCAACAGTTGAAACGGGCGCGGAGATAAAGGTTCCGCTCTTTATTAACGAGGGCGAAATGATTCAGATAGACACTCGCACGGGCGAATATTTGGGCAGAGCATAATTTTAGGCGGAAAACAGTGTGGACGCCCGCGCTGTTTCGGTTCAATAAGGGGCTTGCCCCGTATTTATATTGCCGCCGGAATTTGCCTTTGGCATAATTTTGAGTCGGCTGAATTAAATCACGCCTTGTACGGCTACAACAAGGGTACATCGTGAATAATATTGTAGCCGGAAAGGCAATGTGATTAAAATGACAATTACTGAAAAAGTAGCTCATCTTAAAGGCCTTGTCGAGGGAATGGACTTTGACGGTGACAAAAAAGAAACAAAAGTTTTAAACGAAATTCTCGATGTACTTGAGGATATTGCTCTTACGGTTTCAGACCTTGACGACGAAATGGGTCTTGTTACGGAGCAGCTTGACGCGGTTGACGAAGATCTCGCTGAGCTTGAGGAGATTTTCTATGACGAATGCGATGACTGCTGTGACTGTGATTCCGACGACGATATGTATGAGGTTAAATGTCCTAACTGCGGCGAAACGGTTTATTTCGACGAGGACATCGTTATGGAGGGTTCGGCGGAGTGTCCTAATTGCGGCACAGAGCTTGAATTTGACGTTGACTGTGACTGCGATGATTGCGGCGACAGCGAATAATCGGTCACACGTTAAATAATTATCTGTTTTAATAATTATCTGTCTGCTGATAAATACATTATATTTATCAGCAGTTTTTTTTTTGGAGGATTTAGTATGCTTTACAAAAAGAATATTGACAACGGAAAAGGCTTTGACTGGGGGCTTACAAGCTCGGATTATGCGAAATTCAGAGATATTTACCCCAAAGAGCTGTATGACAGACTTCGCCTTTTGAGCGTTGCGGCTGATAACACAAGCTGGCTTGATTTGGGCACGGGAACGGGGATACTGCCCCAGAATTTATACAATGAAAGGGCGCAGATTACGGCAGTAGACATTACAAAGGAACAGATAGATTACGCCCGCAAAAATGCGGAGGAAAATGGTCAAAAAATAAATTATATTGTTGCGCCCGCCGAAAATACGGGGCTCCCAGACAACAGCTTTGACTGCATTACTGCGGCGCAGTGCTTTTGGTATTTTGAGCGTGAAAAGATTATTTCCGAAATCAAAAGAATGATAAAACCGGGCGGAAAGTTCATAAAAATATATTTGGCTTATACCTTAGACGATGAGATAGCGAAAACAAGCCATGAGCTTGTAAAAAAGACAAACAAAAACTGGACGCCCGGCGCGAACGGGGCGAAAGATATGTTTGACGATATATTCCCCGGCAGGGAGACGGAGAGCTTTTACTGCGACCTGCCCTTCACCCGTGAAAGCTGGCACGGCAGAATGTGCGCCTGCAGAGGAACGCTTGCGTCAATGGACAAAAAAACATTTGAAAAGTGGAGTAAAAAGCACTTGAAATTCCTTGAATCCTGTCCGGAGAAATTTACGATAAAGCACAAGCTGTATATCAGCAGCTTTACCGTGGAAAAATAGAAATTACCAAAGCGCCGCTTTATTCGGTTGCTTTGCAACCCTTTCGCATTTGTATGTCCCCAGCCTTGCCACGCCCTTGACGGGGCAAGCCCTTTTTGAACATTATTGACAATATCACGATACCGTGATATAATGTAAGTGAAAGGAGAGATTATCTTATGCCTGTATTATCAAGATTTTACGGAATCGTTATCCGTATGTATTTTCAGCAGGCAGAACACAATCCGCCACATTTCCACGCAATTTACGGTGAACATATGGCCGCGATATGTATTAACGACGGTACTGTTTTAGAAGGAGAGCTTCCCAAGAAAGCCCTTGAAATGGTTCTCGAATGGAGCGATATGCACAAGGATGAGCTTTTGAAGATTTGGGAAACCCAAGAGTTTATTACTCTTTCTCCGCTTGAGTAAGGAGGCTTTGGTATGTTCCATAAGGTTAAAAATGTAAACGCTCTGCCTGATTATAAGCTCAGCGTTCAGTTTACCGAGGGCGTAACAAAAATTTATGATGTAGCGCCGCTTTTTGAAAAGTATAGTTTCTTTTTACCCCTTAAAGATTCAATCGAGCTTTTCAGATCTGTGATTGTTGATCAAGGCGGTTACGGCATTATATGGAACGATGATATTGACATCTCCTGCGATGAACTTTGGGCAAACGGTGAAGAAATTGACACGCCCTTTGACGGACTTATGGCTTTCAGCGATGCAACATTCCTTTGGAATCTGAACGAAAGTACACTCCGCAAGGCTATTGCATACGGCAAGCTTGTAAACGGTGTTGATGTTTGCAAATTCGGTAAACAATGGATTGTTTCAATGGAAGCTATGAAACGAGAGTACGGCGAGCCGGTAAGAACAAAAAACTAAATAAAAAAGAAAAAGCCCCGTTGGGAAAGTGAACAAGTCCGTAAAAAATGGACAATAGAAAAAAGCCCCCTGTTGATGTAGAATATATATCAAGAGGGGGATATTA